>JBCBZR010000005.1:0-304879 GCA_039815245.1 Pseudomonadota bacterium | reverse complement strand
TGTTGAGGTCGATGATTACCCCGCCGAAGCGACCGAGCGCGCGCGCCATGAAGGCCACTTGCCGCCGGGCAATGCGCTTGTGACACTCGCGGTTCAGAGCCTTGATGCTTGCACAGCGGATTGGCTCACCGCGCCAGTTGCACGTGGCGGCGCGCTGTATGAAGGACGCCGCGCTGCCACAGCAATCGGACTGGGCGGCGAATTGGTTGAACTGGTGGAGGTGGGCTGATGGCTCTGTACGCATTCTATTGCCGCGACGGCGAAACGGGCGCTGAGCAGCGCGCCAAATTCCTGCACGATCATCTGGCGCATGTCGAAGCGCATATTGACGATTACGCGGTGGCCGGCCCGCTGAAGCAAGGCGAAGAGACCATCGGATCGCTGCTGGTGATAAAGGCCGATGACGAGCCGCAGGCGCGCGCCAAATTCGAAGCCGACCCCTATTTTGCCGCTGGTGTCTGGCAATCGATCAACACCGCGCCGTTTATGCCGGTGGCGGGCGATTGGGTCGGCGGAGCGGCTTGGAAGCAATAACGCTCAGCGAGGCATAACATCGGGCGCAAAATTGTCCATGTCGCGCCACAGCAGCCATGCGCCATCAACCCATTTGTAGATCAGCATGGACCGGCCCGCGACCGCGCTGGGTGGGCTGCCGGGCATGGTCACGTCCATCTGATATTTGGCAATGACAAAACCGAAGCCGCCATCCGCAACAGCCTCCTCCGGTGCGAAACTGATTTCAGCCTCGCCGCCCGCTGTCTCCAAGCGCTTGAGGAAGGCAAGGATCGCTTCGGCGCCCTTAGCCTTGGGGCTGCCTTGTGTCATCAACACCGCATCATCGGCGTACAGCGCCCGCAAGGCGTTCCAATCGCCCGCTTCATAGAGCTCTTTCCAGCGTTGCCCGGCAGCGACAAGGCTTGCATGGGCTGCATCGCCAGTAGGCGGGGGCGTATCGGCGCGTGAACAAGAGCCCTGCACCCAGCGCAGATTGACGCCGACTAGGCGCGCATCGGGTGAGGCCCAACTGTAGCTTTCTGCGCGCTCAGGGTCGTCTTTGTGGACATAGAGGACCAGCGATGGCTTGTTGCGGCTGCCTTTCGCCCAAGTGACATTGCGCATCCGGATCGTGACATCAGGCGCGGCGCCTTCGCCCGAGACGAGTACGCGGCCGCCTTGATCGAACATCGACAGCTTGTTCGCGAACCCCCAAGCGGGCGAGCCGTCCGGCTTGGGCTCGGACTTGCGGACCGAGACCCAGCACGCAAACGCGCGCGCTTGCCGCAGTTCGCTTGCGCCGATCTGCCAGCCAGAGCCGCCCTCGCGCTGCGTCAGGCCTGCGATGGGGCCGCCTGTGAAATCGGTGAGCGGTTTTCCAAACGCATCAATCCTGCGCCAACGCCCGTCCATCGCGACTTCGAACGCGGTCCACTCGGCAGGCTTGCGGCCTTCTTCCTCGGCGAAATAGACATCTTCATTGTTGGTCCAGATACCCGGCGCGAGGCGACCCTCAGCGGCGAGGGGTGGGGCGAGCGGCGTGGCCAGAACTAGGGCGGCAAGAGCGATCCAGCGTGTCATAGCCTCCAGCCTAAGGCGCGCGCTCAAAATTGCAATTGTCCGGACAAATTCGCTGTCCGCTGGGTCTCTGGCTTTTGACCCGCTATGCTCCGTCAAGCAGCCGCTTCGCGACCGCATCGAGCCGCGCGATCACTTCAGGGTCGCGCTCTTCGGGGGCGGTAATGACGGCGTCGGTCAGGCATGTGTCGATGGGGGAAGCTTTTCGCTTCTTGGGCAGGCTCTCGATCAGCTTGACCACCATCGCGCGCGCCAGCGCGCCGTTTTCGCCCATCTGCTCGACCACTTCGGCGACATCGACCGCGTCGCCTTCGCGCCAGCAATCATAGTCCGTCACCATCCCGACAAGCGCGTAGGGCAGCTCTGCCTCCCGCGCGAGCTTTGCTTCGGGAATGCCAGTCATCCCGATAATGTCCGCGCCCCATTGGCGATACATCCGGCTTTCCGCGCGGGTCGAGAATTGCGGCCCTTCCATCGCGAGATAGGTCGCGCCGGTCGCCACCTTCCCCTTGCATACGGTCAGCGCTTTGGCCGCCAGCTCTGACAGGCGCGGGCAGGTTGGGTCAGCCATGGAGACATGGGTGACAAAGCCGCTGGTGAAATAGGTCGAAGGGCGCGCAAAGGTGCGGTCGATAAACTGCTCGACAATCGCAAAGCGCCCCGGCTCCAGCTCTTCGCGCAGCGAGCCGACAGCGGAGATCGCCAGAATATCCGTGCAGCCTGCACGTTTGAGCGCATCGATATTGGCGCGTGCGTTCAACTGGGTCGGGCTGATCGGGTGACCGCGGCCATGGCGCGGCAGAAAGCGGACCTTTACCCCGGCGATGGTCCCGCAGAGCACTTCATCCGAAGGGTCGCCCCACGGCGTGTCAATCGCGATCCATTGCGAATCCTCAAGGCCCTCTATCGCATAGAGCCCTGACCCGCCGATGATCCCGATGCACCACTCGTCCGACATATACGTTGCTTTATTTCCGAAGAACCCCCGAAGTGATCCAGCGCCTTAGGTCAGGTCCAAGGGCTCGGGCAAGGCCTTGCGAACAAAGCGTTCCGCCTGCGCGAAGGGTCCTGCAATGCTGGGCAGCGCAATCATGCGGGCGTGGTGCGCTGCAAGAGCGGGCCAATTGTCGAGCGGTGCCTTGGCCACAAGCTCGATCTGCATGAAGCAGCACGTGACCGAAATATCGGCAATGCTCATCGCATCGCCAGCAAACCAGTCCGCCTCGCCCAGCGCGCTTTCAAGGTAATCGAGCACAGGCGGCATTTTTTCGGCCCATGCGGCGCGCGCGGTTTCCAGATCGGCTTCCTTGCCTTGGACGAGGCTGAAAAAGATTGGGCGAAAAATGCCGAGCCCGCCGACAGGGGCAAGCGATGTGTCAGCATATTCCTCGATAAACAGCGCCCGACCATGCGCGAAAGCTTCTGCGGGATACAGCGCCGGTGTCGGGTGCTTTTTCTCAATATAGGCGCAAATCGCGCTCGAATCAGCGATAGTGCCGGTGACGCCTTCAGACGCGATTGAGCGATCCCGCAGCACCGGAATGCGCTTCATCGGCGAGATTTCGGGAAACCAGTCCGGCATAGCCATGATATTGACCGGTTCCAGATCAAAGCCCGCCCCTTTCTCAATCGCCATCGCCGCGACTTTGCGCACGAAGGGCGAGACGGGGGAGCCATAGATAAGCAGGTCTGGTGAGGCGTCTGTCATGGTGCATTGTCCTGATGCCGCTGGGTTGCGCACCTCCCATAGAGCCATGCAGCCTTGGTGCAATGGATAGGCCGTGTGTCACAGCGATTGCGTTTTGATTTGCAACACGGCAATCTGGCTCCAAGCGCAAATAGCGAGAGAGAGGAAATCCCCCATGGTCACGCAATACAAGAATCTCATCAATGGCGAGATGGTTGATACGGGCACTTGGCTCGATGTGGTCAACCCGGCGACCGAGGAAGTGATCGGGCAAGTTCCCGCTTGCGGTCAGGCGGAGCTGGACAATGCCGTTGCGGCGGCTCGTGCTGCATTCAAGACCTGGAAGAAGACCAGCCTGGATGAGCGCCGCGCGGCGATCACGGCCATTGCAGGCGCGATCAAGGAAAACGGCGATGAGCTGTATCGCCTGCTGACCAGCGAGCAGGGCAAACCGCACGATCAAGCCAAGGGCGAGATTTTCGGCGCGGCTGGCATGGCCAAGGCGCAATCGACGCTCGAGCTTGAAGATGAGATTTTGCAGGACGATGAGACCCGCCTGCACCGCCACCGCCGTGTGCCCGTCGGCGTGGTCGGCGGGATTGTGCCGTGGAACTTCCCGGTCATGATGGCGATCCAGAAGATCGTGCCCGCCATGCTGTCTGGCTGCACGATCATCCTCAAGCCATCGCCCTTCACGCCGCTGACCACTCTGCGCATTGCCGAGCTGATCGCTGACGCTGTGCCCGCGGGCGTGGTAAATATCATCACTGGCGAGGATGACCTTGGCCCGATGATCACGTCGCACCCTGACATCGACAAGATCACCTTCACCGGCTCCACCGCGACCGGTAAAAAGATCATGGAAGGCGCGAGCGCTGACCTCAAGCGGATCACGCTGGAGCTGGGCGGCAACGATGCCTCGATCGTCATGCCCGACGCCGATCCCAAGAAGGTCGCTGAGCAATTGTTCTGGTCAAGCTTCTCCAACGCCGGCCAGATCTGCATCGCGGCCAAGCGCGTCTATATCCACGAAGACATCTATGATGAGCTGTCGCAGGCGATTGCTGATTACGCGAAAAACATCGTCGTCGGCGATGGCGCGGAGCAAGGCACAGGCGTCGGCCCGATCCAGAACAAGAAGCAGTATGACCGCGTGCTCGAACTGATCGAGGATGCCAAGGACAACGGCTACAAATTCCTGCTGGGCGGCGATACCGACCCGTCGGGCTCGGGCTATTTTGTGCCGTTGACCATTCTCGACAATCCGCCCGAAGACGCGCGGATCGTGGCGGAGGAGCAGTTTGGCCCGGTTATGCCGCTGATGAAATTCTCGACCGAAGAAGAGGTTATCGCGAAGGCGAACAATTCCGATTACGGGCTTGCTGGCGCGGTGTGGACGGGCAATCCGGATAAGGGTGTCGAGATTGCAGAGCAGCTGGAAACCGGCACTGTGTGGGTGAACGAGTTCCTCCACCTGTCACCTTTCGCGCCGTTTGGCGGGCACAAGCAATCTGGCTTTGGCGCGGAATACGGCAAGGAAGGCTTGAAGGAATTCACCTATCCGCAAGTGATCACCGTCAAGAAGGACAATGTCCCGGCCTGACCCGCTGGAAACATCTGTAAATCAGGGGAAATTGGACGATGACGAACGATACGCGCGATATCTCCCGCCGCGACATTATGGCGATGGGCGCTCTGCTGGGCGGGCTGAGCGTGGCTGGCCCGCTGAGCGCTCAGAGCCTTGGCGGGATCATGAGCTCAGCGAAGAAGGTCGCCGATGCGGTGACCTATTCCGATGCCGAGATGAAGGTCTATTTCGACCAGATGTCGACCGAGATGGATTCCAAGAATCCTGTCGCCGGGCCTGATAATCCTTACGGGCAGCGCATCGCCGCTTTGTCCAAGGGGTTGGAAAGCTATGACGGGCTTGATCTCGACATCAAGGCCTACCTTGTCGAGGATGTGAACGCCTTTGCGATGGCGAACGGCACGATCCGCGTGTTCGCCGGACTGATGGATGAGTTCACCGATGACGAAGTCCGCTATGTGATCGGGCACGAGATCGGCCATGTGAAGCGCGAGCACACGAAAAAGCGCATGCAGGGCACGTTGCAGCGCGATGCGGCGCTCAGCGTGGCGGGCACGGCGAGTGGCGATGTGCGCCAACTGGCGGCATCCGAGCTTGGCCAATTGTTCGGCGATGTCATCAGCGCCCAGCACTCGCAAAAGCATGAGCGCCAGGCCGACGATTACGCCTATGAATTCATGCTTGCGAACAATTACGATCCGCAGGCCTGTGTGTCGGCGCTTGATAAGCTGCAAGGTATGGGCGGCGGAGGCGGCGGCCTGCCATGGCTGCAAACGCACCCCAGCCCCAAAAAGCGCGCGAAGCGGATCCGCAAGAAGCTCGAAGGTTAAGCGGGCGCCTGCCTCGATGATCCATGGCCCCATGAAACGTGGCTAGCGAGGCTGAGGCACTGCAAGCTGGTATGCCCCGCATCATGGCGCGGGCTGGCCTTCATGACCCTTGCGTTGGCTTTGAACGGCTGACGGGCGGCGCGATGATGGAAAGCTGGCGGTTCTGGTGCGGCGGCGGCGCTTTCGTGCTGCGCCGTGCGCCCAGCGTTGAATTTCTGGCAGACCGTCCGTTCGGCATGGAGGTGGAGGCCGCGGTGATCCGCGCGGCTAATGCGGCGGGCGTCACCGCTCCGAGGGTGGCTGCGGAGCTGGAGCCTGAGGACGGCCTTGGCGAGGGCTTTGTGATGCAGGCTTTGCCGGGCACTGCGAACCCAAAGGAAATCCTTGAGATGGAGGGGGCGGGCGACCTGTTGCGGCAGGCGGCGCGCGACTTGGCGCGTATACACGCGATCCCGCGCGAGGCTGTGCCTGAAGCCGTGCCGGTGATGGATTATCGCGAAGCTATCGCCGACCTCCGCCAGCAATTCGAGGAGGCAGGCGGAGACCGTCCGATCATCGCGCTGGGCCTTAAATGGATGGCGGACAATTGTCCGAAGCCTTGCGAGCCTGTGCTCAACCACGGCGATTATCGGATGGGAAATTTGCTGGCGGAGGACTCGCGGCTCACCGGGGTCCTCGATTGGGAGCTTGCGCACTTTGGTGACCGGCACGAGGATTTGGCATTCGGCTGCATGGCGGTGTGGCGCTTCCACCGCTACGACCGGCCTGCGCTGGGGCTGGGCATTCTGGAAGACTATTTCGCCGCTTATGAAGCGGAAAGCGGCGTCATAGTGGACCGTGAGCGGTTCCGCTATTGGCTGATCCACCGCACGGTCTGGTGGGCGCTGGGCTGCCTCAAAATGGCGGCGCAATGGCGCTCTGGCGCAGACCGGATGCTTGAGCGAGTGGTAATCTCGCGACGGACGAGCGAGCAGGAATTGGACTTGCTGATGCTGCTGGAAGAGGAGGCTCCGAAGACGGAGCGGACAAACCTGCTCGACTTCCCGTCTCGAACGTGGCCCGCAAGCGGTGAAGCAACCAGCGGCGAAGTGGCAATTGCAATTTCCGAATGGCTCGTCACACTCAAAGAACAGGTCAGCGGGCATGACCGGTTTCAGTTGGCTGTTGCTCGCAATGCGCTCGGTATAATTTCCCGTGACTATGCCATGATGCTGCCAATTGAGGATCCCGAGCTCGCCAAAGACGTGTTGAGTGGAAACGCGGATCTCACTGAGAAGGGCTTGCTGCGCCAATTACGGTTCGACGCGCTAAAAAAGTGCGGCGTGGACTCACCCAAATATCCCGCGCTCGCTGCCGCCCGCGAAAAATGGCAGGTTCGCAGCGACGCCTAGGGCGCGACAAAGGGCTTGAGGAGAAACCCATGGACTTCGCAATTCCCGCCGACCTGCAAGCCTATCTCGATGAACTCGACGCCTTCATCGAGGCCGAGATCAAGCCGCTCGAACAGGCTGACGACAACATCCGTTTTTTCGACCATCGCCGCGAACATGCGCGCACCGATTGGGATCGCGGGGGCCTGCCGCGCGAGGAGTGGGAAGAGCTGCTTACGGAAGCAACACGCCGCGCTGACGCTGCCGGGCACTGGCGCTTCTCCGCGCCAAAGCAATATGGCGGCAAGGATGGCTCAAACCTCTGGATGGCGGTGATCCGCGAGCACTTTGCGAGGAAGGGCCTTGGCCTCCACAACGATCTCCAGAACGAGCACTCCATCGTCGGCAACTTCCCCTTCGTTGCGATGTTCGAGCAATGGGGGACTGAGGCGCAGAAACAGGAATTCATCCACGGTGGCTTTAATCGCACCCGCCGCGTCGCCTTCGGCCTTACCGAACCGCACCACGGATCAGACGCGACCCACATGGAAACCCGCGCGGTCGCCGAGGCGCGCAATGGCGTGGCTGGCTACCGGATCGACGGCGAAAAGATGTGGATCACCGGGATGCACAAGGCTACGCATTGCGCGATGTTCGCGCGCTCCGAAGGCGAAGCGGGTGATGCACGCGGCATCACCTGTTTCCTTGTGCCCAATCCCAATGAAGGGATCGAGATCGAGGAATGGCTGTGGACCTTCAACATGCCGACCGACCACCCGCGCCTCTCAGTGAAAGACGTTTGGGTGCCCGAAGACGCGATCCTTGGCGAGCCGGGCAAGGGCCTCGCGCTGGCGCAAAGCTTCGTCCACCAGAACCGCATCCGGCAGGCCGCGAGCAGCTGCGGCGCGGCGATGTTCTGCATCGATGAGAGCGTGAAATACGCCCGCCAGCGCAAGCCCTTTGGCGAGGAACTGGCCAAGAACCAGGCGATCCAGTTTCCGCTGGTGGAGCTCGCCACCCAGGCCGAAATGCTCCGCCTGCTGATCTTCAAGACCGCGTGGGAGATGGACAATATGCCGCACGAGGAGATTGAGCGGAGCATCTCGGACAAGGTCTCGATGTGCAATTACTGGGGCAACCGGCTGTGCTGCGAGGCGGCGGACCGCGCGATGCAGGTGCATGGCGGCATCGGCTATTCGCGTCACACCCCGTTTGAACACATCTACCGCCACCACCGCCGCTATCGCATCACGGAGGGTTCGGAAGAGATCCAGATGCGCAAAGTGGCCGCGTATCTGTTCGGCTATCTGGGGCCGAAGCGCGGGATATATTTCTAGCGACACCGCCGCCGCCACCAGCTCGCCAGCAGGCTGCCGATCAAGACATGCCACACCGCCGAAATCGCCGCAGGCACCGGCGCAAGGGCGGCTTGCTGTGCGCTTGCGAATTGCGCGGCGAAGGCGGGGGTTTTGGCGAGGCCGGAGCCCAGCCCGGAGTTCTGCATCCCAACCTCGATTGAGACGGTGCGCTGTTCTGCTCCGCTGAGGCCCAGCAAGCGCGCCAGACCCAAGCCAAGTCCGAAGCCCAGCGCGTGCAGCAGGAACGTCGCCAGCAGCAATTGCCCGGCATGCTGCGCAATCTGCGCTTTGGCGCCGCCGACAATGCCGCCCACAATCCCGATCACGAGGAGGATCGCCACCAGCGGCAACACTCCGCTCACCGCTGCCGCCGCACGCGGAAACAGGCGATTGAGCGCGGTGCCGAGCAGCACCGGCACCAACACAATCGCGACCATATTGCGCAGCAGGTTCCAGCGGTCGATCTCCACATAGGCGCCCGCCAGCTCTCCCGTCAGCAGCGGTGTCAGCGCAATGGCGACGAGAGTGGAAAGCATCGTCATCGCGACTGACAAGGCGACATTACCGCGCGCGAGAAAGGCGACGATGTTGGACGCTGTCCCACCCGGGCAGCAAGCGACAAGGATCAGGCCCACCGCCAGCCCCTGCTCCAACTCCATAACCCGCGCAATCGCCCATCCGCTCAGCGGCATGACCACGAATTGCAGCCCCACCCCAATCGCCACCGCGCGCGGCAATTGCGTCAGGCGGCGATAGTCCGCGAAGGTCAGTGTCAGCCCCATCGCCAGCATGATCAGCCCGAGCGCAACCGAAAGCAGCGGCTGGCCAGCAATCTGAATGCTGCCATCAGTCATCCAGGTAAACGCCGGCGGGTAAACCCACGCGAGCGCCACGCCCGCGAGCGTCAGGATGGCGAAGTTGTTGGTGATCTTCTCAAGCACAGCGCGCTCTACCGCGCGCCGGTCACCGCGTCATCCCTCCGCCTCGATCAGCCGCTTGATATCCTTGAGCGCCTTGGCGCGCAACTGGTGGACGCGCGGGACGCTCACCTCCAGCACTTCGGCGATTTCCGTAAGGTTCAATTCCTCAACATAAAACAATTGCAGCACCAGCATCAGCCGCTCAGGCAATTCGCGCATAGCGGCGATCAACCGGTCGCGGTCCTCCAACTCGGAGAGGCGCTCAAACGGGTTGGGTTCGTCGGCAGCAAAGGCGGTGTTGGTCTCATCATACTCCTCAGCGATGGAGGTGAGAGTGACGACGCTCGCTTCGATGGCGCGCAGTTCAGCATCGCTGATGCCGAGCGCGCGCGCGACTTCTGCGGGGCTGGGCGCGCGGCGCAGTTCTGATTGAAGGGCAGCGGCGGCGCGCTGATAGGCGGCGCGTTGTTTGCGCGCGCGGCGGCTGTCATTTAGCGAGCGGCGCACCGCATCCAGCATTGCGCCGCGCACGCGGATCTTGGCATAGGCGGCGAACCCGTCCTCTGTCGGGCCTGTATGTTTCTGTGCGCATTCGGTCAGCGCCACGAGGCCGCACTGGATCAGGTCTTCCACCTCCAGCCCATCTCGGCCCATGGTATGAATGTGCCACGCGGCGCGGCGGACCAGTGGCATGAAGCGGCGCACGCGGTCAGCGACGACGTCGCGCGAGGCTGTGCCATAGCTGGCGGAAAAGGATGCGGGATCGTGCTTCATGCGGCCATCGGAGGTTGGGCAGAATGTGCCGGTGAAGGCGCCTCGGGCTGAGCGAGCGCACGCGCGGGAGCGTTTTCATGGCCGATCAGCCCGACCACTTCGACACTTTGCGAGGCGGGCAGTTCGCTGATGGACAGCACAATTGCGCGGCTGACCCGCTGCTTGATCAGGCGAGCCAGCGCGCGGCGGGCGGGCGGCTGGACGATCAGAGCGAGGCTGTCATTGTGCTCTTCGATCAGAGTGCTGAGGCGATCGCAGATCATCGCGCCGCATTCCGGCTCAATCAGCGGCTGGCCGGTGGCAGGATCGCTCATCCCGCCAAGGATTGCGCCTTCGAGGGCAGCGTCGAGTGTGACGACTTTGAGCACTTCACCCGGCGCACAAACCCGCGCCACCAACAGCGCGCCAAGGTCAACGCGCACCGCGTCGATCAGCGGCTCGAACTCCTGCGTTTTCTGCAGCGCCATAGCGAGGCTAGTGAACAGCGGCTGTGGGTGGGCGAGCCCGATCCCATCCGCGATCAGCGCGCGGAAGATGCGGGTCAGAGCGGCAAGACTGAGCGGATCGGGATGGACCGCTTCGACCAAAGAGGGCGCGCTGTCCTTGATCGCATCGAGCAATTCGCGCACTTCTTCAGGGCCGAGCAGCTCGGCCGCCTGCCCCAGCAGCGCTTGGTTGGCGTGAGTCGCGATGACCGTGCTGGCGTCCACCGCCATGAAACCTTCCGCCACCGCATGATCGCGCGCGGCAGGATCAATCCAGAGCGCCGGGCAATCGAAACTGGGATCGCGGGTCGCTTCGCCGGACAGCGCGTGGCCGGCGCGCACATCGCCGGTGTCAATTGCGAGCAATTTGCCGGGCCGCGCGCTGCCCCGCGCAATCGTCACGCCGCCCAGCAGCACCGCGTAATCCTGCGCGCCTGCATCGAGTGAATCGCGAATGCGGAATTGCGGCAAGACAAAGCCAAGCTCGCGTGAGAGCTGCTTGCGAATACCAGTGATGCGAGTGAGCAGCGGCGCGCCCTTGTCGGCGTCAACCAGATGGATCAGCGCGTAGCCCAGTTCGATGGTGACCAGCGTCTGGTCAGACACATCAGCAATCTCGATCCGGTCGGGCGACTTTTCTTCAGGCGCGACCTCTTCGACCACAGGCGCCGCTAGCTTGCGGCGCACGGCCCACCAGATGCCGCCTGCAATCGCGGCGGCGGGAAGGAAGATCAGCTGCGGCATCGCCGGGACCAGCCCGATGGCGAGCAGGATCACTGCAACCGGCAGCCAGGTGCGCGTGTCGGCAAATTGCCCACCGATCTGGCCGGTCAGATCGCGCTTATCCGAAACCCGCGTGACGATGGCGGCGGCGGCGATGGAGAGCAGCAACGCAGGCACCTGCGCGACCAGCGCATCGCCCACGGCAAGCGTGATATATTGCTCACCCGCTTCACTCGCTGACATGCCATGGCTGATCATGCCGAGCGCGAGCCCCGCCACGACATTGACGGCAAGGATCAGCAGCGCGGCAATCGCATCGCCTTTGACGAATTTGGAAGCACCGTCCATCGAGCCATAGAAGTCTGCTTCCACTGTCACTTGGCTGCGACGTTCGCGCGCTTCCTCGGCGGTGATCAGCCCGGCGGCGATGTCAGCATCAATCGCCATTTGCTTGCCTGGCAGCGCATCAAGCACAAAGCGGGCGGACACCTCTGAGACGCGGCCTGCGCCTTTTGTAATGACGATCATGTTGATGATCAGCAGGATGGTGAAAACGAACAACCCGACCGCGAAGTTGCCGCCAACCAGAAACTCGCCAAACGCTTCGATAATCTCGCCCGCCGCCGCGCCGCCTTCATGGCCGCTGACCAGCACCACGCGGGTGGAGGCGACGTTAAGCGCGAGCCGCAAGAGAGTCGCGAACAGCAGCACGCTGGGAAAGGCGGAAAAATCGAGCGGAGTGCGCACGTTGAGGGCCACCATCAGCACCGCGACCGCGATGGCGATGTTAAGCACGAAGAACATGTCGAGCAGCAGCGTCGGGATCGGCAGCACCATCAGCGCAAACAGCGCAAAGATGCCGACCGGCAGCGCCATCGCTTGCGGCGCGCCGCGCAGGGCTTCGACAAAGGTTGGGGGGCTAGCTTGGTTCACAGGTCAGGTGCCTCTCACAGCCCTAGCGCGCGCAGGCGGGCATAGGCACGGCGCACTTGTTCGGCGCTTTGCGAACTGATCGGAGCGCCTTCGGAAACCCCGCCGCTGAACAATTCGGACATGGCGCGCCCGCTGCTCGGCTGAGCTGTGGGTGGCGCGCTGCGGGGGGGCAAGCCTAGCGATGTTGGCGGCGCGGTGACGAGCGGCGGATTGCGCGGCTCAAACACTTCTTCGGCGGTGATGAGGTAAGGCACACCAGCGCTCAGCGCCGTGGCGCGCGCATAGCCAGCAATCTCAGCGGAGCGAGGGGCAGCCCCGGCGCGTTCCAGTTTGGCAGACAGGAAGTCCATCACGCCAGCCAGGGTACGCGGGGCTCCGCTCGCCTCATAGAACACCGCGCGATTGGCGGCAGCAGGGCGGCGAAACAGAGCGGCGGCGCTTTGGCCGGGATCGGATTGCATGGCGGACAGGAACCGGCCCGCCCCGCCTGCGCCAAGGAAATGCGCGAGGTAAAGCTCGCTATGGTCCGGCTGGCGGCCAAGGATGGGAATCAGCGCGCTGCGATTGTCTTCCGCCAGCCCCGCCGCCATCAGCGAGGCGACCTGCGGATCGTTGCGCATGGCAAGGATCGCGGAGCGCTGTAACGGGTCGGCGACAAAAGCGGACCCGCCCGCGCTCATCCCGATTTGTGCGGCGATATCGCCAAAGCCAAAGCGCGGGCCATGCCGCTTCATCGTATCAAGCCACGTGCTTTCGATGAATTGATACAGCCCGCTGGCGCTGGATGTGCGCGCGCGCGCATCGGGGTTCATCGCGCTTTCAACCTGTGCCTGCGCGACCAGATAGTCGAAATCGACCGAGGTGGATTGCGCTGCATTGGCAATCGCCTGTTCCACGCTGGTCGCTGGAGCGGCGATCTCGCGCGCGGCGCGGCGGGCTGGCTGCGCTACATTCTGCCCCGCACTCTGGGCTGCGACCTGTGGGGCGGCGGCGGGAAGGCTTAGCGGTGAATAACTCGGATTGCTCACTGGGGGCGCTCTCATCGAATAAGGGTGCGCATTGTGGCGCATGGTTTCCGATTAGAACAGCAAGCCGCGTGCCAGTCTGCCGCGGGCTAAGGACGATCACGCAATCAGGGCGCAACCCTCCGGTTTACCGCTGGGCCAGTCTGCCTGTGCTGTAAGCGGCGCGCGGCCCACCCAGCGATTCCAGCCGCGCCGCCACATTGGCGGCCAGCAGGTTGCGCACCCGGCGGTTCACATCATTAAGCTGGCGCGCGGTTTCAGCCAGCGCGCGCGTTTCAGGATCAAGGCTGGTGATCTTTGCCGGCTCCAGCGCGTTGCACAAATCCTCTTTTGACCGCGCTGCTTCAAACAAGCCATCGGCATCCAGTGCGGCAAGCGCTTGCCGCTCATCTTCCAGAACGGCAATCATCTGCCGCAAATTGCCGCGCATGGCGCGCGGCTCTACTGGGGCGTTGAGCGTGCTCATTCCGGTTCGATTTCGAAGCTCACGCGCGCTGCAATGATGGCGTCGACAATCTTGGTCGGCACCAACGGATAGCTGCCATCGCGCAGGGCCTCGCGGATCTCCTGCACGCGGTTCTGATTGACCGGCGGGGTCGATGCATCGATCCCGGAACCCACTTCCAGCGAAACGCCAGTATTTGCCGCATTGGGGCTAGTGATGTTGGCGCGGCCGGTCTTGACTTCGGTCTGCGTTCGGTCGCTTTGAGACAAGGGCCGGGCGGCGCTGGTCGCTTGCAATTTGCTAAGTTCGAAATAAGGCATGGCCTTTTCTCCATGGGATTACTGGAAGCAAGAACGGCAGGGGCGCACCGGGTTTAAGCCCAACTTTCGTGCATTTTCAGCGTCGCGATTCCCGCATCGCGTTATTGCGCGGGAATGATGGCAAGGCCGGGGCGTTCGATGCGCGCACGAACAGGCTCACCGCGCCGCGTGGTGCGAATGCCGATCCACTCTCCGATCCCGCCATTTTCCAACGCTTCGCCTGATTGCTGCACGGTAAAACCACGCCCGCGCACCACCACGGTGATCGGATCGCCGCGCTTGATCGCCGGGCTCGCTGGCCGCGCGGAACGCGTGACGCTCGTGAACTGAGCCGCGCTGGCAAGGGGCCGGGTGGCGACGAAAACACGCCATGGCTTGGGACCTTGGCATTCGACGCGCACCGCGGCCCGCCGGGTTCCATGCCACGTCGTGAGCAGCGGGGTTTCGCAAGCGGCCAGTCGCAGCCGAGGGTCTGCCGCTGCGCGCGCGCCTCCTGCTGTCCCGATGGGCGCTCCGGTAAAAGCCTCAACCGCCCGATCAATTGCGCTGGGCGCAGTCCATGGTGCGGCGTCGGCGGGGCTGGGTTCGGATGCGAGCAGCGGGGGGGTGAGAGGGCTGAACATGATCGCGACAATGGGCGCAAATCCAAGCGGTATCGAAAGCGACCGGAGGTGGTCGGAAAGCGACTTGCTGGGGGCAAGATCGAGCATGGCAAATTCCTTTGTGACGCGTCACACGTGCAAGGTGACAATCAGTCTTGCAGCAAACCATGTGCCAAATCGCTTTGTGGGAGGTGCGGCTGGATCATTGATCTGGCCGCTCCATCCGGAAGAGTGCTTAGGTAGCGCGCAGCGGTGACCTAAGCCCTTGCCGATAGGTAAGGTGGCGTCAAAGCCAAACCCCGAGTCGCCTTTCATGTCTATTCTTTCGAATTCGCGGTCCGCCAGCCAAACCCGTCAACAGGCCCCTGCTGAGACCCATGAGGAGAGCCCGCCAGACCCCCTGCCTGTTACCGCCGAGACACCTGAGGTATCCCCACTGGTGGCAGCGGCGCGGCGCGAATTGTTGGGGCGGATCAGCCAGTTCGTGGTCAAGCACGGGCTTGAGGTAAGCAGCGTCAACCTTGCAGCGGTGTGCAGCGCTTTGTCAGGCTCCAACGCCCAATTGGCCGAAGCCTTCGCCACGCGGGAGATCAGCGGAGAGCCGGTCGATCAGCGCTGGCTTGATACAATCGTGCGGCTGGACCCGGCGACCAATGATCGGATGAGCGAGTTGGAGAAGCTGATGGATCAGCTCGAATACTCGTTGATCCGGTTCGGTCAGACAGCCAAGTCGGCCGCTGATGAAACCAGCGATCATCGCGCTGGCATGGATGCTCAGATCACCGCAATGGCTGACAGCGCTGATGCTGGAGACACGCCCGATGTCGAGCGGGTTCTGGACATCTCACGCGCCATGCTGGAACGCGTCGCTGCGGTCGAAAACGCGATGGAGCGCAGTCATGCGGAAACCGATGCACTGCGCCAGAGCTTGGCCCAGGCGCGCGCTGAGGCTGATGTTGATCACCTCACCTGCCTGCCCAACCGCCGAGCCTTCGAACGCCGCTTGGCCAGCGCCAATGCTGAAGCGCGCGCCAAAGGTGATCTGCTGAGCGTTGCCTTTTGCGACGTTGACCGTTTCAAGCTGGTCAACGACACGCACGGCCACGAAGCTGGCGACCGGATCCTGTGCGCTGTCGCAGGGACGCTCAATGAAATTGCCAGCGACGAGTGCTTTATTGCGCGCCATGGCGGCGAGGAATTTGTCCTGCTGTTCTATGGCCTTGGCAAAGATGATGCCTGGCGCAAGCTGGACGGCGTGCGCCGCGCCATGGCCATGAAACAGTTGATGAACCGGGAAACCGGTCGATCCTTCGGCAAGGTCACGTTTTCCGGCGGAGTCGCTGAAGTAACTGAGGAATGTGATCCGCGCAGCGCACTCTCCCGCGCAGATACGGCGCTTTATCAGGCGAAAGAAGCCGGGCGCAATCAGATCATCGCGATCTGATTAGGGCGCATGCCCTGTGCCAGGCTGCGTCAACCTGCTTCAGGGCGCGGCTTCGTCATAGCCAAGGCTCGCCTGAATTTGAGTTTCATCACCGGTGCGAATGATCGCCCGAACGCGCAGATTGCGGGCGCGCGCTTGTGCTGCGTAGGATTGCGCCTGCTGCCAGACCGCGTCTTCATCGCTCTCGCCGTGCTGCGCAATGATCGTCAGCGTCGCGCGGGGATCGTGGGGCTGGCTGTCGAGCCATTCACCGATCTGAGGCATGCCTTTCCCGCCGCGATACAGCGATTGCGAGGGCGCCAAGGCGAGCGGTGTGACCGCACGTTGGCGGTCTTCCTCAGCCCCCAAAGCGGCTGCTGTCACCAGAAACAGGATCAGCGCCAGATCAGCAAGGATCAGTTGCCATGTCGCGATTTGGGGTCGCATCACGCCACCCGTTCGAGCGGTCGCCGCCGCACGCTGACTTCGTTTGCCAACCAAGCGACCAGCGCGGCTCGCGCTTGTCCATCGCGTTCGCCGCGCCGTGTGATCGCACCGGAGACTGGCAGGCAGATCATGTGCGCGGCCAACACACCATAAAGCGAAGAAATCACAGCCGTCGCGATCGCCGCGAAGGTTGTCGCGCTGGCATCGCCGCCGCCACCCATCGGTGCAATCTCAGTCATAGCGAACAGAGTGCCGACAAGCCCAAAGATGGGTGCGGCCTCGCCCGCCATCTCAAACACATGTGCCGCGCGCATGGCTCGGGTGGTCTGTTCGGCCTGAGCCTGCTCAAAATTATCGCGCAGCGCATCTAGCGAGGCTGTCCGCATCAACTGGTCAACCGCATTGGCCAGCGCTGGATCAGGCGGCATCGGCCCATCCATTGCGCGCAATCCCTTGCGCTTGGCGACGCCGGCCAGCCGGGCAAGCGCGGTACGGTTTGCATCTTCATCAAAGCCGCGCCGGATCAGTTCCAGCGCTGAACGACCCGCCAAAAGGCAATCACGCAATCCAGCGCGCGCCACGGTCGCGAGCAGCGTCCCTGCCAACACGATGGCGAGCGCTTCGGGGTCGAACAGCGAGGGTGCGAGCGAAGCAGAAGCAGAGAGATCAGGAGTCATGCGCTTAAGAACGGATGCGCGAGGAGCGTCTTAAGCGGGGCAACGCTTTGCCTGCTGGGCGGCAAGTGCTTGCCGCTGCACGGGGCTTTTCAGGCCGAGCGCGCCCTTGGCACGGCCAGCCCATGCGAATTGGCACGCTCTCTGCATTCCCTCCGGCACACCTCCCACGGCTTCAGACCGCAAAGGCGAAGAGCAACACTATGAGCCAATCCTTGTTCGGCATTCACGGCGCAGCGCTGGAAGTGCGCTCGCAGCGCATGGGCGTCCTCGCCTCGAACATCGCCAACGCCGCGACGCCGGGTTTCAAGGCGCGCGATGTCGATTTCGCCGCCGCTCTTGACGCGCGCCTGTCGGGGGATCGGCTTGGGGGTCAGCGCGCGGAACTTGTCTATCGCAATCCGACCATGCCCAGCCTTGATGGCAACACAGTGGAGCTCAACCGCGAGCAGATCGCCTTCGCCGAAAACGCGCTCGCTTACTCCGCCACGCTCAGTTTCGTGCAGGGCAAAGTCAACACCATGACCCGCGCGCTCAAAGGAGAATAACGATGGCTGATGATCGTCCAATGACGCTGTTTTCGATGACTGAGCGCGCCATGTCCGCCCAGCTTGTGCGGATGAACGCCGCGACCTCAAACCTCGCCAATGCGGGTTCGGTCGCATCAAGCGAAGCCGAAGCCTACCGCCCGATCCGCGCCGTATTCACCGCAGAGCTGGACCGCGCCACGGGCCTTTCCAGCGTGCGCAGCGATGGCCTGGTGCGGGCCGAAACTGCGCCGACCAAACGCTATGACCCCGGCCACCCGCTCGCCGACGGCGAAGGCTTCGTCTTCGAGGCGCCCGTCGATGAGAGCGCCGAGATGGTCGAGATCACCGAAAGCGCGCGCCAGTACCAGAACATGGTCCAGGCGCTCCAGACCGCCAAGCAATTGATGCTCGAAACACTGAGGAGCAAGTGATGACCACCCCTATCGGACAACCCATCGCCAACACTGGCCTGCAAGACACGCTCGACCAGCTCAACACGCCTTCCGTCCTGTCTGGCGAAGGCGGGTTGGGATCATTGGGGCAAGCGGATTTCCTGCGCCTGCTGACAACGCAGTTGGCCAATCAGGACCCGCTTGAGCCGGCTGATAATGAAGACATGCTGGCCCAGCTTGCGCAGTTTTCATCACTCGAAGCCGAGACCGATTCCTCGCAAACGCTGGAGCGGATTTCCGATCAGCTCGACGCGCTGACGCAGGCGCAGGAAGCGGCTGCCGAGGCTGCCCTATCCGCCGCTGATGCAGCCACTCGCGCCGCCGAAGCGGCTGAGCGTGCGGTCACGCCGCAGCTGCCCTGATCTCTCTCCTGAACCCGACCCAAATCTCGATCAAACAAAGGAAAACACCATGTCATTCTTCACTTCGCTTTCAGGCATGCGCAACGCCCAGACCGACCTTGGCGTCATCTCGCAAAACATCGCCAACTCTGAAAGCGTTGGCTTCAAAAAGAGCAATGCGAGCTTTTATGATCTCGTCGCCAGCGGCGCAGGCACCGATCCGCGCCTGACGCCGGGCATCGGCGCTGCGCTGGCCGGGATTACACAGGATTTTGCACTCGGCACCTTTGAGACCACCGGGCGCGGGCTGGACCTTGCGATCAATGGCGATGGCTTTTTTGCGACGACCAATCCGATTTCAGGCGATGTCAGCTTTACCCGCGCCGGTTCGCTGCGGATCGTCGCCAGCGGGGAATTGCAGGATTCCATCGGTGACAATGTGCAGGGTTTCGCTGTCGATGCCGCTGGCAACCCGACATCGACCACACCCTCCAACGTTGTTGTGCCGACCACAAATGCAGGCGGCGCGGCGCTTTCCAGCGTCTCAATCACCAATCGCGGCGTTATCAACGCAGCCTATGCCGATGGTTCGGTCGAGCCTGTGGCCTCGCTCGCGCTCGCAACGTTTGCTGCCAATGATGGCCTGCGCCCGATCGGTCAGACCAAATGGGCGGTGACCGGCGACAGTGGCAACCCGACCTACGGTGCGCCGGGCGCCGGCCAGTTCGGCTCAATCTTTTCCGGCGCGCTTGAGCGGTCGAATGTCGATCTGGCGGAGGAAATGGTTTCGCTGCTGAACGCGCAGCGTAACTTTCAGGCGAACTCGCGGGCGATTGATACCGCCACACAGATTTCGCAGACCGTTTTGAACCTGCGTTCGTAAGCGCGGCTGAGAGCTGACAGATGGACCGCCTGATCTACACCGCGCTCAGCAGCATGAATGCGAGCATGGACCGCCAGCGCGCCGTGGCGAACAATCTCGCGAACACCTCCACCCCCGGATTTCGGGCAGAGGTGTTCGCGGTGAAGGCTGCGACCTTGCGCGATGGCAGCATCGAAGCGCGCGCTCCGGCGCGTGGCTCGGTGCGCGGGGCGGATATGGTCGAAGGGCGCACGCGCCCGACCGGCCAGCCGCTCGATCTGGCGGTTCAAGGTGAGGCTTTGCTGGCCTTTCAAGCGCCCGGCGGTGGCGGACAGGCCGGCGAGGTTTACTCGCGCCGCGGCGATCTGCGCATCGCCACGTCCGGCGTGCTCGAAAATGGCGAGGGCTTGGCGGTGCTGGGCCAGGGCGGCGGTCCGATCACCGTTCCGCGCGGCTTTGTCATCAGCATTGGCGAGGATGGCACCGTGCTCGCCAGCGATCCTGCCGCACCCCAGGCCGCGCCTGAAGTGGTCGATCAGATTAAGCTGGTGAGCCGCGAGGGCACAGCGTTGGCTAAAGGGATCGACACCTTCCTCAAAGTCCCCGGCGGCGGCGTTTTGCCCCCCGACCCCACCGCCCGCGTGACCAGCGGCTCGCTGGAAGACTCGAATGTGGAGACCGCCGAAACGCTCGTTCAGATGATCGATGCGCAGCGTGCCTTCGAACAGCGGGCCAAGATCATCAAGACCGCGCGCGACCTCGACGAAGCCTCCAGCCGCCTGATGGCGCATCGCTAAGGATTTCAGAAAATGCCCAATTCCGCTCTCCACGTCGCCCGCACCGGGCTTGAAGCGCAAGATGCGCGCATGCGCGTCATCGCCAACAATCTGGCCAATATCGGCACGACCGGCTTCAAGCGGGATCGCGCGGACTTCGCGACGCTCGCTTATCAGGAACAGCGCGTTGCCGGTCAGCAATCGACCAACCAGACCGCTTATGCGGTGGGGCTCAATCTGGGCACAGGCGTCGCAGTGGTCGGCACCAGCCGGATCGACACGCAGGGCACGCTCAACCAAACGGGCAACACGTTTGATCTGGCGCTGGACGGGGATGGCTATTTTCAGGTTGAGCTTCCCCCCGGCGGCCAGATCGCCTTCACCCGCGCGGGCAATTTCACGATCTCGCCGCAGGGCAATCTGATCACGGGGCAGGGCTTTGCCGTGACCCCGCCGATCCAGATCCCGCAGGGCTCGCAAAACGTTACGATTTCGCCCGATGGCACTGTCAGTGCGATGCAGCCGGGGCAGACCGCGCCAGTTCAGCTCGGCCAGCTTCAGGTCGCCAATTTCGCCAATGCGGCGGGCCTGCGGCAAATCGGCGACAACTTTCTGGTTGAGACCGGCGCGAGCGGTCCGGCGGAGCTTGGCATTGCGGGGCAATTCGGGCGCGGGCAGATCCGGCAGGGGATGCTCGAAGGCTCGAACGTCAACGTGGTCGAGGAACTGGTCGAGATGATTGAAGCGCAGCGCGCCTATGAGATCAATTCCAAGATGGTCAGCGCGGTGGATGAGATGCTGCGCAACGCGAACCAGACGCTGTAATGATGCGCTTTATCCTCACTCTCCCGCTCGCCCTCTCTCTCGCCGCCTGCATGGGCGGCAAGGATCGCGCGCCCGGCTTTATCGCACCGCCGCCGCCCGGCCCGGTCGTCACAGCAGGCGCGCAGCAAACCGCCGAAGCGAGCGCCAACACCTTCGCCGCGGCCAGCCCCAGCGCGGGCTCCATCTTTCAGGCAAGCCAAGGCTACGCCGCGCTTGCGACAGGCACACGCGCGCGCAAACTGGGCGATATGGTCACCATCGTGCTGGTTGAGAGCACCACCACATCCAAGTCCACCAATGGCGCAACTGACCGCTCCGGGAGCTTCGGATTGACCCCGCCCACAGCAGGCCCGCTCGATTTCCTCGATCCCAACGCTCTTAATGCCAGCGGCGAAGGGTCGTTCAATGGAGGGGGCAGCGCGGGCCAGCAAAGCCAGCTCACCGGCACGATCGCTGTGACGATTGCCGCGCTTTACCCCAACGGAACCGCCGAGGTCGTCGGAGAAAAGCAGATGCAATTGAGCCAGGGCGATGAATGGGTGCAGTTTGCCGGGCGTATCCGGTTGGTCGACATCGACGTCGATAACCGCCTGCCCAGCGCCCAGGTTGCCAATGCGCGCATCATCTATGCGGGCAAAGGCGCAGTGCAGCAGGCCAGCCGTCCGGGCTGGCTGTCCAAATTCTTCAACGCAATCTCGCCGTTTTGAGGCGGAAGGACCATGACATCATGACACTTCGCCGCCATTTGCGCCGCCTCTTGCGCCGCCTTTTCACCTTGGCCCTTTGCTGCATCGCCACGCTCGCCGCCGCGGTGCCTGCCTCCGCCGAGCGCGTGCGCGATCTCGGTCAGTTCGAGGGGCTGCGCGCCAACCAATTGACCGGCTATGGCGTGGTCGTCGGTCTGCAAGGGACCGGCGATGATAATCTGCAATATGTAACCGAAGCGATGCGCGGCATTTCGGGCCGGTTGGGGCTGCAATTGCCGCCCGGCGTCAGCCCAAACCTGCGCAACGCGGCTGCGGTGATCGTCACCGCCGAACTCCCCGCTTTCGCCAAGCCCGGCCAGCGCATTGACATCACTGTGTCGACGCTGGGGCAGGCGCGCAGTCTTCGTGGCGGGGCGCTGGTCCTTGCGCCTCTCTACGGAGCTGATGGTGAGATTTACGCGATGGCGCAGGGCAATGTCGCCGTGGGCGGGCTGGGCGTGTCCGGGCGCGATGGGTCTCAGCTGACGGTAAATGTCGCAACCGTGGGCCGCATCGCGAACGGCGCAACAGTGGAACGCGCGGTGGCGACCGGCTTTGATCAGAACGCGACGCTGCGCTTCAACCTTCATCAGGCCGATTTCCTGACCGCAGGCCGTGTGCGCGATGCGGTGAATGCGCGCTGGCCCGGCATGGCGCGCGTCGCGGACGGCGTGAGCGTTGAGTTGACCCTGCCCGCCAGCAATGATGAGCGCTCCGCACGGCTCGCTGAAATCGAGATGCTGCCGGTGACCCCTGCGCCGACTGCGGCGCGGGTGATCGTGAACAGCCGGACCGGCACTGTGGTTATCAACCAGGCGGTGCGGCTTGCCCCGGCTGCGATCAGCCACGGAAAGCTGGTCATCCGGATCGAGGAATCCCCGCGCGTCGTGCAGCCCGAACCCTTTGGCAATGGCGAAACCGCGATCGAAGAGCAAAGCGAGATCACCGTGACCGAGCGTGACAGCCGCGTGGCCTTGATGCCGGGCGCGGCGAACCTTTCGGAAATCGTCGACGCGCTCAACTTGCTCGGCGTGGGCGCGGCTGATTTGGTGGTGATTCTTGAAAGCCTCAAGCAAGCGGGTGCGCTCCAGGCCGAAATGGTGGTGCTGTGATGAGCCCGATCGCGCCTCTTTCTGCGTCCACGTCTCTCAGCTCTGAGCGCCTCGAGCTGCGCAAGGCCGCCGAAGGCTTTGAAGCGATCATGGTGCGCAAGCTGCTCGAAAGCGCGCGCGCGTCCAGCTTTGCCGACGACACACCGCTGACGGGCGGGGGGATGAAACAGTTTACGAAGATGCGCGATGAGCACTTTGCCGAGATCGCGTCCAACAGCGGCGCCTTCGGGTTTGCCCGGAGTATCGAGGCGCAGCTTTCCCAACACCTTGCGAGGCATAAGAGCTAAGCCATGTCAGGAAATATGTTTCAGATCGCCCGGACGGGGGCCGCCGCGGCGCGGGCCAGCCTAGAGCTGACCGCGCAGAACATCGCCAATTCCGCGAATCCCGATTACGCCCGCCGCTCGCTGGAATCGCGCGAGCTGGTGGGGCTTTCGCTGTCAGGAAATGGCGTGCTCAACGGCGTGCGCATTCTCGGCATCAGCCGCAATGATAGCGCAGTGGTGCAACGTCAGGCGCGCAATAGCGCGAGCGAATTGGCTCGCGCGGACGCCGAACTTGGCGCGCTGCGCGATACGGAATTGGCGCTGGAGCAATCGGCGCTGTTTGAAGGGCTGGTCGAGTTTGAAGCGGTGCTGACGCAACTTGAAGGCAATCCGCTTGAGCCTGCCTTGCGCACCAATGCGCTGGAAACCGCGCGGCAGCTTGCCAGCACGTTCCGGTTTGCGAACAACACTTTGGGCACGGCGCGCCAGCAAGTGCAGGAGTCCGCAGCCGTCAGTCTGGATGAAGTGAACCGGCAAGCGACCGAGCTTGCCCGGATCAACCAAAGCCTCACCAATGCGCGCGAAGGCACCGCTGGCCAAGCCGCGTTGCTGGATGCACGCGATGCGGCGCTGCGCGCGCTTTCGGAAGAAGTCGGGATTGACGTTGAGTTTGACAGCCGGGGCGCGGCCAGTGTTCGCCTCTCAGGCGCAAGCGCCGCGCCGCTGGTGGACGGCATTTCGAGCAATGCGCTCACCTCTACCTTGGCTGCTGATGGCACGATTGACTTTGCGCTCGCCGGGTCAGTCGTTGCGCCGACCAGCGGCGCGTTGGCAGGGCAGGCGGCGGCGTTGGAGGCCAAGGCTGATTATCAAAGCCAGCTCGATGCGATTGCCGCTGACACGATTTCACGCGCCAACACCGCGCAGACAAGCGGTGCAGATCAGACCGGTGCGGCGGGCCAGCCGCTCTTCACAGGCACTGGGGCGGGGGATATCGAACTCGCGCTCACATCCGGCACGCAGCTGGCGACCGCGCCTGCAGGATCGCCCGCGGGCAGCAGCAACATCGGCAATCTGTCCGCGCTGGTCGCCAGCATCGGCGCGGATGACGGACCGGTCGCGTCCACAGACCGCCTGTTGCTGGGCCTTTCCAGCCGGATCGCCGCGCAGGATGTAACTCGCTCCGGCCTCGCGGCGATTGCAGACAACGCGCAGGCCACGCTGCTCTCGGAAACCGGCGTCGATCTCGACACCGAAGCGGCCAATCTCGTCCGCCTGCAACAGGCGTTCGAAGCCAATGCCCGCGTGCTGCAGGTCGCCGGCGATGTGTTCGACACCATTTTGGGCCTGCGCTGAGAGGAGATCGCGCGATGAGTTTCGTTAGCAACGCAACCGGCGCATTTTATGAGCGCTCGCTGGGCCAGATGAATGGTCTGCGCGGGAGCCTTGAGCGCCTGCAAACTCAGATTTCGACCGGCGTGCGGTTGGAGCGTGGTTCCGAAGATCCAGCTGCGGCCTCGCGCCTGCGCACGCTTGCGCGCACCGAACGGCTCAGCGAAGTGCAGGAGGACAACGCTGATAAGCTGGCGCGTGACCTTACCGAAGCGGGCGATGAAGTGCTGGGCGTTGCCAACCTGCTCAGCCGCGCGCGCGAACTCGCAATCCGGGCGGCGAATGACACGACCGGCGAAAGCGGGCGCACTGCGATTGCCGAAGAACTCGCTCAGCTGGAGCTGGAGCTGTTCGACCGCGCCAACGCCTCCACGCTCACCGGAGAGCCGCTGTTCGCTGGCACCGCCGCTGGCCCCGCTTTCGTGCGCGCAGCCGACGGGACAGTCACTTATAATGGCAACACCGATATCGCGAGCGTGCCTGTCGCTCCGGGCACTGAATTGGAGCGCGGCGTACCGGGCTCGCAGGTTTTTCAGTTTAACGTGAACGGCACGCCCACAAGCGCCTTTGAAGTGCTCTCCAGCCTCAGCGCTGCTTTGCAACCCGGCACCGCCAATCCGGGCGCAGCGGCGCAGGCGGCGATTGAAGGGCTGGATGCCGCGATTGACACAACCACGCGCAATCAGACTGTGCTGGGCACACGCCTCGCATGGGTTGAGGTTATTCAGGATCAGCAGACCAACCGCGCGCTGAGCGTGGATGAGCAGCAATCCGATCTGGGCGACACCGATCTGGGCAAAGCGGTCGCGCGGCTGCAACAGACGCTGACCGCGCTCGAAGCCAGCCAGGCAAGCTTCACCCGTGTCGCCAACCTCACCTTGTTCAACGCGCTCTGACCCGCGCACGCGTCTTTATCGGAGCTTTGAGCTATGTTCGCCGCAATCGGCATTGTTGTCCTGATCGGGCTCGTCTTTGGCGGGTTCGTGCTGGCGGGCGGGTCACTGGGCCCAATCATCGCCGCGCTTCCACTCGAATTCATGATGATCGGCGGCGCCGCGTTGGGCGCCACGCTGATCGGCAATTCCATGCACGAGATAAAGCTGCTGGGCGGCGGGCTGGGCAAGGTCTTCAAAGGCCCCAAGTTTTCGGATCAGGACCATATTGACGCGATTGCGCTGACCAGCAAGCTCATGAAATTGCTGCGGTCTGAAGGCGCGGTGGCGCTGGAAAGCCATGTCACCGATCCAGCCAATTCGGCGATCTTCAGCGAATATCCCAAGCTTCAAAACGACTCTATGGTCGCTGGCCTGATCTGCGATCCTCTCACGCTGATGGTGGTTTCATCCGGCACGCTGGACACCCATGCGGTGGAAGACATTATCGACAACGCGATCAAGACGATGATGCACGAGATGCACGAGCCTGAGCACGCGATCCAGAGCCTGGCTGATGCTTTTCCAGCGCTGGGAATTGTCGCGGCGGTTCTGGGTGTCATCAAGACGATGGGCTCAATCAATGAGCCGCCTGAAGTGCTCGGCAAGATGATCGGGGGCGCGCTGGTGGGCACGTTTTTGGGCGTTCTGCTCGCTTATGGTTTTGCTGGCCCGATGGCCGGGCGGCTTAAGCAGATCAACACGCATGATGCGCAAATCTATCACTCTATCAAGCAGGTGATCATTGCGAGCCTTCACGGCTATCCGCAGCCCATGGTGCTGGAAGCGGCCCGCTCTGGCTTGCCGCCTGCGCACCGGCCCAAGCTGACCGAACTGCTCGATATGATGCGGGGCCGCTAAGCCATGGCTGACGCTGCTGCAGCGGAGATCCCCGCACCGATCATCGTGAAGAAGATCACGATTGAGGAAGGCGGTCATCACGGCGGCGCGTGGAAGGTCGCCTATGCTGACTTTGTGACGGCGATGATGGCGTTCTTCCTTCTGCTCTGGCTGCTCGGCGCGACCGAGGAAAACCAGCGCAAGGGGATCGCGGATTACTTCACGCCCACGCTCGTGAAAATGCGTCAGCAGGGCGCTGGGTCCGATGGCCTGCTGGGCGGTGCATCGCTGACCGATGTTGACAATTATCCGAACGCGGCAGGCCAGACCGGCACGCAATCGATCACCGTCCCGCGCGGCGCGTCCGGTGGCCCGATGGAGGGCGGCGGGCGCGGCGAGGCGGACGCGGTGGAGCAAAAGCTCAAGGAGCTGCGCGAGACGATTGAAGAAAAGCTCGGCAAAGACAAAAAGCTCGCCAAGTTGGTGCGGCAGGTGCGGGTGATCCGCGCGCCGGAAGGTATCCGGATCGATCTGGTCGATGATGCCGATTTCTCCATGTTTGCGCTGGGTACTACGGTGCTCACGCCCGAGGCGCGCGGGCTGCTTGAAGTGATGGGTGAGACGCTGGCGGATGGCCCGACCCCCTTGATCCTGCGCGGGCATACGGATTCGCTCGCATGGCGACCCGGCGTGGCGGCGAACAATTGGTCACTGTCCACCGGGCGCGCTGAAGCGACACGGCAAGCGCTGATGCGCTTTGGCGTCGCATCCACGCGCTTTGCCCGGATCGAAGGGGTCGCCGATCGAGAGCCTTTGGTCGCAGGCGACCCCACTGACCCGCGCAACCGTCGCATCTCGCTTTTGTTGCTCGAGAATGGAGGCAGATCGCGGGGCGGAGCAATCACCGAGCGGCCCCAGCGCGTGGCTCAAGCACCTGAATAGCGGGCGCAATAATGGGTTTTCCTTAGGGTTGGCCCGTAGGTGACAGGTTTCCATCCGTAAACCATGACGCGGGCAATTCAGCGCCAGTCTTCCTAGCGCGACTGGACCTGCCCGATGATTACAAAGCCTGCCAAGCCAACCCCCGAAACGATCCTTCCGCATCAAATAGCGCAAGCGCTCGACCGCGCGCCTGAGGGGGTCAAGATCCTCTCACTCGACTGTTTTGACACGCTGTTGTGGCGTGATTGCCATGCGCCGGTGGACGTGTTTCCGGCACTCGAAGCGCTAACCCCTGGCCTTGCTCTGGGGCAGCGCGTGGAAGCGGAAGCCAATGCGCGCAAGGCCATGCGCACTCTCAAACGGCGCGGCGAAGTGCAGCTGGCTGATATCTATGCGCAGGCTCTGCCCAATGCGGATAACGCCGCGCGTGAGGCGGCGATCAAGGCTGAGCTTGCTGCCGAAGCGCGCAGCTGTTTCGCCTTCGAACCCACGGTTGCGCTGATGCAGGCGGCCAAGGCGCGCGGGCTTGACGTGATCATCGTGTCCGACACTTATCTGAGCGCCAAACAATTGCGCGCTCTGATCGAAGCGAGCGCGGGGCCGGATGTCGCCGGGTTGATCGACCGCGTGTTCGCGTCCAGCGATGCGGGCATTTCCAAGGGCGAAGGTCTGCTCGCCAAAGCGCTCAAAGCGATGAAGTGCCGCGCGCACCAGGTGCTGCATATCGGCGACAATTTTCACGCTGACCACGAAGGCGCGCGCGCACTGGGCATACCGGCGCTGCACTTGAAGCAGTTTAGCGAGGCGACAAAGCAACGCCTGCGGTTCGAAAGCACGGCGGGCCAGTTCAACGCTGGCAGCATGATCGCCGCCGCGCCCGGAGCTATCGCATCGCCGCAACCGCACCGCGCCGCACTTGCCTGCCACGAACCGCAGATTGATAGGCCGGATGAGGCGCTGGGCTTTGCGACGCTGGGCCCGGTGTTCCATGCCTATGACCAATGGCTACGGCGCGAGGCTGAGGCTTTGGCGCAAGCGCGCGGTGGCACCGTGCATTGGCTGTTTATGCTGCGCGATGGGCACTTGCCGTGGCTGGTCCATCAGGCTGGCGGCGCGGCGCCCAGTATCGGACGGGTCGAGATCAGCCGCTATGCCGCAACCGCAGCCTCGCTCACCACCCGCGCGGCCTATGATCGGCATGTGGCGCTGGGACACAGGCTCAATCCCGCGACGCTCGCCAAGCAATTGCTGATGACTCGGCAAGAAATTGCGCAGGTGATCGGCGATCCGCGGACCGATGCCGAGCGCGCACAGGCAAGTGCAACCTTGCTGAAAGAGCTGCGCAAAGGGCAACGCCAGAAGCTCACCGCCCGCCGCGCTCGGACCATGGCGGACGGCATGATCGTGCATGTCCGCGCGGCGTGCGATCCGCAGCCGGGCGACACGCTGATGCTGGTTGATCTTGGCTACAATGGCTCCGCGCAGAACGCTATTGATGCGCTGCTGCAAGAGGAACTGGGCGTGCATGTCGCAGGCCGTTATCTGCTGTGCCGCGAGCGCAGCGCCACCGGGCTCGACAAGACCGGCATGATTGATCCGGCGCATTTCGACGCTGGTGTGCTTGAGGCCATGTGCGCCAATGTCGCTGTGATTGAGCAGTTGGCGACCTGCGAGCTGGGTTCAGTAATCGGTTACAGCGAAGCGGGTGAGCCGATCCGCAAGGAATCAAGCGTCAAGGGAAAGCAAAGCCAGGTGCGCGATGGCGTGCAGGCGGGCGTGGTGGGCTTTGCCCGCGCGATGCAGCGCAATCCCGTGATCCGTCAGCGCGACCCACAGGGCGATCTCGAGGGCAATCTTCAGTCCGGGGCCGGTTGGTGCAGCGCTGCCGCCGCGGCGCTCACGCGCTTCATGTTCCTGCCTCAACCCGCTGAACTCGATGTGCTCAAAAGCTTCGAGCATGACGTCAATCTCGGCTCTGAACGGATGGTTGCGCTGTTTGATACCGATCACGCCGCCGCCGCGATGAAGCGGCGTGGGCTGTTCTATATGAAGGGATCGTCGCGCATGTTCCTTCCCGCAGAGCTCGCGCAAGAGGATATGAGCACACGGCTTGCGCTGATGGCGCATAAGCGGTTCGGGCTTGGTCTCACCTACGCTGATTGCGCCCCGCGCTCGTTGAGCCTGCCGGTGTTCCATGTCAGCGGTGAGGCGAGCGCTACAAGCACTCTCGAAGCGCGTGCGACGCATGACGGGTTCTTTGTCGCGCGTATCCCGCTCAGCGCGGAGGCAGGCGCGGTCGCCTTGCACCTTGGGCCACGGCTTGAGTGGGTCGAAATCGCCGAGGTCGCCTGTGTTCCCGTCGCGACGCTTTCCAAAGGCGAGCGAGAGCCGGGCGATGGCGCCACACCGCCCCTGACGCCCAGCCTGCAATATGACGCGATGCGCGAACACGCGCCGGGCCTCTACGAATGCGAAAGCGAGAATGCCTTGATGCTGATCATGCCGCCCCCACTCCCGCCCGAGCCGCACATGCTCGAAATTGTCCTGCGGCCTTTGCGCGAGCGCGCAAACGTCAACACCGCAGCACCCATGCAGATCAAGGAGCGCGCAGCATGAGCAATCTACTCATTCATTCCATGGGCGAGTTTTCCGGCCTGATCCTTCCCACGCTGGAGGCGGCTGGAGTCAAGCAAATCACCGAGATCGGCAGCGAATTTGGCGGCGGATCGCGGATGTTGGCCGAGTATTGCGCCAAGGCTGGCGGGCAACTCACCTGCATCGATCCCGAGCCTGCGGATGGTTTTGCTGAGTGGGCTGAACAGCACGAGGTCGCGCATATCCCTAAGCCCAGCCTTGAGGCGCTGCCTTCCTGCGACGCGCCTGACGCCTGGCTGATTGACGGTGACCACAATTACTACACCGTCATGGGCGAGCTAAAAGCCGTTGATGCGCTGATGACAGTGGCTGGGCGACCGCTGTTAGTATTTATGCACGACGTTTCATGGCCCTGCGCCCGGCGTGACATGTATTACGCGCCAGAGCGTGTGCCGACCGAATGGCGCCAACCGCACAGCTTTAATCACGGAGCTACCCTCGATTCCGGCAGCGCGGTGTATCAGCAAGGGTTTCGCGGCATGGGGCAGTACTCCATCGCACTCGAAGCCGGAGGCCCGCGCAATGGTGTGCTCACCGCCATCGAAGACTTCTTGAGCGCCGCTGACACCGAAGAACGGCCACTGTGCTATGTCCACGTCCCTGCGGTCTTTGGCCTTGGCGTGATCTTTGATGCGCAAGCGCCTTGGGCTGAGGACGTGGCCGCTTTGCTCGCGCCCTTCCATGAAAACGACCTGATCGCGCGGCTGGAGGAAAACCGGCTGCGCAATTATCTGCGTGTGATCGAGTTGCAGGATCAGTTGGCTGCAGCAACTGCCAAGACCGTTGAAACCGAGACTTGTCTTTCTGACTGACGTGCCCTTGGGTGCCGCTTGGCACCGCCCGCCCGGTCGCCTGCCCGCCCGAAAATGCTCCACAGCACAGCGGAGAGAACAGCGCTGAGGACCGCCAAAAAAACGAAAAACCCGGAGCGCGCGAACGCTCCGGGCTTCCCTACCGCCCCCAGCGGGAGCTTCATTGCGGAACGTTTTATCGCAGGAGCGACAGCACGTTCTGCTGCGACTGGTTCGCCTGAGCGAGCATCGCGGTTGAGGCCTGCCCAAGGATCTGCGCCTTGGCGAGAGCCGTCGATTCAGACGAGAAGTCAGCATCTTCGATCCGCGAACGCGCATCGGTGAGGTTGGCTGACGTGGTCGTCAGGTTGTTGATCGCCGATTGCAGACGGTTCTGACCTGCACCCAGCGATGACCGCGCCGTGTTCACTGCCTGAAGGCCGTTGTCGACGTTGGTGATCGCCGTGGCGGCGTTGGTGTCCGAGCTCACATCGAGGCCGGCAGCGTCAAGGTTGGTGGTGTCAATCGCCGTGCTGGTCAGCGTGACCGAGCGGGTCGCGTCGAGCTGAATGTTGACATCGACATCGGCGCCACTGGTCGTGCCGAACAGCGAAATGCCGTTGAACTCAGTGTTGGTCAAAATGTCGGCGATCTGGCCAGCCAGTTCGGTGACTTCGGTGTCGAGGAAGCCGCGGTCGGTCGCATCCAGCGTGCCGTTCTGCGACTGGACGGCCAGTTCACGAACGCGCTGAAGCATGTTGGAGACTTCTTCCAGCGCGCCTTCAGCGGTCTGTGCCAGAGCGATACCGTCATTGGCGTTGCGAACGCCTTGGTTGATCGCGCGGATGTCTGACGTGAAGCCGGTGGCGATCGAGAGACCAGCGGCATCGTCGCTGGCGGAGTTGATACGGCGGCCGGTGGAGAGACGCTCCATGGCATCGCCAAGCATGTTGCCCGCTTTGGTGCTCGCATTCTGAGCGCGAAGGGCGGAGATATTGGTGTTGATTACTGACATTGGTCTTACTCCCGTTGGGTCGGTGCAGCGTTGCGGGGATGGGAAGGGGTCCGCGGCTGCTGGAACTAAGAGCGGCCGGGTCATTCGAAGTTTAAGGGCGATTTTTTTCAACGCTCAGCTTGCGCGCTGAAATTCCCTCATGCGCGCAGGTTGGAAATTGGCCTGTCTTATAAAGCGCTGAGATCTCCGCTGTGAGCCGAGTGACTCCAAAACACGGCAAACGCACAGAAACGTCCGCCTTCCGTGAAAACACGGGGGCTTAAATTTGCGACATCTTGCACGGCCCTGCGGCAATTGGTGGCCAACACCCGGCAGATTTACGCCTTTACAGCGTGCTCAGGTCCGGACGCCCCCTTTGGTTAAGCAAGAGAACGCCATGCCACGCAGTCCTTCGCCCCAGCCTTCACTCGAGTCTTCGCTCGGGCCTTCACTTTCCAGCGGCACGCATCACGATGCTCGCTCGCGGCTCAGCAAAAGCGCACGCTTTTCGCCTCCTCCTGCTTCAGGCGCGGCGCAGGGCATTTCTGCCGCGATGGAAGACTGGCAAGCACGCCATGCCGCTTTGCTTGACCCCGTGCTGCCCTTGCTGGCGAGCACCTGGCAGCGCGCGCGTCTCTCGCTTGGAGAGATGGGCCACTTTCCCGCGCCGCCCGAATGCGCGCCCGATCAGCGGCTTGAACTTGATCTGCGCTGCGGTGAGCGCGCGGCGATGGCGCGGCTGGGCGAGGCGCGGCTGGCGCTCACTTACGATGCGGCCAGTCTTGATGCCGCCCGCGCAGCCTTGTGCGCGATGGCTTCGGTTGGCGCGGGCGAGGGTGGCAATTGGCCGATTGCGCGCGATGAGGCCAGCCTTGCATTGCTAACTTTGGCAGAGCGGATCGCTCAGGCTGATATTCCCGTGCTTCTTGAAGGGCCGACCGGCACCGGCAAGGAAGTGCTCGCCCGCTTCGTCCATCGCCGCTCTGCGCGCAGCACGGGACCATTCATTGCGGTGAATTGCGCCGCCATGCCGGAAGCGATGCTGGAAGGCCTCCTCTTCGGGCACCGCAAGGGCGCTTTCACAGGCGCAGGCGAAGCGCGCGACGGCCTGTTCCGCGCCGCTGACGGTGGGACATTGCTGCTGGACGAGATTGGCGAATTGCCGCTTCCCTTGCAGGCCAAGCTGCTGCGCGCGCTTCAGGAAGGGGAGGTTTTGCCGCTGGGAGCAACCACGCCGATTTCGGTCGATGTGCGCATCATCGCCGCCACCAACCGCCACCTCGCATCCGAAGTAGAGGCCGGGCGCTTTCGCGAAGACCTGCTGTATCGGCTCAACGTGTTTCCTTTGCAGATCGGCGCGCTGCGGGATCGGCCCGGCGACATCGCGCCGCTCGCATTTGGAATGCTGCTGCGCCACGCCTGCCGGATCGATCGGATGGAAGCAGGCGCGCGCACCGGGCCGAGCTGGCTGAGCGGGCAAGCGCTCGCGCTGCTGGAAAGTCATGCCTGGCCGGGCAATGTGCGTGAGCTTGAAAATGTAATTCGGCGCGCCATCCTGCTGGCCGGCGATGCGCCGCGCATTGGCTCTGAACATATTGTTTTCGATCAACCGGTGCGGCCCGTCACGCCTGCGCAAGCGCATCCGCAATCAGCTGCATCCTTGTCAGACATCGCGTTTCAGTCCGAAGCGCAGGCGATCCTGACCGAGCTTGCCAAGCACGCCGGGCACCGCGCCCGCACCGCCCGCGCGCTCGGCATATCGGAGCGCACCTTGCGCTATCGCCTCGCCTCCATGCGTGAAAACGGCCTGCTGGCTGCCGGAGGTGAAGCATGAGCCCTCAAACCACTGGCGTCGCGGAAGTCATGGCAATGCGCCGGGATTTGCTCAGCCGCAGCGAAACCCTGCGCGAAGTGCGCGCGGCCCGCTTCGCTGACACTGCCAGCGCACCCGGCGTGCCGCGCATGGACTTTGCGCAAACGCTTAACGGCGCGCTGCAAAAGGTCAGCGCGGTGCAGCAACGCTCAGCTGACATGCAGACCGGATATGAGCGCGGCGAGGTCACTGACATCGCTCAGGTCATGTTGGCGCGGCAGGAAGCAGGCGTCGCCTTCGAGGCAACGCTGCAAGTGCGCAACAAGCTGCTGAATGCGTATCAGGAAATCATGCGGATGGGAGCCTGATAGGTGGCCGAAGCAACTGCAAGTCTGCCGGTTTCGGCAGAGCCTGAACTCGTTCAGACCTCTCCCCCCAGCCCGCAGGATTTGCGCGGGCGGCTGTTTGAGCTGGGCGACAACCCGGCGTTTCGCCGCGCTTTGCCTGCGATTGTGGGCGTGGCCTCACTCGCCATCGTCGCGCTGCTGTATCTCGCCATCGCTGGAGCGCCGCAGCGCATTTTGTACGCAAGCCTCTCTGACAGTGAGCGCGCCAAAGTTGTCGAAGCGCTGGAGACCGGCGCGATCAGCTACCAGATCGACAACGCGACAGGCGCGATCACCGTGTCCGAAGACGACGTCTACCGCGCGCGGATGCTGGTCGCCAGCGATGCTGGGCTCGCCAGCCCGCAAGGCGCGAGCGAAATGCTCGATGCGATCCCGCTGGGCTCCAGCCGCACGCTGGAAGGCGAACGCCTGAGGCTCGCCCGCGAGCGCGAATTGATGCTGACCATCCGCGAGATTGACGGGATCGAGGCGGTGCGCGTTCATTTGGCGACGCCGGAACGCTCCGTCTTTGTGCGCAATGCCAATCCCCCCAGCGCCAGTGTCATGCTGCGGCTGGTCAGTGGCCGCTCGCTGAGCCAGCGACAGGTTGAAGCGATTGTGAACCTCGTCTCAGGCTCTATTCCGGGCATGACCGCCGATGCGGTGCGCGTGGTCGATCAAAACGGGCGGCTGCTCAGCTCTGTACGCGATGCCGAAATGGATGGGCTGGTCCTTCAGCGCGAGCACGAATCCAAGCTGCAAACACAATTGGCGAGCCTGCTGACCCCGCTTTTGGGCGAAGGTAACTTCTCCAGCCAGGTGCAGGTTGAACTCGACCAGAGCGAAGTGACGAGCGCGCGCGAGACCTATGACAAGGAAGGCGCGGTGCGATCCGAAAGCGAACGCACCTCCACCCGAGCCGCCGCGCGCGCGCCGGGCGGCGTACCGGGCGTCACGGCGAACACCCCTCCGCCTGATGCACAATTGGTAGACGGCCCACCGCAGCCAGACGCGCCGGCACAGACGGCTGAGCAACCGCAAGCCAAAGATGAGGAACGCGCCAGCGAGCGCAATTTTGAGCTCGACCGCGAAGTCGCGGTCACTGCGACCCGCGCTGGAGCGCTGACCAAGCTCTCCGTCGCGGTTGCTGTCAGCCAGGAAGCGATGGTCGCCGCCGCCCCGCTGACACAGGAACAATTGCAATCGCTGGTCAGCGCTGCCGTGGGTGCCGATACCGCGCGGGGCGATGCGGTCGAAGTGGTCGTCAGCGCCTTTGGCAAGACCGAGATCGCACCGCCTGAATTCTACGAGCAGGCGTGGTTCGGCGATGTCCTTCGCTATGGCACGGCGCTTATCGCGGTGCTGCTGGTTCTGTTGTTGGCAGTGCGTCCACTGATCGCCCGGACCAAGCCGGAGAAGGCCTCCAAGAAGACAGCGAAATCCGGCGAAGGCGAGGCGGACGGCACCAACGAAAGCGGGGCTCAGGCGCTAACGGATGAAACGGCTGGCGCAGATGGCGCCGCTGTCTCCGAGCGTGATGAAGCATTGCTGCCGGAGAAAATCGAGCTCGCCCGCACGCTGGCATCCGAGCAGCCCGATCGGGCGCTTGAAGCGCTCCAACGCATGCTGGAGCCGCCCTCCCAACCCTCCGAACAGGCAGCGACGTAATGGCCGACATTGCAGAACCCGAAGCGCTGGACGCCGAAGCTCAAGCGCCCACTGAGGCATTGATGAGCCGGACTGAGCGCGCCGCTGTGTTCCTCACTCTGCTCGATGACAAAGAGGCCGCGCTGCTGCTGGGCCGCATGGACCCCAATGAGCTGGAGCAATTGGGCAGTGCGATGTGCGCGCTGGGCGATATTGAGCGTCCGCATATTATCGAAGCGCTCAGCGATTTTGTGACAGAGGCGGAGCGCGAGATCATGCCCGCGCGCGATCGCAGCACTAGAGTGCGCGGCCTTTTGGAGCGCTCTTTGGGAGAGACCAAAGCTGCGAGTATGATGCTGCGAATTGAGCCGGATGCTCGCCCGCACAGCATTGAAATGGCGCGCTGGCTGGCTCCGAGCGTTGTGGTTAAACTGGTTGAGGATGAGCACCCGCAAGTGATCGCGGCCTTGCTGTTGATGCTCGATCCGGAGCCCGCTGCCGAAGTGCTGTCCGCTTTGCCTGATAAATCGCAATCCGCCGTTGTTGCGCGCGTCGCCAAGATGGACAGCGTTTCCACGCAGGCGATTGCGATGATCGACAACTTGCTCTCGCAGCGAATTGGCGCGAATTTCGGAGCAAGCGCGCTGGCCATGGGCGGCGCGCGCGAGGCGGCGAACCTTATCAACCTGGCCGAAGGCGATCTGCGCAACACCGTGCTGCCTGCCATCGCGCAAATGGACGGGCCGCTCGCGGAAAGAATCGAAGAGGAAATGTTCACCTTCGAAATGCTGCTCGATCTCGATCCGCAAAGCATGGGCCGCTTGCTGCGCGATGTCGACAACGAGGCGCTGGTCGATGCGCTCAAGGGCCTGCCCGACACGCAGCGCACGCCGTTCTTCGCCAGCATGTCGAGCCGCGCGGCCGATGGTATTCGCGACGAGATCGAACTGCGCGGTCGCTTGGCAAAGAAAGACGTGGCGGCAGCCCAGCGCAAGATTGTCGATATGGCCAAATCCCTCGCCGATCAGGGCGAGATTGTGATCGGAAGCGACGATGGCGAATTTGTCTGACGCTGCCTCGCAGGGCTGGATACCAGCCATGGGTGGCACAGCGCAGGGTTCAGCCCATTCATCGGCCAAGCCGGGCTGGATCGCGGCGCTCACACGGGGCGAAACAGCGCCGCGCGGCTTCTGCGATGCCTCTCCCTTTGCGGCGCCTGAGCCAGTTCCACCGCCTGAGCCAGCCCAGCTTAACCCGCAGTCGCCGCATGAGCCCGATGAAGAGCAAGCCGCCTATGCGCGCGGCTTTGCCGAAGGACGCAGTGCTGCCGAGCGGGAGGCGCAAGAGGCTTTGCGCGCGCAGGCTGAACAATTGCGCTCGCTCCGCTTGGCGTTCCGCACGCTCGACCAAGGCGCACGGGCAACGCTGGCGCAGGATTTGCAAACCACAGTGATCGCGCTGTGCGAACAGGTCGTCCAGGATTACGCGCTTGATGAGGCGGCATTGTTGATCCGCTGCAAGACAGCCGCCGCGCGGTTGGGCGATGCTCCGGGCAAGCTTGCGTTGGCGCTTCACCCTGAGACGCTTGCGCAGCTAGACCCTGATGCGCTGGCTGGCTGGCAGGTCACCTCTGATCCGACGCTTGATCCGGGCGCATTGCGCTTGACCGGGCCTGAGGGTGCGGTGCGCGATCAGCCCGCAGACTGGATGCGCACCATTCGCGAGGCTTTGGGCGCAGCGCCCGAGACGCTGTGATGCTCGCGGAAATGCAGCTTGAACTGGCCGCCATGCGCGCGGCCACCGTGGACGCGGGACCCGTGCTGACGGGGCGTGTGGTGGCATGCGATGGCGGGCTGGTCGAAGTGGCAGGCCTGCCGCTGCCGGTCGGCTCGCTCGGCGCGATTGCGCGCGATGGCGGCGGCGAGAGTCTGGCCGAAGTAATCGGCTTTCGCAGCGGGCATTCGCTCATGATGCTGCTGGGAGACACCGTCCTGCTGCGCCCTGAGGCTGAAGTGCGCGGGCTGGGCCGGCCGGGCGAAGTGCAAGTTGGTGAGGCTTTGCTGGGGCGCGCGGTTGATGGTTTGGGCGCGCCGATTGATGGCGGGCCGGCGCTCGGGCTTTCGCACAGCTGGCCGCTTGGCGGACGCCGCGACCATGCCTTGGAGCGCAGCCCCGTGCGCGAGCCTTTCGATTGCGGCGTGCGCGCGATCAACGCGCTGGCTACGATGGGCGTGGGCCAGCGGCTCGGCGTGATTGCCGGGTCAGGCGTCGGCAAATCCGTCCTGATTGACACGATTGTCAGCCATGCAAGCGAGGCTGCGAGCGCCGATGTGACAGTGGTCGCTTTGATCGGAGAGCGCGCGCGCGAAGTGTCTGACTTTGTCGCGCGCCATATGAGCCGTGCGCAAGGCGGGCGGATGGTGGTGGTCGCGGTCCCGGCGGACCACGCGCCCAATCTGCGCCTGAGAGCCGCGCAATATGCGAGCGCAATCGCTGAGTATTTCCGCTCGACAGGCAAGCGCGTGCTGCTGCTGCTCGACAGTCTGACTCGTGTCGCGCACGCCGCGCGTGAACTCGCGCTGGTGCTCGGTGAACCGGGCGCAGCGCGCGGCTATCCCCCCAGCGCCTTGGCAGCGGTCACGCGGCTGGTCGAACGCGCGGGCAATTCCGCGCGCAGCGGCGGGTCTGTAACCGGGCTCTTCACTGTGCTGGCCGATGGTGATGATACGAATGACCCAGTGGTCGACACCGCGCGCGCCATTCTGGACGGGCACATTCTACTCTCGCGTGATCTGGCGCAGCGCGGCCATTATCCGGCGATTGACGTATCCGCTTCGCTCAGCCGAGTGATGGATGACCTTGTCAGCGCCGATGTGCTGGAGCGATCGCGGCGGGTGCGCGCGCTGATTGCGGCACGCGAGGAAAACCGCGATCTGGTCCTGATGGGTGCGTATCGCGCGGGCTCAGACCCTGTGCTGGATACTGCGTTGGAGCGCGCGGGCGAGTTGGATGGGTTTCTCCAGCAGGCGCGCGGGCAAAGCGTGTCCTTGGCTGAAAGCCACGCGCAACTGGTTGACCTCACATGACCCGCGAACAGCGGCGATTGCGGCTTGCGCGCAGGCTCGCCATGCTCGCTCAGATTGAGCAGCGCGGCGCGATGCGCGGCCTTGCGGATGCGCTGGCGGAAGAGACGCGCAGCGAAACGCTCAAAGAGCGGAGCCTTGTGCTGTCGCAGAGCTATAACCCGCAAGAGGGCGCATCGCTGGCAAGCGCGCTTGGAGAGCGGAGCGCGTTTGCCTCATCCTTGGCCAAGCTGGCGAGCGATGCCGAAAGCGCGCGCGCCGATGCTGAAGCGCAGGCGCAATGGCGCATGCAGCAGCTCAGCGCCGCTCAGACGCGGGCCCAGCGGCTCAGCGAACATGCCGAAGCTGCGCGCAAGGCCATCGTCCGGCAGCGCGAGCGCACAGTACAGCACACCGCCAGCGCACTGGCAGCCTCCGGATTGGCACGGGCCGTGCAGAGCAACCTTCGAACAAGCAAGCATGAGCGATGAAAGGCTCCTGATGAACCCCACTCTGCCCCTTCTTTCCGCGACCTTGAGCTCGAGCCCAGGCGCTGCTGACATCGCGCCTTCCTTGGCAGCCGCGGTGAAGGGACAGGGCGCGCCTGCATCACAAGGTCTCATCGGCCAACCGGCGGGGATGGCAGATAAGCTTGGCGCGGCTTGGGCGAGTGCATTGGCCTCAGCAGAAGCTCCGGCACCCACTAATGCGGGCGGGAAAGCGCAGGGTTTGCAGGTGCTTGACGGCAATACCGCGCCTCAAACCAGTGAGCTAACCCTGTCTGCACAAGAGCGGCCCGCGCGGCCGATCAGCAATCTTGCGTCACCCGTGCTACCGTTGCCTCCAGCGCAACCCTTGGCGAAGGCCGCGCTGCCGGATGGCGGCGCAAGCGGACTGCAAGAGCCTGTCCAGCCACTCGCTGTGACACGCGCATCTGTGCGGGTGGAGCCTCGACCGTCCGCACCCGAGACTGGCGAGGCAATACAGCCCAATGCGCTTCCGATTTCCCGGCCCATTTCCCAGCCCGTTTTCGGGTCCGGACCATTGGCCGAGCAAGCTAAATCCGGCAAATCCTTGCCGCTCGCCGGAGAGCTCTTGCCACCTGCAGAGCCCGTTCGCTTGCACGCCAAACTGTCGAGAGATGTGACCGATGAGAGCGCGGCGGTGCCTGTTGCGCCACAGGGGGAGCCTGCTCAGCCTCAGACAGCCACAGCGAAACCAGTCACCACCGTGCCAGCAACAGCATCGAGCGATGGTGCGCTTCAGACGACCGCCCCGCAGGCATTTGCGCATACACCAGCGGTATCGGCGCGCAAGGAGCCAGCGCCGGGCCTAACCACGCTGGAAGCGGCGGCGCCAAAGCTTCCCCTAGGTGAGCCTGCCGGGTCGCCTGCGCCCTTTGCCAGCGAGCGACCTGTTTCGGACTCTGATCCACAATCTCCAGCCCGCGAAGTGGCCTATCCCAAGCCCAACGGCTTTGGTGCCAGCCCAGACCTTGAAGAGAGCTTGTCGGTGCGCGTACCGGCGCAGTCCGACAGTGCCTTGCCAATTCCACTGCCGTCTGATCGCACACGCCTTGCTGAGCCGTCGGAAGAACTCGCCGCTCCGCTCCCTGCCAAGGCTGCCAAGCTGGCTGAGGCCTCTGCCGTCACAGTGCCGAGCGCAGAACAGCCTGGCGATCTTTTGGAAGCGGCTGTCCCCGTGAAAGCGCCCGCTGCGCAGCCCGCTACCCAAGCGCAGCCCGCTACCCAAGCGGAGCCGGTTAACAAAGCGCAGCAAGCAGCACCCTCGCTTATCGCTCCGGTCATCGCCGACCCGAACCCGTCCGAGGCAGCAAACGCGGCTGTGCCACCAGCCAAGCCGAAGAGCGCAGAACCACTTAGCGCAAACGAACGCCGCGCGCCAGCCGCTCCGCCGGAGGGGCTAGCTGCGAGCGGGGGCGAGCGATCGGCGGGAGCGGCTAAAGTGCCTACCGGCTCTCGTCTGACACCTGAGCCAAGCTCTGAAGCGCAGATCGCGGAGCCGCAGGACAGTGTGCGTCCGACAAGGCCCGAGGCAGCCAGCGCTCAGCCACCATCTGTGGCCCCGCCAAGCCCGGAGAAAAGCGTCGCCCAAACCACCAGCACCATCGCTGCGGCTGCGGCCACTCCGGTGGAATTTCAACCCGCGCAGGCGTCTATTTTGCGTAGTGCCAAGCCTGCTCACAAGACCGGTTTGCCGCTCTCCATCGCCCCATCCACCAAAGCGCGGCCTGTGATCGCGGCCAACGCCGCATCGCCTAATCCAGCCCAAGCAGAAGCCGATCTTGACCAGCCGTCGCAAACGCCCGGTTCGCTGCCTTTGCAAGCGGCGTCTCAGCCTCAATCTCAGGCCCCATTGCCGCCAGCGCCCGCTATGCCTCAACCAGCGCCAAGCCCAGCCACAGCCCCCATTGCCGCGCCCACACCGGCACTCGCAAGCGCGCCAGTGGCCGCCGCCCCCGCCGCCTCCGCTGCCTCGGTGCCCGTCGCGAGCGGCATAGAACAGAGCCTGGGCCAGATTGCAGACTTGCGCGACATGGCGCGATCCGCCCGGCCTGAGATGACCGTGCGGCACAGCGAGTTTGGCTCCGTTACACTGCGTATTAAGCCCGGACTGCCTGAAGCAGGGCGCTGGGCCGCCGCGAGCACACCGGCTCTCGCCAATGGGGCGGGGGACTGGCGCGCGGTGCTATCTGCGCGTGATCCCGGCTTTGTCCCGGCAGTGCAGGCCGCTCTGACTGAACGCGCCGCGCAAGCCGTGTCGGAAAGCGGGCTCGGCTCAACAGGATCGCAGACCGGATCACAATCGAGCCAGCATCAATCCGGCTCACAACACGGCTTTGCGCAAGGCGGTTTCAATGCGTCCTCGGGACAAAGTGAGCAGCGCTACGGGTCTTCCACGGGGGGTGGGCAAGCGTCGCGGCAACCATCTTCGGGCGAGGAGGGCAACACACAGCATGACCGCGCCGCGCGGCGTGACGCTTCAGGCAACGCGCAAACCGGATCCTCCGGTGGGCTCTACGCCTGACCCGCTTCGCGGCGGTTCATGGCGAAAACAGGGTGAAGGACGCACAGTTTCATGGCGAAGGACAGCGAAAGCTCCGATGAAGGAAAGGGCAAAGGCGGCGCAGTGAAAATGGCGCTGTTTGCGGTTGTCCTGCTGGGTGCCGGGGCAGGCGGAGCCTATGGCGCGTTTGCCGCCGGGCTAATCGGTGGCGGCGGCGAAAGCGGCCCCGATCTGCCCAAGCTGGTGCGCAAGGGCGACAGCGATCCCTATGCGATGCCGAGCAAGGACAAGGACAAAGGCAGCGCCGTCTATGGTGAAGGTGGCAGCGAATATCGCACCGCCTATTACAGCTTTGCCGAGAGCTTCACATCGAACCTCGCCGACAGCGGCTCTCTGATCCAGGTGGAAATTGCGATTTCGACGCAGCGGGACGGGCGCGTTCTGGGCTGGGTTAAGAACCACGAGCTTGCGATACGCTCTGCTATCCTCGCCCAGTTGGCCGCCACTCCTGAAAAGGACACTTTCGATGTCGAGGGACGCAAGCGTCTTTCCGACCGGCTGGCCAAGGCGATCAACGCCGTGCTGGAGGAAAACGAAGGCTTTGGCGGGGTTGATGCCGTCCATTTCAAAGGGTTCCTTGTCCAATGAATATGAGCGCGACTTTCACGCCTGCGCGCGCAGTGGCACAGCATTGCGCTGAGCTGACCGAGCGAGGCCCCCGTCCAGAAGAACGCGCTGAGCACTTGGCGGCATGGCGCCGCGATGTTGCGCGCGAAGTGGCCGCCGACATGAGCGATCTGCTTTCCGGTACAAAGCTGGAAGCGAGTGTGAGCGAACCCGAAGCGATGAGCGGGGAAAAGGTCTTCGCCACTATTGGAGCTGTGGCCGCGAACAGCTTGCTGCGCTGCGGCGCGGATGATCAGACTGCTTTGCTCAGCTTTGAAGTGGAAACCGCGATCGCTTTGACTGACCGTTCCTTTGGCGGGTCTGGGGAGCCGGTGCTCGATATCGTCACCAGCCTGCCGCGCTCCGCCGGATTGCTCGTGGAGCAGGCCGCGCGCCATATTGCGCAAGCGATTGCGCGGGTCAGCGCGGGCGGAGGATCAAGCGGCGCGGTGGACGGCGATGTCGTCGTGCGAAGCGAAAGCGCCAAGCGCTTAAAGCCGTTCGGTCCGGCGTGCGAATGCGTCCTGCTGCGCATTGAGCTGACCGCGCCTGATGGAACCAGTTGGAGCGCAAAGCTGGCCATGCCGCGCGAGCGGCTCGACAGCCTCTTGCCGGGAATGGGGACCGCCCCGCCGGTTCGAAGTGAACCTGATCCTGCTGCGCAGATGGCGGCGTTTGGAACTATGCCTTTGCCACTCGAAGCGGTGCTGGCGCAGGTCGACCTGTCGCTCGCCCGGCTTGAACGGCTGTCGCCCGGTGATTGCATTCCGCTCGCAGTGGCGCGCGATGTGCCGCTGCGGATGGGCGCGACCACAGTCGCTCTTGGCAGCCTAGGCACCCGTGAGGACCGCATGGCACTGCGCCTCACCGCTGTCCCGCAAGTGAGGATCGCCGCATGAGCGCGCTTAGCCCCGCATTGCATCGCTTTGGCGATGTCTCGGTGCGCCTTTCTGTCGAGCTGGGTCGCACCGATATGCCGCTGCGCGATGTGCTCGCGCTGGGTGAAGGCAGCGTTGTGCCGCTGAACCGCCTGACTGACGAATTGCTGGATGTGACTGCCAACGGCAAAGTGATCGCGCGCGGCGAAGTGATTGCAGAAGGCGGAAAGTTCGCGCTGCGCATCGTCAGTCTGGCGGGTGATGAGCCGGAGGCCGATTTTGCAACCTCAAGCGCGCCAGCCAGCACAGCGCAAGACGCTCAGGCGCCTGCCGCGATGGCGCAAAACGTACCCGATTTCGGCCCAACCGAGGTCGCTGACACCCAAACCCCGGCTGCACCGCCCGTTGATGAGGCGCAGCCATGATGCTCGAATATTTCGCACGGCTGGCTCTGCTCCTGCCACTGCTCGGTGTGCTGATTTGGGGCAGTCTGCGGCTCACGCGCTATCTGCAGACGCGCATGACCGGCCTTGGCGGGAGTGGCAGCGGACATCTCACTCTGCTCGAAACCAGCCTGATTGCGCCGGGCATGAAGCTCGCCGTGGTTCGCTTTCATGACCGCGAGATCCTGCTGGGCTGCTCGCGCAACGGCCTTGTCCGCCTGAGCGAAACGCCTGCGCGATCAGCGCAACTGGACGAGGCATAATGCGCCCGCTTTCCTTGGCCGCAGGCGTTTTGGGCGTTGGCGCGTTAACCATGTTTGCCGCGCTCGATCCGGTGCTTGCAGCAGCGCCGGTTCCGGATACGCCGGGCATCGGATCGGCGCTGGAGCGGGCTTTGGGCTCAGACACCGAAGCCGCTGGCCAGGGCGCGCCGCTGTCCACGTCGATCCAGATCCTGCTCGTGATGGGCCTGCTCACGATCCTGCCCGCGCTGGTCCTGATGATGACGAGCTTTCTGCGCATTCTGGTGGTGCTCTCGATCCTGCGGCAAGCGCTCGGGCTGCAAGGCTCACCGCCCACGCAAGTGCTGATCGGGCTTGCGCTGTTCCTCTCGCTGTTCGTGATGGCGCCGACGCTCGACGTGCTTAACGCCACAGCGATTGAGCCTTACGCCGCTGGCACACTCAGCGCAGACGCGGCCATCGCCAGCGCGGGCGAGGCGTTTCACAGCTTCATGGTCCGCCAGACGCGTGAGACCAATCTGCTGATGTTCACTGACCTTGCGCAAGCAGGTCAGTTCACCAGCGAGGCGGAGATACCGTTCTCAATCTTGCTGCCCGCTTTCGTCACCAGCGAGCTCGAAACTGCATTTCAGATCGGCTTCATGATCTTCCTGCCCTTCCTCGTGATCGATTTGGTCGTGGCGAGCGTCCTGATGAGCCTTGGCATGATGATGCTGAGCCCCACGATTATCTCGCTGCCGTTCAAGCTGTTGCTGTTCGTGTTGGTTGATGGCTGGGCGCTGATGATGGGCAGTCTGGCGATGAGCTTCGCATGAGCGAGGAATCGCAACTGCTTGCGCTGGCGGACCAGACGCTGTGGGTGACCGCGCTGATTGTTGGCCCGGTGCTGATCGCGGCATTGGTGGTCGGGCTGGTGGTCGGGATCATTCAGGCGGCGACCTCGGTGAACGAGCAGACGCTGACCTTCGTGCCAAAGCTGGCGATTGTCGCGGTGGTCTTCGTGGTGCTGGGCGGCACGATGATGGCGCTGCTGAGTGATTTTCTGCGCGAGATCATGGCGCAAGTCGCGACGCTTTCGGCCTGAGTGCAATGGCGGACAAGCCATGAACATCCTCGATCCCGGTTTTGGCTCGCTTGACCAGCAATTGTGGGAATTGCTCTTCCTCTCCATGCGGGTCGGCGCGGCTTTGCTCGCCGCGCCCATGGTCGGCGTGCTTGCTGTGCCGCCAACAGTGCGCGCATTGCTGGCGATTGCCTTTGCGGTGTTCGTCGCGATCTGGGTCCCCCCAGCGCAAGTGCCTGACATGATGAGCTTTGGCGCGGTTGTCGCTTTGGCGCAGGAGGTTGTGATCGGCGCGGCACTGGGCGTAGTGCTTCAGATTGCCTTTGCCGTGCCGCTGATCGCCGCAGAGCAAATCTCCGGCACAATGGGTCTTGCCATTGCAACCTCAATTGATCCGGCAAGCGGCGCGCAATCGGGCGCGCTGGGCACTTTCTTTGGGCTGATGCTCACCCTGTTGTTCTATGCGGTGGGCGGGCATTTGCTGTGGTTTGGCCTGCTGATCGAAAGTTTTCGGCTGGTCCCCCCGGGTGAGTTCGCCATCGGGCCTGACACCGCGCAAAGCATGGTCATGTTCATGGGCCTGTGCCTTGCCACAGCGGCGGCTATTGCGCTGCCAGTGGTGCTGGTGCTGCTGATCGTGCAATTGATCACCGGCGTTATCGCGCGCTCGGCTCCGGCGCTCAACCTGTTCGCGCTGGGCCTACCTGCGGGGACGCTCGCGGGGATCACCGCGCTGATCATCGGGCTGCCGATCCTGATTGAGCAATTCAGCGCGCTGATCGAAGTCGCGCTGGGGCAGGCGCAGCGTGTGATCGAAAGCACCGGAGGCGCCGCATGAGCGATGATTCCGGCGAAAAGACCTTTGACCCTACGCCGAAGAAAAAGCGCGATGCGTCCAAGAAGGGCGACGTCCTGCGCTCCAAGGAGCTGGCAACCGTCGCAGCCGTGGCCACCGGGGCGGCGATGCTCTCTTTCACCGGGCCATGGCTGTTTGGCGGGCTGGAGGAGGTCGCGCGCGCCGGTTTCCGGTTTGACAATTCCGCGCTGGAATCGCGCGATCCCGGCGCGCTGATCGGCATGGCCGCTGCGGCCCTGCTGCCCCCCATCTTCGCGATCGGGTGCACAGTCATGGCGATCACGCTGATCTCACAATTGGTGCTGGGCGACAGCGCGCCGTTCAACCCCAGCGCAATCCGGTTCAAGGGATCGAAAATCAATCCGGTTTCCGGGCTGAAGCGCATTTTCGGCACGCAGGGCTTGATTGAGCTGGGCAAGTCGATCCTGAAGCTGGTGCTGATGGCAGCGATCGCCGCTTGGTGGCTCACGGGCAATATGCCTGCTGTGCTGGGCCTTGGGCGCGGCAATCTGGAGGCGCAGCTCGCTTATGCGTGGGATGCGGCGATGACGCTGCTGTGGCTGCTGATCGGCGGGCTCGCAGTGATCGCGCTGGTCGATTACCCGCTCCAGCGGTTTCAGCGCGACAAGCGGCTCAAAATGAGCATGAAAGAGCTGCGCGATGAGAACAAGGAGGCCGAAGGCTCACCCGAGATGAAAGGCGCGCGGCGTCAGCGCCAGCGCGATCTGGCGCGCGGCGGGGTGGCCGGCGCCATGAAAGAGGCGCAGTTCGTGATCGCGAACCCGCTGCATTTCTCAGTCGCGCTCACCTACGATCCTGAGCTTGCGCCGGCGCCCGTGGTTCTGGCCAAAGGGCGCGGTGAGGTGGCGCTGGCGATGCGCGATATTGCCGGTGAAGAGGATATTCCGGTGCTCGAATACCCAACGCTGGCGCGCGCTGTCTACTTCACCACGCAGCCGCGCCAGATGGTGCGCGAGGAATTGTATGTCGCCATCGCCGCACTGGTGGCGTTTGTGCTTTCGCTCAAGCGCGGCGAACGCCCGCACAGGCCGCAAGTCGAAGTGCCGCAAGATTTGCGCTTCGATGGCGATGGTAAGCCCTTAAGCTGACGCGCGCGCGTCCGTTCTTTGCAACATGGAAAATCCCGGCTCATCCATTATCTCGGCCCTCGGCGCAGGCTCTGGCATCAACTTCACCCAGCTTGCCGATGATCTGTCCGAAGCCAGCTTCGGCTTTCAGCGCGACACGCTGGAGGATCGCAACGCACGGCTCGAAGCGCAGATTTCGGCGGCTTCCGTGCTGCGATCCACACTCACCGGGCTCTCCAGCGCCTTGGGTGACCGCATCCGCACCGGCGATATCGCCGCGCGCCCGAGCATTGGAAACAGCAGCGTTGCGCGAGTCAGCATCCAGCCGGGCACCGCGCCATCGGGATCGTATGATCTCGAAGTCACGCAGCTCGCCGATGCGCAGACACTCGTCCTGCCCGCTTTCTCCAGCGCCGACGATACCGTGGGCGAGGGCGATTTGCGCATCCGCTTTGGCACAGTCTCCGGCGCGAGCTTCACTGAAGACACCGAGCAAGCAGCGCTCGACATTGAGGTCAGCGCGACCGACACGCTCAGCGATCTCGCTGACAAGATCAACTCCGCCAGCGAAGGCGCGCTGCAGGCCTATGTCGCCAACGGGACTGGCGGCGCACAATTGGTCATCAAAGGTGACGATGGCGCGGTCAATGGCTTTGTCCTAGAGCCGACCAGCAGCAACGCCAGCCCAACCGACACGCAAGGCGACCTCACCTATCTCGGCTGGTCTCCGGCAAGCGACAGCGGTGAGTTGCAGGCGACCGCACAAGACGCTCTGTTCCGTTTTGACACCGTGGCCATGCGCAGCGCGACCAATCAGGTGACCGGTCTGCCCGAAGGGATCACGCTTAATCTGGACAGCACCAATATCGGCGCGCCCACCACAATCAGCTTCACGCAGGATCAAGCCGCGATCACGCAGGTGATGACCGATTTCGCCGCGGCGCTGAATGATGTCGTGGCGCTGCTGAATGGCGGGGAGGAGGGCGATACCTCGCTGCTCAACGATCCCGGCGCGCGCGAATTGCGGCGCGATCTTTCGCGCCTTACCAACGAAATCGTCATGCCCGGTGCGGCTGAAGGCGATCCCTCAACGCTGGCCGATCTGGGCCTGTCGCTGACCCGCGAGGGGACCTTCCGGATTGACACGGCGCGGCTGAACACCACGCTTCAGGAGAACCCCGAAGGCGCCGCTGCGATGTTCACCACGGGCCCGCGCGGCGTGTTTGCGACGATTGACAATCTTGCGCGTGACAATGTCGCGATTGGCGATCCCGGTTCGCTGGGCGGCTCCGTCACCCGGCTCGAAGCGCAGATTGCGCGCAATGATGAGCGGCTGGAGCGTGTCGCCGAACAGCAAGACGCGCTGCGCACGCGGCTTACGCGTGACCTGGCGCGCGCGGAAAGCGCGATTGCCAGCTCGCAATCAACGCTCGACTTTATCCGGCAGCAATTTGAGATTTCGAGCGAGTGATGCAGCCGCTTAGCCAGACCCCCGCCGCCGCCTATGCGCGGATCGATCTGGATGCCCGGATTGAGGCGTCGAGCGGCGCTGGCCTCACGCGCATCTGTCTGGAAGAGGCTGTCGGGGCGCTGGGCCGCGCGCTGATCGCGCTGGAGCGCGCGCCCGATGCTGTCCCGCGAGAGGCGCTGGCCCGCGCGCATGGCGTGGCGCTCTATCTCGCGCGTTCGGTTGCCCCTGAGAACCCGCTGCGCGCCGCTCTGGTGCAGTTCTATGGCGGTCAGGCGGAGGCTCTGGCACGCAATATGACCGCTGCGAATTTTGGCGAGATTGCGCAGGTGCGCGCTGATCTGGTCGATCTGCTGGAGGCCGCGAGCGCTTAAGCGCCGATTGCGTTCTGAATGATTGCGGCCGCGTCTGCCGGGTCTTCAAACGGGTGGAAATGCGTGCGGTCGGAGCGCGGCAGGTCCGTGCCCTTGGGGATGCTGTCTGCCAGCATCGGCCATGTCGGAGAGCTCTTGAAATCCATTAGGTTGGTCTGTTTGGCCCGCACCACCAAAGTGGGCGCTTCGATCCGTTTCACCGCTTCGTGAATGCCCGCATTGCTGCGGCTCGCCCCGTAAATGCTCGCTTCCATTTCGGGTGAGCAGGCCAGTTCAAACCCACCGCCGCTGGGGCTGGTGGCAAGGCCGTGTTGGCAATAATCCTCAAACACGCGGCGTGCGAATATCTTGTAAGGATCGCGGCTTTCAAACCGCTCCATCATCGCTGCAACGCTGTCAAAATCGCGTTTGCGCCGGATCGCGGGATGCGGCGCGTCGCTTGGGAAAAGCGCGTGGCCGGGCTCGTAGAATTCAGGTGCGAGGATGACCGGATCGAACAGCACGAGCTGGCGGAACGCCTCAGACTTGTCCGCTGCGCACTGTGCCAGAACGTGCGCACCCATCGAATGCCCGATGCCAACCGCTCGGCGGATGCGCAACTGGTCAAGCAGACCTGCAATATCACCGATCACATCGTGCCAGTGTTCAACCGGCCCGCCTTCCGACCGGCCATGGCCGCGCAGGTCGACACTGATGACACGCCGGTCCGGGAAGTGCTCGACAATCGCATCGAACATGCGGGCGTGAAACCCGGTCGCGTGCGCAAAGAACAGCGGCGCGTCCTGATTGCCAGGTTTGGCGCGCCATTCCCAAAAGTTGAGCTTGAGCCCGTTTACCCCAGCGGTGCGAGCGATGGGTTGGCGCGTCTGGTCCGGCTGCTTTGCGGCGCGCACCTCAGTTAAACCCGGGCTCGCCATCATTGAAGTCGGGCAGCGTTTCGCGGTTTTCCTCGATCTCATCCGCAGGCGCTTGCTCCGGCAATGCGGATTTGAGCATGAAGAACCCGGCCAGCGCAGCAACCAGCGATCCGGCGAGCACACCGATCTTTACCGCATCGACCTGCGCCGCATTGTCAAAGGCGAGACCACCGATAAACAGGCTCATCGTAAAACCAATGGCTGCGAGCAGCGAAAGGCCGTGAATTTTGCGCCAGCCCACGCCATCGGGAAGCTTGGCAAAGCCTGCCTTCACCGCGATCCACGCCATGCCGACAATCCCGATCTGCTTACCGATCAGCAGGCCAAGCGCGATGCCGAGCGGCAGCGGTTGAAGGATCATGGCAGGCGACACACCGATCAGCGAGACACCCGCATTGGCAAAGCCGAAAATCGGGATGACCATAAAGGCCACCCATTTGTGCAAGCTATGCTCCATCTCGTAGAGGAGATTGGTGCCGTCGCGCGCGACCATCGGGATCATCATCCCAGCGGCCACCCCGGCGAGCGTCGCATGGACGCCCGATTTGAGCACGAAGACCCACATGATCACTGTCAGCACCACGTAAGGCATGCCCGAGGCGATGCGCATCCGGTTCACCGCAAACAGCAGGGCATAGACCACTGCCGCGCCGATCAGCATGTCGGTCTTGATCTCGCCAGAGTAAAACAGCGCGATGACGGTGATCGCGCCAATATCGTCGATCACCGCGATCGCCAGCAGCAGCGCTTTCATCGCGACCGGAACGCGCGGCCCAAGCAGCGAAAGGATGCCAAGCGCAAAGGCGATATCGGTCGCAGCCGGGATCGCCCAGCCGCCGATATTGTCTGGCTCGTTATAGTTGAACGCGACAAAGACCAGCGCTGGGACCGCCATCCCGCCAATCGCGGCCATCAAGGGGAGCGAGGCTTTGTCCCAGCTCGACAATTGCCCGCTGATGATCTCGCGCTTCACTTCCAGCCCGATTAGGAAGAAGAACACCGCCATCAGCCCGTCATTGATCCACAAAAGCAGCGGCTTGTTAATCTCAAACGCGCCGTAGGAAAGGTTAAGCTTGCTCTCCAACGTCCCGAAATAGTTGGGTGCGAGCGGGCTGTTAGCGATGATGAGCGCCAGCACAGCAGACGCGATCAGAACAATGCCGCCGGCACTTTCCTGCTTGAGAAAATCCTTCAGCGCGTCGCCGAACCGATCGATCATGCGTTTTCGTCCCTGATTGGCTGACCAGCACGCTTCGGTGCTGGCAATATGCGGTAGGTGTGATCCCTATAATGCCTCTAACGTGCAAAACCTGCATGAGTGCCCGAATTTTCGCACCGAATGTCAACTTTGAGGCCAACATTCTGGGCACCGCATGGCCGCTTGGGGGTTGGAATGGGGAAAGCGCGTCCCGACATGGTGTGCGACGCATTGACAGGGCCGCGCTTCTAACCGAGTTCGCCCTCACACTTGGCGGGTTTACCCGCCCCATTAGCCAGCGCGGAGCTTTTCCTTGCACGACGTATTGCCGGCAGATCCCGTTGAACCGGCAGCCTTTCGTAAGCTGATGGGCCAGTTCGCGACCGGCGTGTGCGTGGTCGCCGCGCCTCGCGGGGGTGGCGGTGTTTCCGGAATAACGGTCAATTCATTCGTGTCGGTCTCGCTTGATCCCATGCTGGTGTGTTGGAGCATTCAGAACCAGTCGAGCCAGTTTGACTTCTGGGCGCAGGCGCCGGGCTTCACGATCAGTATTCTCAACGAGGACCAAGGTTCATTGGCTCGCCGCTATGCTGCGCGCGGTGATACGGAAAGCTCGGATGACGATTTTATCCAATCGGCGAGCGGCCTACCGGTAGTATCGGACGCCATCGGTCATCTTGAATGTCGCCAGTGGTCGCTTTACCCTGTCGGTGATCACACGATGGTCTTCGGAGAGGTTGTTGGGATGAGCGCGGTCGATGGTGGACGGCCGCTCGGCTTCTTCGGAGGTGCGTTTTGTCGCATCTCTGATTCATACGGGTCGTAAAAGCTCGCCTATTTAAGGGCGAATTGGGATAATGGGACAAATCGATACACCGCGCGATGACACGCGCGAGCAATTGCTTGACGCTGCGCTGCGACAATTTGCTGAGCGTGGCTTCCACGGGGCTAGCATTGCACAGATCGCTGGTGAGCTCGGCCTGACGAAGCAGGCGCTGCTGTATTACTTCCGCCGCAAGGAAGACCTGTATCGCGAAATTTTGCGGCGGATCGCGCAGCGCATGATCAAAGCGATGGCTCAAAGCGAGGATCCCAAGGTCGATCCCGCCACACAGTTCGAGGATATGATGCTCGCCATCCATCAGGTGGTGAGCGACAATCCAAATGATGCTGCCGTCTTGATGCGCGAATTGCTCGAAACGCAGCGCCGTGATGCCCCGCCGGAGGAATGGTACCTCAAGCATTTCCTTGATCGGATTGTGGGCGTGTTGGATCAGGTGGACGGGTTGGCTGATCTTCCCTTTCCGCAAAAGTTCGTTTGCGTGTATCAAATCCTGTCAGCGATCCAGTATTTCGCCGCGTCCAGGCAGACGCTGACCCGCTTTTACGGCGATGAGGAATATCAGCGTATCGCGGCCGGCTATCCCGATGAATTGCGTGCGCAAGTGCGTCGTTTGATTGAATGCGGGAACGGCTGCTGACCACGCGCTGACGAGCTGCGCCACCCTGCACGCGAAAAATCTTGATGCTTGTCTAGGGCGCCGAGTGAGGGCAGTCTGCATCCAGCGTTGGCGGTTCCACACCGCGAAGCTGGGGGGTAAATGGTGCACGGGACCGGATCGCATTCTTGGGGCGCTCAGGCATGAGCGGTGAAAAGGATATTGAGATCAAAGCGCTCGCATTGCTCGAAGATGCGCTGTCGATTCCTGAGGCTGATCAAAAAGCGTGGATCGAAGAGCACAACGATGCGTCAGCGCCGGTGCGCAAGGTGGCGCTGGAGATGCTGGGATCGCTCGGCGAAGCGCAGCAAATGCTCGCCACTGGTGGACCGATTGCGGCGATGAGCGAGGCCGAGGGGCCTGACCGCATAGGGGCCTATCGCATCATCAATCGGATCGGGCAGGGCGGCATGGGCGCTGTCTTTCGCGGACGGCGCGATGCGGGTGACTTCGATCATGAGGTGGCAATCAAGCTGATCCGTCCTGGCGTTTTGACGCAGCCGCTGGTCGAGCGGTTTGAGCGCGAGCGTCAAATCCTGGCAAGCCTCTCACATCCCAGCATCGCCCGGCTGTATGATGGCGGGACGAGCGAAGATGGCGGCCCGTTCATCGTCATGGAGTACATTGAGGGCGAGCCGATTGATGATTGGGCGCGCGACCAGCGCCTTTCGCGTGAGGCGCGTGTGCGCTTGTTGGCGAGCGTTTGTGAAGCGGTTGGGTTTGCGCACCAGAACCTGATCATTCACCGCGACCTTACGCCGCGCAATGTGCTGGTGACCAGCGAGGGCGAGCCAAAGCTCATCGATTTCGGCATCGCTCGTCCGCTTGGTGAGGACCAGCAAAGCGCACCCGCAGCGCCGGACACACCGCAGGCGGGCAGTCTGACGCTAACCCCCGGATTTGCTGCGCCCGAACGCTACACCGGAGCGCCGGCAACAACGCTGACCGATGTCTATTCGCTTGGCAAATTGCTCGAAGCGGTGCTGGGCGATCACGCGAGTGACCCTGATCTGGCCGCGATCATTGCCAAAGCCGCCGCCAATGCGCCCGAAGATCGCTACACCAGCGCAGGCGCGATGGTGCGGGATGTGGAGCGGTTCCTTGCGACCGAGCCAGTCGAGGCGCGCGCCGGGGGGCAGACCTATGTGCTTGCCAAGTTCCTGCGCCGCCAGACCTTTGCCGTGGCAGCCTTTGCGACGATTGCGGTGTTGCTGATCGGCGGTCTGACGGCGTCGACCATCGGGTTCCAGCGCGCCCGCGTGGCGCAAGATCAGGCCGAACAGCGCTTTGGCGAGGTTCGCTCCTTGGCGAAGACGCTGTTGTTTGATGTCTATGATCAGGTCAACGCGGTGCCCGGATCAACCGAAGCGCGCGAGACCTTGGCCGCGACCGCGCAATCCTATCTCGACACGCTGAGCAAAGACCCGGATGCGCCCTTCGATGTGCGGCTGGAGGCGGGGCAGGGCTATGCAAGACTGGCGGACGTGATGGGCGGCGTGGGCGGCGGCAATTTGGGGCAGCGCGATGAGGCGCTCTCCAATTTTGAGCGCTCAGACGCGATCTTGACCGCCTTGCATGAGGAAGCGCCACAGAACGAAAAGGTCGCACTGGCGCTCGCGGACCTGCGCTATGCCCGCTCCAACACGATGGTGCACATTATCGAGGATTATGATCGCGGCGTGGAATTTGCACGCAGCATTGAGCCGGTCTTGGCAAAAGGTTGCAACGATGCGGCGAAGTGCGATCTGGCACGGGCTAAAGCCAGTCTTGCCGAAGGGCAGAACCAGTATTGGGCAGAGAAATTCGACGAGTCTGTCAGCGCTTTTGAGAAGGCTATCGGACTGCTGGATGGCCTTTCTCCCGATGCCAAGAAGGGCGAAGTGCCTGTTCGCCTCAAAGCACTGGCATATCGGCTGAAGGGCGATGCCCGCTATTATCTGGATGATGCGACTGGGTCTGTCGAAGATTATGACGTAGCAGTAAGCCTGCTTGAAACGGCGATGGCGGGCGGCATGAATTCGCCCGATATGGGCCGTGATCTGGCTATCACGCAATGGGCCCGCGGAGGATCGCTAGACGAGATTGACCGCGTGGATGAAGCCATCGCGGCGCTGGAGGCAGCGCAGGCGATCATGCAGGCTCAGGTCGATGCCGACCCCAAGGACGCCGGGAGCCTGCGCCTGCTCGCTGTGGTGGAGGGCCAGCGTGGGCTGACCTTGTCTTCGGCCAAGCGTTTTGATGAAGCCGTCGCTGCGGCCAAATCATCGCTCGCAATTCGCCGCCGGCTTTCAGAATTGCAGCCTGATCAAAGCGGCTTTTTCCGCGATGTCGCGATACAGTTGAACGGGCTGGGCGAAATTCATGAGCGCGCAGGCCAGCGTGTAGAAGCGTGCCGCTGGTATCGCGAAACGATTGCGCAGTTTGATAATTTGGACGAGCGCTGGGGCATGACGGACTTTGACCGCAATGACACCTATGCGCGCGCGGTCAAGGGCGCGGCGGGCTGCTGAATGCGCAAGGTTAAGGCTTGGCTCAGCACCCGCTTGGCCATAATCACACGCTATGGATGAGCAGGTCACATCGGAGAATCGCAAGCGTGTCGCAGTCCTTGCTGTGATGCTGATCGTTGCGGTTGTCGCCTTTATTGTGTCGGTGTCCAACCCCAGCGCGGGGTCCCCGGCATGGGCGTCTTCGGGTGGCGGACCGCGCAATCTTTCTAACGGTGATCCCGATTTGCTGAATTACAGCGATGCGTTTATCGGGTTTGAGGAACTCTATTACGCGACCGGCCCGGCCAATGTTCGCAATTACCCGACGCCGCGCAAGACCTATAAACTGTGGCGGCTGGAGCGCTGTGTGACGATAACGGCGCGCAAGGTTCGCGGCTTTACCGCGGGCGAGACCTGGGTGAAGCTGAGCGGCGATGGGTCCTATGTGTGGGACGGCAATCTCGCACCGGCGCGCGGATCAGCTTTTCGGCGCGATTGCCCCGATGATGGACCGGCGGCTGAATAAGCGAGCGCGCTACTCGCTCATCCCCTTGAAGACGAAGCGCTGGACGCGCCGCCCGGTGTTCACTTCGGTGGTGTAGACATTGCCCTGGCTGTCCACATCGACGCTGTGCAGCCAGATGAACTGCCCCGGATAGCGCCCATTGCGACCGAACCATGCGAGGATTTCGTGCGTTTCGCGCAGCAGGATCCACACCCGCCCGTTCATCATGTCAGCGACATAGACATAATTGCCGTCCGGGCTGAAAGCGACATCGCTCGCCGTGCGCGTGCCGCCGGTCTCGGGCGCGATCACGACGTCCTGCACAAACTCAACGCCCGCATCGGTCTCTCGGAACAGCTGCAAGCGGTTGTTGCGGCGATCGCAGACATAGACGGTGTTCTCTGGCCCGCGCACGACGCAGTGCACGATATCGCCAAAGCTGCGGCTGACCGGGTTCGCGCCGCCATCGCCGGTGCTGGTAGCCTGGCTCTGATCAAAGGGCTCTGCGCGCGTGCCACCGTCCGGATCATCGCCATACGCGCCCCACAGGCGCACGAAGGAGAGGTCTTCGGCGTTGAACTCCACAATCCGCTTGTTGATGTAGCCATCGGCGACCAGCACGCTTTTGCCATTGCTCGCAATGTCGGCCGGATTGCCAAGATAGCGGCGCGAGGCATTGCCGTCGGTTGACTGGCGCAGGCCGATCTGGCGGATGAATTCTCCGTCAGCGGTGAAGTTGAGCACGACATGATCGCCGTTCCCGTTCCCGCCGAGCCAGACATTCATGTCATCATCAACAAACAGGCCGTGGACATTGGCAGGCCACTGCTCGTCACCCTCTTCGGTGGCGCTGCGGCCTGATCCGGTGACAGTGCTTTCTCCCGGAGCAAGCGCGGGGCCACCCCATTGGCGCAGCAGATTGCCTTCGGGATCGAATTGCAGGACATGCGGCGGCGCGGCGCAGCACGCCTGCGTCAGCCCGCGATCGCGCCCGATTTCTGTCGCGCCGAGCGAATTGGGCCGGGTCAGCACCCAGACGTTGTCATCCTTGTCGACCGACAGGCCGGGAATTTGCCCAAGGATGATATCATTGGGCAGGCGCGGCCAAGCGGTATCGACTTCGAATGTGGGGACGGGCACGTCCTCGTTCAGCTGCTCGCCGACCACTTCAACCAGCGTGTCCGCTTGCGCGGCACTTGCGATAAGGCTCGCGGACAAAGCCGTCGCAATGAGTGTCCGCATGCCTTGTGCTCCTGATTATCCGAATTGTTCGTCGATCACGTCCGGCAGGGCTTTGGCATAGCGTTCCACATCGCTCAACATGCCAGTGCTGACGCGCGAGAATTGCGTCCAGTCGCCATAGGCCCCGCGAATGCGCACGCCGCGCTTGGCCATGGCGGCCTGCACTTTGTCGGCATCGGGCACTTTGACGTAAACGAAATTGGTCTGCGAAGGCAGCGCGGTCAGCCCGGCGGTCTTCACCGCATCAAGGATCATCTCGCGCCCCTCGACCACCTTGCGCTTGGAACTCTCCAAGAAGCCGGTGTCCTGATAGCTCGCAATTGCACCCGCAATGCCTGCAACATTGCCGCCAAAGCTCATCAGATAGCCGCGAATGCGCTCGGCGTTCTCTTCTGTCGTGATCGCATAGCCGACCCGCATTCCTGCCATGCCGTAAATCTTGGAGAAGGTGCGGCAGATGATCACGTCCTGCCCGGCGCGTGCAAGGTCCACCAGCGAGCTGGCTTCGGGCGCGTCGGTGAGCTCGTTGTAAGCCTCATCCACCAGCAAGGTCGCCTGCGGGATGACCTTGGCCGCGAAGGCGCGCAGCTTGGTGTTGTCGATCAGCATGCCGGTTGGATTGTTCGGATTGCAAATCTGGATCAGCGATACCGTATCATCGGTCTGCGCGGCCATCGCATCAAGGTCCACGCCCATATCGCTTGCCAGCGGCACGCGGATCGCTTTGACGCCTTGGCGCTCGCCATATTTGACCGTCGTATCCCAGAACAGGCCAGGCCCCATGATCGCGCCTTTCTCCCCCCAGGCCAGCGCGATGGCGCAAAGGATCTCGGTCGAGCCGCTGCCGACGACCACCTGGCTGGGCGGGACATTGTTTCGCTCTGCAATCAGGCTTTGCAGATGGCGCAGGCCGCGATCCGCATAGAAACAGCCCATTTTTGCTGTCTCGGAGATCGCCTGAATGGCAGCGGGTGAAGGGCCATAGGGGTTTTCATTGCGGCTAAGCAGCGCCTCGCCTGCAAGCGGGCCGAAATGCTCCATCCCTTCCTTCGCACCCATGGTCATCGCCGCCGCCTTAATGGGCGTTGCGGCCAATCCGGTCGATAGTCCGGCGGTGGCGAGGAAAGTCCTGCGATTGCTCTGCATTGGCTTCTGGCTCCTTCTTGGCGTTCAACTCTTGGAAATCATCAACACACCGACCACGATCAGATACAAGCCGAAGACCCGGCGTAGCATCGGAGGTGGCAACCTATGCGCCGCTGCGACGCCGAGTGGTGCGGTGAGGACAGACATGGCGGTGATCGTCAAAGCGGCGGGCACATTCACATACCCGACCGAGCCCCATGCAAGGCCCAGCTCGCCATAGCCGATCACGATAAAGCCGATTGTAGCCGGAACCGCGATGATCGCGCCCATCCCGGCAGCGGTGCCGATGGCGCGGTGGATCGGATTGCCGCAGCTGGTCATCACCAGCGTGGTGATTGTCCCGCCGCCGATCCCGAGCAAGGCCGAGATCAGGCCGAGGCCCCCGGCCAGCCCGGCGCGCGGCACGCCGCTAGGCATGGCGACAGCGGCGGGCGGCTGCGCCACAGCCCGCTGCGGCCAGAGGAAATAAGCGGCGAACCCTAACACGCCCAGACCAAAGATCAGCGCCAGCTCTGAACTGGTGACCCGGTCCGCCAGCACTGTGCCCAACACGGTCCCGACGATCACGAAGGGCGCCCAGCTTTTGAGCACCGACATATCAACCGCATCGCGCGCCGCATGGCTCATGGTGGATCGGATTGAGGTGACGATGATGGTCGCAAGCGATGTGCCAACGGCCACATGCGCCACTTCTGAAGGGATAACGCCCAGCAGCGGCAGAAGCAGCATCAGCGCAGGCACTACGACAAAACCGCCGCCAATGCCGAACAGCCCGCCCGCGAAACCCGCTCCGGCCCCCGCCAGAAGCAGCGCCGAAATACTCAAAGCCCAGGATGCTTGATCGCCCACAGATGTATACGATACCGCAAATCAAGCCTTCGCCAAGCGAATTGTTGCACTGCAATATGGGTTTGAGGCAAGAAAGCATCGCCGCGCATGGCCTGCGGCGGGAGGATGCGCGTGGAAACCAAGACCTATCTCGATGCCAATGAGCTGCTGGAGCTGTCTTATGCGCTGGCAAACCAGATCATCGAGTCCGGTTTTGTCCCGACGCATATCGTCGGCATCTGGCGCGGTGGGGCTCCGATCGGGATTGCGGTGCAGGAGCTGCTCGAATTTCGCGGGATTGACTGCGATCACATTGCGATCCGCACGTCCTCCTACACCGGGATCGGCCAGCAGGCGCGTTTGGTGAAGGTTTATGCCCTTGGCTATCTGATCGACACGCTGAATGCAGAAGACGCGCTGCTGATCGTGGACGATGTTTTCGACACGGGCAAATCGGTCGAGGCGTTCATCACGGAACTCAGCAAACGCTGCCGCCGCAACATGCCCACCACGATCCGGATCGCGACGGTGTTTTACAAACCGTCCAAGAACCAGACTGATCTGGTGCCGCATTTCTATATGCGTGAAACCGAGGATTGGCTGATCTTCCCGCATGAACTGGTTGGGCTTACAGACGCAGAGATTGCCGCGAACAAGCCGAGCGCGGGTGAGATTCTGAAATTGAAGGGAGAGGGCTGATGGCCCAAGCGGATATGACCCAGCGCGCCGCGTTTATTGCAGCCGTGCCCAAGGCGGAGCTGCATTTGCATATTGAGGGTTCGCTTGAGCCTGAAATGATGTTCGCGCTTGCGCAGCGCAACAATGTGACCCTTCCTTACGCCAGTGTGGAGGAAGTGCGCAGCGCATATCAGTTCAGCAACCTTCAGGAATTTCTCGACCTTTATTACCTCGGCATGGCTGCGCTGGTGGAAGAACAGGACTTCTACGATCTCACCATCGCTTATCTGGAGCGCGCGGTTGCCGATAATGTCTGCCATGTCGAGATATTCTTCGACCCGCAGGGCCATACCGAGCGCGGCATTGCGTTTGACACGGTGATCGGCGGTATCCTGCGCGCGCTGGACGAAGGCGAGGCGCGGCTGGGCATCAGCTATCGGCTGATAATGTGCTTCTTGCGCCATTTGAGCGAGGAGGACGCCTTTGCCACCCTTACCGAAGCGGAGCCATGGTTGGATCGCATAGCCGGGGTGGGGCTCGATTCATCCGAAGTCGGCCATCCCCCTGAAAAATTCGCCCGCGTCTTTGCCAAATGCCGCGAGAAGGGTCTCAAGCTGGTCGCCCATGCCGGAGAGGAAGGCCCGCCGGATTATGTCTGGCAAGCGCTCGATACGCTGGGCATTGACCGGATCGACCACGGCAACCGCGCGCTCGAAGACGATGCGCTGGTTAACCGGATTGTGGCAGACGGGCTGACACTGACCGTTTGCCCGCTCTCCAACCTGAAATTGTGCGTAATTGACGATATCGCACAAAGCCCGGTCAAAATGATGCTGGAGCGCGGGATCAAGGCGACCGTTAATTCCGACGATCCGTCCTATTTTGGCGGCTACATCAACGACAATTTCGGCGCGGTCACTGCAGCGTTGAACCTTGGTATCGAGGACATTGCGACGCTGGCGAAAAACTCCTTTGCCGGATCATTCCTGAGCGAAGCAGAGAAGGCTGAGCGTGTCGTACAAATCGCTGAGCTGGAGCGAGTCGCGCTGCGCTGAAGCGGGTTTCTTGAAAGCCGCTTCAGCGCCTGCGAATTCGCGCTTTGCTCCGGCACTCTTGGCTGGATCAGAATCGATATTCGACGCCCACATCGAAGCTCTCTGCTTCGGCGTAGGTGTATCCCGCTCTGATCCCGAGGCGCTTCGTCACAAACAGCTTCGCACCGGCTCCCATCGCCGCTGAGCGCTGGTCCACCACGAAGCTGTCGTTCTGAGCGGGGATGCGCACATCGACTTTGGAATCGATTAGCCCAGCTCGCGCGAACAGCTCAAAGCGTTCCGATGGGTTGATGCGGGCGGTCGCGAAGATAGCAATCACGCGGTCGAGTTCGAAAACCACGAATTGCTGATTGTCCTCGCCTGTCGGTAAGCTGATTTCGCCTTCAACGCCAAAGTTCTTGGCGAAATTCCACCCAGCCCTTGCGGTGAAGGCATCGAGGTCGAATTGCTCGTTGGAGATGCGCGTTACCGCCCCGTTTAGGTAAGCCCCACGCGAGGGGTCATCGTTTGGCGCTGCGCCGGGATTAGTTTCCTGTGCTGAGACAGGAACAGCAACCAGAAGTGCAGCCATCGCTGCGGTGCTGATGCAACGGAGTGAAACAGGGAACAGATTCGCGGGGGACATAGAAAACCTCTCTTTTGGCAAAAGTGTGGTCAACCGCTGAGAGACAGCGACAGGCGTCGCTCACTGATTGGAGTGAGTGACCTGGGGGAGCGTCTTTTCGGGTTTGGGGAAAGGGTTGGTCAGGCGGGTTTCTGAGCAGCCATCGATTTGGCCATATCCAGCGCAGGATCACGCTTTGCCCGGAACGCCTCAACCGTCATGGGCGCAGCGATATCAGGCGAAATGCCAAGGCCGGCATCAAAGCTGGAGACATTGTTGAGCATGTGAAAGAAGGGCAGCCGCAGCCTCACGCCGCTTTCAGGCAGCGCCATGGTGAATTGCAGTCCGGCGGTCGGCCCTTCCGCGCTCCCGCCGGTCCGCTCCCCGATAAGCACACCGCGATCCAGCTCTTTGAGCCATGCGGTCATATTGGTGCTGCCGGATGAATTGGTGTCACTCGTGAGCACGAAGAGGCGGCCTTTAAAGGCGTATTTTGCCGGCTTCACCTTTTTCAGGTCAGAGCTCACAAAGCGGCGCAGCGCATAAGTGCCATCATCGTTGCGCAAAAAGCCGAGCGGGCTGGGGTCAAGCGCGCGGCTGTCCCAAGTCCAAAGATAGGGGCGGATCCCATCCAGATCGAGCGTCTTGGCGCGCATTTCCTTGAGCGGGCGATAAGGAGCGTCAATCAGATTGGCGAGCAGCTCATATTGCGGCCCACCCGAGCCGCCTCCATTGCGCCGCAGATCAAGGATCAGCGCATCGCGACCTTCGTCGAGCAAAGCCTTGAAGATTGGCTGGAAGATCGCCTTGGGCTTCACCGGATCGCGGTAATTCACGAAAGTGTCTACGCTGATATACGCGGCGTGTGATCCGATCCGTTCAAAGCTCACCGCATCCTTGAAGTTTATCTCGCTTTTGCGGCCAAGCTTTCTCCATTCGGCATAGCTGATGCGCGGCATGGAAACTTCGCGCGTCTCTCCCGCAGCGCTGCGCAATGTCACGCGCGCTTGGGCTGGGACATCCCACAAGAGCGCACCGAAATGATCGACCCCGCCGCCCATGAACTCGCGCGATTGGCTGATGCCGGAACGGCGTGACCATTCGGTGTAGCCATCGAAAGGGATATGCGGAGCGATCGCTTCGACCATTTCGCCTAGGGACCGCCCATCAATCGCGACGATTTCCTCGCCATGCGTTGCTGCCACGCCTCGTGCGGCGGTTTCGATTACGCCGCGTTTGTCGATCCATTCCCAGCGCAATGGCAGATAGAGCGGTTGCCCTTTGCGTGCCTCTTGCATCGAGCGCGGAAGCTCAGCCTTGGTATGGTCGCAGCGGATCTGCGTGAGCACCTGATTGACCGCCAGATAGAAATCGCCGAGCTTTATCCCGCCCTGCGCCTTGCCAGCCGCAACGACATTGGCCCACGCCCCTTTCATCGCTTCCTCACTTGCATAGCGAGTGTAGCCGGGGTGGATCCGTGAAAAGGCTTCCTCAGCCAGCGCAATATCGCGTGCGACCTGCTCAGGCGTCAGCGCGCCATCGGCCGCGATATATGCAGGCTTTGGGTCCGGCGACTGCGCATCCGCGCCCGAACAGCCAGCGGCGAACAGAGCAATACTGGTAGTGATGAGGGCAAATCTCATGGGTCAATCTCCAATGCAGTGCCCTGTTGCATTGGATCGCCTGCGCATCGCCTCAAAACAGGCAAGGCAGGCAGAAGTTTGTCATTTGCAACGCCGGACAGGCGCGCGTCCCATCAGCCTGACATACACTTACGGCGAAATTCGCTCGGACTCGCGCTGGTGTGGAGCTTGAAGGCTCGGTTGAAACTCGCCTTGGAACCGAACCCGGCAGCCAGAGCGATATCCGTTAAAGAACTTGTGTCCCCACCGCTGATTAGATCCTGTGCGTGCTCGACCCGCAGCTTGTTAATAAAGCCGTTGAAATTGCAGCCCAGCCCCTCATTAATCGCCCGTGAGATATAAGCGTGGTTCATTCCAAACCGTCGGGACAGCACTTGCAGCGACAGATCAGGTTCTAGATACCATTGGTTCTCAACCGCCTGCTCTTGCAGTCGCCTGCCTTCAGATTTCCAGTCGCGCGGTGGGGCAGGCACAGGCTCATCGTGCGCTGCACCTGATTGCGCTTCCATCTTTGGGAAGCGCTGATGAATCCCGACCAGCGCCTCCAGCGCGATTACAAAAACGATCAACAGTGCGATGAAGTCCCACGCGAAGTTCTCAAAAAAGTCGAAGTCCAGGCGGATCGAGACGATGGTGTTGGCAATCCAGTAGACGGACGCCGCAATGCCAAGCACCACAAGATGCAACAGCCATGAAGGGTCAAAGCGCTCATTGTCGGCGTGGTTATCTTTCAGCCAAGACATGTAACGCCGCCGCAGCCGCCACACGGCGAGAACGCATCCCAAAACAGCGCGAAGGTAAGCGCGGTGACAAAGGGGAAGACATAGGGCGCATGGAACGCGCGGCCATATGCCCACTTCGCTTCAGGTTCCCCCAGCATTGTAAAAGCCCAGACCTGATAGAACCAGTAGATCGCACCGGGTACCAGCAACCAGTATAGCCGCCGCTCGCTCGACTGCACCATCAGCGCACGCGCATGTAGCAGGATCAGCGGGCCAAGCAGAAGCAGCGTTTCGCTGGGCAGGAAGCTGAGGCCAGGCCAGATCATATACGCGCCTGCAAATCCAATCAGCGTAGGCAGAGCGGCCACCATTGCTAGAATTACGAACGCAGCAAGCCACGCCACCGCCTGAGGCTCGACACGGCGACGTAACAGGAACAACGCCACCAAGACCGAGCACAGCATGACTGAGCCGGTCAAAGCGGAGCGCCAATTCAGTGTGAGTTGCTCAAATCCCTCGGGCATCGATTGGTTTGTGTGCGTGGTGCATTGACTGGAGGACGCGCGCTAGCCTGAGGCATGACAAGTGGCGACGCAAATCTGTAAAAATGCGCAACAGCTTCCAGTTTTTATAATTTGCACTGCGTACGGCTCAATCAGGCGGGGACCATCGCCGCGGCATCCAGCCCCTTTGACACTGCCGCTTTGCGCCTCCGGCTGATCGGGATTGTCATTCCGGACCGCAACACCGCCTCATAGGCGGAGCCAACCGGCTTAACTTCGACAATCTGATCCAGCGTGACCCACCAAGACCGATGCGTTTGTATCCCTTCGACCCCGGAGAGCGCCCGCACCGCATCCTCAAAGCGCATTGTTACCAACGTATCGCCCAGCGCTGTGTGGACGCGCACATAGTGGCCCTCAGCCGCCAAAGCATAAGGCGTCTGTCCTCGAAACGCTGGAGGCAAAGCGCGGGTCAGGAATTGGATTGTATCGCTGCTGGCCTGGCTTTGGACCTGCGTCATCAACTCATGCGTCAGCAGGATAAGCGGCGCGATGACAAAAGATGAAAGCACAAGATGCCCCCAGAAATAGAAGCTCCATGCTGTGGCAATCTGGAGCCCGGCGACCGCATTTAGGGCCGTGTGGAGACCAGCGAGAAAGGCAGAGTTCAGCGCTGCAAACGGTACGATGACCGTCAGCTGCTCAAACAGCAGGCCGCGTTGTCCGAAAAGGCGAGCAACCGCGATCTCGATCAGCCACCATAGCGCGAAACTGAACGTGATGATGATGATCCAATAGCCCAGCCGCATCGGCAGGCTCATCACGAGATAGGTGCCGTAAGGCCCCACCAACGCCAGACCCACCGCCAGGATCAGCGCAAACAACCATCGGCCAAGCCCGTAACGGGCCAACCATTGGCGCGGCAAAGGGACCGTTGGCGCTGGATGAGCGGTTTGGTCCGACCGCTTGCGAAATAACTGCCACCGCTCCTTCATGCGCGCTTTCTCCCGTCTGCCTGGTCTCACATTCAAACGGCGGGCGCTGAACAAAGCAACTGCTGTTCGGCGAACGACCCAATGCAATCGAGGAGGACAACACTATGAGTTTCAAACATCAACACATTGCTCTGGCGGCATCTTTGTTGTGCCTTGCCGGGCCGGTCAGCGCGTCGGAGCCAGCGGCGAACCCGGCCGCCACTGATAAGTCCGCAGCTGAGACCATGACAAAGGCGCAGCCAGTCCGGGTTCGCTTTACCGGGATTGAATCAGACAAAGGCAAAATCTGGATCAGCCTGTGTACCCGTGCTGAAGTGCCCAAGCTGCGTGAAGGTGGGTGCACGGGCAACGCGCAGATCCCAGCCAGTGATGGTGCAGAACATGTCTTCAATGCGGTGCCACCTGCCACTTACATCATCACAGCGTTTCACGATGACAATGACAACGGGCGGCTCGACTTTGACCAGCAGGGCATTCCGTTCGAAGCCATCGGCAACAGCCGCAACGCTGTCGGAGAATTCGGCCCGCCGACCTTCGAGCAGACCAAGTTTGACTTGCGCCCCCTCAACCAGACCAGCGCTGAGCTGTTTCTGGAGATCAAGATGCGCCGCATCGAACTGCCGTGATTGGTGTGCGTGCAGCAATTCCCATGACACGCAGCGTCTGGCCCTGTTTGGCAGCTGTTCTTGCACCACTGCCCGCCGCCGCAACAGCGCAAGAAAGCGGCGGGCAATCGGCGTCAGAGCCAAGTGGCGAGGCGGGAGACCCGCAGGGTGATGAGGTAACAATCATCGTCGAAGGCAAGCGTCCCACTTGGTCCACTCTGGGTGACTTTGAGCCTGAGCTTGTGTTGATGCCCGAGGACATTGCCGCCTATGGGGCCGGATCGCTGGGGGAGTTGCTGCGCCAGATTTTGGCAGAGACGTCCAGTGGGCGCGGGCGCTCCTCCGGTCCGCCGGTCGTGCTGATCAATGGTCGCCGCGTTTCAGGTTTTCGGGAGGTTGGCCGCTACCCGGTCAGCGCGGTAGCGCGGGTCGAAGTTCTGCCGGAGGAAGTGTCGCTCGCCTATGGCTTTGCCGCCGATCAGCGCGTCATCAACTTCATTCTCAAGCGCAATGTGAACATCACGACGGCAACTGTTCGTGCCGGGGCGCCCTTTGAAGGCGGGCGCACATTGGGCGAACTGGACGGGCAATTCCTCAAGATCGATGGTGCTGAGCGCTTTAGCCTGGATGGCACGTTTGAAACCGCCGATGCGATCCGCGAAGCCGACCGGGACATCGTCTTCAGCGATGGGTCAGCTGGCTCTTCTGACCGCACAATCGCGCCTGACACGCGCGAGTGGAGCGCAGGCTTTTCGGCCAGTCTCGGCCTGCCTGCCGGGTCCGTCGCAACGCTCTCCGGCTCTTACATCAACACGCGTGACACAGCATTGTTCGGCGCTTCATCAAATTCGCCTGATCCTCTGTCTCAGATCACGGACACAAGCGACCTTTACACCGGTCTCACCGTCGCAAGCGGCCTTGCGCCATCAACCTGGACGCTCACCGCGAGTTATTCGGAAATCAAGGAGGACACCGCAACCGATCTTGATACCCAGCGGCCGAGCGGGCGCGAGACCAACCTTACGCGCCGGTTGGGGCAGGCCAATGCACTCCTCAATCAGCGACTGGCCAGTCTCGCCGCCGGTCCGCTGACACTCAGTGCTTCGTTGGATTTGTCTATGCGCCAGCAAGACAGTGCGATTGCCGAAGCGGGCATAATCAGCGCCGCCAGTATTGGGCGCGATGCAATAGGGGGACGGGTCAGTCTGGATCTGCCAATCCTTGCCCCAGCGCCGATCCCCGGCGACTTTGCGCTCAATGGCAATGTCGAAGTGCAGCGTCTGTCTGATTTCGGATCGCTTGTGACATACGGCTACGGCGTGCGCTGGCGTCCTGTGCCCAAACTGCGACTGCTCGCATCAATCACACAAGAGGAAGGGGAGCCAGCGCTCAATGATCTGGGCGCACCGATCGTCGTGACGCCCGGATCGCGCGTGTTCGATTTTGCCACGCTGGACAATGCGCTCGCGACGCGTGTGACCGGCGGCAATCCTGACTTGGTGCCTGACACCCGCCGGGTCTGGAAGGCGGGCCTGCAATGGACCCCCAGCAATAAGCCACGCATCAGTGTCAATCTCGATTACACCAGCTCGCGCATAGATCGCGAAGTGCGTCGCTTTGCTTTGCTGACGCCCGAGTTCGAAAGCGCTTTTACAGACCGGGTGCTGCGCGATGCGGCTGGTGCGTTGCTAAGCTTTGACAATCGGCCCGTGCAGATCGGACAAGGCAATCGCGACGAATTGCGCACCGCGATCACCTTTTCAAAGCGTCTTGCGACCAAGCGTCGCCGCCAGACCGGGCCCGCACCGGCCAAAAGGCGGCGCAGCGGACGCCCCGGATCGTTGCGGATCAGTGCCATTCATCGGCTGACCCTGCGTGATGAAGCGCGCTTGACCGAAGCGAGCGATACCCCCGTGCTCGATTTTCTGCGCGGATCTTCGGGCGACGAGGTGGGTGGCACGCCGCGCCATCAATTCGATTTTTCGATGTATCGCTGGAAAGCAGGCATTGGCCTTGCAATGGCCGTACGATATCAAAGCGCCACGCGGGTCACCAATGCAGGCAGCGACCTGCGTTTCTCTGACCTCACCAATTTAGGCGCCCGCGTCACTTACGAATTCAATTATTCCGACGCGATCCTGAACGCCCTGCCGGTTTTGGAGGAGACACTAGTGGCCATCAACGTCAGCAACATCTTTGACCAAAAGCAGCGCGTGACCGGCCCCAGCGGCCAAACGCCCGACAATTTCCAACCCGACCTGCTAGACCCGTTTGGGAGATTGTTCCGGATCGATATCCGCAAACGCTTCTAGGGGCTGCGCGACTCTTTCAGGAAATACGTGTCGGGACAATGCCAGCTCATCTCGTGCCCATGCTCACTGTCATCAGCGATCACATCCGTGAACCTACCCGCCCCAGCGTTCCAGCTTTCGGTAAATCGTCGAAGGGCTCACGCCCAGTCCGCGAGCCGCTTTGCAGATATTGCCTGAACTGCGCGCAATCGCTTGCTCGAGCGCCAGGCGTTCAATCTGTTCGAGGGTCATTTCGCTGAAATCGGTCACGCTGGGTCCGCCAGCCGTTGGAGGATCTAACGGTGCCGCAGTGGCGATTGTTCGGGCTGTGGTCACAGATTCAACAGGTGCCTGGCGTCGCGGGGCTGTGGATCCCAACCTGCGGAATGATCTGCTTGGTGCGTCTTGTGGTCGAAGTCTGCTTTCGCCTGCCCTTGGCACAGGTATGAAAAGCAACACGCTGTCTGTGGTAGTACTGCCGCTCGCGATGTTCGAAGCCAGGGCCCTGAACGATTGCATAGCCCTGATTTGAATGTAGTCTGCGCGTCAGGGGGGACGTTTCGTTGGATCAGACGCAGCTTGAAGCGCTGAGCTCAATCAAGGCCAAGTTATTCGGTGAGTTTCGGATTGAAGCGCCTAATGGCGATACCATTTCGCTGACCAATCGCCGGGCCAGCCTGCTGCTCGCGATATTGTGCATTGAACCCGGGCATGCGATGGACCGAGAGGCTCTCGCGCGGCTGCTGTGGGCCGACCGCTTCGTTCCGCAAGCCAAAGCCAGCCTGCGCCAATGCCTGCTCAAACTCCAGCGCACGCTTATGGAATACGGGGTTGATGCGCTGGCTGTATCGCGCTCCGAAGTCGCGTTGAACCCGAACAGTTTGCGCTGCGATCTAGGCGAGATCGAGGCTGCCTTCGTCGAGGGTCAAACCGACCCTTTGGTCGATCAGTTACTGTCCATAGGCAATCGTCCCTTGCTGCAAGGCGTATCGCTCAACCCTGCCTTTGATGAATGGCTCGCAGAGCGCCGCGTTCATGTCGATGCGCGGCTGCGATCGGGGCTATCTGAAGCCATCCGCTCGGCCGCCAAGCCGACCGCGGAGCGCTTGACCGAAGCGGCGAAGGTGCGGTTTGCGTCTTATCGGGCCTTTCACCAGCTTACACATGAAGCCACACTTGCGCTCCTGCCTTTTGCGCAGATCGACACCGTGGGCGGCAATTTCTTCCTGCCTGACGGGATTGTAGACGAGCTTTCGACGCGACTGGCTGGGATCCAAGGCATTGCGCTGGCGGGTCGGACTTCGGTGAACGTAGTTGCTGCAAAAGGAGGCACGCTGACAGAGATAGCTGGCGAGCTTGGGGTTTCTTACCTTATCGAAGGCGAAGTGCGGCGCAGGGATCAGGATATTGAGATCCGCATCGCGCTGATAAATGGCAGCACAGGCACCGAACTTTGGTCTGATCGACTGACCGGTTCGATCACGCACTTCTTTGACGGGCGCCAAATCATCGGCACAAATGTGATCGCTGCGATATGCAGCGCCTTGGGTCTGGCCGTTACACCGTCGCCTTCCCGCAAAATGACCCGCGACCGCGAGGCTTACGCGCTGTATCTGCAAGGACGCTACATGATCCAGCGGGTCGGCGGGGCGGAGACCTACGAAAAAGGCATTCAGCTTTATGAGCAGGCGTTGGAGATTGATCCCGAATTTGCCGAATGCTGGACCGCGCTGGCCAACGCATACATCATGACGGCGGCCTTGACGCCCAGCCTTAAACGTCTGGAGCAATCAGCCGAGGGCGCGCGCTGCGCCGAGCGCGCGCTAATGCTCGATTCTGATCAGGGCCACGCTTACTCCATCCTTGGCATCCACGAATGGACCAATTTTAATCCGGCGCGTGCGCTCGAGCTAGCGTACGAGGCCTATGCCCGCGACCCCAACGATGCCGACGTGTGTTCGCGCCTAGGCTCATGCCTGCTGTATCTGGGTAAGGCTAAAGAAGCGCTTCCCTTTGTCGAAGCGGCCGTAGACCGTGATCCCGTCTATGCTCGTAATCATATGATGCTGGCCTCAGCGCACCTTTGTCTGGGCGACTTCGATACAGCCTATGCTTGCGGCCAGCGAATGGGTGATCTGGGCCTTCCCTCAATATGGTCAGCGCTGGCGCTGATGGCGCAGGGGCAGCACGACAAAGCCGTCGAAACCTATTACGCTTCCCGCATTCTCCTTGGGACAATCATAATGCCACCGCCGGGCATGGCGCCAATGGATGAGGCCGCGCGCGATGCCTATTTCGGGATGGCGGCGCGCGGTGTCTGCAGCGGGGATGAAGACGCCCGCGCCATTTACTGCCAAGTGATCGACGGCCTGCATGTCACGATGCCTGACCCTTACGACCACTCGATCGCGTTTGCAGCGATTTGGCTAGGACACAGCGAGCTGGTGATGAAGCTGTATTCCGAGCGCATCCATCCCGCAAACATGTTTGGCCTAGCCAGTCTGTGGATCGATATTGATCCAATCAATCGCACAATTCGCCATTCCGACTTCATGGCCTTTGCCGAACGCATCGGTATGGTCGAGGCTTGGGACCGCTTCGGGTGGCCCGATTTGATCCCGAAAGACCCGCGAACCGCCTGATCGCGCCCGCAATCACCGCGCTTTTGACGCTTTTTTAACGGTCGGACGGATTGACCATCCGGCGCCTTGGCTGGCATCTGCGGACTCACAGGAAATACAGGAAATCGCGGTTTTTTGAGTGCCTTGCTAGCGACCGCTCAGCAAGCGACGGGAGCGCTGTGCTTAACGTCCTGGCGTGGGTCGTACCACAACTAACTGGCTTGGCTGCCGGCAAATGATGCTTCGAGGGGAAGACCACCCATGCTTGTACGAAAGCCCGAGAAGGTCGTTCGAACCTGGCAAACTGACAGCCGCATCTGGGACAGTTTCGAGCTGCGCGCTGGCGACATCATCGTGTGCACACCCCCCAAAACAGGGACGACGTGGACTCAGCGTATCATCGGTATGCTGCTAGCAAAGTCGGCGCAGCCACAGCAGATCATGGATGAGCAACCTTGGCTAGACGCGCGTTTCATCCCTCAGCAAGAGGTCGCAGCGGCGATGACAGCCAAGGCGGGGCGTCGCGGGTTCAAGACCCATTCGCTGCTAACCGCTCTGCCGCTTCATGACGACGTATTTTACATTCATGTCGCGCGCGATCCGCGTGATGCCGTGATGCCGTTCCACAATCACACGACCAATTATGCGGAAGACCTTCTGGCGGGTTTTAACCAGAACGGGCTGGGTGATCCGCTGATCGCAGCGCCGTTTCCGCGCGCACCACAGGACCCGCGGGCCTTCTTTCGGCGCTGGCTGCGTGATCCTGAGCTGGCTCCGTTTGACGATTTCACGATCGACGAGTTCCCGGAAATCGAGAACAGTTTCTGGGAGGCGCGTGATCGGCCCAACGTGCTCTTGGTCCATTACAACGATCTCAAGGCGGATCGTGAAGGCGAGATACGCCGGATCGCAGAGTTCTGCGGCATTCCAACGCCTGAACCGCTGCTCAGCGAAATGGTCGAGGCGGCTGGTTTCGACCGCATGAAGCGCGACAGCGCGCAATTGCTTGGGCTGGTCGCGCAGGCATTCAAGGGCGGCGCCGATACGTTCCTCCACAAAGGCACGAACGAGCGCTGGCGCAGCATCCTCATCGAACGCGACCTCGCCGATTACCGCGCTGCCCTTGCCGCACGGGTCCCAGCCGATCTGGCGGACTGGCTCGAGAACGGAAGGCAAGCGGTCATCGATTTAAACCCTGCTTCGGCCCTAACCTAAGCGTCACAGAGGTCTACAAACATGGAACACGCAATCGCGACAGGCAAACGGCCGCATCCCAAGACACTTCCTGCGCTTTCCGAACACCGCACCGCGCGGTTCGCTGCGATCATTGTCCTATATTTCTTACAAGGCGTGCCTTTGGGCCTGTCGCTTGTCGCGCTTCCCGCATGGATAGCCGAAGCGGGCGGAACACCGGTGCAAGTTAGCGGATTTGTCGCCGTCGCTTTGCTGCCGTGGACGACCAAGCTCTTCAATGGGCTTGTTATGGACCGCTTTGCCTACAAACCAATGGGGCGCAGGCGTGGCTGGATCCTGTTGTCGCAATCGCTCATGGTGATTGCGTTGGCGATGATGGCGGTGCTCGCGCCTGCCGCAAGCGATATCGCGCTTCTTACCGCGTTGTGTTTTGCTCTCAATTTGTGCGCGACATTCAACGATGTGGCAGTGGACGGCATGGCGGTGGACCTCGTGCCCGAGAGCGAGCGGACGGCCATCAACAGCCTGATGTTCGCCAGCCAGGCCGCGGGTGTTGCCGCTTGCAGCTTTGTAGCTGGACAGGCGCTCGCCGACGGAGGAACGGCCAGAACAGCTCTCATCCTTGCAGCGGTCGTTGCCAGCGCCTCGCTGTTTGTGAGCGTGTTCCGGGAGCGTCCGGGGGAGCGGTTGCTGCCGTGGTCACAGGGGCAGGCGTCGCGCGAATGCGTCGAGCGCCAGCATGATGCCTGGTGGCCGATCCTTTCGGGCGTCTTCAAATCGATCTTGGCGCGCCGCACGGCGATGTTTTTGATCGCGACCGGATTCGGAGGCGCGTATCTGGCCTTCGCCGATGCGGTCAATCCGACACTCGCCATCCAGCAGCTTGGCTGGTCGAGCGAGCGCTATTCGAGCTTTGGTGCAACAGTGAACATCGCGGCGGCGGTCTTTGGCCTTTTCATTCCGCTTGCGCTCGAGCGATTGCTAGGCCTGCGGTGGGCGATCCTGGCCCAACTGGCGGCGATTGCGCTCCTCGCTCTTATTGCCGGGCTCAGCCTTCCTGCATGGTCGAATGATCTGCCCTTTATGGCGCTGTCGGCAAGCATGTATGTCCTCTCCATCACGCTTACGATCAGCGCCATCGTGTGGGCGATGCGGATCTGTGATCCGGTTATCGCGGCGAGCCAGTTTGCGCTGTTCATGGCGATCCCCAATCTGTCCCGGCTATTTATGGGCGGCAATTCGGGTTGGCTGGTTGAAGGGGCTGGCTACGGCGCGACCTATTTTGCGGTGGCCGCTCTGGTGTTGGTCGGTTTTGCCCTCATCTGGTTCGCCCGCGTCGGGGATGAGAGCCAATTGCCTCAGACAGCGCAATGATCCGCCCGCGGACCGGCTCTTCCTTGATAAAGGAGACATTTGAATGAGCGCGAATTCGGCGACTGGCCAGCTCCGGAAGCGCTCGAGCCTTGGGGCAGAGCAAAAGGTGTACGGCAGCGCACGCAAACAACAATGGGGCTCGCGACTGGGCTTTCTGATGGCTGCCATTGGCTCTGCCGTGGGGCTCGGCAATCTGTGGAGGTTCCCCTTTCAGGCGGGCGAGAATGGCGCCGGCGCGTTCGTCCTGATCTACATCATCTGCGTGGTCTTGATCGGGCTTCCAGTGCTGATAGCGGAATTGGCCATCGGCCGAAGTAAAGGTCTCTCACCGGTTGGTTCCACCCGCGCTCTTGCAGTCGATGCAGGCCGGTCGCCGAACTGGCAAATCTCGGGCTGGTTCGGGCTGGCAGGTGCGGTGATAGTCTTGCCCAGCTACGCCATGATTTCCGGCCAGATCATGGCCTATTGCGTGATGGGATTTATGGGGGACTTGGGCGACCCGAACGTGACGCCGCTGTATAATGGGCCGGTTTCCTCATTGCTGTGGTTCACCGCATTCCTGGCGATCACAACGGCCATTGTGTTGCGGGGATTGAAGCAAGGCATTGAAGCAGCCTCAGTGGTTTTGATGCCGGCGTTCTTCCTCATTCTGGCAGGTCTGGCGGCATTCGCGTTGTTCACTGGTGCAGCAAGCGAAGCGCTGACATATTTATTCACACCGCGCTTTGACCAGCTAACTCCAGCCATTGTGCTTGCCGCTTTGGGGCAGGCATTGTTCTCGCTTGGCGTGGGCGCAGGGCTGATGATGACCTTCGGCGCGTTCGTTTCGAAGGACGAGAGCATTGGGGCGAATGCCTCCATAATCGCAGGTGCAGACACGGTCGTGGCGCTTGTCGCTGGGCTGATGATCTTTCCGATTGTATTTGCAAACGCGATGGACCCGTCGGCCGGGATGGGACTGATTTTCGGAACCTTACCCAGCTTCTTCGCGAGTATGCCATTTGGCAATCTGATCGGCGGGTCGTTCTTCTTCCTGGCAACGATCGCAGCGCTGACTTCATCGATTGCAATTCTGATGATCTCCCGAACGATTGGCATTGAACAATTCGGCCTGAGCGAGAGCAAGGCCACACTGTTATTCGCGCTATTGGCGTTTTGCGGTGGAATCGCGATCGTCTTGATTGATGGCTTCGGCAGCCTGCTCGATTGGTTGGTCGGCAGTGTACTAGCACCCATAGGCGCTCTGACAGTCGCATTGCTGGCCGGCTGGGTCGCTCCCCGCTCGCTTATGCGAGAAGAGCTTTCACAGACCAGCGACGGGTTCTTTGCCTTCTGGAGAGGCTCGGTCCGCTATGCTGTCCCGCTGGCAATCGGCGTAATTTTTGTTGCGGGCCTGGCTGGATGAATCTGGACTTTGTACAAGCCGATCTTGAGAAGCATCGCGAAGCGCTCACGCGGTTCAATATCGAGTATCTCGATTGGGCCGACGCTTCGGTGCGAGATCATTTCGGGCTCGCGCTACAAAATCTTCTGGGAATGCCGATCACAAATTACGTTGATAGCGCTTTGGAAAAGCTGTGTGAGGGAACGCCTCCAGACGGCATCTTCTATGTGGTCTTCAAGGGGAATACTGCGATGGGCATGGGAGGGCTCCGCCGGGTCCAAGACGCGGTTGGCGAGATCAAGCGCATTTATATCTCTCCAGCGGGTCGCGGAGGAGGGCTAGGCGCAAAAATTCTGGATCAGCTTATCAGTGATGCGAATGCGTTCGGCTATCGAGAGCTGTTGTTGGAAACCGGCCCTTTCATGACTTCAGCGCATCGAATTTATGAGGCAGCGGGTTTCGAAGACGTTCCGCCCTATTCCGGGGCCGAGGTGCCGGAAGAGCTACGCCATGACTGGCGCTTTATGAGGTGTCGGCTGAACTGATGGATCAGCGCATTGCACAACAGGAAGCCTAACATGACAGACCAGCAAATTACCGCATACTTTTCGAACACATATTTCGAAGCGCGCCGCAAATTCCTGGACGCCTGTACCGCTCGGTCACTCAGCGTTGACAGCCGCCACAACCCGGGCGCCAAGGGGCCCGGCGGCGAAGACCTCTTCACTGATGTGGTCCGCATCGGCCCCGCTAATCCGCAAAAGGCGTTACTGCTCATCAGCGGCACTCATGGGGTGGAGGGCTATTGCGGTTCTGGCCCGCAGGTCGGCTTGCTTGAAACCGGTGCGTTCGACGCGCTGCCGCCAGAATTCGGCGTGGTTATGATCCACGCGATCAACCCCTACGGCTTTGCCCATGATCGACGCGTCAACGAAGACAATATCGATCTCAATCGCAACTTCATCGATTGGGACGCCGTCTCGCAGACGCCCACCAACAACTACAATGCGATCCGCGATTACGTGCTGCCCACGCAATGGGATGGACCGACCAAAGAAGCCGCCGACGCTGCAATCGCGGAGTACATCGCCGCTCATGGAATGCCAGCCTTCCAGGCGGCGCTATCAAGCGGCCAATACGAGTATCCCGATGGCGTGTGTTACGGTGGCAAAGGCCCTGCCTGGTCGAACACAACCTTGCGCGCAGTGCTTTCAGAATACCTGAAGGAGACCCAGGCGCTTGCGGTAATCGACTTTCACACTGGCCTTGGCCCTTATGGCTACGCAGAGTTGATCTCCGCCGGGCCGCCCGCGCACAAGGCGTTGGCCAAGGAATGGTATGGCGAACCTGTGACTGATCCCGAAGCCGGAACCTCCGCGTCGGCTGCACTTAACGGGATCAACGCCAACGGGATTGCCCGCACGCTGCCCGATACGAAAATCGCGTTCATCGCGGCTGAGTTCGGCACGCGCGATCTCGATACAGTCTTGAACGCGGTGCGCGCCGACAATTGGCTCTATCACAAAGGCGAGGTCGCCAGCGATCAAGGCCGCGCGATAAAAGCACAGATCCGGGACGCTTTCTATCCAGACTATGACGACTGGAAACGGATGATCTGGGACCGGTCGCGCCATTTGGTCGATCAAGCCATGGCGGGACTAGCAAAAATCTAAGCGGATAACGCTCCCGCGATTGTAGAGGCACAGGTCTTAGGTGCGATGTGGGCCACTTTGGATCGCAAGAGCGTGTTTCTAGGTCGGAACTGGGGCGGACGTAGAAGGCCTGATCAAAAACTCTAAGCCGCCAAAGAAGTCCTAAGTCCCGCAATTCCAGAATGGCTGGAGATGGGCCGGTTGCTGAAGGTCTGCTTTCGGTCTCTGAATCGCCGAGAGCAGACCAACCGCTTACGACCCAGTTGCCGACGTTGGACCGTGCCCCAAACGTTTCGATATTTTTGGAATTTTAACTTGACCGGCAATGTGACACTCGTATTTCGATGGTATTCGAAAGGTGGTATCGGTGGTCGACCTAAATTCTCAAATCTGGGCGGTGGATGCGCTTGGAGCACTCGCCCATGAAACGCGCTTGTCGGTGTTCCGCGCATTGGTGAAGGCCGGGCCGCAAGGCATGATTGCAGGCGCTATCGCCGAACATTGCTCTGTGCCGCCGTCGACCATGTCGCACCATCTGGCCACCTTGGAGCGGGCACGGCTGGTGCAATCAGAGCGCGAAAGCCGACTGATCCACTACCGCGCTGATTTTCTCGGAATGCGTCAGCTGATGACTTTCCTGATGCAGGATTGCTGTCAGGGCGCGCCTGAAATGTGCGACGATCTGCTGGGCGATCTCGCACGCATCGCTGATCATCCCGCCACCGCTTGAGGCTGATCATGACCGGACAACCATTCACCGTTCTCGTCTTGTGCACGGGCAACAGCGCCCGCTCGATCCTGGGTGAAGCGCTGTTCAATGATCTGGGCGGTGAGAACGTGCGAGCGTTCAACGCCGGCAGCAAGCCGAAGGGCGTGCCGCATCCCGGCGCGCTCAAGTTACTCGAAAGGCGAGGCATCGACAAATCACCCTTCCGTTCCAAAAGCTGGGACGAGTTCACTGGTGCAGGCAGCCCGCCAATCGACCTAGCCATTACGGTCTGCGGCAATGCCGCAGGAGAAACGTGCCCTGTATTCTTCGGCAGTCCATTGAGAGCGCATTGGGGCTTGCCTGACCCTGCCCATGCGACCGGCACCAAGGCCGAGGTGGATGCGGCGTTTGAAGAAACCTGGCGGTTGCTGGAAATGCGGGTCAGGGCGTTTCGCTCACTCGATCGGGCAGCGATGGACTCAGTCGCATTGCAGGCCGCGCTTGCCGACATCGGCGCAATGAAAGGCGCGGCGTAAGCGCCGGGAAATCTGCGCCAAGGCTGGTCGGTTTCGCCGACCTCACCGGTGCCCCCTTTCCTAGACCTTGAGAACAAGTGGACACTATGTCGCGTTTACGCACCCTGACCGAACCAGATTCCCTCCCAGCCCTGCGGGCTGAGTATCTCCATCGCAATCCAGCACTCGGGCTCGGCGCGATGGATCCGCCGCCGCGCATCTTACTGCTGTACGGTTCGCTTCGCGAACGCTCTTTTTCGCGGTTGGCTGTGGAAGAATCAGCTCGCCTGTTGCAGCTATTGGGTTGCGAGACGCGGATATTCGACCCGTCCGATTTGCCTTTACCAGATCAGATCGGAGGTGACGACCATCCCGCCGTTCACGAATTGCGCGAGCATTCGCTATGGTCAGAGGGTCAGGTTTGGTGCAGCCCCGAGCGACACGGCCAGATGACGGGGATCATGAAGGCGCAAATTGATCACCTGCCGCTCGCCTATAAAGGCATGCGCCCGACCCAAGGCCGCACGCTCGCGGTGATGCAAGTCTGCGCCGGATCGCAAAGCTTTAACACAGTCAACACATTGCGTGTGCTGGGCCGTTGGATGCGCATGTTCACTATCCCCAACCAGTCCTCGGTCGCAAAAGCGTACGAAGAATTCGACGAAGCGGGCCGGATGAAGCCGTCTGCCTATTACAACCGCATCGTCGATGTGATGGAGGAATTGGTCCGTTTCACAGTCCTCTTACGACCGCATGCGGACCGGTTGGTTGATCGGTATTCCGAACGCGTGGACCGTGATCAGCCGGTCGAAACAAGCCAGCGCAGCGTGAACCAAGACTCATGGCTCTGATCTCTAGGGCGCTGGCGTCTCGAAAACTGATCGAGAAAACCCTGCCAATCGACTGGACCGCACACCGGCCTCGATGAGGGTTTTACGTCTGAATGTATGGACTGTTTGGTGCGGTCGAGAAGACTCGAACTTCCACGGGCGTTAGCCCACAACGACCTCAACGTTGCGCGTCTACCAGTTCCGCCACGACCGCACTCATGATGTCGAGGAAAGCGCATAGCCCCCCTCGTGGTAGGTGCGCGCCGATAGCAAGGGCGGTATGCGCGCGCAAGCCTTTTGCGTGCGAGCCATCTCTGCGCCTTGGCCAAGGCTCTGGACCAGTGTCGGTGGCCGGTGCTTCGCCCCGGTCTCGCGTAATTGGTCCTTGATTGCTTGTCCCGCGCTGGAACTCCTTACGCATTCGTTTGGACAATTGGTTAAACCCGCGTCAACCATAGCTGCATGAGCTTTGGCGCAGCCCTCATTGTTCTGGCCCAGACCGCTGGCTTGTCCGTTTCAGCGCAAGCCGCGGCGCATGCTGTCAGCCAAAGTGCGTCTGGTGCGCGCCCTGTCGCCAGCGCAACCGCATCGGCGCGGATCTTGCGCCCTGTTGCAGTGCGCTTCGATCCGCAAACGCGACAAATTGAGGTCGACCATCGCCGCAGCGCACCACCCCAGCGCCAGCGTGATGCGCGTGGCACTATTTGGATCGAATTCAGCTAAGCCACAAAAGCGGTCTAACGCGGCGACCAGCCAATCGCGGCTTCGTGCGCGTTTTCAGGAATGTCCGAAATGGCTTCCGTGACATTCAGCGTCTCACCTGGCGCAAGCTCACCTTTTGACGGCGTGACAATCCAGTTAAACACCGGGCGATCACGCTCATCAAAGAAAACGACAAGCAGGCGCGGTACAGCCACCGCCTCGCGCCCGGCATTGTTGATTGAGCCGCGCACACGGAAAATCTCCTCGCCGGTGTCGAGCATTTCGGTGCGTTGTTGCGCCTGCGGGAATTCAAGCACCAGATCAGGCTTGCCGATCCCGAAGGTCGGCTGATTGAACGGCGCCCATTGCGGCAGTCCATAATAATTCACCGCCAGAACGGTGCCGGTGGCCAGCAAGGCGAACACAGCCGCCGCAGCCGTCCACATCTTTGCAGAGCTGCGCCGCCGCGTAAAAGGCGCGCGGTATTCAAATTGCGAAACCCCGTCCTCCTTGTAATCCTCATCACCGTATGGTTCGATTTCGTAATCGTCATCAAACGGGGTCAGCGGATCAGGATCTTCAACCGGCTCTACCGCTTCGTCAAACCCGGAAAAGGGCACATCACGGCCCGTGGCTTCGGGTTCCTGGCCTTCACTGGCAAGTGGGTCAGCGTCGGGCGTGATTGGAGCCGTGTCAGGCTCTGCTGGCGGCGGCGCGTGGTCAGAGACGGGGTCGCTGTCAAAGGCGCGCGTGGCAATCGCGTCCATGTCCGTGCTCTTCCAGTGATTGAGCGATGGGGCTGCGGCCTCTGATGGCTCTGGCTCAGCGGGCGCAGGCGTCGGTACTGGCTGGCGCTTCGGCGCAGGCTCGCTCTCAGGTTCAGGCTCAGTCGGTGCTGGCGGCGCTGGCGCAGCCAGTTCTGAGGAAGGCTCCACCTCATCTGCAACCGCTTCCGCCGCAAGCGGGCCTTGGAACCAGCTGTGCTTGCACTTGGCACAGCGAACGGTCCGGCCCTCTTGACCGATGGCGGTATCCGGCACCGCATAGCGCGTTCCGCAGGCTGGGCAGGATATAATCATTGTCATAAAGGCAATACGTGGGCCACGTCCTCTTACAAGAGCAGCACCCCTCCTCAGACGCGAATCCGCCTCTTTTTCCACATTGATAACCATGTTGCGAGGTGAGTGCCAACCGGGGCTTCCCCCTTGCCAAGGGCACTGATAAGCGAAAGCGATGACCGACCGCAGCGGCGAAATCGTGAAATTCGACAATGTCGGGCTGCGCTATGGCACTGATAGCGAAGTGCTGAGCGACCTCAGCTTCACGCTTTTTCCGGGCAGTTTCTACTTCCTTACCGGCGCCAGCGGGGCTGGGAAGACCAGCCTGCTAAAGCTGCTTTACCTCGCGCAGCGCCCCTCACGCGGCAGCATCAGGATGTTCGGGCGCGACATGATCACCTTGCCGCGTGGCGATCTGCCTGATTTCCGCAGGCGCGTCGGCGTGGTGTTTCAAGATTTCCGCCTCGTCACGCATCTGTCTGCGTTTGACAATGTGGCGCTGCCCTTGCGGCTGGCGGGTACGTCAGAGGCCAAAGTTCTCAAGACCGTCACCGAAATGCTCGAATGGGTCGGTCTGGCGCATCGCATTGATGCGATCCCGGCGACGATGTCAGGCGGGGAGCAACAGCGCGTCGCAATCGCGCGTGCGGTCATCGCGCGTCCGCAATTGCTCATCGCGGACGAGCCGACAGGCAATGTCGATCCTGAAATGGCGCTCAAACTTCTGCGGTTATTCGAAGCCCTGAACACGCGCGTAGGCACCACCGTGGTGGTGGCGACCCACGATGTGCACTTGCTCAAAAAAGTGCCTGAGTCGCTGATCATGCGGCTCCATCGGGGCAAGCTGTCGGACCCAACCGGCGCGCTGCGCTATCCGCCAGCGCGTACGACGCGCAGCCCCAGCAAGGCCTTCCCCGGCACGCCCCCCGAGATGGGTGCGCGTGATGCCCAATCTACGGATGAGCGCCGATGAGGGGCGAAACTGACCACGAGATCGCAACTGACAGCGCTGTCAGAGCGGCCCCTGCAATCGCCAGCGCGCAGGCGGCCAAATTGCTGCCGCACAGCCGGTTTGGCGGGCCGATTCCGTGGGTGATCGCGATCCTGATCGCTTTGGTGGTGCTCGCAGCGGCAGGCGGGCTGGCGCTGCGCAATCTGGCCAGCAATGCAAGCGCGGACCTGTCCGATGCGGTCACAGTGCAAATCATCGAAGCCGACAGCGCCGCGCGGCAGGAACGCGCGCAAGCGGCAGCGGCCGCGCTGACAAGCCAGCCGGGGGTCAGCTCTGTGCGCGTGGTCCCGCCCGAGGAATTGGCGCAGCTTCTTGAGCCGTGGCTGGGTTCAAGCGCGGGCAGCGCCGATGTGCCGATTCCCGCGCTGATTGACGTGGAACTGGCCAGTGCAGCAAGCCCGGAAGAGGTCGCGGCTCTCCAAGCTGCGCTTGACCGTGCAGTGCCCGGCACGCGCGTCGATGCCCAATCAGCGTGGCTGCGCCCGGTCTATGATGCGCTGGCGGCGCTGCAATGGCTGGCTCTGGCGCTGATCGCGCTGGTGGCAATCGCCACCGCCGCTGCGGTATGGCTGGCTGCGCGCAACGCCTTCACCAATCACCGCGAGACCGTTGAAATCATCCATTTGCTCGGCGGCACAGACGGGCAGATCACCCGCGTTTTCCAACGCGCCGTTATGCGCGAGGCGGCGTTTGGAGCAGCCATCGGTGTGGCCATAGGTCTGGCGGGGATCTGGCTGCTCGGCCAACAATTCGCAGCGCTGGACAGCGGCATGGTCGGCGGCGCAGCGCTAGGCTGGGGGGATTGGATCGTGATTGCGGCAATACCCGTAGCGGGCGTGCTGCTGTCTATCATCACGGGTCGGATCACCATTTCGCTTGCGTTAAGGGCGATGCTGTGAAGAAGCGTGCGTGATGGTCCGCAATCTGATCTCGACTGCCTTCCTTGTCTGGGTGCTCGGCTTTTTGTGGTTCATCGTCACACTGCCGCAGCCTGCGCAAAATCTTGAAACCGATGCGGTGATCGTCGCGACGGGAGGCGCGGGCCGGATCGCGCGCGGGCTCGAAGTGCTCGACACCGGGCTGGCCGGGCGGATGCTGGTCACCGGGGTCGATCCCGAAGTGAAGCCGAACGAATTCGCGACCGAGTTCAAGGTTTCAGATGAGCAGATGGAGTGCTGTATCACGCTCGGCTTTCGCGCAATCGACACGCGCGGCAATGCGACAGAGACCGCTGACTGGGTGCGCGATAATTCGGTCACATCTTTGCGTCTGGTCACAACCGACTGGCACATGCGCCGCGCGGCAGGTGAGTTGAAGCGCAAGCTGCCGGAAGACTTGCGGATGGTCCGGGATGCTGTGCCCTCGCAGCCTAGCCTGCCAACGTTGTTCCTTGAATATCACAAACTGATCGCCAGCACGCTCGCTGGCCTTGTCGACCGCTGAGGAGCATAGGAAAACCGATGAGTTTTGCGATGGCGGCCATGCGCAGTCTACTGTTTTACCCGGTGTTCTACGGCTTCAGCGCGGTGCTGGTTGTCGCCTCGCTGGTGGCGGTGCTGATGGGGCAAGACGCGCTGCGCGGCGTGGTTGCGACCTGGGGAAGCTGGCATCGCTGGTGCCTGCGCGTGCTGCTGGGCATTCACGTGCGGGTCGAGGGAGAGCTTCCGCAAGGCCCGGTGCTGATCGCGGTCAAGCATGAGAGCTATTTTGAAGCAATCGACATGCCGCGCATGTTCCAGTTCCCGGCGGTGTTTGCCAAGCGCGAGCTGTTTCTGATCCCCGGCTGGGGCTTTTCCGCGCGGGTCTATGGCCTGATCCCAGTGGCGCGCGACAAAGGCGCGCGCGCTCTGCGTGAGATGATCAAGACCGCGCGCGAGCGGGTTGCGGCGGGGCGTCCGCTTGTGATCTTTCCTGAAGGTACGCGGGTGGAGCATGGCGGTGCGCCCGAGCTGCAGTCAGGCTTTGCCGGGATATACAAGCTGCTTGGCATTCCCGTGGTCCCGATCGCGGTGAACAGCGGGCCGATCTATCACCGCAACATCAAACGCCCCGGCACGATCACCTATCGCATCGGAGAGCCCATCCCCGCAGGCCTTGATCGTGGCGAAGTGGAACACCGGGTGCACGCGGCGCTGAATGCGCTGAATTCGTGAATAGCACGAGTCCCCGCGCAGGCGGGGATCTCCGCGACCGGTCACCCAGATTGCCTGAGGCCCCCGCCTTCGCGGGGGGCTTGGGACTGCTTTAATGCTCGCGGCCGAAGTCTGGCTTTTCGTCGTCTTGGCCTTGATCGATCACTTCGCGGCGGATCGCGCGGGTGCGGGTGAACAGATCATGCAGCGTGTCCCCATCGCCTGAGCGGATGGCGCGCTGCAAGGCGGTCAGATCCTCTGTAAAGCGCCCCAGCATTTCCAGCACGGCGGGGCGATTGTTCAGGAACACATCGCGCCACATGACTGGGTCTGAGGCGGCAATGCGGGTGAAGTCGCGAAAGCCGCCCGCTGAGTATTTGATCACTTCGCTGCGGGTCACATCCTCCAGATCGCTGGCCGTGCCGACGATGGTGTAAGCGATCAGGTGCGGGATATGGCTGGTCACGGCCAGCACCAGATCGTGATGCTGCGCATCCATCAACTCTATGCGCGCGCCCAGCTGCGCCCAGAAATCGCTGAGCGCCTGCACCGCGTCGCGCGGCGCGTTGTCTGGCGGCGTCAGAATGCACCAACGCTCGGCAAACAGGCTCGCAAAACCCGCCTCCGGTCCGCTCTGCTCTGTTCCGGCGACCGGGTGCGCGGGGATGATCGTGTGGCTGGGCAATGCGGCGGTGAGGGCTTCCAGCACGCTCAGCTTGGAAGAGCCGACATCGGAAATGATCGTGTCCGCGCCCAGCGCCGGTGCGATCTCGCGGGCCGCGTCCTGCATCGCGCCTACTGGCACGCACAGGACAACAAGGTGAGCGCCTGCAACCGCTTCGGCTGCGCTCTCGCACACATGATCAACCAGACCGCGCGTCGTCGCCGCCGCGCGTACGTCAGCGCTCCTATCATAGCCCCGCGTTGTCACAGCGTCGGCACGCTCGCGCACAGCAAGGCCGATGGAGCCGCCGAGCAAGCCCAGCCCGATGATCGCAACGGTCTGAATGCTCATCGCGCCATCTCGCTTAGCAGCGCGGCGATGCGGTCCATGTCTGCGCTGGTGCCAATAGTAATGCGCAGATGGTCTGGCAGGCCTTGGCCCGGCAGGTGGCGCACCGCATAGCCGGCTTCGTTCAAGCCTTCCAAGGCAAGGGCCGCGCTCAGCGATCCGCCAAAATGCACCAGCACGAAATTCGCAGCGCTCGGCACCACGCCGATGCCGTGATTGCCCAAAGCTGCCAATTGCTCGCAAAAGCGAGCGCGCGCGGTGCGGTTGTGCTCGGCAGAGCGTGCCACAAAATCCTGATCGCCCAGCGCCGCAATCGCAGCTTTCTGGCCGCTCGCGGTGACATTGAACGGGCCTCTGATCCGGTTGAGCACATCAATCAGCCCCGGCGCGCCGGTGGCCCAGCCAATCCGCTCCGCCGCAAGACCGTAAATCTTGGAAAAGGTGCGCGTGACCAGCACATTGTCATGCCGCTGTGCCAGCGCGAGGCCGTTATCATCCTCCTCAGCGGTCAGATATTCAGCGTAGGCCTGATCCAGCACCAACAGGATATCCTCGCGTAGTCCAGCGTGCAGCCGCGCCACGTCATCGCCGCTGATCGCCGTACCGGTCGGGTTGTTGGGATTGGCGAGAAACACCACGCGGGTGCGCTCGCTCACCGCCGCCAGCAGCGCATCGACATCAGCGTGGAACTGGGCATCTGGCGCTTCCACCGGCGCTGCGCCGCAGCGACGCGCCGCAATGTCATAGACCGAGAAAGAGAACCGGCTGAACAGCACCTCATCGCCGGGCCCAGCAAACCCTTGCGCTGCGAGATTGAGCAATTCGTCAGAACCGGTCCCGCATACGATGCGATCGGGATCAAGGCCGTGCAGCGCGGCCAGCCCTTCTCTCAACGCGGTCGAACCGGGATCAGGATAGGTCGCAGCCTCACCGCGCGCCTGCTCCAGTGCAGCCAGCGCCAGCGGGCTGGTGCCGAGCGGGTTCTCATTGGCGGACAGCTTGATCAGCGCGCGCCCATCAGCGGCGGCGGATTTGCCCGGCTTGTAGGCGTGGATACCGGTGATCCACGGTTTGGGTTGCGGTTTCAATGTCATCGCCGGATCGCTTGAAAGAAAAACAGCCCTTCGACAAGCTTAGGCCGAGCGGTTAGGGGGATTAATCCGACCTCTTCCCCTTCGTGCTGCGCTTGTCGAAGCACTGTTCTTCTTCGTAGTAGCGTGCCCGTGACGGACAAGTCCCCCACCTTTAAAATTCCGCAGCCGCTGCCGATGGATAGCGGGCAGGCGCTGCATGACGCGCAAATTGCGTATCAGACCTATGGCACGCTGAACGCGGCGCGCTCCAACGCGATCCTGATCTGCCATGCGCTGACGGGCGATCAATATGTCGCAAGCGAGCATCCGCTGACCGGCAAGCCGGGCTGGTGGGAGCGCATGGTGGGGCCGGGCAAGCCGATTGATACCGACCGCTTCTGCATCATTTGCGCCAATGTGATCGGGTCTTGCATGGGTTCGACCGGCCCGGCGAGCCTTGCGCCCGATGGAGCGCCCTATGCCATGCGCTTTCCGGTCATCACCGTGCGCGACATGGTGCGCGGGCTGGTCGCGCTGCTCGATGGCTTTGGCATTGAGCGCTTGCATGGCGTGGTCGGCGGCTCGATGGGCGGAATGCAGGCCTTGAGCCTCGCGGCAAACTGGCCCGAGCGGGCGGGCCGCGTGCTCGTCATCGCATCGACCGCGCGGCATTCTGCGCAGAATATTGCGTTTCACGAAGTCGGACGCCAGGCCATCATGGCAGACCCGGCTTGGGCCGAAGGCGATTATTACGCGACCGGCGCATCGCCTGCCAACGGGCTGGCGGTGGCGCGCATGGCGGCGCACATCACCTATCTCTCTGAGGCTGGCCTGACCGAGAAATTCGGACGCCGCCTGCAAGACCGCCCAGACGGCACGAAGGGCGCGAAAAGCTTTGGTTTTGACGCTGATTTTCAGGTTGAGAGCTATTTGCGTTACCAAGGCAGCGGCTTCACGCAGCGGTTTGATGCGAACAGCTATCTCTACATCACCCGTGCGATGGATTATTTTGACCTCTCAGAAGAACATGGCGGCAAGCTCGCCAATGCCTTTGCTGAGACCGATGCGCGGTTTTGTCTGGTGAGCTTTGATACGGACTGGCTCTATCCCACCGCAGAAAGCCGCCATGTCGTCCACGCCCTGAACGCGACCCGCGCCAAGGTCAGCTTTGTCGAGTTGAGCGCGAGCGCGGGGCATGACAGCTTCCTGCTGCCGCACGATCAGCTGGACCGCGTGGTGGAAGGGTTTCTCAATGGCTGAACCAGACACCGCGCTACGGTATGACCTCGCTGCAATGGCGGATGCCGTGACGTCGGGCGCGCGGGTGCTGGATATTGGCTGCGGCGAAGGCGATTTGATGGAAGCGCTTGAAGCGCAAAAGGGCTGTGATGCGCGCGGGATTGAGCTGGACCCAGAGCTGGTTGAAAGGTGCGTCGCGCGCGGGTTGTCGGTTGTGCAGGGCAACGCTGATACGGCGCTGAGGGAGTATCCGGACAATTCCTTCGACTACACGATCCTGAGCCAGACATTGCCGACTTCGATGCGGCCTGACCTTCTGCTCGATCAGCTTTTGCGCGTCGGCTCGCGCACGCTGGTCAGCTTTCCGAACTTTGCGCATTGGCGCACGCGCACCGCGCTGCTGCTTGGCGGCCGGATGCCGATCACACGGGCTTTGCCGGTGAACTGGTATGCGACGCAAAACATTCACCACGTGACGATCGAGGACTTCCGTGATCTGGTCAAAGAGCAAGGCGCGCGGATCGAGCGGCGCTGGTTTTTCAGCGACGAGAAACAAATCGGCGCGCCAGGGGCTAACTGGCGCGCCGAATATGCGATATACGAATTAAGGCGTTAATTCTGGCGGGAGGCGTCCGGTTCGCGAAAAGCGAACTCTAAGACGCGCTTACCCACCCATATTGATGCCGCAAACCTTGTGGCCATCGGGATCAAGGAAATAGCACAGGTTCATCGCGCCCATGCTACCTTCACGCGGTCCGGGCGGGTCTTCGACGCTGGTGCCACCATTGGCGACCGCCACATCATGCAATTCTTTCACCTGTTCCAGCGAATCACACTTGAAGCCGATGGTGAAGCCGTTGGCGCAATTGGCAGGCTCGCCATTGATCGGCTCACTGACCGAAAATGTGCTGCCATCATGCATGTAGAACAGGCGCGTTTGCCCGGTGTCGTTGACATGCTCCATCGGCGCGCGCGCGCCCAGCACGCCGAGCACGGCGTTATAAAAAGCCTTGGATTTGGCGATATCGTTGGTCCCGATCATCACATGGTTGAGCATGGGCCTTGTCTCTCCTCTCAAGAAAGCCGCGCCGCTCTCGTAGCCGCGCGTTCATCGGCTCTGGTATAGCGCGGCTGCCATGATCGAAAGCCTTTTCCTCGCCGCCGCTCTGATACAGGCCGCACCGCCGCAAGACCAGGGCTCGCCGCCCACTGAAGCGGCGTCTGTCACGCCAGTCCAATTGAGCGCGGAAGACCGCGCCCGGCTGCGCTGCGCGGTGGCTTTCAGCTTTGTCGCCGCCCGGCCAGACAGCGCCGCCGCGACTCCGGAAATCAAGACCCGCGGTCGCGAGTTCTTTGTGGTTACGCTGGCCGATCTGATGGACAGCTACAAGCTCGACCGCCCGGCGATGAACCAGACCGTGCGCGCTGAAGCGCAAAGCCTTGCCAAAGCGGGCGACACCGATGCGATGATGCCCGCCTGCCTGCTGATGCTGCAATCCTCAGGGCTTTGAGCGCGGCGCATAGATGCAAGAAATGCGCATAGCGGTGGACGCGCCGCTTTTACCGGGAGCGTTCTCACGCTAATCGCCGGTTGGTCATGTGGTCTCTCTATCAATTTCCGCTGTGCCCGTTCAGCCGCAAGCTGCGTCTGCTGATGGGCGAAAAGGGCATTATCTACACGCCGGTGCGCGAAGACCCATGGCGCGCGTCTGAACACTTTTACAATCTCAATCCAGCGGGGCGCACGCCGGTTCTGGTTCATGACGAAAGCGGCCATGCCCTAGCCGACAGCCGCGCAATCGCCGAATACCTCGAAGAGACGGTAGAGCGGATGCCGATGATCAGCGGCACCGCCACGGACCGGGCTGAAATCCGCCGGTTGGTCGCGCTGTTTGATGAGAATTTCTATCACGATGTGACGCAGCCGCTGCTCAATGAGCGCATGAAGAAGCGCCTCATCCTGCGCCAGCCACCCGACAGCACTGTGCTGAGCCGCGCGATGAAGATGGCGCATGGCCATCTCGATTACATGGACTGGCTGATTGACACCCGCCCGTGGCTCGCCGGGCAGCGCATGAGCATGGCGGACCTTGCCGCCGCCGCGCAGATCAGTGTTGCGGATTACCTTGGCGGGATTGACTGGACCGATCACGTCCAGACGCGCGGCTGGTACGCCGTTTTCAAAAGCCGCCCCAGCTTTCAGCCATTGCTGACTGAGCGGATGGACTCGATCAAACCGCCCGATCATTACGGAAAAGTCGACGGCTGATCACCACACAATCCATGAGACTTGCGGAACCCCCGCGCGGCTCCGATATTTCCTTCATAGAGGAGAGCCGATCCCATGACCGACAACCCGATCGCGATGACTGAAGAGGAATGGCGCGCCAAGCTGACGCCCGAACAATATCATATCCTGCGTGAGGCCGGGACGGAACGCGCGTTCACCGGCAAGTATGACAAGCATTATGATGCGGGCGAATATGCCTGCGCCGCGTGCGGTACGGTCCTGTTCCTGAGCGATGCAAAGTATAACAGCGGCTGCGGCTGGCCCGCTTTCTTTCAGGCCGCCGATGGCGGTGAGACCGTGAGCGAGCATCGCGACAACAGTTTCGGGATGCAGCGGGTCGAAGTGCGCTGCTCCAATTGCGGCAGCCATCTCGGGCATGTCTTCCCTGACGGACCGCCGCAGCATGGCGGGATGCGGTATTGTATTAATTCGGCTGCGCTCGATTTCGAGCCTGAATGACGCTCATCTGAGCCTTTCATTGCGCCGGGGATCAGCACGGGCGCGCATGTTCACTCTGCGTTACAACTGATCTATGCATAGTGCTGCCATGATCCCCGAATTTTCGCCGCAAGCAGAGCGATCCCCGCTTTATGTCCCGACGCGGTAAGCAGCTGCAAAAGAAGGACAAGCGCGGCAGCCGCCGGGCTGCCAGCGAACGCGCGCGCTCGGATGGCACCTCATCCAAAAAGACCAAGAGCGAGCGCCCCAAGGACAAGAGACCATCTTTCCTGTGGAAGTGGACCAAGAGATTTGCGCTGACAGGCATCGCTGTAAGCGTGCTCGCTGCTGTCTTTCTGGCGGTGGCGGTTGGCTTTGCGGCGCGCTCAATCCCCAGCTTTTACCAGCTCAAGGCAACGCAGAACGCGCAAACCATTCTGGTGCGCGCGCGCGATGGGTCGGAGATTGTCGAACTTGGCCCCAGCTTTGGCGAATGGCTCGATCACGAAGACATTCCTGACAATATGAAGAACGCCATGGTCGCGGTCGAGGACAAGCGGTTTTACGACCACTACGGCGTCGATCCGGTCCGCCTGACAGGCGCGGTCATTGAAGGCTTTACCGGAGCGCGCTCACGGCTAGGCGGCACATCGACGATCACACAGCAGCTGGCGCGCAACGTCTTCCTCAATTCCAACCGGACCTTTGACCGCAAAGCGCGCGAAGCAGTGCTGGCGATGGCGCTCGAATGGAAGTTCTCAAAGGAACAGATCCTCGAGCTTTATTTGAACAAGGTCTATTTCGGTGGCGGGGCCTATGGGATCGACAGTGCCAGCCGGACCTTCTTCAGCCACCCGGCCAAAGAATTGAGCGTTGCTGAAGCCTCGATCATTGCAGGCCTGGTAAAAGCGCCGAGCCGCTATTCGCCGACCGCCGATGTGCAGGCCGCGGTTGATCGCGCCAAGGTGGTGCTGCGGCTGATGCGCGAACAGGGCTACATTACCTCGGCAGAGGCGAATGTGAATGTCGATGCTGTGAAGCTAAAGCAGCAGGCTGGACAGAACTCGGTGCGCTACTTCACCGATTGGGCGCTTCCACAGCTCGACATCCTGTTGCCAGAGACTTTCGCTCCGATTGAGGTCTGGACGACGCTGGATGTCGCCAAGCAGCGCGCGGCAACCGCTGCGGTCAAGTCCAACGTGCCCAACGGTTCGCAAGGCGCGCTGGTCAGCCTTGACCGCGATGGCGCGATCCTCGCGCTGGTGGGCGGCACCGATTATGTCGAGACCAATTTCAACCGCGCCACGCAGGCCATGCGCCAACCGGGATCTTCGTGGAAGCTGTTCGTCTATCTCGCCGCGTTGGAGGCTGGCTATCGTCCGACCAGCAAGGTGAAGGACGTGCCGGTGCGCTTTGATGGTTGGTCGCCGCGCAACGCCAATGGCCGCAATATCGGCGAGACGAGCTTGCGCACCGCCTTTGCTGCCTCAATCAACACCGTCGCCGCGCAATTGGGCAATGAGGTGGGCTTTGGCACTGTCGCATCGATGGCCAAGCGGTTCGGTATCACATCTACGGTGTCGACTTACCCCTCCATGGTGCTGGGATCATCGGAAGCGCGCCTGATTGAGATGACGCGCGCCTTCGCGATTGTTTCAGCCAAGGGATACAACGTCGAACCCTATGGCATCACCAAAGTGGTCACCGCAGGGGGCGAAATCCTCTACGAGCACAAATCGGTGCGAAAGCGGGCTTTGGTGCCGGACTATGTCGCCGCCGGGATCACTGATCTGCTTCAGACGGCAGTCAACACCGGGACCGGCAAGGCCGCGCAGATCGGGCGTCCGGTTGCGGGCAAGACGGGTACGACCAGCTCAAACAAGGATGGCTGGTTCGTCGGCTTTTCTTCAGGGATCACTACCGGCGTGTGGATGGGCCGCGATGATGCGAAGGCTGTGCCGGGACTGCAAGGCGGGCGCGCGCCCGCACGCGCCTTTGCTGCCTATATGCGTTTCGCCGTCAAGGATCGCCCCATTGAGGAATTCGACACCGAGCTGAACCTGCCGGAGTGGCAGCTCGAACCAGATGACGAATCCCTCTACGGTGATCCGGACGAATATTACTTCATCGATGAAGACGGGAACATGATTGAGCCCGGGCGGCGCGATCCGTCTGAAACGCTTGGCGATATTGGCTCTGATGGTGGCACCGAAGGCGGTAGCCCCATTGAGGAACCGCCCACCGCCGCGCCGCTCGATTTTCTTGAGGAGGCAACCGGGCAAAACGACCAGCCCACTGGTCGCCCCGGTCAAGGCGCACCGCCAGTGGGAACACCTTTGCCACCGCCGCCTCCCACAACCGCCCCTCCGCTGGACCCGCCGCCGCCCAGCCTGCGCAAGTCATCGCTTGATGCGATTGATCCAAAGGCGCGCTTGCTGGTTTGACCGGCATGCTGAGGGAGGGGGCCTTGAGACGATTGGGCTTCCCAACCAAAAGGGCGCCGAAGCATCACTGCTTCGGCGCCCGTTGTCTAAGCGGTTCGCTGTGCCTTAGCGCAAGCGCAGCGCGATAAAGCGGGGCGGGATGCCGCGGCGCGGGATCACCCGCAACAGCAACGTTTCACGTTCATCCGCTTCCGCCGCTGCGATCTGGTCGCGCAGCGCCTGGATTGTGCCGGTCTCTTCGTAATTGGCTGACAGGATGACGTTACCCCGGCGCAGACCCTTGCGGCCAGCGTCGGAATTGGGGTCAACCGCGCCGATCACCAGCCCGGCTGTGTCTTCATCAATGCCAAGCTGCCCGGCAATGCGCGGCGTCAGCTCGATCACCTGCAGACCAAGCTTTTCGGCGATCACATCGTCCATTTCCTCCGGATCCATCGGCTCATCAGAGTCGGGATCAAAGGTCTGGGCTTGCTCCTGCAATTCCTGCTCGCTAGGGCGCTTGCCCAATGTTGCGGTGAGGCGCATGGATTTGCCACGCCGCAGCACTTCAATAGGCACGGTCTCGCCCGGCTGCAGATTGGCGATCAGGTAAATCACCGTCTGCTCTTCGGTCACTTCGCGGCCATTGATCGACGTGATCACATCGCCGGGCAAGAGGCCCGCTTTTTCAGCGGCGCTATCATCTTGCACGCCTTGAACGATTTCACCGCTGTTCGGCTCAATCTTGAGCGAATCGGCCATATCCTCGCTCACCGGGCCGAGGGTGACCCCCAGGAAGCCGCGCTCGATTTCATTGCCTTCTTTGAGCTTGTCGACGATCGGAGCGGCGATTTCAGCGGGGATGGCGAAACCGATACCAACGCTGCCACCCGAGGGTGAGAAAATCGCATTGTTGATGCCGATCACGTTGCCGCGCATGTCGAACAACGGGCCGCCCGAATTGCCGCGATTGATGCTGGCATCGGTTTGAAGATAGCGATCATACGCGCCGCCTTGTCCGGTGTTGCGATAGACCGCGGAGATAATACCCGATGTCACCGTGCCACCCAAGCCGAAGGGATTGCCGATCGCGACGACCCACTCACCCACGCGCGCCTTCGAACTGTCGCCAAAGCTCACAAAGGGGAAGGTCTTGTCAGATTTGATTTTGAGCACAGCCAGGTCAGACGGCGCATCTGCACCAACCAGCTCAGCCTCGTACTCCGTGCCATCCGGCATCGTGATAGTGATTTCTTCCAGCGTCGCGCGGTCATTGGGCGCAACGACGTGGTTGTTTGTGACCACAAATCCGTCTGCGGAAATGATGAAGCCTGAGCCCAGCGATTGCGCTTCACGGGTCTGCGGCTGAGAGCGACCACCGCCGCGCCGCCGATTGAACAGGTCCGCGAAAGGCGTGCCGGCAAACGGATTGTTGCTCACCTGCACGCTCTGGCGTGTGGCGATGTTCACCACGGCAGGCTGCAATTGCTCGGTCAGGTCAGCAAAGCTGGAAGGTGCCCCGCTTTGCGGGACGATCCGGTTCATCTCGCTATCGGCATTTTGCGCAACCTGCGCGCCAGCCGGGTAGCCTGTCATCAGCGATACCGCAGCGCCGCCAACCAGCAGCGCACTCGTCAATCCATAAACATACCGCACGTTGTTCACGTCCTTGTGTTCCTCTTTGTCTTGTCCGCAAGCCACGGGGCCGTTGGACCGAGTGCTCGCTAAAAGCGCCTCAAATGAAGGTCAGTTCCACGGCTTACAATGCACTGCGCGGCACTGAACAATGATTGAATAGTCTGTGTCGTTCACCGGGGCGCATCAGCCGTTCGTCGGCCTTGTGCGCCCGATGCCCGCATCATGGCGGTCATCACTGTCCTTGAAACTGGCGGAAATATTCATTGTCGTTGTCAAGCACCATGGCGCTTTCCCCCTCACCATTGATGAAGGTCTGACGATAGCTCTCCATGGCGCGGTAGAAATCATAGAATTGCGGATCTTTGCCAAAGGCCGCTGCATAGGTGTTGGCGGCAGCAGCCTGAGCTTCTGCGCGAATGATGCGCGCATTCTTCTGCCCTTGTGCGCGGATCGTTGCAGCCTCTTCCTGACGGTCGGACTGCATCCGAGTGAACGCGGCCTGCAACGGCGTGCCTTCTGGCAAATCCGCCGCCTTGATCCGCACGTCGAGGATTTGCACGCCATATTCGCGCGCCTGTCGGTCCAGCTGGTCACGAATGTTGATCATCGCAGTGCCACGCTCTGAAGTGAGCAGGCTCGCGAAAGTGCGCCGGCCCAGCTCCTGCCGCAGAACCGAGGTCAGGATCGGGGAGAGCTGCGAATTGAGCTGCGCCTCATTCCCGGCTCGCTCGATCATCGTGACCGGCTGGATGATGCGATAGCGCGCATAGGCGTTCACCTGCAGGCGCTGCTGGTCGCTGGTGAGCACCTGCTGGTTGCTCATATCCAGATCGAGCACCTGGCGGCTGACATATTGAACCTGTTCGGCGATCGGGACGCGAAACGCAAAGCCAGCACCGGTTTGTCCATAAGGAACGTCCGGCTTGTACATATTGATGATGCGATCAGGGTTACCCGCCCGGATCACAACCGCCTGTTCGCGTTCGCTGACCACAAACAGACTTGCCACGGCCACGACCAGCAAGATGATAATGGCGATGAGCGGATAGCGAAAACGCTGCCAGACTTGTTCCATCTTACTGCCCTCCCTGTGCGGCTTGTGGTTGCGGACTTGGTGTGGGGGCCGGACGGTTGTTGCGACGCTGAATTTCTGACAGCGGCAGATACGGCGTTACACCGTCGGCTTCGATCACGGTCTTGTCCGTGTTCGAAAGGACCGCTTCCATTGTCTCGTAATACAGGCGACGCCGCGTCACATCGGGCGCGAGGCGGTATTGCGCATAGATCTCGTCAAACGCCGTCGCTTCACCTTCAGCCTTGGCCAGCAATTGCTGCGCGAAGCGCCGTGCCTGGTTGATTTCCTGCTCCGCATTCTGCTGCGCGGCGAGCACATCGTTGAACGCTTCGATCACTTCTTCAGGCGGATCGGATTTGGCGATTTGCACACCTTGGACATTGATGCCCGAGCCATAGAAATCGAGGATTGTCTGCATCCGGGTGAGCACATTCTGCTCAATATCTGCACGGCCCGCACCCGAGATCACGTTGTCGAGCGTCTTTTCAGCCACTGACGAACGCATGGCTGTTTCGGCAGCTTCCAGAATGGTTTCTTCAGGGTCCGCCAGCTGGAATTGGAACTGCGTCAAATCCTTGATGTTCCAACGCACCAGATAGCCAAGATCGACGAGGTTCTGATCACCGGTCAGGATCAGCTTTTTCGGCACATCGACAGAGCGGATGTTGCTGACATCGGTCGCAGCGACCTGACTGATCGGGTAGGGCCACGTGAAGTTTGTGCCGGGTCCGAATGTATCGACATACGCCCCGCCAAAGCGGGTCACGACAGCCTGCTCGCGCGGCTGAATGAAGTGCACGCTGGAAAGACCCGCCCACAGCAGGATGATCAGGCCAAACACCACGGGAAGCCAGCTTTTGCCGCCGGGCCGTTCTGGGAGGCGGAAGCTTGGGCCACCTGGGCCGCCGCCCCGACGCGGGCCTTCGGGTCCGCGATTTTTAAAGATATCTTCGATGTTGGAGGAACGCCCCTTTCTCTCACCGCCGCCGCCACCGGGCAGCCACGGATTGCGCGGCCCGTCAGAGCCCCCGCCTTCTCCGGGCTTATCACCCTTGGGCTGGTCATCACCGCCGCCTGAGCTGCCACCGATCCCCCAAGGATTCTTTTTGCCCGCCATTGCGAGTGTTTCTCCGAAGTCTTTGCTCACGCGAGCGCCTTTGACCCATCGAGTGATTGTGTGTTGAAAACCGTCCAAAATTCGCATGCACCTCTTATAGGGACGCATATTTGGGAAAAACAGGGGTGCGCGGTTGAATTTTGGCGCGCGCCTTCGCGGCACTTGCTGTTAGAGACACTTTTGACATGAGCAATTCTGATCCAACCTCGCCCGATACCGGCTCAGCCCCAGACCCCGCTAAGGCCGAAGCGCTGGTCCGCTCTCGCCTGTCACCCGACATGGCGCACCGAGTGCGTTCCGCACGTTTGAGCGGCACAGCGGACGGCCTGCGCGCGATCGTCGTGGCAGAAGCGGGCGATTTGGCACCCGGCGCGCGGATCGAACTTGAAGCGTCGATGAAACTGGCGATCACCCGAATCGAAGGCGTGAGCGAGGTGCACATCGCGCTGACCGCAGAACGCAGCCGCCGCCGGATCATCGCGATTGGCTCTGGCAAAGGGGGCGTTGGCAAATCGACGCTGACCACCAACCTCGCGGTCGCCTTGGCGAAAGCGGGGCGCAAGGTTGGCGTCATTGATGGCGATATTTACGGGCCCTCTCAGCCGAAATTGCTCGCTACGGAAAGCGAAAAGCCCAAAACGCAGGGTGACAAGCTGGTCGCGATAGACAGCCCGTTCGGCGTCAAAGTGCTCTCTATGGGCAATGTCGTCCCACCGGGCAAAGCGCTCGCATGGCGCGGGCCGATGGCGGGCAAGGCGCTGGGCCAATTGGTTGAGGCGGAATGGGACGACACCGATCTGCTGCTGATCGACTTGCCGCCGGGCACGGGCGATGTGCAGCTTTCGATGATGTCTGACAGCAAACCTGATGGCGCGATCCTCGTTTCGACTCCGCAGGACCTCGCGCTGCTCGACGCCGCGCGCGCGGGGCAGTTGTTTGAGCAAGGCGACGTGCCGATCATCGGGCTGGTCGAGAACATGTCAGGCGAGATTTTCGGCTCAGGCGGGGTTGAGAAATTCGCGCAAGCGCTCGACATCCCGTTTCTCGGGCGGATCCCGCTTGCGTCGGAAATTCGGCTTGCAGGCGATGCGGGACAGCCGCCTGCTGCGGGCGATGGCGATGTGGGCGAGCCTTTCGTTGCAATTGCTGAGCGGCTTGGCGCGTGGCTCGATACGGGAGCCGTCTGAGCGATGCGGGTTTCCCGGCGCGGTTTTGCCGCAGGCGCTGCGGTCGGTGGCGGGTTGCTGATCGCGTGGTGGTTGGTCCCGCGCAGCTATCCCAACCCGCTCGACCCTGCACCCGGAGAGCACGTCTTTGATGCCTGGCTGAAAGTGGGCGAGGACGGCGTTGTCACCGTGGCAGTGCCGCAGCTTGAAATGGGTCAGGGCATCACCACCCTGCTGCCGCAAATCATCGCCGAGGAAATGGGCGCGGACTGGCGCCAGATCGCTGTTGAACCGGCGGCTGTCTCTGGTGTCTACCCAAATATTGCCTTGGCTGAGCGGTGGTCCGCCTTGTGGGAGCCGCTGGTCGAAGGAGTCCACCATGCAGTCGATGCCGTTCTGGCGGAGCGCTTTGCCAAGGATCGGCGCTTCACCGCGACCGCCGATGGCACTTCGCTGGCGGCCTACGAAGAGCCGTGCCGTCTGGCCGCAGCGAGTGCGCGCGCCATGCTCGCTCAAGCCGCCGCCGAGCGCTGGAGCGTCACGTGGGAGGAATGCCAGGTTGCCAAGGGCATCGTCAGGCATGCCGATCAACGCGCGAGCTTTGGGGAACTTGCCGCCGCCGCCACTTCGCAATACCCGCCCGACCCGCCGCCTTTGCGCACTGAGCCCCCCGCCGAGCGCGTGATTGATGGGCTTGCTGGCAGTCTCGACCGTTCCGCCCCGCTGCCGGTCCCGCGCATCGATTTGCCGAGCAAGGTCGATGGCAGTCACCAATTCGCCGGTGATGTGCGGCTGCCCGGCATGGTCTTTGCCGCGATTCGACATGGTCCCGCCGACGCAAGTGAATTGACTGGTTTTGATGCAAGCGCGGCAAAGGATATCGCAGGGATTGCGGGTGTGGTGAAAGCCAAGCGCTGGCTCGCCGTTGCCGCGAACACGTGGTGGACCGCCCATCAAGCGCTCGATGCGATGAAGCCGCAATTCAAGACGCGCTTTCCGGTTGAAAGCGCCGATATGGAAGGGCGGCTTGATACCCTGCTGCGCGGCGGCGGCGCGTTTCGCATTGCGGAAACCGGTACCGGGGAGGCTGGCCTTACCCGGGTGGACTTTGCGCGCCGGTACGAAGTTGAGCCTGCGCTGGCCGCCCCGCTGGAAACCGCGAGCGCCGCGGCGCGCTATAAATCGGGGCGGCTCGAACTGTGGATCGCCAGCCAAGCGCCTGAACAGGCGCGCAGCGCAGCCGCGCGCGCGCTCGGGATAAAGACAGAGGATGTGGTGCTTTACCCAATGTCAGCCGGCGGCAGCTTTGATGCGCGGCTGGAGCATGACCACGCGATTGAGATCGCTTTAATCGCGCGCGAGCTGGGCAAGCCGGTGCAGCTGACCTGGCCGCGCCGCGATGAGATTGCTCTGGCTCGCCCTCGGCCGCCGGCTTACATGCTGCTGGGCGCGCAGCTTGGCCCGCCCGGCGGCGGTGCAGCGGGCGCGATCGATGCCCTGCGCGTGCGGATTGCCTGCCCTCCCTCAGCGCTTGAGTTCGGCAAAAGGCTGTTTGCTGGCCGAACCACGTGGAGCGCAATCAGCGAGACCGAAGGGCGCATGGACCCAATTGCATGCGAGGGCGCAGTGCCCCCGTACAAGGTGCCCAGCCTTGTGGTGCAGCATGTCCCGGTTGAACTCGGCCTGCCCACGGGCCGGATGCGCGGCAATGCGCACGGCTACACCGCGTTCGCCATGGAAAGCTTTATCGACGAGATCGCGTCGGAAAATGGGCGCGAGCCGCTCTCCTATCGGATCGGGATGCTGGGTGATGACATCCGCATGGCCGCCTGCCTCCAACGCGCAGCGCAGCTGGCGCAATGGGGCGGCGGCGGCAATCAGAGCGGGCAGGGGCTCGCCTGCCACCGGATCGGCGATGCGCTGACGGGCGCGCGGATCGCCTGCGTCGCAACCGCGCGCGCAGCGGAAGGTGGCGTGCGGGTGACTCGCCTTTCGGTTGCGGTCGATATTGGCCGGATCATCAACCGCGATATTGCCCGCCAGCAAATCGAAGGCGGCTTGATCTTCGGGATCGGCATCGCGCTGGGCACGTCGCCGCGCTACCGCGCAGGAATGCCGTCCGCGCTGGACTACGAATCGCTGGGCCTGCCTTCGCTCAAGGACTGCCCTGAAATCGATGTCGATCTGATCGCCAGCACAGCCGCGCCTGCTGATCCCGGAGAGCTGGGCGCAGTCGTTGCGCCACCTGCCATCGCGAACGCGCTCTATTCCGCCACAGGCCTGCGCCTGCGCCGCCTGCCGCTGCTGTCAGACGGGCTGTAGGTTTACTGCCCCGCACGCCTACTGCATTGCAATCAGGCCAAGTGTTGCCCATATGCCGCGCGGGATCGTTTTGAACGATATACTGCGTATAGGGCGGAAAGAATTTTGCTCTTGGCGCGTTGGACCCCTTAATGACTTGGCAAGCACAACATCTGCCCAATGACCATCCGCCGGTCAAAAGCGGCTCGATCGGCGTTTTGCTGGTCAATCTCGGCACGCCTGATGGGCCTGATCCCGCCTCTGTGAAGCGCTATCTCAAGCAGTTCTTGTCCGACCGGCGCGTGATCGAGATTCCGCCTATTGCCTGGCAGCCGATCCTGCGCGGAGTGATCCTGAACACGCGTCCGCAGAAAAGCTCCAAGGCGTATTCAAAAATCTGGACCAAGCGCGGCTCTCCGCTTGCAGATATCACCGCCAGCCAAGCCGAAGCGATCGCTGAGGAACTGGGCGCTGACATCGTGGTCGATTACGCGATGCGCTATGGCTCGCCTTCGATTGAGCAGCGCCTGATGGAGCTGACCGCCAATGGTTGCGACCGTATCTTAGTGGCTCCGCTCTACCCGCAATATTGCGCCGCGACGACCGCGACCGTGTTCGATGAAGTGGCCCGCGTGCTCGGCGAAATGCGCTGGCAGCCGGCTTTGCGCTTTCTTCCACCCTACCACGACGACAACGCCTATCTCGATGCGCTGGCAGACGACCTGACGCGCCAGATCACAGCGCTCGATTTCAAGCCCGAAGTGATGCTCCACTCCTTCCACGGAATGCCGCAGCGCACGCTTGAGAAAGGCGATCCGTATCATTGTCATTGCCACAAGAGCGCGCGACTCTTGCGAGAGCGGCTGGAGGGGCGTCCTGAATTCGAAGGCGTGCGGTTTGAAACCACGTTCCAATCGCGCTTTGGCCCGGCCAAGTGGCTGGAGCCTGCGACAGACGACACGCTGATTGCGGAAGGCGAAAAGGGTACCAAGCGCCTTGTAGTCGCCGCTCCCGGCTTTTCTGCTGACTGCGTTGAGACGCTGGAAGAGCTCGCGCTGGAAGGCCGCGATGAATTTCTCGAAGCGGGCGGCGAGCAATTTGCTGTGCTGAGCTGCCTCAACACCAGCACCAGCGGCCTGACCATGCTGGAGACGATTATCCGGCGCGAGCTTTCTGGCTGGATTTAAGGCTTAACGTTATTTACACATCGGTCAGTTGCATTCGCGAACCCAAATATGGGTCCCTTGGAGAGAGAGCACACCACCGATGGCAAGTCTGGCAGAACCCAAGCTGACGAAGTCGCCCTACGCGCATTGGAGCGAGGGTGTTCCCGCAGATGATGCCATTGCGCATATACCCGGCGAGCGCGGCTGGCCGGTGGTTGGCAATACCTTCACCATGCTGGCCGATCCCCACAGCTTTGCTGAGCGGATGATCGAGGCCTACGGGCGTGTTTACAAAAACCAAGCCTTTGGTGGTTGGACCGTGCAACTGATTGGCGCGGATGCCAATGAGCTGGTGCTGTTCAACAAGGACAAGATTTTCTCCAGCGAGCAAGGCTGGGGGCCAGTGCTCGATCAGCTGTTCCCGCGCGGGCTGATGCTGATTGATTTTGACCACCACCGCATTGATCGCCGCGCGCTCTCCATCGCTTTCAAGCCGGATCCGATGCGCCACTATATGGGCGCGCTCAACAGCGGGATCGCCAACGAAACCGCGCAATGGGGCGGTGCAATGCTGTTTCAGCCCAACATCAAGAAGCTGACGCTGGACTTGGCCGCTGATAGCTTCTTGGGGATTCCGTGGGGCCCGGAAGCGGACCGGATCAACACCGCCTTTGTTGATATGGTGCAGGCCTCGGTCGCGCCGATCCGCAAGCCGCTGCCTTTTACCAAGATGAAAAAGGGCGTCGATGGGCGCGCTTATATGGTCGATTATCTGACGCGTGAGACCAACCGGCGCCGGGCCGAAGGCGGCGGGCAGGACATGTTCAGCCAATTTGCGACCGCCACACGCGAAGATGGCTCGCTTTTGCCGGTCGATCAGGTGGTCGATCACATGAGCTTTTTGATGATGGCTGCGCATGACACGATCACCTCATCAGCCACCTCGCTGATCTATCACCTCGCGACCAAGCCGGAATGGCAGGAAAAGCTGCGTGAGGAAGTTTTCGCAACAACCGGCGGCCCGGATGGCGTCATCGGCTCTGGGGGAAAGCCGCGCCCGCTCGAATATGATGACCTTGCCAAACTTGAGCTCACCGAAATGGTGTTCAAGGAAGTGCTGCGCCTGATCGCCCCCGTTCCATCCATGCCGCGCCGCGCGCTGCGTGAGTTTGAGTTTGGCGGCTATCGCATTCCGGCAGGTCAGCTGTGCGGCATCAACATCCACTGGACGCACCATTCCGAGGACTATTGGGACGACCCTTACGCCTTTGACCCGATGCGTTTCACACCGGACCAGGTGAAGGCGCGCCACAAATATGCGTGGGTCCCGTTTGGCGGCGGCGCGCATATGTGTCTGGGGCTGCACTTCGCTTACATGCAGATCAAGGTGCTGGTGGCGCAATTGCTCCAGCAATACCGGATCGAGCCGACGACCGGTGAGGGTTACAAGCCTGACTGGCAGGCATGGCCGATCCCACAGCCCAAGGATGGCCTGAAAGTCACATTCAAGGCGCTTTAAACTTGGCCCACCCTCCGGGCGGGCATCCTCGGTGCTGTTCCCTTCGCTGAAGCTGCGGGGCACCTGCGGGCGCGCGGTCGCGCTTGCGAAGCTCAAAGGCTTCGTTTCGCGGTCTAAGCCGGAGCGAGCCCCCGCGAATGCGGGGGGCTCTCGGAATTATGCGCGGCTTGAAGAAAGTCTCCGCCTGCGCGGGGACTTGCACCTATCCTAGAAATCCCATGCAATGCCTTCGCGCTCCCAATCGCCGTAGCGCGTGGGAGACAGCTCGCGTGGCTCATCCTTCAGCGGATCGACCGCTTTGGGCGTGGGCGGCGGGTCATTGGTCCAGTGCGCGGGTTTCTTGAAGTTCTTGGCAGCGTCAGATTTTTTCTTTGTCATAATCACTTAACGCCCACGCTGGCGCTTGGTTTCGCACAGCGCTAGGGCCGGGGGCGATGGCTACTCCGACTGGAATTCATGCGCGCCGGGCGGCGCTCAAACTACTCGACGCTGTGATGCGTCGCGGCGAGACCCTTGAGCAGGCGGGCCCATCAGCGCTCAGCGATGTGCGCGGGCCTGCTGATCAGGCCTTGGCGCGCGCCATTGCGGGCGAGACTTTGCGCTGGCTGACCGATCTCGACGCGCTGATTGACAGCGCCACAAAGAAACGTCTGCCCGATGATGCAAAGCCGCGCATGGTGCTGCGCCTGATGCTGGCGCAGGCGCTGCGGTTGGAAACCCCGCCCCACGCAGTGATCGCCACCGGCCTGCCGCTGCTCGCAGGCGGTCCGCGCAGGCTGGCGCATGGCGTTTTCTCGACGCTGATGAAGGCTGAGCCTGCGCTCCCCGATGCCCCTACCCTGTCTGATGATCTGCATATACGCTGGGGCGAGCGCGCGGCGGCCATCGCGCCCGGTCTCATCGATCCGCCTGAGGTTGATCTGGCGCTGCGTGATCCCGGTGAGACCGCTGAGCGCGCTACGGCGATGGGCGGTGTCAGCCTTGCGCCCGGTCATATCCGGATGCCGCGCGGCACGCCGATCGAGATGATGCCGAGCTTTGAGGAAGGCGCGTGGTGGGTGCAGGATCTCGCCGCGCAAGTGCCGCCGCGTTTGCTGGGAGCGGGCGATGGGAGGCGCGTGCTGGACCTGTGCGCCGCGCCGGGTGGCAAGACGCTCGCGCTCGCGGCGGCGGGCTGGCAGGTCACCGCGCTCGATGTGAGCGGCAAGCGGCTGCAAATGCTGCGCGAGAACCTCAAGCGCACCGCGCTCGAAGCCGAAATCGTCAAAGCCGATGCGCTGTCCTATGTGCCCGCCAAACGCTTCGATGCGATCCTGCTTGATGCGCCCTGTACTGCGACCGGCACGTGTCGCCGCCACCCCGATGTGCTCCACCGCATCGGCCCGCGTCAGATCGGCGAGATGACTGAAATCCAGCAATCGCTGATCCACCGCGCGGTCGAATGGATGCAGCCGGGCTGTGTCCTCGTTTACGCGGTGTGTTCGCTCGAAGCTGAGGAGGGCGAGGAGCAGGCCGCGTGGATCGAGCAGAGCTTTGGATTGGAGCGGATGCCGATTGGGGCCGACGAGTTGCCTGATGGCCTCAACCCGACGCCTGAAGGATGGCTGCGCACTCATCCTGGAATGCTGCCCGAGCAGGGCGGGCTCGATGGGTTCTTCGTCGCGCGGTGGACCAAACCCTAGCCACCCTATCCAAGGCGCAAAGCGCGTGCCATTAAAACGATCAGGGGGATAAATCGATGTGGCGCGCAATCGGCCCGGCCTTGCTCTTTTCGGGCACCGCCATCGGAACTTCGCACTTGGTGCAATCGACTCGCGCGGGCGCGATCTATGGGCTGGCGCTGTTCGTTGTCATTTTGGCAGCGTGTGTCTTGCGCTACCCTGCGTTCCGCTTTGGCGTGGATTATGGCCACGCGGCGCGGCGGTCGCTGGTGGCGGGTTATCGGGAACTCGGCGCTTGGGCGCTGGTGCTGTTTGCCACCTTTGCGTTGCCCATCGCGCTGATCATTTTCGCGGCCCTTTCATCGGCGACGGCGGGAATCCTGATCGCTGTCTTCGACTTGGACTGGCCGGTGCAACCGGTCGCGTTCGGAGTGTTAGTCGCATCAGCGTCGCTGTTGGTGGCTGGCGGGTATGATTGGCTGGACAAAATCAACCGCGTGTTGGTCGCCTTTCTGGTCGCATCGACGCTGGTTGTGACCGCTTTGGTCCTTCCCAAGGTTGATTGGGGCACTTTAGGAAACACCGCTTGGGTGGCCGAGCCCAAGGCGTTGCTGTTCGTGGTGGCGCTGGTGGGATTTATGCCCAATGCGCTGGATGTGTCGGTCGCTTCGAGCATGTGGCAGGCGGAAGCGGAGCGCGATGAGGCCGCGCACGCGTCCACAAGCCTCAAGGAGGCGCGGATCGCCTTCTTCGGCGGATACGCGCTTACGGTGTTTCTGGCGCTGTGCTTTTGCATCATCGGAGCGGGCGTGATGAACGCCAATGGCGTGGTGCCCGAGACCAGCGCGCCCGGTTTCGCCCGCCAGATCATTTCGCTCTACAGCTCCACTTTGGGAGGCGGAGCGGCAGTGCTGGCCGCGATCGCCGCCCTTTCCGTAATGGTGACAACGGTTCTGGCTGCGGTCGATATTGGCGGGCGGTTTGTCACCGCCTTGTGGCAGCAAGCCTCAGGAGATGAGAGCGAAGCGTCGTTCAAAACCGTCTACCGCCTCGCCCTTGTGGGCGGCGTTCTGGCCTCCGGCGTCATCTTGTTTGGGTTGCCCGGCAGTTTCACCGCACTGCTCGATCTGGCCACAAGCGCATCGTTCGTGTTTGCGCCGATTGTCGCCACGCTCAATCATCTGGTGATGACCCGTTGCGCGCTGGACGAGGACGCGCGGCCTTCCGCGGCGATGCGCTCGCTCAACATCTTGGCCATAATTCTCATGGCGAGCCTTGCGGCGGTGTATTTCGCGCTGTGACGGCGCGCGCCTCTTAGGCCTTCACATACTTCTGAAAGCTCTTGCGCAGCTTCATGATCTTGGGCGGGATCGTGGCGAGGCAGTAGGGATTGCGCTGGCCTTCGCCGTCCCAGTATTCCTGGTGGTAGTCCTCTGCTGGATACCACGGCTTCGATTGCGCGCCGTCTTCAAGGCCTTCCACAGTGGTCACCGCTCTGCCCGAATTCTCAGCGTTCCAGCGCGCAATTGCCGCCTCTGCCGCTTCGCCCTGATCGGCTGAGAGCGGGAAGATCGCGGAGCGGTATTGCGTGCCTATATCGTTGCCCTGCCGGTTCAACTGGGTCGGATCATGCGTGCCGAGGAAAACATCATAGATCTCCGCGATCGAGATCACCGTCGGATCGAAACCCACGCGAATGCCTTCGGCATGGCCGGTGCGCCCTGAACACACTTCGCGATAAGTCGGGTTCGCCGTTTCGCCGCCAATATAGCCGCTTTCAACTTCGCTCACGCCCACCACATCCTTGAAAACCGCCTCTGTGCACCAAAAGCACCCGCCCGCGATGATCGCTTGTTCCATTGTGCATCACTCCTTTGGTGAGGAATGTAGGCGCTGTGCCGCTCAAGACCAGACCTGCGTTTGGTCGGTCGGCTCTTGTCATCGCGCTGTCACCGCGTCAGGACACACATAATGCTATTCACGCCATGAGAGGACCACGCCCATGAAGCCCACATTCCTGCTTGCCCCGATCGCCGCATTCGCCGCGAGCGTCGCTTTCACCGTGCCCGCGCTCGCTGATGCGCATATGGACAAGAGCGCGCCCAAGCTTGAAGAGGTGCTCGCCAGCGACGCACGCGGCGATGATGGGGAGCGCGACAAATATCGCCGCCCGGTCGAAACGCTTAGCTTTTTTGGTGTCGAGCCGACTATGACGGTCGCCGAATTTGGCCCCGGCGGCGGCTGGTACACCCGCGTGCTTGCGCCTTACATCATGCCTGCTGGCAAATATCTCGCTGTCAATCAGGACAGCGACGGCCGCACCTATCGCACCCGCGCGCAGGAAGCCCGCTCAAAAGGCTGGACGGAGCGGTTCAAGGCCAGCGTCGCTGAAATGACCGGCGCGAAAGCGGACGATGTTGCCGCGTTCGAAATCGACGAAATGCCTGAGGATGTCGCTGGCACTGTCGACCGCGTGCTGATCTTCCGGTCCATGCACGGCCTCAACATCGGGAACAGCACAGACGTCGTGCTGAAGGCGGCGCGCAAAATGCTCAAGGATGACGGCATGGTCGGCGTGGTCCAGCACATGGCCCCTGAAGGCGCGAGCTATGACGATTACGGCGCCCGCCAGCGCGGCTATATGCGCAAGCAGGATGTTATTGCGATCTTCGAGGCAAACGGCTTTGAACTCGCCGCTGAGAGCGACATCAACATGAACCCGAAAGACCCCGCCAATTGGGAAAACGGCGTCTGGACGCTGCCTCCGATCCTCGCCACCGGCAAGGACGACCCCAAGCGCGCCGAATATCTCGCCATCGGTGAAAGCAACCGCATGACGTTGCTGTTCAAGAAAGCCAGCTGAGCGGATTGGGAAGGATCACGATCATGAAGTATGCCAACTTAGCTGTGGTGAGCGCGCTTGCGCTTGCCGCGTGCACGCCCACTGAGACCGTGACGGAGACTGGCAGCGAGCAAACCGCTGCTGAAAACACGAAGCTTGCTGAGGTTTTGAGCGCGGATTTGCGCGCGGATGACACAGCGCGCGACGCCTTCCGCAATCCGGCAGAAACGCTCGCTTTCTTTCAGGTCGAGCCGACGCATACGGTTATCGAGTACGCGCCGGGCGGTGGCTGGTATACGCGCATTCTGGCACCATACCTCGTTGATGAAGGCCAGTATGTCGGCGTCGGCTTCGCTCCGGAGGCTGCAGCGGACCTGGGTGAAGACTTCGTCGCCCAGGTGCGCGAAGGCGGTGAGACGTTCTCTGCCACACAATCCGAAGCGATCGGCATTCCAGCAGAGAAGCTGCCGTTCTACTTCGGCAATGCAATCCCTGAGGATCTCAAAGGCACAGTCGACCGTGCGTTGGTCATTCGGATGATGCACAATCTGAAGAATTGGGGCATCGCCGATGCTGAGGCTGAGGCGCTGTTTGCAGCGCTCAAGCCCGGCGGCCTGCTTGGCGTTGTTCAGCACCGCGCGAAAGCCGACGCACCCGCTGATTATGTCGATGGCAGCAAGGGCTATCTCAAACAGGACGAACTGGTCGCTTTCTTTGAAGGCAAGGGCTTTGAATTGGTCGAAGCGTCCGAGATCAACGCCAATCCCAAGGACACCGCCGACTATGAAGCGGGCGTCTGGACCCTCCCGCCCAGCTACGCCAAGGGCGACGAGGACCGCGAAACATACGCCGAAGTCGGTGAGAGCGACCGTATGACGCTGCTGTTCAAGAAGCCCGAATAAGGCTAGCGGGCGGCGCATGACGACGATCACGGTTGCCGCCCTCCAGCTTGCGCTAGGCGAGACAGACGAAGCTGCGAATATCGCCCGGACCGCGGCGCTGGTGGAACAGGCGGCGGCGCAAGGCGCAAAGCTGATCCTGCCTCCAGAGTTGTTCTCCGGTCCGTATTTCTGCCGTGAGGAAGACGAGGCGATGTTCGCGATGGCCCGGCCCACCGCCGAGCACCCCAGCGTCATCGCGATGCAGGAACTGGCCGCAAGGCTCAAAGTTGCGATCCCCACCAGCTTCTTCGAGCGCGACGGGCACCATTACTACAACACGCTGGCGATGATCGGACCCGATGGCGCAATCATGGGCACTTATCGCAAGAGCCACATTCCCGATGGGCCGGGCTATGAGGAAAAGTTCTACTTCCGCCCCGGCAATGATGGCTTCAAGGTCTGGAATGTGCCCGGCGATGCCGGGCAGCCGGTGACCATCGGCGTCGGGATTTGCTGGGACCAATGGTATCCCGAAGCCGCCCGCGTTATGGCGCTGCACGGCGCTGAGGTGCTGTTCTATCCCACCGCGATCGGCTCTGAACCCTATGACGCTGATCTCGACACGAGCCGCATGTGGCGGCGCGCGATGATCGGCCATGCGGTCTCCAATTGCATGCCCGTGATCGCCGCCAACCGGATCGGCGCGGAAGGTCCAGACGACGCCGCGCAGAGTTTTTACGGGCACTCTTTCATCAGCGATGAATGGGGCGATCTGATCGAAGCATTCGGAGCGCAGGAGACCGGCGCGCTGGTCGCCACTCTCGATCTGGCGCAGGCGGCCAAGCATCGCGCAGGCATGGGCTTCTTCCGTGATCGCCGACCGGGGCTTTATGGCCGGATCGCGCAGGATATCTGACGCCGCTTTGCGCCACCTCTATCTGATTGCTTTGGGCTCAAACATGCGGGTGCCCGGCATCGGCGGGCCGCGCCGCGTGCTCGGGGCAGCGGGCACAGCCTTGGAACAGCACGGCCTCACCATCACCGCTACCGCGCCGGTGATCGAGACTGCGCCCATCGGCCCCTCGTCGCGGTGCTATGCCAATGGCGCGGTGCTGGCTGAAAGCACGCTCGCGCCGCCAGACCTGCTGGCGCTGCTGCAGGCGGTCGAGCGCTCCTTTGGTCGGGATAGAGATCAACGCCGCGGCGCGCGCTGGCGGGCGCGGGCGTTGGACCTCGATATAATCCTGTGGAGCGGCGGGATATGGGACGCAACGCATCTGTCGATCCCGCACACACTCTTTCGCACGCGCGAGTTTGTGTTGCAGCCCGCCAGTGCCATCGCGCGGCATTGGCACGATCCTTTGAGCGGGCTCACTGTCGGCCAGCTGCACGCGCGCCTGCGCAAGCCTCGCAAGACAAGGTAGCGCAACGAAAAAGGGCGCCCAACCGCACCATGGTTGGACGCCCCATTTGCGACGCGCCCAAAGGCGCGAAGCAGATTCGCGTGATCGTTTAGGCGACAGCGGCCTTGCGGCGACGACGGCCAAAGCCGAGCGCAACCAGTGCGAGACCGAAGAGGCCGAGCGCACCCGGAGCCGGAACGTCAACCGGCGGGATGACCTTGAAGCTGCCGATCTTGCGTACATAGTCGCCCGACACGACAGGATCGCCCCACCAAGCCCATAGGTTGAAGCGGTTGCCCGACTTCGTCTTGAGCTTGAACGGGTGGAAGCGACCATTGTTGAAGTTGGTCGCGGTGACCTGCTTGCCACCGATGATGCGGAAGCCGGTCAGGCTGGTCAGTTCGCCCATGAAGCTGGGGTTCGGGCCGCCCTGAAAGCTGCTGAAATCACCGGTGAAGCTCTGATCGATGCTGGAACCTTTCCAGGTTCCCGAGCCGTTGGCGGTGTCAATGGTGAGCACGTCACCATTGGTCATGTTGTATTCGAAGATGGTTGCCGAAGCCGGAGCGGCGACGGCAATGCTGGTCGCGGCAAGCGCAATCGCAGCTGTCTTAGTCCAGTTTGCCATTTTTGGTCCCCCGTAACGCAAAGGAAGTGTTCGTTGGTGCTGTGCCGCCCGGCGATCCCGAACGGTGGTAAACACAAGACAGCAAATGGCGTGCCAAAAATGTGAAAAGCCCCGGTTTCTGGGCGTCGTAAAGGTTAACGGCTCTGACCCCCGGAACCTGAGTGTAAAACAGTTCGACACCGCCTTTCGCAGCCACGTCGCTCAAACGCGCTGTTAAGCATCTTGCGCTAAAGCGCTCAGCATGATGTTCCAGCTCCCGCTCCCCCGCCTTGGCGCGCGCCCCTCACTGCGCAGCCTCTTGCCTTCGCGCGCGGCCAGCCCGGCGCTCGCCGCCGCGCTGTGTCTCGCGCCTGTTCTGGCCGGATGCGACACCGCCCCCAGCGATCCCTTTGGCGCGGCCCAAGCCGCCTTTTCAAGCGGTGAACCGCGCACGGCCATGGAAATGATCGAGGCCGCTTTGGCTGCCAGCCCTGATGATCCGCAAGTGCAAATGCTTGCCGGTGATATCGCCATGGCGCTGGGCAATCCGGATCGCGCCATCACCGAATATGAACGCGTGGTCGCAGGCCCGGCCAGCTCCAGCCTGGCGCGCGCCAAGCTCGCCGAAGCGCAGGTGCGCGCGAATTATCTGGGCGCGGCCAAGAGGGCGGTCGACAGCCTGATCTATGATGTGCCGCTGGCCTATACGGCTGCGATTGCATACGGGCTGGCGAGCGGAAATGGCGATCTGGCGGCTGATAAGCTGGATGAAGGTCTGGCTCAATTCCCCGATGATCCCCGTCTGGTTACCGTCGATGCGGAACGCCTGCTGATGCTGGGTCAGGCGCAAGATGCCGCCGCTCGCGTGGAGCCTGTCCTGGCCCTTGATCCGCCTGTGCCCCAAGCGCACCGGCTCGCCGGGCAAATCGCGATGGGGGAGCGAAATCTGAAAGCCGCTCAGGCCCATTTCACCACTGTCCTCAAAGCGCGACCGACGGATCAAACAGCGATGCTGGCCATGGCCGCCATTGCGCGCGATCGCGGCGATGAAGGTGAAGCGGGGAACTGGATCAACAAAGCCAATCAAGCCGGACAACCGCATCCCATCGGGCTGCTGTTTGCCGCGCAAATGGCTTACGATGCCGGCGAGATCGACCGTGCGTTTGAGCTGATTGAGAAAGTCCCGACAAGCATTGCGAGCGATTCAAGCTTTGCTAGGCTACGCGGCTTTATCGACGCGGCGCGCGGTCAATACGCCTCTGCGATCCTGCCGCTCAAACTCTATGTCGAGGAGCAGCCTGAGGATTATCTGGCTCGCCGCATCCTGGCAGAAGCCTATGCCGAAACCGGCGAGCTGGCCAACGCCTGGGCCACGATCCGCCCGGTGCTCGATGACCCTCAGGCCGATGGCGGCGCGCTGGTTCTGGCGCTGGAGCTTGCCACAGCAACCGGAAATGGTGATGTTGCCGCGATCAAGCAAAAGCTCGCCGCGCGGGCTGAGGCGCCCGATATTGCCGAGCCGATGCGCGAGGCAGGCGCTGCCATTCGTGCGGGCGATTGGGCCAAGGCAGACGCGATCTACGCGCCTTTGATTGAGGGCGCGGGCAAGGAAAATCCAATGCTGCTGAACAATGCGGCTGCGGTGAAGTCAAAGCTGAGCGATCATTCAGCCGCTGTCTCACTGGCGCGCCGCGCGCTGGCACAGGCGCCCGAAAGTCCGCAAATTCTCGACACGCTCGGCTGGGCGTTGTGGAAGGAAGGCAGCAATCCGGCGGAAGCCAAAGCGCTCCTCACCAAGGCGCGTGAGAAAGCACCGGGCAACCGGGAAATCGCCGAACACTGGGCAACCGCGCATAAAGACGGGTAACCCACCGCCCCTAACCCATACGCAAAGCGCAAGCAGGCGCTTGACCCCGGGCGGTCCAGTTTCTAGGGGAGCGCTCCGCGATGCATGCAAGCACCGCAGCATGGCGCGAACCCACACCATGGGGGTCCTTAGCTCAGTCGGTAGAGCAACTGACTTTTAATCAGTAGGTCGCTGGTTCGAACCCAGCAGGACTCACCACCCATCCCCCTGAAAGACAAGCGAAAGACACATCGCACATCTCTCAGGCGGTAGTGGAGGTGCAGGCGGCAACCACAGGGTAACCGCATCGCAAATGGATCTTGAGGCTTACCTCCACCCGTGTTCACCCGCTCCCCTGAAGCTACGAACGCTTCCAAGTCGCTATCGCGCATCTACCTGACCTTTGATCACCTCAATAGAAAGTTCGGCCTCTGGCTCTTGGGGGGCGTTTGCCGAAAGACATAGTGCGAGGCTGACTGCAAAAGCGGACGCAAGGTTTTGGGATTTGAAGGCCATGTATATTCCTTCTGCGTAAAAATGGCGCGTGTCTCGACCTAGTCTCAATCGTGGCGGAGCGCCCAGGCAGGCTCTGCGCGAGCGGCGCGCAGGGATTGGCCAATCACCGTGAGCACAGCGATTGCGAGCGCAATCACACTCGCGCCGATGAAGAACCATGGTGACAAGTCGATACGGTCCGAAAATCCCGCGAGCCAGCGGCTCATCGCCAGATAGGCAAGCGGCCAGGCAATCAGATTGGCGATCAGGACCGGCTTCAGGAATTGCCCTACCAGAAGACGGACAATATCGCTTTGCGAAGCGCCAAGCGTTTTGCGGATGCCAATTTCGCGCACACGGCGCGCGGTGTTGAAGGACGCGAGACCCCACAGACCGACTATGCCGATCAGCGCTGCCAGCGCCGCGCCGATAGCAAACAGACGCGCGGCGCGATCGTCCTCTTCATAGAATTCTTGGAGGCTTTGAACGCCGGTCTGCGCTTCGAAGGGGAGGTTGGCGGCGACACCAATCCAGGCTTCACGCGCGGCGGTGATGGTGGATTGCGGATCTCCGGTGAAGCGTAAGGTCAAACCGCCAAACCTCGGGTTTTCGTAGTAGGTGTAATATGTGGGATCGATGGGCTCACGCGGCGAGAGAAACCGCATATCGTTGATAACACCGACAATTGTGCGCGGGGGCGCGCCTTTGCCAAACTCTTTGCCGATTGCATCCGCCGGATCATCATAGCCCAGCGTGCGCAAAAGCAGCGCGTTGATGACGACATTGCGTGGCTGCTCCCATTCGAGGCCGGTCGCGTCATCGAAACCATGCTCAGTCCCGAGATAGCGCCCGGCAAGCAGCTCAGAACCATAGGTCTCGAAGAAATCCGGGCCCACGGCGATCCGACGCGCGGAAATGGACGGGCCGCCGTTCTCGCTGAATGTATCGACATTGTTGTTGCCGCTGCCGCCTGCGTAATTGTCGCTGAGTGCTGCTGAGCGGACCGTTGGAATGTCCTCCAAGCGAGCGCGGATGGCTCTGCGCTGCGCTTCGTCCTCGGCGTAGCTGATTGCGGGGATCAGCAGCAATCCTTCGCGAGCAAATCCCAAGTCAGCGTCGCGCAAGTGTTGGACTTGCGCGAACAGCACGCCGGTTCCGATCATGAAAGCGATCGCGAGAGCGAACTGCGCCGCGACGAGCGTTTGGCGCACGCGGGTACCCGCTCGCCCCCCGCCCGGCGTTTTGGCGGAAGCGAGAACGCTGGCGGGACGGAAGCGCGAGAGCACGAACGCAGGGTAAGCGCCCGCCACCAAACCAATAACAAGCACAACCAGAACAAGCGGCAGCAAAACGCCCTCGCGTCCGACATAGTGCAACGTCAGCTCCAGCCCGCCCGCCGCGTTGACGAAGGGCAGCGCGAGCTCGACCAGCGCCAGACCCAGAAGACCGGCCAAGCCCACGGTTCCAATCGCCTCGGCCAGGAATTGACGAATAAGCGATGCGCGTCCGGCTCCCACCACCTTGCGGACGGCCACTTCGCGGGCTCGCAGAGCGGCCCTTGCGGTGGCGAGATTGATGTAGTTGACGATCGCAATGAGCAGCGTGAGCAAGCCAACCACTCCCAGCGTGACAACAGTCTGACGACGGCTGTCAGGCCCGCGGCCCTGCGGCGTCAGGTGCCAATCAGTGATCGGCAACAGGTTTATGCCAATATTCTCGCTCGCATTCTCGCCATAGGAACTGGCGGCGCGCTGATTGACGAACGCATTGGTTGCGGCATCGAACCGCTGGGCTTCCTCCTTGGTTGAAAAACGAAGAAAGGTCTGGAGCGACGTGCTGCCCCAATTGCGCCACCATGGGGAATCGATATCGTCGGGCAACCGAGATAGCATTGTGAAATCCAGGTCGCTGTTCGCGGGCAAATCGGCAAAGACCCCAGCAACTCGAACCGCTCGCGGCTCACCATCCAGCAATGTTGTAAGGCTTTGGCCGACCGCCTGCTCTGTGCCGAAATAGCGCTGCGCAACGTCTTGCGACACGAGGATGTTGGTGGGATCAGACAAGGCCCCGCGGCCTTCACCAGCGACCATTGGCAAGTCGAAGACATCGAAGAAGCTGTCGTCGACACGCTTCATGTCCTCTTCAACTGCAACGCCGTCCTCGATAACCGATACCCCTTGCGGTTCCAGCCGAGTGCCAGTGATGCCCGGAAAATCCTCGTGTATCTGCTCCAACAGTCCGCCCATAGTATAGTGATGCCGCCCGCTGAATGGCTGATTGGGCGCTCGCATATCGGTCTGCACTAGATAAATCTCGCCGTAGTCGGGCAGCCATTTTTCAAAGCTGGTCTCGAACCGCACGAACAAGGTAAGCATGATCGCAGCGGCCATCCCAACCGCCAGCCCGCCAATGTTCAGCGCTGCGTAAACTTGGTCCCGCGTCAAAGAGCGGTAGAGCGACATGATGGCAAACCGGTTCATAGCGCGCGCTCCGCTGAGGCGACGATTTTTCCGTCGAGCATATCGATCCGGCGCTTTGCCATGTCGGCGTGGCTTGGCGAGTGTGTCACCATGACAATGGTCGCACCATCCTCGTTCAAAGCGCCCAGAATGTTCATCACCTGCTCGCCATTGGCGCTGTCGAGATTGCCCGTGGGCTCGTCGGCAAGGATCAGCTTGGGATCGCCGACAATGGCTCTTGCGATAGCAGCGCGCTGTTGCTGACCGCCCGATAGCTGGTGCGGGAAATGGCGCGCGCGGTGAGCAATGCCGATCCGGTCCATCGCCGCTGATACGCGTGCTTTGCGATCGCTGCCGTTCTTGCGATAGGCTAAGCCGAGGGCGACATTCTCCTCAATCGTCAGCTCATCGATCAGGTTGAAGCTCTGGAACACAAAGCCAAGCTCTGCCGCGCGAAACCGGGCGAGCTCTTTTTCCGGCAGCTGCGCAAGATCGCGGTCGGCAAACAGATAACGTCCATCCGACGGCCGATCAATCGTGCCAAGCGTGTTAAGCAGCGTTGATTTGCCACAGCCCGATGGCCCCATGACGGCCACGAACTCTCCCCTTGCGATTTCGAGATCGACTCCTGCTAGCGCGGTCGTTTCAACCTCGTCCGATACATATCGGCGCTCGATTTCCTGCAATTGGATCATGATTTGCCCTCCCTTGGCGGCTTATCGGATGTTCAGGATGTCGCTGGAGATGTGCGACAGATTGGTGGTGATGATTTGGTCTCCCGGCTCAAGGCCTGAAAGGATCTCGATTTGGCGCGGGTTTCGGCGCCCCATTTTGACTGCGCGCCGGCGCGCCTGGCTTTCGCTCTTATCCAATACGAAGACACTGGTGCCAGCTTCGCTCAGCCACCCGCCCACCGGGGCGATCACCGCTTGCTTTGTAGCTCCCAGCGTGATTCGCACGTCCAGCGTTTGGCCTCGATTAAGCTGTTGTTCGACCACATCGGTGAAGGTCAGCTCGATCCGAAAGCGTCCATTGCTGACGGTGGGCAAAACCCGCGCGACTGTCATGGCCGCTCCGTCGCTTGTTACCGCCGCTTGGCCCACTTGAAGCCGGTCGAGGTGGAATTCATCAACCTCAGCGTGGAGTTTCCACTCGCTTTCGCTGTCGACCTGCCCCGCTTCATCGCCGGGGTTGAGCGTTTGACCCGGCTGAAGATCGAAGTTGGTAAGCCGACCGGCCATAGGCGCGCGCACGACCAGCGCGTCAAGACTGGCACGCAGCGCGTTGAGGGTTGTCTCAAGACGCGCTCGGGTTTCTTCAAGCCGCTGGCTCTGCGTTTGGGTAAACCGGCGCGCTGCGGTGCTGGTTTGGCGCAGTTGCGCCACGCGCTCGCGCTGAAACGCGACCGCTACGATATACTTGTCCATTCCCCCATCCGAGATAAAGCCCCGGTCATGTAATTGCTTGCGGGTGTCGTGTTCGCGCTGCGCCTGGATGAGATCGTATTCTGCCTGCGAAAGCTGCGTTTCGCGATCCGAGCGGCTTCGCGCAATGCCAAGATTTTCCCCGGCAAGGCCGCCCAATTGGCTCGCGATCTGCGCCTCTTGAGTCATCACTTGAAGCCGCAATTCCGGGTTGGCGAGGGTGGCCAGCGGTTCCCCTTGCATCACCATCGCTCCGTCCTGCGCCAAAAGCGTGTCAACTTGTCCGCCGCTCATCACACCAACCAGCCGCGTTACCGCAGGTACGACCGAGGCACGCACGGGAAGGTAATCGTCAAAAGCGGCAAGCTCGACCGCGCCGATGGTGATCTCGGAGGACGAGACATCGGTCGATCCGCGCTCCGGAACAATAAGCCAGAGGCATAGCGCCAGAGCGAGACCAGCGAGGATGGCTTGGACGGCGCGCCGTTTCCACCAAACTGGCGTTTGCTGAGCGATAAGGCGGTCCATTGCGCCGCCTGGGTGTGCACGTGAAGATGGATTGGCTTCGAGGACGACTTCGTTCATCATGCGAACAGTATCGCGCATCGCAAGGAAAATACCTAAACGTCTATGAATAAAAGATTTTCTGGAAAGGCGATCATGTCAGAGCGTCCGCCATCGGACACACTGTCCGAAACCGGACAGCGCGGCGCCATGTCAAGTCCGGCTTGCGATTCGATTCTGCTGATCGACGACAACGCCGAGGTTGCTCGCGCGGCGAAGATTGCCTTTCGCATGGCCGGTCGCTCGCTTGAGTGGGCTGAGGGCGCGCAAGCGGCCTATTCGACGCTGGCGCGCCACCGGTTTGACGCCATCATACTCGATCTCAATTTCAGCCCCGGTAGGTCGGATGGAGCCGAGGGGCTTGAATGCCTTGAACGGATCCTCGCCGATGATCCGGGGGCCTGTGTGGTTGTTCTGACCGCGCATGGAGGCATGCGGACCGCCATTTCGGCAATGCAGGCCGGCGCACGCGATTTCGCTATCAAACCTTGGAGTAACGCAGACCTCATCGCGAGGGTTGAAGCCGCCATTGCGCGCGGCCCCATTGTGTCGGCTCAAATGTCCGCAACTTCCCCCGCCTCTCCGCCTGAGGCGATGCCCAGACTGCTGGGCGAAAGCGCGCCGATAGTGGCCTTGCGCGATGTAATCCGCAGAGTTGCACCAACGGCGGCTGGCGTAGCAATCACTGGCCCGGCAGGAAGCGGGCGGACGCTGGCTGCAGATGTCCTTCACGCTCTATCTCCGCATGCCGGTGAAGAGCCCATGCGCGTCGACGTGCGAGACGAGGATCAATGGCAAAAGCTCTCAACTCACACAGGAAGCGTCATTTTGCGCCACGTCGATCAGATTGACGACATGGCGCAAGAACGCTTGCTTACAGTCTTGCATACAGGTCTCAGAACGCTCGCGATCGCAGAGGATCTCACAAGGATTGCTCCTACTCTGCTGCCCCGAATTGCGGTGGTCGAAGTGGCGGTGCCGCCGCTCGCCTCGCGCGGGGAAGACGTGACCTTGCTCGCTCGCCATTTTTTGCGCGCCGCCGCCGAGCGCTATCAAAAACCCGAACCGCACCTCAGTGAGGCCGCTCTTAAGGCGATCAAAGATGCGCGGTGGTCGGATGAGGTGCGGGGTCTAGCAGTCGCGATGGAGCGCGCGCTGCTGCTCGCCGATGGCGACGAAATTTGTCCGGAGGCTCTGGCGCTCGCTCCTGCCCCGAGCGCACCGCAGCCCGACGCGACCGACGCGCTCAACAACAGCCGCTTTGATCTGGAGCGCACCGAAAAGGCCCTGATCGAAGGCGCGTTGAAGGAACATGGTCACAATATTAGCCACGCCGCCAGCGCATTGGGCCTCAGTCGCGCAGCGCTCTACCGCCGGATGGAGCGTTATGGGCTCTAAGTCAGGATGGCGGGCCATAGGGTTGGCGTTCGGCATGGCTGCAACGGCTGTCGCCGGAAGCCTCGCATGGCGCGCAGGTTTGTGGGGCACATTGGCGCTCTGTTTGCTGGTGTTCTTTTGGCTGGGGGGCGTGTTGTGGTGGCATTCGCAACGCCTTGCGCCTGCTATGATCGAGGAACCTCCAGCGGGACAAGACAACGAAGGTGATGGCAGCGAGGCGGTGTTGCACCGGCTCTTGCTTGACGCTGCGCCAACTCCCCTCGTGGCGCTAGAAGCCGAGAGCGCGAATGCGCTCAACCGCGCGGCCCGGCGCCTGTTTGGAACCGATATGAGGATCCTGCCCATGCCTCCGGAGTTCACTGATCCAGCCGCCAGTCATCTGGACTACGAAGGCTATCGCTGGCGGATTGATCGCGTAAACGCGCATGGCCGAAACAGCAATTTCACCCTCGCTGTAATGGTCGATGTCGAGAGCGAAACAAGCCGCGCCGAAGCGCGAGCGAGCGCGGAGCTTATCGAGGTCCTTGGTCACGAATTGCTGAACGGACTGGCGCCGATTGTCTCCCTGACTGAAAGCGCCCGTGACGCAGCTTCAGCCAACTCACCTGATGCTGAGCTGCTTCGGGAAATTCTAGGCCCACTGGCGAGGCGCGCCCAGGGTTTGCAGCAATTCGCGAGCGACTATCGCAAACTGGCGCGGTTGCCCGCTCCGGTAATGAACTCGCATGATGTCGCCGAGTTTGTGAGTGACCTTGAACAGGGCTTCACCCGCAACTGGCCGAAGATTGCTTTCTCGCTTGATCCGGCAGTTGGGGCGCACTGGACTTTCGACCGAGATCAACTTTATCAGGCTTTATGGGCTTTGTTGCATAACGCTGCAGAGGCTGTGTCTCATCAGCCAGAGCCCAAGGTGTCGCTCACGTGCCAAGTGCAGGAGACCCGCCTGACTTTCGACGTCAGTGATAATGGTGCGGGTGTCGCCGCGGCCAACGCGGCCCACATCTTCAGGCCGTTTCATACAACCAAAGCCGGCGGCTCAGGCGTTGGGCTTTCATTGGCCCGCCAAATTGCTCGCGCTCATGGTGGAGCTGTCGAATATGCGGGGGCAATGCCAACGCGTTTTGCGCTCACGATTGCGAAATAACTTTATGCAGATTGGCTTCCCCACGCGATAAAGCGGGAAATAACCGCTTTGATTGGACCGCAAAGACGCCGTGGAGTGAGCCGAAGCCGTTGCGCTTCATCACTCTGGCGACAAATTTCTAACAGTCTCGACTGGTTGAATGGCAGCCGAATGCCGAGCGCGGACGAGGCATGGCTCGACAGTGCGCTATTAGGTAGATTTTACACCAAAGCCCAAAGACTGCAGTTTGGGCGGATCAAGAAATCAGGACATCTGAAGGATCGTCGGAAACTCGGATGGGTCCGGGAATGGACCTGTTCCTGTTCCCTTCACCTTTAGCAGGTGCAATTCAGGTTTCACGAAAGGCTTCTTGGCGCCTTTTTCAGTCTGAGTCTGCTCGGTCATAGTCTTCCCCAAAAGCTCTAGGATTTCTACCTAGCCCGCCGTGCTAGCCAAGGGAAGGGCTTACATGAGGTTCGCGCGCCGAGCATGGAGCGGTCAGGACGGCACGTGGAATGTACTCTCAGTCGGATTGGGGACAGCCGCTGACCCGGTCCCGGTAATTTCCAGTACGATCAGTTCGGGTCTTGCAAATGGCTTTTGAGCCAGCTTCAATTCGCACGTGATCGATCATTATGCCTTCGGCCTACATGGAACGTAGCCAAGGGCGCGTCTGTGTGTCTGAGGCCTCCGCAATATGCGCAAGCCACTTCCATTTTACTCTCGTAGCCAGACACACAATTGTCGCACATGCCACATGAGGTAGCTCGCCTGCATCACCGTGTGGTCTTGCCCATCGGGTGCATGAGCGATCAGCGATTGCGCAGCCTTATAAGCCTGGCGACTAAGAATTTCCCGCAGGGCACCTGGCAAGTCTTCAAAGGGTAGCTCCGGGTGGGAGGCGACGCGCAGCTTCCCTTCAAGCGGAGGGCCCGCATCCTTCGTCGGGTGCCAGGCAATGCTGTCGGGAATGTCGTTCATCATAGCTCTGCGATGGAGATAGCGCCCCATCGAACCGCGCCGCTTCTCAATAGAAGGCGTGTGCAAGAATTGCTGGACCAAGGCACGGTCAAGCAGGGGGAAGCGGTATTCAACACCATAGGTGGCGGCAAACAGTGCAGAGGCTTCTAGTCTTGCGGTTCGGCCTGGTTCAAAACCGGGCGAAAGAGCAGCAATCCGGTTCAGCGTGACCTCGCCAAAATTGGGGAGAATCCAGTCTTCCATCCGTTTGCGCAGGCCGGTGTCCTCAAGAAATTCCTCTGACACAAACGAAGCGGCGAGCTTGGCTGAGAGCTGCGCGCGTGGGCCAGAATGCAGATCATGGGGACCTTCGAATAGGCGGCGGGCAAACCGCAACCCACGCCGCAACGGGCTCCCCTCAATCTCAGCAAAGACAGCGCGCCATTCGCGCCGATGATGCAGTTCATCAATAAGGTGCTTGGCATAGCTGGTAGCAATGTCGTCGCCGCCAAAACCCGACAGTACGCTGCGCATTCCCAAGGCCTGCGCGCGGGCGAAGAAGGGCGCAGTCATCAGCGGTTGGCCATGTTCAGGAGGGTGGCCGATTGCGGTGATGGCGCGCTCCACGCTCTCGTCCATAGCCAGCATTTCCGGCTCTACAATCTGCTGGGTCTGCAAGAGGCCAAGCTGCGCTTCGACCTCTGAAAGCCAGCCGACCTCGCGTTCGAACGCAACCAATGAGAAGGTGTGCAGCCGATCAAGATCGTGGGGCAAAACCTTGACCAGCCGCGCAAGGATCGAGGCTGAATCTAGGCCGCCGGAGCTTTCGGCACCAACCAGGAAATGACTGCGCGCGCGCACGTCCACTGCCATGTCGAACGCTGCGCGATAACGCTCGACCCAGACGGGATCGCGATGGACCGCATGCGGGGCTTCCAGATCGAAGGCATGATAAGGTCGCGGTTGTCCCGGCTTGCCATCCGCGATTGTCAGATAGTGTCCGGGCGCAAGTTTGTGCACGCCATCATAGGCCGTGTTGAATTCGGCGGGGCCGAAGTCCGCAGCGTGCAAGGCGATCCAATTGAGGTTGAGCGCGAACGCCGCGCCGCCCACCCGTTTGATTGCTGCTATCGAGGTCGCGGCGATGCAATGGGTGTTTGTCTCAGCGTAAAAGAACGGTTTGGCGCCAATCGCATCGCGTGCGCAGAACGCGTCTTTGCGGGCTGGATCATAAATGACGAAGCTGAAATCGCCGTCCAGCTTGCCGGCGCACTCGATCCCCCACTCGCGATGCGCAGCCAAGATGATCTGTGGGTCGGTCAGCGATGCGCATTCCTTCAACCCCAGCAGGCTGCACAAGTCAGCGCGATTATCGAGCCGCACCCAACTGGCGATGATCCGACCCGTCTCGCGGCAGACCTCCGGCGTGCGTTCTGCAAGCGAGGATGGCGTGTTGTGATGAAGCGCCTGTGTGATCAGCGCCGCGTAATTGCTCCATTGCCCTGCGACATCGGGCGCAGCAAACGGAGCGAGGGCTTCAATCAGCGCATCGCCTTGGACCACCTGTTGGGGTGGGGCGCTGCCGGCGTGCGCGAATATGGCTGCGAACATACGCTCTAGCCAGCGGGCTTCAGCAGCCCCTTTTCCAGCAGTTTGGAGACAAAATCGCGCACCAGGCCCTCCAAATCATCGACGCCATCAGTGTCGTATTCCTCGCCTAAGGCCGTCAGCAATTCATTGATCTGCATCGGCTTTTCCAGCTTCTCCCAAATCAGTGGGCCGCTGCCGGTGAGCGCGAAATACGAGCCATCATTCACGTCCATCATGACGGTCTCTCCGTCCATATCGGTCGCCACAACATCGCTCGCGCGGATGTATGGAACGTCGTTGGCAACTGCCGAATTGGTCATCTCAGTATCCCCTAAAGCGCTCAAACGATGCCTGCTTGGGCTGCGTCTGACAAGCGATACGATGCGTGGCATTCAAGGATCGTGTCGATCAGTTGGTCGATGTCAAAGCCATCTCGTGGGCGCGAGATCGAAACGAGATCGGCCGCTGCGCCAATCTCTGAAACGCGTTTCAGGCATGCGGGCTCGTTTTCCAGCGCGCGGTTGAACACTGGCCGATAGATATTGTTGCGCAAGGCTACGAATTTGTCGGCACCGGTCAAAGGGGTCACCGTGATCGCATCGGACGGGGCCGGGTTCAGCATTACGATCAACCCCGGTCTGCGCGGTGCAGAGCTGGCCAACGCTGGCAGCGGCACGTTGAACTTGGCTCGCTCTCCCGGCAGCCTTTCAAGACCGTGCGTTGTGATCCCAAGCTTTCTGGCTGCATCATCCCACAGCTTCATACGCGCAAGGCCGGGATGAATCATTCCGTCTGACGCGATCGGGCAGACATCATCCGCCAGCACATCATAGCCGCGTAGCATCATTGCAGCGGCGGTGGTTGATTTGCCCGCGCCGGAATCGCCAATGCAGATCAGCGCCGATCCGTCTGGCATGGCGATGGCATTGGCGTGAAGGACCAGCGCACCGCGTTGGGCAAGCAGTGCTCCAAGCCCGGATCCAAGCAGAAAGGCGCGCAGTTCAGCGGCGCATACGCCAACGTAAGGCTGATAGGTAATCGTCGTCCCATTCATGATCCGCATCATGAGTTTGCCGGGCACATCGATCAGGATGTCACCTGGCCTTCCGCGCAAATAGTCTTCGACCTCAGGAGGATTGTCGGGCGATGCCCAGTCGAGCGCGCCTTCGTATATCTGAACCTGCGCAGCCGCACGCGCATTAGCAGACGCGAGTTCGGGCAATGCAATATCACTCGCCGCGACAAGGCCATAAATCGCCCCGCGCTCGGTCGGAACTGGATGTGGCAATGGGTGAAAAACCTCTTCGGCTACGGGCCAATCAGCTAGCCCAACGCGCGCCGATGTGAAAGCCCTTTGCTCCAGTGTTGTTTCGCACCTATGCTTTCGAGGCAATGCCTGCAAAGCGAGCCTCCGTGCGATCCATCGCCCTTCGCAAGGCCAGAACAGCCTTGGGCCTGCCCCTTGGCACACTGCTTCTGACGGCAGTGATCTGGGTGCTTGTGTGGCTTTTTTCTGCGGTCACATCGTTGGTGCCGATCTGTTATCTCGCACACTTCCTTGGTCATGATCGCGGATTAAGCGCGAGCATCGCAGACCCGTCAGCAAAGACAATCGGCAGAATTAAAGAGGTGGCACGCGCGATGGAGCTCGCCGCTCGCTATCATCCGCTTAAAGACACATGCTACGCCGAAGCTTTGATCGCCCGCATGATCCTTTCGATCTTGTCGGTCGACCATGTCGTCGTGTTTGGAGTGCGCAAAAAGGCGGATGATACGGACGCCGCGCTTGAAGCGCATGCATGGGTTACCGCTGGCAGCATGCCGGTGTGCGGGGTTCAAGCGAGCTGTGGTTACACCGTGGTGCGGTGCTTCGCCAGCATATGACGATGCGGCAAACACTCAGGACGATTGTGCGCGCGTGAAAGCTGATCGCGCGGAAGCGGCTTTCAAGCTTATGCTCGCGTGCACGCATTGGTCGCAAGACCCAGCCGCGCGTCGCACAGCCATTGCGCAGGCCTGCGAGACACTGAACGGGGATTGGGGCCGCTTTGCCGGGCTCATAGAGCGGCATCATCTCATCGTACCTGCCGTGCGAAGTCTGCGCGATGCGGGAATTGAACCGCCAGAGCACTTGGCTGAGGCTGCGAGCGCAACACAGACCAGAGCTTTGCGGCTGTCCGCCCGGAGCGTGAACCTCCTGCGGATGCTTGACGATGCCGGCATTGCGGCGATGCTGATGAAAGGCCCTGTTCTCAGCGATATGGTGTTCGCTGATCCAGCCATCCGGCACAGCTCGGATATCGACATCCTTGTCGAGTGGGAGAATTTTGCGAGCGCCATTGCTGTTTTGGAACAGCGCGGTCTCAAGCTTCACAAGGCACCGCCGCCTCAGGGCAGCTGGCGTTTGGACCTGTGGCGCACTCTCGCCAAGGATGTCGCGCTGTTCGATCCGGAAAGCGGTTGTGTGGTTGAGCTTCACCACCGGTTGAAGTCACCAGATGCCCTGCTGCCCGGCCTGGGTTTTGCAGATGCAAAAGACCGCCACTCACTAGGCGGGATGCAGCTGCGTGTTTTTGCGCCGGATGACCTGTTTGTCTATCTGTGCGCGCACGGCTCAACTTCGCTCTGGCACCGGCTCAAATGGGTGGCGGACATTCATGCCCTTGTCGCCCGGCACAGTGCTGCCGAAGTCGAGCGAATGCAGGCGCGATCATGGGAATTGGGGACTCAGCGCTGCACGGCGCTTGCGCTGCTTGTGGTGCATGAATTGTGGGGATGCCCGCTGCCCCAATCGGTTGCTCAACAGCTGCGCGATGACTCGGCCTTGCAGCCATTGCGCGAGGCTTCGCTGGGCCGTCTGTGCGGCGCGGAGCGGCGGTATACCAGCATCGCCAACACGCTCGATCGCCGCCATCTGGCGCAGCTGCGCCGAGATGCCGCCTATCGACGCGCGCTGCGACGCGAGTTTGTGTATGATCGGGAATTGTTGGAGCGTTTCCACCTGAACGAACGGGTCAAGTGGCTCTACTTTCCCTTGCGTATTGCGTTGTTCGTCCAACGAAAGCTCGGCCTGCGTTAGACCATCAGGCCGCCTGCAATATCCAGCAATTGACAGAAAAGCGCCCGGCCTCGAACGCCTGCGAGGAAACATGCACGGGCAGAACCTCGTGAAGGAATATTGAGGGGAAGAAGACCATCATATTGTCCTCGGGCTCTATGGTCACTGATTGTGTCTGATCCAGCGAATACAGCCGCAAGGCTCCGCCTGAAAACCGCTGTGGGGGTGCAAAATAGTAATACACGGCGCTGATCACGCGAAAGCGCGCAGTGGCGCCGAAAGTTGTGTCAATGTGCCGGGTAAAGAACGCGCCGTCACCATTGTGTACCGCTTCGATCTCGAATGCGTGCGTGCCGGGGAAGGGCACACCGGTCGCCGCGGTGATTGCTTCTTGCTGCTCACCGATGCGCGCTTTGATCGGGTCGCGCAAAGCTGGCTCAAGAGACCGCCGCCGCGACCGTCGCTTATCCTCATCCATCTCTCCATGCTTAAGCTGACCATCGCGGTGCCTCGTCACGAGACTCGGCTCATACGCCGCCTCATGCGCCAGCGTGTCTGCCAGAAGTGCGGCATGGTCAGCCCGGTCCAGAAAGTCCCGTTCCACATGCACTTTAGGCAAGCGGGCGGATAGTCGAGCGGCAGCGCCACCCGTGTTCATAGTGGCCCCGTGCTCAGGCAACAGTCGCGTTGCGAAAATTGATGGCTCACTTGTCCCCCAGCTCTTATCCATTGGCTCTTAGCGCGCATGCGAGACGTTGCCTTATCACACACCGCAAGTCCATCTCTCCGAGACTACAGCAAATGAAAGAAGTCTTGTCTTTGCGTTGTCCGATGAAAGGGCTAGACAGATGGTTAATAAGAGATAACCGAAAAAACGATTCGGTCGCGCAAGTGTTTTAATAGGGTCGCCGGGGGGCTTAAGATCCATGCGTATGACATCGATAAAGGCGCCAGCCGTGCTCGCGCTGGGATTGACCGCCATTGCCTTTCCGCAAGATCAAGCCTTGGCGCAGGCAAGCCCGCAGCCGACGCGTTCGGAACTTGAGCCGCCTGATATTGGCGAAGAACTCGAAGAAGCTCAGCAGCCTTCCGACTTGCAAGCGCCCGCAACTGACAATTGCCCGCTGCGCGACAGCGCGCTGTCCGTCACCATCAGTGCCGTGCAATTTGCGCAGCCTGACGGGACCGCGCTTGATCCGCAAATCGCTGAAACACTGGCTGGGGTGGAAACCGTATCTGGCGCGCAGCCGGTCAGCGTCATCTGCGATATTCGCGATGCCGCAAACGAAGCGCTGCGCGCGGACGGCTGGGTCGCTTCGATTCAAATTCCCCCGCAGGAGATTCAGGACGGGACCGTTCGGCTCAATGTGATCACGGCGCGCATCGTTGAAGTGCGCCTGCGCGGTGATGCGGGCCCGTATGAAAAAATCGTCCTCGACCGGGCTGAGCGGCTCAAGCAGATGGTGCCGCTTAATGAGCGCAAGGCGGAAAGCCTGCTGTTGCTTGCCGGTGACATCCCGGGGCTGGACATCCGCCTCTCGCTCAGCCCTGCGGGCACTGAGCCGGGTGAAGTTATCGGTGACCTTTCCGTGTCGTACCAGTCCGCCGCTGTCCTGCTGAACGCGCAGAATTATTACGCCCGTGCGCTGGGCCGCGAAGTCGGCTACATCCGCAGCGAGTTTTACGGCCTCACCGGCATGGGCGACATCACCTATGTGGGCGGCTCTTCGACGTTCGATTTCGAAGAGCAGATCATCTCCCAAATCGGCCACATCGCGACGCTGGATGCTGGCGGGACGACGCTTGGCGCGCGTGCCACATTTGCAGAATCGCGCCCGGTCCTGCCCGGTGTCGAGTTCCGGACCGAGACGACGATCCTTGGTTTCGATCTCACCCGCCCGCTCAAACGGTCGCTGGACAGCAATCTCTCGCTCGCGTTCGGGTTTGATTATGTCAACCAGTCCTCAACCGTAACCACCCTCAACGCGACACAGCCAGTTCCCATCAGCGAAGACGCATTGCGGATATTCTACCTGCGGGGCGCTGGCGACTTCCGCAAAGTGGACAAGAACGGCAGGACCAAATGGCGCGTCAACGGCACGCTGGAGCTGCGCAAGGGCGTTGATATTTTCGGCGCGACTGAGTTTCTTGAACCAAGCCAGACGAGCCGCGCGCGCGGCGCATTTACAGACGGTATTCCAGCCTCTCGCTCCGATGCGCGGGCCGATGCTTTTGTGGTTCGCGCTGGCGTGGAGAGCGAGTTGTTCATCTCGTCCCAGTTCAGCCTTTACAACAAATTCAGCGGCCAATGGACCGACGATCCGCTGCTGAATTACGAGGAGTTTTCGCTGGGCAACCTGTCTGCCGGGCGGGGGTATGATCCGGGTTCCAACAATGGCGACCGCGCCTTTGCTGCGACAACTGAGCTGCGCTCGCTGGTGCCACTGCCCAAAAGCCTGAGCCAGAAGGTGCAGGCGCAATTGTTCGCATTTCACGATTTCGTGCTGCTCGACAATCTCGATCCGACCTCGCTTGAAACCAATCGCAATCTGGAAAGCGTGGGCGGCGGTGTGCGTTTGACGCTGCCAGGCAAAGCGCGGCTTGAAGTGAGCTATGTCAGCCCGCGCGACCGCGCTTTGGTGATCGATCAAGCGCCGCCAACCGATCGGGTGCTGGTGTCACTCACGGTCCGGTTCGGACAATGACCGGGCGGGTGAGCCGGACGGGACAAGGACGCAAAGCGGCGCGCGGCTGCAAGACTTGGGGGAATAAAGCTATGTCGAACTCATGCTGGGATTTCCGGGTTAAGCTGGCGCTGTCCAGCGGGCTGATCGGAACGCTCGCAAGCTTCGCTGCTCCCGCCGCTGCGCAAGGCGCGCCGGCCATCATGGTCAACACACCAGACCTGCCCGAAGTGCAAGTTGGCACGAATATCAATTTCAACGATGGCACAAACTCGGTCACGCTGTCGCAAGGCGATGCGCAGAGCGCCGTCATCGATGGCGCATCGACCACGCTGACTGTTGATCTGGATGCCAATGCGGCCAGCGTGATCGACTGGAACAGCTTTAACATCATGGATGGCAGCATGGTGACGTTCACCGCGCTGGGCGATGCAGCGGTGCTGAACCGAGTGACGGGAACACCGAGCCCCTCGGACATTTCGGGTTCCTTGCTTTCGGATGCGGGGATCTCGGTCTTTCTGCTCAATCCCAATGGTATTCTGATCGGCTCTACTGGAGCGGTTCAGACGGGTTCATTCGTCGCATCGGTCCTGCCGATGGGTGATGGTGCCTTTGTCAGCGGGGTCAATGATGGTCGCTTTAACTTTGCAGAAGCGACGCTGACATCCCCTGTTAGCAAGACCGCCGGGATCGATATCGAGGCTGGAGCGCAGATCACCTTGCGGGGCGGGGATCATGGCCTGCTGCTGGTCGCGCCGCGCATCACCAGCGAAGGTGATATCGGCTTTTCCGGAGCATCGACTGAAACCGATCAGGTCGCCTTCGTCACCGCAGCGCAGGCCACAGTCAACTACCGCAACAATTCCCCGCTCCAGATCATCATTCGCAAAGGAACCCGCGTGGGCAGCGGCGCGCAGGTCATCGGCGGCACAGTCAATGGGCGCAATGTCTATATGGCACTCGCCTCGCAGGCTGATGTCACCAATGCGCTGTTGTCCGTCACCGGCCAGGTTACCACGGCGACACAAAGCGAAAACGGCATTGTCCTGAGCGCAGGCGAAGCGGCAAGCAATGTCTCCTACCGCGACACGGGTGATGCCAATGACCTGGGAGGTCCGTCGCGGATTGAGGTTTCCGCCCCGCTTCAGCTGAACTCTGATTTTGAGGCAGCCGCGCTTGGCAAGATTGATATCACCGGCACGATTGACGCTGCAGCAGGCGCGATGAGCAGCGATGTGACGCTGAACGCGGGCAGGGCTCTGACGATCGACGCAGCGGTCGGTGGTACGGGCGCCGTGGACACCCTCACGGCCAATGGGTCGCGGGTCCTGCTGGGCGCAGATGTCACCACAACCGGAGCGCAAGATTACCTTACAGATGTCGCGGTCAGTGCTGATACCACGCTGGAAAGCACGGGCGCAGGCGCGATCAGCTTTGATGCGCGGGTCACAGCGCAAGGCACATCGGTCGCGGGCCTCACCGTTACCACCGCGGGGGATACCGTGTTCGGTGGTGCTGTAAGCAAGCTCTCAACCCTCACCACCGATGGTGGCGGCGAAACAAGGTTGGCAGGCGGCAGCGTCGCGACCACCGGCGCACAGGTTTACAACGATGACGTCCGGCTTCTCGCTGACACGCGCATCGTCACGGGCATCACCAATGATGCCGCGGCAGCCGTAACCTTTGTCGGGCAGATCAACGGCGTGTTTGACCTGACTGTCAGCTCTGGCGGGATTACAGCGTTTGAAGGCGATGTCGGCTTGCTATCCTCGCTGACGACGCGCGGCGGTGGCAGAACAGTCTTTCTCGGCAGCGCAGGTCTCGTGCGCACAGAAGACGAGCAGACCTATCTCGATGAAGTGGTGGTCACCAATGATGTGATTATGCGCTCCACCGGGGCTGGCGATATCCGTTTTGCTGATCTGGTCAGCGGTCCCGGTGCGCTGGAGGTGGACACCGATGGGCTGACTCGGATTGAAGGGTCAGCCGGAACCGGTGCGGATGCGCTGGCGTCGCTGATTGTGCGCGGTGCAACGCGGATTGGCGGTATCGACGCCGCGATTGTGACCACGGGAGAACAGAGTTATGGCGGTGCAGTCGAAGTCGCGGATGACGCGACGCTGACCGCGGGCGGCGCTAGCGATGTGACATTTTCCGCTGCGGTTGATGGTCGCGGTGGCCTGACTGTCAATTCGGCTGGCGACACGCGCTTTGTGCGCAGCGTTGGTGCGAACACGCCGCTGGCTTTCCTGACCACCGACGCTGCTGGCACAACAACGCTTGGGCGGCGCAGCGGCATCAATCCGGCGCTTGAGGTGACCACGCGCGGTGCGATTGCAATCAACGATCCGCTCAGCGTGCTGGTAAACTCCACGATTGCCAACCTCGCGGCTGATCCAGCGAACACCATTTCCTTTGCTGCGGTTGATGGCGATGCCTCTTTGATCGTCAATTCGCCCAATGAGACGATCTTCGCAGGCGCAGTTGGCGCAAATACGCCGCTGCTCTCGTTGGCTACCGATGCGCGCGGCACGGTGACCTTCAGTGGCGGCCAAGTCGTGACTGATCGCACGCAAGACTACGCCGGCGGCGTGACCCTTGGCAGCAATATGGTGTTCACCAGCCGCTCCGGGGCTTCGCCGAACGCGGATGTTACCTTTGGTGGCGCAATCGATGGCGGTTTTGCGCTGACGGTTGAAAGCGCCGGGGCCACAACCTTTGGCGGTGCAGTCGGGGATATGGCCGCCCTCACATCAGTCACGACTGACGCATTCGGCACGGTCGCGATCAACGGCAGAGGTGTCACAACAACCGGCGCCCAGACCTATAATGACATCGCGACAATTGGTAACGCCACAAATCTGACCAGCACAATGGGCGGCGAGATCGCCTTCGATCAGACGCTCGACAGCGCTGCGGGTGAGAATTTCAGGCTCACCATCGGCACAACAGGCCTGACGCGCTTTGGCGGCTTTGTCGGCGGAATTGGTCCGCTTCAAGGTCTTACGACCCTTCTCACAGGGGCCGTTGCAATTGATGGCGGTGGTGTCACGACCGTGCGCGAACAGGATTACAGCGGCCCGGTTACCCTTGGAGCCGATGCGGTCCTCACCAGCGCGGATGGTCGTACGATTAACTTTGCTGACACGCTGGACAGCGCGCCGGGCCGCGCCATTGCACTTGCCATAAACACTGCTGGCACAACCCAGTTTGAAGGGTTTGTCGGCGGTATCGACAACCTACTTTCCTTGACAACGGACGCAGGCGGATCGGTCTTTGTCAGCGGCGGCGGGGTGACCACACGCGGCGATCAGATCTTCGGCGATAGCGCGCGTATCGGTGCTGACGCCGTGTTCACCAGCCGCTTTGCCGGAATTGCCTTCGCCGACACGCTCAACAGCGCTCCTGGAGGACCCGCGTTTGACGTTACAACGTCCGCTCCGGGAGAGACGTTGTTCGCTGCTGCGGTGGGCACGCAAGGTCGGCTCGGCTCGCTGGTGACTGACCGCCGCGGGACGGTGCGCTTTGCCGGGGACGCAGTTCGCACAGCGCAAAGCCAAACGTACAACAATCCGCTGACGCTGGACAATGATGTCACCTTCTCAAGTCTGGGTATGGGTAGCCCAGCGGGTGACATCACTTTCGCTGCGACGCTTAATGGGACGGTCAATGTGACCGTTGAAACTGCAGGCAACACGACCTTTGACGATGCTGTGGGCGGAACTGCCGCGCTCGCCTCTCTCACCACGGACAGCCCTGGCACAGTGCTAATCAATGGCGGCAGTGTTACGACTATTGGCGATCAGAGCTATGGCGACCCGGCCATCCTTGGTACCGCGACCACGCTCACCAGCACGATGGGCGGCGCGATTGCCTTCGCAGGCGCACTCGATAGCGCATCAGGCCGACGCTTCCCGCTCACCATCAACACAGGCGGCGAGACGAGCTTTGCAGGACTTGTGGGCGGCACGGATGTTTTGCTGTCGCTGACCACCGACGCGCCGGGCACCGTCTCGGTCACTGGCGGCGGTGTAACCACAAGCGGCGCGCAAACCTATAATGACGCCGCCTTCATCGGCACCGAAGATGCGACCTTCACCAGTAATTCCGGCGCAATCACCTTTGCCAGCACGCTCGACAACGCAGCCAGCGGCGCAGCGGTTGCGCTTAACGTAGAGGCGCGCGGCGACACCGTGTTCGCTGATGCAGTTGGGCAGACCCGCGCGCTTCTCTCGATTGTGACCGATGCGCCTGGCACCGTGCGCTTTGGCGGGCCGAGTGTGACCACGGTTGAGACGCAGACTTACAATGATGCGCTGATCCTTGGTGGCGATGTGGCTTTTGTCAGCGATCCGGCCAGCGGAGTGAATGAGGACATCACCTTCGCCAGCACAGTCGACGGGGCGTTCAACATGAGCGTGTCCTCTCGCGGGACGACAACCTTTGATGGCGCGGTGGGCAGCGTGACGCCGCTCGCATCGCTTCAGACGCAGGCTGGTGTTGCGTCCACAAATGGGCCTTCGCTGGTGGTTCTTAACGGCGGGTCAGTCGTCACCACAGGAGACCAGGTTTATAGCAACCGCGCCATACTGGGCCGGGATACAGTTTTGACCAGCACCAGTGCTGGCGCCATCGCCTTCACCAATGACCTCGATAGCGCGCCAGACACTGAGCGTTCGATTGCGGTGAACACTGACGGCAGGACGCAATTCGGGCTGGTGGGTAACACGACTGCGCTTCGATCGCTGGTCACGGATGCAGGCGGCACGACGTCTCTGAACGAGAATATCACCGTCGCCCGAGAGCAGATTTACGGCGATGCCGTGACGCTGGCACGCCCGGTTGAACTGACGACACTCAGCAATTCCAGCACAGTGGAAGGCATCGTCTTCCAGAGCACTGTCGATGATGACGGCAGTGGTCGGGGCGCGCTGATTGCGAACACCGGGAGCACCACGGTCTTTGAAGACGAGGTTGGCGGGACCGATCCATTGCAGCGCCTCATCGTCAATGGCGGCGGCGTGGTGCGCGTCGAAGGTGGCGTGGTCACGACCAGCGCCAATCAGACGTTCGCTGATGCAGTCGAGCTGACGCAAGAGACGACCTTCACGTCGGAAGACAGCGGCGCGATTGACTTCCAAGACACGCTTGATGGGGCTGTGGATGTCCTCTTGGTCACCGGCGGTGAGACCCGGTTTGGCGGTGAGGTTGGCAGCGACACACCGCTTACCAGTCTGACGACTGACAATCAGGGCACGGGCAGCGACGCTGTGGCCATCGACGGCGGCAGTGTGACCACGACAGGCGCGCAGACTTATGCAGAGCGCGCATCGCTGGGTGATGATGCAGTGCTCACCAGCACAATGGGCGGCGCGATCACCTTTGGCGACAACCTTGATGGCCCTCGCGGCCTGACCGTCAACACCTCCGGCGACACCGTCTTTGAGGGGCGCGTGGGCGGAGGCATGGCGCTTGCAGACCTGCTGACCGACGCGCCGGGCCGCACGATCATCAATGGCGGTCTGGTCGAGACTTTGGGCGACCAGATCTACAACGATGATGTCCAATTGGGCGATGACACCACCTTCATCGGCGATGATGGCACCTTTGCCCAAGTGCTCGATGCGCAGGGCGCTGATGGCGCGGACAATGATCTGACGCTCAGCTTTGCGGGCCTTGTCGCTTTGATCGGTGACGATGTCCGCAATGTTGCCAATCTGCTCGTGAATGGCGGCGGCAAGACCCTGCTTGAGGGCACTCTGACGACCAGCGGCGATCAGACTTGGAGCGAGAATGTTGACCTGACTGGTGATACCCAGCTTGTGTCTGAAGGCGGGTCGATAACATTCCTGGCACCGGCAATTGATGACACGATCGTGGCTCCGGACCCGCAGCCCAGCTTCGTGGTCCGCTCGCCGAGCATGGACGGCGTGGACCCGTTCGCGCTGACACTGGAGGCATTGCAGGGCGACATCGATGTCCGCTCGCGCGTTGAACTGGGCAGCGGCGGCCCCTTGGGCGATTTCACTGCAACCGCAGGCTCGGTTCGCGTCGCCGATCTGAGGGCGGGCGAGGTCACAACCACCTCAACTGCGGCTGACGGAGAGACGCGTCTGGGCACTGTCAATTCCAGCGCATCGGTCACCGTGACCAGCGCAGGCACGACGCTCATAGAGGCGATCGATGCGGATGGCATGGCAAGCATTACCAGCGCCGGCAGCGCAAATATTGGCGAGCTGACAGCGCGTGAAGCGGTCTCGATCAGCGGCGGTGCGGACACCACGCTGGGCGCCATTCGCAGCACTGAAAGCTCCATCACGGTGGACAGCGTTGGCGAGACCACGATCAGCTCGCTGCGGGCTGCCACCACGGCAAGCGTCACCAGCGGCGCAGACACGACCATTGAAGAGTTGATCGCTGAAGACGCGGTAAGCGTGACCAGCGCGGGCACCACCAGAATTGACGAAGTAACCAGCCGGATGGCTGATGTTTTCGTCGATAGCGGTAGCAACACGACAATCGGCGACCTCAATGCAGGCGGCGCAGCGAGCGTGACCAGCGGCGGCACAACGGACATCGAAGCGCTTTCTGCCGTCGATGCCGTCACGATCACGTCGGCTGGCGACACGGACCTTGGCGACATCATCAGCAGTACGAGTTCCATCACTGTCGACAGTGATGGCCTAACACGGGCGGACTCGTTGATTGCCGATGGTGATGTGACCGTGGACAGCGAAGGAACAACGGCGATCGACCGTCTGCGCAGCGGTGCGAGCGCGCTCGTTACCAGTGGCGGCGATACGACGATTGGCAGCCTTACCGCCGAGGGAAGCGCTACGATTGAGAGCGACGGCATGACTGGTCTAGGCTCGGTCCGCGCTCAAACCGAGATCGTGATTGTAAGCGCTGAAAACCTCTCGGTTAGCGAGGTCAATACGGCCGGTATGGTCACACTGACCAGTGGCGGCGAAAGCAGGCTTGGCCTGTCAGGCGAAAGCCCTCAGATTGTCAGCAGACAGTCTTCAATCGTGATTGAAAGCGCGCAAAGCGTGCGACTTGCCAATCTTGAGGCACAGGAAGATGTGACCATTACAGCGCCTGATCTTGATATTGAGGCTGCTGCATCAGCGGGCGCGTCACTCACCAGCAATGCGGGCGCGGTCTCAATCATCAGCACTGCACCGGGCACGGGTGAGCCGAGCGAACTGCAGGAACGCGGCCAAGCACCCCTGGCGACAATTGCTCTGGGTGCCGATGCTGACGGCGCACTGGTGTTGAGCGAGGCGGAATTCGGACGGATCAGTGGAGGCACGGTCACACTTGATGCTCAGGCCGGGGACGTGGTGATCGGTGCACTGAATGTTGAGAACCGGACGGGGCGCAGCGATCTGAATATCCTGAGCGGCGGAATCATCAGCTTTGATGGACCGGTGACCGCGTCTTCTGTCGGCCAGCGTCGACGCTTCAACTTTGTTGCAGCCACATCTGATGAATCGCTCAGCAGTATCGTCGGTGTTGTGAGAAGTGAGCAGGATGTCCTGCTTGATCTGCTGAGAATAGACTTAAGCTTCAGCGCGGACCAGATTGTGTTCGGCAACAGCGCGTTGGTTGATTTTGCACTGCTTGATCAAGTCGACTTTATTGCCTTGGGGCTCGAGGACGTAACAAGCACGCAAAGCGTGTCCAAGGTCGATGTCGCGCGAGAACTTGTCTCGAACAGCGCCTCCGCGCTCTATCTTGGGCTGGAGCGTCCCGAAGGCCTTGAGCAAGCCTTCATTCGCGCTGCATCGCTGAATGTTTCGTACGATGATTTCGCGCTTTTCGCGAACACCGCCACTCGCGGGCTGAGCGCTGGCGTGACTCTCAATTCGCTCGATGCCGAAGGCGCGGACGCGCTTACGCTCACTGACCTGGGCCAAGATGGGATCAACGCTTTCGCGCTGTTCGGCGAGATCAACGGTGCGCCGGACCGAGCGACTGCGGTTCTGGGTGCCCGGGTGCTAATCTTCGATGGGACTGAGATCGTCGTCCAGGATTCGCGGATCAATGGCTGCGAAATAGGGTCCGGGTCGGGTTGTCTGACCACGCCGCTTGCGCAGCCTGCACTCAACGTCTTCGACAGCAGCCGCTTGCAGGTGATCCAGAGCGCCGATCAATTCCAAGTCGAGATCGATCCGGTTGTCAGCGGCACCAACGAATCGCTGTATTCAGGCGTGGCTCCAGCGATTGAAGAAGAGCGCGAGGACGATGATGATGGCCAGTAAGGCGAGGGATACAGCCATGACAAAGGGCAAGCGCATGTTCCGTTCAAAGCAGGCATTGGGTGTCGCTCTGAGCGCGGTGGCGATGGGGTTGGCGGGGTGCGCGCAGACCACGCAGTCATTCTCGTCGCTGACGCAAAGCCTTGATGCCCGCGAGCGGCTTGATCTTCAGGCGGACAGCCTCGGATCAGCCTGCACTGCAACCGAAGCCACGGCGGCTGACCCGGCGGTGCCGAATGGGTTCAACCGCTCCTATGTCGTCAATTGCCGCGGTGTCTCTGCGACGCGACCGGTGGGCAACATCCGGCTCATTCGCAACACACCTGAAAACACCGCTGCGCTGGAAGCCGCGCTGGATTGCGACGCTGGCAGCAAAGGCGGCGTGGTGACCACGCGTGCGGGTGAGGCCATGGTCAGCCGCTGTGTTGACCCTGCTGTCGGCCCCGCCTCTCTGGTGCGGCTGGATGTGCAGGACGACGATTTTCTAGTCGTTGGCATGGCAACGCCGGATGCGCTCGGCCCGATTGAAACGGGCATGGCGCTGGTCGCAGGTCGTGTGGCACAGGCTGATGTTGCTGAAGGCATTCAGCCCTCATCGCTCAGCGCCAGCGACATTCCGGATGCGCCGCAGCTTGTGGCCACCAGCGTCGATCAGGTGTTTGACGATGCGTTTGGTCTCGATCTCGATAACGCGCTCAAACAGGGCTCACAGCTCAACCGCGCTGGCCTGTTTCAGGGCGCCTCACGCTTGCTGAACGAAGCGCTGAGCCGCACGTCGAGCGCGACGTCACCGGCCACGCGCGCAGAACTGCTGCTCGAAGCGGGGCTGGCTGATTCCAACATCCGCTTTTTCCAGAGCGCCAACGCCCGATTCTCTGAGGCCGCCGCGTTGATTGAGGAACGGCCCGAAGCGCGCTCCGTCTCGCTGGCGCGCAAGCAGGCGGTGTATTCGGCACTGAACAAACTGAACCAGGGCGACAGCGCCGGGGCGCTGGTTGATCTCACCAAATCGAATGAGGAGCAGCCGCTCCAGGACATGGCGACCATCCGCCAACTCAATCGGATCAGCGCTGCCAGCGGTGTTGCCGCTGACAAGGCGATCTCAACCGAGACCTTTGTTTCAGGCGCGCCGATCATCAATCAATTGGTGCTCGATTCCCAGCAGGAGCTGGCGCTGGCCCGCATTCTGATCGATCAGCGCAAGCTGGCAGAGGCGGAAACAGCCCTCAAAAGCGCAGATGGCATTCTTGCCGAACTGTCTGTGCGGCGCACTGCAAAACCGGTTATCGCCTGGGTCGAATCCCGGATTAGCCAGCAGCGCGCTCGGCTTTTCTTAGCGAGGGCTGATTATGACGGCGCGATCGCAGCGTTTGGCGCGGCCGCCGATGCGCTAAGGCCGCATTCCGCCACCGCAGAAGTGGCGCAGCTGGAGCTGCAAAAGGCCGAAGCAACCTTCCGCAGCAATGCCTCTGCTGCAGACAAGCGCACAGCCTATGTCGATGCGTTTGGTCTTTACATTCAAAGCGATCAGCCCGCTGGCGTTCTGCCTGCCAGCGCTGATCCCTATTTCTCGCTGTTGGTCGAGGAATCGAAAACCCCGCAGGCCGACACGTTCGATTTGCTGTTTGCGGCGATGCAGAGCTCTGGTGATGCGGCGGCGGCGCGGCAGCTGAGCAGCCTTCAGGAAAGCGCGTTTGACAGCCCGGAAACCGCGCGGCTGAAGCGGCGTTATTCCGATCTGCAAAACCAGATCCTAAGCCTGAACTATCAGCTCGCGCTGGATCAGTTTCCCGGCGAGACGCCGGAGGCGGTCGCACAGGCGCGGTCCAAGGCTGAAGCTGATCGATCAAAAGCCGAGCTGGAAAGCCCCAAAGTGCTCGAAGCGCTGCTCGCAGACCCGAACTATCGCCGCGTGACGGACCAGCCGGTGACGGTCGCGGAACTGCGCGAGGCGCTGTCCCAGCTCGGCCCGAAGACCACCTATCTGAAGATCACGCAATTGCGCTCGCGCATCGTGGCTTTGCTGGTCAGCCCAGAGCGAGTGGTGGCTTACGATATTGCTGCAAACCCCGCTGAGATGGCGCAATTGCGCAAGGACCTCGATACAACGCGCGCATCGATTGACGGGCTGGCGGTCGAGACCCGCCGAGCCGGTGGGCAAGCGCAAGTCGACCATTTCCGGTCCGATGCAGCGCATCGCATTTTCAACCGTGTGGCGAAAGCTGATGCGGGCCGCGCGCCGGTCCTGAGTGCCTCCACTCTGGTGGTCGACGTCGACGGGATGCTCGAAGAGGTGCCTTTCGGTGTGCTTGTCCCGGATTATGAAAGCGCCACCTTCATTGATCGTGTGCGCACGGGCCGCCCGCGCGATGCCAGCTATGTCGATTTTCTCGGCAAGCGCGTGACCATTGCAACCGCGCTGTCTCCGCGCTCCTTTGTGGAGGCGCGCACTCGGACCAAATCGAGCGCGACCCGCAATTTCCTGGGCCTTGGCACGCATGTGCAACCGGGTGAGGGTGACTATAGCGGCAACCGCCTGATCGCAGACGGGCAATGCAGCGTGCCTTATATCAACCTGATCAACGTGGCGCGCCGGGTCCAGCCAATCCGCGATGAGGAACTGAGGACTGCGGCGACCATCCTTGGCGCAGACTCGTCTTCGATCCTCACCAAGGCGAGCTTCACGGATGATTCGGTGAAAGAGCTCGACACAATCGGCGAGTACAAGGTCCTGCACTTTGCAACGCATGGCGTTACCGAAGGGCGCTGGCTGTGCGGCAACGCGCCACCCGGACTGGTGACATCGATTGGCGGTGAAGGGTCTGACGGGCTTCTGAGCATCAATGAGATCGGTCGCCTGCGGCTGGATGCGAACCTTGTTGTCCTGTCAGCGTGCAGCACCGCGACGGGACTGGTCAAAGAAAGCGTCATCCGCGCCTCCGGGTCTGAATCGGTGGGTGGGACGCTGTCCGGACTGGTCCGCGCTTTCCTCAAGGCCGAGGCCCGCGCTGTCATGGCGACTGTGTGGGAGGCTTCGGATGAACCGAGCACGCCGCGCTTGATGGAGACGTTCTACACATCCTCCAAGTCGCGCAATATCGCGCAGTCGCTGCAAGTGGCGCAGATTGATCTGATGGGCACCGAAGAATACTCGCACCCCTATTACTGGGCGGCCTTTTTCGTCGCAGGCGATAGCAGCAACCAATTGCTTGCCTCGCAGTCTGGCGCGCGCGCTCAGACAGCTGACGATAAGGCCGCGATAGCGAGCGCAATGTAGCGGCCGGCGGCGCGGGTTCGTGCTGCTGGCAAGACATATTGTCGCAGGGGTTGTTTGCGCTATCATGCAGGTGATCGCCGCGCCTGCTGACTTGCAGGAATTGGCATGAGAAGGATTCGAAACCATGGGAATGCCCGCCGCCCGGATTGGTGACAACCATGTCTGCCCCATGGTTACCGGCGTCGTCCCGCATGTTGGCGGCCCGATTGCCATGGGCGCGTTCACTGTTCTCACGTGCAGCAGCCCGCAGGCTCGCATTGGCGATATGGCGGTGTGCGTCGGACCGCCCGATGCGATCGCGATGGGTGCGTTTACCGTCATTGTCAGCGGCTCGCCCGCCGCCCGGCTCGGCGATATGACTGTGCATGGTGGAACCATTGTGATGGGCGCGCCTACCGTTCTGATCGGCGACAATGGCGCTGGCGGCGGTGGAGGTGGTGGCGGCGGTTTTGTGAACGCAGGCATGGGCAAGGCAGACACCTCCGTTCCCAATCCCGGCAAGCAGGCGAAGGCCATGATCGCCGCTGCGAAGTTTGGTAAGCCGTTCTGCGAGGTCTGCCAGACGTGAGCGCATGGTACGCGATCCTTGACTGCGCGCGTGATCACCGGCTGCACAAGCTTGTCTCGCAGTCGATCGAATGCCGCACTTTGTATGATGAGCCGCCGGACCCTGCGGTTGCCTCGGTTTCGCCCTACCTCGTCAAACTGAGCGAGGATGAGCCGCTGCTCCCGACCTGGCGCAAGCATGGCCGCGGCAAGTCGTGGGGGCTGATGTTTGAGAGCGCTTCGGACATCAAACGCCTGCGCACCGAGTTTCGCAAATGCCTCAAGGCGCGTTTGCCCGATGGCGATATCGTGATGTTCCGCTTCTACGACCCGCGCGTTTTCTTGCCGTATATGCTTTCATCCGACGCACAGGGCATCGCGCCATGGTTCAAGGAAGTGGGCACCTATCTGGTGGAAGGCGAAGGTGGGGTGCAGCATGCGCTGCGCTTCACCAAAGGACAGTTGGTTGATCGCGGAAAGCCCGTCGGGCTGTTAGCCGATCAACAGGGCAAAGCCACGGCCTGACCCGGCAGGCGTGGCTCACATGGGCTCACAGGGTCTCACTGCAAGCCAGCCTGCTCCACCCGGACCACATCAACCGCATCGCGCGCTTCCTTAAATGCCCCGAGCACGGCGTCGCTAAGCGTCTTGCCTTCGCCGGTGTCGATCTGCGTGGAATCGACCGCTTTTCCTTCGATCCAGACTTCGAAGTGCAAGTGCGGGCCGGTTGATCCGCCGGTGTTGCCAACCTCGCCGATAACGTCGCCTTGGTTGACGCGCTGACCTGCTTCGATGCCCGGTGCATAGGCGTTGAGGTGGAAGTATTTGGTGTCCCACCCATTGTCATGCCGCAGCACGATGTAATTGCCCGCGCCGCGCGCCTGATAGGCCTTGCGCAGCACCACTCCATCAGCCGCCGCGAACACCGGCGTGCCGGTTGGGGCGCCATAATCCGTGCCGCGGTGGATGCGGTTATAGCCTTTGATCGGGTGGCGCCGTGGCCCAAACCGCGAGGTGATCCGCGCGCCGTTGAGCGGTGTGCGCATCAGCGCGCGCACGGTTGTCTGTCCGCCATCGTCGAACCATCCGGGCTCGGTTTCTCCCTGCGGGGTGAAGCGGTACAGCGCGCGCGCATCGGTGTTGGTCCGCATCGAGACATAGCGAAGCTCTGGCAGGCCAACCGGCTTTCCTGATGGGTTGAAGTCTTGTGCGATCAGCGCTTCAAACACGTCACCGGGCTGCACATCGCGCTGCATGTCGAAATCGAACGAGAACGCATTGGCGAAATCGTCGATCAGCAGATTGTTGACCCCGGCTTTCACCGCTGAGGTGTAGAAGCTGTCATCATCCATAACCCCACGCACAAAGGTCAGGCGGCTTTCCAGCCGGGCACTGATCGGGTTGACGGAAATGCTCTCGCCCGAGCGGGTGAGTTGTAGGCCAGAGCCGTCTTGCGTGGTGACTTCGATCTCCAGCAGCGCCGCATCGCTGCGGGCGAGCACCAGCCGCTCTGCACCGCTCAGGCTGCCCCATTCGCTCGCCGCGCGTGTGGCAAAGCTGCGCGCATCCGCTGGATCAGCGCCAGCAAGCTCCAAGGTTTGCGCAAGTTCATCGAGTGAGCCGATGGCCAGCGACTGGACTGTCGTCACCGGGGGTTGCGCGTCGGCTTCAGTCGCAGCCTGTTCGTCGGCGGCCTCTTCCACCGATGCGGGCCATAGCGCAAAGGCCGCGCCGCCCAGCAACAGCGCAGCCACCAATCCGCCGATCATCACCGCGTAGCTGCGCGCAGGCCCTCCCCATGCGGACGTTTGCGCGCTGCCAGTCTCAGGCGTTACCTTGGTCCGAGATGCCTCAGCCACGGCTCGATCCGGGGTGCGATCTCTCTCCCGCTCACCGGCGAGATCATCGTCAACATCGCTCCAAGTGCGCGGGTCCATAGTGACGGCGCGCTTTCGGCCTGCCGGTTTGGGTTTGTCGGAAGTCTGATCAGACGGCGTGTGCGGAGCGTCTGAAGGCGTGTCATCCGACATGCTCCAGTCGCGCGGGTTAAAACTTAGTCCGCCTTCTGAGTTCTTCTCACCAGCCACCGTTCGAATTCCCAATCACCCCGCGCATATCTTTGCGCGCAACCTGCATCGATAACAAGACTTCCCGTGTAGTGACGCGTGTGCTTTATAGGCGGTGTGCGTTAAGGGGGGTGCATGGCCAATCGGTATCGAGTCGCCTGGGGGCAGGGAATGTTCCTGCGCCCACAGCACTTTCAAGCGCAGGACCGCCACTTTGAGGCTGCCCTGCGCGCCCGTACCGATACGCTCGGTCCGTGGGGCTGGGGGCTGACCAAGCTCAAGATTAATGAGGACCTTGCCTCGCGCGGGCAATTTTCCGTTGAAGAGGCCGCCGGGATCATGCCGGACGGGACGATGTTCTCGATTGCGGATGAGCATCCTGCGCCCCCTGCCATCGAGATTCCCGAGGATGCGCGGGATTTGCAGGTGTCGCTTTCGCTGATGCCTGCGCAACCGGGCGCAAATGAATTCACCGAAGGCGCAAACCCGGCGGGTGATACGCGTTACCTGATCGAATCCTTCGACGTGATCGACACCGCTTCGGCTGACCGCGAAAGCGAGCCGCTGGAACTCGCGCGGCCCAACCTGCACTTTACCGCCAGCGAAGAACGCCGCCGTGGCAAGGTCTCCCTAGGCCTCGCGCGCATTCGCGAGGTCCGCAACAACGCGATCCTGTTCGATGAACGCTATGTCCCGCCATGCGTGGACTTTGAGGTATCCTCCAATCTCAGCGGCGCCGTGTCTGACATCACCGCGCGCTGCATCGCCCGGCGCGATGAACTCGCCCGCCGCGCGGTGACAGCGCTGGAAGCCGGGCCCGAGGCGATGTCCAATTTCATCCTGCTTCAGGCGCTCAACCGCGCTGAGCAGCAGCTGAGCCACCTTGATGCGATGCCGATGATCCACCCTGAACGCCTGTATGAAGCGTTTGCGTGTCTGAGCGCGGACATCGCAGCCTCGGTCAAGAAAGACCACCTCACGCCCAAGATCACGCCCTATAAGCACGAAGACCTGCGGGCGAGTTTTGAAGGCATGATCGCCGATATCAAAGATATGCTGGCGGTGGAGCGGACTGATAATGTCAAGCTGTTCCCGATGCGCTTCATGGGGGAAGGCAGCTATATTCTCGACTTCAAGGAAGCCGGGATCGACAATTCTATCTTCGAAAGCGGGCAGTACCTGCTTGCCGTGCGCTCGCAGTCCTTGATGCTGAAGGTGCAGAACGAATTTCCCGGTGACGCCAAGGTCGGGCCTGCTCACCTCATCAAACGGATCAATCAGGGGGCGCTGCCAGGCATTCCACTGACCCACCTCAATCTGTTACCTTTGTCTGTGCGCCCAGAGGAAAACACAGTCTATTTCAAGACTGACCAAAGCTCGCGGGCGTGGAAGGAATTCGGCCGAGCAAGAGCTATGGGCGTGGTGGTCTCCAGCATCTGGCCCGAGCAGCTTGGCATCACACTGGTGTGGGTGAAGGATCGGCAATGAGCGGTGATCGGCCACGAGGGCGCAAGAAGACGCAGTTTGACAGCCCATCCCCTCTGCAGGGGCGCAAGGCGCAGCAGAGCGGTGGTGGTCAAAGCGAAGGCGGAAGCCTGAATTGGAACGAGCCAGCAGGCTTTGGCGCGCAGGACGATTCCAGCGGGTTCGACGCCCCGACAGGACAACCGTTTGACGATGCTGGCCCAGCCCGTTCCCGCTCTGAGCGCGTGAGCGATGCGCGGCGCGCAGGACTGGCTCCGTCCAAGCTGACCGAAGATGATGTTCCCCAGCCTTCCACGCAGCTCGCCGTGCGCAACATCATGCTCAACGAAGCGCGGCCAATGTTGGCTCTGTTTGCAGGGTTGGGCACGGGCCGCGTTGATATCAAACTTCCCCGGCTCAACCGCGAGGCCAAACAGATGGTGCGGGATCTGGATCGCGAGCTGATCAAGAATTACGAGGATGAGGAAACCCGCAGGCGCGCGCGCTATGCGGTGTGCGTCACGGCTGACGATATTGCGCAAAACCTTCCCAATCGGCTGGACGATGGCCGCAAATGGGCCGCCCGTTCGCTGGCGATTGAGTACTTTGGTGCGCGCGATGGTGGGCGTGGCTTCTGGATTTATGCCGACGAGATTCTGGCTGATCCGCTGCGCAATCGTGACCTGATCGAGCTTTTTCATGCCTGCATCGCCGCCGGTTTCCGCGGGGAGCATCGGGGCGGCAACCATCACCAGAAGATCATGGCTCGCCTGTATGCTGCGATGGAGCATCCACGCTCGCTTTCGCAGACGCATCTGGTGCCCGAATGGCGCGGTGCAAAAGTGCCTGCGGGAAAGCCTGCCTTCTGGACGATCGTGTTGCTGGCTGCTGCTGGGGCGGCGGCCTTCTTGCTCCTTGTCTATCTGATTTTGACGCTGGTGCTCGCATCAAGCGGGTCCGCGCCCAAGAGCGCGCTGGGCGAATTGATCCCGGACGAGCGGCTCACCATGACCCGTCAGGCTGTGCCGGTCCCTCCTGTTCAAGGGCAACAGGCCTCGCAATTGCGGCGCTTCCTCTCCGAGGAAATTGCGCAAGGGCTGGTGAAGGTTGAAGAGGATTCGCAGACCGTGCGGGTGCGCACCACAATCGGGCAATTGTTTCAGTCCGGCTCGGATGAGCTGGAGCCGGGGCAAGAATCGTTGTTTCGTCAGATCGCCGCTGCGGTCGAAAAAGAGCCGGGCTCGGTCCGCATCGAGGGCCATTCGGACTCCGACCGCATCTCGCCCAGTTTCCGCTTTCCGGACAATCAGGCCTTGTCCCGTGCGCGGGCAAAAGTGGTGGGCGACATCGTGTCAGGCGTGCTCAGCAATCCCTCACGCGTGTCGATTGAAGGCATGGGCGAGCGTCGCCCGATTGCAAGCAATGATAGCGATGCAGGCAAGGCCATGAACCGCCGGGTCGAAATCATCATCCCGCGCAGTCAGTCAAGCGGCAGCTAGAGCGGCAGGGCCAAAGAGGGGGCAGGGGAGCGATCATGCGGTTTTTCAAGAACTGGTGGTTCATCACGATCACGATCACGCTGATTATGATCGGCCTGTTTTGTTTTGGCCTGCCGCTTGTGTGGGAAGCGGTTGATCCGCTCTGGGTGCGGCTTACCATCGGCTTCACGCTGGTCTTCATCTGGGCGCTCGCCACCTTCCTGCGCTGGCGCAAGGCAAAGAAAGCCGCCGAAGCGCTCGAACGCGAGCTTGCCGGGCCAGACCTTGCAGGCGAGGAAAGCCAGAAGCTCAAGGAACTGGTCAAACAGGCGCTCGGCGACCTCAAGAAGGAGAAAGGGCGCGGCGGGAATTACCTGTATGATCGGCCCTGGTATCTAATGATTGGCCCGCCGGGCGCGGGCAAGACGACCGCGCTGCTCAATTCCGGGCTGCAATTTCCCGATGCCGTGATTGAGCGCCAGAAGGTGCAGCAATCGGGCACGCGCAATCTGGAGTTCTTGGGCGCAAGCGAAGCGGTGCTGATTGACACCGCCGGGCGCTACACCACGCAGGACAGCGACCGCGATGTCGATTCAGCGGGCTGGAATTCCTTTCTTGAGCTGCTGAAAAAGCACCGGCCCCTGCAACCGATCAACGGCGTGATCGTCGCGATCCGCACTGATGAGCTGATCGCGAAGGATAGCGCTGGCATTGATGAGCAAGGGCGCATCATCCGCCGCCGCCTGATGGAGCTGCGCACGAAGCTGGAAGCGGACATCCCGGTCTATGTCATGCTGACCATGGCGGACACGATGGCGGGCTTTGTCGAGTTCTTCGCTGATCTGGACGTGGAAGGTCGCCGCGCGGTGCTGGGCAGCACTCTCCCGATCAATTCAGGTGCAAGCGGTGCGAGCGCGGTTAGGCTGGATGAGCTGACGCAAGCGTTTGATAGGATGGCGCAGGCGATCAATGATCGCAAAGCCAAGCGGCTGGAGGAAGAGCCTGATCCGATGCGGCGTAGCCTCATGATCGGTTTCCCCTCGCAATTGCAGGCGCTGCGCACGCGCCTAATGTGGTTGCTCAAGGGCATTTTTGTCGAAGGGCAGGAAAGCCCGGGCATGCTGCGCGGGTTTTACCTGACCAGCGGCGTTCAGCAGGGCACGCCGCTCGACCGCATCCTGTCAGGCATGGCGCATGTCTATGACACCGAACCGCGCGTTGAAACGGGCACCGCAGGGCGCGCCTATTTCCTCAACCGCCTGCTGACGCAGGTCGTGTTTGAAGAAGCGGGCCTGGTCACAATGGATGCCCGCGCCCGCACCCGGCAGCGCGCCATTCTGGCAGGCGTCATCGGAGCGATTGGCGCGCTGACATTGGTCATCCTCACTCTGTGGGGGATCAGCACAGTCCAGAACCAAGCCTATCAGGCCGAAGTACTCGCCGCGACCAGCGAGCTTGAAAGCGAAATCGCCGCCGCCGGGATCAACATGGCTGAATATAACAGCTCAGCAGCGGATCTTCAGGCGGTGCGTCCCTATCTTAACAAACTGCGCGACTTGCCCGGCGGCTTTCGCGATCAGGAAGAGGGCAATGTGCCTTGGTCGATGGGCTTTGGCCTGTATGACAGCGACCTCGCTGACGATGCCGAGGAAGCCTATCGTGATGCTTTGCGGCGCATCATGCTGCCGCGCATTCTTGACCAGATTGAAGGCTTTCTGCGCTCTGGCAGCGTCGAAGCGATTGAGCTTTATGAACCGCTCAAAGCCTATCTGATGCTCGGCCGCGTTGAAGAAGAAGCGGTGCTGGACAAGGACGCGGTCAAATCATGGCTGGTGCGCGACTGGGCATTCCGCCTATTCCCCGGCGCCGATTCAACCGGCGCGCGCACTGATCTGGAAAAGCATCTTGAAGCGCTGCTGGATGACCCAAACCTTGAACAGGTCTGGCCGGACAATGTCGCGCCGGTGGATGCACGGATCATCGCCAGCGCTCGGCAACGCCTCACCAGCCTCAATCTGGCGGAGCGCTCTTACGCGGTGATGAAGCAGAGCACGATTGCCGAGGGCGGCTATTGGTTGGCGGAAACGCATGTGTCGAGCGGCGATGCGCTGGCGTTCAAAAGCCCTGAAGCGGTGCTCGACTATCGCATCCCAGAGCTGTTCACGCGCGACGGATTCACCGTTTTCACCAACGCGCTGCAGGTGCGCATCCAGTCCGTCAGAAGCGAGCTTTGGGTGTTCGGCGAACAGAACGAGGGCGGTCTGCTGCGCGAGACGGCGAGCCTCGAACAGGGGATCAAGGGGCTGTACGCAGCCGACTATATCGCGGCATGGAACGGGCTGTTGGAAAGCCTTGAGCCAGCGGACTATTTCAACAACGCCGATGCGTTCAGTGCCATCACCAAGGGGTCCTCCGGACTTCAGAAAGTGCTGACCGAAGTGCGCCGCAACACGATTTTTGAAGGCGGTGTTGAAGGCTTGAAGGAAGATGCGACCCGCAAGATCACTGACCGCCTTGGCGTATCGCGAGCAGCGCAGCGCTTGAGCGACAATGACAGCGGAATCCAGACCGATAAGGTGATCGAAAACGCGTTTGCCGATCTGCACGAATTTGTCGGCGATGGTGAGAGCCCCGCTCCGCTCGACAGCTTTATCGCAGCGCTGAAGGAGGCCAAATCTGGCTTGGCTACTGCTGAGCTTACAGGCGGCGGTCTGGGCGTCGATTCCGGACAAGCCGCAGCTAGCCGCGGGACCGCTGAACTGCTCACCGCGTCAGATTCTGCCCCGCCGCAATTGCGCGAATTTGCCAAGCAAGTCTTCGCGCAAAGCCGCGGAGAGCAAATTTCCAGCGCGACCGGTGCGATCTCAGAAAACTACGCGCAAAGCGTGCTGCCTGGGTGTCAGGAGGTTGCCCAGGAGCGCTACCCTTTTTTGCAGTCGGCCGAGGCCGATGCTCAGCCGGGTGAGATGCAGCGCGTGTTTGGGCGCGGCGGGACGATCGACAGCTTCGTGACCAACCGGCTCACTTTGCTGGTCGACAGCAGCGGCCCGATCTGGCGCTGGCGCGAAGATGAGGAAGTGACCAAGGCGCTCGATCCGCAAAGCCCGCAGGAATTTGCTCGCGCGATTAAGATCCGCGATTTCCTTGATAACGGGCTGGAAATGAGCGTGAGCGTCGATGCGTTCGGCGATGAGGTAAGCGAGGTTGAACTGTTCACCGGCAACGGCATCCCGGTGTCCTTCACCAGCGAATCCGATCCGGCGCGCACATTGGCCTGGACCCTCGGCGGCGGCGTGCCAGAGGCCTATGTGGTGCTCAAAGGCATCGAGGAAGCGACCGAGGATGAGCCGGAGCAAGAGGTCGAACTGCGCCGGTTCGAAGGGCAGGGTCGCTGGGCGCTGTTCCGCATGATCGCAGATGCGACGACCCGAAAGCCGGACCCGCGGCGTTTGCTCGTGCGCTTTGGCCAGCAGCCGCAATCGGTCGTGCTTGCATTCCAACTGCGCGGCGGCACTGATCCGTTCAGCGCGCAGGGCCTGTGGTCCTTTCGGTGCCCGGCGGCGCTATGAGCCTGTTCGTGTTTGGCAAGCTGCCCAGCGCAGGCGATTTCGTATCACGCGGCTTTGATGCGGCGGCGCGCGATGCACTCGACCTCTGGATCACGCAATCGCTCTCCAACGCCCGCCTGCATAGCGGCGTTGAATTTGAAGACGCTTATGATGCTGCACCTCCATGGCTGTATTGTATCACAGCCGGACCGCAGCCGCACCAGGGCGCGCTGATCCCCTCAATCGATGCCGCCGGTCGCCGCTTTCCCCTGCTGGTCGCGCATGGCCCGGTGGAAGGCATGCGACCTGCCCATATTGCGGCCACGTGCTGCGCATTTGCGCGGGCGGCAATAATCGAGAGTTGGAGCGCAGATCAGCTTGCTCAAACAGAGCTGTCGCTTGACTGTGAGGATGAAGGGTTGGAGCCTCCGGTTGAGGAGGATTGCTGGTGGACGCCCGCAAGTGAGGGATACGATGGCGACTATCGCACAGGCCACAGGCCGCGCGATATCATAGACGCCATGCTGGGCATGAGGGAGCGCATGTTATGAGCAAACGCGAACGGATGATGAGCGTTGGGCAAACCCATCCCGGCCTGGTGCGTGATCGCAACGAGGATTCCTTTTTCGCGGATGCTCCCAATTGTTTCTGGGTGGTGGCTGATGGCATGGGGGGGCACTCAGGCGGAGATCAGGCCTCTGAAGCGATCACGCAATTGATGCGGATCACGCAATTGCCTTCCGCCTTCGTGCCCAGCTCCCATACCTTGTCTGATGCTATATACAGCGCCAATCAGGCGATCTGGGAGCGCTCGCAGGAGCTTGGTGAGCAGATGGGCTCCACTATCGTCACGCTGTATGTGCGCGAAGGACGGTATGCGATCATGTGGGTCGGGGATTCGCGCGCATATCTGCTGCGCCGTGGGGAACTGGCTCGCCTTAGCCGCGATCATTCCCAAGTGCAGGCCATGGTTGATGCGGGCACGCTGAGCGAGGAGGAAGCCGAAGAGCATCCGATGGCGCATGTCCTATCCCGCGCGCTGGGCGTGGCCCCGCAAGTGGATATTGATGCAACCGCAGGCTCTGTGCGTCCGGGAGATGTATTCCTGCTTTGCAGCGACGGGCTGACCGGTCTGGTCAGCGACGCGGAGATCAGCGATATCGTCAACAGCACGACGATTGATGATGCGGTAGAAGAATTGCTGGAGCTGGTGATGGAGCGCGGTGCGCCCGACAATGTGACAATTGTTCTGGCTGAGGTTGCCGCTGCCACCCGGCTTGAGTTGGATGATGATGGGGTGCAGGACGCCCCTGATACTATTCAAGGCGATGATCCAGCGGGCGATCAGGCCGGAGCGCTGAGCTGATGAACGATGATCGCCGAAACCCAGGCGGAAAACCGCCCCCCGGCGCGGACCCGCATGAACCGTTCGATGACGAATTCGACGAAGACTTCGGCTTTGACGGAGAACCCCATGATGATGATGACGACCATCACGAGGATGGCGAATGGGATGAGCCTGCCGACAATGATTTTTCAGCGGAAGAGCCTGCGCCCGCGGCACCCCCTCCGCCCGCGCCCGCGCCTGCGTCGCCTCCGCGTGCGCGGCCTGCGCGCAAACGCACGGAGATTGATCCTGATCTGATCGCTCCCACCCCAACGGCTTCGCAAGAGCGCGCAGCCTCTTCAATCGCTCCTTCGCCGCCCCCTGAGGCTGCGACACCGGGAGGCGGTAAGCTTCATTGGCAGGTCGATGATCCAGAAGACGTCGAAGGCGACGCGGACGAACGCACTCTGCGCAAGGGCGACATGATCCTGCCGCCCAATTACGAGATCATCCGCTTCATCGATGCGGGCGGCATGGGCGAGGTGTATGAGGCCAAGAACGTCCAGACCTATGAGCGGCTGGCGATCAAGGTGATCCTGCCTGAATGGGCGCAGAAGACCAATGTGATCCAGCAGTTCCGCGACGAGGCGCGTATCCTCGTCCAACTCAAAGACGATGCGCTCGTCCCCTATGTGCAGTTTTTCTACGATCCTGCGCTGGAGCTGCACGGCTTGATGATGGGCTTTGTCGATGGGGACAACCTTGCCGATATCCTCGACACGCTTAATCCATCGCCTGCCGAATTGCGCACTCTGATCAAGCGCTTGGCGTCCGGTCTCAAGGTCGCGCACAAGGCGGGTGCAGTCCACCGCGATCTGTCGCCAGACAATGTGATCCTGCGGAACCGCAAGATCGAAGAGGCGGTGATCATCGATTTCGGCATCGCCAAGGACATCAAGGGCAGCGAGGGTCAGGGTGACAAGGGCTTTTCGGGCAAGCTCGATTATGCCTCGCCAGAACAGCTGGGCATGTTTGGCGGGGTGATGGGCACCGCTTCTGACGTGTATAGTCTTGGCCTGCTGATCCTTGCCGTTGCGCGCGGCGAGGATATGGAACTGGGCGCAACCCGCATGGATGCGGTGCATCGCCGCGAGGATGGGATCGACACCAGCGCAGCGCCTGCTGACTTGCGGCCCATTCTGGACGATATGCTGGCGCTCGACCCGGTGGATCGGCTCGGCACAATGGACGCTGTGCTGGCGGCGCTCGCTAAGCTGGATGAGCCAGAGATCGGGGGCCGGTCGGGCGGTGACACAGGTCCAAAGGGCGGCAAAGGCGGCGGGTCAGGCGGGCTTGGCATTTCTCCGGTGGTTGCGGGCGGCGCGGGCGTTGGGGTTCTGCTGCTTGCCGCGCTGGCTGTTTGGCTGATGCAGCCGAGTTCATCGCAAGACGATCCAGACACACCCATCGCCCAAGGCAGCGATGATGGCGCCCAGACGGAGACTGCCCCCCAACCCGCTACGATGGCTGACCCGGTCGGCGAAGCGCGCGCGGCATTGGCCACGGCCTATCCGTCGATCGGTTGCAGTTGGCTGGACGAGGTTAGCATCACCGGGTCGCAAGAGCAGATCGGGGTGACGCTGTCCGGCGTTGCGGGCGACCCTGCGCGTGTTCTGGGCGATGTGACGCGCACGCTGGAAGGCGCAGGCTTTGCAGGAAGGGACGTCAATCTTGATGGCGTCGCTCGGATCGGGCGCGAGATTTGCCCGGTGCTCGATGCGTACCGCCAAGTGCGCGCAGACGGCACCAACCGCATCAGGCTGCCGCAAACGGACTTTGAAATAACGCCTACGGAGAGCCGCGGTCTGTCCGCGCAGTTTGTCATATCGCTTGATGGGGTGGACAGCGTGCAGGATTATGCGCTCTTTTCCAGCTCCCCTGACGGGAAAATCGCACAAGAGCTCCCTTCGAAGAGCTTCCTCGCTGAGCGGGTGAACAACAAGTCAATCGTCAAGAGCGCGTCGGGATATCAGGTCCGCTGGTTTGCGAGCGGCGAAGGCTGGCATGGCTTTGCACTTGTTACAGGGCAAGGTCCGTTTGACGCCGACTTGATCGCGCCCCCTGATGGGCAACGCGATGCGGCATGGGCGGCGCGCTTTGTGCAGACCGCCAAAGAACGCGACTGGAAGGTCGAAATGAACTGGTACAATCTGGTCGATCGAGAGCCGAATTAATCTGCTTTATCGGCAGGCATAATCAGCGCTTCGCTTACCGATTTGGCGAGCGCGGCTTGCAGTTTCTCCGGATCATCGACCGCGCCAATCGGGCCGTCATTTAACAGATCATCGACATGGCGCGAGCCGTCCAGCTGCGCTAGCAGCGCACGCGGGTCAGCCTCGCTCATGCTCACCATCCGGTGGTCCAGAGTGAAGACCCGTTCCATCCCCGCTGCCAGCGTCGCTCTGACCAGAGGGCTCGCGACCGGGTGCGAAGGGATTGTTGTGGCGCACGGGGCCGGTGCAGTGTGCAATTCAACAAGGCCGCTTGCGAACATGCGGAAGAGCGCCTCCAGCCGCTCCGGCGTGTCAGCAATCTTATGGCCTTTCATGCGATATGGGCGGCGCTCGGTCAGTGCCAGCAACCCTTTGGCGAGCCCCTCATCGCGAATCTCGAATACATCACTCAAACGCCTGAATTGCGCGTCGCCCACATGCTCTGCCAGACTGGCGACATAGAGATTTCCCAGCGCGGCATGGTTGAGGCGGCGGGGCACCTGCTTATCAGCGCGCACCAACAGGGTTTGCCGAAAGAATTGCAGGTCTTCGTGATCAACCCGCTGCAAATGGCGCACCAGCTGGTGCGTTGCATCAGGATCACTCGCATGCTTGGCCAGAGCCTCGGGCAGGATCGCTTCGTCGCACAATTGGCGTTGCCCCTCGCCAAGGAAGCCGAGCCCATGGCGCTGCGCTGTACTGACAAAATCGGTCAGCGATTGCGGATGGAAGAATGGTCCCAATTCATCGTGGCGCAACACTCCCCACTCAGTGTTCAGACACTTGGCGGCGGCATCGCGCAAAGCGAGCTGGAGCGCATTGGGTTTGTCGCCGCCGCGCTGAGCCAGTTGTTCCAGCCGCTCGGTCGCGCGCCGCTCAAACGTGGCCTCATCCTCAACATCCCCGACATGCGCGAGCACATCATCGCGCAGCGCAGTGCGCAAATGCCCGCCCGGCATCGCATTATAGCTGACAAACGCCACTCCGTCGGGCGAGAGCTTGCGACCGATGAGCGCCAGCAATGCCTCAGCAACACGGGGCGGCACCCACGCATAGACGCCGTGCGCGATGATATAGTCGAACTCGCCTTCAAGCTGCTCGGCGGCGCCAAGAATGTCGAGCTCCAGCATCTTGCAATTGTTGAGCCCCAGCCGCTCAACCCACGCCTGCCCGCGTGCAATCGGCTCGGCTGCCAGATCGAAATTGGTGAAATCGCCGTGCGGGTAAGAGACCGCCATGGCGATGACATTCATTCCATCACCGCCGCCAATCTCAAGCACCCGAGCGGATGCGATGTCTGGCGGTGAAAGCCCGACCACACGCGCAATCATCGCCAACCGATCGGGATGCGCCTGCGCAAAGATCGCAGTGGGATAGGCAATTTCGTTGTAGAGATCAGCGGTCATGTGCAGTGCGCCTAGGGCTTGATGAAAAAGTCGAAAGCGCCGCCTGCGACGGCTTCTGAACCGATGCCTGCCACCGCAGAGCTGACCACCACCGCAAGGCCCAGAACGATGAAACCGGTCCCTCCGGTCGCGATACCCAGAGCAAGCACCACCTTCGTTGCAGCCGCTCCTGCGGCTGCGCTTCCCAGCCAGCTGGCCCCCTCGGTAACAATGGCACGCGATCCGGCGCGATTGCTCTCCTTGAAGCCATCCGCGATTTCACCGAAGGTTGCGCCGACGCTAATGACCTTGCCAATAGTCCCAGCCCTTTTGACCGTGCCAGCGAAGTCATCAATTTTGGAGAAGCCTTTCGCAATAGCCTTCGGGTTCTTGTTAGGATTGAGCGTCAGGTCCTTTGCGATGCTTCTAGTGTTCAAGCGGAAGCCTTTTTTCAGGTTCTTCGCGCCCGGATCCTGCAAAATCCTGCTGCGCGCCAGACCTGTAAGCTGGGCTTGCAGTTTGCGCTCAATCGGCGATCGCAGGGAACGAAATTTTTCTGTCTGAAATTTGATGTCGCGCGTGTGGGCGTCTTTGTAGACTTCGGCGAGCTTGTTGAAATCGCGCCGGATCATGTCCGTGCGCACGCTCATATATTCAGCCACGCCGCCAACCTGATCACCAGCAAAGCCCATGGCGTCCTTGCCGTTAGCGAGGAAGTCCAGCAGGTCGTAGTTCTGATTGAAGCGCTGCGCGTCAATCGTGCTTTGCGGGATCGGATTGATCGGCCCAATATGCTCCGAGACCGATGTCATATGGGCCCCGGGCATCTCCCCCGGCATTGGCAGTATGAGGGTCTGGCCCGGCCTCAGATAGTCCTGCCCGGAGACACGGTTGAGCCGCATGAAATTGCGCACAGTCGCCTCATCAGCCTGATCATAAACCGACTGCGCATACACGCGCGGGTTAAGCGGTTGCTCAACCTTGGTGACATAACAAGATTGCGAGTTGGGCATCGTGGGGCGTCGCTCAGGCCTTTGCCTTGATGTTCTGGAACATCTTGGTCGCGGATTTTTCGATCACGACAAGCGCTTCTCGTGCAGACAGATTGGGCTCCACCTCCATGACTGACCGCTTGAGCATGGTGAAATCCTGCTGGGTCATCGCAGATTTGCCATTTTGCAAGCGCTGATAGACCTTCTTCTCCGCTGCGCCGCATACCGCCATGCCCCACATCAGGCCAGCACCTCCGCCGACGAGTATGCCTTTCACGCCAAGAACGGCGCCGACTTCCATGCCTACCACGCCTGACGCAAGCACGCAGGCCTTGAAAGCCGCCGATGCCAGCTCTTCATCGCTGACCACATCCCGTCTCGAAAATTCACCCATGCTAGCCCCCCCCGATGCGATTCTGACCATCAGCCTGCACGGCTCACTTCCCACTCATCTCATACTCAAACGAATTGTCTTTTACGGTGATCGCGATGCGCTCCACCTCTTTGCCGGCCATCTGTTTTTCCAGCAGTGCGATCGACATTTCGGGCAGCATCGTGTTCGTCAGGATCGCATCGATAATGCGCCCGCCGCTGTCTGCCTCGTTGCAGCGTGAGACGATCAAATCGACCACATCGTCGCCGTAATCGAGCGTGATTTCGTGGTTCTGCGCCATCCGCTTAACGATCCGGTCCAATTGCAGGCGGATGATCTGGGCCAGCATGTCTGGCGAGAGCGGATAATAAGGCAGCACCAGCAAACGGCCAAGCAGTGCAGGCGGGAAGACCTTGAGCAATTCGGGCCGCAGCGCGTTCGATAGCGCCTCTGAATCCGGTTTGGTCTCTTCGTCTTCGGACAGCGACATCACCAGGTCTGTGCCGACATTCGATGTCAGCAGGATCAACGTGTTCTTGAAGTCGATGAAGCGCCCTTCGGAATCGTTCATGAAGCCCTTGTCGAACACCTGGAAGAACATCTCATGCACGTCCGGGTGGGCCTTTTCGACCTCGTCCAGCAGCACGACCGAATAGGGTCGCCGCCGCACGGCCTCGGTCAGAACACCGCCTTGGCCATAGCCGACATAGCCGGCCGGAGCGCCTTTGAGCGTTGAGACAGTGTGCGCCTCCTGAAACTCGCTCATATTGATGACGATCATGGAATCATCGCCAGAGAACAGCAGCTCTGACAGGACATGCGCCGTCTCGGTTTTGCCGACGCCGGAGGGGCCGCACAGCATGAACACGCCAACCGGCTTGTTCGGATTGTCGAGCTTGGCGCGACTGGTCTGGATGCGCTTGGCGATGGCGTCCATCGCGTGATCCTGCCCGATAACGCGCGCTTTGAGTTTGTCCGCGATTTCGAGGACGCTCTTGATCTCATCCTTGACCATCCGGCCAATCGGGATGCCGGTCCAGTCGCCTACTACGGCGGCAACCGCGTCTTCATCGACCACCCCGAACACCATTGGCGCATCGCCCTGCGCTTCTTCAAGCGCGGCCAGCGCGCTGTCCAAGGCGGCTTCGAGCGGCGCTGTGTCGACCTCTTCTTCCCCACCGCGTGCGGCGGCAAGCGCGTCGCGCGCTTCGATGACCTTGGTGAGCTCGGCTTTCTCGGCTTCCCACTTGGCGTTCACCGTTTCGCTCGCTTCGCGTGCATCGGCGAGTTCCGCGTCAAGCTTTTCGAGCCGGTCATCGTCGCGATATTGGTTTTCCATTTCACGCGTGACAATGCCGCGCTCCACTTCGAGCATTTCGACAGCGCGGGCGTGATCCTCAACTGTGGCGGGTGTGGCATGTTGCGAGACCGCGACGCGGGCGCAGGCGGTATCCAGCAGGCTCACCGCCTTATCCGGCAGTTGGCGCGCAGGGACATAGCGCTGCGAAAGCACGACCGATGCGGCAACCGCTTCATCCAGCACCACGACATTGTGATGCCCTTCCATCAGCGGCGCGACCGAGCGGATCATATTGATTGCCTTGGGCGTCTCCGGCTCGGCCACATCGACCGTCTGGAAACGGCGAGTGAGGGCAGGGTCTTTCTCGAAATACTGGCGGTATTCGGCATAGGTGGTCGCCGCCACAGTGCGCAGTTGGCCGCGCGCCAGCGCGGGCTTGAGCAGATTGGCCGCATCGCCTGTGCCCGCTTGGCCGCCCGCTCCGATCAGCGTGTGCGCTTCGTCAATGAACAGGATGATCGGCTGGGTGCTCGCCTCGACCTCATCAATTACGGAGCGAAGGCGCTTTTCAAACTCGCCCTTCATGCTCGCGCCCGCTTGCATCAGGCCGATATCTAGCGAGCGCAGCGTCACGTCCTCCAGCGCAGGGGGCACATCGCCATCGGCGATCCGTTTGGCAAAGCCTTCGACGACGGCGGTCTTGCCGACGCCCGCTTCGCCGACAAGGATCGGGTTGTTCTGACGACGGCGCAGCAGGATATCGATGCACTGTCGCACTTCGGCATCGCGCCCGACAATCGCATCAATCTCGCCATCGCGCGCCTTTTGCGTGAGGTCGGTCGAGTACTTTTCGAGCGCGCTGTCTCCGCCCGGTGCCGCAGCCTCGCCCGCACCACCAGCGGCGGAGCCTGCCACTTCGGTTTCCTCGCTGGAACCGGCGGTCATCGTTTCGAAATCCGCTTCAATCGCGTCAAGGCGCAGTTTGCCGAACTCGCTGCTGAGCCGGACGAGGCGGGAGCGCGATTGGTCTTTCTTCAGCAGGCTGTGCAGCAAATGGCCTGAGCGGATTTTGTTGGCGCCAAAGTTGAGCGTTGCCGAGACCCAGGCGCGCTCCATTTCCTCGGCGAAGGAACTGGCAAAATCCGGCGTGGAGCCGGTCCGGCCTGGCAAGCGGTCGATCCCCGCCAGCAAGTCCTGTTGCAGCTTGGCCGGCTCAATATCGAAGGCGGTAACGATTTGAGCGAGGTCGGATGTGCGGTCCATAACGAGCCGGTTCACGATATGGATCAGCTCAAAATACTGATTGCCACGCTTCATCGCGTCTTCGTAGCCGCGGAAGAAAGCTTCAAAGCAAGTCTTGTTCAGGCCCTTCGGCACGGACCCTGCGTTCATAGTGCTCATGATTTACCCCCCGGATAGAGCGAAATGTGGTTTCGTGTGGTTCTTGGGTTTGTGTTTTCGTGTCAGATGAACATCGGCGCGGCGGCGGCCTGCTTCGCCCTTTGGAGCCAGCCAGCTAGTCCACCCGAGCCGGGCCTCGCCATTGAGGCGCGTCGCCGGTGTTTCGGCTTCATCAAGAGTGACTTGAATGTCCCAGTCCAGATGGCTGGGCGCAAAGCTGTCCAGCGCTTCCACCGCAATGGGAAACAGCCCCCCGCCGGGCAAGATGTCCGCAAACTCGTCAAGATTGCCTGCATCAACGCGCAGGCGGAAGGCGTCGGACACCGACCAGACCCGGTCGCCCAGGCTCGCGTCCACGCCAAGCGTTGCAAACTGACGGCCCAGCCGGGTTGTGTCCTCTTCCTCGATCTGGTGCCAGCGCGGCTGAAATTCCAGCACCGTCGCGGGCATAGCCAGCAAGTGCGTCATGGCGTCACCGATTGCAGTGGCGCTGCGGCGTGAGGCAAACAGTGCGGCATAATGGAGCCGCACACGCAAGGGGAATGCGGCGTCTTCCGGTACGCCTTCGCCCGCTCCGCTCAGCGCACTGATATGCGCAGCGTGGCGGTCCTGCGAAGGGCGCTCCGCTTCGATCAGCGGCTGCGTGTTTGCCCATGCCCGGAAGAAGAATTGCAGCATCCGGTTGGAGATCATGTCCAGCCAGCGCCCGAAGGGCTTTGGCGTGTCGCTGCGGCGCTGCTCGTCCCACGCAAATTCGGTCAGGTGATAGGGCAGGGGGCCCAAGGGACCCGTCAACCCCAGATAACGCCCCACAATCGTTGGGCGGTCTTTGTACCGAAATTCAATGTCTTCAATCGTGGGCGCTGGAAATTCGAGGCTGGGGTAATGCGCGATATCCACCGGCACATCGCCCGGCTTTCGGCCTTCACCAATCCGCTCTTTTTCAGGCGCGCGGTGTTCTACCCCGCGCAGCAGCGGAAAGATGCCAAACTGTTTGACCGACGCCGAAGCCTGCTTGAGAAAGCTCAGATATTCGGGCGGCGGCCGACCCTTGGCGGCCATTTCCTTACCTCCCCTGAGACACTGCCTTCGATGATCGTTTCCGTGAAAGAATTGATGCTGGAGAACTCGGCCAGAAACCGGTCCAGCACGGCGCCGAACAGAAACATGGAACTGTCTTCAAAAGCGCGATCGTTCATGCGGACTGTGATCTGGTGACCCCGCGCGGCCGCCATGCGCTCCATCGCTGGAACGCGGCGAGTTACTTTGCGCGACCGCACGCTTTCGATCCCGTCAATCTGCCGCTCAAACGCCGGATTGCCGGCCGGCAGATACATAACGAGGTGATCGCGCAAAGCGGTCGGATCGTCGTGGTCTTCCGGCGCGAGCGTTGTGTAATTGGCGCTGAGATGGCCGATGACCTGCCATGCTGTCGATGCGCCTGACATTTGCCGACCGCCCGGTTCCTGCGCCTTGCGCCGCTCCTGCTGGACAAAGGGCTGCTGCGGCTCGGTTGGCCCGTGGCGCACCGTCACCGAGCGCGCGGGCACGCCCGCCAGCTTGAGCGCGCTGGGTCCGGTGAGATTGGCGCGCACCGCGCGTTCCCGGTTGCTGACTAGCGCTCGGACATTGATGGTGTCGATGCTCTGCAGCAGGTCCGGATCGCCGGGCGCGCTAAAGCTTAGCCAGCTGCGCGTGCCGACATAGTCCATTCGCCCTTCGCGCCGCTGCTGCGCTGTAGACAGGCGATAGGGAGCGATCCGCTGGGAATAGAACAGCGCATTTTTCCAGTCATACAACATGCTGGATCGGTGGTAGATCGGTGCGACCGAGTGGGTTTCAACGTTCTTGCCGACCCGGATGTTGGCCTTCACCGTGTTTACCCGGAATATCTCGTAGTCGAGCGGCAGGTTCTTGTCCGGCACCACTTCGAATTCGTGCTGGAACGGTTTGAACTTGAACCCGTCGAGCTGCTTTTCAAACAGGTTGATCGCCGGTGTCGCAAACAGTTTCAGGCTGTCCTTGTCCATTGCCTTGTCCAGCGTGTTGCTGGGGCGGTCGAACAGCAAAATGATCTCAAACTCTTGCTTTGATGCTGCAAAGCAGGGGGCGAGGCCCGCGATTTTGGCGAACAAAAAGCGCTGCGGGCACGCGAAATATTCCTGGATCAGGCGGTAGCCCCGGAACGAACGCAGGTCCGCAGGCAGCAGTGCGTCCTCGTTTTCAAAGCCCACCTGGCTCGGGGCGGGCAGCCGTGTCCACGGCGCATCATCAATGCCCAATGGTCTGGCGATGGCACCGGTGCACTCGCCAATCATCTGGCGATACAGCTCAAATGGCACATCTTCAGAGCCTGAGAGGTAGAACGTCAGATCATCGCACGGCACATCCGCAAGCGAAATGCCTGGCTCTGCGCGCACTTTGATCCGCAGTCCGGCGCGGGCATCGTCAAGGCCAGCTGGCGTTGTAAAAGCGCCCACTTTGCCGCGGCTGCCCAGATATTCGACGCCCGAAACCTTGACCGGCCACAAGGTCACATCGTGCCCCGTGGTGAAGATGATGTCGGCGTCTTTGTCATCGCGCGAATACGCGGTCAGCCGGGTGCCGCGCTTGGCCAGAAAGCCCTCTTGAACGGTCTGCTCGCTCGCCAGCGGTTCCATCTCGATGATGCAAATCGGCGGAGTTGGGCTCAAAAAATGCGGTTGGATGGCCTGCAACAGATGCGAGGTGAACTCAGGATATTGGTCCGCCATCTGCAACCGCACGCGCGCACCCAGAAAGGCAACGCCTTCCAGCAGGCGTTCAACATAGGGGTCAGGCGTGGTTGAAAGGCGCAGGCGGCTGGCGACATTCTCGTGCTCAGCCGCAAAATCCTCAGCATCCTTGCGCAGGAAGCCGAGTTCCTGATTGTAGAAGCGCAAGAGCCGGGGATCCATCGCTCAGTCCTCAATCCGGAACTTGGCGAGGCCGACATTCAGCTTCGACTTGTAATTCACGGGCATCTCTTCCGCCGCCTCGGTTATGCTGCCGCGAATGACGTAGGTCAGCTCTTCGGGGTTGTCCGAATACATCTCGCACGTGACTTTGACGTCTTTTAGCCGCGGCTCAAAGGCTTCAATCACCGCTTCGATGTCGCGCTCGCGCTGATACGCGGCGCGGCGCGAATAGGTTTGGCCGGCAATGTCCGGTAAGCCGAAATTGAGCACCGATGTGCGCACATCGGGATAGGGCTCAAGGTCAGTGGTGGCGTCAAACGCGACTGTGTTGAGCAGCGCATTCAGATCGCGCCGGATGGAGGCGCGCAGATCCTCCACAGTAAAGCTGGTCAGCTTTGGGATATCATAACGCGCAAACGGGCTGATAATGGCATCGTCCCGATTTGCGTTCGCCACTTCCCCCTTTGGACGGTGATCAGCAACAAGTTGATCAAACAGGGTGGGCGAAAGACGCTCGTAGCTGCTCACCGGACTATCCGATGACAAGCGAGCGCAGGGCGGTGAGCGGGATATCGATGTCCTGCGATGTGGCGAGCAATTGTGTCCCACAACCCAGCGCCCCCAACGGGCTTTCAGTCCAAATGGTTGAGCGCGCAAGGATCGCGTCCGGATCGCCAGCGGCAAGTGTGCCAGGATAGCGGGTCGGCAGCAAGACGTTCAGCGATTGCCCGGAGGTAAACAGGACTTCGGCGGGTTGCCACACCAGATCGCGCAGGTCCTTTGGACCCGGGCTGGTGATGCGCTTGATCTGGTCGAGCGGCTGGAGCACATATTCTTCGCCAAGGATCATCTCAACGCATGGTCCAAAGCGCGGATCAGCATTGGTGATCCAATCAAAGCTTACATCATCCACGGTCCCGGAAAGCGACGGTGCGCCTTCAAACGCTTCATCGCGCCGGGCGATTGCGGCGTCGAAGTCTCCGCGCGCATGCAACTGAATGGCTTCCGAAACGCCATCGACCCAGTCAGATGGTGCGAATTGCTTGGCGCGCTCTTCGCCGGCAAAGACACGCTCACGCTGCGCTTCGCCGCGCACCGCCTCGTTATAGGCAGAACGCAGCATCTGCGCTTCGCCATCAAGCTGGGCGAGCGTGCTGAGATGTTTGGTGGCCTTGTCCCACTCTCCGCCAAGCGCCAGCAATTGCCACAGAAACATCCGTGCGCTGTCGTTAGCGGGTTCTCGGCGGACGATATCGATGAGCGCGCTGCGCGTGCCTGCGATATCGCCCGACCGGAACAGTTGATCGGGATCAGACAAGGATAAACCCCGACCGGGCGGCTTACGTTACGACGTTCTTGCGAGCGTCGTAGCTGGCCGGCACTTCGCCGCCGTCTTTGCCGCCGTCGGCCTTCTGAGCCTGATACTTGAAGGTGAACTTGGCGGTGTTGAATGAGACGGTCTCCATGATGGCGTTACCACCAGCCGAGCCGCTGTTGCTCACATTGGAGACGATCACGTCTTCAAGCTTGATCGTGTAATATGTCAGCGGCTTATCGCCATCGCCTGACTTCTGCGAATAAATCTCGACAGTGGAAATGTGCTTACCGCTGGCGCAGAATTTGAAGAGATCAGGCGAAGACTTGTCGACCTGTTTCATGACCGAGATGTCATGAATGTCAGCCTTTCCGCTCGTGCCGCCGGCGCCGCCGCGCTGGAAGTCACCTTCCTGAGAGATGGCGTAAGAGAACGACTCGATGTCGATCTCATCTTTGTGGCCATCTTTTTGACATTCACCTTTAATACCTTCAATTTTCAAAAACAGATCGACTGCCATTGCTGCTCTCCTTGAATTGGAATCTTACACACGCGGCCCTATTACGTCGTTCTTATAGGATTTATTTATCCCTTGGTATCATGAATCTTAGAAACCATGCTCAAAGTCGCATCAACACCTTCAAGTTGATAGTGCGGTGCGAGTTCGAAGCGCGCTTTATAATAACCCGGGTTCTCTTCGTCTTCAAAAACCTCGACCTTGGCAGCGCTCAGCGGTTGGCTGGCAAGCACGTGGTCTGACGCCGTCTCGGGGTTGCCTGCAACATAGTTGAGCACCCAGTTATGCAGTTCGCGCTCAAGCTTGTCCTTGGTCATGCTGCGGCCGACCCAGTCATACACCATCCGCTTGAGATAGTGCGCGAAGCGGCAGCTTGCGAAAATGTAGGGCAGGCGCGCGCTGATATTGGCGTTGGCAGTCGCTTCCTTGCCGCCTTTGCCTTCATACTTGGCTGGCTTGTGCACCGTCTGAGCGCCAACAAACGCGGCGGTGTCGGTGTTCTTGCCGTGGATGAGCGGGATCAGGCCGCACTCTGAAAGCTCTGCCTCGCGGCGATTCGGGATCGAGTATTCAGTTGGGCATTTGTAATCAATGCCGCCGCTCGATGTCGGGAAGGCGGGGACCGGAAGATCTTCCACCAGCCCGCCCGAGGTGACACCGCGAATTTGCGAGCACCAGCCATAATGCGCAAAGCTCTGCGCGATCTTCACGCCGAACGCATAGGCCGAATTGCACCACAGGAACTTCTCATGGTCGCCATTGGTGACCTCTTCGAAGGCGAATTCGTCAACCGGCTCGCCGTTCTCGCCATACGTATCACGCCCGATGAAGCGCGGCATGGTGAGCGCCATGTAGCGGCTGTCATCCGACTCGCGAAAGCCGCGCCACGCCATGTAATCCGGGCTGTCGAACAGCGCCTTGAGATCGCGCGGGTTCTGGATTTCGGTCCAATCCTCCATTTGAAGAAGGCTGGGAGCCGCCGCCGAAATGAACGGCGCGTGCGAGGCCGCGCCGATCTTGGACAGGCCGCGCATGACTTCGATATCCTTGCCGGAGTGATCGAAATTGTAGTCGCACACAAATGCGGCATAAGGCTCGCCGCGGAACGAGCCGTATTCGGCTTCATAAATCTTGTTGAAAAGCGGACTCTGATCCCAAGCCTCATCGCGAAATTTCTTGAAGGTCTTGCGGCACTCTTCCTTGCTGACGTTCAGGACCTTGATCTTAAGATCCGAGCCTGTCGGCGTGTTCATGACGAGATGATGTAGACCGCGCCACGCGCTTTCAAGCGCTTGGAATTCCTCATTATGAATGATCGCATTCATTTGTTCGGAGAGACGTTGATCGATCTCTGCGCGCATCGCGGCAACGGTGCCATAGACGTCGTCGCCGATGATCGGCGCGCCGAGCATGGCCTGCTCCACCATGACGTCCACCGCGTCGGCGATGCCCTGCTTGCGATCATCATCCGGCGGATTGAAGTTTTCCTCGAGCATTTGCATGAATTTCTCACGCGAAAACTCTTCTTCGGTTTCCACCTCCGCAGTTTGACCCTGCGAATCCAGCTGTTCTTGCGCCATTTTCGATTAGCTCCCGTCCAGCTCCCGCTTCGATGCGGGAGCTCGCCGCATCAATTAACTGTCGTCGCCTGCCTCATCGCTGTCGCTTGAGGCCTCTTCGGCGGCTTGCTCTTTTGCCCGCTCCGCTTTCGCTGCGGCGAGCACTTCCTGCATGTTCTTGTCTTGCAGCAAGTCTTCCAACAGCTGCTCCGCGCCAGCCTTGCCGTCCATATAGCTGAGCAGCTGCTTCAGCCGGTCGCGCTGGTCGAGCAGCTCGGCCATGGCCGGAACTTTCTTCGCGATTTCGCCAGGGTTGAAATCGTCCATCGATTCGAAAGTGAGATCGATCCCGAGTCGCCCCTCGCCGGTCAGCGTATTTTCAACTGTGGTCGCAACCCGCGGAGCAACGTCGGCCATTTCTGCGTCGAAATTGTCCATGTTGAACTCTTTCATCTCACGATCAGCGAGCGGATCGAGTTCCTTGTGACTTTTGCCTGACAAATCAGACATAACGCCCATCTTAAAAGGGAGTTCAACCTTGCGAGTAGCGTCGCCGGTCGACACCTCGTAGCCAATCTGCACGCGCGGCGTGCGGGTCTGACGGATAAATTCTTGACCGCTCTTAGGCATGTCAACTTCCCCCATATTTAACAAAGCATGAAAAGACTATCGGGCATGTTGCTCTTTGTCCATTGATAACTCAGACATTACCTGTCTCGATCATCCTCGGATTCGAACAAAAGTTTCGCTGAAGAGGCGCTGTCTGGCACAATCTCCTGAAGCAGCGCCATGAAGTCCATATCGACCCAGCTGCGGACCTTACCCAGAGCAACGGGAATCGGGCTGCCGGGTTCGTGGCGCTCATAATATTCGACGATCAAATCGATCGCTTTGGTCACATCGGAGCGGCTGTTGATGGGCCCTGAGCGTGCGGGCACCATGGCTGCCATCGGCACAGCAGCAGCGCCGCCCGCCATCTGTGCCGCATCATCGCCCGCCGCGCTGACTTCTGCAGCGCCTTTGGAGACTTCAAAACCTGAGACGATGCGATCAAGCCGGTCAAAGGTCTCCACCATGCTGGGAGGGTCGTCATCGTCTCCGGCCTTTTCGACCAGCAGCGCGTGAGTGGCCTTCAGGCTGGCAACAAACTCGCCAAACAGGCCCTGCGCTTCTTCAAATTCGTCCAAGGCATTGGCGGCGAGCGCGGCTTTGAGGTTCGCGTAAGAATCGGCGCTTTCGCCATCGATGGCGATCTGATCGACATCTCCCAGCGTGAAGGTGCCATGCGGCCCATCAACAATCGGCGTTAATTCCAGATGCCGGAACAGCCCATGCTTTGTCGCCAGCGACCGAAAGCCTGCGGTGCGGGTGTCGAAATCATTGTCTTCATCGGTGGGGTCGGGGTTGAGCGTGTCCCAAAACGCCTCGACGAGGCCTTCAAGCCACTTGGCCCCATCGCGCATCATCGCACAGCTGCCCGACGCGGCGCCGGCCCGAATGTAGAACACCGCCAGATCGAAATCGTGACTCAGCTTTCCATCGGCGAGGACCGCGGTGACGATCGGTTTTACTTCATGCGCTTCGGGTAGCTTTTTCTCCGGAGCCTCAATCGAGGCCGGTGGCATCCTGAAGAAATCTTCGATCTTGTAGCGGTTTTCTGACCCATCGAGATACTCGCCAGAGGGCGAATCCTCAGAAATCGGCTCCAGCATTGCATCAAGGTCAAGCCGACTGCTCGCTGCCATGTTCAACCGTACTTTCTAATAAGATCTAAGATCAGTGTGCGGGCCGCAGGATCACTCAGTTTCAAGTTCAATCGGTGTGAGCTCAACGCGGCGAAGCTCGCGCGCATTGGGCTTCATGCCTTCAATCCGACGCTCTTCGCCAAATCCGATGGCGACAAGATTGTCAGCGGAAACACCCGCCTCGACCAGCGCACTCTTCACCGCTTCGGCGCGGCGCTGCGAAAGCTCGCGATTGTAGGTCGCATTGCCGACACAATCGGAGTGCCCTTCGACCAGAAATTTTTTACCGGCCAACCGATCAGTCTTAAGCCCGCTTGCGAGGTATTCGATGTCTTCGAAACTGCCCGGCGTCAGCGTTGCAGAATTGGTTGCGAAGGTGACGTTGAACTCCAGCGAATCCGCCACGGTCGCAGGGCGCGCGACGGTCGGCTTGCCGGTGAAACAAGGGTTCGAAATGGTGCGCGTGCGACGCCCCGGATTGACCCGGACAGCTGCGCTGGTCGAGGTGCGCGTGACCCGACGTTTCGGGCGAGCAACTGGCTTGGCGCGCTTTGTTGCGGGCTTCTTCGCAGCCGTGCTGGAAGGATTGATTGCCAAATCATCAATCGGGCGTGCAGCGCCAGCGGCTTCCGGGCCGGCTCCGGCCTCGCGCCGCTCTTCGCGGCCTTTGTCACTGAAAAGCGCTTCGATCTCAGCGGCGGCTTGTTCAGCTCGTTCTTCTTTGCTTGGTCCCTGATCGTCTGACGACTGCGCCAGACCAAGCGATGCGGTCATCGCCAAAATCACAGTCCCGGACAAAAACACTGACCGAATCATCATAAAACCCCTCAATTGCACCATTGGGATAGTTACTATTTGGTTTACCCTGCGGCAAGGTATCTTTGTATTGCGTTGTTGCAGCGTGATACACCGCCAATTAAGACTAGTCCGCGCTGAGATCGCCCCGGGTGCACTTTGAGGGGGTGGCAATCATGGGGGCGAGATGTGAATTCCAACCGTCAGTCAAGTTTGACAATCGACCTCGGAAAAGAAGAGGTTGACCTTGAACGCGTTGAAATGATTGAGCGTTTAAGTACGCCTTTTGTTGGGTATGTTGATGTCATCTCGGAAACCGAAATGGATCTCTACCCGCATCTGGGTAAGCCGTGTGCAGTGACGGTGAAGGAAGACGGGGACCTGAAGCGTCACGTCCATGGCATCGTTGCCGAAGGCGAATATCTCGACCAATCGCCATCAGGCCACCATTACCGCCTGACGATTCGGCCTGCGACCTACTTTCTCGAACAGAATCGCAACATGGCAATCTGGGCTCAGAAAAGCGCGCAGGACATCATCACGCAGGTGCTCGATCAGGCGGGAATTGACTACAGTTTCAGCCTGACGCGCAGCCGCGACAACCGCATATACACCGTGCAATATCGCGAAAGTGATTGGGCGTTCATCAACCGCCTGATGGAAGAGGAAGGCATGTACTTCTTCTTCGAGCATGGCGAAGACAGGCATACGATGATCATCGTCGATGATGCTGCAGGGCACCCGGTCGCCGATGTGTGCACCTTGCACTACCTCCCCCATGCGGGGTCAGTGAAGGCGTTGGATGCCAGCAGCGGCCGACACTTTCTGGAAAGCTGGGCCGAGCATGTCTCCACACAGGGGCAGAGACGGGTGACGCTGCGTGACTATGATTTCATGACCGCGAGTGCTCAAAAAAGAGCGATGGAAGAGACGGATGGGGCGCATCCTGACGATTCGGTCGAAGTGTTCGACTACCCCGGTAATCAGGTGCGAGAGGTGCACGTTGCGGGAGGGAGCTCTGAGCTCACCAACTTCACCAAGAACCGGCCCGACACGATGCTCAAGGGGCTTCGCGCGCGGCGCCAGATCTATGTCGGCAAGGCGCAGAGTTCGACGCTGCGGTCTGGCGCCAAGACGCGGGTGATCGACCACCCGCACGCGCGCTTTAACAGCGACTATCTGATTGTCGCCGCGCACAACACGTTTGTGTCCGAAACCTATCGTTCAAGCCTTGGAGGGCAGAGTGAAGCGTATTCGGTGCGGTTTGAAGCGATCCCTTACAAAACGCCCTTCCAGCCCCCGCGCAAGACGCCACAGCCGGTTGTGCAGGGCTTGGAATCAGCCGTTGTTGTCGGCCCGGCAGGGGAGACCATCCATACCGACAAGTTTGGCCGGGTTCAGGTCCAATTCCATTGGGACCGGCAGGGCAGCATGGACGGAAAGTCCGATGGGCAGACAACCGCATGGCTGCGCGTTTCGCAGACAGGTGGGCTGGGCAATATCATCCTGCCGCGCGTGGGGCATGAAGTGCTGATTGATTTTCTGAACGGTGATCCAGACCGGCCGGTTGTGGTCGGGCGCGTGTTCAATTCAGAAAACATGCCGACCTACAAATTGCCGGACCACAAGACGCGCGCTGTGTGGCGGACCAAGCGGTATGGTGACGAAAAGGGTTATGACAACGCGATAGATCTCGACACGGGCGCGCCGGGCGCGAACGAGCTCCGGTTTGAGGATGCTAGCGGCAAGGAAGAGGTTTTCCTTCACGCAGAGCGCTTCATGAACACCCGCGTGCGTCAGGACGAAACGCACCATGTCGGGCAGAATCAGGCGATCCTGATCGGCTACAACCGCGAGGAAGAGGTCAAGAAGGACGAGACCATCAAGATCGGCGAAAACCGCAAGGAAGACGTCGGCAAGGACGAAGAGATCAAGATCGGCTCCAATCGCAAGGAGGAGGTCGGTAACAATGAAGAGATCAAGATCGGCTCCAACCAGAAAATCAACATCGGTCAGTCGCACAAGTCCAAGGTCGGAACGGAATACACTTTGGAAGCGGGTACCAAAATCACTTTGAAATGCGGCACATCCAAAATCGTAATGGACCCCGCCAGCATCACGATTTCCTCGACCCAGATCAATGTAAAGGCCAACGCTATGGCGGAGGTCAAATCCCCGATGACCACGGTGAAAGGCGACGGCATGCTAACGCTCAAGGGCGGGATTACGCTCATCAACTAAACCGCAGCAGCGCCGCCGCACGGGTTAGCAGGCCAGCATCCAAGAACAGGCAATAAGAGACAGGCAATGCGCGAGTGGACGACAATCAGGCTGACCGAGGCCGCACAGGTTCTTGAACTGATCGGTGATGACGATGCCCCGCCGGTGGCTGAAGGCCAGGCGCTGCGATCCTTTTACGAAGAGGCGCGCGGTCGTGATGCAGCGGAGGCCGTTCGCGTGATCGGCCACGCTCTGCCGCGCCGCGAAGCGTTGATCTGGGCCTCGCACATGCTGGAACTGGAAGCCAAAGCCTCGCCGCCGGACCGGGCAAGCCGTCATGCGCTCGATTGTGTGGCGCGCTGGCTGGATGATCCCGAGGACAGTTATCGCCGCGCCTGTTACGATGCGGCTGAGGCTGCGCCCGACATGGCAGCGGCGCGCTTGCTGGCGATGGGGGCATTTATGTCCGGCGGCTCGATCGCGCCTGAGGACAGCACGCCGGTTCTGCCTGATGAAACTTCGTGCCTGCGGATTACGGTCGGGGCGGTAATCAAAACCGCTTATCAAAGCGAGGATACCAATGGCTTTTTGGAGCGCGCCTTGCTTGTTGCAGAAGACATCGCCGCCTTGGGTGCTAAGGCAGCGCTGGAGGCTGACACCAAACGATGACGCTGACGCTTACGATCAAAAACCCAGACGGGCTGGAAACCGGAGCCAAGCCTGAGTTCATTCTCAACCGCCGCAGCGCCATGATCGGGCGGTGCGATACGCATGATTGGTGGCTGCCCGATTCGCGCGCCTCGTGGGATCATTGGGAGATTCAGTTTTCCGGCGGGCGCTATGTCCTGCACGATCACAGCAGCAACAAGACTTACCCCAATGGCGGATCAGAGCCGCTGACCGGGCCATATGTGGTGCAGAATGGCGATGTGTTTCGCACCGCGCGCTATGTCATCGAAGCGCGCCTGACGGGGGAGGATGCGATTGACGGCGATGACGAGCCAGCCGCGCCGTCGATCGGCTTCGATGATGATGTTTACACTCCGCTGGGAGGCGAGCCTGCGACACCGTTCGATTCGGAATGGGATGACGAAGCAGGCGACGATGATCCCGATGAGTATCCTGATCTGGTCAGGCGCCCCGATACGCCGCTCGTCGAAGTGCCAGACGACGATGAGTGGGACGAGATCGCCGACACGTCAGGCCAAGCGCCGCCGCCTGCACCTGCGGACAATTTCTTTGACGAGGAACCCGAAGATGATTGGGGGCCGGTTCCGCCGCCTTCGCCGCGCGCGCCTCCCCCACCCGCCGCGCCGCCTCCCGCTGCTCGCCCTGCGCGGCGGTCTGGCAGCCGTGCGCGGGGGCGCTCGCGCGATTTGGACGCGGCGGGGCGCTGGGACCGGTTCGAAAGCGATCACGCCGTTGATTACGACGCGGCGGGCATGGGCAAACCCATTGAAGAGGGCCGCGACCCCTTTGCGACTTACGAAAGCGAAGACGCGTTCGATGATCCGGGCCTGCCCGCAGACCCTTATGATGAGCCTTATAGCTCTCCCTTGGATGACCCCGGAGGCTTTGGGGGCGACCTGAGTGATGACGATTGGGACAGCCCTGCGCCTGCCAGCCCGCCGCCGCGCCGTGGCCGTCACCCGGTTGAGCCTGATCCTTACGATGATCCTTATGCTGCCCCGCCGCCCAGCAGGCCAACGCGTGGGCGTACTTATGATAATCGTGGAGGTGGGTCACGGCGCCCCGCACCTGAAGGTGATTTTGAGGATCCGCACTCAGCGCGCAGGCCACGGCGTGATCGGCCTCGCGCACGGCCTCCAGAGAGACCCCCAATGCAACCCGGCGAGCAGCCAGCTGGCAAAGCCAGACGTTCGGGCGGCGCGCGGTCGGCAGGCAACAGCCGCGAACTGGAGCATCTGGCCAAAGCATTCATTGAGGCGGCGGGCGCTGACCCAAGTCAGGTCGAAAGCCTCTCCCCTGCAATGCTCGACAAGTCGGGTCAATTGCTCGGCAAGATGGTCGCCGGGCTGTTCGTGCTCATTCAAGCGCGCAGTCGGGCAAAGGCGGATCTGGGCGCAAAGAAGACCGCGTTTTCAGCAAATGGCAACAACCCCTTCAAGTTTGAGATGAGCCCGGAAGCCGCGCTGGTCGCGCTGATCAACCCGCCCGGGCAAGGTTTCATGGACGCAGGCCAAGCCATCGATGAGGCGTTCTTTGACATTCAGGCGCATCAGGAGGCGACTATCATGGCGATGCGCGGGGCTTTGCAGGCGTCGATGGCGAATTTCTCACCCAAGGCGATCCGCAAGAAGGTGGGCGACGAAGGACTGCTGGCCAAGGTCGTCCCAGCCTCGCATGATGCCGAGCTTTGGCGCGCTTATGAAAAGGCTTACAGTGGCGTTGTGAAAGGCTCTGATGAGGCCTTCCTCGATACGTTCGCGGAGGAGTTCAAGCGTGCTTATGAAGCTGCCGCGCCGCGCACTCGTGACTAGGCCGCGCCAGAGTTAAGCGAAGTCCTCGTCTGGCGCTGTGCCGCGCTGGTCGAGCCATTTGGCCGCCTGCACGCCGAAGGTGATGAGAAACGGCACAAGCACAATGCTAAGCGTCACTTTGGCTAGGATCTGGCCGATCATCAAGTTCGTTATCGGGAACAGGCCATAAAAGGCCAGCGTGATAAAGATCACCGAATCGATCGCTTGGCTAAGCGCTGAGGCAATCGCGCCGCGCACCATCAGGCCGATTGTCGAGCCGCCCTCTTTGCCGCCCTTCAGCCGATCGAACAGCCAGACATTCAGCAGCAGTGACACAATATAAGCCGCCGGACCTGCCGCCCAGACGCGCCACACGGTCCCGTGCACCCGCTCAAAAGCCGCCAGATCATCGCCGCGCCCTGCCAGCATCTCCGTGGAGGCGGGCAGGTTCAGCACCAATTGCATCAGCAGCGAGGCGAGCAGCAGCGGCATAAATCCCCACCACACGATCCGCTGTGCGAGCGCTGTGCCGTACAATTGCGCGATGGTGCTGGAGACGACCACGAGCAGCAGGAATGCGAAAATGCCCGATTCCACCGCAAGCTGCGTCGGCCAAAGCTGCACCTGCTTGTAAGCGAGCACGCCTGCCAAAACCGTCATCCCGCCATACAGCAGCGTGAAAACGAACAGGCCCAGCGGCATGTTGATCGTTGTGGGTGGGGGCGGGGTGGCGCTGCCCGGCACAGGGGCATCGCCGAACAATTGCGGCTTTTCCATCGTACACGGGCCTAATGCCAGCGCAGGCAAAAGAAAAGGCACAGCCCGCTTTCACACCGCATCACCGGTTGCACGGTGCGCCTTCGCCTGCCAACACAACGCACATAACAACGGGGCGGCCAAGCGTCTGTCATGGGTTTTTAAACGGGGTCACCACACAATCGTGAATGAAAGCGTCGCGTCTACACTCTCCAGCCTGCTGGGTATTTTTGCTATTCTTGGCGCCGCCTATGCGCTGTCCTCGGGCAAGAAGCTGATCAACCTTCGCGTCGTCGGCGCGGCCTTTGCGCTGCATGCGGTGATGGCATTGCTGGTCTTGCGCACCGATGTGGGCGCATTCATAATTAAGTTTCTCGCTGACGGAGTGATCGCCTTGCTTGGCTATGCGCGGGCTGGGGTCGAGATCCTGTTTGGCCCGATGGACAGCAATCCGTTTGCAAACACATTTGTGATTTCCGGCTTGCCCGTGATCGTGTTTTTCGCGGCGATTGTGTCGATCCTCTATCATTTGGGCATCATGCAAAAAGTGGTGCGCTGGGTGGGCGGAGCGATCGGTTGGATCACCGGTATCAGCAAAGTCGAAGCATTGGGCGCTGCGGCAAATATCTTTGTCGGGCAGTCTGAAAGCCCCTTGGTGGTGCGTCCTTATCTGGAAGGGCTGACCCCTTCGCGATTGTTCACTTTGATGAGCGTTGGCATGGCTGGCGTCGCAGGGACGATCCTGGCAGCCTATGCCAGCGTGGTCGGCAATGAGACGGTGCCGTATCTGCTCGCCGCCGCCTTTATGTCAGCGCCCGGCGGCATCTTAATGGCAAAGATTATTATGCCAGACGATCCCAGCGCAGATTTGTCACGCGGCCTGGCTGGCGAGTCTGCCACCGCGCAAGCCATTGCAAGCGGCGCTGAAAACCAGACCGAGGCAGCGCGTGTGACCATGGTGGAGCGCAATGGTGAAGAGGTTGAGCTTCCTCAGGCGCGCATCAGTGCGGGCGGCCCGGCGGCCATGGTCGAAGGCGGCAGACCTGACGAAGTCGAAATGGCTGAGACCTTCGAGGAAGGCCAGCGCCCCGCCAACATAATCGAAGCCGCTGCGCAAGGCACGCAAACCGGTGTCAAGCTGGCTGTGGCGGTCGGGGCCATGGTCATGGTGTTTGTCGCGCTGGTGGCGCTGGCGAACGGCCTGCTTGGCGGCGTAGGGGGCTTGATTGCGGATGCGTTGGTGGGGATCGGTATCCCGCTGAGCGATGCCAGCGTGCAGTGGCTCTCAACGCTGAGCTTTCAGAAGCTGCTGGGCTATGTGTTTGCGCCGGTCATGTTTCTCATCGGCATTCCCGATTGGGAACAAGCGCAAATTGCGGGCGGTCTGTTCGGGACCAAAATCGTGCTCAACGAATTCGTCGCCTTCATTGATCTGGGCGCGATGACGGCCGGGGAACTGACCGAGCGCAGCCGCGCGATTGTGACTTTTGCCCTGTGCGGCTTTGCCAATTTTTCCTCAATCGCAATCCAGATGGCAGTGACCGGCGGCCTCGCGCCCAACCAACGCCCTGTCATCGCCCGGCTGGGCCTTAAAGCGCTCGCCGCTGGGAGCCTTGCCAATTTGATGAGCGCCGCTCTCGCCAGCCTGTTCCTGCCGCTCTGACCTCGCTAAAAGGCGCGTTATGACTGAAATTACCATTGCCTCCGTCAGCCTCGCAAAACCGCTTGAGGACATCGCCGATGAGTTGGGTCGCAGCTTTGCCGAAAACGGCTTTGCCGCGGTGCGCGATCACGGCATTGCGCAAGAGCTGATCGACAGGGCTGAGGCGATGTCCAAAGCCTTCTTTGCGCTGCCCGAAACGGTCAAAACCGCCTATCACAAGCCGGGAATTGGTGGGTCACGCGGCTATACGCCTTTCGGCACGGAAAAGGCGAAGGATGCGGACATATTCGACCTCAAAGAGTTCTGGCATGTCGGGCGCAGTCTGCCTGAAGGCCATCCGCTGAGCGAAACGATGGGGCCGAACATTTGGCCCGCAGAAGTGGACGGTTTCCGCGAGACCTTCACTGAGCTGTTCACCGCGTTTGAGACCGCCGGCGGGCGCGTGCTGGAGGCTATCGCACTGCATCTTGGGCTGGAGCGCGGCTTTTTCGTGCCCACGGTCGAAGACGGCAACTCCGTGATGCGACTTCTGCATTACCCACCGCTCGGCCCTGACGCACCCGAAGGCGCGATCCGCGCTGCCGCGCATGGCGATATCAACACGATCACTTTGCTGTTGGGCGCTGAAGAGGCGGGGCTTGAATTGCTCACAAAGTCAGGCAGCTGGCATGCGGTCGAAGCGCAAGAGGGCGCGTTGGTCATCAATGTTGGCGATATGCTTGAGCGGCTCACAGCCGGGCAGCTCGTTTCGACGACTCACCGAGTCGTGAACCCAGCGGGGCCTGCCGCGCGGCGATCGCGCTATTCCATGCCGTTTTTCCTGCATTTCCGCCCGGATTACATGATCGAGCCGCTGGCAAGCTGTGTGGAACGGATGGGTGAAGGATCAGGCGAGCCCCCGATCACCTCGCATGACTTCCTGATGCAGCGGCTTCGCGAAATCAATCTGGCGTAACAGACACTCATTTCGTCGAGCCTCACTGACAAAAGACCGCGGCGTTGCAGGCAAGCAACACAAGGCATCCAATCCCTAGGGTTTGCAGGGGTTTCGCCGCAGTTGCGAAGGCGAAAACGGGAGCCTGACATTCACCTGTCATTAGGTTTCATAAATCTGTCACAAAATAGTCGCTTTTCCGTCTTGGTACGATCCTAGGGGCCGGATTGTTCACATCCTCTCCCAACTTGTGATCAGGGGCTATCAAACATGAAACTTAAGTATCTCCTCGCTGCCAGCGTCGTCTCGCTTTCGGCAGCAGCTACCATCGCGGCGCCAGCCGCTGCGCAGACGATTACCTCGGGCATCGAGGGTACCGTCGCTGACACAGCCGGCAACACCATTCCGGGCGCCGACGTCACCGTCACTGACGAACGCACCGGCACCACCCGCACAACGACGACCGGCGGCAACGGCGCCTTCCGCGTCGGTTCGATCCAGCCGGGCGGCCCCTACACGGTCACCATTACCGCGCCTGGCTTTGAAGGTCAGACGGTCGAAAACGTCTTTACCAACATTTCAGGCAACACCGCGTTCGATTTCGAGCTCACCGCAACGGCTGCCGGCGGCACCGACAATGTGATCATCGTTTCGGGCTCGCGCGCCGGCGTCAGTCAGGTCGCCGTTGGACCGGGCACCGCGTTCGGCACCACTGAGCTTGAAAACTTCCCGTCGATCACCCGTGACATTCGCGACATTATCCGCATCGACCCGCGTGTCAGCCTTGACCGCGATAACGAAGTTGATCGCATCTCCTGCCTCGGCGGCAATGACCGTTCGAACACCTTTACGGTTGACGGTATTGTTCAGGCGGACGTCTTCGGTTTGAACGGCACGCCGTTCGCCGCACGTAACTCGTTGCCGCTTCCGTTCGACGTGGTCGATCAGGTCTCGGTTGAATTCGCGCCGTTTGATGTCGAATACTCCGAGTTCACCGGCTGCCTCGTCAACGTTGTGACCAAGGCTGGTCAGAACAAGTTCAGCGGCTCGGCCTTCATCACCTATTTCGACTCCGGCCTGTTTGCTGACGAAATCGACGGACGCCCGCTTAACGCTGGTGAAGAAAAGCGCTGGGGTGCCACGCTCTCCGGTCCGATTATCCCGGATCGCCTGTTCTTCTCGCTCGGTTACGAAGAAACCGACCTTGGCGACGGTAACAATTTCGGTCCTGCCGGCTCAGGTTTCACCAATGATGCTGAATTCGTCAGCCAGGCCCAGTTTGACGAATTCGCGCGCATCGCCCGCGACGTTTATGGTCAGGACATTGGCGGTTACCCAACCAACCTGCCCGAAAGCGCCGTGCGCTATTTCGGCCGTCTCGACGCGCAGATCACCGAAGGTCAGCGCCTCGAAGCGACCTATCAGCGCCTTGAAGAAACCAACATCGAGCCAGACTTCGCCGGCCAGCAACTTGGCGGCCTGAACTCGTTCGAAGACGAGGGTACGGTTTCGGACTACTACTCGCTGCGTCTCTACTCGGACTGGAGCGACACGATCTCAACCGAGTTGCGCATCAGCCGCGCAGAGGTTGGCGACGTGCAGGGTCCGGTTGGTTTCGGCGAAGCGCAGTCGGACAACCCCACCGTGCGTCTCGCCGTCGGCGTTACGCCGGATGGCACATCGACCGAAAACGGCCTGCTGGTCACCGGTCCGGGCATCTTCCGCTCAGCCAACCAGCTCGACACCAAGATCGATCAGGCACGCTTCATCCTGAACGTGGATGCAGGCAACGATCACTTCCTGAAGTTTGGTGCTGAGATCAACGATCTGGAAGTCTTCAACCTGTTTGCGATCAACGCGACCGGCACGATCTTCTTCGATGGCCTCGCTGACTTCGAGCAGGGCCTTGTCGCAGACGGCTTCTTCTCGAGCGTTTTTGCGGACGTTGATGATCTCGTGAACGGCGGCGCGCTGGGCGGTGCTACCATCGCTCAGGGTGTCGATGGCAACATCAACAACGCCGCAGCGACCTTCAGCCGCCGCATCTATTCGGTGTTTGCTCAGGATGAATGGCAGGCCACCGATCAACTCGCAATCAATGCGGGTGTTCGTGTCCAACTGTATGACGGTGATGCACCGCGCGCCAACCCGGCCTTTATCGATCGCTATGGCTTCACCAATGCGGTGTCATTCGGTGCCCTCGACACGGTCATCCTGCCGCGCATCTCGGCCACTTACGAGTTCGACAATGACGGCTTCTTCTCGAACAGCCGTCTGACCGGCGGTGTGGGCGTTTTCTCGGGCGGTGACCCGGTGGTGTACTTCTCGAACGCGTTCTCGAACAACGGCTTCTCGAGCGCCAATGGCGATACGTTTGACGCGCCGTGTCCCGATGGACTGACCATCGATCCGGCCACTGGTCAGATCGACGTTGTCACCGGCGGAACCTTCACCGGTTTCCCGCAATGCGCCGCAACGGCGGGTGCTAACACTGCCAACCAAGGTGGTGCTGACATCCAGTCGACCAACCCCGATTTCGACGTGCCCACCGTGGTGCGTGCGAACATCGGCTTCCAGACCAATATCGGTCCGGAAAGCGGTTTCTTCAGCGACTGGCTGCTGAACCTCGATTACATCTACTCGCGGTTCAACGACACGCTGAACTTCGTCGATCTGTCGCAGGCAGTGAACCCTGATCTGGGCGTTGGCGGCTTCACGGTCGATGGTCGTCCGATCTACCGTGCCATCGACGCAACGCGCGCCGGTTGTAATGCGACGCTTGACGGCAATGGCGGCACGGGCCTGACCTACTCGAACGTGACCTCGGAGTGCTTCGGTACTGGCCGCGACGATAACATCCAGCTGACCAACGGCCCGAGCTATGACAGTCACTCGTTCTCGGCCATCCTGTCGAAGACTTTCGACGGCGGCGTGTTCACGGACAATGGCAGCGTACGGGTGAACTTCGGTTACGCCTTCACCGACTCAGAGAACAACCGGAACGTTGGCTCTTCGACTGCAACCTCGTCGTTCGACGTCTCGGCTGCTTTCGACCGTCAGAACCCGGCTGTCTCAACCTCGAACTTCCAGACCCGTCACAACCTGACCGCCAGCCTCTTCTTCCGCGAAGAGTTCGTCGAAGGGTATGACACTGGTCTCGGAATCTTCTTCTCGGCGCAGTCGGGCCGTCCGTTCAGCCTTACCTTCGATGGTGGCGGTGTCTTCAATGACAGCGCATCGGGCAGCGACAACGCTCTGCTCTACATCCCGACCGGTGTAAGCGATCCGAACATCTCACCGCTTTCGGATGCGGCTGCGGTCACCTCTTTGGTTGACTATCTTGCGACCAGCGAAGTGGGTGAGGCGTGCGACTTTGAACTGGGTCAGTCTATCGCTCGTAACACCTGCGAGAATGACTGGTTCTTCGATATGGACATCCGCATCAGCCAGGAACTGCCGTTCCTCGGTACGCTGACGGGCATCACCGAAGACCGGATCGAAATCTTCGCTGACTTCGCCAACTTCCTGAACCTGATTGACAGCAGCGCGAACATCCGTCGCACTCGCAACCAGTTCGTTGACCTTGTCGACGGCGGAGTTGACGATCAGGGTCGTTACATCATCAGCGGCTTCAACCCGGATGATGACAACGATATCGGCATCTCGGCTTCGGCATGGCGCATCCAGATCGGCGCTCGCTACGAGTTCTGATCCAGTTGACCAGGTGCTGGTTTACCGGACACGCGCGGCGGGGCCTTTGGGCTCCGCCGTTTGCGTTTCGGGCACGATTGCTTTCGGAGCAGGGCAGCCCCTGCTGCTCGATCTGCGTAGTGCCGCGGCGGTTTAGCGGCGCGCGTGGCTGGGCTGAGAGATCACGCCGGTCGGCTCATCCGCGATGGCAAGCAGCTCAAAGGCAAGCTTCTCGCAATCCTCTTCGAGCTCAGGCTGGCGCAGGGCCCGCTCAAAGCGCGCGGCCTGCTCGCCCAACTCTGGCTCGCCAAAGATGGCTGCGGTCCCGGCAAGCTTATGCACCAGCCCGATCAATTGCTCGCGCGGCCCAATGGGCAAAGGCTGCTCAGAATCACTGTTCTCACCGGATGCAGGCGCTGGCTCAAAGGCCTCAGTCACCAGACCGGTGGCAAGAGCATCGCGCACCGCCTCAATCGCTTCGCTGCGCCGATTGAGCCAGCGGCTGAGCAGAGCGGGGGAATGCACCGCGCCCTCCGCGTTGTTCGCTGGCGCAGAGGGCACTGACGAAGCCTTCGAAGGGGCTGACCGCGCCTCCGCCTCCGGCGTGAGCGGGTCGTGATCCATCGGCACTTCGACAATGCGCGTGGGCAGCCACCGCTGAAGCGCCCGCGCAAGGTCGGCAAACACCAGCGGCTTGGCCAGATGCGCTTGCATCCCAGCCTCGCGCGCAGCGGCGACATCTTCGGGAAAGGCATTGGCGGTGAGCGCGACGATGGGCAGCAGGGCAGGTCCAATCCCGTCCCCGCGTATCGCGCGGGTGGCCGCATACCCATCGCAGCCCGGCATCTGCACATCCATCAGCACCAGATCATACGGCGTGCCGCGCATCATGCTGTCCATCACCATCGCAATCGCTTCATTGCCGTCATGCGCGATCGCCACCGTTTGGCCGCACCTTTTGAGCATTTCGGTGACCAGCACGCGATTGACGTCATGATCCTCCGCCAGAAGGATGCGCGCATCGCGGGGCAGGGCGTCTGGCAAGTTCTCAGGCGAAAGCGGGGGCTCAGTGCTGGTGTGGAACGGAGCGAGCGCCTCCTCTTCCTCTGCAGGGCTGGGCGATGCTGCCAACTTAGCAGGCAGCGTCAGCGTAAAGGTCGATCCCTCGCCTGGCACGCTTTCAACGCCGATCACGCCGCCGAGCAATTCGGCAAGCTGACGGCTGATCGAAAGGCCAAGCCCGGTCCCGCCATAGCGCCGGGCTGTATCGCTTTCTCCCTGAGTGAAGGGCGTGAAGATTTTCTCGAGCCGCGTCGCGCTGATCCCGATGCCAGTGTCGTTGACCCGGATTGTCGCTGTTCCGTCTGCAACGCCATAGGTGATAGCGATGGTGCCGCTTTCCGTGAATTTCACCGCGTTGCCAATCAAGTTGAGCACAATCTGGCGCAGGCGCAGCCCGTCGGTCATTAAGCGCACTGTCTCATGGCGATCTGTGCTGCGCGGCTGATCTGCGCCGGCGCCATCGCGTGCCAGCTTGAGTGTCAGGCCCTTCTTGCGCGCCGTAGGGCGATGCAGCGCAACACATTCATCCAGCGTCGCATGAAGATCGACGGGAGCGGCGTCGATCGAAATCTGCCCCGCCTCAATCTTGGACAGGTCAAGGATATCGTTGAGCAACAGCATCATGGAGCGGCCCGATTGCACGATCATCTCGGTATGGCGCCGCTGCTCTTCGTCTAGATCGCCCTGAAGCATCAACTCCGCAAAGCCGAGCACGCCGTTCATCGGAGTGCGGATTTCGTGGCTCATATTGGCGAGGAATTCCGACTTGGCGCTCGCCGCGTTCTCAGCATGGCGCCGTGCGCGGGTGAGCAAGAGTTCCAACTCGACCCGCTCGGTCACATCGCGAGCGGAGATCACAATACCTTCGCGTGCGCCCGTGCGCGGGTCCGTTGTGATCGCACAATCCGCCTCGATAAAGACCGGCATGCCCTCCGCATCGTCCAGCATGCGCCGATAGGTCAGGCGCTCCTTATCAGCCTTTCCGCTCAGCAAAGTCTCAAGCACCGCGGCAATCCGGTCGCTTGCATCCTCATGCGCGCGCTCGGTAATAAGAGTGCCAACCAAATCCGCAGGCTCGCGTCCCAGCACATCGCTGACCGACGGGGAGGCATACGTGCACACGCCGCGATCATCGAGCTTCAGCACCGCATCGGTGATGCTGTCAGCCAGCAGCGTCAGCTCTCGCCTGCGGTCGCCCAGCAGCCTGATCAGACGGTCCCGCCGCGCCAGAATGGCGGCAATTGGAAGCCCGGTGAGGAAGTTGGCCGCAATGAAAGCCTGGATCAGATGAAGGCGCGTTGCTGGAAGAGCGCTCGCTTCGGCAATCGGGCCAGACCCGGCCCATGTCATTGCCGTTGTCACCAGCGCGACCAGCATAACATGCACAGCCGTTCCAAGGCTCCCCAGACGGAAGGCGTGGAGCAATGTGATCGGTGGGATCAGGAACAACAGCGGAAAGGCGTTCTGGCTGAACACCAGAATGACACCCGCTGCGCTCGCAACCATCAGAATGGAGCGCTCTGCCAGCTCAACCGGTCGAGGCAGCTTGCGGTTCGACCACGCATCGACGATCAGCAGCAGCGTCGGCACGAGCAGGATCATCGCCATGCTGTCACCCAGAAACCATGCGGTGGCGATGGGCATTGCGGCAGTGATCGGGTCTGCGGAGGCATCTGCGAGACCGCCGCCAATTCCGAACGCGGCCGCGCATCCGACAATGGCAGCCGAGGCAAGCGGGCCGATAAGCCCGCCCGCCCAGACGAACCGCGACAGCGCGCTGAGGCGGCGCATGTCCGGCGCTTTCTTGCGTGCGCCGCGAGTGATGGCCGTGGCCAGCGCCATGGTGACCATATTCGCCGCTGAAAAGATCAACGCTGCGCCCACTGGGCTTCCAACCGTCAAGTGCGCGCCAACGCTGCCTAGAAAGGTGGTGACAAAGAACGGGATTTCGTTCGCCAGCCGCGCTCTCAGCAGCACCGCAACGGCTGTCGCGCTTGGCAGCCAGACAGCGGCCAATGTGCTGTCAAAGCGGGACAGTGACATGCTCAGAAAAGCGAGCCAGAAATACAAGGCGCCGCAGATCAAAGCGGTAATCAGGCTGCGCCGGTCAAGGGAATTGCGAGCGATGAAGTGAGCAAGGTTTGATGATGCAGGCTCAGATGACCTCGCGTTCTCCCCGCTGCTTGGCGCTCCGCTGTTTGGCGCAGCGCTGCCATTGGCAGGCCCGCCAGCGACATCGTCATGGTCAATCGCGGCATATGCACTTTGGACTGACGCAGCGGCAAAGCGACGGCGTTCCGGACCGGTATAAGACTGCTGTGCGACGGGAGGCTGGCTGCGTGCGACCGTGTTATCCAAATCTGACCCGTTCACGCGCTCTGGATCGCTTACCCCAAAGGGCAACGATTTACGTCGGCGCTGTCCCTTCGCGCTTCGGGTTTTGCGCTCCATCGCAATATCCTTCCACACTGTTATACGGTTCGCTGACACGCAAATCGCTCGCAACCTGATCCGAAACGGACCGGCTTGGCGGGCTGCAAGAGGGAATCAATCGGAGGATGTCGGGTCAGCCATGAACGAGCCAATCACGCCGCGCCGCGCGCGCTCGCGCTACGCACCCCGCCGCCGCTTGAGCTGGCCGGTCCTTGGCGCCATCGCGGTGTTCCATGGTGTTGCGCTCTACGCTTTGGCTCATTGGCTCGCTCCGGACATGACCACATCGTTTGAGCGCGAAGTGATCGCCGCCTTTGACATAAGCGAGCCAGAGCCAGCACCCGCACCGCCTCCGCCGCCTGAGAACGGGCCTGAGCCTGATGAGGGTGCGCAGGGTGAGCCGGGCCGCGATGCCGTGCCAGAGCCTGTCACCGCGCCTCCGGCGGCCCTTCCCACTGCCAAACCGCGCCCGCGCGCATCCGCAACCGGGACGGCGAAAAGCAGCGGCGCGCGCGAAGCGGGTGAAGGGACCGGCGCTGCGGGTGTGGGTGAAGGAACAGGAAGCGGCAATCGCGGCGGGGGGCGCGGGGGCGTGGCCGTGACCAAGCCGATCCATGTCTCCGGCGCTATCGAGAACGCTCGGGATTATCCCGTGCCGCCCGGTGGGCGCGCCGCGCGGCGCGGGACCGAAGTCATTGTGCGCGTCACTGTCGGCGTGGATGGGCGGGCGCGCAATTGCTCAATCTACCGCGCCAGCCCTGATGCCGAAGCGGACCGGATCACGTGCCAGCTTGTCGAGAGCAGGCTGGGATTTGAACCCGCGCGGGATGCCAATGGCAACTCCGTGCCAGCGCCGTTTTACTGGCGGCAACGGTGGTTCTGAACGCCCGGATCACATGGGTGTGGCGCGCACGGTCCGGCCTGCTATAGGCCGCGCATCATGACGCAAACAGCGCCTATTTATCCCGTCATCCTGTGTGGTGGCAGTGGCACCCGGCTGTGGCCAATGAGCCGCAAAGCTCGCCCCAAGCCGTTCTTGCCACTGGTGGGCGAGACCACGTTGTTTGAACAGGCCATCGCCCGTGTCTCTGATGAGGCTCGCTTTGCCGCGCCCATCGTGGTCGCAGGCGCGCAGCATTGCGACATCATCGAAGCGCAATTGGCAGGTCTTGGGACAACGGCTGCAAAGCTGATTGTTGAGCCGATGGGACGCAACACCGCGCCCGCCATTGCTTTGGCTGCGGCCCGGCTGCCGAGCGATGCGATCATGTTGGTGTGCCCCAGCGATCATCACATCGCTGACCATGCCGCCTTTCGCGAGGCCGCTTACGCCGCCGCTGCTTTGGCACGCGAGGATTGGCTCGTGTCCTTCGGGATTGCGCCTGAGCATCCGGAGACGGGCTATGGCTACCTGCATCGCGGGGAGGTGCTGCCCGGCGGCTATCGGATCGCGAAGTTTGTCGAAAAGCCCGATCTGGCGACCGCGAAGTCCTATCTCGCGAGCGGCGAATACAGCTGGAATGGCGGCATCTTTGCCTTTCGTGCCGGCGCTTTGCTCAGCGAGATCGAAACGCACCGGCCTGCCATGGCGCAAGCGCTTGCCATTGCCGTGGCAGCCGGGCGCGAAGAGGGCGCGCGTTTCCATCCGCAAGCAGAGGCCTTCGCTGAGATCGAAGGCGACTCGATCGACTATGCCGTGATGGAAAACACTGAGCGCGCCGCCATGGTCCCGGTTGATATGGGCTGGTCTGATATTGGCAATTGGGCCTCGCTCTATGAGGCGCTGGCCACTGACGCCGGCGCTTTGGACGATGGCGCCAATGTAACGCGCGGCCCTGTCGATCTGGATGGCGGCGCGCGTGTCCTCGCTATGACGGATGGCCCCCGCATTTCTGTCGTCGGGTTGGAGAATGTGTGTGTCATCGTCTCCGATGGAGAGGTGTTGGTGACCACTCATGCGGCCGCTCAGCGCGTTGGCAAATTGCCGGGAGCCCGCAACCAGTGACCGCCCCGCGCCTGCTGCCGACCCGCATGGTGGAGAAGGTCTGGGGGCGCGACACGTTGCCCGCTCCGTTCACCGCGCCCGGCGATACGCGCATCGGCGAGATCTGGTTTGAGCCGCCGCCCGAATGCGAGGCGCTGCTGGTCAAATACCTTTTCACCAGCGAGAAACTGTCGGTGCAGGTGCATCCATCCAATGCCAATGCGCTTCCGGGTGAGGCGGGCAAGGAGGAATGCTGGCTGGTGCTTGATGCGCAGCCGGGCGCGCAACTGGCCATTGGTTTCGATGCGCCGGTTTCGCCGGAAGAGATCGAAGCGGCCGCGCGCGACGGCTCGATCGAGGATTTGCTGACGTGGCATGATGTCGCGCCGGGCGATGTGTTTTATCTGCCCGCAGGCACTGTCCATGCCATCGGGCCGGGCTTGGCTTTGGTGGAGGTTCAGCAGAACAGCGATACGACGTTTCGCCTGTACGATTATGGCCGCCCGCGCGCGCTCCACCTGGAGCGAGCGATGGCGGTGGCCATTGGCGAACCCTACCCGCACGAGCATGTCAGCAGCGTTGCCGAGCGCGGGACCGCGTTGATTGACGGGCCGCATTTCAGGCTGGACCGGATCGAAGGCGAACCCGATGCGAGGTTAATATCTGAGTATGACGAGCCGCTGCTTGCCTTGCCGCTGGCTGGGCGTTTGAGCGGTGCAGGGCCAGGCGATTGCCTTTATGCGCCATCGCTCACTGCGCTAGACTTCAGCGCTGCTGAGATAACCTTGCTCACCCGTCCGCGGTGAGGCTGGTGGCATCGGTTTCATCACCGCCCGGCGCTTGTGTTTCCAAGCTTTCGGCCCACTGCTCGCTCGCATAACTGCTCAAGAGAGTTTGAATCTCGGCCTTGCCGTATGGCTTGCGCAGCAAATAGCGCGCTCCGATCTCCGACGCTTTTTCGCCCAATTCGGCATAGCCCGTTGCCAGCACGAAAGGCACGCCGCGCCGGACGAGCTCTTTGGCGACGGGCATTGAAGATCCGTCGCCAAGATTGAAATCGAGGATCGCCAGATCAGGCTGGCGCTGCTCAATCGCCGCGAGCGCTCCGCTGACATTGCTGCTCAAATCAACCGAATTGACACCCAGCCGCCGCAGGTTTTCCTCAGTATCCAGCGCAATGATCATGCTGTCCTCCACCAGAAGCATATGCTTCGGAAGGTCGGCGAGCGCCAAAGTCTCACTCTCCGCGCACGCATTGTCGTTCCCCGCGCTGCTTTCGCGCGATTCTCTGGCGGTGACGGGCGTTATATACTGGCTGGGGACCAGAAAATCCGCTTCCAGCCCAGTCAGTTTGAACCGCAATTCTGCCTCGCCCTTTAACTCGAATGGGATGGAGCGTTCGATGATGGTCGAACCAAAGCCGCGCCGCGTGGGTGGCTTCACCGGGGGACCGCCATATTCGCGCCAAGCGATCTTTATGTCGCCAAAGTGTGTGCGTTTCACATCGACCGAAAGTGAGCCGGAGCGATCACACAGGCTTCCATACTTGGCCGAATTGGTCACCAGTTCATGCACCACCAACGCCAGCACAGTGTAGGCCTCCGGGGCAACCAGCACCTCATCGCCGGATATTTTGAAGCGATCAGCTTTCTCGTTGAGATAGGCCGCCATCTCGGTCTCGAACAAGGACGTCAACGGGGCGGGGGACCAATTCTCGCGCGTGATATTGTTATGCGCGCTTGCCAAAGCCGCGATGCGCCCGCCAATGTTTGAGGCAAAGGCGGAGACATCAATCGCATCGTGCTGCGATTGGGACACAAGGCCGCGGATCAGGTTCAAGATGTTGCGCACGCGGTGATTGAGTTCTGCGATCAGCAATTCCTGCTGCTCCTGCGCGCGCGCGCGCTCCTTAGCGACCTCATCAGTCATGCGCAGGATCACTTCGAGCAGCGTGACCCGCAACCCGTCTGCGATCAGCAGGTCATCGTCAGTCCAGTCCTCGCTCCTGTCGCGGATCTCCTCGGACCACGCGGCGAAGCTTTCTCGCGGTTGAAGCCGCTCTGTGCCCGGCAGCACCGCCTTGGCCGGATTTCCCGCCCATCTGATCGTTTGCGCCAGCGGTTTGCGCCAAAGGATCAGGTAATCGCGCGGGGATCGAGAGATCGGCAGGATTAAAGCGCCTGTTACACGGTCAGCAAAGGCGGCTGCGGCCTGGGCTTCGCTGGCGAGCGAGGGAGTTGCGATGATTGTGCTGACCGGCGCAGTGCCCAGCGCCGGAGCAAGCGCCATGAACTCAGAATGGCTCGGCGCAATTCCACGTGTCGAATATTCACCATCAATCAGGATAGACGCGCCATCGTGCGCGATCGCGTCTTTCAACAGGTCGTGCAGCATCGGCAAGTTTTCAGACAGCACTGTTCCGCCTGCCAGCCGCTGCATCAGCTTGTCATGAATGGAGCGACCTTTCGTGCGCACTTGCTCTGAGCGGTCAATCAGCAAGCGGTCCAGCATCAGTGAGAACATCTGGCTGAACATCTCGGCCACTGTGCGCAACGAATAGGCGGGCAGATGCGGCGTGTAATGGTGACATGAGATCAACCCCCACAATCGACCTTGTCGCACGATCGCAATCGTCATGGTCGCGCGCACGCCCATATTGCGCAGATATTGCAAATGGATCTGAGACGAGGCGCGCAGTCCGCTCATCGACATATCAAGCGCTCGCCCACCCAGCGCTTGTGGTGGCTGGATTGGCACAAGCTCATCATCGATATCCGCGATAGTGCGGAATTTGTTGCGGCGGAAAAGCTCGCGCGCTTGCGCTGGAATATCAGTTTGGGGATAGCGCAGGCCAAGGAAGGGTTCGAGATCCTCGCGCTTGGCTTCGGCAATAACCTCACCGGTCTCATCTGCATGGAACTTATAGACCATGACGCGGTCATAGCTCAGCTTTTCACGCATCAGGTTGGCGGCGGTCGCGCACAGCGTGCCAAAATCGCGGATCGGCTCAAGCCGTGCGAGAATCGGTCCAATCATCGCGACATGATCGGCGTGTTGCTCTTGTGAATGGCGCTCGAACTCGATCACCATTCGGTCACCCACGGTATGGAGCGCACAATCGAACAGGCACGCGGCTTCGGTAAGCTTTACGCCAAAGATCCGCTCAATCTGATCGGGCTCAACAATGCGGTGCAGCGCTTCCTTGAGCACTGTGATGGCGCGCGGTGCCAAGACTTTAGCCAGCGCGGTGCCGCCGACAGGGTTCTCGTCGAGCCCCAACATGGCCGCGCAATTGGTAGAGATATGCGCGATGACCCAGTCGGCGTTTAGCTTTATGAACCCGCCATGCGGCTGAATTTGCGCGATGTTGTGGATCGGCTCGCGATCGCACTCGGTGAGCTCGCGCGAGGTGAAATGATGGTTCATGCGAGGCTCGGCTCTGTGATGTGCAAAAGGGGTGCGTTGGGCGCGGGGCTGGTGGAAGGCGGCCTCGCAGCAATGGCAAGGAAGTGGTCGAACACCGCTGTGGCAGCCTCGCTGGCAGCGCGCGCTTCAGCACAGCTGGCGGGGCGCTCAATCTGCGCGCGCAAGTCCTTCCAGAATGCGAGCATGGCGGCATCGCTCAAAAAGCGAGCCGGCCAGCCTGCCTCGCAATTGTCGCTTGCGGTGCGCCTAACCTCGGCGAGGATGGAGCGGTTGCCCAGCGATGATCCGGCAAGCACCCAGGCCACCCCCAAACCTTGGGCGTGGCTGGCCTCCGCAGGATCGGCACACGGCAAAAATTGCGGACCAACTGGCGGGAGCGGCGCATTCAGAGCGATGAGGTCCTCGGCAATGTGCGGACATTGCAAGGGTGGGCACAAGGCATGCGGCATATGGGCTAAGAGCCATATCTCTAGCGGCCGACGTGCGGCATATTGAAGCGCTAAAAAGCGGGCGTAGTCGCTGCGCGATCGCCAGCCGGATGCGGCGCGCATCGAGCTATCAAGCAGATCATGAGAATGGGCCGTGGCACTGCGGAGACTTTCGCGCAGGTTCTCAAGATGCTGGGCGTTCCTGATCTGTTGCGCTCCTGCTGCCGGCCCGAATTGGAAGAACCATCCAAGTGTTAGTCCAAGTTGTCAATGATGGGCGTCAGAACAACATGACATACTTACGTAAAGTTAGCAAACAAGATCGTACCAAGCAATCAGGGAATACCCTGATGTTTGGATCAAATAGAACCGAATTGGATATTAGTGCGGCGCGCTATTTGGCAGTCGCGTCTGCTAACTCGCAATCATTCGAGCAAGCGCGCGCCTTCGCGTTTGACCGAGCGCTCAATTGTGCTGGTCAGGAAGTTGAGCAAAAAGGGCAGCCTCACTTCGATCATCACATGATCATCCGCGATATCGACCGCGCCGCCAATCCTTTGGCCGACAGCGACGACTGTGAAGTCCAGGTGGTCCTCACCGCGCCATGCGCTGTCGAGGCTGGCCATGCCTTCCGGGAAATAGTTGACGATTTCGCCTTTGCGCTCTTCGAGGCGGCGGCGCACTTCGGCGCGGTCGAGCGAATGGGGGAGGCGGACTTTCATGTCGGAGCGTGCGTGCCTAAAGCGCGGGGGCTTAGCCCGGCCGATGATCCTCGAGCGCATCGGAGCCGCCATAGCGATATTCCAGATAGCGGTCCTTGATCGCCAGATCATCCATCGCGCCTTCGGCCAGTTCGCGGGTGACACGGTCGATCTCGCTTGAGAGTTTGCCTAGGCTGTCGGTCAGGCGCTCATCCGCGCTTTTGCCGGTGTGCTGTTCGGCGCGCAGGTGTTCGGGAATTTTGCGATAATTGTCGATCGTCTCCGGGATGTACTCGCCGACCAGTTCGCGCACCTGCGGCATGGCGGGGTGGGCTGCGTCGATGGTTTCAAGCTGCAGGCCCAAAGCATCCAACTGCACGCCCAGATCATCGACCACCTTTATGGCGGGCGGGGGCAAAGCGGGGCGCTGCGCTTCAAGCCAGAGTTCAGTGTTTGCGACCATGGCCTGCGGACTGCCGCCTTTCAGTTCGGTGCGCCTGGGCACTTTCACCTTGGGGTAATTGCCGAAGACGAAGGCCGCCGCCATCACAGCTAGCGCGACCATCATGACCCCGGTAAAGCCGATGCCGTTAAGCACCACGCCCGCAATCCCGGCTGTGACCAGGATGGTCAGAACAGCGCCCGCAAAGTACTTGGCCCGGTTCACCCAAACCCGCGCGCGTTCCTGAGCGGAGCCTTTGCCGATGCTCTTCACCGGCCGGTGCGTGCCGCCTTCGCGCTGAACCTTCAGCGATTGCCCGGCCTCGGACATGATCCGTTGCGAGTTGGGGGTGCTGTCTGTCATACTCAGCTTTCAAGCGCCAGCAGCGAAGGTTCACTGGCCACCTTGGCCTGCGCTTGCGCCTGGCCCTCAGCCCGCGCGATATAGCCTTTCGACTTCTCGACCTCGTCGGACAGGACGCCCACGGTCTGCTTCATGGAATCGAGCGCGCGGACCTTGAAGTCGTCCACTTCATCCATCGTGTCATAGATGTTCTGAAAGGCGCGTTGCAGCGTTTCGAGCGGGATCGTGCTGGATGCGGCCTGCTCATGAATCTTGCCCGTCTGCTCGCGCAGCAGCGTGCTGGTTGAATCAATGATGTTGGCGGTTGTGGTGTTGAGCGAGGTGATCTGTTCGAGCACCAGCTTCTGATTGGTCATCGCCTGCGCCACCGTCACTGCCGTGCGCAGCGCGCCAACGGTCGTGGTGCTGGCCCGGTCGACGCCTTTGACCAGCTCAACATTGTTCTTCTTGACCAGATCAAGCGCCAGATAGCCCTGCACACTGACCGCCATTTGTGTCAGCAAATCCTGCGTTCGCTGACGGACATAGAACAGCGCCGATTCGCGCAGCGCCTTGGCCTTTTCCGGATCGCTCGCATCCAGCTCCAGCGCCTTGGCTTCCAGCTTCCCATCGAGCGCTTTGGCGATATGGATCATCTGCTCCAGCTCGCCCATGGCTTCCCAGAGCTTGGCACGTTCCTGATCGATCGCCGCATTGTCGAGGATCAGCTCTTTCTTGCCGCCTTCCAGACTTTCAAGGATCGACTGGATATGCCCTTGCGAGGATGTGTAGCTGTCAAAGTAGTTTTGCAGCTTGCTGCCGAACGGGATGATGCCGAACAGCTTGCGCGGCTCCAGCAGCTTGCCCTTGCGGCCCGGATCAAGCTCTTCGACCGTGCGCCGCAATTCAGCCAGGTCCTTGCCTACATTGCTGTCTGAATCCATCGCGCGCACCGGGCGATCAAGGAAGCGGTTCGAATGCGACGCTGCTGCTCGGATCTGTTCCTGACCCATGCGCGTGATCTGATCGACCTTCTCTCCAAAAGCAGGCGAATTGGCATCGACGGAGACAAGATCGGTGACAAAGGCATCAACCTTGGTGTCGAGCTTTGATTTCTGCTCTGTGCTCACAGGCACCAGACCGGCGGCCTGCTCAGCGGCGACCTGCGGGACAGGGGCGGGCGGGGTCAGCTCAAAATCGGTCGCAGTTTTGGTCGCGGTGGCGATATTAGGGGCAGCTTCGTTCTCAGTGCTCATGCGGCGTCTGGCTCCTCTTGCGCGGCCATGCTTGGGCCGGGGCGCGGGCGATCTTTCTCTACTGTATTAGTGTTCTATAACACACAGTTCAAGAATGCCCGATCCAAAGCCCTGCGTCCAATGCTTTGAACGGCAAGGCGGTGCCCCGTGCGTTGCACGCCGAGCGTGATACGCAAACCCGCTTTCCACTGCTCCGCAATCGCTGTAACTGGGGTGGCTCAGCGCAAGAGGGGCGACAGGTTGACCAGTTCAAAGGAATCGGGCGAGGGTATGCGGCCTGCCAGTGCGGCGGCGGACGGCGCGCCGCCGGGCTCAGGCGGAATGGGCACAGCCACCGCCACCGTCGCAACAGCCACCGGCAGCGCGCACGATGCCAGCGCAGATGGCACAGTGCGGGACACGCGCGGGGGAGCATCGGTTTTCGCCGGCATTGTCTTTCGCCTTCGCCGCTATTGGCTCCAAGACGTGGTCGGAACGGTCAATCAGGTTCAGGTGATCGAGAAGCGCCGCGCTGAATGCGCCTTGTCCGAGCGTTATCTGTTCATGACCGCGATGAGCGGCGGGATCGCAGTGCTGGGCCTGCTCCTGTCCTCACCAGCCGTGGTTATCGGCGCGATGCTTTTATCGCCGCTAATGGACCCGATCATGGGGCTGGGCTTTGCGCTTGCCATTGGCGACTATCACTGGCTGCGCCAATCCGCGCGCAGCTTGGCCTGGGGCACAGTGATGGCCGTCGCGCTGACAGCGCTGGTGGTGTGGCTCTCGCCGATCCAGACGATCACGCCAGAGATTGCCGCGCGTACGCAGCCCAATCTGTTTGACCTGTTTGTTGCGCTGTTCTCCGCGTTGGCGGGGGCCTATGCGATGATCCGGGGGCGCGAGGGAACTATTGTGGGCGTCGCCATCGCCACCGCCTTGATGCCGCCGCTCGCGACGGTCGGATTTGGCTTTGCGACGTGGAACTGGACAGTCTTTTCCGGTGCGCTGCTGCTGTATGTTACCAACCTCATCACCATCGCGCTGACGGCGTGGGCGATGGCGCGATTGTATGGGTTCAAAACCTCGCTGAGCGCGCGCCAGTCGCTGTTCCAGAACACGATCGTTGTTGGCGTTTTTATCGCTCTCGCGGTGCCATTGGCGCTGTCTTTGCAGCAGATCGCGTTCCAGACCAATTCGCAGCGCGTGATCCGCGAGGAGATCGAGGAAGCCTTTGATCCGGCCTCGGAAATCTCACGGCTGGATGTTGATTTTCGCGCTAACCCCATCGTGGTCAGCTCCACCCTTTACACTCCCACTTTGCGCCCGGAAATCGAAGCAGAGATTGAGCGAGGCATGGCCAACCGGCTTGGCCGCGACGTGGAGCTCAGCCTCACCCAATTGCAGGTGGGCACCAGCGCCAGCGCGGCCCAGCAAGCGCAGCTGTCCGCCGCCCGCGCCAGCGAGGAAGCCGTAGCCGCTGAACGCGCCGAAGACCTGGCCACGCGCCTGTCTCTGGTCGCCGGGGTGTCAGAGGATGATGTTGTGGTCGATCGCACCCGCCGCCGCGCCATGGTGCGCGCGCAGCGGTTGGATGGCGCGAGTCTTGCCGCTTACCGCGCACTGGAAATGCGCATCGCCGGGACCGAGCCGGACTGGACCATCGAACTGCTCCCCCCGCGCAGCGCGCTGCCCGATAAGATTGCGTTCGAAGACCCCAGCGAAGACGGCGAGGAACGTGGCCCAACAGCCGCAGGCGCGCAGGCGCTGGCCGTGGTTGAATGGGCTTCCAAGCGGATCGACCTGCCGATAGTGCTGGTCGGCCCGCAAGAACGCGTCGCGATGGCGGCAGACTTGCTCAAACGGCGCGGCGTAAGCGTGGAAACGCGCGCCGGGTTTGGCCTAGTGCGCGCTGAATGGGGCGGGGCGCAGCAGTAAAGGCGCGGCCGCTGTGCAGACCATTGCTCAAATGGAGCCGGGTCGTTTTCAGGCCACTGGCTGTATCACTGTGTTAAGCTTGCGCCCTCAAGCTGCTCGAGAATGCTGTCCCAGCGCACCAGCTTGAAGTTCTGCGCATTGGGTGGGTTGATGCCGTCTTGGGCGATGAACAGTCCGGCGGGGAAGTCTGGCCCGAAAGAACGCGGGTCGAGCTCTATCCCATCGGTTTCTTCCACGCTGCCGAATGCGCCTGCCGCGATGCGGAAACGGCCAATCGGCTCGACGCCCGGTAGACGGTACACCGCAAAGGCGTTGTCCCCTTGGCTTGAGGCGACGAGATAGCCACCGTCTTCGCCTTCAGGGGCGAGCGCGAGGCCTTCGACATCGGGCACGGTCATCCCGGTGCCGGTTGGCGCAACCAGTGCTTTCTCGCCGCTCTTGATATCAATCGCCCAAATCCCAGCGGCCTCCTCGCCGATATAAAGCGTACCGGTCCGATCATCGACAACGCAGCCCTCTGGCTGGCTAGGGACGGTTGTTAGGATGGTCGTTGACTGCTGTAGATCACCCTCGGGGCCTTCAACGATCCGGGTCTGGTAGATCACGCCGCTCTTGGGCGCTGAGAAGGCGGTGAAGGCTCGCCCTTGCCCAGCCTTGGTCAGGCATACGCCATACCCCTCACCCGGCCCGACGCTGATCCGTTCAAGCTGGCCCAGCTGCCCGGTCGTAGGGTTAAGCAAGGCAATGTTCAGATGCGCTGTTGCGGGATCAGAGCGGTCGCTGGCGACGACAAAGACAAAGCCATCAATTTCGATCAGGTCGACATTGTTGAGGCCTGGTGCCGCCATGAAGCTGAGCTGCTCGCCTTTCAGATTGTAAACATAAAGCCCGCCCTTCTTGTCGGTCCCCACAATCAGGCTTTTCGCAGGATCGTCCGGGTTGCGCCAGATTGCGGGATCATCAGCGGCGTCTTCGTCGACTGTGCCCACCGGCACCGTCTCCGCTTTAGCCGTGACCGTGACAGCGGGATTGCCGCTAGGGATCGAAGCGCACGCCGCGGCGATCCCGAGGGTCACAAGAGCAAAGCCATGGAAGGGGCGCGGCATTAGAACGTCAACCTAAGGCCGCCCTTCATCGTCCAGTTGTATTCTTCATACTGGAGGATGTTCTGGCGACCGCCGAGATTGTTGAACGCGAAGAATTCCGCGTTGTTGATATTGATCCATTCGAAATAGACCTGAACGTTGTCCGTTGCCTGATAGCGGGCGGTGAAATCGAGCTGGAACAGGCTGTCGGTGAAGCGATCGAAGTCCGGGCCATCGCCGTTCACCTCGTCCAGGAATCCGTCACGATAAGTGCCAGCAAGGCGAAGGTTGAGGCCCGCCTTTTCATAACCCAGCACGGCGTTGAACGTGTTCTCGCTGGTTGCAGGCAAAGCGATCTCGCGGAAGGATGGTGCGGGCCCCACTGCATCGGTGCCGCCATCGGCAATCAGGCCGCTTGCATCGGTGTAGGTGTAGTTGAATTGCACCAGCGTGCCATCAAGGAAGCCGGGCAGGAAATCGAGCTTTTGGTAGAAGCTCAATTCGAAGCCATAGATTTCCGCGCTTTCGCCGTTGATGAAGGTTTCCGCCTCTTCGAAATTCACGCCGAACAAAGTGCCCGGCTCTTCGATCACAAGGCCGGTAAGGTAATCTTCGAGGTCCTTGTAAAAGAACGCCGCAATGATCGCCCCATTGTTCGTCATATAATATTCGATCGAGGCGTCGAGGTTCCACGCGGTGGTCGGGTCCAGCGTCGGGTTGCCGATGACGGCTTCGTTGTCTTCGTTCAGTTCCACACGCGGGGCCAGCTGTTCAAAGTTTGGTCGGACAAGGCTGCGATAGCCCGCCAGACGCAGGATGAGATCATCCTGAGCGGCATAGCGGATGTTGAGGCTGGGCAGCCAATGATCGTAGTCACGCTCAAAGTTGAGCGGGGTTACCGTCACGTTCTCATCTTCGTCCAGCGCTGTGGTGAAGCCGTTCAAGGTGTTGTCGGTGCGCTCGTAGCGAAGCCCGCCGATCACCAGTAGATCGCTCGACTCCCAGCGGCCCAGCAGATAGGCGGCGAAAACATCTTCTTCGACTGAATAGTCTTCGTTGGCGCTGTCCACCGCGCTGTCGGGCTGAACCAGTTCAAAGCTTGCCTGATTGGCGAAGAAGAATTCGCTGAATTCGGTCAGGCCGGGCAGCGGCGCGAGATTGGCGAGTGTGTTGGACGGGCCATCCCCAAAGAATTGCGAGAGGTCGAGATCGTCGGCCTCGTAGAATTCAATCTCGCCATTGAAGGTCTTTTCGCGCAGGCGCGCCTTTGCGCCGCCTTGGATCGTGAAGACGCCGCTGTCGGTGTAGATCTCGTAGCCAAGATCAAATTGTCCTGCGAATTCTTCGTCTTCCGCATCGGAAAGGGCGGTCAGCTCCACTTCGTCCAGCTCATAAACCGACGGGTCGAAGAAGTCCTGATTGCCTGTGGCGTTAAACGTTGGGCGGCGCAGGTCGCTGAAATCAAAGCCAATGCCAAGGCCGCTGTCTTCGAACTCGCCTTTGAATACCGTGGGGTCGACGGAGCCGTTTTCAAACTCGGTCGATTTGGCCCAGCTCACCGAATATTCGGCGTTGAGATTGCCCCAATTGCTCTCACCGCCAAACACCAGCGTGCGGATGCGCTGGCGTTCAAAGCGGTCCTTGACGTCGCGCTCGGCCTCGATGACGGTTTCATCCTCGGGATCGGTCGGGTCGCGGCTGTCATCGAACACGGGATTGGTGCTGGACCCGCCAACATTGGCATCGCCTAGGCCAAAGATCAGTCGACGACGGAATTCCTGATCGTCAAACTGGCTCCACACGCCCTTGAGATACAGCTCGGTGCTCTCGCCCACCTTCGCGTCAAAACCAAGCGTCGTACTGATCCGCTCGCGGTCGACCAGATAGTCGCGATACTGGACTTCTTCGGCATAGAGCTGGCCGTCTTCAAGCTGCCAGTCATCGGCTTCGATATTGTCGGTTTGAAATTCGCGGTCGTAATAGGAAAGCCCGCCGGTTACCCCGAAACTGTCGGTCAGCCGGGCAGCAAAGTCGAAGCCGAGATCAGCGGTGAACGTGTCGCGCAGTTCGTTATAGCTGCCGCCCAGCTTGGCGACGAACAGGTCCTTTTTGCGATCAAAGGCGCTGGTCGTCTGGATCTGGATCGAAGCGCCGATTGTGTCGGCATCCATGTCCGGTGTCAGCGACTTCTTGATCTCAATGCTTTCGATGATCTCGCTGGAGACCACATCCAGTGCGACCGCGCGAATGTCGCCTTCGGGCGCAGGAATACGCACGCCGTTAATCGAGGTCGCGTTCAGGTTCGGGTCAAGCCCGCGCACCGCCACAAAGCGTCCCTCGCCCTGATCATTGAGCACGTTGACACCCGGCAGGCGGCGCAGCGATTCTGCCACGTTCTGATCGGGGAACTGGCCGATCGAGTCGCGGGTGAGAACATCGGAAACACCATCGGCGGCGCGCTTGCGCGAAAGCGCAGAGGCCTGCGCGGCGCTTTGCCCGATGACGAGGATCGAGCTGCCTGATTGACCGAGCACAAAGTTGCGCGTCACCGTGCCCTCGGCGGGCACCGAGATTGTGTATTGCACCGGCTCAGCACCGATGTAGCTCGCCACAATGGTGTAGCTGCCCTCGGGCACATCGTTGAAAACATAAGAGCCGTCGCGGTCCGTCGTGGTGCGGCGATCAATTTCCAGGATCCGGATTTCTGCCGCGCGCAGCGCATCAACGTCGCTTGCATCAGCAACGGCGCCGCGCACTTCCCCGGCAAGCGCCGGCGCAGCAAGAGTGGTGGCCACAGCCAAAGCGGCCGAAGCGGACAAAAGACGAATACGCGACATGAAGAAACCCCCTAGGAACGGCCTCAAGGACCTTTGTTCGGGGATCGCCCTATCGGCGTTGTTTGACGTGGATGAGTCCTCGCGATGACGCGGGGTTTACATTCGGATGGCAAATGTAAGCGAACTGACGCTTTGGGCATCGGGTTGACTGAGTCCCTGTTAGGACTGCGATAACCCGCCGGATTTCGTGCAGTTGTCTGGTGCCCTCAAGCAGCCAGTTTGATCGGCACAATCTCGCCTGACAGATACAGCTTCTTCGCCTTGGCACGGCTGAGCTTGCCTGAGCTGGTGCGGGGCAGAGTGCGCGGGGGGACCAGTTCGACGACACAGCTCATGCCCGTGACAGAGCGGACCTTGTCCGCGATTTGCTCACGCAGTTTGACCTGCTCGACCGGATCACTCACGCGGCAATGGACCAAGACAGCTGGCGCTTCCTCGCCGCCTTCGGTCTCGACCGCGAAGGCGGCGATATCGCCATGGTTGAAGCCGGGCAGCTGCTCCACTGCCCACTCAATATCTTGGGGCCAATGGTTCTTGCCGTTGATGATGATCATGTCCTTCGCGCGTCCGACGATGAACAGGTAACCATCGGCCATATAGCCCATGTCCCCGGTGTCGAGCCACGCCCCATTTCCATCTTCAGCAGGCACCAGCGCTTCGGCGGTCGCCTCGTCATTGCGGAAATAGGAATGCATGACGCTGGGCCCCCGGCACCAGACCTTACCGATCTGGTGATCGCCGCGTGGGTCGCCGCTTTCGCCTCTGATTTCTACAACCATGTCAGGCATCGGCTTGCCGCAATTAACAATCGCGCGGTAGCGGGCTGGGCGTGTGATGTCGCGCGGCGTGCCTGACAGGCGCTCTTCCTCGACCAGTTCAACGCGAATGCCTTCGCCCGGCGGCATCACTGTTACGCCCAGCACCGCCTCAGCCAGACCATAGGACGGAGTGAAGCTGTCAGCGGAAAAGCCCGCCTCGCTGAACGCATTGACGAAGCTCTGCATAACATCCGGGCGGATCATGTCCGCGCCATTGCCGGCAATGCGCCAACGCGAAAGGTCAAAACGCTCCGCCACCTGCGATTGGCTGGAGATGCGCCTTGCGCAAATGTCATAGCCAAATGTGGGCGAATAAGAGATCGTGCTGCCTTTGTTGCTGCTGATCATGTCCAGCCATGCCAGCGGGCGGCGCGCAAAGGCATCGGGCTTGAGGTAATCGGCGGACACCTGATTGGCGATCAATGACAAGAAGCAGCCGACCAGCCCCATATCGTGATACCACGGCAACCAGCTGACGCAGCGCTCGTCACCCTGCAAATTCATGCTGGTTGAGTGGCCATAGAGATTGTGGAGCAACGCCGCGTGGGTGACGGCAACACCGGTTGGGAACCGGGTCGAGCCGCTGGAATATTGCAGGTAGCAGATATCGTCTGGCTGGGCCTCCGGCAGGTGGCAATCGGGCGCCTCGCGGGTGACGAAATGCTGCCAGCTTTCCGCCGCGCATCCCTGGCGCGCGGCAGCGGCGCTGGTCATTTCCGCAATTTCTTCAGGGTATAGCAGCAGGGCAGGATCGGAGCTTTCCAGCTGGACAGCGAGCTGATCGATGTAATTGCCCTTGCCGCCAAACGTGGTGGGCAGCGGCAGCGGCACAGGCCATGCTCCGGCATAGACGCATGCGCAGAACAGCGCGGCAAACTCAGCCCCGGTCTCCGCGATCAGCGCGACGCGATCCTCCGGACCAATGCCGAACGCAATCAGCCGGCGAGCCATGGCTAGCGCATCCTCACGCATTTCGCTGAAAGGATACACGCGTTCCAGTTTTCCACGCATATCATGGAAATTCAGGCCCTTTTCGCTGCGGGCCGCGTAGTCAATCGCCTCATTAAACGTCGCGAATTGCGCGCGAATGCGCGGCAGGTCGCAATCATTTGGCGTCGGCTTCAAGTCGGCGTCAGTCATATTTCTCAGCGATACCCGTAAGTTGCATGGCGCAGCCAAATGCGCTCTCTTGTGTCTCCGCGCGTAAGGTGCTGTGACCTACAACGCCTCAAATTTTCCCATTTGATAAGGACTGTGGCACGAATAAGGCGAAATGGTTTCACAGGAAAGCAAAACGTCATCATCCGGTAGTGGTTCGGACGACCCAAAGGATGACCGGGAAACGGGCCTAGCGGGCGGCGATGAAGCGCGCGTGACTGGCGCAAGCAGGCGCGCGAAAGCTGGCAAACGCAAGGCCGCACGCAAAGCACCTCTCGACGAAACTACCCTGCGGGACCTTGCGCTGTCCTATGTCGCGCGCTTTGCGACGACAGGTGCGAAGGTTGAGGCCTATCTCGCGCGCAAGATCCGTGAGCGCGGCTTGGCACAGGACGAAGACGGCCGCACGCGCGAGTTGGACGTGACCGGAACCGTCACGCGCCTGATTGAGCTCGGTTATGTCGATGACGCCGCATACGCCCGCTCTAAATCGCGCGATCTCACAGCGCGCGGCTATGGGTCGCGCAGGGTTGAGCAGGCGTTGTGGGCGGCAGGGGTCGAGGAAGAGGTGCGCGCGGACAGCGCTCCAAGCGAAGCAGCGAACCGCCGTGCGGCGAAGTTGCTGGCCAAGAAGCGCGGCTTTGGCCCATTTGCCCGCGCACAGATGCCCGATCCCGAGGCTGGCGCGGAAAGCCGCGCGGCCTTTCACAAGCTGCGCGAAAAACAGGTTGCCGCAATGCTGCGCGCAGGCCATCGCTATGAGCATGTACAATTCATCCTCGAGGCCACACAGCAAGGTGATGTCGAGGATTGGGTGATTGAGGCTGAAGACGATGAGGATGACAGCGATGGATTTAGCTAAAACAATGCGGCGCGCGGCGCTGGGCGTTGTGGCGGCTTTCGCAGCGGCGTGTTCCCCCGTGGATGCCGCGCAGGAAACGCCGGCAGCGCCTGAGGCAGAGGCCAAGCCCGCGCGCCACCCAACATCAGGCCTGACGCTGATCGACGTGACTGTGATGCGCGGTGCAAAACCCATCATCTTCACCACCGAACTCGCCAACACACCTGAAGCGCAAGCGCGCGGCATGATGTTCCGCACCGAAATGGGCGATGACGAGGGGATGCTGTTCCCCAGCGATGAACCCGCGCTGCGCAGTTTCTGGATGAAGAACACCCCGCTGCCGCTCGATATCATCTTCATCGGGGTCGATGGGCGGATCAGCAATATCGAGGCGGGCGTGCCTTATAAGCTTGAATCAGTCAGTTCGCAGGGCGCGGCTATTGCGGTGTTTGAGATTCGCGGCGGCCTATCGGAAGAACTGGGCATTGTGCCCGGCGACGAGGTTGTGTGGGACTTGCCCTGAAGGCGCTGTTAAGCCGTTTGTCACGAGGCAGGCTGGCCCTTTGGTAATGGCCTGAGCCATTCAGGACGCGCCAGCCCATAAAAGATCGGGACAAGCAGCAAGGGCGCAAAGGCATAGAGCTGGAAGCTGTGTTCTTCGCCCAGAAAGGGTGGGCCAAACGATTGCAGCGGCGCGCGCACAACCTCAGCGCAAACCAACGCCATGCGAAAGCCATGGCGTTTTAGGCGACGCGGGCGCTCAACCCCACGGATGCGCAAGAATTGGATATCGCTCCACGCAATCGCAAGGAAGAACACGCCAGCAACCGGGCCAAGCATGGTAAGATAAATTGGTACACCGGGAATGGTGAGCGCCAGCGCGATGTAAGCGAAGTAAAGCAGCCCGTTCAAGAGTGGGATCACCACCAGACAGGCCTGAAGCGCAAAGGCTGACCCCATACGCGGTTTTAGAGACAAGAGCGCCATCCCCATCCCATACAAGGCCGCAAGCGCTGAGATCAGCACCGGCGGGGCAGGCACACGCACAGCAAAGAAGTACAGCGCGCTGAGTGTCGCCGCGCTCATCAGGATGACAAAAACCTGCCCCGCGCGGCGATCCGCCGTTTCGCCTTCGCGGCTTGCGAGTGCCACCAGGGCGAAAGCGGCGGCGCCGAACCCGATCGCAGCGTGTTCATAATAGGTCAGCGCATAAGCAGAGCCCATTTCCTGAGCGAGCGCACCAAAATCCTGCACTTCTATCCCCCTTGTCCCCAGGAGCCGCTGCGCAAACCTGTTAGAAAGGAGGCGCAAAGCCAAGCGCTAAGACTCTTGGCTCGCCTTTCCATTTCGTCTATTCGCGCGAGCTATGGGATTCCTCGGAAAAATCTTCACGTGGTGGGACGGCTCGACGCTGGGCACGCACCTTTGGGCCAGCCGTCAGGGCGGCGAGCATGTCGGCACGGACTACGCGGGCAACAAATATTACCGCAAGCGCGCCAAGGGCGGCGTGAACACCGGCTCTTACACGCAGCGCGAGCAGCGCTGGGTGATGTATAACGGCACCAATGACGCCAGCCGCGTGCCAGCAGAGTGGCATGGTTGGCTGCACGGGGCGTTCGCCGATGTGCCCGAAAGCCATTTGCCCCCGGCCAAGATCTGGGAAGCGGATTACACCCCCAACGCCACCGGCACCGCGCAGGCCTATCTGCCGCAAGGCTCGCTGGACCGCGGCGGAAAGCGCGCCAAGGCTGATGGCGACTATGAGGCGTGGTCGCCTGAGGGCTGATGTGACGCGCAATGCGGGTAAAGACAGCCATTCCTGAGGCGCTGATCGCGCTGGGCGCAGTGTTCCTGCTGGCCGCTTGCACTGAAGCTCCGAGCGAGCCTGAGGCGCGTATCGCGATGAATGAAGCGCGCGAGGAAGGCCAAGCGCAAGAGGTTGAGAGCGAAGCGGGTGAAGAAGCGGTCGCGATTGCCGAAGGGGCGACTGCGCTGGAGGAGCGCGTTGCGACGATCGGCCTTCTGAATAAGCGCAACAATCTGAGCGAGGATCTGGAACTGCGCCCCGGCGAAAGCCGCGAGGTCGGCCCGGTCATTCTGACACTCGCGACATGTGAGCGCACCGCGCCGTGGGAAATGCCGCAGGAAACCGGCGCGTTTGTTCAGGTCGATGTGCTGGAGCGCGGCCAGAGTGAACACACCCGCGTTTTTTCAGGCTGGCTGTTCAAGGAATCACCCAGCCTCAATGTGGTCGAGCACCCGATTTACGATGTTTGGGTCAAGGATTGCGCAATGCGCTTCCCCGGTGAGGAGGCCCCAGCGCCCGCGCCAGCTCCCTCTGCGGCCGATGCCGAAGGCTGAGCGCGCACTGCGTCTTTCGTGAAATCGGTGTAGGCGTCCAGCAGGCTCATTATCGGCTTGCCTCGAGCCTTTTCCACCGCTTGTAAATACATCGCCTGCGGCATCTCAATCGCGCCCATGGAAGCCAAATGGCTCGTCATGAACTGGCAGTCGAGCAGCCGGTAGTGCGCATGCTTCATCAGGGCGACAAGCCATGCAAGCGCGACTTTGCTGGCATTGTCCGAGCGCGAAAACATGCTTTCCCCGCAAAACACCCGGTCAAAGCTGACGCCGTATAAACCGCCCACCAACTCTGGAGGGCCGCTGTCGTCATCGCCCGGCTGGCTGGCGCGCCAGCACTCAATCGAATGCGCATGGCCGTGTTCGTGCAGCTTTTCGTAGCTGCGCACGATCCGGTCGCTGATCCAGGTTTCCGGGTGGCCCGGTCGCGGCTGCGAACAGGCGCGGATTACATCGCCAAAGGCCGCATCAATCGTCACGATATAGCGGTCCGCGCGCAGCACTTTGCGCAAGCTCTTAGAGACATGAAACAGATCGAGCGGCAGGATTGCCCGCTCGCGCGGTTCGACCCAGAAGATGTCCTGATCCTCACGCTTATCCGCCATTGGAAAGATGCCACTGCGATATGCAAGCAACAGAGTTTCAACAGGAATGGCGGTGCGCAGCGGCGAGTGCATAAGCTCCTTAATAGCGCGGCGTGTTGGAGGCGCTAGGCAAAAGGTGACGGTTGGGTCCAAAACGGCGGCATCTGGTTTGCGCGAAATAGTAATGCGCCAAATCAAAGGTGCAACGCGTATCAGCCGAAGCTGCGATCTGTGGTTGCTAAGGGGGCAGTGCTTCGCTAGGAGCGCGCCCTGCCTCATGCAGGGGTGTAGCTCAGCTGGTAGAGCATCGGTCTCCAAAACCGAGGGCCACGGGTTCGAATCCTGTCACCCCTGCCATTTTCTTCGCATTTGAATGATCGCCGATCACGGCACCTCCAGCGTGCCGACGACAATGCGTGCGCCCGGCGAAGTCAGGTGGCCGTAGTCAAACGCAATCGGACCGCCATCCTTGGTGTAAAACTGGCAAACCTCGTCTTTGCACAAAGTGTCCTGCACCGAGCGGTAGCGCGCGCCGCTTGCCTCAGCGATCTTGCGGATTTTGGCGTCAATGCCGGCTTTCTTGGGATCGCGCAGGCCCTGTACCCGGTCAGGGTTGCCCGCGGCCACGGCTTTGGCCAGCAACACAGGCAGTGCGCCCTGATACTCTGGCACTGGCCCGATGATCGTCACATCCACTCCCTGCGCCTGAAACAGCGCAATTGTCTCCTTTAGAGTGCCGGCTTGATTGTGGCGCCAGCGGCTGGCCAGCACGACTGCGTCAATCTCGCCTGAGGGTAGCAGACCCTTGAGCACTTTGCGGTTAAGCGCTGTGCAGGTCGGCACCGTCCATGTTTGCGTCAAAGGCGGGCAACCAAAATGCGTGGCCTCCAACCAATTCACATCGGGAAAAGCCTCGCGCAGGGCGACGCTGTACATGCTGGCATGGCTGTCACCGAACAGCAGAACGTTGCGCTTGCCCTTAACCGGAGTCAGGCAGAATTCGGTGTCATGCAGATCAGTGCTGGACTGCACGAAGCAGCGATCCGCCTCCTCTTCAGATGGCGGCTGCGGGAAGCTCTTGTAATCGACATAACGCGCGATTTCCTCGACCCGCTGATCAACGGGCCAGATGCGGCTGGCATTGAAAGCCAGCGTGAGCGCCAGCGCAATCACTGCAACAGTCGCGCCTGCGCCGATTGCCACGGCCCGGCCCGGCGAGACTGTGCGCAACCGCTCTCGCAAGGGATTTTCGACCAGGTAATAAGACACAGCCGCCGCAGCGATCGAAGCAGCAAGCAATGCAGCGGTCTCGATCAGGGTCAGATCGCTGCCGGTAAGCTCGCGGTAGAAGACGATGATCGGCCAATGCCACAAATACAGCGAGAAGGAAATCAAACCGATCCAGCGAAGCGGCCGCAGCGTTAAAGCTCTGCCGACCCATGTGTTCTCACCATAGGCGATCAGCAGCGCCGTGCCGATCACCGGCACCAGCGCAGCCGGTGAAGGGAAGGGTAGCCACTTGACCATGAAAAAGATGCTCGCGGTGATCAGCGCAATCCCGCCCAACGCCGCCATTTGGCTAAGCCGCGGCCCCAGCTTTGGCGCAGCGCCGACCGCGATCAGGCTGCCAATGATCAGCTCCCATGCGCGGAACGGCAGCCAGTAAAAGTCCACAACCGGATCAGCGCGCTGAATGATGACTCCGGCTCCCAAAGACACCAGCGCGATGGCCGCCAGCACAGCGATCAGCACCGGGCGCGAAACGCCGCGCAGCGCATAGAGGAGCAGTGGGAAGAAGATGTAGAATTGCTCTTCCACTCCCAGCGACCACGTGTGCAGCAGCGGCATCGACTCCGCCGCAGCGGCAAAATATCCGGTTTCCGACCAGAAATAGATGTTCGAGGCAAAGCCCGCGCCTGCCGCCAGGCTTTCAAAGAAGCGGGCGATTTCCGTCGGCAGCACAAGGATAGGCCCGGCGACCAACCCGACGATCAGAAACAGGAAGAACAGCGCAGGCAGAATGCGAGCGACGCGCCTTTGGTAAAACCGCAGGATCGAAAATCGCTCCTTCTCGATATCGCCGATGATGATCTGAGTAATAAGAAAGCCGGAGATGACGAAGAAAATGTCGACCCCGGTATAGCCGCCGCGCAGGATGCTGACGCCTGCGTGGAACAGCAGGATCGGGATGACTGCGACGGCGCGCAATCCCTCAATATCGTTGCGATAACGCAGCATGTGCCCCTGTTTCCCTCGATCATTCGCTGCGCTGTGAGAGGCGCGCTAACACTGCCTTTGCGCTGCTGCAACTGCGAACAGCAGCGGTGGTGGCGCGATCAGGCCATCTGTTTGAGCGCGCGGACCCAGTCGCGCGGCGTTTGCCCGGTGTGGCGCTTGAAGGCCCGGTTGAAGGTCGCCTTTGATCCGAACCCGCAATCCAGCGCCAGCGCGAGCAGGTTGGGTGCCCCCTTATCGCGGGCCGCATGGTCGCGCAGCCGCTCGCACATCGCCTCCACCCGCAGCCCGTTGATGAAGAGCGTAAAGTTCATGTCATTGCGCGCGTTAAGGGCCGCCGACAGCGCCGATGTGTTCGTGCCCACAAGCCGGGCAAGCTGGCCAAGCGTCAAGTCCTGGTCAAAGTGCCATCGGCCTGCGCGCACTGCGTTCGCCAACGCGTCGAGATCAATTGCGGGCGCGGGGTCATCGGGGGCTTGCTGTGGGCTGGGCGAAGTGTCTGCAACCGAGGCATCATCACCGCCTGGCGGCTTGGGGAAGGGGCGGTCCGCGCGCGCGAGATATTGCAAGGCCAGCCCCAGCACCACCATCCCGCCCAGCGCGTAGAACCAAAAATTTGGTCGAGTAAGACCAGTTTCCCAGCACAGCCTGCGCCAGGTCGACGCTGAGCCACAGCGCCGCCAGCGCGATCATCGCCGCGCCGGAGCGTTCCAGCCACGCCAGATCGACGCGCTCCTGATTGGAGTGCTCTGCTGCAATCCACCGGCGATAACGCCGGATGCGCACCCAGCTATCCACGACAGCAATGGCAATCAGCGCAAGGCTTAGCCCGGTTTCCACCGGCACGACATAGGGTTCATGAAACGCATCGTTGACGGCAAATTTCGCCGCGCCCGCTTCATAGGCAAGCCCCATGTTCGGCCCGATCAGGAAAAAGCAGGCCATATAATACAGCGTTTGCGCAATGCCCGGCGCCAGCCACAACCACCAGCGCCGCGTGAGCGCATCGCCGGTCAGCGCGCGCACTGTCAGCAGCCATAGCGGCCCCAGCCAAAGCTCTGTGTTGAACGGCGCAAAGGTCAGTTGTGGGTAAGCGTCATACGCGCCGGAGAAGCCGATGATGTAAGGCACCGTCAGCGTCACCCAGGCGATAATCAACGCTGCAAAGAACCGCGCCGCCATAGCCTCACGCGCGCCAGCCTAGACCATGATCGCGGCGAGCAGGGCTGGCAGCCCTGTCACGAGCAGGACTGTGGTTTTCCAATCGAATTGCATGAGCGCAGGGCAGCTTTCGGGTCGTTCGCAGTGGAGTGGCTCTTTGCTTTAAGCGCGCGGCTCATTCGTCTCAAATCTTCGCTTTTGACAGGTTTTGCGCTTTTTGAGGCGAATGGAAAGCGGGCGGTGGTCAGTCGGCAGCGCATTCAAACTCGCCGCCTGCGCGATGTGTATGGGGCACCGGCCAAAAGGAACAAATCATGTTCGTATCTTACATTCAATCTCTGTCCCAGCGCCGCGCTCGCGCTCGCGCCATCATTCCGGCGGCGGCCTTGGTCGCGAGTTCGCTGGTGCTTGCAGCCTTCGCGCCGCACACGCTCCATGCGGAGGCTTTGGCCTCGGCGGAACCAGCTGGTGCTCAGCCATCTCTTGCTGCCTCCCCCCGCGACGCAGCGCTTTCTGACGCACAGATTCGCGAAGATCTCGACTTGGCCCGGCGCACGCTGGAGCAGATGCACCCCGGCTACACGCGTTACACTTCGGCTGAGACGCTTGATGCGCTGTGGGTTGAGGGTGAAGCGCAAGCTCTTGCACAAGGCACGCGCGGCGGCGTCTATCTTGCGGTCAGCCGCTTGCTCGCTCGCATCCGCTGCGATCACACCAAGGCTGAGCTGCCCGGCGACTTTGAAGAGGCTCGCCAGTCAGAGCCGCTCTACCTGCCCTTCCGCTATGCCATCTTTGACAAGCGCATGATCGTCACCAATCCGGGCGCGACAGGACTTGTGCGCGGTGAGATCGTCAGCGCGATCGACGGTGAACCGGTCGCTGACATCATCGACAAGGTCTTCGCGCTGTTCCCCGTGGATGGGGACACCGATCATATCAAAGGCGAAAGCGTCAGCGAGTTTGGCGAGTTTCTGGGTCCGGCCTTTGAGCACTTCTACCCGTTCCTTTACGAAACTAGCGGGGCGGTGACGCTCACGCTGGGCGATGGCCGCGAGGTGTCGCTCGACCGGCTGACCTATCCCGATTTCGCTGCCATCACCGGGCAAAAGCGTTTCTCGCAGAATTTTGCGGACTCGGTCACCTTCACGCTGCTTAATGAACGCGCGGCCTATCTCAGCGTCGATACCTTTGTGAATTACCGCAAGCCGGTGGCGCCGGATACGGTCTATCAGCCGATCTTCGAGACACTGGCCCGGTCCGGGCGCGATACGCTGATCGTTGATCTGCGGCGCAATGGCGGCGGGTCAACTGACGCACAGATCGGGCTGGTGCAATGGCTGATGCCGGAAGCATTCCAGCAGGCCGAAGCGGTGCTGGTGAAGTCTAACCGGATTGACCCCGCGATCCGCCCCCATTTGAGCAGCTGGAATGAAGCCGCGCTCAGCCCCGACCCGGCATGGTTCAAGCAACGCGCCGATGGCATGTTCGAAATCACCAATCCGCTCGCGGGCAAGCCGCCGGCGTCTATCGCAGCAAAGCCCGGCGCGTTCAAAGGTCGGCTGATCGTGCTGACAAGCTCGGACAACGCCTCAGGCGTCACGCACCTGCTTTCGGTGCTGCGCACTCAGCGCGATGCGACTTTTATTGGCGAGCGAACCGGCGGCGCGGCCACGGGGGCGACGGCGGGCATTCTTGCTTTCCTCACCTTGCCTAACAGTAAAGCCAAAGTGCGGGTCCCGCTGCAACGCACCGTCATCGCAAAGGCGCAAGACCTTGATCCGCGTGGAGGTATAACGCCTGATATCCTTGCGCCTGACACAGCGACCAGCGTGCTTGCAGGCGTTGATCCGGCGATGATCGCTGCGTTGGACTTTATCGCGGCAGGGGAGTGACCGGCGCGGAACTACGCGCTTTTCCCTAGGCGGAGGGCGAGGGTTTTTGCAGCAGCATACGGCACATTTGAGGTCGCCCCGGCTCGCTTACCCGTGCCCAGCTGGGAGCATAGTCTACTCATGCGAAAGGTGCCGTTGATGACCCAAGACCCGCGTTTTGCCACCGAGTCTCGCTCTGCCAGCCCGGCAATCCTTGAGATGCAGCGGCGTCACAAGCATGGCCGTGTGCGCCCTATGCATGAGCCCACTTTGATCGAGCGTCTTCTGCGGCGGTTCTGACGCGGCGCTTCGGGGGCCGGTTCACCGCGATTGTGTGATCCGACGTGTCAAAGGTGAACGCCAGCTAACCAGCGCGCTCAGCTTCGCGCCAGCCCAGCCGTGCCAAATCATCGACAAGTCGAGGGCGAAGGAAGCGGGGCGAGGGGCCTCGCGATCGATCCCTCAACGCTTGGAGACGATCATGCTGCACCATTACGGGCACACCAATGGCTGCCGGACTTTGAGCCGTGACCCCGCGATGTGGGCGCCAGGCGATGCAGGCGACCGCGTCGCCAGCGATCCGGGCCTGCGCGCGCTGATGCATGGGCCGGTTCGCAGCTTGCACCAACCAACTTTTCTCGAACGCCTGCTGGGCCGCGCCTGAGCGCCGCATACCCAGCGCCTCACACAACCACAACGAAGGAGACGAGCACTATGCCCTGTGCCACAATTACGTCCAGCGCGCCCGACCGTTGGTCAAATCCGCGTCCGTTCACCGATGCCACTCTGCGCCAGATGAAGCATGGCCGCATCCGCCCGATGGTAGAGCCCAGCTTTCTGGAGCGTCTGCTGGGACGCGGCTGAACCGCATAGCCCTGCGAATCAAAAGACCCCGGCCTGCCCCTTGAATGAAGGTGCGCAGACCGGCGCGTTTCTGAGGCCTCCTTATAATTGGAGCCGATCAGTATTCGTTGGGCTCTTCCGGCGTATCAGCCGTGTAGTCAGGCCCTGCGGTCTTGTTGCCCTGCGCCAGCTTGAAGACCACGCCAGACAGCAGCAGCAGCGCTAGCAGGTTGGGCAGGGCCATCGCGGCGTTGGAGATGTCTCCCAAGCGCCAGACGAGTTCGGATGGCTGCGCCGCGGCCAGCCAGATCACCACGCACCAGACCACGCGCCAGCCAATGTGCAGCATCTTTTCACCACTGCGGGTCGATCCCGGAATGCGGTCATAAATAAAGGTGATCGCGCGCTCGCCGTAATAGCTCCACGTCAGCAGTGTCGTGAAGACGAACAGGATCAGCGCGATACTCGCGATCAGCACGCCGATCGGCACGCCTGCGACCTCAAACGGGAAAGCCGCTGCAAACGCGCCGCTGGTCATCTCGAACCCGACGCGGTCAGACTGCCACGCATAGGCGACCGCTTCGCCGCCACCGGTGAACTCACCGCGCACGGTCAGGATCACCAGCGCGGTCATGGTGCAGATCACAATCGTATCGATGAACGTGCCCAGCATTGCCATGCGCCCTTGCGCTTCGGGATCGTTGGTCTGCGCCACCGCGTGGGCAATCGCGGTGGAGCCTTGGCCTGCCTCATTGGAGAACAGGCCGCGCGCCACGCCTGCGCGGATCGCGATGATGATCGCCGCGCCCACAAATCCGCCAGTGGCCGCCTGCGTGCTGAACGCGCCTGCGAAGATCAGCGCAAAGGTCGCAGGAATATCAGTGATGTTCAGCATCAGCGCGATCAAGGCCATCAACACATAGGCGCCGGCCATGAAGGGAATGACCTTCTCCGCCACGCTGCCGATTGATTTGATTCCGCCGATAATGACAACGAACACCAGAACCGCGACAATCGCGCCGCCAATCGCTTCCTCAATGCCGAACAATTCTTTCAGTCCGTCCGCCACAGCGTTGGCTTGGATCGAATTGCCGGTCACCAATGCGGAGAACAAGGTGCCGAGACAGAAAACAATCGCAAGCCAGGTCCATTTCGGCCCCAGGCCCATCATGATGTACGTCATCGGTCCGCCGCGCAGAACGCCGTCACTGGTGCGCTCTCTGTAGCGGATCGCGAGTGACCCTTCGGCAAAGGCCAGCGCCATGCCGAACAAGGCCGTGATCCACATCCAGAAGATCGCGCCAGGTCCGCCCAGCGCAATCGCAGTCGCCACGCCCGCCAGGTTGCCGGTGCCGACCTGTCCCGAAAGCGCGGTTGAGAGCGCCGCGAAAGGGCTGATCTCGCCATCACCTTGGCTCTTGCGGCCTGCGAACAGGCCCTTGAACGCGCTGCCCAGCTTGATGATGGGATAGAATTTCAGCCCAACCATGATCCACAGACCGATGCCTAGCAGCACGATGGTCATAGGCGGAAACGGCAAAAGCTCCTCGCCATTCCACGTCCCGACCCAGATAAAGTCAGAGACATTGGTAATCGGCGCGATCCACGCCTCCGCGCCGGTCGGTTGAGCTGCCATATATGGTGAAATCCCTGGTTGACTTGTTTTTGGGCGTAACCCGTTTGTCATGCACGCTAATGGCGCAATGCGACCTTGGGAAGGGCCTTGTAAATGAGTGGGCCACCAAACGCGCACCCGCCCCTTTCGCGCTTGCTTTTTGGGCGAGCGTGGCTATTGGCGGTGGTCTTCCGACATTGGCAGCGTTTCAAAGCCCTTCCGGCGACCTTGTCCCGGACGGCGAGGAGCCCTACCTGAAAGACTGTCGCAACCCGAATACGAGCTCAAACCATGGCCGAAGATGCAAAGGCGCCTGTCGCCAAAAAGAAGACCAGCGTCCCGCAATTCGTCAATGAAGTGCGCTCCGAAACCCGCAAGGTCGTCTGGCCCACGCGTGAAGAGACAATCCGCACAGCGATCTTCGTCTTCATCATGATGGTGATCTTGTCGCTGTTTTTCCTCGGGGTCGACAGTCTCTTTCAGTTCGTTGTCAATTTTCTGCTGACGCTCGCGTAAACTCGCACATCACTCGCTAAGGACGTTTCATGGCCCGCTGGTACATCATCCACGCCTATTCCGGTTTTGAAAACAAGGTGAAGGAAGCCATCCTCACCGAAGCAGACCGGCTGGGTCTGTCTGAAGGCGTCGAAGAGGTTGAAGTCCCGACCGAAACTGTGACCGAGGTCAAGCGCGGCAAGAAAGTTCAGGTCGAGCGCAAGTTCATGCCGGGCTATGTCCTCGCCAAGCTGCGCATGAATGATGATATCTATCACCTCGTGAAGAACACGCCGAAGGTGACCGGCTTTCTGGGCAACAACAACAAGCCGCAGCCGATCAGCGAGAGAGAGGCCGCGCGCTATTTTGGCGGCGTGGAAGAAGCCAAGGCCGCGCCCAAGGCTCAGATCAGCGTCGACTACGAAATCGGCGATCAGGTCAAAGTGCTCGACGGACCGTTTGCAAGCTTCAACGGCGTGGTCGAAGAGCTCGATTTCGACAAGTCAAAGGTCAAGGTCAGCGTTTCGATCTTCGGCCGTGCGACGCCGGTTGAGCTCGACTTTGAGCAGGTTGAACTGGTCAAATAGGCAAGCTCAAGCCCCTGCGGAGGCAAGGACTCGCGCAGGGCCATCGCACTGGGCATAGGCACAGCCGTGAAGACCCGCCCCGGTATCTGCCGCCGCAAAAAGACGTTTGCCGCGCGCGAAGACGCGGAGCGCGTGGCCGCAAACGCGCCCTTTAAGCTGCGCGCCTATCGCTGCGGGCTGTGCCGCAACTACCACCTCACCAGCCGGACCAAGGGCATGAAAACGCCCCGTCATGAGCTAGGCGATTCGAGCAAATCGGACTGAGTGGCCGCGCGCGCAGCTATTTTGCTCAGTCAGGTGCAGATACGACAGAAAATGTCGCGAGTGCATTTTCTCTCGTATTTTTAGAGACCTATCCGCGTTAGCTGGACCCATGGCTGCGAAGATGTAACTTTCTGTAAGCTTCGTTCAGTTTCGCGCAAACTTACCTGAACAAAAAGAGCGTCAGATTGCTATGGGGCATTCAGCCAGCTGTCGAATGGGGAGACAGACGATGACGTATTCAAAAGGGCATATCGCAAATCGTGTTGTTCTGGGCGCAGTGGCCCTCGGGCTGACCACGCTGGTGCCGGTCAGCAGCGGACCGCTGGACGCGAGCGCTGAGGCACAGCTGATCAAACTGCCAAAGATCAAACCTCCAAAGATCAAATTGCCCACCATCATTCCGCGCCCAGAAAAAGTCGCTGGCTGCGGCGCGCGCGGCGAAAAGCCCTGCACCGCCAACCGCGCCTTTCCCTCATGCGAGCGCGGGCTTGAGGAAGTGGCGTTCAAATATTGCCGCACCCCGCCGGGCGACATCATCAAGAAGGGGAAAAACGCACTGCGTGAGTTGGGGCCTCTGATTAAAACGATTGGCGGCAGCGCGATCCGCTGCGGGGTGAGCGGCGTTATGCTGGGCGCGAACAGCCGCAATCCGCAGGCCACCGCGCAAATGCTGATGGAACTGCCGTGTTTCAGCGACATGCTCGATGAAGCGCGCCGCAATGGCTATCGCACGCTGACAATCGGTGGAAGCGGTGGGGCGTCAATCGGGATCGGAGCGGAAGGCGAGAACGGCTTTGCCTTTGACACATCCGGCAATGGCCGGGTCGCGACGTATCACACGCTGAGCCTCAAATTCCTCTCAATCGGTGCGTCAACGGCGGTGAATGTCGGTTTGTACAAGGCGGCCTACAACCGCATTGGCGGCGATGCGCATGGCATGTCAGCGCAATTTACCAAGCTGGGCGGGGGCGGCGTTGCAATCTGGTATGGCTATAAGTCTGACACGGTGGCCGGAATGACGGCTGTCATTACCTCGGGCGCCAAGGGTGAGCTGGCCTACGTGCGCAACACCACAAAGGTGGTCGATGCGTTCACCGCCAAGCCGCAGCAAGTCGCAGCAACGCTGCGCGGCCCAGCGATTTCCGGGTTTTACCGCGCGACGACGTTCCCACGGCCCAAGTCCGAACAATTTCAAACGAAAGGCGCACGCAACGAGGTCCTTTGGTATCGCACGCAGCGCCCTGACAACAGCTGGAACAAGTGGATCAGGCTGAACCTCACCAAGTCCTCACAGTCCGGCCAGCATTTCTACATCTCGCCCGACAAGGTTCATAAAGCGTATGTTTCAGGCGATCCCAGAACGATCAAATTGGAGAAGCTGCACATGAAGCGTTATTGGGGAAGCACCCTCGTCCAGTATCAATGAGGATGAGGGGCGAGGGCCGACCGCTTCGCCAATCAGCGCTGCCCATTGCCGCGCATGAGATGGAAGTTGCGGGCAGCTGGGGAAGCGCTTTTCATAGTCTGCGTGATGATCTGGCAGTCGCTGGCCACCAATTGCTGATAAAGCCGCTCAAACACCGCGCCATACCAGTCAAAGGTGCTGTCTGGCACCGGCATCGGATCATCGACGGCGGAGCGATCTATGGTGAAATCCCGAGCGCTGTGTGGCTCAAATCGACCTGCGCCGATGAAGGTCCAAGCATGGTGACGGATCGCGCGCATCAGCAACGGGGCGGCCAGCGCAGCGGGCAGAAGGCGCAGCAGCGCGGCGGCAGGGCCTGGGATGCGGTTGGCGATAATGTAGTCAGCGGTGCGCCGCGCCGCCTCGCGCGCAATCGCAAAACCCTCGACCGGCTCCCATAAGAGCAGCCATCGATGCAGCCGCAACGCTTCGATCTCCGGGATCATCGCATGGCCCGAAGGCAGCGTCTCAATCTGCGCATGGCCCAGCACTGTATGCGTGGCCGTCCGTCCGAGAACCTCATGCATGACCTGCGCAAGATGGATGACGGCGTGCGGGCCGATCAGCGCGTCCTTGTCCGACTCGGCAGCGGGCGCGGACAGCGGTCCGGCCACCTGACGCTCAGCGATTAGCGGGCCTTCAATCAACATCGATCCGGTCCCGCTCGCGTTGGTTTTCGTTGGCGGCCTCCTTGGCCAGCCGGCGCTCTTTGCCCCGCTCCAGCATCTGATTGCGCACCGCTTCGCGCCGGGCCTTCGCCTGCGCCGCTTTGTCGGCGTTGGTCTGCCAGTCGGTCGCGGCATCGGCGGCAGCCTCGCGGCTGGTGTCAAAATGCCAATCGACCTGCTTCTGCGTCTGCGGCCCCCAATATCCGGCTTTGCCAAGGTCATAGAAGGTCCGCTGGAAGCCTGCTTTCAGAAAGGCATAAAGGCAGCCGAGCAGGTAGCGCCGCCGAAAGCCTGTGCCGCGCCACGGATAATGGAACAGCGCCTTTTGCATGTAGAAGCGGCGGTAATTCTTCATCACCCCGTTGAGCAGTTCCCCGCGCTCCATCGCGGCAGGCTTCATGATCGGGGTGACGAAATTGTACTTGCTGAAGTCATGGATCTCGACCTGATCCTTGATCTCCTCAAACAGCGGCGTGAAGGGCCACGGCGTGTACATCGCCCAATTGGCAAGATCGGGCTGCCAGTCCCACGCCATTTTGTAGGTCTCTTCCAGTGTTTCCTCGGTCTCGTTGTCGAGCCCGACGATAAACTGTGCTTCCACAAAGATGTCCGCTTCGCGCAGCAGCCGGATCGCTTCCTTGTTCTCCTCGACCTTGGTTTCCTTGTTGAACCGGTCAAGCTTCATCTGCGCAGCGGCTTCTGTGCCAAGGCTGACATGGACGAGGCCAGCGCGGCGGTAGAAGCTCAGCAATTCGCGGTCGCGGTAAATATCAGTGACGCGGGTGTTGATCCCCCATTTGACCTTGTCAGGCAGGCCGCGATCAATCAGCTCCTGACAGAACTCGATAAATTTCTTGTGGTTGATCGAGGGTTCCTCGTCCGCGAGGATGAAGAAGCCGACGCCGTGGCTTTCGTGCAGATCCTCGATCTCATCGACCACGTCTTTGGGATCGCGGATGCGGTAATCGCGCCAGAACTTCCACTGCGAGCAGAACGAGCATGTGAATGGGCACCCGCGCGCCAGATTGGGGATCGCCACGCGGGTGCCCAAGGGCGTGTATTTGTAGAACGTCCAGTCAAGCACATCCCAATCAGGCTTTAGCAGGCTCATATCCTTGACAGTGTCGGCAGCAGGGGTGGCGATCGCCTTATCGCCTGAGCGATAGGCGAGCCCCTTGATGGCCATGGCGTCTTGCGGCCAGCGACCCTCTTCGATGGCGCGGAACAAGTCGACTGCGATTTTCTCGCCTTCGCCGCGCACGATCACATCGATATGCGGGGCCTCGGTCAGCACCTGCTTGTACATGAAAGTTGCATGGACGCCGCCGAGCACCCGCACTGCACTCGGGACATTAAGTGCAGCGATTTCGAGCACACGCTCGGCGGCGTAGATCGACGGTGTGATCGCGGTGGTCCCAACGATATCAGGCTGCAATTCCAGCATGCGCCGGGTCAGCGCTTCGTCATCAAGCCCCTCGGTCATCGCGTCGATAAAGTGAATGTCGGTAAAGCCAGCGCGTTTGAGTGGCCCGGCCAGATACGCGACCCATGCAGGCGGCCAGGTGCCAGCGATCTCTGCGCCGCCGGAGCGGTAATTGGGGTGGACGAAGAGAATACGCATGGCGCTGGGGCCTCCGGCAAAAGTGAAACAGTCATGTCGATCCCATGGACATGACTGCCGCAATCGCAGGCGGCGCGCTTTGCGCTGGATCAAATGAGGCTAAAGCAGCCGATCAGGCTTTCTTGGCGGTCCGCTTTTTGGGGGCGGGTTTCTTCGCGCCCGCAGATTTGAGCGCCGCAAGCTCAGCTTCGATCGCGCTGGCTTTCTCAAGCTCGGCGATTTCGGCTTCGATTGAAGCAGGGTCTGCGCTTTGCGATCCGGCGCCGTCTTCAAAGCTCGCACGGCGCTCCAGCGCGTCGATCCGGTCCATCCGGCGCGCGACGGGGCTGTCTTTGGCGGTGTCTGAGGCGCTGGTAGTGCTGGCAGCTGCTTCGCTGTCCAGCACGGCGATGCGCCCTTGCATGTCTTCGCGCTTGGCTTCGAGTTCATTGATCGCTTCTTCGAGTTCCGCGATTTTCTCGACCTGTGCTTGCGCTTCGGTCTCAGCTTCGCTTACCCGCTGGCGATCCCCTTCGCGCGCCAGCAGAGCAGAGCGCGCCAGATCTTCGCGCCCGTGATCGACGGCCACTTTGGCTTTGGCGGTCCATTCTTCGGCGCGCGTGGCCAGCTGTTCGATTGCCTTGGCCTGGCGGTCATGCGCGCGCTGCGTGCGCGAGAGGTCACCGTGTAATGTGATGAGGCTTTCCTCGATCTCGGATTGCAGCAGCCGCATCATCTTGCGGTGGTCGCCCGCTTTGCTTACCAGCGTATCGACATTGCTGGAGACCAGTTCGCGAACTCGGACAGCTACGTGGATCATGGCGGAGCCTTTGTGTTTGCCTAGTCGCTCAAACCTTTAGCGACGCAGGGTTAACAAGAAAAGGTGCGAGTTTACTCAGTCAGCTTGATCCGCGCGCGAAGAAATATTTCGAAGGTCTTGGGGTCAATGAACCCTTCCGCCACGGCGCCGCCCGGATTGATCCGCACCCGCCGGACTGCCGGATCGTAAGAGCCGTTGGGCGCATAGCTGAAATCGTTGCCGGTCTCGTCATCCGAATAGCTGATCTGCCCGGCTGAGCAGCAGCTGAGCCCGGTGGCCGCGGCGCCGGTGCCATCAGTAAAGCGGATGGGCGTAGCAGTCGATCCATCAAACGCGCCAGTCCATAGCTCGACCTCGCTTGGCAGGCTGTCGGTGATGACTATCGTGTTCGCGTCAATGGCAAAGCCGGGATTGGCAAAGCCGATTGTGTAGGTCTGGTCCGCGCCCGGAATGCGGAAGGAATTGTCGCCCGTCGCCGCGGTTGAGCGGCTGATTTTGGAGATCTGCACCGGCGCATCGGGCGCCCGGCAAAAGGGTGTAGCAGCAAGGCTGGGCGCGCTGGCGAACGGCTGGCCGATTGCGCCTTGGGTCGCGCCATTGGGCGGGAACTCGTTGGTGATGCTGCTGGCAAAGGTGATCCCGTTGACGCCGCCGCGCGCGAAGCTGACGCTCGCGCCACTGGTCGTCGCGATGACACCGCCGCCGCCGCCGCCGCCAGGGCCTTCGTTTTCGTTATTGGTGATCAGCTGCGTGCCGCCATCGCCGCCATCCGCGATCAATTGCACGGCGATGCTGCCGGTAGACTGGACCACAATAGTGCCGCCCGCGCCGCCGCCGCCGGGGCCATCATTGTGGCTCGGAGAGGTGTCCTCGCCATCCTCGCCATCGGCGCGAATTGTGCCGCCGCCGGTCACGCTGCCCGCCTGAATGAAGACCAGACCGCCGCCGCGTCCGCCAGCGCCGCCGGCGCTGTTGTTCTGGTCCCCCGCCCCGCCGCCGCCGCCGAAGAACAGCCGCCCGGTCGGATCATAGTCGAGTGGCCGCCCGCCAAGGCCGCCCAGCTCGCGGCGGCGGTCATTGGGCCAGAAGTTTGAACCCGGAGCCGCGTTGAGCGCGGTGCGGCCACCACTGGCGGTGCGCGAATAGGTGTAGCCGCCGCGCCCGCCGCCTGAATTGTTGGTGTCCGAGGTCAGCGTCCCGTCAATGTCCCAGGCCTGCCTCCATGTAGGGTTGGAGAGATCAGGCACGCCCTGACCCTCCCAGACATTACCATTGTTGCCATTCGCGCCGCCGCCGCCGCCTGCGTTGTGCGCATTTCCGCCGCCGCCGCCATTCGCTGGAGCGCCGCGCCCATAGAACAGGCCTCCGGGAAGATCCGTCCGATACCCGCCAATACCTTCGCCCTTTTCGGCTCCATCATTGGAGCTGGTTGAGCGATAGCCGAAGTAGCTGTCGCCGGATGGCCGGGTGTCGTCATCGAGCTGTCCGCCACGAAAGCCGGCCGCGCTTGCGTCGATCGCGCCTGAAAGCTGAAGCGTACCCGCAACTGTCATCGCCACGATTCCGCCCGTCGCCCCGTTCCATGCCTGCGGCACGATGCGCCCGCCGCCATTTACGGTGAGGTTGGCATATTGTGGCACACGGATGACTTGCGGGCGGCCATCTGCCTCGTAGCTGTAGGTCAGTCCGGCGCAAGTGTTGCCATAGGTTTCCAGCGTGATCGTGTTGCCTGAGACAGAGCGCACCGTGTGAAATTCATAGCGCCCAGCGGAATTGATGTTCTGGATCGCGCCGTAATTGGCTGAGTCGCTGCCATCGATTTGCGCGCCTTGCGCTTGATAGAGCATGATGAGGTCGCCCGCTTGAAGCGAAGGCAGATTGGCCGCGCGGCTCACCGCGTTGAGCGTGGTCGATCCCGCCGCTGCGCTGCCTTGGAGCGGCGCGTATTCATTCACCACTTGCGTGCCGGTGACGGTGACATCGCCGTCCTTGCCCGGAGTCTCAGCCGCCAGCGGAGCAGCAGCAAAAGCCGCCACTACAAGGATCAGCGTCAGCGCAAAGTGGAGCGCATGGGAGATGGATCGGTCGGTCAGCAGCATGTGCAATGGTTTGGTCTCTTGTTAGCGAGCCCTGTGGCTTTACGGGTGGTAAGGTAAACGCCCGGTAACGATTTGATGCTGGCGCGGCGCAAAAGATGTAAATTCTTGTCAACTTGGCTAAGGCATTTCGGCCTGAAACCATGGTGCAAGCGCAACCTCGTGAGCAGGAGGGCTTTCTGGATGCCGCGGGACTTTCCTTCAGAGCCTCAGGCTGCATTTCACCCTGATCGCTTGCATCCTTGCCCAAAGTGGCTATGTGCGCGCCTCGCGTCGGAAACGGCGCGAATCCGTGCGGGAGCTTGCCGGGTCAAACCGCAGGCGCTGGACTGCTTAACATGAGAACGTTTGAAAAGCCCCGCTGCGGGCCGCGTTCGACAGTGCGAAAGGAGGCCCTTCGTGGCCAAGAAAATCGAAGGCTATATCAAGCTTCAGGTGCCTGCCGGCACCGCCAATCCTTCACCTCCCATCGGCCCGGCGCTCGGTCAGCGCGGCGTTAACATCATGGAATTCTGCAAGGCGTTCAACGCCGCAACGCAGGACCTTGAAAAGAGCGCTCCGATCCCGACCACGATCACGGTGTACGCCGATCGCTCGTTCACCTTCACCTTCAAGAGCCCGCCCGCGAGCTTCATGATCAAGAAAGCCGCCAAGCTGAAGTCAGGCTCGAAAGAGCCGGGCAAGGTTTCTGCCGGATCGATCAAGCAGAGCCAGGTGAAAGAAATCGCTGAGGCCAAAATGAAGGACCTCAACGCGAACGATATTGATGCGGCCATGAAGATCATCGAAGGCTCGTGCCGTTCGATGGGCCTCGAAGTGGTGGAGGGCTGAGACGATGGCAAAACTGACGAAGAAGCAAAAGGCCGTTGCTGAGCTGGATCGTGAAAAGTTCTACTCGGTTGACGATGCCATCGCGACACTGCGTGCGCACAAAGCCAAGTTTGACGAGACCGTTGAAATCTCGATGAATCTCGGCGTTGATCCGCGTCACGCAGACCAGATGGTGCGCGGCATGATCTCGCTGCCGTCGGGCACGGGTAAGGACGTGAAGGTCGCCGTGTTTGCACGCGGTGACAACGCTGAGAAAGCCACCGCCGCTGGTGCGGACAAGGTTGGCGCCGAAGACCTGATGGAAGACATGCAGAGCGGCAATCTCGATTATGACCGCGTAATCGCCACGCCGGACATGATGGGCGTTGTTGGCCGTCTAGGTAAGCTGCTGGGCCCCAAAGGCCTGATGCCGAACCCCAAGCTGGGCACTGTCACTCCGAACGTGGAGCAGGCCGTTAAGGACGCCAAGGGCGGCCAGGTCGAATTCCGCGTTGAGAAGCAGGGCATCATCCACTCCGGGATTGGCAAGCTGTCCTTCTCTGACGATGCGCTCAAGGCCAACTTCAAGGCGATCACCGAAGCGGTGGTCAAGGCCAAGCCGTCGGGCGCGAAGGGCAAGTACCTCCAGAAGGTCTCGCTTACCTCGACCATGGGGCCGGGTCTCAAGATCGACGCAGGTGAAATCGAAGGCGCCTAAGTCTTCCGCTTCTGGGCAAGCCCGCCGGCGCTTTGCGGCCGTTTTGAGCGTTCCTGCCGCGTTTTGACGCAATTGAGGGGGATCGGAGCCATGCGCTCCGGTCCCCCTTGGCTTTCAGCCGGATGAGCGGGACACGGGTGTAACTGATCTGGTCAGTTTGACGTAAAATTCTGCAAGCGGTGAACGATTGGCGTTCAGCGCGGTTGAATTCTCGCTTGGAGACGTCATGTCACTCTCAATCGCATCCGCACAAATACGTGTGCGCCGCGTAATCCCGGTTGAAGCCAGTGGTGCAGCCACGGCGCTCGATCTTTTTGAAGGAGACACGATGTTCGATCCCAAATGGGGTGTCCTGGCCGTAGCGCTCATCGTGTTCGCGATGGCAGCGAGCTATGACATGCAACTCGGATACGCAGCCGGAGCAGGCCTTGGCATGCTGGCGCTGATCTATATCGGCATTCGCTATCTGTTTTCGTTCGAACCCCTGCAGGCTGGATCAAAGCGCGGGGTGCTGGCCAACCGCCTTTCACGCCTCACGCGCAACCGTCGCAAGGCCGCCAAGACGCAGCGACTCAATGAAGAAGAATTCGATCAGCAAGCTTGAGCGGGGCGTGGCTTCAGATGCCGCCCGGTGTGAAGTCATAGCCATTGGTGGCGAGGCCATCGGTCAGGCTGTCAACGCAGGAGGCCAGGTCTTCCGCGCTGGTTGATCGCAGCACGAAATTGGCACCCACGCGGCCTTCGCGAAAGAACGGATACGAGCCGATCTGGCAATTTTCGTGCGCGTCTTCGACTTCGCGCAGCAGGTTGGCAACCTCGCTCTCCGCGACCCAGCAGCCGACTGTCTCACTCAGCAGCGGCGCGCCGCCTTCCAGCTTTCCGGTCAGCGCATCGAGCATGCCCGCAGTGATATGCGGGACGCCTGCCATCAGGATCACATTGCCGCGCCGAATGCCGGGCGCGCCTGACATCCGGTTGGGGATCAGGTTTGACCCTTCCGGCACGCGCGCCATGCGCAGCCGCCCTTCATTCAGCCCGCCTTTGTCCGCGTAATACCTCTCCAGCAAAGCTCGCGCTTCGGGATGAATGGTAACCGGCACGCCGAGCGCGGCGGCCACGGCGTCAACCGTAATGTCATCATGCGTCGGCCCGATGCCACCGGTGGTGAAGAGGTAATCATTGCCCTCGCGCAGGGCATTCACCGCCTCTACGATACGCGCTTCCACGTCAGGCACCACCCGCACTTCGGCGAGCCGGATGCCCTGCACTTGCAGCCATTTGGCGACCTGCGCGATGTTCTTGTCAGGGGTGCGGCCGGAGAGGATTTCATCGCCGATGATCACAAGGCCGGCGGTCCAGATTTTTTCGGGGGTAGGCATGGGCATCAACTAGGCGCAAATGCGCCCGCTCCCAAGCCCCTTTGTGTCATCCCCATTTGTTTCTTCCGTCGCGATCACTCAGCCGCTTCAAGCTGCTCCGCGCTCTCGCCAACGCCGCCGCTGGCCGCGCGGAACGCCATGATCCCGTCATCCACCGGGTCTTTCGCCATCTGCTTGCGGTCGACGACATATTCCTGATTGAGCCGCCACGGATAGCTGATCGCGTTCTTGGGCATGATATGTTTGGAACGCTGGATATAGCCGCTGGAGAAATCGAACACATCGTCTTCTTCAATAGCCGCTTGGCTTTCAGGGGTGAGGACGGGCACAGCCATGTCGCTTCCAGTGGACCGCATATGGTTGAGCACCCGGCAGACATAGTCGGAATTGATATCCGCGCGCAGCGTCCAGCTGGCGTTGAGATAGCCGAACACCACCGCAAGATTGGGCAGGTTCGAGAACATGCAGCCCTTGTAGTAAAAGCGCTCAGCGAAATCGACGGGCGCGCCATTGTGGCTGATCGCGATCTTGCCTGCGACCGCCATTTTGAGGCCGGTTGCTGTGACGATGATGTCCGCATCGAGCAACTCACCTGACTTGAGGCGCACACCGGCTTCTTCAAAACGCTCAATCTGGCCGGTGACGATGGAGGCCTTGCCCGCTTTCATCGCTTCAAACAGATCGTCATCAGGCACCAGGCACACGCGCTGATCCCATGGATCATAGGGCGGCGCGAAGGTCTCAGGCTCAAACTTGTCGCCCAGCGCCTTTTGAATGCCGCCGGTTAGCTGCGCTTTCACCTTCTCGGGCTTGTCGCGGGCCATCTTGAAGGAGATGTCCTGCATCTTGATGTTCTTGAAGCGCGTGATTTTGTAGGCGAGCCGCTCAGGCAAAAAGCGCCGCAGCGCGTTGGCGATCGCGTCCTTGGCGGGGCGCGCCCACATCCAGGTGGGCGTGCGCTGGAGCATGGTCACATGCGCGGCGCTGTCTGACTTCGAGGGGTCGGACATCGCCGGGACGATGGTGACTGCCGTCGCGCCAGAGCCGATCACGACCACGCGCTTGCCCGCATAGTCGAGATGTTCGGGCCAGAATTGCGGGTGAAGCACTTGGCCCTTGAACTCGCCTAGCTCAAAGCCCGCATCAAAGGGCTCGTCGTAGTCGTAATAGCCAGAGCCGAGATAAAGGAAATTGGCGGTTAGATGCGTGGTCGAGCCATCCTCCAGCTCCATCGCCACATGCCAGCGCGCTTCGTCTTCGCGAAAGTCCGCTGAGATCACCTTGTGGCCATGGCGGATGTGCTGGCGGATGCCGCGCTCATCAACGATCTGGTTGAGGTAATCGAGGATGGCAGGCGCGTCGGCAATGCTCTTTTCGTGCCGCCACGGCTCAAAATCGAAGCCCAGAGTGTGCATATCGCTGTCCGAGCGGATGCCGGGATAGCGAAACAGGTCCCACGTCCCGCCTAGGTTCTCGCGCCGCTCCACGATGGTGTAGGAATGGTGCGGCGCCTTCATCTCCATATGCGCGGCCATGCCGATGCCGGAGATACCAGCGCCGACTATCAGGACGTCAAAATCGGGGGGGCTTGCGAGCATTATCTGAGCCTCTCTCATCTCTCTCGACCGCGAAAGTATCGTCAATCCGCCTGCAACGCCAGTGATGATTGCAAAATGAAACTGTTGTCAGCGCATCGCAACAGGCGTGACGCGCGCGCGGCGAGGCATTAGGCGCTTTGCTATGATCCAACGCATGTCGCTCGCCGTTTCCGTAACTGCCCTTGTCACCGCTCTGCCTGCGATCGCTCAGGAGGAGCCGGGGGAGGCGGGTGCGCCCGAGCCAGAGGCTGAAATCGTGGTGACGGGCGAGGGGCTGGAGCCTGCGCTCTCAACCAGTGTTTATGCAACGACCGAATTGCCCCGCGATGTGATCATCACCAGCGCGTCTGGCCGGCTCGACGATGTGCTGCGCAATGTCGCAGGCTTTCAGCAATTCCGGCGCTCGGACAGCCGCTCTTCCAATCCCACGGCGCAAGGCGTGACGTTGCGTGCGCTCGGCGGCAATGCGACCAGCCGCGCGCTGGTCCTGCTGGACGGTGTGCCGGTGGCGGATCCGTTCTTTGGCTATGTCCCGTTCACCGCGCTCGCCCCTGATACGCTCGAGCGCATTCGCGTAACGCGCGGGGGCGGGGCGGGGCCGTTTGGCGCGGGCGCGCTGGCGGGGACGATAGAGCTGGAGAGCGCCGGTCCCGGCACACTTACGCCCTTCACTGGCAGTGTGCTGGTGAATGATCGCGAAGAGACAGAAACGAGCGCCGCGCTCACGCAAAAGCTGGGCAGCGGCTTTGCGACGCTGAGCGGGCGTTGGGATCGGGGGCAGGGCTTTTTCACCACCCCCGTCGATCAGCGCGTCCCTGCCAGCGCGCGCGCGGCGTTCGACAGTTGGAATGTGGCCTTGCGCACCGTCGCGCCGATTAGCCCCGATGTCGAGCTGCAAGCGCGCCTCGGCCTGTTTGAAGACCGCCGCACCTTGCGCTTTGATGGCGCGGATTCGATGATCGAAGGGCAGGATGCCAGCCTGCGCGTGGTCGGGCGCGGGACGTGGGAGTTCGATGCGCTCGCCTATGTCCAAGCGCGCAATTTCAACAACGTCATCATCTCCTCGACCCGCTTCGTGCCTGTGCTGGATCAGGCCAACACGCCGTCAACCGGAATTGGTGGCAAGGTCGAACTGCGCCCGCCTTTGAGCGAGGCGCATGATGTGCGCTTTGGGATCGACTATCGCCGCGCGGATGGAGAGCTTCAGGAAACCGCGATCAGCGCGTTCACCGGGTTGGTGCGGGAGCGCCGCCGTGCGGGCGGCGCAAACAGCAACCTTGGCATCTTCCTTGAGGATGACTGGTCGATTGGCCCGCTCGTGCTGACCGGGGGGCTGCGCGCTGATCACACGCGCATTGAGGATGGCTTTTTCAACGCGCGCGATGCGGGCGGCGCACTGGTGAGCGAGACGCTGGCGCCCGACCGTTCGGATTGGGCGCTCAACTTTCGGGCTGGCGCGCTGTTCTACGCATCGCGCCGGGTCGAATTGCGAGCGGCGGTGTATAGCGGTCTGCGCCTGCCCACTTTGAACGAGTTATACCGCCCCTTCGTCGTCTTCCCGGTCGTGACGCAGGCCAACGCTGCTCTCGAAAATGAGCGCCTGGAGGGCTTTGAGGTTGGGCTGGACTGGTATCCCAGCCGCAACGCCTCGCTCTCGATCACTGCGTTTGACAACCGGGTCGATAACGCCATCGCCAATGTCACCCTGGAGCCAAATCTGCGCCAGCGGCAGAACCTGCCCGCCATCGAAGCGCAGGGAATTGAGGCAAGCGGCGTACTTGTGTTCGGGGCGATAAATCTCGATGCCTCAATGGCTTACACAGACGCGACCATTGCAGGCCAAGGCACCAGCGCCGCGCTCAATGGCAATCGCCCGCCGCAAACGCCCGACTTCGCCGCGTCTGCTACGCTGGCATGGCGTCCCAAGAGCGGGTGGCAGCTTTCCGGAACCTTGCGCCATGTGGCAGCCCAGTTTGAAGACGATCAGGAAACCGACCGCCTGGCGCCCGCCACAACGCTTGACCTGTTCGCCTCTGCACCCCTCGCCAAGGGCATCGAAGTGATCGTGCGCGGTGAGAACCTGCTTGATGAGGAGATCGTCACCCGCAACGCGGGCGGTGTGATCGACCTGGGAGCCCCGCGCACCATTTGGCTAGGTGTACGGATTGGCATCTGATTGGGGGTTTGAGCCGGCTCAGTTGCGCGCCGCTCATGCTGCACCTGCGTAACAATGCTGCGCCGCAGCGCGAAATTGTGCTATTTTTGTTACACGATTGAATTATCGAACCTATGACTCTTGCTAGGTTTGCGTGCGCTGATACTCTCCTGACCCATCGATCAGTCTGAATACAGACATCGGGGATTTTGGAGAGGAGATCTGATGACACGCAAGCTGGCCGCTTACGCTGCGGGCCTTATGGCCTGCACGACGTTTACCACACCTATTTTCGCGCAGAATTCGGAGGCGGAGTTTGAGGCTCCCGAAGCGAGCGATGATGTTATCATTGTGACCGCAACCCGCCGCGCGCAGGACGTGCAAGAGATTCCGATCGCGGTGACGGCGATTTCGCCCGCCCAGCTTGACAACCAGGGCGTGGACGGGATTCAAGAAGTCACCTCGATTGCGCCGAGCTTTACATCCACTCAGGCGCAGACATCGTCAGGGTCAGTGGTGCTGCGTGTTCGTGGTGTGGGGACCACATCGAACAATATCGGCTTTGAAAGCGCCGTCGGCATCTTCATTGATGGCGTCTACCAGTCGCGCCCCGGTGTGGCGCTGTCCGAGTTTGTCGATATCGAGCGCGTTGAGGTTCTGCGTGGCCCACAGGGCACGCTGTTTGGCCGCAACACCTCGGCAGGTGCTCTCAACATCACCACCAAGCGGCCGGATCTCAGCGAGTTCGGCGGCTTCGTGAACGCCTCCTACGGCAATTTTAACGAGATCAGTGTGCAGGGTGCTGTCAACGCGCCGCTGGTTGAGGACACGCTCGCGTTCCGCCTGACCGGAGCCTATCGCCAGCGAGATGGCTACATCGATGTGGTCGATGCAAATGGTAACGTGTTTGATGACACCAACGATGCCGACCAGTATCTTGTCCGCGCCCAACTTGGCCTAGAGACCGAGAGCGGCCTGCGCGGGCGTCTGATCGCCGATTACTCGCGCAGCACTCCAAGCCTTGGCGGCGCGATCGAGCTTTTCCAGGCGCCGCTGGTTACCGCTGGTGCCTATGCCGCCGTCGGCCTTGGTGCGAATGGTGGGAATGGTCAGCCGTCAGTGGCGACCACCAAGTTTGATCAGGCAGGCTTTGAAGAGGCGCTCGACAATCGCGTTCTGTCAGCCAACTTTGCGCCGTTTTCAACGATTGAGAATTATGGCGTAACCGGTGAGCTTGAATTCCCGATTTCGGATAATGCTGACCTCATTTTCATCGGGTCTTACCGCAAGTTTGATGCGAACGAGAATTACGATTCCGACTTCACCGCGGCCGATATCTTCAATGTCGGTCCTATCGATACACTGATCGAGACCTACACTGCCGAATTGCGCCTGCAAGGCGAGGCGTTTGACGGAAAGCTGAACTATGTGATTGGCGGATTTTTCTCTGATGAGACCATCGACCAGTCGGTCACCTTTGTGGCCGGTAGTGATTACGATGCGAATATCGGGGCGCTTTTTGGCGGTATTGCCGGTCCATCACCACTTCTGACCTTCACTGGGTCCGATATCAGCGGAAACGGTGTTACGAACCGGTTCCAGCAGGAAGCGCAAAGCTATTCGATTTTCACGAACAACTCTTATGAGATTGTCGACGGGCTCGAAGTGACGCTTGGTGCGCGCTACTCTTGGGAAGAAAAGTCCGGTGGGTTCACGCAGACTTCGGCCAACAACCCGACCTGTCCCGCCGTGCTCAACAGTCTGTTTACAGGAGGGCTCGCGCCGCTCGGCGGGGCAGGCTCTACACTGGCCGCGCTGGGCTGTCTCGGCTTCCTTGCGCCAGCCGACTTGCCTCAAGCAGGCGTTTTCCCGCTACCGGTTACCTTTCAGGACACCTTCGATGACGAGGAACTCATCTGGACAGCGCGTGTCGCATACGCATTTGAAGCGCCGATCAACATCTATGCAAGCTTCACGCATGGCTACAAATCGGGCGGGATCAACCTCGACACCACTGCGGCGGTGCTGGGGGCGAGCCCGGTGTTCAATTCCGAAGAGGTCGATGCCTATGAAATCGGTTTTAAGAGCCGCCTGATCGACGATGCAGTGACGCTTAACGTTGCAGCATTCTTTCAGGAATTCACTGACTTCCAGGTGCTCGAATTCACGGGCACGGCGTTTGCGACCTTCAACGTCCCGCGGGCGGTTTCGCAAGGTGTCGAAATCGAGAGCGTCATTCGTCCGACCGACGAACTGACTTTCAACGCATCAGCAACGATCCTGGATGCGAAATATCCGGATGATTGCGCTGGCGATTCAATCTCGCCGCAGGTCGTTTCGCTGTGCGGTTTCACTCTTACCAACGCTGCTGACGTCGTCGCGATTGTCGGCGGTCTGTGGGAGAAACCGATCAATGATAGCACCGAGTTCTTCCTCGCGGGCCAAATCCGCATGGAAGGCGACCAACGCACCTCGACTCAGGGGATCGTTCCGCCGAGCGCGGACCAGATTGCTACTCTCGGCGTTAATGCCGCAGTAGCCGCGCAGCCGCTGATCGTGGCCGATGTTCAGGACGGCAAGACCTTCGTCAACCTGCGTGCAGGTCTGCGCTTTGCCGATGGCGCCTATTCGATCGAGGGCTTCGTCAATAACCTTACTGATCAGGTTGTGCGTGGGGTGACCTTTAACACCACTCTGCGCGGCAGCGGCGCGGATAACTCGCGTTCGGCCTTCTCGCAGCAACCGCGCACCTATGGTGTGGTGCTGCGCGCCAAGTTCTAAGGTAGACGCCAAAGACAGCCGATTGCTCAGGAGAGAGGGCAATTGGAAGGCGCTCCGGTCATCGCGACCGGGGCGCCTTTTTTTGCTCGCTAACGCTCGGTGCCGCGCCTCCCTCTCCCCCGCCCTTCCGCCCTTGAGGATACCATTCCGGGCGGAAGGGCGGGGGAGAGGGAGGCGTGGCATGCGGCCTAAGGCCGCCCTTACATAGAACGCGCGATCAGCATCTTCATGATCTCGTTCGAGCCGCCATAGATGCGCGCGATGCGGGTGTCGCGGTACATGCGAGCGATCGGGTAATCGTTGATATAGCCTGCGCCGCCGTGGAATTGCAGGCACTTATCGACCACTTCGCTCTGAAGCTCGGTCACCCAGTATTTCGCCATGCTCGCGGTGGCCACGTCCAGCTTGCCTTCGAGCAGCTTCGCGATGCAATCGTTGATGAAAACGCGCGCCGCGGTGCCGCGCGCCTTCAGGTCAGCCAGCGTGAATTGCGTGTTCTGGAAATCCCAGATCGTCTTGCCGAATGCCTTGCGCTGCTTGACGTATTCAACCGTCACGTCGAGCGCCTTTTCGATCCCTGTCATCGCCCCCATGGCGATCACCAGGCGCTCTTGCGGCAGCTCGCCCATCAGCTGGTAGAAGCCTTTGCCTTCAACGCCGCCCAGCACATTGTCAGACGGGATGAACACATCGTCGAAGAACAATTCGGAGGTGTCCTGCGCATCGAGCCCGATCTTGTCGAGCTTCTTGCCGCGCGCGAACCCTTCCGCGCCTTCTGTCTCCAGCAGCATGAGCGAGATGCCCTTTGCGCCTTCCGCCGGATCGGTTTTGGCGACGACGATCATGAAATCGGCGGTCTGACCGTTTGAGATCCACGTTTTCGAGCCGTTCAGGCGATAGCCATTGCCGTCTTTCAGCGCGGTGGTGGTGATAGATTGGAGATCGCTGCCCACGTCAGGCTCTGACATCGCAATCGCGCTGACGAGTTCGCCGGTCACCAGTTTGGGCAGGTATTTGCGCTTCTGCTCCTCGGTCCCATGACGCACAAGATAGGGCAGGATGATCGTGTTGTGCAGGCTTGCGGCAAAGCCTTCGACGCCGTGTTTGGCCTGCTGGTCAATCACCACTATGTCGTGCCGGAAGTCGCCGCCATGGCCACCATACTCAGTCGGCACGCTAACACCGAGCAGGCCCGCTGCGCCCGCCTCGTGCCAGAATTCACGCTCAACCTGCCCGTCTTCGCGCCATTTCTCGATGCGCTTTTGTGGGGCCTTGTCCTGATAGAACTTGCCCACCGCATCAGCGAAGATGGCGATTTCTTCCTCTTCCATGAAAGCGGGCTGGGGAACGTCAATGACGGGCATTTTTCTCTCCTTGAAACTCTTTCGAGCGAGCCCCCGCGCAGGCGGGGGACTTTTTCGATCTGCGCGGCGCGTGCGGCCTGAGGTCCCCGCCTTCGCGGGGACACGCGCCTGGCTACTTACCCTTCCAATTGGGCGCGCGCTTTTCGGCAAACGCTGCGGCACCTTCGCGCGCATCTTCGGAAACGAACACCGGCGCGATCAGCTTAGCCTGCTCCGTGTAGCGATCTTCCATCGCCCAGCCACGCGATTGCTTTATAACCTGCTTGGAAACCTTGACCGCGAGCGGGCCGTTGGCGGCGATTTTGGCTGCGAGCGCTTTTGCACCGTCCAGCGCTGAGCCATCGGTGACCTGATTGATCATGCCCAGCTCATAAGCGCGCGAGGCGTCAATGAAGTCGCCCGTCAACGCCAGTTCCATCGCGATGCGCTCAGGAATTTGGTCCGGCAGCATCATCACGCCGCCCGCGGCTGCGACCAGCCCCCGCTTGGCTTCGGGAATGCCGAATTTCGCACCTGCCGAAGCGACCACCAGATCGCAGGCAATCATCAGTTCCAGCCCGCCTGCCAGCGCATAGCCTTCGACAGCAGCAATCAGCGGCTTGGCCGGAGGGGCCTGCACCACGCCGCCAAACCCGCGCCCTTCAACCGAAGGGGTCTCACCGCGCAGGAAGCCTTTGAGGTCCATCCCTGAGCAAAACGTGCCACCCGCGCCGGTCAAAATGCCAACCCGCAAATCATCTTCGCTGTCCAGCCGATCCATCGCCGCTGCAATGCCCTCGGCCGCTGCTTTCGTCATCGCGTTCTTGGCTTCGGGCCGGTTGATCGTGACGATCAGGACATTGCCGTCGACCTCTGTCAGGACTTCTTGGGTATCACTCACGAGCCTCTCACTCCCATTTCTTATAAAAACTGATTGTTGTGCCTGTGGTGCAGGCGGTTTACGGATGCGTCAACCGCGAATTCGCTAAACTCTATCGAGAGGATCACCCCATGGCAGAAGCTTACATCATCGACGCAGTGCGCACGCCGCGCGGGATTGGCAAACAGGGTAAAGGCGCGCTTGCCGAAGAGCACCCGCAGCACCTCGCCGCGACCGTGCTTAAAGCGATCAAGGAGCGCAACAATCTCGACACCAGCACCGTGGATGACGTGATCTGGTCAACCTCGACGCAGGACGGGATGCAGTCGGGCGACCTTGGCCGCATGGCGGCTTTGGATGCGGGTTATGACATCACCTCATCAGGCACCACGCTGGACCGCTTTTGCGGCGGCGGCATCACGTCGGTCAGCCTTGCCGCTGCGCAGGTGATGAGCGGCATGGAAGACTGTGTCGTTGCAGGCGGCACCGAGATGATGAGCCTTACGGGAGCCATGACCAAAGAGAAAATGGCCGCCGGGATCAAGCCGCCGATGATGGGCAGCTACAATGAGCGACTGCAGGGCGTTCACCCGCAAAGCCACCAAGGCATTTGCGGTGATGCGATTGCCTCGATGGAAGGCTTCACCCGCGAGGAACTGGACGAGGTCGGCTACCGCTCGCAGCAGCGCGCCGCTGAAGCGATCAGCGAAGGGCGGTTTGACAAGTCGGTGGTCCCGGTGGTGCTGGACGATGGCACCGTGGTGCTCGACCGTGAGGAATATCCGCGCCCGCAAACGACCAAGGAAGACCTCGCCAAGCTGGACCCCGCCTTCACCAAGATTGCCGACGTGCCGCTCGACCAGAACGGCACGACGTTTCGCGGGCTGATCAATCAGAAATACCCCGATCTCGACATTCAGCACTTCCACCATGCGGGCAATTCCTCGGGCGTTGTGGATGGTGCAGCCGCGGTGCTGGTGTGCTCGAAAGAGTACGCTGAGAAGCACGGCCTCACGCCGCGCGCCCGGATCGTGCACACCGCCAATATGGGCGATGACCCCACGCTGATGCTCAACGCGCCAGTGCCGGCGGCGAAGAAGGTGCTTGAGAAGGCTGGCATGACCCTCGACGATATCGACCTGTTCGAGATCAACGAAGCATTCGCCGTGGTCGCGGCCAAGTTTGTGCGCGACCTCGATCTTAGTTGGGACAAGGTGAACGTGAATGGCGGCTCGATTGCTTTGGGCCACCCGATCGGCGCGACCGGCTCGATCCTGATCGGCACGATCATTGACGAGTTGGAGCGCCGCGACCTGAAGACCGGCCTTGTGACGATGTGCGCAGCTGGCGGCATGGCTCCGGCTATCATCGTGGAGCGCGTGGACGGTTTTGTCGACTGACACCCTAAGGGTGGCTCAATTGATGCTTTGACTAGGTGACGCTGGGGCTGCCCGGCGTCACCTCAAACCCGTGCAACCGAAACGGACCGAACATGATCGCTGACAACACGCCCGTCATCATCGGCGTTGGGCAATATTCTGAGCGGGTGGGCGAACCAGGCTACGAAGCGCTCAACTATATGGATTTGGGCGGGCGCGCTCTGGCTGCGGCGGTTGCGGATAGCGGTGCGTCCGGCTCTGTTGCGCAAGCGATTGATACGCTGGCCGCTATCCGCGCATTTGAGATGTCGCGGCCCGGCAAACAGCCGCCATTTGGCACCGCCTCCAACATTCCGCGCGCCATGGGAAACCGCATCGGTGCAAATCCGGCGCGCGCGATCCTGACCACAACCGGTGGGCAGACCAACCAGCAGCTAGTCGGCAAGTTCGCGAGCGCGATTGCGGAGGGCGAGAGCCAATGTGCAGCGATTGTTGGGGCCGAAGCGATATCGACTGCATTGGCGCTCGCGGCAAAGGGGGAAACCCCCGATTGGTCCGAGGAAGTCGACGGCGACTATGAGGACATGGGCTTTGGCGTCGAAGGGCTGATGGAGCCTGCCCTCTTCGCGCACGCCGCGACCGGCGCGATCCCGCTCTATGCACTCGCTGAGAATGCGCGTCGCAATCGGCTGGGCCAGAGCTTGGAGAAATATCGCCGCGAAATCGGAGAGCTGTTTGCGCCGTTCACGCGCGTGGCCGCCACTAACCCGCACGCCGCCGCTCCGGTCGAGCGCAGCGCAGAGGAACTGGCGACGATTACCGAGCGCAACCGGATCGTTGCCGAGCCCTATACGCGTATGACTGTGGCGCGCGATCAGGTGAACCAGTCCGCCGCAATCATCATCGCCAGCGCGGCAACGGCGCGCGCGCTTTGCGTGCCTGAGGAGAAGTGGGTGCACATTCATGCGGTGTCTGCCGCGACCGAATTGCCGCTGTCACAGCGTCCTGACCTCGCCGCTAACCCGGCCAGCATTGCCAGCGTTGAAGCGGCACTCACGCGCGCAGGTAAGGTCATGGCGGACATGGCCTATCTCGATTTTTACTCGTGCTTTGCCATTCCGGTGTTCAACCAGATTGACCATTTCGGGATCGCCGCAGATGACCCGCGCGGGCTGACGCTAACCGGCGGCCTGCCGTTCTTTGGCGGAGCGGGAAACAATTACTCCGCACATGCCATTGCTGAGGCTGTGCAGCGGGTGCGCGCGGACCGGGGCGCCTTTGCGCTGGTCGGCGCCAATGGCGGCTGGATGAGCAAGTATGCGACCGGTATCTATTCAACCGAGCCCGCCGACTGGTCGCGCAATGACCGCTTTGAAAAGCTACCCGAAGCAAGCAATTCTGTGCCCGCGGGCGCAGCCGATTTCGAGCGCGCCACGGTCGAGAGCTACACGATCAACCGTGGCAAATCAGGTGCGGTGGCGGTATTTATCGGACGCGACGAGGCAGGCGGGCGCGTGTGCGGTAACGCCGACTTAACCGATGAAGCGACGCGCGCCGTGTTCGAAGAGGGCGAGCCGTTTGGCGATACGTTGATCGTGACGCGCGACGACAGAGGCCGCAATATCGGTCGCCTCGCGCAGACGCCGGGGCTTTAGCTCTCGCGCCGCTCTCCGCCCAGAAAGTCCATCGCGTCGAACCCCTCGGGCGCCGGTACTTCGGTTATGGGATCGTCGCGGTCGTCGAATTCGGTGCGCAGCGCACGGCTCATCACGGCGTGCATCATGTACATCGCGGTCACGTAGGTCAGTTCGAGGATTTCCTCGTCGCTGAACTCGGCCTTTAGCTCCGCGAACAGCGCATCGGGCACGCGGCCATAATGCGTCACCAGCCGGTCCGCATAGGCGAGCACCAGCCGCTCGCGCGCATCGAACACGCTGGAGGTCTGCCAAACCGGGATCGCCGCGATCTTTTCCTCGGCAACGCCCAGCCCGCGCAAGCTTTTGCAATGTTGCGAGAAGACGAACTGGCTCCCGCATGCCCAGCCTGCCCATGTCTGCCCCAGCTCGCGCAGCGCCGGGTCCAGCTTGCGGTCTTCTGAGCGGTAATAGGCAAAGCCCTGGGCGGCGTGTTTCAGCGTGGCGGGAGAGCCTGCAAACACCGTCCACCAATCGCCCGGCGTGCCGGTGGCGGTGCCCGGTTCAGCGACAGGATCGCGATCTCCGAACAGCAAGCGAAAGAGCGGTGCAGCAACTGTCTCATCAGCCTCAGACAAAGGCACTTCGCGCAGACGGGGCATGGCTCAGGTCTCCGCAGGCGCTGGGGCAGGCGCAGGCGCGCTCTTGGGGTCGTGGGTCACATCGGCAGGCCCGAACTCGCGCGTTGTTGCGGCGAATTCGAGCAGGATGCCGTTGGGATCCGTGAAATAGACCGAGCGCACAAACACGCCATCGTGCATGTCCTTGGCATAGCCCGCCGGGCTGTCATCATGGTTGAAGACGTGATGCGTGTGCTCGACGCCCGCCTCTTCCAACCGATCCAGCGCAGCCTCCAACTCGGCCTCTTCCATGTGGAACGCGAGGTGGTTCATCGAGCCATGCGCAGTCTTTGCATCAAAGGGAAACTTGCGGACCGAAGCGACGCCGGGCGCGGCCTCAGGCGCATCTTCCCACCAGAAGAACGCGACCGCATTGCCGCCGCCGCAATCGAAGAAGAAGTGCTGTCCGCCATCAGGCAGTTGCACGGTCTTGAACAGCGGCATGCCCAGAACCTGCGTGTAGAACTTCATCGTCTCACGCATGTCACGGCACACCAGCGCGACGTGGTTGATACCCTTCGTGCGGATCATCGCTTACCTTCCTGATTGACCCTGCCAATCTGACGCGAAGCGCGCCTGAGTGCAAACAACTAGTGCAAACATCTTGAGCGCGCGGGGGCGCTTTAGTTGATCAAAGACAGCCGGGAGCGGGGAGCGGGTTGGCCTTGGGGAAAATCCTACATTGCGCCGCGCGGCCATTTGGGGTAGATAGTTTCAATAGTAACCAGTTTGTCACCAGTGTCGCTAAACTGTCTCCCTCAAGAGGACAGCCCCCTGCGGCGCTTGCCAACAAGAGAGCCCCTGCCATGAATGCCCCTTCCAATCCCGCTGCGCAGCTCCACCCCGGCGATCTGTTCGAAAACCCCGCCGGTCTCGACGGGTTTGAATTCGTCGAGTTTTGCGCGCCGGAAAAAGGCGTGCTGGAGCCGGTATTCGAGACGATGGGCTTCACCCGCGTGGCCAAGCACCGCTCCAAGGATGTCGATCTGTGGCGTCAGGGCGGGATTAATTTGATCATCAATTACGAACCGCGCTCAGCCGCCTGGTATTTCGCGCGCGAACATGGGCCAAGCGCGTGCGGCATGGCCTTCCGCGTGCGAAACGCGGCCAAGGCCTATGCGCACCTGCTCGAAGCGGGCGCAGAACCTGTCGCCAACGCACCCGGCCCGATGGAGCTTTCCATCCCCGCGATCCGCGGCATTGGCGGCGCGATTGTCTATCTGGTGGATCGCTATGCGGGTGCCGAGGGCAAGAGTCTGACGATCTACGATATCGATTTTGACTATCTGCCCGATGTCGATCCCTACCCCGAGGGCGCTGGCTTTCAGCTGATCGATCACCTGACGCACAATGTTTATGGCGGTCGCATGGCCTATTGGGCCAATTATTATGAGCGGTTGTTCAACTTTCAGGAAATCCGCTTTTTCGACATCAAGGGCGAATATACCGGCCTCACGTCCAAGGCGCTGACCGCGCCGGATGGCAAGATCCGCATCCCGCTGAATGAAGAGGGCGAAGGCGGCAAGGGCCAGATCGAGGAATATCTGCGTCAGTATAACGGTGAAGGCATCCAGCATATCGCGCTGATCTGTGATGATCTGGTGGCTTGCTGGGATCGCCTCAAAGCGCTCGGCGTGCCGTTCATGACCGCGCCGCCTGAGACCTATTACCAGATGCTGGATGAGCGTTTGCCCGGCCATGGTCAGCAAGCCGTCGAGCTGAAGACGCGTGGTATCCTGCTTGATGGAACGACCGAAGGCGGCCAGCCACGCCTGCTGCTCCAGATCTTTGCAGAGCCGCAGGTTGGCCCAGTGTTCTTCGAATTCATTCAGCGTGTGGGTGACTACAAGGACGGCTTTGGCGAGGGGAATTTCAAGGCTCTGTTTGAGAGCATCGAGCGCGATCAGATCGCGCGCGGCGTGTTGGATACTGAGCGCGAGTAAGAGGGTCAAAACCCAGGTCCGCTCGTGCTGAGCCTGTCGAAGCACCGCACTTTCTTGAGCGATGGTCCCTGAAGCAGGACAGCCCTTCGACAGGCTCAGGGCGAGCGGAGTTACCTATGACACAGCCAACAACGAACCCCATAAACCTCGCCGGCGTCCACCACGTCGCCTATCGCTGCCGCGATGCCAAGGAGACGGTGGAATGGTATGACCGCGTGCTCGGCATGTCCTACACCACCGCCTTTGCGGAGGATCATGTGCCTTCGACGGGCGAATACGATCCCTACATGCACATCTTCCTTGATGCGGGGAATGGCAATATTCTGGCGTTTTTTGAGCTGCCCAATCAGCCCGATATGGGCCGCGATGAGAACACGCCTGCATGGGTCCAGCATCTGGCGTTTCGCGTGCCTGACGAAGCTGCGCTGCTGGCCGCAAAGGCGCATGTCGAGGCGCAGGGCATCGATGTGCTCGGCCCGACCCATCACGGCATTTTCAAGTCGATCTATTTCTTCGATCCCAACGGGCACCGGGTGGAACTGGCCGCTGACATTGGCACCCCGGAGCAATACGCCGAACTCGCGCGCGTCGCCCCGCTGATGCTGGACGAATGGAGCGCTACCAAGAAAGCCCCGCGCCATGCTGATTGGCTGCACGAGCTTGCCCGGGAAGAGCACGCCAAGGGCTGACCCGCGCTCAAGCAGCGAAGCGGTAGCGCGGAAAAGGCGCGCTCAAGCAGCGAAGCGGTAGCGCGGAAAAGGCGCGCTCAAGCAGCGAAGCGGTAGCGCGGAGAAAACTCCTTTCTCTATCCAACAGTCGAATAGCGGCGCGGTGTCTTGACCGGGTCGCCTGCGTGCGCCCTAATCCATGCCTGACACTCTTTCAGGCTGGAGGCGCCGACCCATGGACTTCTCAAACGCAGCATCCCCAAGCGCCAGCACGGCCGCTTTCCTCGCGCGCGACACGCATAAGCAATTCATTGGCGGCACTTGGGTGGAGAGCGCCAGCGGTGCGACCTTCGACACGCTGGACCCTGCGACCGGTGAGCGGATCGGCCAGATGGCACGCGGCAATGCGGCGGATGTCGATGCGGCGGTCGCGGCGGCGCGCGCGGCGTTCGACGATGGGCGCTGGTCCGGCCTGACGCCGATGGAGCGCTCCAAAGTGCTCTGGGCGATTGCGGACAGACTGGAAGAGCATATTGACGAGCTCGCTGAGCTGGAAACGCTCGATCAGGGCAAGGCGCTGTATGTCGGTCGCTGGGCGGAGATCCCCGGCGCGGTGAACCAGTTCCGCTATTTCAGCGGCATGGCGACCAAGATCGAAGGCTCGACCATCCCGACGTCGATCAATTACCAGCCGCCCGGAAAGGAAGTGTTTGCCTACACCCAGCACTTGCCCGTTGGCGTGGTGGGCGCGATTGTGCCGTGGAACTCGCCGCTTGTGCTGACTGCGATGAAGCTGGCGCCTGCGCTAGCCGCGGGCTGCACGGTGGTGCTGAAGCCTGCTGAGGACACTTCGCTCACCGCCGTGCGGTTGGTGGAGCTGATGATGGAAGCGGGGCTGCCCGAAGGTGTCATCAATCTGGTCACCGGGCTGGGCGCGGAAGCGGGCGCGGCGCTGGCGGCGCATCCGGGCGTGGACAAGGTTGCCTTCACCGGCTCAACCGCGACAGGCCGCGCGATCCTTGATGCGGCCAAGGGCAATCTCAAGCGCGTCACGCTGGAACTGGGTGGCAAGTCGCCTGTGATCGTGATGGGCGATGCAGACCTTGACGCAGCGATTGGCGGGGCGGCGGGCGCGATTTTCTTCAATGGCGGGCAAGTGTGCATCGCAGGATCACGGCTCTACGCACATCGCAGCGTATTTGACCGCGTGGTCGAAGGCGTGGCTGAGCAAGCCAGGGCGATCCAGCTGGGCCACGGAATGGATCCCGCCACGCAAATGGGCCCGCTCGTTTCGCAACGCCATGCAAGCAAGGTTGCCGACTTCATCGCCGACGGCAAAAAGGCGGGGGCGAGCGTGCTGGCAGGGGGCGAAACCGCTGGCCCCAATTCCAGCTTTATCACGCCGACTGTCATCACTGATGTGAAGCCGGATATGAGCATCGTACGCGAGGAAATCTTCGGGCCTGTTGTGGTCGCAACCGCGTTCGATGAACTGGATGAGGTGCTGAGCGCCGCCAACGATTCCGACTATGGCCTCGCCGCCGGAATCTGGACTGAGAGTCTCTCCACCGCCATGCGCGCGGCCAAGCGGTTGCAAGCGGGCACGGTGTGGATCAACAGCCATGCCATGTATGATCCATCCTTGCCCATTGGCGGGATCAAGCAATCGGGCTGGGGGCGTGACAGCGGACAGGTGGCGCTGGAAAACTACCTCAACCTGCAAACCGTTTGCGCGATTGTCTGAGGGCCGCGCCTAAGCGGTGCGCGCGCCGTCTATCGGCAGGACTGCCCCATTGAGATAGGCAGGCGCAGCGCGCAGCAGGTAATCGACCAGCCCGGCGACCTCTTTCATTTCGCCAAAGCGCTTTGACGGGGCTGACGCGCGGAGGCCATCGAAGACCTCCGGCATGCGTGCTTCAAACTCCTGAAACTTCTCCGTGGCGATGATGCCGGGTGCGATGGCGTTGATGACAAGGCCCGCGCCCGCATAATCGAGCGCGGCAGACTTGGTGAGGCCGATCACGCCCCATTTCGCCGCCGCATAATCCACCTGCCCCTTCGCGCCGCGCAGGCCTCCGGTGGATGAATTGTTGACGATACGGCCCGCTCCGCCTTTCAGCATCAGTGGCACCTCAGCGCGCATCAGGTGAAACACCGCAGAAAGGTTCACCGCCAGCGTCGCCTCCCACCGCTCCAGCGGGGTCTCGTGCAGCGGGCCATCGCCCAGCGTGTCGCCGAGATTGTTGAACGCACCATCGAGCCGCCCGTGGTCGCGCTCAATCTGAGCGATCAGCTCTTCGCAAGAGGCAGCATCCGTCCCGTCAAACGCTAGGGCCGAGGCTGAGCCGCCGCCTGCACGGATGGTCGCGGCGGCTTCTTCGCACGGCTCGCGGCGGCGCGCGGCGAGCACGACATGGCCCGCGCCCTGGCCAAGCTTGAGAGCAGCCGCGCGGCCCATGCCCGAGCTTGCGCCCGCGACCAGATAGACAGGCTCAACCACCGGTGTGCTCCTTCAGGAATGTCTCAATTGCGCGCGCTTTGGCGGCAGGGCTATCGCACCCCAGTGCGATCTGTGCGCCGGGCACCATCGCGGCGATGCTCTCGGTCGCGGGGCCCAGCGCGCTCTCCGCATCGCCCAGAACCAGTGTCGGCACGGCAAGCTGGGCGAGCGCGGCGCGCACATCATGGCGAAACACCGCTTCGTAGGGCAGGTGATAGTGGGTGAGATTGCTCAGCACATCGAGCACCAGCTCATGCAGCACTTGTGGGTCAAGCGTGCCGCCGGGGCGGATATGCTCGGCATCCTTGCGGTAATGCGGGAAGAAGATCATCTGATCGCGGATAAAGCTCCACGCCCACTGAAACTGCGCGCCGCTCTCATCGGGCACTTGCGGTGGGGCGTAGCGCTCCAGAAACTCCGCGCGCATCGCCTCATCGAGCAGCGCCACCCCGTCCAGCACCAGCGCGCGAACTCGGTCAGGGTGAGCAAGCGCCCACTCAATCGCGATATGCGCGCCGGTATGCGTGCCGTAGAGCGCCAGTGGCTCAGCCCCCAAAGCATCGGTCCCCAAAGCATCGGTCCCCAAAGCATCGGCACCACGCGCGATCATGTCGGCGAAATCGGCCATGGCAGGCGCGGGCACAGCGGGCACGCAGGACTGGCCGTTGCATGGCGTATCAAAGGCGAGCAGCCAGCGCTTTGGCCCCAGCGCCGCCATCAAGGGCTCCAACGTGCGCGAGGAGGCGGGCGAGGCGTGCAACAGCGCCAAAGGCAGACCATCGGCTGCGACATCCGATGCTCCGGCGCGCTGGCGCAGATGCAGCTGGCCCTCCGCAATCGTGACGTAAGCCTTTTCGATTGCCGCGCTCACGCGCTCAGCTCAGCTGGCCCGGAATGTGGCTCTCATGGTTCTCGACGTACCAGTCCGCGATTTCCTCACGCGTGGTCCACCAGATGCCATCCAGCCCTTGCGCGTATTCGATGAATTCTCGCAAAGCGCGGATCGTATAGGCTCGGCCAGAGACATGCGGGTGCAGGCCGACATTCATGATCCGCCCGCTGGTCTCGCCTTCCTTGTGCAGCACGCTCAGCTCTTCGATCAGCAGGTCGCGATATTCATCGGTCGTGCGCGCGTTGCGGGTGAGGATGGTGAAATCGTTGATGACGTTGGAATAGGGCGTCGCCACAATCGGCCCGGCATCGGTGCGGATCATATAGGGCTGATCGTCATTCATGATGTCGCAATAGGCCTTGAACCCTTCCTCAACGAGGATGGTCGGCGTGTTGAGCGTGCCGCGCAGCGAGCTGGACAGCCAGACTGTCGGTTTGCGGCCCGTATGCTCTTCATACATCGCGACCGAACGCTGGATGATGCTGCGCTCTGCATCAATATCGTCGTGGAAGTCGGTGAGCAATTCGCCTTGTTCGTAATTGTGCGCGATCAATTCGCCGCCACGCGCCAGACACGCATCGGCCATAGCCTTGCGCCGCTCAAACGTCACCGCGTTGGTGGTGCAGGCGGGGACGACGCCCATCTCGTCAAACATGTCAAACATGCGCCACACGCCAACGCGCTGGCCATATTCGCGCCAGGAATAGTTGGGATAGTCCGGAATGCGCCCAGCCAAAGCATTGGGAAGCAGCGCAGGACCGCCCGCATAATAGGGCTGATCGGTGTCTTTAACGAGGTCCCACGTTTCCAGATTGATCGTCATCATCAGCGCGACTTTCGCGCCGCCGGGCCACTTTAACGGGGCCCGCTCTGGCAGGGGGACGTAATCATATTCAAACATCGAAAATCCTTTAGAATTCGGCCATCAGGCGGCCAAAGCCCTGCTTTTGGTCTGTGATCCCATTCTGGCGCAGCGCATTCCAATAGGTCGCGGTGTTGATCGCGATCACCGGCTTGTCGAGCCACATTTCCGCGGCGGCGGCAAATTCAATCATCGACAGGTTCGTGCCGACCTGCACCAGCGCATCGACATCATCACCATCCAGCTTTTTCAGCTCATCGCGCAAGGTCGCGGTGGGGACTTGCGCAATCGCCGTCCAACTGGGGCATTGCAGGCAAGTGTCGCGCACCACTTCAACGCCGTGGTCAGCCATGAAGTGCGCCACATGCGCGTTGGCTGATGGGTAATAGGGAGAGATGACGGCGATCTTCTTGATCCCGCCATAAGCGCCGAATGCCTCGATCAGTGATTGCGATCCGGTGCACAATTTTAGGCCTGCTTCGGACTCGATGTTCTCGCGCCATTTCTGCGCGCCTTCAGCGCCGCCATAAAACGTGACCGCGCTCATCCCCATGACGAGGTAGTCGGGATTGCAGGTCAGCACGCCGTGCACCGCATCCACGGTGTTGCGGCTGATCTCCAGCGTGCCCGCCATGAACGTCTCATCAGAGATTGCCTGCGCGTCATCCACCACAATGCGGCTGTAATGGTTGGTGACGCCGCGCACGCGCAGATCGTCAAAGTCGGGCTGGACGACGGTGTTGGTGGAAGGCCCAAGCACACCGAAAAGCCGCTTGTGCCCGCGCACGTCTGGATTGGGGCGGGGATTAGGGCGCGGCTTGACCGGCATCAGGCGGCCATCCTTTCGCGCTCCACGCACTCAATCATCGACTGGCGCAGCAGGAATTCGCGGCGACGCACCGGATCAGCGCGGATCGCTTCCATCTCGGCCTTGCGGCGCGAGTGGAGCTGGCCTTCGCCTTCCTTGAGATATTCCATGTTGCGGATCGTCTGCGCCTGAATGAATTCATGCGTGGTCGTGCGGCGCTGCTGCTCAAAGGCGTTCAACTGCGTGTCCGCATCCGCGCCGTGATTGTAGATATTCAGCAGCCGCTCGGCGAGGTTGAAAGCGTCATGAATGCCGCTGTTCATCCCAAAACCGCCGATTGGATTGTTGAGGTGCGCCGCATCCCCGATCAGCGCTGTGCGCCCGGTCAAAAAGCTTTTCGCGACCCGCTGGTGCACACGGTAGATCGTGCGGTGATGCGTGGTGACGTCTGCGCCTTTGCCGATCAGCCGTTCGAACACTTCGTTCTTCTTAGGGTCAGCTTTGAGCTCTTCGTCCGGCGTGTCCATGTCTGCTGGCACCAGTACGCGCCACAGAGAGGGCACGCGCAGCAGCACCATCCATTCCTCTGGATCGGAGACGTAATTGACGTGGCACAGCCCGTTAATGTGCTCTTCCAGCGGTTCGGTGGTGGTGAAGCACAGGAATTTTTCCGGGTAGGTGAAGCCGTGGAATTCCGTGCCCAGCCATTTGCGCACTGTGCTGTTCGATCCATCCGCACCGATCAGGTAGTCAGCGGTGATCTTTTTGATCGCATAGGGCGTTTCGGCATAGACGGTGACATCCTTGGAGGTCTGCTCAACCGCGGCCACGCGGTGATTGAACAGCACCTCGGCCCCGGCCTGCTCTTGCACGCCTTCAGACAGCATGCGCGAGAGATGATATTGCTCGCACTGGATGCGATAGGGATGGCGCGTCGCATCGGCGATTTCGGTGAGGTCAAAATCGATGACTTCGCCCGTGCGCCGCTCTCGGAAGTGATAGATCGGAGCCTTCAGGCCCTTTTCGATCAGCCGCCGCGTGATGTCGAATTCTTCGAGCATTTCCAGCGTCGGCGGGTGAAAGGTAGAGGCGCGCAGATCGAGCGCACAATCCGCTCCATCTTCAAGCAAGACCACGTCCACGCCTCTGCTGGCGAGGTAAAAGGCGGCCACTGTGCCGACTGGCCCTGCGCCCGCAACGACGACCTGAGTGCGAATTTCTTCCATGATTGGGCGGCTCCCTGGCTCAGCCGATTGATGATGCGCGGACCCGACCCGCTGTATTGAGTATGCTAAGTGCGCGAGGCGGATGCGCGGATGAACTGGGGTTTCGGGCTTTCTCACTGTGCGAGCATTGCGCGGAGGGCCTGGCTGGCGCAGAAATGGCTTTATCCGAGTGGTGGATAACCAAGCGCGCCTTGGGCAGTGCATTGGGCCATGCTTGTTAGTGCGAATGCAGCATTTGCCAAGGAGCGACCCCGAACATGGCCTTTAACACCAGCCCGCTTTGCGAGATCACCGACCAGGATATCGCCGATTATCAACGCGATGGCGCGGTGTGCCTGCGCAAGGTGTTGAGCCAGGACTGGGTCGATGTGCTGCTGGAGCAGGCGCGCGAGGTGATCGTCGAGAAGAAGGATGTGGGGCTGCTGCCCACCATTCCGGGCCGCTATATGGCGCGCTGCCTCCCTGATTATCGCCGGTTGATGTTTGAAGGGCCGGTTGCCGAGGCTGCAGGCAAAGTCCTGCAATCGAAGGAAATCCGGTTCTTCTTCGATGAGTTCTTCGCCAAGCCTCCGCAATCGGACGCGGCCACCTTGTGGCATTGCGACCGGATGGCGTTTCCGGTTGAAGGCAAGATGGTGCCATCCTTGTGGATCCCGCTGACGCCGATTGTCGAGGAGAACTGCCTCGAAGTGCTTGCGGGCACGCAGAATGATGATGTGCCCTATTGGTTGTTCAGCCCGAATGCGCGCAAGATGATCAAGCCCGATGACCGCGTGCCGCACCCTGAGATTGAGAGCCGCCGGGGTGAGGAGGGCTTGCGTTTCCTCAAGTGGGAAATGGACCCGGGCGATATGCTCATCGTCCACCCATGGGTGCTGCATTACTCGGCAGGCAATCCGACCGATGACTGGCGGGTCGCCATTTCCGAGCGCGTCTTTGGCGACGATATCCGCTGGGCGCCGCGCCCCGATTGCCTCAACATTGCCGGTGTCAGCTTTGACGAGATGCTCGATGGGGAGAAGCCCGAAGGCCCGCTCTTCCCGCTGCTTTGGTCAGAGGATGGCCGGCGCGAGGATGATAGCGAATATCCGCGCGGCTTCGCCACCCGCTGGCCCAAGCGCGACATGGGCGGCGTCAACGAATACGACACCTTCAAGAAGATGAAGGAAAAGGAAGACGCCGGCGAACTCTCAGCGAAAGCGGCATCGCCCAACCATCAAAAAGTCGGCGTGCATTAAGGAGGCGGCAAATGATCCTCTTCTATTCGCCGTTTCACACCTTCATCCACAAAGTGCTTGTCACCGCTCATGAATGCGGGCTGTGGGATGAGATTGATTTTATTGCGACTTTTCCGTTCAAGAACCTTGAGGGGGAGGATCAGGGGGAGGCTTATTCAATCGCCGCGATCAACCCGCTGAGCAAGGTTCCCACGCTGGCAACGCCCACTGGCCAGGTGGTTTATGGCAGCCAGGCGGTGTGCGAATACCTCGACGCGCATACCAAAGCGCGCCGCATGTATCCCGATCCCGGCCCCGCGCGCTGGGATGCGATCACCCGGCTGGCGCTGGCCGACACGATTTTTGAAGGCACGGTGCAAATGGTCGCCGAGCAATGGCAAGAGCCTGAGCAGTGGAACCCGACCGTGTTTGAGCGCATGTGGCCCAAATTCATCCGCTCGCTCGATGGGCTCGAAGCGCAAGCTGCCGAGGGTTGGGCTTCGTTCGACATTGGGCACGCCGCAATGCTGCACGCGATCAGCTATCTCGGTTTTCGCGCTGAGTTCTATGAAGCCAAAGACCCGATTCACCCCAATTTCAATTGGCGCGAAGGGCGCCCGGCGCTGTCCGACTGGTTCGATAAAGCGGTCGAGCGCCCCTCCGTGCGCTCGCACTACAATGTCGATTTCACTGGCGACACCAGCGCCGCGCGGTTGCAGGCAGCGGTCGCGCAAGTGCTTGCCTTGCAGGCCGAAACCAAAGGGAGCGCCGCGTGATCGACTTCTATTTCTGGCCCACGCCCAATGGGCACAAAATATCCATCGCACTGGAAGAGTTCGGCCTCGACTACACGGTCAAGCCGATCAACATCCTCAAAGGCGAGCAGCACGACCCCGCCTTTATCGCGATCAGCCCGAACAACCGTGTGCCTGCAATCGTGGACCATGATGGGCCGGCGGGCGCGCCGCATACCGTGTTCGAATCCGGCGCAATCCTGCTTTATCTTGCGCAAAAGACAGGCAAGTTCTGGCCGAGTGATCCGGCCACGCAATCGGTGCTGATCCAGTGGGTGTTCTTCCAATGCGCCAATGTCGGCCCGATGTTTGGCCAGTGCGGGCATTTTAGAGGTTATGCTGCGGAAACCATCGATTATGCGATCCAGCGCTATCAGGGCGAGACCAAGCGGCTTTACGGCCTGATCGACCGCGAGCTGGCTAAGAAACCGTGGATCGCGGGCGACGATTTCTCCTTGGCGGACATGGCGACCTATCCGTGGATGGATGCGCGCCAGCAGGAATTGCACGGCATTGATGTCAGCGAGTTTCCGCATGTCGCAGCATGGATCGACGCATGCGAGGCGCGCCCCGGCGTTCAGCGCGGCATGGCGGTGCTTAAAGACGATATGAAAGTCGGCGCGCCAACAGAAGAGACCCGCAAGGCCTTTTTCTTTCGCGAGTGACCCGGCGCATTTGGAGCATCAGTTCAGCGCGCTCACCAGCAGGTTTGGGATCACTGAGTCGTCATAGGCAAGGTTCACTTCGCCAAAGCGGGCGATCACCAGTCGCTTTGATGGGATGATGTAGACCCGCTGCCCGCCAAAGCCGTCAAAATAAACGATATCCTTGGCCACAAACGCTTCCTTGTGCGGGATTTTGATCGGGTTGGCCGCGCTATAGGATCGCTTTTCGTTCCACTCGCCGCCCAGCCAGACCTGAAGCCCGTATTGCGCGTTGGCCTTGGACGGCTTTGCCATTTCAGCGATCCATGCCTCTGGCACGATCTGTTTGCCGCCGGCTCGGCCGCCCTTGCGGATCATCTCGCCAATGCGCGCATAATCCGCAAGGCCCGCATGAAGTCCGGCATAGCCGCGCGCTTTACCGGAAGCATCGACCCAGACCTGCGCCACGCCATTGCCGAGCGGGCACCACAGCTCGCTTTGCAGATAAGGCAGCACGCCGCCTTTGCCCGCCTCAGCCAGCTTGCGGTCCAGCACCAAGGTCAGCACCTTGGTGATCGCGTTGTTATAGGCAAATTCGGCGTCAGGCTCGCCGGTCTTCTCAAGCTCAAGCGCCACCGCGCCGATATCGGGGGCGAGCAGGATTTTGAGGAAATCCGATTGGCCAAGCCCCGCAGACATGGTCATCAACTGGCGCAAAGTGATGGTGCCGCGCGCATCGTCTTTCCACTCGGCCAGGTAGTCGCCAACAGGATCGTCGATGGAGCCGATCACCCCGTCTTCAATCGCAATGCCATAGAGCAAAGCAATGACCGATTTCATCATCGAGGCAGAGGCGCTTGGGGTCGCGCCACTCACTCCCTCAGCATAGCTTTGGTGAAGAATCTCTCCATCAAGCATTATGATGAGGCCCAGCCCGCGCTGCTCATCGGAATAGCTTTGCGCCGCGGCAACAGCCTGCGCCAATTCGCCGAGTGCGATCGCTCTGACTGCGGGCGGCGTCTGGCAGGCGGTCAGCTTGTAGGTCGGGCGATAGCGTTCCAGTTCCAGCACGCTGGCGGTCTGCGGCAGGTCAGCGGGCGTGGTCGGATTGTCGAGATCGGAATAGAGCGAATTGGACGCCAGATTGGCACTGCCTTTGTCCGGGGCCGCTGCAGGGGCGTTGGCCACACTTGGGGCCACCTCTGGCGCCGCCGCCTCTTGCGCGGTGGCGGCGCATCCGGCGAGTGCAGTGGAGGTGAGGCAAAGAATGGTGAAGGGGCGCGCTAGCGGTCTGATCATGGCTGGTCTTCCTCATACAACTCGCCCGCAATTGCCGGGCCAAGGGCGCAGGGCTGCGATGCCCCGCTATGTGCTTCGATGAAATGGAGCGAGCTGGCAAGCGCGCGTTCGAACAGCGCCTGATTGGCAGCGCCGGGCTGGTCTTTGATGCGCCCGAACACACCGCCGAAATAGTGATCCACACCCTCGCCGACCCACACGGCGCGCTGGCCAAGTGGCGCGTTGTCATGGCTGGCCTTGTGCGCTTTCCAATCGTCGATGAAGCCTGGCAGAATGTCCGCTGTGCCGGTGAGGGTAAGGCTGGGCGCGGTCAGGCTGGACCAGCCTCCTTTCGCCATAAAGCCCGGCATTGGCCCGGGCGGTGACCAGCCGACCACAGCATCCACGCGAGGATTGGCGCGGCTCACCTGCGTACCATCAGGCTCAAAGGCGAGCGCCCCGCCGGGCAATTGCGCAATTAGCGCGCCGTAGGAATGGCCCAGCGCGATCGTGCGATCAGGATCAATCGTCAGCCCTGCTGCGCCAAGGCGGCGGATCACCGCTTCAGGCGGGTCCAGCGCGAGGGTAAAATCAGCGTTGCGCGTCGCCCAGGTGACCGGGTGAGGCGGTCGCTCCGGCTCGCCTTCGGCGCGCGGAAATTCCTCGGAATCGATGTGCATCGGCGCGATGATGATGAACCCTGCGCCCGCCAGAGGCTCCAGCATCGCCCTATAGCGCTGCGGCGTCGCAAAAGCACCGTGCGAAAAGGCGATCAGCGGGAATGTGCCTGCGCGGGCAGGCGCAAAGATGGTCAGCGGGACGGCGCGATCACCGGGGGCCTCGACCGACAGTTCATAGATTTGCGCTTGTTCTTTCAACCGTGCGACACAGGGGAGCGGGCTCTCCACAGTCGGCTGCGCGGCGGCAGTCCCCAGGGGTTGGCCCGGCGCGCAGGCCTTCATCGAAAGCGGAGCGAGTGCGAGCGCAAGCGATGCAAACTTTGCCATGTCCGCGCGATGACACGAAGCCGAGCGGCGCCCAATAAGAGCGCGGTGCATGTCCGCCAGTCGAACAGCGTTGGGCAGCCCAGCGACCCTCGCCCTCGGTTTGCTATCTCCCAGAACTATGAAAAAGCGCTCAGTCCTTATCAGCGGTGGCGGTCCGGCGGGGCTTGCGGCCGCACTGCTGTTTGATCAGCTCGGTTGGGAGGACATCACGCTGGTCGAACGCCGCAGCGGGCCGGAGGATTTCGAGAAGAACAAGAGCTTCAACTACCTGATCGACAAACGCTCTCAGCGGCTGCTCGACAGGCTGGGCCTGATGCATCTCTTGCCTCAGGTTGGCGTCGCCACGCGCGAATTTGTGGCGACCACGGTGAAAACAGATGGCACGTCAGAGACCAAGAGCGTGCCGATCATCGATGCCAACCGCCCGGTCTGCTATTGGACCACGCGGCGCGCTTTGCTGGCGATGTTGTATGGCGAGATTGAGCGCCGTGCGAGCCCTCGGGTACGGGTGTTGTATAGCCATAGTGTCGCGGGGCTGGAGCGCGATGAAGCGAGTCGGGCACAGGTGACGGTGCGCGATGCGGCGGGCGTGGAACAGCTGCATTCGCCCGATCTGGTGCTTGCCTGCGATGGGCTGGGCTCGGCGATCCGCAAGAGCCTTGGCGCGCAGCCCGAAAGCGCGCGGCCTGACAGCGCGGGGCCTGACAGCGCACTGAGCGCGTTCGAAATGGTGGCCACGCCTTCGCTCAGCACCGGGCTGAATTACAAGGTGCTCAACCTGCCCTCGCGCTTCACCACAAAGAGCGGTGAGGCAGCGGTTGATGACCCCTCGATGGCGTATATCATCCCCTCGCGCCACACAGACCAGACCAAGGCCTGCGCCCTGTTCGCCTTTCCGGTGAGCAATCCGGAGCACCCGCGCAGCGTCAATCTGATCCGCGAGGCCGATCATATCCTGTGGACGCTCGACACGCCTGAGGCGCTGTTTGACTATCTGGAGGATGCCTTCCCGCAGCTGGCCATTCGCGATCTGGTGAGCGAGGCGGAGGCGCGCGATTTTGTGAGCATGGCGCCAGGCGCATTTCCCGCGCCGCAATATGTGCCCACCATGCACGCCGCGCTTGGGCCTGCGGATGATCAGACCCACGTGCTGCTGGCGGGCGATGCCGCGCACGCTTTTCCGCCGGATCTGGGCATGGGGGTCAACGCGGCCTTGCAAGATATTGACGCGCTCGCAGTGCAGCTTGAGACTTGCACGGATCTGGAAACGGTCGCCAAGCGCTGGGCGGCAGAGCGCGAGCCTGAAGCGCGCGATCTGGTGTGGCTGGTCACGAACGTCTTCCCGGAGCAATACAATCACCGCCCGTGGGCGCTCAAACGCTGGATCGCTGGTTTCCTGCTCAGGCGTGGGCTGAATGCGGTGATGCCGGGCGTTTTTGCGCGCCCCGGTTTTTTCCTGTCGCAAGACCCGGAGCTTACATTCGGGCAAATGCGCGGCGCGATTGAGCGCACCAATGGCCGGATCAAGGGGCTGGGGCTGGGCGCGCTGGCAACCGGGGTGGCTGCGGCGGTGTTGACGCTGCGCTAGGCGGCGCTCCGCAAGGCCTGCTCAGTCCTTGTCCGAGCCTTGAAGCGCCGCGATCACGCCGCTGGAGACCGCCGCCACAGCTGCGTTAGCGCGCTTTTGAAACGCTTCGTCGGGCTGGTAGGTGTCAATCGCTTCGCTGGTGACGACGCCCTGTTGTTCCAGCAGCGTCTCGATCACCAGCATCCGGTCCGTCAACACCGCCACTTCGCGGGTCAGGGTCAGAACGGCGCGCGCGAGATTGTCGACGTGCCGCTCGTCCATTATGTGTCCGGCTGGCGTGTTGTAGTCGCGGGGGTCGACCTGCTTCACGGCTTATGGCCCTGGATGACGTAAGGATACGGCCCGCTGGTCGTCACATCGACGAAGCCTGCCTTCTCAGCCACAGCTTTCAGATCAAGGCTCGCGCTTTCACGCCAGTGCGGTTCGCCGCCAAAGGCCGCGCCGCGATCGGCTTTCCACACGCCCAGCTTGTCCATATCGGCATAGCGCGTGACATCGCTCATCAGCATATCGCCGCCAGCCTCCAGCAACCGGAAGGCTTCGGCGAACATGCGCTCAATCGCGTCAGCGGGCATTTCGTGCAGGACGATGTAGCTGGTGACGAGGTCAAACACGCCATCGGCAAAATCGGTGTCCTCGGCGGCTTGTTGCGACAGGTCCCACGCCCAGCCATTGGCGTTGGCGGTGCGCCAGGCATGCTCCAGCATCCGTGCCGACAGATCGACGCCGGTAATGGCGGCCTCGGGATAGACCTCAGCCAGCGCGGTGGTGAAGTGACCCGACGAACACCCCATATCGAGGATGCGCGCATAATCATCGCGCGGGGCCATGGCGGCGACATTGCGGCGCTGTTGGAAGATGCCGCCCGGGAAGAAGCGCCCGACGATCTTCTTGTGAATGATCTCGCCATGGATATAGCCCATATGCTCATGGCCCTCCCAGCCGCCGGTGGTGCGGTGGAAGTGGACGCCGTCCCAATAGGCGGGCGGGGCGATATCGGGGTTGAGGCGGATGGTCGCCGGGCCTTGCTCAGCGTCGGCAAAAGCTTGCGCGAGGTCGCCTTGCACTTCCTCAAACGCTTCGGCGGAGATGCGGCCATGCATCCGGCCGTGCCAGTCACCCATCAGTTTTTGTGTCGTGTAGCCGGGCACATCGGCCAGGGCGGCGTCCATATGCGCCAGCCGCTCGTCCAGGTCCTCTGGCAAATCAGCCGGGTCGGCAACGCGCTGCGCGATGGCCGCGTCCACTTCCGCGCGGACCGGGCCTGAGGCGATCGCCATCCCGGCCAGAAAATCAACCGAAGCGCGTCCGCGTTGGCGCAATCGCGGGTTTTGAAAGGCGTTGGTGGTCATGAGAATTCTTTCTCGATTGTAGCAGAATTGATGTCTTTTTCAGTGAGGTCGTAGCCCGTGAGCAGCCCAACCGCGATCAGGTAAAAGATGGCGGGCAACCACGAAACTGCAAGCAGCAACGCGGTGTTGACGTTGTCGCCCTGGGGCACGTCGAATGGCAGGCTCTTGTCGAAACCAACGTAAGTGAGCGCCACGCCGACGATCAGCGGGCCAAACGCGCCGGTGACTTTCTCGACAAAGCTGTAAAGCGCAGTGAACGCGCCTTCGCGCCGCACGCCGCTGCGGCCTGCGTCCTCGTTGATGATGTCGGTCAACATGCTCATCGCCATGATGACATTGCCAGAGAACGCGACCCCCACCAGCAGCCCGCGCCCAAGGATCATCCACACCGGATCATCCGGCCCCGAAAACGTCCAGCTGAGCGCGTAGGCGATGTTGACCGCCGCCGCGACATAATAGGCCGCTTTCTTGCCATAGGTTTTGGAGAACATGACCAGCAGCGGTGAACACACAATCGTCGAGACTGAGACGACGATGAAGAACAGGCCGAGCGTGGTGAAATCCTGCTGGAGATATTGAACGAAGAAATAGGCCATCGCCGCGCCCATCGTCTGAACGCCCATCAGCTGTGAGAACTTCACACCGATCAGCCGCAGGAAATGGCGATTGCCGACCACTGCGCCGAATTCTTCGCCGAGTTGCTCGAACTTGTTTTTCTCCGAATCCTCGCCCGCGTTCGTAAACCGCGCAGAGGCGGTCGAAAGATAGGTGGTCATCAAAGTGATGAAGATCGCCGCCGCGCACACGCAGCCAACAATCGCCCAGCTTCTCGCTTCCGTGGAGCCCAGCGCATCGAGCGCAATCTTGATCCCCGCGCCCGCCGCCATGCCGCCGAGCGCGACAAAGACCATGCGATAGGCGTGGATCGAAGAGCGCTCATGATAGCTGTCCGTCATCTCAGCCGGCATCGACATGTAGGGGATGTTGAACAGCGTGTAGCCGAACGCATAGAGGCACAGCGCGCCAAACAAATAGGCGGCGGTCAGATATTGGTTGGCGAATTGCGGCGTGGTGAAGATGATCGCAAAGCTCACCGCGCTCAGCACCGCGCCCCATGTCAGGAACGGGCGGCGGCGGCCGCGTGGCGAGCGCAGTCGATCGCTCCACATGCCGACCACGGGATCGGTCACAGCATCGAAAACCTTGCTGACTGTAATGATTGCCCCGGCAAGCCATGGGTCAATGCCCAGCATGCTGACCGCAAACAGCAGCAGCACGCCCGCAATCCCGTTCATCAGCAAGGCAATGCCGAACGCGCCGGTAGCCCAGCCGAGCTTCAGCGCAACCGGCAGCTTGCCTTCATCTGCGGCGGGGCTGGTGACGGGGCCGGGGACGGCGCCGGGGACGGGACTTGTGTCTGCGGTGGTCGCCATCAGCTTGGTTCTCCGGTTTTGGGTTCGGGCATGGCTTGCGGTTCGGGAAGGGGCTCGCCCGAAGCCTGTGCGGCGGCCCGGATCAGCAGGTTAGGCAGCACTGTGTTGTCCCACGGCTTGTCCTTGGGTGGCCGTGCGCCGGTGCGCAGGACGATCATGTTCTGCGACGGGATCATGTAGACGACCTGATTTGAATTGCCGTCAAACAGCGTCAAATCCTTGTCGAGATACGGCTCCTTATGCGCCACTTTGCCATAAGGCACACTGGGATGCGCAAAGCCGCGCTTTTCGATGTAATCGCCTGCAAGCCACACGCCCATACCGTAATACGGGTTCTCTTGAGTGCCCGTGCGCATTTGATCGGTGTAGCCTTCTGGTAGCAATCGCTCACCCTCCCACACGCCGTCCGCCATGATCAGCATCGCCATGCGCACCCAGCTTTCCGCCGGCAGCAGCAGGCAACAGCCCGAATGCGCGGTGCCACCTGTGCGGTTCACCCAGATATCGCCGCCCATCGCTCCAATCGGCTCCAGCAGCGCCTTGGTCAGATAGTCGCCATAGCGCATGCCCGTCGCGCGCTCGATCAGCGGGGCGACCATTTCGGAATTGGCGTTCGAGTATTCGTAGCGCTCACCCGGTGTGTGCGTCATCGGGTAATCGTTGATGATCACCTCATCATGGCGCGGATGCAGATAGGCACGGTTTAGGATGTCTTCGGGCTTTGGCGAAAAGCCCTGCGGCAGCATGCCCGTGCGCATATCCAGCAGATAGCGCACCTTGATCTGCGCGCGCTTGGGATCGTCTTTCCATTCCGTGATGAAATCGGCGACCGGCTGATCGAGCGAAGTGATGTGGCCTTCGACCAGAGCGCGCCCGATCAGCAAGGCGGTGACCGGCTTTGCAAGCGATTTGGAGACGATCGGGGTCGCAGCGTCAAACTCGCCATAATAATGCTCGGCCACCACCGCGCCGTCCTTGATCACCAGAAAGGCGGAAGAATTGCGCTCAGCAGCATAAGCCTGTGCCTCGGCAAGACCGGCTGCGGCGATTGCCGCGTTGGTGCTTTTTGGCAGCGGAGCCGCATCAGGCGCACCGGCGACCGGCTCAAGCGGATCGTAGGATGTCAGGCCTGCCCCGACACGGGCATCTTCGAGCAGCTTGTTAAAGCGTGCCAGATACAGCGCTTCATCTTCGGCGGCGTATTTCGACCCTGTTTCAGCCGCAGCCAGAGGGGGCGTAGATGCCACGCTTACCGGACTGCCCTGTGTGCTGTTGGCCACACTCGCTGAACCTGCACACCCCACCAAAGAAGCACTGACGCACGCCGCCACAGCAGCCCACGCCATCCGCGATCGCCTCGGTGTTAAGAAAAGAGTGTGTGTTTTCATGGGTTTGCTGCTTTCCATTGAATCCATTCAATCACAGTATCCGAGCGATGGTTCCAGCGAGGCCGCGCACGGCGTTTTTATCGCCAGTCGGAGAAACACGTCCTCTTAGAGCCACAATTTTCCCGAAACCGTCATCTCTGGCCGCGGGATAAGAACACAAAACTCTCTTTGGAGGAACATTCGTATGAGGCGGTTAAAGACCAGCACGAGCATTCCGACCCTCGCAGCCATCCTCGCGCTCGCAGCGCCTGGCGCGGCTCTCGCGCAGGCGTCGCCGGAAACCGAAACGGCTGAGGAAGCCGCCGACAGCAATGTGATTATCGTCACTGCGCGTAGCCGAGCGGAAGACATTCAGGACGTTCCAATTGCGATCACCGCTTTCAGCGAAGAGGACATCGAACGTCGCGGCATTCAGGATCTGGATGATGTCGCCCGCTTCACACCGGGTTTCAGCTTTGAGGATTTCTCGGGCGGCTTTGCGGTCCCCGTTATCCGCGGCCAGTCGACCTCACGCGTAACAGCGCTTGAATCGAACGTGTCGACCTTCTTTGACGGCATCTACATTCCGCGCTCATGGGCCGTTGATGTCGGCGTTGCCAATCTTGAGCGGGTTGAGATCGTCAAAGGCCCGCAAAGCGCGCGCTATGGCCGCAACGCGTTCTCTGGCGCGATTAACTACATCTCTCAAAAGGCTGAGCTGAGCGGCGATATCTCAGGTCGGATTGAAACCACGGCTGGCAGTGATGAGCGCTTCGATTTCGGCGCTTTCCTGAACTTCTCTGTGACAGACAATTTCGCCATCGCGGCCAGCTTTAATCGCTCACAGTTTGATGGGTCTTGGGAAAACGCGCACCCCTTCGCGGACCTCGACATCGATGGCCCCAGCACGCAGGGCAATGTCGGTGGCTGGGAGAACGAAGCAGCCTCGATCAGCGCAATCGCAGAAGTGACGCCAGGCGTTACGATCCAAGCATCCTACAACTTCTTCGACACGAGCAATGAAGCGCGCGCTTCACGCTATTTTGCAGACAGCGCTGGCGGTATTCTCGATCCCGAGCAAAGCCTTGCGCTCACCCCGATCACCAACGGTGGCGCGCTGCGTTTTGGCGCTTTCTCGCCGCTGGTTGTGGGTGAATTTCCTGATCCCGCTGACGTTGTGCTGAGCGATCCGCGCGGCTTTGCTAACCAGGCGGAGACCGGAATTTTCCGCGCTGAAATCAACGCGGAAGTGACCGACAACCTGACGCTGAACTATGTGTTCGGCAATGTGAATGGCGATGTGAATATCGGTACAAGTGGTGAGCCAGATCCGATCAATTGCGGCACCTTGGTCAACATTCTTGGGCCGCTTTGCAACTTTCAGCAGACCCCGGTTGGCGGCATCGATTATGACACGCATGAAGCGCGCCTGACCTTCGACAACTCGCAGATCCGTGCCTCTGTGGGTGGGTTCCTGTCGGATGGTACAGACACCAACCGCTTCACCAGCATCAACATCCAACCGATCACCGATCCGGGCAACTTCCAGCCCCTCAACGGAACGCCCATTCCGGGCAACAACCTTGCCGGGCCGTTCAATATTGTGTTGGCGAATGAAGTGACGGATACCGAAGTCGCGTCAATCTTTGCGGAGTTCTTCTGGACCTCATCGGACGGTCGCCTGACGGTGGGTGCTGAAGGTCGCTATTCCGAGACGGAGATCACCGCGATCGACAATCGGCGCGATATCACTTTGAACGATACGTTTGAGGAATTTACGCCGCGTTTCTCGGTTGATTATGCGCTCAATGATGAAGTCCTGCTGTTTGGCTCAGCCGCGCGCGGTGCCAAGTCTGGCGGCTTCAACGTGACGGCCCGCCAAGAGCAGGACAATGTGTTCGATCCGGAATATAACTGGACGTATGAACTGGGGGTCAAAAGCGCGCTGCTGGGCGGCGACCTGATCTTCAACGCATCCTTGTTCTACATCGACTGGACGGACATTCAGGTTACGGCAGCTGATGAGGATCCGGACAATCCATCCGATCCCAACGTGCCTTCGATCACCACCAATCTGGGCAATGCCGAGGTTTACGGCGTCGAAATCTTCACCCGCTGGCAGGCGACGGATAACATCAGCTTCGATGCAAGCTTCAGCCACACTGAAGCCGAGTACGGAGCGGGCACTGTGGACAGTCGCTTCAGCCGAGGCACTCCGGGCGTGTCGGCGCCGTGCGATGACATCATCTGTAACACCAATGGTGATGTCAGCGGCAATGAAGTGGAGCGCACACCGCCCACGCAAGCCTCATTCGGGGCACAATGGGATGGTGAGTTTGGCGATGCAAACTCCTATTTCATTCGCGGTGATGCCAGCTGGCAGAGCGACTTTTTCGGAGACAGCGCCAATCTCTCCATCATTCCTGAGCGCTTTCTTGTGAACGCGAGTGCCGGGATCACATTTGACGACCGCGTGACTGTTCGCATTTGGGCGCGTAACCTGCTAGACGAAGCTTACACGTCGAACGCGTTTGTTGTGTTGCTGCCCTTTGGCAATACATACGGCCAGTTCTTCGGTGAGCGTCGCACCTTCGGCGCGACAGCGACCGTCGATTTCTAAAGCTTCACGAAGCGTGTGGCGACAAAAAGGGGCGGCATCCTGTACAGGGTGTCGCTCCTTTTTTCGTCAGGGGAAACCGGCATCCAAGTCACCATGTTGGCGCTTTGGCGCAACGCTGTTTTAGGCAAGCAAATCCACCGTCAAGCCTGAGCCTTCGGCTGACGCGCCAAGCCACACCGCATGAGCGGCGGCCAGATCCTGCGCCGCGACACCCAGCGATTTGTAGCACGTGATTTCATCCACGCTGGTGCGGGCGAGCGCGGCATCCTGCGCCACCTCGCCGATCTCGGCAACGATATGCCTTTCATCGACCACGCCTGCTTCAATTGCGCTGAGCAATTCGCCTGCCGCTGCCATCGCTGCGGGGCGGTAATCGACATAAAAGCGCGCGCGGCGCACCGCTTCATGATCGACCTCTGCGGTGGTCGGAATGGCTGAGCCGACAAGGTTGATATGCTGGCCGCGTTCCAGATCAGCGCCGTTCAGGACGGGCTGCTTGGCGGAGGTGGTGGTGCAAATGATATGCGCGCCGGATACCGCCTCCGACACGCTGGTCGCTGGCTCAACCGATACCTCAAAGCGCGCCTGCGCATCGCGTGCGAACAGCTCCACCCGGTCCGGATCACGCCCCCATACGCGCACTTGCGTAATCGGGCGCACAGCCAGCATCGCCGCAATGTGGCGCATCGCCTGTTCGCCATTGCCAATGATCGCCAGCAGCGATGCGTCACGCAGGGCGAGCAGATCCGTCGCCAATGCGCTGGCCGCAGAGGTGCGGATCGACGTGAGCGAAGAGCCCTCAACCATGGCGAGCGGCACTCCCTTGGCGCTGTCAAACAGCAGCACCATGCCGACATGTGTGCCCAGCGGATCATCGTGTGGCCGCTCATATTTGCACACCAGCTTGATCCCGAAGCTCGCGCTGTCCACTTCGCCAGCGGTGCCCAAAGAACCTGGCATGATCGCCATTTTGCCCGCCGCGCCGGGCACCGGCATGAACTGGCGGATCGGCAGCGAGACATCGCCTTGCGACACCGCGATCATCGCCGCGCGCATCACGGGCACGCAGGCGGCGACCGGCAACAGCCGCTCAACATCTTTTGCAGGGATAATCCGCATCATCAGTCCGCAGACCCCGGAGTTGTGCGGGGCGGGAGGAAGCGCATTTTCTGCTGCACATCGCCAACATTGTCGGGCCGGTCAAAGGGCTCTGGCATGGCATCACCCGGAGTGCGATCGCGGCCAATCGCGTAGAACCAGTCTTCAAGGCCGGGCGGGAAGAACACCCAGAACATCTTCATATCGGTGTCGCCGGTGTTATTGATCCAATGTGTACAATTGCGTGCAAACAGGATGGTGGTGCCGGGGCCGAATTCGGTTTCTTCCCCGTCGATATCGACCACTCCGGTGCCCTCATAAACGAACACAAGCTCATGGTTCTGCTTGTGCCCATGTTCACGCACCATGCCGCCCGGTGGCATCACCTGAATGCCCGAAGACCACGTGTCATAAGGCATATTGTCAGCGGTGAGGTTCACATTGACATAGCCGCGGCTGGGCATGGGTTGCCACAAGGAACGCCCTTCATCGGGGCCGACAATGACCGAGTGGCCTTTGGTGATGTGGCCGACGGGCGGGTAGGGGGAGGGGTCGCTTGCCATGCCGGGTCTCCTATCAGGCTAGGCGGTCAGGAATTCGAGGACGCGCGGATTGTAATCCTCGGTCACGACAATTGGGCAGAAATGTCCGCCATGATCGAGCAAGTGCTCCTGCGCGCCGGGGATTAGCTGCGCCATTTCCTGCGTGAAGCCGGGCGGGGTGATCTGATCATCCATCGCGCCGATGCAAAAGCAAGGCACGGTAATTTCGTGCAGGCGGCTGCGCAGATCGTGCGTGTAGACCGCGTTGATCCGCGAGAGCTCCACTTCAAGGCCGGGAAAGGCCGCCAGCCGCTCTTCCATGAACTGCCGCGCGCTTTTCATCTGCGGTTGCAGGTGGCGCGAGGGCATTGCGAGATAGGTGCCCATGGTGAGGTAAGCGAGCGGGCCGCAGCTCACCAGAATCTCGCGACGGGTGCGAAACAGCTCGGTCAGATAAGTGTCCGGCCCTGCCCAGCTGCACGAAAGGACCAGCCTGGTGAGCCGCTCCGGCGCGCGCAAGGCGATGTGCTGACCGATTGCGCCGCCGGTTGAGTGTCCGACCAAAGCGGCGCTTTCAATGCCCATCGCATCCATCAGCGCCAGCACATCCTTGGCCATGTGCTCCGCGCCATAGACGACCTTGTCCGGTGTGCTTTCGCCGCAGCCGCGATGGTCGAAAGTGATGACGCGAAAGTCCTTCGCAAAGGCTTGAACCTGGCGGTGCCAGAAGGCTCCGCGCCCGCCGAGACCTGCCACCAGCAGCAGGTCTGGCCCGCTGCCGGTGATCTCTGTGTGGATTTCAGCATCACCAACATCGATGCGCTGAACCTGTGTGGGGAGGGCCGTGTCGCTCATCGCGGCACTCAAAGCGTGGTGAAGACCGACTTCGTCTGGAGATACAGCTCCAGACCATCGCGACCATTTTCGCGGCCTACGCCTGATTGCTTGTATCCGCCAAGCGGCACGTCCCAGTCTGCGCCGGACGCGTTGTTGATGCCGATAATGCCCGCTTTGATCCGGCGCGCCATGCGGTGCGCGGTGGCGACATCGCCGGTCCAGACCGAGCCTGCCAGACCATAATCGCTGTCATTGGCCAGAGCGATGGCTTCATCTTCGGTCTTGAAGGTCTGCGTCACCAGAACCGGCCCAAAGATTTCTTCACGCACAACGCGCATATCGTTGGTGGTGTTGGCGATGACGGTGGGTTCGATGAAGAAGCCCGAATTGCCATGGCGCTGCCCGCCAGAGGCAATCTCGGCCCCTTCGCTGGCGCCAAGCTCAATGTAGTCCTGCACTTTGTCGAACTGCTTTTCCGAAACAATCGGACCGATCTGCGTCTCTTCATCAAGGCCCACGCCCAGTTTCAGCGATTTCCCGACGGCGGCAACGCCTGCGATAACCTCATCCTTGATGTCTTCATGGACATACAGGCGCGAGGCGGCGGTGCAGGTTTGGCCGGTGTTCCAGAAAATGCTCATGGCGGATGCCGGGATTGCCTTTTCAAGGTCAGCATCAGGCATGATGATGTTGGGCGATTTCCCGCCCAATTCGAGGCTGACTTTCTTCAGTCCTTCGGCGGCGGCGTGCGCGATTACCTTGCCGGTGACGGTCGATCCGGTGAAGGCGATCTTGTCGATGCCCTTGTGATGGATCAGCGAATTGCCCGTGGTCGCCCCATAACCGGTGACGATGTTGAGCACACCTTCGGGCAGACCCGCTTCGAGGAACAGCTCGCCCAGGCGCAAAGCGGTGAGCGATGTGTCTTCGGCCGGTTTGAGCACCGCCGTGCAGCCCGCGGCAAGACACGGGCCTAGCTTCATCGCCGCCATGACAATCGGATAGTTCCACGGCACGACAAGAGCCGCGACGCCGACGGCTTCTTTCACCGTGTAGACATGGTGGTCGCCCGGCATGTTGATGTTGTGCGTGGTACCGGTGATCTTGTCCGCCCACCCGGCGTAATACCGGATCGCGCCAATCGCTGCGAACACCTCACCGCGCGCCGAATTGATCGGCTTGCCGGTGTCCAGCGTCTCCAGCTGTGCGAGCTCTTCGTGATGCGCAGCCATTGCATCGGCGCAGGCATGGATTACAGCCGCTCGCTCGCCGGGCTTCATGGTCGCCCAAGGGCCGTCTTCAAACGCCGCGCGCGCCGCCTTCACGGCGTTATCGACATCAGCTTCGCTGGCATCGCCAAAGGCGCTCAAGATGTCGCCATCGCTGGGGTTTACAACGTTCACCACGCCATCGCTGCTGGCATTGGACCATTGCCCACCGATAAGGATTTTCTTGTCCTTGGCGATAAAAGAGCGGGTTTCAGGGGTGAGGTCGATAACGGCCATTGTCAGGTCTCCGTGGATGCGTTGTGAGCCAGCATGGCCCGGTAAGGTTTGAGGGCAAAGGCAAGCAGCGCAATGCCCACCGCCATGATCGAAGGGGCGGCGATCGCGAGGCTGATGTTGATCGCTTTCGGGTCAGCAAACACCGCGTCGGTCAGCCATGCAATCAGCACAGGCCCGGCTGAATAACCCAGCAGATTGGCGATCAGCAGATAGACCGCGATAACCTGTGCGCGCATCCGGTTGGGCGTGATCAGCGGAAACGTGGAAACGCCCGCGCCGAAGGGGACGGTTCCAGCAAGCAGCACCACGCCCAGAAGCGCCAGCGCCAACCCGCCATCGTCCACCAATGCAAAGCTGACTGCAAAGGGCAGGGCGACCGCGATGGCTGCCATGGATAGGCGCAAGGTTGCATCCTGCACTCCGGCGAGCAGCATACGCTCTGCAATAAAGCCGCCAGCGATCACGCCCAGCGGGCCGGTCACCATCACAACCGGGCCGAGCGCATTGCCGACCTCAAGCTGACTCCAACCATGCACGCGGATGAAGAAGCTGGGTGCCCATGCGCCAATCCCGAATTGCGCAGCGGCAAAGCAGGAAAAGCCGAAAAACAGCGGGAAATACACCAGCGCGTGGGTCTTGAGGTAGGACAGGATTTCCAACGCTGGCGGGTTCTCAACCTGCGCTGCCGCCGCATTGTCGGGCTGGCGCGCAGGCTCGCGGATCAGCAGCAGCAGAAAAAACAAAGGGACGCTCAGCATCGCCACCGCAAAGAAGGTGAGCTGCCACGGCTGGAAGGTGCCCAGCGCGTTGGTGACCGGCCCGTTCGCCTCAAGCTGCGCGTAGAGCGCCCCGCCAATCACCAGCGCCAGCCCAGCGCCAACAAAGCCTGATCCGGTAAACACCCCCAACGCTGCGGGAAGGCGCGCTTTGGTGAAGTGGTCGGAGATCATCGAAAAGCCCGCCGGGCTAAGCGTTGCCTCGCCAATGCCAACCATCATGCGGGCCATGAAGAGGAACGCAAAGCTGGCGGCAAACCCGCTCATAAAGGTCGCGCCAGACCAGCAGATCAGACCTCCAAGGATCACCCATTTGCGGTTGGAATGGTCCGCCAGCCACGCCAGCGGGATCGCCATCACGGCATAAAGCAGCGCGAAGGAGAAGCCTTGCAACAGGCTGATCTGAAGGTCGCTTAGCCCGAGGTCCGCCTTGATCGGCTCGACCAGCAGGTTGAGGATCTGGCGGTCGACATAGCTGATGATCCCGGCAAGGCTGAGGATGGCAACCACGGCCCATGCGCGCAGGGAGGAAGGCAAAGCGACCGCTGGCGGTGCTGATGGCATCAGCCCTGCGCCCTTGCCCACCATCCCCTCGGCGTTTGCCGATAGCGTTTCAGGGTTGGTCGCGATGTCTGACATAATTCCTCGCCTAGCGCGGATGTCCCGCCGCGCACATAGATGCCAGCGACTATCCGCTTGTCGGATAGGGGTGGGCCTCGCCTCGCACGCGCCACAATTGCGGGCCAGTCTGCGCTTTATGAATATATCCGTGATGCCCGAGATGGACGATGCGCAAGAGCTAACCGCGACGCTACTTGAATTGCTGAGCGCGGACACGGTTGAGACCGACGAGGAAGAACGCCGTTTTGCCAGTCAGGACTTGTTCTTTGAAGGCGCTGTGCCGCTGGCTGTCGTGTCGCCTCGCTCAACTCAGCAAGTCGCGGGCGTCGCGCGCTGGTGCGCTGAGCACGGCGTGGCAATCTGTCCGCGCGGCGGCGGCATGTCCTACACCGAAGCGTTTCAGCCGCAGGCCTCGCGCACGATCATCCTCGATTTCGCCAACCTTGCAGCCATTCGCGATATCAACGCCGAAGACGGCAATGTGACGGTGGAGGCGGGCTGCACTTGGGCGACTCTCGATGAAGCGTTGGCCAAGCACAACATGCGCGCACGGTTCTGGGGCCCGATGTCAGGTGGAACCGCGACGATTGGCGGCTCGCTTAGTCAAGGTTCGGTAACGTTCGGCTCAGGCGAAGCGGGCGCGTCTGCCAATGCGGTGAAAAGCTTTGAGATTGTAACCGGCACGGGCGCGGTGCTGACCACCGGCTCTGATGGCAGTGCGGGCACGGGGCCGTTCAACCGCAATTACGGGCCTGATGTGACCGGCATTTTCGCCAATGATGCAGGCGCGCTGGGCATCAAGACGGCCGCCACGCTCGAGATTGAGCCGCGCCCTGAACTGGTCAACGGGCTGAGCTTTGCCTTTGATGATTTCAGCGCGATGGCGGACATGCTGCGCGAAGTGCGCTTGCGGCGGCTCGCCAGCGAATTCCTTGCGATGGACGCCGATGTTGCGCGGCAGAACGCCGGCGCGCCCAATCTGGTGGAGGATGCCAAGGCCATGATGCGCATCGGGCTGGCGGCGGGCTCTGTCACCGGCGCACTCAGCCGCATGGCGCGCGTCGCGATGGCCGGGCGGCGCTTTCTCGATAAGGCGGCCTACACCGCGCATTTTATGGTCGAGGCGCGTGATAAGCACGAAATGCGCAGCCGCTTGGCCGCGATCAAAGCGCTGGCTAAGGGCGGCGACGAGATCGTGAACACGGTGCCGCTCGCCACCCGCGCGGCTCCGTTTCCAGAGCTTCCCGTGACGCATCCCGATGGCCGCCGCCTGCTGCCCATTCATGGCGTGATGGCAGACAGCCGCATCAAAGCGTTCCACCGCGATTATTGTGCGCTGAAAGCCAGTTACGCCGCGCGCATGGCGGATGTGGGGGTGACTGTCGCCGAGTTCTTTGCTGGAATCGCAGGCGCGGGCACGTTGTATGAGCCGGTCTTCTACTGGCCCGATAGCCAGATGCTCTATCACCAGCGCCGCACGCCCTCTTATCTCGATGGCGTCGCCCAAAGCTATGACGAAAACCTCGCCGGGCGAGAGCTTGTGCGCGAGATGGTGGTCGCTTTCGTCACGCTGATGCGCGTCCATGGCAGCACGCATTTTCAGATTGGACGGCTGTACCCCTATGCCGACACCCGCGAGGGCGAAGCGGGCGAATTGCTGCGCGATCTCAAGGCGCGTTTTGACCCTGCGGGTATCCTCAATCCGGGAGCTTTGGGCCTGTGACAAAGATACCGACAACAATCGCGATCATCGGCGGCGGGATTGGCGGGCTGACCGCTGGAATTGCGTTGCAAAAGGCTGGCTTTGCGCCTGTCATCTATGAACGTGCGCCGGAATTTGGCGAGGTTGGCGCGGGCATCTCGCTCAGCCCCAACGCCGTCAAAGGGCTGGAAATGCTAGGCTTTCGCGAGTTTCTGGCAGAGCGCGCCAACGAGCCGCTTGACCAGTTCCTGTTCCACGGCCTGACCGGTGAGCAATTGCTCAATTATGATCGCCGCTCCTGCCGAGACACCTATGGCGGGGCCTATTACCAGATGCACCGGGCGGACTTGCTGGCCGGGCTTGTCGCAGGATTCGGGACCGAAAACTGCCGCATGGGCAAATCACTCACCGGGCTCAGCCAGTCGGAAAGCGGCGTCACCTTGCGCTTCGCAGACGGCATGGAAGAGCGCGCGGATTGTGTGATCGGCGTCGATGGCCTGCGCTCCGTCATCCGTGACATCCTGTTCGACACACCCGAGCCAACCTTCAGCGGCCATGTCGCATGGCGCGCTTTGGTGCCGGGCGAGAAGCTGAGCGCGCGCGCCACTGCGCGGTCCAACGTCAATCATATCGGGCCGGGACAAAATCTGGTGACCTACCCGATCCGGGGCACCGGCCTTGTGAACATCGTCGCGCTGACCCGTGCTGAAGGCTGGACTGAGGAAAGCTGGAACGCACACGCGCATCCGTCCGGACTGGCCGCTCTGTTTGAAGGCTGGGCGGACTATGTGACCGACGCAATCGCCGCCATTGGCTCGGAGGACCTTTATCGCTGGGGGCTTTTCATCCGCACGCCGCTTTCGCAATGGGTGAAGGGGCGCATCGCTCTGCTGGGCGATGCGGCGCATCCGATGCTACCTTATATGGGGCAGGGGGCTTCGTCAGCGATTGAGGATGGCGTGGTGCTGGGGCGCTGCTTTGCGCAAGGCGTAGACCCGGTTGAAGCGCTGAACTTGTATGAGCGCGCCCGCGTGGAGCGCTGCGCGTTTCTTCAGGCAGAAAGCAATGTCGGCGGAGACCGCCTGCAAGCGCTTGACCCGTATTTTCTGCGCGACAATCCGCCCAAGAACGAGGACGCGCTCGGCATCTTCTCCTACGATCCCACCAGCGTCGAACTGGCCTGATCGCCGCCTAGCGAAACGCGTGACGCAAAAAGAGCGCCCGGATCGCTCCCGCTCCGGACGCCCTTTCGCCTTGGCTTGGCCGATCACGCTCAGGCGGGCTTGCGCGCCACCAGCGATTGCAGGAACGGATTGGTCAGCAGCGGCCCGTCTTCCACTTCAAACCCGGCCGCCTCGATGATGCCGCGGAAATCCGCTGCGACGAAGCCGGGCGAATAGGGCTCGCAATTGTTCTTGCTGTCATAGTCGATCAGGAAGCGGTGCGAAGCACTGACCTGGCCTTTGTCATTGCTCGGGAATTCATAGATCGAGAAGGTCCCGCCCGGCCGCAGCACGCGGAAGGTTTCCGCGATAATTTCCTTCATCTTGGGCACGGGCACTTCGTGGAACAGGATGTAGCTGAGCACCATGTCAAAGCTGTTGTCCTCATAGCCGCTGTCTTCGGCGAGGCCCTGTTTGAAGTGCACTTCCTTACCGTGGCTGACAGCGCGGGCATGGGCATAGCGCACCATCGGCTTACCCACGTCGATCCCCCAGACCTCTGCTTCGGGGTAAAGGTCTTTAAGCACCGTGGTCGCCTGCCCGATGGAGCAGCCAATATCGAGCACGCGCTCTACCTTGCCGTCAGCTGGCTTGGTGGCCTTTTCGGCGAGCTCAATGTGGAGCTCGTCCTGATCGTTGAAGCCTTCGTAAAACACCTTGGTGCCGTAGTGGAACACCACACCGCCCATCGGATCATCGGTATAGCCGCCCGGCTGGCAGTGGATTTCGCGGCGGGTGTAATCCGGCTCAACGAAATCGGGGTCGATGTGAATGCGTTCGGGGTGCTTGGCTTCGGCAGCCTCCATCTCGGCCATCACGGTTTCGATGTCCTGATAAAAGCTCTCCCGCGTGCGCCGCCACATCATTTCCTGTTGGGTGCGCACGAAGCGTTGGAAGGTTGGCGTAACCGGGTTCTGGCCAAAGACCTTGCGGATCTCGCCCAGCGGGATCGCCTCGTCATTGGCCGGCTTGGTCACCGCGCCCGCATCGAGCGCCTTGGCAAGCGCGACTTCGCCGTGTTCGGCGACCTTGGGAAACATCTCTTGGATGGCGAGGCGGCGGAAGCTGGTGATGAATTCCAGATAGCTTTCATCTGCCAGACGGGTGGGGCGCGGGGTTACGCCGATGGAACCGCGGGTCATTGTGAGTCTCCCTCAGAAGTGGTCGGTGATACGGGATTGGCGCGCGCTGTGGGGCGGCGCACGAAAGAGCCGAAGACGCGCTGCACCAGCGCGGCGCGCTCCGCTTCGCGGCGGGCGATTTCGGCTGGGTCAGGCAGGTGCGCTTCGATTGCTTTGGTAACTTCGATGCCTTGTTCGGCGAGCACGGTTTCCAGCACATTGATGCGGTCATGATAGGTCCACACTGCAGCCGACAATTCCAGTAGCGCATCAAGGATATTGTCGATCACGACATCGTCGAAATAGGCTTTGCCCGCGCCGCCGATCTCTTCCCCCAGCTGTGCGGGGACATCGATGGCAGTTTTGGTATCCATGGGCGCAGTGCTCCTTTTGATGAATTGTGAAACTAACAGCCTCGCTCCAGACACTCCGGTGGACAGCGGCGATTATCCGCCCATTGGATAATTTTCAGTGCTGCCACGATGTCTCATTAGCGGCGAGAATAAGGGAGGATGATCATGTCGCAAGGCTCGCGCTACAAGTCCGTCTATCGCCGCTCCATCGAAGAGCCTGAAGCGTTCTGGGCTGAACAGGCGGATTTGCTCGATTGGGGCCGGCGCTGGGACAGCGTCCTTCAGCTTGCAGGCGATGCGATCCCGCGCTGGTTTACTGGCGGCGCGATCAATGCCTGCCACAATTGCGTAGACCGCCATGTCGTAGCGGGCCACGGGGCTGAGACGGCGCTGATTTATGAAAGCCCGGTCACTGCGACTTCGCTCACCATGACGTACGCGGATTTGCTCAAGGCGACCGAGCGATTGGGCGGAGCGCTGGCTGCAATGGGCGTGGCCAAGGGTGAGCGGGTGCTGATCTACATGCCCAATTCGCTGCAAGCGGTGATCGCGATGCTCGCCTGCGCGCGGATTGGCGCGGTGCATTCGGTGGTGTTTGGCGGGTTTGCCGCGCCCGAACTTGCCAGCCGGATCGACGATGCCCGCCCCCTTGTCGTGATCGCTGCAAGCTGCGGGATCGAAGGCGCCAAAGTGCTGCCCTACCAGCCGATCCTGCAAGAGGCTTACGCGCTGGCCAAACACGCTCCGGCCAACACGATCTATTGGCAGCGAGATCAGCATGCAGCTGATGTCAGCGGTGTGGGCGATCATGATTGGGATGCGGTGTGCGCGGCGGCAGCGCCGGCTGCGTGTGTGCCCGTGGCGGCTACTGATCCGCTTTATATCCTCTACACATCGGGGACGACAGGCGCTCCCAAGGGGATTGTGCGCGACACAGGCGGGCATCTGGTCACGCTGCTGTGGAGCATGACCGGCATTTACAATTGCCCGCCGGGTGAAGCCTATTGGGCCGCGAGCGATGTCGGCTGGGTCGTGGGGCACAGCTACATCTGCTATGCGCCGCTGCTCAACCGCAATCCCAGTGTGATCTTTGAAGGCAAGCCCATCGGCACGCCGGATGCAGGGATTTTCTGGCGCATCATGGCCAAGCACCGCGTGCGCAGTTTCTTCACCGCGCCCACCGCCTTGCGCGCGATCAAGCAGGTCGATCCCGAAGGCGCGCTCGCTGCCGAGGCTGATCTGGAAAACCTGCGCGCGGTCTATCTGGCGGGTGAGCGAACCGATCCCGACACTTTGGGCTGGACCAAGGATCTGCTCGGCGTGCCTGTGGTCGATCACTGGTGGCAGACCGAAACGGGCAGCGCGATCACGGCAAACCCGCTTGGGATTGAGGAACTGCCGGTCAAACCCGGCGCCTCCACTTTGCCCATGCCGGGCTGGAACCTTGTGTGCGTGGATGAGGACGGCGTGCCGGTTGAGCCGGGTGAAAGCGGTGCCATTGTTGCGCGCCTGCCGCTCCCGCCGGGCTTCACGCCTACTTTGTGGGAAGCGCCCGAGCGCTATGCCGCCGCCTATCTGGAGCGCTTTCCCGGCAATTACCTGACCGGCGACAGCGGCTTTATCGATGATGATGGCTATCTGCACATTATGGCGCGCATTGACGATGTGATGAACGTCGCCGGGCACCGCCTGTCCTCCTCCGCGATGGAAGAAGTGCTGAGCGCGCACCCGGCGGTGGCCGAATGCGCTGTCATCGGCATGGCGGATGATCTGAAGGGCCAGGTGCCGGTGGGCTTCGTGGTCCTGAAAGCCGCCGCCGACATTGCACAAGACGCGCTCGCTGCTGAGCTGATCGGGCAGATGCGCGCAACCATGGGCCCGGTCGCCGCGTTTAAGCGGGTGCATGTCCTCTCGCGCTTGCCCAAGACCCGCTCTGGCAAGATCCTGCGCAAGACGATCCGCGAAATCGCCGACCGGCAAGCGCCCAACGTACCGCCCACGATTGAGGATCGCAGCGTCCTTGCCGAAATCGAAGCCCTGTTTGCATGATCTTTAGGAGCCCCGCCTGATGCCCCGCGAAATACGAGCCGCCGTCAGTCCGGGGCAAGGCGCGCCTCCTGTGATCGAAACTCTGACACTGGATGATCCCGCGCCTGACGAAGTCGTCATCAGGGTGGAGGCCGCAGGGATTTGCCACACCGATCTGACGGTTGCGCAATGGAGCCCTGCGCCAACGGTTCTGGGCCATGAAGGCGCAGGCGTGGTGGTCGAAACAGGCAGCGCGGTTACGGACTTTGCGAAGGGCGACCGCGTGCTCGCAACCTTTGGATCGTGCGGGACGTGCCCCAATTGCGAAGACAAGCGCCCGGCCTATTGCTTCAACATGGTGCCGCTCAATTTTGAGGGGAGACGCTCAGTGTCCAGCCCGGCCTTGCTGCGCGGCGATGGCACGCCGGTGGCAGGTTCATTCTTTCAGCAAAGCTCGTTTGCGACGCACGCTTTGGCGACGCAGCGCAATTGTGTGCGGCTGCCCGATTGGCTCGATATGCAGACAGCCGCGCCGCTGGGCTGCGGGATCCAGACGGGATCAGGCGCGGTCTTCAACCAATTGGGCGCAAGGCCGGGGCGTCCTTTGCTGGTGATAGGCGCGGGCGCGGTCGGATGCGCGGCGGTGATGGCGGGCAAGATCATCGGCTGCGCGCCGATTATCGTGGTCGAACTGATCGAGGAACGGCGCGCGCTGGCGCTTTCCATGGGAGCGACGCATGCCCTTGATGGCAGCGACACAGACTGGCCCGCCAAAGTGCGCGAGTTGACCGGCGGCGTGGGCGCGAACTCGGCGCTCGATACAGCGGGCATCATGGCGACCTTTGAAGGCGCGCTCGCAGCGCTGCATCCGGGCGGATCGCTGGGCGTGCTGACGCTGCCGGGACCGATGGGAGAGAAAATCCCGCATCCCGGCGGCTTTGATTACCTCACCAAGAACCTGATCGGCGTGATTGAAGGCGATGCAGTCCCGGCGGAGTTCCTGCCGCGCCTGATCGCTTACCACAGCGCAGGCGATCTGCCGGTGGATCGCCTCATCACCCTTTATCGCTTTGCGGATATTGCTCAGGCCTTTGCTGACGCAGCGAGCGGCACGGTTATCAAACCGGTGCTGACCTTTGAGGACGAACATCCATGAGCGATTGCGAGATCATCCGCGCTGACAGCGTCGAGACGATTGCTGACATCCCCGTCGTGGTGATCGGCGGCGGCGGGACTGGCTTGACCGCAGCGCTGGCTGTGCGCGACGCGGGCGTCGATGTGCTGGTGGTGGAGCGCGACAGCCAGCCGATGGGCACGACCGCAATGTCCACCGGGCTCATCCCGGCAGCGGGCAGCGCGATCCAGCGCGCGCATGACATCGAAGACAGCCCTGAGCAGTTTGCGGCGGACATTGCGGCCAAGACCAAGGGGCAGGTCGACCACGCGATTGTTCAGCATCTTGCCGAGCAATCGGCGCGCACGGTCGATTGGCTGGCAGAGACGCACGGGCTTGATCTCAGCCTTGTCGAAGGCTTCACCTATCCCGGACATTCAGCCTTACGGATGCACGGAATGCCCAGCCGCTCCGGGTCTGAGCTGATGGGCGCGCTCGCCAGTGCTTGCGAGGATGCGGGCGTCGATATCCTGACCGACAGCCGCGTCGACACTTTGTATGTTAACGCGCAGGACCGCGTGATCGCCATCGCTGCGGTTCGGCCCGATGGCGCGCGCGATGTCATCGGCTGCGAGGCGCTGATCCTTGCGTGCTGCGGCTTTGCCGGCAATCAGGCGATGGTCGCTGACCTGATCCCGGAACTGGAACACGCAACCTTTCACGGGCACCCCGGCAATAAGGGCGAAGCGATTGGCTGGGGCCGCGCGCTCGACGCCAAAATGGCTGACCTCAGCGCGTATCAGGGCCACGCAGGGCTCGCGGCAGGCTATGGCATTCCGATCCTGTGGCCGTTGATCGCTGAAGGCGGCATTCAGGTGAACCGCGCAGGCGAGCGCTTCGCCAACGAGGCGTCGGGTTACTCCGAGCAAGCGGTCGAAGTGCTGCGGCAGGACTGTCATGTCGCCTGGAGCATCTATGATGAGACGCGCCACGCCATCATGACCCAGTTTGATGATTATCAGCAGGCCATGTCTGCCGGGTGCCTGATGAGCGCGCCCACGCTGGAAGAGCTTGCCGCAACGGCGGGCATCAACGCGCAGGGCCTCGCCGCCAGTGTGGCTGAGACCCATGCGCTGATCGAAAGCGAAGCGCGCGACCGGTTCGGGCGCAGCTTTGCGGACAAGTCCGCCCTGACCGCACCATTCTATGCGGTGAAGGTCACAGGCGCGCTGTTCCACACGCAAGGCGGGCTGGAAGTGGACGAACATGCGCGGGTCCTGCGCGCATCGGGCGAGCCGTTTGCGAACCTTTATGCGGGGGGAGGCGCGGCGCGCGGCATTTCAGGGCCGGGCGCGGATGGTTATCTGGCGGGCAATGGTTTGCTCACGGCAACCACTTTGGGTCGCCTCGCCGGGGAGAACGCCGCTTCACAAATCAGCGCAGCCCACGAACCTGCCTGAGCGTTTTGTGGGCGGGGGCTTACTCCGCCGCCTCAGCCGGACGCTCGCCGCCGCTCGCTTCAATCAAGCTCTCATGCATCGCACTGGCGGTGGACTGGAGCGGCCCGAGATAGCGCTCAACCGCTTCATCAGTGGACATCGCGCTCGCAAAATAGATCAGCCCCAGCGCGCCGATCAGGCGGCTGTCGGAGCCAAACAGCGGCACCGCAATGCTCGACGTCTTGCCCGGATCAGAGTTGTAGACATTGCGCACTTGCAGCGCATAACCCTGCCGCCGGATCTTGGTCAGCATGTAATCATCGCCCAGCAGCAGCATGCCCATATTGGCATCCTCTGTCTCGACAGCCTTCCAGCCTTCGATAATCGCGGACCGTTCATCCTCGTCACAAAAGGCGAGGTGCACCTTGCCGGTCGCGCATTCGGCAATCGGCAGCGTGTAGCCGGGATAGTAATGCGAGAAAGTCAGCGAGGTCATGTTGTGCGTTGAATCGCGTACCATCATGCGCGTGCCGACCCGTGTCGCGACCGAAACCGGCCAGCTGACCTCATGGCACAGCGCCTCTATATGCGGGCGTCCGGTGGCGACCAGTTGGTCTTCGGTTTGAAACCCGGTGGAGAGCGTTTGCACGAGCGAGGTCACGCGGTAGCGTTTGCGCGCGGGCTCTTTTTCGATGAAGCCTTCATGCAGCAAGGTCTGCACGATCCTGCACGCCGTGGGGTAGGGCACTTGCGCTGATCGCGCGATGCCCATCATTGAGATGGGCCCGTCGCGGTTGATGGTCGAAAGCACCGCAATGCCGCGACTGATAGCTCTAATCGGTACGCCTCGTTCCATGCCTCGCCTGTTCTGGAAGCTGCTCTTGAGCAGCCGACCCTCAATGATGCGATGTATGGCGTGCGATCCCCCTCACGCACAAACTCCAACTGTCTCAGCGTCTCAGGCGCAGAATAGTTCCCACTAAGCGGCGCGTGCCGCAATTTCTGCCAAGGCACGGGCCTGTTCGTTGCCTACAATTGTCAGCCCTTCGTTCACGCCCATGCCCGGTTTGGCGAGCATCATTGTTGCTCGCGCGCCGAGCGCGACATGCACGCAAGCGCGCGCGGAGTGGTCGGTTTCAGCGCTGGTCCCACCGCTGTAAGCGCCAATCCCCGCCTCGCGCGCCGCAACGATCGCGTGGGCCGTGTCGAGCAGATTGCCCACATCGGGCGTCTTGACTTGGATCACATGCGCAGCGCGGCCCGCAATGAAGGCTTTGATGTCAGCCAGCGTGTTGCAATGCTCATCAGCGACGATACGGGCGTTGTCGCACAGGTCATCCACGCGCGCGACAATCTCGGCATAGCGGGCGATGGTTTCATCGCGGGAGCCATAATCGGCGGGGCATTCAATGTGGAGCGTCTGGCCCGGCACGTCGGCGGCGCACTCAGCGATGAAGCGGGCAATCGCGGCCGGCTCCATGGAAATGCCCAGGCCCACCCAGCCATACAGATCAAAATGCAGGATCGGCGTGTAGCCCGGCTCACCCAGCTCAGCGACCCGCGCTGCGACCCAGCGCACATATTCGCGGAACGCCGCGCCGCCGGGGCCGAATTTCTCAGCGGAATTGATCAGGCCATGGGGCAGCACATCGACCCGCTTGAGGATCATCGTATCGACCGCATTGCGCCGGTCATCGCCGCTTTGCGCGAACAGCGGGATCGGCTGTGTCGGGGCAGGCAGATCCAGCGCATCAGCCACCACTTCGGCGAGCGTGATTTTGCGCGCATGGGCCGCAGCCCTCAGCAGCGCCTGGCTGACGCCATATTCGACGGCGAGCGGCAGGCGGCGCTCATGCGGACTAAAGGCAAAGGCTTCGGCGCAATTGGCCGCACCTTCGGCTGCAGTCATGCCGATCAGGCGCGGGACCACGCGTTCGCGGCAGACCGCTTCGATCTGCTCAGGCACGAACACCGGATCGCGCCCGGCGGCGCCGGAATACTGGACGCTGACCATATCGCCCCACACCACCGCGCCATCATCGAGCACCAGTCCGATGCCGAGCGCGCTTGATGGTTGGCGCACCGCTGTGAAGCCGGGCGTTACCGGCGCGCCGCGATAGGCCACACCGTCCATCTCGCGCCCTTCGCGGATGGCGGCCTGATCGTCATAGAAAAACCCGCCGCGCGCTGGCGCGAAGATGACATTGGTGATGCGCAAGACTGCCTCCGGTAGTTGGACCCGCTCATGTGCTCAAAACCCGGCCCTCGCAGGTCAGCTAGCGCGATTTATCCGCATGGCGGAAGGCTGGGAGTGCTACCCTCGCGCCGCGCGCTCAGCGTCTGCATGACCGAGCCCATACGGAAAAAGGATCACCTGCCATGCCCGCACCCACTGCCCTGCGCGATGCGCTCAATTCCGGCGAGTTCTTCATCGCGCCCGGCATGCATGACATGATGGCCGCCAAACTCGCGCGCAAAGCCGGCTTCGATATCGGCTTTGCGAGCGGGTACTGGCTCACCGCGTCTGCCTATGGGATGCCTGATGTGGGCCTTGCAACCTACACGCAGATGCTTGATCGGATCACGCATCTGGTCCGCTCCAGCGATGGCATGGCGATCATCGCGGATGCTGACACCGGCTATGGCGGACTGCTCAATGTGCGCCACACGATGCGCGGCTATCAGGAAGCAGGCGTGGCGGCGATCCAACTGGAAGATCAGGAGTTCCCCAAGCGCTGCGGCCACACCAAAGGCAAACGCGTGGTCCCCACCGAGGAAATGGTCGCGCGGCTCACCGTCGCCAGTGACGCGCGCGAAGGGCCGGACGCGCCGCTGATCATCGCCCGGTCAGACGCGCGTCAGCCTGAGGGGCTCGATGCCATGCTGCGACGTTTGGACGCCTACGCAAAGGCAGGCGCGGACCTGCTGTTTCCCGAAGCGCTCTCCGATGAGGAGGAGATGGCCTTTGTTGCGCAGCGCCTGCCGATCCCGGCGATCGTCAACATGGCGGATGGCGGCCATACGCGCATCCTGCCTGCCGCTACCCTGCACGAAATGGGCTATGCGGGCGCGCTCTTCCCCGCGACCACCGCGCTCGCCTCAGCGGCGGCGAGCATCCACGCGCTCACCCGGCTCAAGGAAAGCGGGACCAGCCTGCACGATGATGTCGAGCTGTTTTCTTTCGCTGAAATGTGCAGCCTGATCGGCTTTGAGGAAATCTACGAGCTGGACCGCCAGTGGGCGCACCTTAAGGGCTGATCACGCGCCTTTGGACAGCGTCTCAACCAGCGGGCCGAGCACATCCTGGATCAGCTTTTCACGCGCCGCCCCGCGCGCTGCATTGTCTTGAGGTGCGGGCTCGTAAGCATCCGCGCGGCCAGCTTCGATCACGCCTGCCTCTGCCAGTAGCGCTTCAAGGGTCGCGACCCGATCGCGCGTAACCGATAGCTCCACCGAAACCGTGATAAGCCCGCGCAGCAAATGCTCTTTCATCGGGTCATCGAAGAAGGTCGTGTGCCGCTCACCGGGGCGGGGGCCTTGGGGTAGGTCTGGCGTGTCCCCGCTCATGCCGATTTGCGCCCGCCAAAGAAGTGGTATGCCGCCGGGCCAACCGCCTCATAGGTCGCAAAGGCGGCCTCGGCGTCAAAGCCCGCTTCGATGGCGATGTCTTTCATCTTGAGGTCGGCAAAGCCGCTCCAGAACGGCTCGCCATTGTGGCGCACCTGCCAATGGTTCGTGACCTGCTTCACCAGCGGCACCTGGTCGGGCTGATACGGCACATCGAGATGCAGCGCGAGTCCGCCGGGGCGCAGCAGGCGGTGGCACTCGGCCATGATATCGCGCGCTTGCGCGGCGCTGGTTTCGTGGAACATGATGATCGAGACGATGAGGTCAAAGCTCTCATCCGCATAATGCGTTGCGCCTGCATCCATCTCGGCAAAGTGGACCGGCACGCCCGCATCCTCGGCATAGGCGTGAGCGAAGCGGATGAAGGGCCGCGCGACATCGATGCCGTGCACATCAGCCTCAGGAAACTCGCGCTTGTAAGCCAGCGTCTGCTCACCAGTGCCGCAGCCCATGTCGAGTACCGCTGTGGGCGCGAGGTCGGGCGCGTATTTGCGCGCAATGGCGCTGACAAAGCGGCCAAAGGCATCGGCGGGCGGGCTCTCGCCTGCGGCCATGCCTTTGGCGATGCGGTACAGCTCTACTGTGCCCGAATAGTTGAGCGCTGCCTCAAGATCATCCGCGCGGCGCTCACGCCAATAGCCGCCGGGCTGACGGTGGATTTCGGTGGTGGCGACCGGCGCCTTGACCACCAGTTCGTCTGACAAAGCCACGCTGCCGAGCGCTTGGCCCTCGGCAATCAGTGCCTGATAGTGCGCGACTTGCGCGTCAATTGTGCGGTCGGTCGTCACCTGCACCGCGTCCCACATCAGGTTCTGGCTGTGAAAGGTCAACGTGCTCCAAAGCTTGTAGAGCGGATGGGGTTCAAGCAGCGCGGCGGCGTCTTTGCGGGTTTCAGGCGCAGCTTTGCTGGAGGGGACAAGCTGTTCATCGAACACTGCACCCACGCGGCTCTCAATGTCAAAATTGATGAACTTTTTCAGCGCCCCAACAAAGGCAAGCCGCGCGGTCTCATCGTGATTGGGCGAAAAGCCGAACGCGCTCGCGCCCGCCGCCTCATTCGTGTTCAGCGTTTCGTGCTTGCCCATCGGTCTCTCCTTGCCGCTCAGTCAGAGCCCATGGCGGGCAGCATGAGCGGGTCTTGCGGGATCAGTGTTGTTTTCTCTTCAGTGAAAAGCTCAATCGAGCCCGGCAGCCCGTCGCGCCCGATCCCCGATTGCTTGTACCCGCCAAACGGGGAGCGCAGATCGCGGGTCATGGGTGTGTTGACCCAGACTGTGCCCGCGCGCAGCTCACGCCGCGCTTTCATGACGGAAGGCAGATCGTTGGACCAGATATAAGAGGCGAGGCCAAATTCACTGTCATTGGCGACGCTCAGGGCCTCATCCAGTCCCGCAACCCGCTGCACCATGGCAAAGGGGCCGAACAGCTCTGTCTGGCATAAATCAGTCGCGTTGTCGGTCGCCTCGACGACGGTGGGCGCGAAGAAGTAGCCCGCGCCTTTGCCTTCGACCCGCTTGCCGCCTGTCAGCACTGTGTAGGCCGCGTCTGCATGCGCAAGGTCGCCAAAGCCGAGCAGCTTTTCGTAATGCGAGGCGAAGGCCATGGGGCCGATTTCGCTGGCAGGATCGAACGGATCACCGATGGTAAGAGCCTGCGTGCGCGCGACGAAGCGGGCAATGAACTCATCTGCCACGCGGTCTTCCACCAGAATGCGCGACCCCGCCAGGCATTGCTCGCCATTGCCCGCATAAATCGCTAGCAGTGAGCCATCGACCGCGCGGCCTAGATCAGCGGAGGCAAGGATGATGTTGGCCGATTTGCCGCCAAGCTCCAGCCCGACTTTCTTGAGACTGCCCGCGGCTGTCGCCATGATCCGCTTGCCGGTTTCAGTCCCGCCGATAAAGCCGACCACATCCGCGCCCGGATGCGCGACCAGCGCATTGCCAATGCCCGGACCGGTGCCGCAGGCGACCTGAACCACGCCTTCGGGCACGCCCGCTTCTCGCACCAGTTCCACCAGCCGCAGCACAGCGAGCGGGGCGTATTCAGACGGCTTGATGATCACCGAATTGCCCAGTGAAAGCGCCGCCGCCAGCTTCATTGAGGCGAGCACCAAGGGCGCATTCCACGGTGCGATCAGTACGGCAACGCCCACCGGCTCTCGCGTCACAATCGAGAGATAGCGGCCCGATTGCTCATAGCTTTCGCCCGCATGCCCCGCGAGCAGGTCAGCGAAGAAGGTGAAATTTTCCGCCGTGCGCGACGTGTGCATCCCGCGCGATTGCGAGATCACGATTGAGGTCTCCAGCGTTTGAAGCTGCGCCAGTTCCTCGGCATTCTCAAGGATCAGCGCGCTGATGCGGCGCATGATCGCCGCGCGCTGTGTAACAGGCATGCGCCGCCATGGCCCGTGCTCAAATGCATCGCGAGCGGCGGCCACGATTGCGTCGGCGTCCTTAGGTGCGGCGTGCGGGACGAAGGCAAAAGGTTCTGCGGTCGCTGCGTAGATCAGCGTCTGTCCTTCGACACCGGGCAAGGGCACATCGCTCGCCGGCGAGGGCAGAGCGAGACCGGCAACGGCATCGGGACGCACAAAAGCGTTTTCAGAGGGCGCAGCAGCGGAGGGGGGCGTCATTTCGTTCATAATCGGATACCTGCTCGCTTTGCCATAACATGACAGCGCAGCGCCCACCATTCTCCGCGCATCGGATAGAGCCCGGAGTGTGGTCTCAAAATGCTTGCGCAAAACACCAACAGCGCAAGATTTTTTCGGGAACCGCGCCCCTTGCGCAACACTACTGTTCGCGAGGCGAACACAACGCGCGATCCAATTGTTATAAACGCGTTTCCAGTGTCGTTTGTTGCAATCGACTAATCTGTGTTCCCTGTAATCGGAGATCTCCCGGTGAAACAAACCCTGCTTCTTGCCAGCGCCCTCACCAGCATCGCTGCCCTGACCGCGCCTGCCCAAGTCTTGGCTCAGGCCACTCAAGAAACCGAGGACAGCGCAGACAACGCCAAAGAAGGTAACGCCATCATCGTCACCGCGCGCCGTCGCGAAGAATCGGTGCTCGATGTGCCGTTTGCGATTGATACGTTTAACGCCGAAGAGATCGCTGCACGCGGGATCAACACGGTGGAAGACATCGCCCGCTACACGCCCGGCCTTGTGTTTGATCGCGGGATCAGCCTGCAAGACACTCGCCCCGTCATTCGCGGCCTTCCGGCAACCCGCGGTCGCCCGCCGGTTGGCATCCTGCTCGACGGGATCGACATATCGACCGAGGCGCTGGGCAATTCGGGAGGCGGCTCGCTGCTGAACACCCGGCTGCTCGATCTGGAGCGGATCGAAGTCGTCAAGGGCCCGCAATCCGCGCTTTATGGCCGCGCCGCGTTCGCTGGTGCGATCAATTATGTGACCAAGCGTCCAACCGACGCGCTAACCGGCGAAGTGCGCGCCTCCTATGCCAGCTTTGACACGATCGAAGCGGGCGCATCGCTCGCCGGGCCGCTCAGCGAAAAGTTCGGCTTTCGCGTCAATGTCGCCCATGCCGAAAGCGACGGCGACTATGATAATCCAGTGAGCGGCGATGATTTGAACGCCTTTGACACGACCGGCGGATCGCTCGCGCTGGAGTTTGACGATGGGGCGGACTTTAACGCTTATTTCCGCGTCTCCTACAGCGACTACACCTACAGTCAGCCTGCCTTTCAGAATTTGAGCGGGTTTGTGCCGGGCAATGTCTCGCGCCCCGGCCCGGATACGCCGGAAGGGCAGGCCGTGCAGGTCGGGATCGATGGCGGCGCGCTGGTGGGCGGGTTCGGCCCGGTGCTCCCGTCCAACGTGCCCCCGCGCCAGACGCTGACCTTTGACGGTGTCTCTGGCCTTTCGCTCGATCCGCGCACCGGGGAAGACCTGCCCGGCAATGATGGCGAGGTCTTCAGCGCGACTTTGAATGTCACCGCTGACCTTGGTCCGTTCGAATTCATCTACAATGGCGGCTATATCCGTCAGGATGAGCGGCTGATCTATGACGGGGATTTTTTCGGCCTTGCGCCAGCGGCCTTCGTCGATGGTACGGCTGAGCCGCTCAACATCTTCGACTATGTCGATTTCGACAATTCGCTTGAGATCATCAGCAATGAATTCCGCTTTCAGGACTTTGGCGAAGGTCCGTTCCGCTGGGCTGTGGGCGGATTGTATTGGCATTCGGACAATGAGCAGCAATCAAGCTCAGTGCGCGCCGCATCGGGCTTCCCGCTTGGTGGATCTCCGGCGGTTGCGGGGTTCTCGGCTGAGAGCATTTTCCTCGCTTCAATACCGAATATTACCCCCTATCCGTTCCGCCGCAAGATCGACAGCCTGTCCGCGTATGGCCTTGCCGAATTCGACGTGACCGACACGATCACGATCTCTGCAGAGGCGCGATATATCTGGGAAGAGACGCAGGTGACGCGCTCGGACTTTGTGCAGGCGTTCTTCGCCCCGATCCCGGCAGGTTTCCAGAACACGCTGCAACGCGACCGGATTGACGATGACGCCGTGGTCCCGCGCTTTGCCATTACGTGGGAGCCCGATGCAGACGTGCTGGTCTACGCCTCGGCGGCCAAGGGCTTCAAGCCCGCTGGCATCAGCGAGCTGGATTTCGCATCGGACCTGACCGACAGCCGGTTCCTGGCTGAGCAGGTCTGGAACTACGAGTTCGGCACCAAGGCTGCGCTTGCGGGCGGTCAGATCACTGTGTCCGCTGCGGTGTTTTACATGGACTGGACTGACAAGCAGGTCAGCCAGTTGATCGAAGACCCCGGCGCACCCACCGGCTTTCGTGCCTCTGTGCAGAATGCAGGCGCTGCTGAAGTGCTGGGTCTCGATGCGTCCTTCGTGGTCGCGCCTGACTTTGCACCCGGCCTGACATGGGATGTCGGCTACACCTATCTCGACACCGAATACACCGATTTCACGGTCCTATCGAACAGCGCCTTCACTGTGACGGAAGGCGCCAATTGCACCATCGTGCAGCTGGGTGGCAGCCCGGTGTGTTCGGTCAGCTATAATGGCAACCAGTTGGAGCGCGCGCCGCGTCACCAACTGAACACGAACCTTAATTATCGCGCGGAGCTGTCTGCCGATGTCGCGCTGCTGCTCGGTGCCTCGGCGCAATATCAAGGGTCGCGTTTCCTGACGGAGACCAACCGGCTCAAACTGCCTGACTTCATCAATATCGACATGCAGATCGGTCTCGAGTTCAACGGACTGCTGGTGCAGGGTTTTGTCACCAACCTTACCGAAGAAGACGCAGTGCGCACCGCGCAAACCAACTTCGACTTGTCGACCTTTGGCCGATCCGTAAATGTCTACGCGCCGCCGCGCCGCGTGTTTGGTGTGCGGACCCGTTTCAGCTTCTGATCTATGACCGCGAAAGGATGCCCTGAAGATGGCTGACAACATGGCTGACAACGAAGCGATCAAGAAAGACCTGCGCGCCGCGATTGATGCGTGCCAGCCTGACGGCACTTATGATGACGCGACCTTTGACCGCATTCACGCTCTGATCGAGCAATTGGTGCCGCTCACCCCCACGCCGCGCCCGATTGATGCGCAAGATTTCGTCGAAGCGCCGTGGGGTTCGCACTTTGCGCAGTTCGGGCCAAAGCACACGGCAGGCAAGCCGATCCAGCACGAAACCTCGATGAAGCTGCAAAGCTTCGCCAAGTTTCCCGATCTGCCGATCAAGGTACTGGATATCGATCAGGAAATCCGGGTTGAGGGCAAGCACTATAACAACGTCTCTGCGATTACGACGCTGGACGGGGCGCATGCGGCAACGCTGATTGTATGGGGTCGCTATGACATTCCGCAAGACAATCCGCAGCGCTACTCGGTCGAGTTCTACGCGGTTGAGCTGGTCGCGCCTGAGGGCGTGAGCGAGGACGATCTGCGCGCGCAATTCGGACTGGAAGAAGGCTTCGATCTGCGCCGCGAGCTCAAGCCGCCCAAGCTGCACTCTGACGTGGTCTATTGCGATGATGACATGCGCATCAATTTCGGCAGCATGGGCGGAGTGTATGTGATGAACCGCAAGCAAACGCCGGGCAAATCGGTCGACTTCGCGTGAGCGCGTCAGCGGCTGGCACGCTTTCCGAAAGCCAAGCGCAGGCCGCGCCACAAAGTGTGAGCGCACTCGGGCAAATCACCTGGGCTTCGGGTTCGTTTGCGACAGGCGCTTTGTTCAACGCGATGGCGATCTTTGCGCTGTTCTACATGACCAGCACGCTGGGCATCGCGCCAGCGCTGGCGGGGACCATCATCCTGATTGTGCGTCTGTATGACGGGATTATCGACCCGTTGATCGGAGCTATCAGCGACCGCACACAGCACCGCTGGGGGCCGCGCCGCATCTATCTGCTGGTGGGCGCGATTGCGCTGGGCGTGACATTCAGCGCCTTCTTCAACCTGTCGCTGCTCGGCGTTCAGGGGACCACGGCTGGACTGCTGGCAACGCTGGCGCTGCTGCTTTTCTCGACTGCCTATTCGATCTTCTCCATCCCCTATCTCGCAATGCCGCCTGAAATTGCGCCCAGCTATGATGCGCGCACCCGGCTGATGAGCTTTCGTGTGTTTTTCCTGCTCGCCGGCGTGATGGCGGGTTCTGCCGGAGCGCCTTTGCTGGTGGAATCGATGGGCACACCGGCGCAAGGCTATCAGGCAATGGGCACAATCCTTGGCATTGCCGCAGCGGCTTTGTGCGTGGTCGTGTTTGTCGGCGCGGCGTGGTTGCCGAACCCACCAAAGGTAGAGCGCGCAGCGCCTGTGGATGCGCTGCACATGCTCGCCAGCCCTTTTATTGACACCGTTCGCGTGTTCGGCAACGCACCGTTTCGCGTGCTGACACTGGTCAAGCTGTTCCAGCTCGCCGTGCTTTACACCGTGCTCGCATGCAGCCCGTATTTCTTCACCTTTGTCCTCAAAGTCGGCAATGTGGAGCTGAGCAGCTACCTTTTCCTGTTCAGCATTTCCGGCATTGTCAGCATCCCGGTCTTCCGCTGGATCATCGCCAAGACAGGCAAGCGCGAGAGCTATCTGGTGCTGCTCGGCTTTTACGGGCTGGGTCTGGCGAGCTGGTTCGCGTGGGTGCCGGGAGAGCCGCAATGGGCGTTCTTCGCGCGCGCGATTGGCATCGGCTCGATCTCTTCGGGCACGCTGCTTTGCGCGCTCGCCATGCTACCGGACACGATGGAATATGATCGCCTGCAATCAGGCGAGGGGCGCGAGGGCATTATGAGCGGCGTGTTCACGCTGGTTGAGAATGTCGCAGGCGCGCTTGGGCCGTTTATCGTCGGGCTGCTGCTGCAGGCGGGCGGGCTGATCCAGTCGCGCGATCCCAACACCGTGCAGCCGCAAGCCGTGCTCGACGCGGTGCAATGGGGCGTCTCGATTATCCCGGCGCTGATGTGCTTTGCTGCGATCCCGCTCTTGTGGTTTTACCGGCTCGATCAGGCGACGCTCGATGCGATGCGGACCCCGCGCGAGTTTGACTAGAAATTCACGCCAGCGCGCAGATTGACCTGCGGGTCGGGATCGTCGGTGCGCTCCCCGCTGCCGCCCAGCGGAAAGCCGCCTTCCAGCTCCAGATCAAGCGGCCCAAGCCGCGTGCGCAGGCCTGGCCCGGCAGAAAACAAAGTGCCCTCTGTCCCGGTCGCGTCGATATCAGACACGTAACCGCCATCGATAAAGCCATAGAGCTGCAAATAGCGCAGCGGCAGATCGCCTGTGTCGACATTATAGCGTAGCTCCGCGAGGCCATAGATGCCCTCATCGCCGAGCACTTCGGCAAAGTTATAGCCGCGCGTGCGGAAGGCCCCGCCCAGCGCGATTTCCTCTGGCCCAAGCAGCGGACGGTCTGCAATCTGGCCAGCGGCACTCATCAGAAGGCTGACCCGCTTGGCCAAGGGTACACGCAAATCCGCGTTGAACCGGACTTTGGTGAAGACGCCATCGCCATCGCGGCGCGAAGCGAGCGGATCACCCAGCCGGGTCGCATCGAGAATTCCCAGACCGCGCTCAATCGTTACCCCGGTGCGCGCCCGGCCGCCTGAAACAGCGAACTGCGTGCGCAGCCCGGCAGAGGCGGTCACGATCGTATCATCGCGCAACAGGTCGCCGGTGTCATCTTGCTGGATGGTGACATATCCGATCCCGCCATCGAGCCAGATGCTGGCTTTGCGCGCACGTTTGACCGGCACAGACAGCCGGGCCGAGGCGCGGCGTGTGTCACCTGTCAGGTCCGCGCCGTTTGATACATCGCCCGGCGAAGTGCGCCCGACTGAGGCGCTCACAGAAAAGCGCGCGCCGCCCTCGGTCACTTGCGTGTCATAGGAGCCTGAGACGAAGACGAGCTCGTCCGGCTCTATCGGGTTGATCCGCACCGCGCCGCTGATCTGGTCGCCGGCGACAAAGGCGTCCATGATGCGGGCAGAGGCGCGCGCGCGGACGGGGCCGAAACTATCACTGCCGTAATTGTCGGCGGCGATGCGGTAATCGTTGTCTCGCTCAGAGACCCGCACGACCAGCACATTCTGCTTGCCGCCGGGAATGTCTTCGCGTTTGAGCTTTGCCCCGCGCAGTCGCATTGAGGGAATGTCCGACACCAGCAACAAAGCGCGTTCAAGATCGCTCTTGCTCGCAGGCTTCCCGATCAGCCGATTGAGGATGCGCTGCGCCAGCGGGTTTTGCGACCCTTCCAATTGCACCGCGTCAATCCGCCCTTCGTCAATCGTGATATTGATGATGCCCATCGCCGCTGCTCTGCGATCAACTTCGGTGCGGACATAGGGGTAGCCTTCATCCTTGGCGATCTGCGTGAGTTCATCAGTCAGGCGGTCGAGCACTTCATCTGTCAGAGGCTCGCCGAAAAAGCCTTCGAGGACCTGCTGAAAGCGCTCCTCGCCGATGGCCTCCGCGCCGGTGATGGCGATGGCTCCGATCTGCTCGGCGTCGTCTCCGGCATCGGAAGCAGGGGCAGTGCCCGAATTGCGGAAAGACGTCTGGCCGCTGCGGACGGCCAGCACTTCGTTAAAGGCGATGCGTGGCAGGCCTTTCGCTGCTGAGTTAGCTGCGAGCGATTCCCGCTTTTGATCCTGAGCATACGCAGGCGCGGCCGAGGCGCACACCGCCAGCGAAGAGAGCACTATGGCTGACGCGCTCCTTGTAAATGACCTGTTTAACCTTCGCATGACCGGCGCGCTCTAGCTTGGACCGCCTAAGAAAGCCTTACACTGAGACCGCCGTTAACTCTCTGCAAACCCAAGCAATTCACGCGATCTTGAAGCGCTATACGTAACGCCGGAATGACTGGATATTTAACTAAAAGAGATTGCCGTAATGCCCGTCCCCCCTTTTCGCTGCGCGAAACGCACGCTTGCTCTGGCCGCTCTGCTGGCCAGCACCAGTGCGTTTGCTCAGGCTCCGGCGTGGACGGTTTCTGAATCGCGCGGTCAGGTCGTCATCGAGCGCAAGGGCCGCACCTTGCCAGCGCGGCAGGACGCGAAATTGCGGATCGGCGACACGATCCGCACCGGCGCGAAAGCGCGCGCCGTGCTGGTGCGCGGCAAGGAATATGTCGTGGTGTCGCCCACCTCGCAGCTGACTGTGGCTGAGCCGGAGGAAACCGGCGGCGTCATTCAATTCTTCCAATCCCTCGGCAACGCGCTCTTCAAGATCGAGAAAAAATCGACACCGCATTTCGGGGTCAAAACGCCGTATCTCGCTGCGGTGGTGAAGGGCACGACGTTCAACGTGGCGGTGAGCGAAGAGCGCTCCAGCGTTCAAGTCACCGAAGGCGCCGTGGAAGTTGCGACCGGTGATGATCTGGAAGCGGCACTGCTGATGCCCGGTATGATCGGCTTGGTCGACGCTGATGAGGCGGGCGATCTGCTGGTGATTGCAGGCGAGGATGCGCCCGACAGCGCGACCAGCACTGTGCGCGGTCAACCGCAATTCCTCTCGCAGCCTCCTGCACCTGAGCCTGAGCCATCGCCGGCTGTGCCTCCCCGAGGTCAATCGGCGCTGCGCGATGGCGCGGTGGTGACGGGCGGGCGCGCTGCTGGTTCAGCCGCCGCGTTCCAGACCGCCGCTTATCAGCCGAACGATAGTTCCACCCCTGAACCCGCGCCAGCGCCTGCTCCAGAGCCCGGCCCGGTCGTGCTCGCCAGCTTCATGGACGATGAGGTCTCGGGCGGCGACGACACAAACGATGACACCAGCGCAAGCGACGACACCTCCGCGAACGGCAATTCGGGTTCTGGCGGCGATGACAGCGGCCAGCTTGAAGCAGATCTGAGCAACGATGAGAGCACTGGCGGCGAGGCTGAAGGCAACGCTGGGGGCGACGCAATCAGCGAGGGCGAGTCAGAGCCGACGATCATGCCAGACTCGGGCGCACTGATGGGTGACCCCTTTGAAGCTCCGGTGACAAGCGATGGCGGTGAACCAGAGCCGATGCCTGAGTCCGAGCCTGAGCCGATGCCTGAGCCCACTCCAGAGCCTGAGCCCACTCCAGTGATTGAGGCAGAGCCTGAAGCTCCGATTGGCTCAGAGCAGGCGCCAGACTTCTTCAGCAATCGCGCGCCTGAACCTGAACCGGAATCTGAGCCCGAGCTTGAACCAGAGCCTGAGTCGGAGCCAGAGCCTGAGTCGGAGCCAGAGCCAGAGCCAGAGCCTGAGCCCATCTCGGAGGAGCCCACTGAGGAAGAGCAGCCAGCCGAGTCAGAAGAGCCGTCGGAGCCAGAAGAACCAGCCGAGCCTGAAGAGCCGGCTGAACCAGAGGAACCGGCTGAGCCAGAAGAGCCAGAAGAGCCTCAGGACATCGCTATCGGCTCCGACGAAGACAGCTCAGACGATGACGGCGATTCTGTTGACGTCGGCTCGGACCTCGGTGTTTCCGAACCCATGGACGATCCGATAGTCGCTGGTCCCTCCGATCCGATGCCGGAGCCCGCGCCCGAAGAGGGGCCAGACAATGATCAAGGCCTCTGCCTGTTAGGCGTTTGTATCGATTTTCGAAGCGAGGAAGACCTTCCGGGACAGGATGAAAACTCCGATGGCGATGGACGCCTGTGCGGGAACATCCTGTGTGTTCAGGGCGACAATCGCAATGACGGCGACGACGACCAATCCGGCGGCAATGAGGGCGAAGCGGGTGAGGCCGGAGACATGGACAGCAGCGAGGAGGACAGCAGCGAGGAGGACAGCAGCGAGGAGGACAGCAGCGAGGAGGACAGCAGCGAGGAGGACAGCGGCGAAGATGATGGCGGCATGATGGACATCGATGTCGGCTCTGACCTTGGCCTCACTGATCCCATGGATGAAGACGACGACGATGACGCAGAGGACGGGGAAGACGGCGAGGGCGCCAAGGGCAATGGCCGGGGCAATAACGGCAATGGCGGAAGCACCCGCGACGACGATGACGATGACGATGATGACGACGACGACGACGGCGAAGGCGGTGAGGACGGCGAAGGCGGTGAAGATGGCGAAGGCGGTAAGGACTAGCGTGACCACGCAAGCCGCTCTCTGACGCCGCTTCGCCGCCACTCTCCCTTCTGCGTCAAGCCTTTGCAAACAGAGCGCTAACCATTTTGCGGCATAACCCTCTGATGCGAAGTGCAACGACCCGCAGCGCAGGAGGGTAACGTCAATGTGGTTCACCAAAATCTCTCACATTGAGCGCGACCGCCAGATCGTGGTGGCAGCCTTTTGCATCGCGCTGGCTCTGGCGATCGCGCTGAGCATTTCAGGCTTATCGGGCGGGATCGAGCGGCAACTGCGCGATAGCCGCAATACCCTTCGGATCGCGCCGGTCACAGGCGAGATTGTGATTGTCGAAATTGACGGCCGCTCGCTGCAAGAGCTTGATCAATGGCCATGGCCGCGCGGGCTCTATGCTGATGCCATCACCGAACTTGATCGGCTGGGTGCGCGTCAGATCGCTTTCGATATCGAGTTTTCCGCCCGCTCCATTGAAGCGGAGGATAAACGCTTCGCTGAGGCGCTGAGCGCGATCAGCCAGCCCGTCATTTTGCCGACCTTCCGACAGCGCAATCTGGCTGGAGACACGCTGCGGATCAGCGAATCTCTTCCCTTGCCCGAACTGCGCGAACATGCCTTTCTTGCCTCGGTCAACGTGCAGGCGTCAGAGGATGGGCAGATCAAACACTACGCCGGCGGCATGACGACCAACGGGACCCCGCGCCCCTCACTTGCCAACATGATGGCAGGCGCGGGCGGCGCAATTGATGCAAGCTTCCGCATTGATCAGGCGATTAATCCGCTCACCATCCCGCGCGTGTCCTTTGTCGATCTGGTTGAGGGCCGCGTCAGCAAAGACAATATCGCGGGCAAGAGCGTTGTCTTCGGCAACACTGCGATCGAATTGGGGGACCGTTACCCCACCGCCCTGTTTGGCGTGCAGCCGGGCGTTGCGATCCATGTTCAGGCGGCGGAGACCATCATGCAGGGCCGTGTGCGCTCGGATGCGAACGCGCCGGTTGTTCTGGGAGTTCTGGCCATGCTGCTTGGCGGAGCGCTGGCTGTGCATCTGCGCAGGCGGCAAAGCGCCGCCAATGTTGGCCCAGGCCGGATCGCGGCGGCGCTGGGCGTTGGCGTTGTGGTGCTTGCGCTGGTGCTTGATCAGGCCTCTTTGGTCTACATTCCTTTGACCGGATCGCTTCTGCTGATTGGTGCCTTTATGGCCTCGCAGCGCGCGCTTTTGCTGCTGGCCAACCTTGAGGTTGAACGCCTGACAGACACCGCTTCAGGGCTTCCCAATGCCCGCTCCATGCAGGTTAAACTCTCAACTCATAAGAGCAGCCCGGCCATCATCGCGGCGCGGATCGCAGATTACAGCGAAGTCTCCTCAATGTTGACGGGCGAGGGCCGCGCGCAACTGGACTGCGCAGTGGCGCGGCGGCTGGCGCTGGCGACTGGAATTGATCTACAGGTCTATCGGCTGGACAGCGGTGTGTTCGGCTGGCTTGCAAGAGACCCGAGCGATGATGGCGCGGATGAGCTCTTCAACGCCGCGCGCGCCTTGTTCAACGCCCCGGTGGAGGCCGGCAATGAGCGGCTGCGTGTGGTGCTCCACTTCGGCATGGCCGCTGACACGATCAGTCAGGCGGTCGACGCCTCCGAATATGCGCGCCGCCGCGGCCTGATCTGGTCCGCCAACGCACAGGCCATGCTTGAGGAAACGCAATACCGCCAGCGTTTGCTCGGGGAGCTCGATGAAGCGCTGGAAAATGGCGCGATCTCAGTGGCGTTCCAACCCAAGCTTGCCTTTGCCAACAATGCGATCACGGGCGGCGAGTGTCTGGTGCGCTGGAATTCACCCACTTTGGGCCGCATCTCGCCGGCTGATTTTATCCCGATCCTCGAAGAGAAAGAGCGTATCGCTGACCTGACCCTGTTTGTCCTGCGTGAGGCTATGGCGCGCCAGCGCGAGGCGGGGGCCTCCGGCCATGCGCTAAATCTGGCGGTGAATGTGTCTGCGCAATTGCTCGGGGATCAGGCTTTTGTCGCGACGGCTCTGGAAGAACTGCGTGGCTTTGGTGCGCTGGAGCGGGGCGGGATTACGCTGGAGATCACTGAAAGCGCGCCCTTGCAGGATTCCGAGACCGCACGCGATGCGCTGACGAAATTGCGCGATGCGGGAGCGCGCATTTCGATCGACGATTATGGGACCGGTCAGGCCACGCTCAACTACCTTCAGGATTTTCCCGCGCAGGAAATCAAGCTCGATCAGAGCTTTATCCGCGATCTTGCTGAGGATCGCAAAGATCAGATCATGGTCCAATCGACCATCGAATTGGGCCACGCGCTGGGCTTTCAGATCGTCGCCGAAGGGATTGAGACGGGCGATATTCTGGAGATTTTGCGTACGATGGGATGCGATTATGCGCAAGGTTGGCATGTCGGAAAGCCGATGGAGTGGGACGATTTTGCGCGCTTCCTGTTTGATTACACAGGCGAGGGTGAATTGCCGCCGTCGCCGCAGGTCAGCGCCGCCGCCTAAACCTAACGGGGCTCGATGGCATCAGCCAGGCGGGCTTACACCAGCCCCCAATGCGCCAGCATGGGCGATGTGAGGCGCGCTTGAAGAGCGGGCGGAACCACGGCCGCGCGCGCGGCGCGCCAGCGTGGAACCGCTTCGCCGAAATCAGCAGCGATCTTGTCTGCGTTGCTTGGGATGTCCTTGCCCCAATGCATTGAATAGGGAATGCCCGCAGCATCCAGCGCATCGGTGAAGGCCTGGCTCGCCTCATCGCTGTGCGAGATCCACCCGGCAATCCCGGCGCGGGTCAGCCCGTCGATGTTGATGATCGCGTTATTCTCGAACCGCAGGAAGCTCATCGAAGCTGGGCTCTTCTGCGCAAAGCGGACGGTGTAGACAAAATGTTTGCGAAAGCCTGAGGCTAGCTCGGTCCCGATTTCGAGCGCTTCGCGCAGCCGCTCGGCGGGCACGCAGAGCGCGGAGTTGAACGTGTCGATCCGGATGCCCAGAAGGCTGCGCGGCTCCCACTCACCGGTCAGCGCCAGCAGGCTGGCGGGCACGGTTGAGGTGGGATTTTCCTCAGCGGATTTGCGAAAGCCGTCAAAGGTCCAGCCCGGAATGTCGAGAATGCGGATCAGGCCGCCATCCCCGAAAATATCGAGCCCGAGGAAACCGGGGCGGTCTTCCACCTCCTCTTCGGTGGGCTGCGTTGTTTCGCCCGCGCACCGCTTATCGAGCATCGCCTGCGAACATGCATCGATCTGGCCTACGATCATGTCGAGCGTGTCGCCCGGCGCGTCTGGCGCGGGCTGCACTGCTGCCTGATCGGGCAAATCATCGTGCCAGTAGACTGTCTGCATAACGTCTTCATCAAGGCCCGCATTGGGGTCGAAGGTCAGCTCATAAAAGGCCGGGTTGCGCCCGCCGGTAGCATCAGCGGCAGCGGCGCAGAAATCGCCTTGGGCGACCAGATCGAACCAATTGGCAGGCAGCGGGCTGACGCGCTTTGCCCAGGATAAGCCAAACCGCGGCACCGCTTCGAGCAGGACGCCAGCGCAATATCCCATACCGCCCAGATGGATGAGCGCATCAGCGAACATTGCGGGGTCTGCGCTTTGTGCAAAGCCGCTGACGAAGGCATCGCTGAACACCGGGCAATCGGGGTCCGCAATCCAGTGCGCAGCGCCGGTTCCGTTGACAAACAGCAGCCCGCGCACATGCGTTTCCAGCCCCGTCTCGCCCAGCAAGGAGCCGTGCGTCCCGGTCGCGACCGCGCCTGCGATGGATTGGCCTTTGTGCGATCCGGCAGTGCGGAAAGAAAGCCCGCGCGCGTCAAGGAACTCCATGATCTCGAACAGCTTCGCGCCGCCTGTGGCAAACACAAAGCGGCTCGCATCGCCAGTGAAGCCGGGCGCAAGTGCGCTGCGGGGAACCTCCCAAACCGCTCTGTCGAGCGCGGTGTCGACGCGGATTGCGGGAGAGGTGAACAGATCGGATTGCGACCACGCAGAGCCGGTTATGCAAACTGGCTGGGACTGTGCGGCAAGCGCATCCATCATCGCGGCGATGGTCACGCTGCGCTCTGCCAGATCCGCAGCCAGATCACCGCTTGCGCTGGCCTTTACCTTGTAAACAGCGCGAGCGCGGCGATCCCGCGTGCGATGTTCATCCAGCCACTCGCCGCCATCAATCTCGATAATCTCAGTCATCGCTAGCCCCCAATGCAAATGCACACAGCCGCAAGTCTATCGCCTGTTTTGAACAATTACTGTAAGCCAATGCGCAGTATTGGTGAAATGGTATTCGCGAAAAGCATGCTTGGTAGAGATCAGGGGGAGGTCTCATGAAACGATCATTCGCAATTGTTGCAGCATTGGTAGCCACTCTGGCGACGGGCTGCGCGTCGACCCGGGGCGGTCAAGACATCGCCTGCGATGACTTTGACAAATACGCTTTCACGCCCGCGCCCAGCGGCTTCGTGCAGGACATCCAACGCTATGCCCCGGGCGGCGAAAACGGGCTGGCGGCGGCAGAGAGCGCTGGTGCATCGCCTCTCGACACGCTGATCACGCGCGAGGTGTTCGGCACCACGCCTGCGGCCGCCGATGCGGCTGCCAACGCGAGCGGCGCTGAAGCGATCGTGGTTGAGCGGCCTTTCCCGATGCGCAACCTGTTGCTGCTTTCGGGCGGCGGCCAATGGGGCGCGTATGGCGCAGGCCTGTTCCTTGGGCTCGTTTGCAGGCAAGACCCTGTGCCCGCTGACCGCAAACAGACGCCGTGTCTGGGCGAGAACCGTCAAATCATCACGCAGGGCGCCAATGGCGATCCGCTGCTGGATTTCACGCCGCTTGATGAGATGAATATCGGCCTGATCACCGGGGTCAGCACGGGCGGCTTGCAGGCGATGTTGCTGATGGCGGTGCTCGACAAGGGGCAGACCGACAAAGCGCGCACCGCTGCGCTCCAGCAATTGCTCACCAGCTATGCCCCTGAAAGCGAGGATGTTCTGGTGGACCGCGGCGGTTTTGAAAGCGTCATTATTACCGGTTCGGTCGCTGGCACTGACCCGCTGCGCGGGCATGTGCGCGATGTCCTGACGATGAAATTCCCCTTCCGCGATGCGATCCGCGACCCCGAAACGCAGGCAATCACCGGTTATACTCCGGAAGAGGATCGCCGCCTGATCGACCAGATCGGCAAGTCGCCGATCACCACTGTCGTCGGCATCGTCGAAGGCACGGACGGGCAGTTCAAATATGTCGACATGAAAGCGATGGTGAAGAAAATCGCGTTGGAGGAGCGGCTCGCCCGCCTGCGCGGTGGTGATGCTGACGAGGAGGAGGACGACGAGCCAAGCGTCGACAAGGCGACCCGCTGTGCGCTTGCGACCACCATGGCGTCTGCCGCGATGCCCGTGTTCCACCAGCAATTGCGCGTCCTTCAGGCGACAGCAGCGAGCGGCGAGGAGCCCACGATTGATGAGCGCACCCTGTTTGACGGAGGCGTGCGACGCTCTGTCTTCGTCTCTGAAATCGGCGATATCTTCCGCACCCGCTATTCCTCGCTGACCGGCAAGATGAGCGATGCGACGTATAATAAGGCGCTGCGCGATGGGACGCTGCCGCGTGTCTTTGTGCTGCGCAACGGGCCGACCACCAGCAAAGTGGCGCGCGATGTTGATGATGTTTCAACCGCCATTCCGCAGGCCATGCGCGCCTACAGCCTGCTGGTGAACGAGCTTGAGGTTGGCTCAATCGCATCACTGCGGCTCGCCAATCCCTACGGCCCGATTGAAGTCAGCACGGCAGACGGGGCGGAGCAGGACGAAGCGCCCAGCAATGGCAGCACGGATGCGATAAGGCGGCTTGCCTGCACCAAGGAAGAGCAGATGTTCAAACCTGAATTCATGCGCTGTCTGCAAAACTTTGGCGCGCGACGCGGTATGGAACTGGAAATGGACGCTCGCGGCGATCCCATCCCGGCGTTCTGGGATCTTCGCCCCATTGCCAAACGCCCGCCGCCAGACGATAGCGGGGCTGATACCCAGCCATCGGACCCTTGAGGCATCCGGTCAGCGTTGACCCGGCACTCTGCGGCGACTAGGCAAATGATACATTGTAACATGGAAGTGCCGCGAATGCCGACTGATACCCTCGACCAAAGCGCCGTGCCGACCGGCAAAAAGTCCGATCTGGCCGCGATCACGCTCAGCCTTGTGTGCATTGTGCATTGCCTCGCTCTGCCGATCTTCGCCGCGAGCCTGCCGTTCATTGCTGTGCTTGCAGAGGCGGAGTGGGTGCATGTGACCTTTGCTGTTCTGGCAGTGCTTGTGTCCGGCAGCGTTGTGCTGATGGACAAGGGCGCGCGCGTGCCGATCTTCCTCGCGCCTGCGATGATCGGCATTTTCTTGCTGGTCATCGGGCTGTTCGCCGAAAGCCTTGGCATGGATGAGACGGTCGCGACGGTCATAGGCGGCGTCTTTCTCGCCGCCGCGCATTTCGGGCGAATGCTGCGCGGCCGCTGAGGCTGATTTCAGGATTAGGCGAGGGCGCTTTTAAAAGCCGCTGGCCTGCCCGTCCTTGCGCATTTCGGTCGCGCCGGTCAGCACGCCTGTCTCCGGATCACGCTTTATCGCCTGATAACCGCCAAACATGATGCCGTTGGTGACGACCCGGACGTTGTGTCCCATCGCCTTGAGCGCTGCGACGGTCTCCGCCGGAATGCCAGCCTCTACGTTAAGCGTGCCGAGGTCACCATCGCTTACAGGGCCAGCAAGCGTGTCGGTCGGCTGGCGCCCACCGGTATGATTGAGCCGCGCTGCATCGCCCGCTTCCTGCACATTCATCCCGTAATCGGCGATGTTGATCAGCACCTGCACGTGCCCCTGCGGCTGCATCCCGCCGCCCATCAGGCCCAGCGTCATGAACGGCTTGCCATCCTTCTTAACGAATGCCGGGATGATCGTGTGGAACGGACGCTTGTTCGCGGCATAGGCGTTGGGGTGATCGGGATCGAGGCTGAAGAGCTCGCCGCGATCCTGGAACATGAAGCCCAGCCCATCGGGCACCATGCCGCCCCCCATGCCGCGATAATTGGACTGGATCAGGCTGACCATCAGCCCCTCGCTATCCACCACGGTGAGGTAGGTTGTATCGCCTTCGCCTTCGAGCTTGGGCGCAACCTCGATCTGGCCCGGCTGGAACACGGGCGTCGCCTTGGCTGGATCGATCAGCGCGAAACGCTGCTTGCCATATTCCTCGCTCAGCAATTCCATCGGAAAAGCGGAGAAGGTGGGATCAGCGTAGAAGCGTGCGACATCGGCATAGGCGAGCCGCTTGGCTTCGGTGATGTAGTGCAGCACTTCGGGGCTGCCGCGCTCCCATTGGCGAAGGTCCACATTCTTGAGGATGTTGACCATTTGCAGCGCCGCAAAGCCCTGACCGTTAGGCGGCAGTTCGCACAGCTCAAACCCGTCGCGATAGGCGGCGCAGGCGGGATCGACCCATTCGCTTTTGTGGTTCGCAAAGTCCTCTAGCGTGAAGGCGGAGCCATTGCGCTGGAGATAATCGACCATCACCTTGGCAAGGCTGCCCTTGTAGAACGCATCGCGCCCTTCGCGCCCGATGGTCTCAAGCGTGTCGCCCAAATCGGGGTTCGTGAAAATCTCCCCGGCCTGCGGCGCGCGGCCATCCTTGAAATAGGTCGCGCGCGCATTGTCGAACTCGCTTGTGTTTGCGATCCCTCGTCCAAAAGCCCGCAGGTTGCTTGCGAAATAGCGCGCGATGATCGGCGCGACCGGATGGCCTTCGCGCGCGTATTTGACCGTGGGTGCAAGGATGTCAGCCATCGGCTTTGAGCCGAACCGCTCGTGCATGGTGAACCAGCCATCGACTGCGCCCGGAATGGTGATCGGAAGCACGCCCACCGGGGGGATACTGTCACGATCGCCGAGCTTTGCCATCATGTCTTCGTAAGACTGACCCGAGGGGCTGCGGCCCGACCCGTTGACGCCGTAGAGCTTGTCGGTTTTCGGATCGTAGATGATCGCGAACAAATCGCCGCCAATGCCGTTGCCCGTCGGCTCCATCAGGCCGAGCGCCGCGTTGGCCGCAATCGCTGCATCCACCGCATTGCCGCCCGATTTGAGGATATCAAGCGCGATTTGCGTGGCCAGAGGATGGGCGGTGGCGGCCATGCCGTCCTTTGCGATCACCGGACTGCGCGACCACTTCGCTCCGACCGGACGCCCGCCGGCGCCGATCTGCTCTTCTACCGGCTTTGCGTCCTGCGCAGCCAACGGCGCGGTCGTGAGAGCAAGCGCGCAAGTTGCGGCGAGAACGGCGGGGGTCAGCGCGTGGCGCATTGGGGGCATCGACAGCATAGGGCGGTCTCCAGATGATGGGTTGAGGTTTAAACGCGCGCAGCGTCGCCGGGTTTCTGAGCGCGCGCCTTGGCCTGCGCTTTCTTGCGCTTGGCCATGCGCGGGATGAGGAACAGGTAAATCCCAGATCCCCACATGATCAGCAGCAAGACGCCCGTTGGCAGGAAGATGAACAGCTTCACCTCGTCCGAGAAGAACGAGCCATCATGCAGGCTCTCGATCAGGTCGGAGCGGCGATAGGCGACTTTGAGCACTTCGGCGTTGGCGGTGTCGACCTGCACTTCCCATCCGGACTTTGCGCGCAGCTTGGCGATGCCGCGGTCAACGCGCAGGTCGATCCGATCAATGTCGGACCATTCGCTGATGCCAGCTTCCGGGTGCTGCGCGGCAGCGGCGAGGATCGCGTCAAAGCTGGCCGCCGGGATCTGCGATTCCACCGCGCCGCGCTCCGTGGAAGGCTGAATCCACTCCACCTCCTTCTTGAGCATCAACATGCCGCCCGCGACAAACATCAGTCCGGCGGGAAGGAATATGGCGAGCGACAGCCAGTAATGGACCTGCCGCCAGAGCTTCTTCCAGTTCATGGCGTGGTTGGGATCGCCCCGCCCGGAACCCATGGCGCGCCCGCTGCGATCAACTCAGCTTCAAAGGCCGGAATGGTCGTCTCGGTCAGCGTGCGCATCCGGCCACGGACCGCTTCAAAGTCAGCCTTGGCATAGGCAAACTGTTCGCGATGCGTATCCGTTGGGCCATAGGTGGACCCGCGCAGGCCGAAATAGACCCGGCCCAACCGGCTGCGGACCGTCGGCTGCGTGCGTTCATAGATTTCATTGCGCGCTTCATTGCCGTTCAGCAATTCATCGAGCGCAAGCATCTCTGTGCGGATCGCGGCGAGGCGATTGTCGAGTACTGTGGGATCACCGCCCGGCGTGTTCGTCACGGCGAGCGCGAGTTGCCCGACCTTGGTCTTCACTTGGCGAAGCGTCCCGTCCACTGCGGTGACTGAGCGATCGAATGCGGCAACCTCGGCCCACATGGCTTGCGCATCCTCCTGCCTCGGCAGTGCGCCATCGCGCAGCGGCTCGACAGTGAAGGGCTTGGGCGCAACCAGTTGCGTCGTCACGCCGCGCACGCGTTTGGACAGGTCGACGGTGTATTCGCCCGGCGCTGCAAGGAAGCCCGAGAAAGACTGGCCATCAGGACGCGGCGCGCGCACCACATCGGTGGCGGGATAGCGCAGGTCCCAATTCACGCGGTGGAAGCCCTTCTTCGCCGGACCTTTGAGCCGCCGCACGACAGCGCCATCGGAATTGCGCACCGTCAGCCAGATCATTGGCGTGGTTTCCTGAATTTCTGCCGTCAGCGATTCAAAGCTGGGGAAGGGCGTGTCGCCGCCTTCCTTGGCAATCGGCGCCTCGCGCTTCTGGCGCTGATCCTTGAGTGAGGCGATGTCCTCGGCCAGATAATAGGTAAAGTTCGCACCAAAGGGCGGGTTCTCCGCGCGGTAGTAGCCGTGGCCCTGCGACGCGCCGCCTGACCCGCCGAGCGGGCGCTGTTCGATATACCACAGCGCATTGCGACCGGGGAACAGCATCGCTTCTTCGTCAAGGCTCGCCTCGGTCAACTCGCGCAGCGGCGAGATATCATCGACGACAAAGAATCCTCGGCCAAAGCTGGCCGCCACAAGGTCATTCTCGCGCCGCTGGATGGTGACATCGCGGAACGAGATGGTTGGCGATTTTCCGGAAAGCATGGTCCACTTCGCCCCGCCATCCAGCGTGAAATACAGGCCAAACTCGGTCGCGGTGAACAGCAGGTTGGGGCTCTCGTGATCCTGCACGATCCGCCACATCAAGTGCCGATCAGGGATGTTCGCGGCGATGCTCGTCCAAGTGCGACCGCGATTTGTGCTCTTGAACAAGTACGGTTTGTAGTCGCCATATTTGTGGTTATCGAGCGCGACATAGACCGTGTTCGCATCGAATAGATCAGCGCGGATATCGTTGACAAAGGCGCGGTCCGGCACTCCCGGCAGCGATCCGACTTCGATCCGGCGCCAGTTCGTCCCGCCATCCTCGCTCACCTGAATCAGGCCGTCATCGGTGCCGACATACAGCAGGTCCTGATCGAGCGGCGATTCTCCGATGGAGGTGATCGTGTTGTACTGGCTCATCGCGTAGATGTCCCAGCCCGCATCCCAGCTCCACTGCTTGCCTTGGACGGGCAGAAGCATACGGTTTTCATTGCGGGTGAGGTCCGGCGAGATCGCGCGCCATGTGTCGCCGCGATTGTCGGAGCGCCACAGGCGCTGCGACGCAAAATAGAGCCGCGTGGGCTGATGCTGACTTACCCAGATCGGCGAATCCCAGTTCCAGCGCGGAATATCATCTCCCGGCGCAGGCTGCGGCTGGATGCGGACCACCTCTCCGGTGATGCGATCAATGCGCGCCAGATTGCCCTGCTGTGATTGCGCATACATGATGTTCGGATTGCCCGGCTCTGTCGCGGACTGGTGGCCATCGCCGCCCAGCGTCAGGAACCAGTCCTGATTGCGAATGCCGTGGCGGTTATCCGTGCGCGAGGGGCCGCCTTGCGAGCTGTTGTCCTGCGTGCCGCCATAAACGTTGTAGAACGGCTCTGCGTCATCCACCGCAACCTTGTAAAACTGAGTGATCGGCAGGTTGTCGATGAAGCGCCAGGTCTTGGTGCCGTCCCAGCTTTCATACAGGCCGCCATCAGAACCGAACAGGATGTAATCCGGATCGGTCGGGTGGAAAGCAATCGCGTGATCGTCGACGTGCTTCAGCTCATTGTTGAGATTGCTAAACGTTTTGCCGCCATCGGCTGAAATCTGCGAAGTGTTTGAAACCAGATAGATTTTGTCGAAAGCGTGCGGGCTGGCATAGAGCTCTTGATAATAGTGCGGGCCGGTGCCGCCGCTGACCGTGTCGGACATCTTGGTCCAACTGCCGCCGCGATTGCTGGAGCGATAGACTCCGCCCTTGCGCCGGTCGAGTTCGATCGCGGCATAGACCACGTCCGGGCGCATCGGGGAGATGGCTAGGCCGATCTTGCCCATATTGCCCGAGGGAAGCCCGGTTTTCAGCTCTTCCCAGGTCTCACCGCCATCTTCTGATTTCCACAGCCCGCTCTCCGGTCCGCCACCGACATAGGCGGCGACCGTGCGATGGTGCTGCCACATCGCGGCGTAGAGCCGGTCCGGATTGCGCGGGTCGATCAGCAGATCGGTCGCACCAGTGTATTCACCAGAGGACAGGACGTTCTCCCACGTCTTGCCGCCATCGGTCGTCTTGTAGACGCCGCGCTCGCCGCCGGCTGACCACAGCGGGCCTTGGCTGGCGACCCAGACAGTGTTCGAATCTTCCGGGTGGACGATGATCTTGGAGATGTGCTCGGAGGCTTTCAGCCCCATATTTTTCCACGTCTTGCCACCATCATTGGAGCGATAAATGCCATCGCCAAAGCCGAAGTGACGCCCGCCGCTGTTCTCGCCTGTGCCAACCCAGACGCGCGCCGGGTCCGAGGGATCGAGCGCCAGCGAGCCGATTGAATAGGAGCCTTGGCCTTCAAACAGCGAGGTCCAGGTGGTCCCGTTGTTTTCGGTCTTCCAAACCCCGCCAGAGCCAACCGCGACATACCACGTCGCAGGATCGTCCTGCACAATGGCAATGTCTGCGATGCGGCCAGACATCAGCGCCGGGCCGATATTGCGCAGGCTGAAGGCTTCAAAAGTCTTTGCCGAAAGTGGCGGCTGGTCTGCTGCCTTCTTGTTGTCTTGCGCTGTGCCCGCGCTGGCAAGACCCAGTGCAATGGCACCCGCAATCAAAACCTTCAAAATCCGCATTGTCGTCCCTCTTTATCACGCGCGAAGTGCAGCACTCACGCGACCCCTGCTGAACCCGTAGCTTGTCGTATCTTGGTCAGCATTGCCAGCAACAATTCGACGAAAAACAATCATCTGCGGACCGGTGTTGGTCGTTGGTCGCCTCCAGACGCTGTCAGTCGAATTGTTTTGAGGCCTGCGATGAAGCGCCAAGCGCCTTGCTTGAGCAAGCGCAATCGGTTCGCTAGCAGTGCTTGCACTGTGCAGGACCAAGCGCACGAGAAAACGATGCAAGACCACATAAGAGGGATCGCTCATGACCAAAACAATCACCACTGTGAGCGCGCTCGCGCTCGCCGCCGTGCTGGGCGTTGCCGCAGTTTCGGCTCAATCGACGGATAAGGCAGCTGACATGACCGCGATGATGGCCGACAACAATCCTCTCGCCGCCGCCAGCCCGCTCGATTTCGGCGCGCCGCAATTCGCCAAGATGACGCCTGATTTTTACGCCGAAGCGATGCAGGTCGGGATGCGCGACAACCTTGCTGAAGTGCGCGCGATTGCTGACAATCCCGCAGCGCCGACCTTTGAAAACACGATCACCGCGATGGAGGAGAGCGGCCAGCTGCTGTCGCGCTCCAGCTCGCTGTTCTTCAACATGACCTCGGCCAACACCAATGATGCGCTGCAGGCGATCCAGCGCGAATTCGCGCCCAAGCTGGCTGCGCATGGCAACACAATCTCGCTCGATCCCAAGCTGTTTGCGCGAATCAAGACGATCTATGATGCGCGCGGCACGCTGGGCTTGAACGCTGAGCAGATGCGTCTGGTTGAGCGGTATTATACCCGCTTCGCTCGTTCTGGCGCGCTGCTGGAGGGCGCTGAGCGCGCGCGCTTTGCTGCGATCAACGAACGGCTGGCGACGCTGCAAACGCTGTTCTCGCAAAACATGATCAAGGACACCGCCGACTGGACGCTGGTGATTGAGGATGAGGCGGACCTGGCGGGCCTTTCCGACACTTTCCGCGCGTCAGCGGCTGAAGCGGCGAGCGCGGCTGGGCAAGAGGGCAAGTGGCTCATCAACCTCCAACGCTCTTCGGTTGAGCCGTTTCTGAAATTCGCTGACAACCGCGAATTGCGCCAACAGGCATTTGAGGCGTGGGCCAGGCGCGGCGACAATGATGATGCGGAAGACAACAAGGCGATCATCGCGGAAACGCTGCGCCTGCGCTCAGAACGCGCCAAGCTGCTGGGTTATAACAATCACGCCGAGTACCAGCTGGCTGACCGTATGGCGAAGACGCCTGAGGCCGCGCGTGGTCTGGTTGAGCAAGTGTGGGAGCCCGCGCTCAAACGCGCCAAGGAAGAACGCGCCGCGATCATCGCAATGATGAAAAAGGAAGGCGCCAACCATGAGCTGGCTGCGTGGGACTGGCGCTATTACGCGGAGAAGGTCCGGCAGGAACGCTTTGACCTCTCCGAGTCCGAAATTCGCCCCTATTTCAAAATGAACAACATGATCGATGCCCAGTTCTGGGTGGCGAACCAATTGTTCGGGCTCGAATTCAAGGAGCGCGACGATCTGCCGGTCTACGATCCGACCGTTCGCGTGTGGGAGGTCTCTGACGCGAGCGGCAAGCATGTCGGCCTGTTCTATGGCGATTATGTCGCGCGGCCTAACAAGCGCTCAGGCGCGTGGATGAGCAGCTATCGCACGCAATCCAAGCTGGGCGAGGGACGCACGCCGCAAGTGGTCAACGTGCTGAGCACAGCGGGCGGCGAGACCAATCTGCTATCTTATGACAGCGCGAACACGCTGTTCCACGAATTTGGCCATGGCCTGCACGGCCTGCTCTCTGACGTGACCTATCCGACGCTGGCAGGCACATCGGTGGCGACGGACTTTGTCGAGTTTCCCGCCCAGCTTTACGAACACTGGCTGCTGACGCCTGAAGTGCTCTCGCGCTTTGCAAAGCATCACGAAACCGGTGAGCCAATGCCGCAGGAACTGGTCGACCGCCTGATCGCGGCGCGCAATTTCAATCAGGGCTTTGCCACAGTGGAGTTTCTCGCATCGGCCTTCGTCGATCTCGATTTCCACGAGCTTGATGAAATCCCTGAGGATTTTGACGTCGCCGCGTTCGAAAAAGCCTCGCTGGAGCGGATCGGGATGCCATCCGAAATGGTCATGCGGCACCGCCCGCCGCATTTCGGACATATCTTCGCGGGCGGCTATTCGGCGGGCTATTACGCCTATCTTTGGTCCGAAATCCTTGATGCGGACGGGTTCGACGCTTTCAAGGAGAAGGGCGACGTGTTTGACAAAGAGACCGCAGACAAGGTCTACAAATACGTCTATTCGGCTGGAAACCTGCGCGACTGGAACGATGCCTATGTGGGCTTTCGCGGGCGCGAGCCTTCGGTCGAGCCGCTGCTACGCGGGCGCGGCTTTGCCGAAGAACCGCAAAACTAGGAAAACAGACAATGAGCCTTACACTGCCGCAACTCACTGTCACAGGCTCACGCCATGACATGGGCCACCAATATGGCGCGCATTTCCGCGACATGATCGGCGCCTTTGTGGCGGACCGGATTGCGGCAGTGGAGACTTATCTGACCGAAGCGGGCCATGGCGGAACCGATCCGCTGTTTGCCGCAGGCGCGGCGTGTCTTGAAAAGCTCAAGAGCTTCGATCCCGAAGGCTATGGTGAGCATCACGGCATTGCCGAAGGCGCTGGGCTTGACCCGGTGCGGCTCTACACCACCGCCAATATGACCGATGTGCGCGATATTGTGGTGCTGCCGGGCGATCCGCCCGTGGTCGAGGATGAAGGCTGCACCGCTGCGATGATCCCTCCGTCCATGACCGCGAGCGGCCATGCGTTTCAGGGCCAGACATGGGATCTGAACGGGCCGGATGTCGAGTATGTCATCGCCCTGCATCAATTGCCGGATGAAGGCCCTGAGACGTGGACGGTGACATGCGCGGGCTGTCAGACGCTGATGGGCATGAACCAGCACGGCATCACTGTGGGAACAACGAACCTCAAGACGTGGGGCGCTGAGGTTGGGATCCCCTATCTCTCGCTCCTGCACCTCGCTTTGCGCCAGCAAACACGCGCCGCTGCCAGCGCGATAGTAGAGCGGGCCCCGGTCGCCGGCGCGCACACCTATTGGATCGGCGATGCAAACGGCGCGGTCGAGTGGGAGCGCACCCCGCAAAACGCTTTTCGTCGCAGCACGGATGATGGCGCATTTGCGCGCACCAATCACTGCCTCGCGGACGAAAACACCGCGCGCGAAACGATGCTTTCGCCCAGCACGTTCCAGCGCTTTGATCGGATGAAGGCCATGCTGGCCGCTGACGATGACCACACAATTGCAGGGCTTAAGGAGCTGTTCGCTGACCGCGCCGATGGCCCGCTGAGCATCAACCGCTTTGCCAAGGACGATTCCGGCGCAACCACCAACGCCGTGATCGCGTGCAACCCGGCTGAGCTGGAATTCCAAGCCTGCCGGGGCAACGCTGACAGGGGCGAATGGGTGCAGCTTGCCTTTGAGCGCCAGCCTGCCGCTGTGGGCTGATGGCCGTCTGCTAAAGGCATCACCCGCATAAAGTGGGTGTTGCAACGCCGCGCCTGCGCCTAATACCGGGGGCATGATCCGTGCTGCGCTCAATCACCTCACCCATTATCGCTATTCGCGACCCATCAAGCTGGGAGCGCAGGTTATCCGCCTGCGCCCCGCGCCGCATACGCGCACGGCGGTCCCCAATTACTCGCTGAAGATCAAGCCTGAGGGCCACTTCATCAATTGGCAGCAGGACCCGCATGGCAATTGGCTGGCGCGCATCATCTTCCCCGAACCCGTGCGCGAATTCAGCATCGAGGTGGACCTGATCGCTGACATGACGGTGATCAACCCGTTCGACTTCTTCGTTGAGGAAGCGGCGGAAAACTACCCCTTCGCTTATGATGACAAACTGCAATCGGACCTCGCCGCCTATTTCGATTGTGAGCCGCAGGGGCCGCTGTTTGAGGAATTGGTCGCGCAATATGACGGGCACCAAGGGCGCACAATTGACCATCTGGTCGAAGTGAACCGCGCGCTGGAAGAGCGCATCGACTATGTGATCCGCATGGAAACAGGGGTGCAAACCCCTGAGCAGACGCTGGAGCTGCGGCGCGGATCTTGCCGGGACAGCGCATGGCTGCTGGTGCAATTGCTGCGTCGGCTTGGCTTTGCGGCGCGGTTTGTGTCGGGCTATTCGATCCAACTGGTCGCAGATGTGGAGCCGGTCGAAGGCCCCAAGGGCGTGACGCAGGACGTTGTTGATCTGCACGCCTGGGCGGAGGCGTTTGTGCCCGGCGCAGGCTGGGTCGCGCTTGATGCCACATCCGGCATGTTCGCGGGCGAGGGGCACATCCCGCTCTGCGCAGCGCCGCATTACCGCTCGGCCGCTCCGATTGAAGGCATGGCTGAGCCTGCGGAGGTCGATTTCAACTTCGCGATGCGCGTGGACCGGGTGGCCGAAGCGGTCCGCATCACCAAGCCGTTTACCGAGGATCGCTGGCAGGCGCTGCTCGATCTGGGCGCGCGGGTGGACGATGATCTCAAGGCGCAGGACGTGCGGCTCACTATGGGCGGGGAGCCAACCTTTGTAGCGGAAAATGCTGGCGAAGCGCCCGAATGGAACAGCGAAGCGGTTGGCCCGACCAAGGCGCGCTATGCTGACACGCTGATCCGCAAGCTGGGCGCGTCCTTTGCGCCGGGCGCGTTGCTGCATCATGGGCAGGGCAAATGGTATCCGGGCGAAAGCCTGCCGCGCTGGGGCTATTCGCTGTATTGGCGCAGCGATGGCAAGCCGCTGTGGTCGAGCCCCGACCTGATCGCGCGTGATCCAGACGCCGACGAGCCTGAGGCTGATGAGCCTGCGCCGGTCGGCCCTGAGCAGGCGGGCGAGTTCCTGAACACTGCCGCTGTAAATCTAGGCGTAGAGACCGACTTTGTGCATCCGGTCTATGAAGACACTGATCGCTGGCTGGAGCGCGAAGGGGAGCTGCCGGTCAACGTCTCTGCGCTCGATCCCAAGATCGAAGACCCCGAAGAACGCCAGCGCATCGTCGCCACCTTCAGCCGGGGGCTGACCAAACCGGTGGGCTATGTCCTGCCGATCCAGCGCTGGCAGACCAAGCAGGCGAAGGAACCGGGCCGCTGGAAAAGCGAGCAGTGGCGGCTGCGGCGCGGCGCGCTCTTTGCGGTGCCGGGGGACAGCTCGCTGGGCTATCGCCTGCCGCTCGGCTCGCTGCCGCATGTGTCGTCCAGCGACTATCCCTATATTCACCCGCGCGTCGAAACCGATCCGCAGGCCCCGCTCGCCGGTTACCGCGAACAGCGCGCGCAAGCAGGTGAGCAAGCCCGAGAAGCTCAAAACCGCGAGGCGCAAACCGCTTCTGAAAAACAGCACGCGCGCCGGGGGGAAAGCGCAGGCTATGCGCGGCAGGATGTTGTCGAGCAGGAGATTATCGAAGGCGCCGTTCGCACCGCGCTGACTGTGGAGCCCAAGGGCGCGTATCTCTCGGTCTTCATCCCTCCGGTTGAGGCAATTGAGGACTTTCTTGAACTCGTCGCGGAAGTCGAAGCGACCGCCAAGGCGATGAACTTGCCAGTGCGGATCGAAGGCTATCCGCCCCCGCCTGACCCGCGCGTAAATGTGCTGAAAGTGACGCCTGACCCCGGTGTAATTGAAGTCAACATCCACCCAACCGCGAGCTTTGATGAGCTGGTTGGTGTAACCACGCGGCTGTATGATGCGGCGCGCGAATGCGGGCTGACGGCGGACAAGTTCATGGTCGATGGGCGGTCCGTGGGCACAGGCGGTGGCAACCATCTGGTGCTGGGCGGGGCAAGCTTCACCGAAAGCGCCTTCATCCGCCGCCCGGATCTGCTGAAAAGCTTCCTGCTCTATTGGCAGCGCCATCCCTCGCTCAGCTATCTGTTCTCCGGTCTGTTTATCGGCCCGACCAGTCAGGCCCCGCGCATTGATGAGGCCCGCCATGACAGCCTTTACGAGCTCGAAGTCGCGCTCTCGCAGGTGCCGCCGCCGGGTGAGCCGCTTAAGTTTCCGTGGATTGTCGATCTGCTGTTCCGCAACATGCTCGTCGATGTGACGGGCAACACCCACCGCACCGAAATCTGCATTGACAAGCTCTATTCCCCCGATGGACCGACCGGACGGCTGGGACTGGTCGAGTTTCGCGGGTTTGAGATGCCGCCTGACGCGCGCATGAGCGTCGCCGCGCAGCTCCTTTTGCGCGCGATGACCGCGTGGTTCTGGCGCGAGCCGCAGGATGGCGCGCTGGTGCGTTGGGGCACAAGCCTGCATGACAAGTTCCTGCTGCCGCATTTCTGCTGGACGGACTTTACCGAAGTGCTCAGCGATCTGCGCCGCGCGGGCTATGATTTTGACCCGCAATGGTTCGAAGCGCAGCGCCAGTTCCGCTTCCCCTCGCACGGCGCAATCGAAGCGGGCGGGGTTGAGCTGGAAGTCACTCACGCGCTCGAACCTTGGAACGTGCTGGGCGAGACCGGCGCGATTGGCGGCACGGTGCGGTATGTCGATAGCTCGACCGAGCGGCTGCAAGTGCGCGCCAGTGGCCTGACGCCGGGCCGCCATGTGATCGCGTGCAATGGTCGCCGCGTGCCGATGACGCCCACGGGCCGACCGGGCGAAGCGGTGGGCGGGGTGCGTTACAAGGCGTGGGCTCCGGCCAGCTGTCTGCACCCTCTGCTCGAAGCCGATGCGCCGCTGACCTTCGACGTGCTCGACACCTGGAATGAGCGGTCGCTGGGCGGCTGCGTCTATCACGTCGCGCATCCGGGCGGGCGCAATTACGACGATGTGCCGATCAACAATTTCGAAGCCGAAGCGCGGCGCAAGGCGCGCTTTCAGGAGCATGGCCACACGCCCGGCAAGGTTGCCATGCCCGCCGAGGAAATGCGGGGTGAATTCCCGCTCACGCTCGATCTGCGGCGACCGGCGCAGTTGGGATGAACGGGACGCGCTTCGGATTGGAGGAGCCGCCAGCGCGCTCTGGCCTGTCCAGCGCTGCGCCTGCGGCCGGTCCGGTTGACGATCCACTCGCGCACTACGCACCGCCCGAGGTATCAGCGGATCTCTTCGCATCGGCGGAGCCTGCCACGGGCAAAGCCTGGCGCACCTTTGCCGCGGGCCTCTCAGCGCAAAGCCAAAGGAACCTTGCAAGCCTCCAGCCTTATCTTGACGGCCATGTCGAGGAGCTTGGGCTGGCTTTCCGCCTGACCGGGGACAAACAGGAACGCCCGTGGCCGCTTAGCCCAATGCCGATCTTCATTGGGGCCGATGAGTGGGAGGGGATCACTGAAGGCCTGATCCAGCGCGCGGAGCTGCTCGAGCATGTGATCGCTGATATCTACGGGCCGCAATCCCTGGTGCGTGAGGGGCAATTGCCCGCCGCCGTGGTCTCCGGCAGCAGCAATTTTGCGCGGCGTCTGGTCGGGATGAAGCCTGCGGGTGGACGCTTTCTGCATGTCTATGCGGTTGATCTGGCGCGCGGGCCGAGCGGGGAATGGCGCGTACTGGCGGACCGCGTGCGCTTTCCTGTGGGGATGGGCTATGCGCTGGAAAACCGGCTCGCCATAGGGCGGGTGACCGGCGGGCTGCTGGCTGCGGCGGGTGTGCGCCAGCAAGGCAGCTTTTTCGATGCATTTCGCCAAGGGTTGGCGGCGGATTGCGGGCGCTCTGATCCGCGCATCGCGCTCTTGACGCCGGGACGGTTCAACCAGTCCTATCCCGAACAGGCGCATCTCGCGCGGCATCTGGGCTTTTCGCTGGTTGAAGGGCGCGATCTGACGGTGCGCGATGGCAAGGCGTTTGTGCGCACCATTGCCGGGCTCAAACCGATTGACGCGCTGTGGCGCTGGATCACGACGCGCGACATTGATCCGCTCAGTTTTGATGCGCGCTCTCGCATTGGTGTGTCCAACCTGATGGCGGCGGCAGGCGATGGGCTGGTGCTTGCGAATTGGCCGGGCGCAGGCGTGGTCGAAAGCCGCGCCATGCCTGCTTTCCTGCCGCGCCTTGCCAAGTCGGTGCTGGGTGAACCGCTCAAGCTGCCCAACGCGGCGACCTGGTGGTGTGGCGGTGAGCGGGAGCGCGCGCATGTGCTCGCCAATCTCGAAAATCTGGTGGTGAGTTCTGCCTTTAATCGGCCCATCACAGGGCTGCCTGATGGCCACACGCGGGCGGGCGCGAGTCTTTCCGAGGCTGAGCGTGCAGCCATCGAACGGGACATCGCTGTGCGCCCAATGGATTACTGCGGGCAGGAGATTGTCAGCCTCTCGACCACACCGGTGCTGGCGGGCGAGCGTTTCGAGCCGCGCGGCTTTACCTTGCGAGCCTTCCTTGCGCGCGATGAGAACGGCGATTGGGTCGCGCTACAAGGCGGCTTTGCGCGGGTCTCTCAACATGGCGATCTGCGCACCACGCTGATGGGGCTGGGCGATATTTCGTGCGACCTGTGCATCGTCGATCCGGTCGCGCCGCAAGCGCCCGCCGAGATACTGGAGCCCCAAACGCAAGCGATCCGGCGCGAGCAGGGGCTGCTATCGAGCCAGTCGGCGGATAATCTGTTCTGGCTGGGCCGCTACAGCGAGCGCGCGCATCAGACCGCGCGAATTGTGCGTACGCTGATCGGGCAAGTGACAGCGGGCGGCCAGCAAGCCTCGCACAACACCACCGTCACCCGGCTTGGCAACCTGTTGCGCAGCCTTGGCGCGGTGCCGGGCAAGAGCGCGGATCGGTCGGTGGCTCAACTGGCTGGCGAGGCTTTGGGTGCAAGCGGGCAGGCTGGCTCAATCAACACGCTGATGCAGCGCCAACGTGCGATTGCAAGACTGCTTCGCGATCGCCTCTCACGCGATGCTTGGCGCGCGATCCAGCGCGGCTCTCCGAGTTTTGTGGCGGGCGATATTGAAAGCATGGCGATTGCCTGCGACCGCCTGATCGAGCGCCATGCCGCCATCACCGGCCTGCTGACGGACAGCATGAGCCGCAATCCCGCATGGCGCTTTCTCGATATCGGGATGCGGCTGGAGCGTGGGTCTATGATCCTTCAGGCGGTGCAAGCCATCGTTCCCGGCCGCGCGAGCGCGGATGATCTGTCCGCTTTGCTGGAACTGGTGGACGGACAGTCGCTCTATCGCTCGCGCTACCTGACCATGCCTTACATTGCCCGCGTGTTTGACATGGTGCTGCTGGATCCAGCCGGGCCGCGCGGGCTGGCGTTTCAGGCCAAGCGGATGGCCGAGCAACTCGCCGCGATCCCGCCGCGCCTTGAGACCGGCATGCCAGAGGAGCCCTTGCGGCTGGCGCGGCAACTTGAAATGCGGCTCGAAGGGCTGGACGCCAATGCCATCCCGACCAAGCTGATCGGCGAGCTTTTGGGCCAGTTGGCGCAGCTGTCCGAAGCGATCAGCCAGCGCTATTTCCTGCAGGATGAGGACGCCGCTCCGGACAAAGTGCGCGCACGGCTGCTGTAATGCGCTACACCGTCCAGCATGTGAGCACGGTCACCTATGCGGCAGCGGTGACGCAGGCGCAGTTCAATCTGCGGCTGGTGCCGTGGTTG
>JBCBZR010000002.1:0-703153 GCA_039815245.1 Pseudomonadota bacterium | reverse complement strand
GCAACTGGCGCGGTGAGCCAATCCGCTGTGCAAGCATCAAGGCTCTGAACCGCGAGTGTCACAAGCGCATTGCCCGGCGGCAAGTGGCCTTCATGGCGCGCGCGCTCGGTCGCTTCGGCGGGGTAATCATCGACCTCAACAATCGGCATTTTGCCATGGCTGACCATAGTGATCGTCGTCTGCGTGTCCGGCGACAGCCCAAACGCATCATTGATCATCGAATAGGGCAAAGTGTAATCCGACCCGCGCATCAAACCCAGATTGTCCGTGTACCACGCAATCGAGGCGTTGCGGTCAGGCGTGGCCAGCACGACGATGAAAATCTTGTCGACCGGTGACCCGGCGGGCGGCAAATCGGTGTCCGGCAGATCACCCAGCACCTGATTGAGATAGACCATTTCACGCCCCGGCCCCAGCGCCTGCATGGGGATGAAAGCGGGCTCGATATTTTCGAGCACTTTGGGCGGACCGACAATCTCGAACAGATCCGACGGAAGCGCTTCGGGCCAGTGCCACACATCCTCAACCGTGGTCTCAAACGCGGCCCAGCCATAGCTGCGGGTAGGTACGAAACTCGCGTGATCGGGCTGTTCGACCAGCCGAAACCAACACGGCGCACCGCTTTGGGGCCGCAGCACCGCGTAAGGCGAGCCGGCATTGGCGGGCGCGCCCCAGCTCGCGGCGAGATCAGCCGCAAGCATGCCTTGCTCGACCAATTCCAGGCCCAGCGTGTCGCGATAGGCCCTCAGCCCGGTTTCAAGATCAGGCAGCGTCGAGAGGCCGCCCATGATGGTGCCGTGCGGGATGCTCACTTTCCAAACTCCGGTTTGCGCTTTTCAACAAAGGCGGCGGTGCCTTCGGCAAAGTCAGCCATGGTGAACGCCTCGGCAAAGACCGCAAGGGTCTCCGCATCATCGGCAGCCTGCCCGACGAGAACCCGCTGAATAAAGCGCTTGGTGTGGCTCGCGGAATAGGATGAGGCGGCGAGCAATTGCTCGATCAGGACCGCGCTGTCCTGCGCGATGAATTCGATCAGCCCGATGGCTTGCGCTTCGTCAGCTTCCAACAAAACGCCAGTGTACAGCATCCGCTTGGCCTGGCCCGGCCCGACGAGATCCACTAGCAGCTTCACATCATGCAAAGGGTAGACGAGGCCCAGCTTGGCAGGCGTGATCCCAAAGCGCGCCGCCGGGGTCGCCACGCGCAGGTCGCAGGCCATCGCAATACCGCAGCCCCCACCCACGCAATCGCCTTCGACAAAGGCGATGGTGGGAATGTCCGCGCGCGCCAGTTCGTGCTGCACACGATTGATCTGCCGCTGGTTCGCCGCGCGCCACTCGGCATCATCCTTGTTCGCGAGCAATTCCTTGATATCCGCGCCGGCGCAAAACGCGGTGCCGCTCGCGGCGGAACGCAGTTCGAGTACGCGAATGTCAGGGTCCGCCACCGCATCCGCCACCAAGGGCGGCAGCGCCTCCCACATCGCCATGTTGAACGCGTTGCGCTTGTCCGTGCGGTCGATCAGCAGGCGCGCAACAGGACCGTCTTTTTCGAGGCGTAGATTGGCAGGGGAGCTCATGCCGGGGTCGTCTCCATGAAGGTCTCTGCAATCGCGCGGCGGGTTGTCACCCACACATCTGTATGCGCACGGACATGGCGGAAAAACTCCTCCAGCGCCCAGATGCGCCCCGGCCTCCCGATGATCCGCAAATGCAGGCCAAGGCTCATCATCTTGGGATTGCCTTCCTCACCCTCGCGGTAGACCTGATCAAAGTTCGCCTTGGCGTATTCAAGCCATTGATGCGGGGTGAGCGCGGGGTCGGTCCACATCTTCATATCATTGTTATCAAGCTGATAGGGCAGAATACACATGGGTGTCCCCGTGGTTTCGCGGTCCCAAAAGGGCACGTCGCCGCTGTAATCATCCATGTGATAGGTATAGCCCCCCTCCTGCAACAGCCGCCGCGTGTTGTCCGTCAGCAGGTAGCGTGAAAGCCAGCCATAGGGGCGCACGCCGCAGGTTTTCTCAATGCTGGCCGTGGCCTTTTGGATAAACTCGCGCTCGGCATTTTCGTCCATCTTGAACTGGTGGACCCAGCGCCAGCCATGGCTAACGGGCTCATGACCCAGCTCGACAATCGCTGCGGCGATCTCCGGGTGGTTCTCCAGCGCCAGCGCGGCCACTGTCCAGCTTGCCATGATGTCATAGCGCTTGAGCAGTTTGACGATGCGCGGCGCGCCCGCTTTGATGCCGTAGAGGTAATTGCTCTCATTGGAGTAATTGCGGATTTTGGACTTCACAAAGACGCCCAGCTCATCAACCGGCTCCATCCCGCGATCCCCCCGCGCAATGGTCATCTCGCTGCCTTCCTCGACATTGACAACCACGCTGAGCGCCATCTTGGCTCCGCCGGGGAGGTCCATTCTTTCTTCGATCACTACGTTTCCTTTTCTGCGTGCGGCCAGCGCATCCGCGCTGTCCTTTCCCGTAGCCACCCGCGCCCTCCACCCTTCCGCCCGGATTATATCCCGGTAGGCTCCGGGTGGAAGGGTGGAGGGCGCGGGTGGCTACAGCGCGAGCATTAGCGAGCTTGCAAGCTAATGCATCTCTTCCCCGCCGCTCACATTCAGCGCCTCGCCGGTCACATAGAACGCCGCCTCGCTGGCGAGCCACAGACACGCCGCAGCGGTGTCGGACGGCAGGCCGGGGCGGCCCATCGGGTTCTTGGCGGACATGTTGGCGAGGTAATCGTCGACCGTCTCGAAGCCGAGCAGCTTGGAGAAATAGGCGTTCTGCTGCGCGCCAAGGCCAGTGGTCACGTGATTGGGGCACACTGCGTTAACGGTGATACCATGCGCGCCCAGTTCCACAGCCGAGGCGCGCGTCAGGCCAACCATGCCGTGCTTTGAGCTGACATAAGCGGGCAGATGCGGAAAGCCGGTCTTGGCCGCTTGGCTGGCGATGTTGATGATGCGGCCGCCTTGCCCTCGCTCAACCATCGCCCGCGCGGCCGCCTGCGTGCCGTAAAACGCGCCTGACAGATTGACCGCGATCACTTGGTCCCACTCGGCCTCAGTATCCACATCGAGCAACGGCTTCATTTTAAAGCCGATCCCGGCATTGTTGACGAACACATCGACACCGCCAAACCGCTCCACGCTTTGCGCGACCAGGCCTGCGCAATCGCTCGCTTTGGAGACATCACAGGCAATGGCGGCCACCTCGGCACCGCGCCCGCGTAACTCCTCAGCGACGCCCTCCGCTTCCGCATCAATCACAAGGTCAGACACCACACAATTCGCGCCTTCATCCGCGAAGGCCTGCAAAATGCCCTGGCCCAGTCCCTTTTCCTTGCCGGAGCCGGTTACGACGATGGTCTTTCCGCTGAAAGTTCCCACGGCTCACAAATCCTGCGTCAGGATAAACTGCGGCGCGTCGGCATAGTCCTGAAACGGCGCGGCCTTGGCCTGAAACTCGGGATCCGAGATGTCAGCTATGAACGCGTCCATATCGGTGATGTCCAGCACTTCGAAATAGGCGTAGGGTGGCGGCGTGTCGGGATCACCGAACAGGCCGGTCGCCTTGTGCACGGTGAAGCTTGTGACCGAAGGCAGCGCGCTGGCGGTGGGCACGTCCTTGGTCTTGGCCCACTCTTCATATTCAGCAACGTCGGTGCCGGGCTTCAGATTGAACGGGACGATGATGCGCATGGGTTCATTCTCCTTGGGTCAATTGGGGTGCGCGGTAAGCGCGCAATGTGGCGTCAAGCTGGCGGGCGAGCGCGAACAGGCCGCCTTCCGCGCCTGCCGCGCTGACAATCTGAATGCCGATAGGTAAGCCGTCCTCGCTCCATCCGGCGGGCAGGCTGATCGCGGGTAGGCCTGCAATGTTGGCAAGGCAGGTGAAGTCAGCCTGTGCGGCGGGTTCCGGGTCAGCGTGTGCGAAGGCAGTGTTGGGCACGCTCGGCATGATCACAAAGCCATGCCCCTGAACGATCCGCCGCACCGCATCGCAGGTTTCAGCCAAGATCGCATAGTCGTCCGCAAAGTCGGTCACCGAACGCCTCGGGCCATAGGTGAGCAGTTTGGCCAAGTGATCGGACATGGCCACCCCGCGCAGATGCGCGGCCATCTCTTTGGAGACCTGAATAAAGCCAGCAAAGCGGATGCGGCTCTGCTTGTGCGCGAGCGATACACGTCCGGGCGGCGTCGGCAGAGCAGCCACCGCCTTATCGAACACCGCAGCGATGTCTGGCGCAACCTCGACACCATGATCGGCCAGCACCGCGCCAGTCCCGTCAAGCGGATCATCGCCAAAGCCGGAGATCACCCGCGCGGCCTGCTCCAGCCGGTCAAGATCGCGCGCCAGCGGGCCGATCGCATCCAGTGTGAGGTCAGCCGGTTCCAGCCCATCTTGAGAGACGCTCGCGGTCGCCGGTTTAAAGCCATAGACCCCGCAATGCGCCGCCGGAATGCGCACCGATCCCATCGTGTCGGTACCCAGCGAAATATCGCACAGGCCAGCAGCCACCGCAGCGCCGCTGCCGCCGGACGAGCCGCCGGGTGAAAAGCCGATCCGGTGCGGGTTATGCGCCGCGCCGAAATGCGGGTTGTCGGTCTTTGCACCCAGCGCGCCCTCTTCCATATTGGTGATGCCAATGATCGCCGCGCCCGCTTGCCTCAGCAGCGCCACCGCATCCGCGTCGCGCTCTGCCAAGCGGCTCTCAAACGCTTCCAGCCCGGCATGCCACGGCATCCCGGCAACCGCGATATTGGCTTTGACGCCCACGGTAAGCCCTGCGAGCGGGCCTTCACCATACACTGCGTCCCGATCGAAGTCAGTAAAGGCGTTGAGCGGTTGGTTGGCTGCTTCGAGGTGGTCAAAGTCGATCATGAGATCCCGCGCTCATCAATCAGGCGCAGGGGCTTCTGGCGGGTGTCGATCTCGGTTGCTTTCGCGGTGCCGCCCGGTTCCACCAGTGCGATCTCAACCTCCACGCCGAGCCCTTGCTTCAGCGTTTCGGCCAGCGCAGCCTCGTCGGTGCCGCCATTGCTCTCCAGCGTCACGCGCATATGGTCCTTCTGGCTCGCATCGCGGCGCAGATGGCAGACATATTCGCCGGTCAGATCGCTGCGGTTCTCAATGATCGCGCCGATCGCGTGGGGGAAGACATTGATGCCGCGCAGCTTCACCATATTATCGCTGCGACCCTTGAAGCCCGCAATCCGCTTGAACGCGATTGCCCCGCGCCCATCCAATTCATGCGTGATGTCATGCGTGTTGAAGCGGATGCAGGGCGCGATGTCGTCCTTGTATAGGCAGGTCACGACCATGTCGCCCGTCTCGCCGTATGCGACAGGCTCGCCGGTGTCGATATCGAGCAATTCGAGATATTGCGCGTCTTCCCACACATACATCCCGTCGCGCTCAGGCCCCTCGCCTGCTATGGTGCCCGTGTCGCCGACGCCGTACCAATCATAGGCCTTGGCCCCGTGCCACGCGGCTTCGGTGCTGGCGCGGTCTTCGGTGCCAAGGTGGCCGATGATCATGCGGATGTTGATTTTATCGAACAGGTCTTCGGCTTCAGCGGTGGCGGCAAGCTTTCGGACATAGTCCACAAAGCCGACAATGGTCGTCACGCCGAAATCAGCCATCAGCCGCACCTGATTGATGCTGCGCGTCTCAATCCCGGTGCCCGCTGAGAGGAACACCGAATTGGTAAAGTGCGTCACAGCCTCGCGTATATAGTGCCCGCCATTGATCATGCCGTGGCCATAGACCGAATGCACCACATCCTCAGGCGACAAGCCCATCCAGCGATACATCCGCCCGACCAGCAAATTTCCGACCTCGCGACCCTTTGGGCCGAACATCAGCGTCTGCGGCTTGCCGGTGGTGCCAGAGGTGGTGTGGAAGATGGTTGGCGCGCGGGTGCCCGGTGCGCCCATGCCGTGAAAATCGCCATAGGGCGGATGCTCAGCGATGGAGGCCATCAGGTCGCTTTTGTCGTAAACCGGCAGCTTGGTGATGTCCTCAAGTCCGCGAATATCGCCCGGCTCAATGCCCTTGGCGCTCCAGAGGCGTTGGTAAAACGGCACTTGCCAACCGCGCACCATCAGCCGCTTGAACTGCGCATTCTGGATCGCAAACAGCTCATCGCGGCTCATGCTGGTGTAGCGCGCGGTGAAGGCGTCCCCGATGGGGTAATCCTTCAACAACTGCTGATGATCGAGCGCTTCGAAATAGGTCGGATAGGTCATTCAGCGTTCCGTAAAATAGGCGAGAGGGTTGGTGAACAGGCGCGCATCGTAGCCCTCTGGGGCAAGCTCACGCGCAAGTTCGAATTTCGCGGCGGTCTGCTCTTCACTCAGAGGGTTTTCCGGGCTGCCCAAAGTCGCGGCAATCGGATGCGCGTGCGTCTCGCCAGAGGTGAGTGTGACAGTGAGCGCCTGCGGGAACAGCGCGTTGGGGTCCTCATTGCCGTCAGCCACTAGCGCAACCTTGCCCGCGAGCGCGGCGATGTGCGGGTCCGCCATATGCTCCGGCGTGAAGCGGCGCGGGTCAATGCGGCCATCGCTCAGCATCAAGGCGGCGAGAAAGGGCAGGCACAGGCGCGCATAGGTGGGCGTCATATCAGGCTTGTAGGGCCGCCCGACCAGGCGACGGATGAGCGGCGGGCAGGCGAGTTGGATGGACTGGACGGAGGCTGGGTTAAGCGCAAGGGCCTGCAACTTTCCTAAAGCCGCATGACTCGCGCGTCCGCTGGGATAGGGTTTGACGCTCACTTCGCTGATCCGCCAGACCTCGCCAAGCGTGTCTGTATAGACCGACAGATCGCCTTCATCGAACAGCTTGAAATAGCCAAACTGCCCTTCGAGCGGGTCTTTGGGGCCGGGAAAGTCAGCGCGCGCCAGATCGCTGGCGGTCACAGCGGCGCGCGCGGCGTTGGCGATTTGGAACGGCAGAGTGGCGAGCCCTTCTACATGCGCTTGCATCGTGCCCGCCGCGCTGGAGTAAGCGAGCCCGAGCGTGTCATCCATCGGCGCGCCGTCGATCCGGGCGACCGCGCAGGCCGCGCCGATCACACCGGCGGTGGCTGGGCGAAAGAAGCTGAGCGGGCTGGTCGCTGCAAGGCCGAGGCCTGAGGCAATGTCCACGCCCACCGCGAGCGCGGTGAGTGCTTCTCCCGGGTCGCAATCGCCCCCCTTCGTCACGCGCCGATCAATCGCCGCTCCCAGCGCTGCGACCACGGTGCTGAGCGCATGGACCACAGCAGGCTCATGCACCGCGTCCCATTCAAGGCAGTGCACGCGGTATCCATTGACGAAGGCTGCGCCGGGCGCGGGCAAGCGCTCATCCGTGCCGATCAGCCGCGCGTCATCCCCCGCCCCCATGGCGCGCGCGGCGCTGAGGATGGCGTCCGCGCCCGGCGCGCTCGCACCCGCAGCGCCCACGGCCAGCGTGTCCCCGAGCAGGCGCTGCGCATCGGCGCGGGCCTGCTGTGGCAGCGCGTGAGCGACGGTTGCAAACTCGAGGAGGCGCTGCGTCGGCGTCACCGGATCCAGTCCTCCAGCATCGTATCAATCGCTTCCGGATCGTCGCCTTCCAGCGCGAGCGACACGGCCCGGTCCGCCTCGCCTTCCGCAAGCTTACCCCAGCGCGCAAGGCTGTGCATCTTGGCGATAATGTCATCTGCGCTGACGGGCCGCTCCGGGTCGCCCAGCGTGTCGATCAGTTCGAAACCGTTGACCCGCGCACCGAAATGCGTGGGGTAGCGCGCGGTGATGGCCGGGTCTTCGGCGACGCTCACCTGCGCGCGCAGGCCTGCCAGCGCTGCGATGGCTTCCGGCGTGAAATCCTCCGGCTCCCCCTTGCGCCCATCCGCAACCACCGCAACCGCATGTTGAAGCGAAAACTTCGCGTCCAGTTCGCTCGACGGCTCAGGCCGGTCGCAAAAGGTCAGCGCATCAGCAAAAGTCTCGACATGGAACGGCGCCCTCAGCTCGCCGCGCGCGTGCAATTCCATCGCGGCATCAATCGCCGGGTGCGCATGGCGGCAGGCGGCAAAGGGCTTGAAGCTGACCGTGTCAATCAACCAGCCCCCCGGATTCGCAGCCAGTTCGCCCGGCTCCGCCGCCATGGCCTCGAACAGCCCCTGCGGCCCCTCAAGCAGCGCCTGAGGCCCGGTCGCGCCGTAATGGACATGCAGCGCCGCATCGCGGCCTGTGCGCACCGCGTGATAAATGTGCCATTGCTTGGTCAGCACGTCGCTGTCGTGCCGCATATGCCACACGCCGCCCGCAACCGAGCCAGCATTGCCCAGCGCGTTGGCGTACTCGACCGGGGCAAAGCCGATTAACGACCCGAACGCCGCACACGCGCCAAACATGCCCATCGTCGCGGTTGGATGCCAGTGCGCATAATGGTGCGCATCAAACGCTGCGCCAATCGCGATCATCGCTTCATAGCCGCGCACCGCTGCATTCAGGCGCGTGTCCATGTCGGCGCTCGCCATGCTCATGGCAGTAGGCCAGATCACCGGGCCGGGATGCAACAGCGCAGTGCGGTGCACATCGTCCATCTCCAGCGCATTGCCTAGATACGTCGCGCGCTCCCAGCCCTTGAAGGAAATCGCTGCGCCCATCTCGCCCGCCTCGCAAGTGCGTGCGCCTGCGACACAGGCCAGCCAGTCAAGAAGGTGGAGACGCGCGCGCTCCCGCTCGCTTTTGCCCGGAACCAGCGCTAGTCTGGCGCTTAAAGATGTCAGGAGCGGCGCGGTCATGTGACCCTGGCCCGAGTCTGGCTTAACGGTTCTGGGAGTGCAACTTGGCGGCGAATGCCAGCAAAACGAAGGCGGGCAAGGTTCCACGCTACCTGCAATTGGCGGGTGAGCTGCGCGAAGCGATCCTTGCGGGGAAATACACGCAGGGCACGCAATTTCCCACCGAAACGCAGCTTTGCAGGGACTATGATGTCAGCCGCTACACTGTGCGCGAGGCACTGCGCCGGCTTGAGAATGAAGGCCTGATCCAGCGCAAGCGCGGCTCTGGCACCACCGTTCAGCCTGCCGCGGCGCGCGGCGGCGCGCTGCACCAGCCGCTCAGCAATGTCGGTGAATTGCTGCAATATGCGCGCGACAGCAAAGTGATCTATGCGCCGCGCGGGCGCTGCGAGATGCCGCCGAAGATTGCTGAGCAGATCGCCGGGCCGGTGGCAGGCGAATGGGGCTGCTATCACGGCATCCGCCGCCATGCGGACGACGCGCTGCCGATCGCAGTCACCGATGCCTATTTCCACGCCGATCTGACCGAAGCGCTCGCTGACCTCGATCTCGCCAAGGGCACTTTGTTCAGCCAGATCGAGCAACTCACCGGCGTGCAGACGTCCAAAATCACGCAGGACATTCAGGCGATCCCCGCTGACACCCGGACGGCGGAGGCGCTGGAGATTGACGAAGGCGTGCCCGTCCTGCGAATCTTGCGCTGTTACTTCGATCCCACGGGTCGCATTTTCGAGATTTCGGTCAGCCACCATCCAGGAGACCGCTTCGCCTACGCGATGCATATCGACGTGGACGGGTAGCTGCATCACTTGCCCAATTCCTGTGCGCTGTTCAGTCCCGGCACTGGTCCCGGTGCCCATGCTTCGCCCGCAAAGCGGATCGCAGGTGCAATGTGCCGCCCTCCATCCTCCGCTTCCACCCATAGGCCGCGCTCGGCGATATGCGGTTCGTCGAGCGCTTCGCGGAAATCCAGCACGGGGGAGAAGGCAACGTCGCCCACGTTTTTGGGGTCTGCAAACCACACCGCCCACTCATCGCGCGTCCGAGTGGCAAAGGTGGTGCGCAGAAAGTCGATCAATGCGTCCTGCTCGCCCGCCGGTGCTTCGGCAAGCGGCACCAGGTCTTCGCGGCCCAGCGCGCTCAGCAGGTTCTTCGCAAACTTGATCTCGCGTCCGCCCAGCACGACATGGCGCGCGTCTTTAGTGGTGTAGACCTGATAAAAGCCCGCCCCGCCCAGTGAGCGTTGGCGAGCGCTAACCGGGCTTTCACCCCCTGCAATCGCGCTGCCCGCGGTGTGCGCGCACCACGGCAACAGGCTGTCAAACATCGCGCAGTCGATATACGCGCCCTCGCCGGTGCGCGCGCGGCCAACCAGCGCCATCAGCACCGCTGAGAGCCCGGTCAGGCCCGCCGCCAGATCAGCGCTCGGCGCGCCGGGGACGACCGGAGTGCCGTCCGGCCCGTCATTAACCGAGAGAAACCCGGCGAGCGCCTGAACCGCCATATCATGCGCGGGATGACCGCTGAGCGCGCCTTGCTGTCCGAAGGCTGAGATTGAGCAATAGACGATGTCTTCGCGGATCGCCTTCACGCTCTCATAATCGAACTCCAGCCGCTCCATCACACCGGGGCGGAAGCCTTCGAGAAACACGTCCGCGCCCGCGATCAGATCACGCAAAGCAGCCTTGCCGTCCTCGCTCTTGAGATCCAGCCTCACGCTGCGTTTGCCGCGATTGAGGTTGGCGAACCAGACCGAATGTTGCTCTCCGCCATAGTCATCAAACGGAGCCTGCTCGCGCGCCGGGTCGCCGGCCATGGGCTCCACCTTGATCACGTCCGCGCCGTGGTCGGCCATCATGACGCTGAGCATCGGTCCCGGCAGAAACAGCGAGAGGTCGACAACCGTAATGCCTGACAATTTGCCCATTGATGCCCCTCCCCGGACAGTGACCCAGACGATGGCTTAGACGATGCCGCCAGCTCGCATGGCAGCAATCGCATCGCGATCATAGCCGAGGTCTTCAAGGATAGCATCGCTGTCTGCCCCCAACAGCGGCGCGGCGCGGTTTGGCGGGCGCTGGCCATCAAATTTGAGCGGGCTGGCAAGGATATTGAGATCAGGCTTGTCAGGGTGCTCAACCGTGTCACGCAGGCCGATGGTCTCCAGCCACGGATTATCGAGCGCCGCGCCCAGCTCATAGACCGGCGCGACGGGTACATGGCCAGCCAAAAGCTCCTGCCAATGCGCCATGGGCTGTTTGCCGAATTCCTCATCAAGCAATTGCGTGAGTGCGGCGCGATTGGCCAGCCTGTCAGCGTTGCTGGCAAAGCGCGGATCAGCTTTCAGATCATCGCGCCCCATGCGGGTGACCAGAATGTCCCAGAATTTGGGCAGCTGACACATCACAAACATCCAGCCATCGGCAGCTTTGAACATCTGGCTGGGCGTTGCCGTGGGATGCGCGCTGCGCGGGGTGCGCTGCGTCTCTTCGCCGTTATTCATATACCACAGCGCGGGATAGCTCGTTTGGTGCACGGCAGCGGCCAGCAAATCGGTGTCAACATCGCGGCCCTTGCCAGTGCGCTGAGCGTCCACCAGCGCGCCAAGCAGACCGATGCAGAAGATCGTGCCGGTCATGAAGTCGACCATGGACAGCCCCATGCGCTGAGGCTCTCCGCCGGGTTCTCCGGTAATCTTGCAATAGCCCGCCTCGGCTTGCATCAGGTAATCATAGCCCGGCCATTTGGCGCGTTCATTGTCGCGGCCATAGGCGGACAGATGCGCGCAGACGAGCGCGGGATTGGTGCCGGAAAGCGCCGCGTAATCAAGCCCCAGCCGAGTGGGCAGATCGCCGCGCATGTTGTTGGCGACGACATCACTAGACGCGGCCAGCTTGTGCAGCACGTCCTGCCCTTCATCAGTGCGCAGATCGAGCGTCAGCGAGCGCTTGTTGAGGTTGAAGGCGTTGAAATAGACGCTTTCATTATCGCGCAGGAAATGCGGGCCAACCATGCGGGCCGTATCCCCGCCGCCGCGTCGCTTGCCGTCTTCACCCACTGTGCCGGGCGGCTCGATCTTGATGACCTCCGCGCCCATTTGCGCAAGGAACATCGTGCCATAAGGCCCTGCGCCATATTGTTCGGCGCTGATGATGCGGAAACCCTTCAGAGGGAGATGCATTCTGTCGGTCTCCATCGAGCCTCGCCCGCGCTTAAATCTGGTTTTCTTTGAGGTGCTGCTTGGCGATGATGATGCGCTGCATCTCGTTGGTCCCCTCACCGATGCACATCAGCATGGAATCGCGGTAATAGCGCTCAATGTCGTATTCCTTGGAATAGGAATAGCCTCCGTAAATGCGCATTGCTTCCTGGCTGTTATCAACCGCAGCTTCGGAGGCGAAGTACTTCGCAACGCCCGCTTCCTTGTCGCATCGCTCACCCTTGTCATAGGCTTCCGAGGCATCCAGCGTCAGCAGGCGCGCGGCGCGCGCGCGCGTGACCATTTCGCCCAGTTTCAACTGGATCGCCTGATGCTGCGCGATGGGCTTGCCCATGGTCTCGCGCTGCTGGGCGTATTCGGTGGCGAGCCGCAGCGACCCTTCCGCCAGACCCACACCGCGCGCAGCGACATTGATGCGCCCCAGTTCCAGCCCGCCGGTCGCCTGAAAGAAGCCCTGCCCTTCAACGCCGCCGATCAGCTGGTCTGCCGGAATGACATAGTCTTCCATCACCAGCTCAGCGCTGTCGATCGACTTATAGCCCAGCTTGTCGAACTTCTTGCCCGTCGAAAGCCCATCCCGCTTGTCAGCGATGAACAGGCTCATGCCCTTATAGCGCGGGTCTGCGCCCGGATCGGTCTTCACCAGCATCGCAAACGCCTGACCGTTGAGCGCGTTGGAAATCCACGTCTTGGTCCCGTTGACGACATAATCGCCATTTTCATTCTTGGTCGCCACAGAACGGATCGCTTGCAGATCTGTGCCCGCATTGGGCTCTGTGAGCGCCAGACCGCCGCGAATTTCGCCGGTCGCCATCTTGGGCAGCCAGCGCATCTTCTGCTCAGGCGTCCCGAAGCGCTCAACGGCAGCCGCCATGATAAGGTGCGAGTTGAAGATGCCGGTGATCGCCATCCAATAGCTGGAGATGCGCATCACGATCTTGGCATAGGTGGTCGCGGGCAGGCCGAGGCCGCCATATTCCTGACCAATCGTGGCGCCGAACAGGCCCATTTCTGCCATCTGATGCACCAGCTTTTCCGGCCAGATGTCACCATGATCATGGTGCTGGATCACGGGGATAACCTCGCGCTCCATCCAGCGGTCAATCGTGTCCATGAACGCCTGCTCTTCCTCTGGCGAGATGGAGCGGATCTGGTCTTCCAGTACAGGTGCGGTTGCCATGATAAGTATCCCTTGCCGAATGCGTGTGTCTGATCTGTCTTAGTCGTCGAGCCCGGCTTTAGTCGTCCAGACCCCCGAAGCCGCGCTTCCATACGAGCACGGTGCGCTTGTAATGGCTTACAGTGTCGCCGTGCTGGTTCTTAGCGATGGTTTTGAAGGTGACGATGCCCTGTTCGGGGCGGCTCTTGCTCTCGCGTTTTTCGAGCACCTCGCTCTCGCAATACAGCGTGTCACCCACGAATAGCGGCTTGGTCATGCGGACCTCGTCCCAGCCCAGATTGGCAATCGCCTTGCCGCTGGTGTCCGACACGCTCATCCCGGTCATCAGCGCGATGGTAAAGGGGGAGACGACCAGCGGCTTGCCGAACTCGGTGTCTTTGGAAAGCTCATAGTCGAAATGCGCCGGATGCGTATTCATCGTCAGCAGCGTGAACCAGACATTATCCGCATCGGTGATCGTGCGGCCTGGGCGATGCTCATAGACATGGCCTTCGACGAAATCCTCGAAATAGCGGCCCTGCACTTCGCGAAAGCGACCGGGGGCAACTTCTATGACACCGTCACGCATGTTCAGACTTTCCTTCAACCGAATTAGCATCAGCGCGCGCAAGCACCGCGCGGTATTTCTTCACAAAGGGCGCTTCGAGCATTTTGCCTTTGAAGCGGATAGCGCGCCCGCCGCCTGCCTCATACGCGGCGAGCGCTTCGCGCGCTTCGGCGATTTCAGCGTCTGACGGGGCAAAGGCTGCGCGGATGACGGGCACTTGGCGCGGATGGATCGCGGCTTTGGCGGTAAAGCCGATGGCGCGTGCGGCGGCGCATTCTGCGGCGAGCCCGGCCTCGTCTTCCAACTTGATGAAGGGCACGTCAATCGCGGGTTTCCTGGCTTCCGCGCAGGCAAGGATGACTTGTTGGCGCGCGGTCAAGAGCGGCTCCCACGCCAACTCCACACCCAGCTCGCCTGAAAAGTCACCGCCGCCGAACATCAGCGAGGCCACCGCATCACGGCTCACGATCTCCAGCGCGTGGCGCAGGCCGCGCGGGGTTTCGACCAGCGGGACAAGCTGCGGACAGGCCTGCCCCAAAGCGCCGGTGATCACGTCAACCTCAGTCGCGGTTTCGACCATGGGGACCAGCAGCACATCGGGCAGCGCATCCGCATCCGCCAGCGCCGCAAGGTCGCGAATGCCCGCCGCTGTGGTCACGCCATTGATGCGGATCGCCCAACCCGCTTTGTCTTGCGCCATCTGGCCCAAGGCAGTGGCGCGCGCGCTGGCCTTGTCCTCAGCCGCCACAGCGTCTTCGAGATCGATCACCGTCAGGTCCGCCCCGGCCGTTTTGGCCTTGGCGAAGCGGTCTGGCCGCGATCCGGGAACGAAGAGAAGGCTTGCGAGGGAGAGCACGTTGGTCCTTACTTGATAAAACACAGCCGAAAGGCGCGATTTCGAGCTTCACAATTTGTCCGGACAAATCTAAAGTCAAGGACGAAATGCGCAAATGTCCGGACAGGTTCCGGCATCAGCCATTGGACGAGGAGAGAAACGATGGGATTTCGCACAACAATTCTGAGCGCCACAGCGGCGATTACCGCGCTGGCCGCGCCGTTCGCAGCGGCGCCTGCCGCCGCGCAGATGCTTGATCCGGCTAAAGGCGCGGATGCGCTCGAAATCTCCAAGCGGCTGCAATGCGGCGCTTCAGTTGACGAACCGGCGGTCTACCATTGGTCCGGCAATATCTATGGCCGCGTCCAGGGCCAGCGCGACAAGTTGCTGTTCAAAGGCGAAGGCATGAACATCCGCCGCTGCGTAGAAATCGAAGACGCGGACCGCGGCAAGGGCTGGCGCATGGTCAGCCGCGAGGTCATGCTGATGCTCGACCCAAAGACTGGCGAAGTGCTTGATAAATGGGAGAATCCCTACACCGGCGAGACGGTTGAGGTGATGCAGATCCATAATGATCCGGTGAACGGTCGCCCGAATTATGAGCTTGGCCGCGATGGCAAGCCGTACTCGCTGGGCACTCTGCGCGAGAGCGGGCCTTATGTGTTTGTGCCATTTGAAGTGCCGCTGTTCTACACCAACCCGCTGGCAGGTGCGTATCAGGATGCGGTCGGCAACAAGTACCACGCGATGGAAATCTTCGACTTTGCCGCGTTGAAAGAAGACCTCTACGATGCGTCCACGCCGACCGCCTATCCGATGATCAGTTGGGTGCGCGTGTCCCCCTGGGCTCCATGGATGGGCATGGGAGGACGCCCCGGCCAGATGGTCTTCAACGCAATGGGCCGCAAACTACCCGGCGGCTTTGAAGATCTTCCCGAAGTCCTCAAGACCGAGATTCGCGCGAATTATCCGATCTATGAGCAGGCCCCGCCCGCCGATGATCGCCGCCCGAATGAAACGACCTGGACTAAATACAAAAAACTGACCGACGCCAAGCGCGCGGAACGGCGCGAGAAGGCGACCATGTCCGAGGAAGGCATGGGCGGCGCTGAATAAGCGCAGCGCGCCTCGTGCTGAACCACATCGCCTGAGCGCCCACAAAAAAGGGCGGGTGGCTCTGCGCCCCCGCCCTTTTTTGCGTCAGCGCGTGATGCAGCGATCAGAACGTCTTGACCACCAGCAGGCCAACCCGGCGACCGGGACGCAGACCTGCAACGAAGCTGCGGCGGAAGCTCGCATTCGCGTCAGCAAAGCGCAGCACTTGTTGGACAGCGTCTTCGTCAAACAGATTGTCGGCGTAAAGCTGGATGCGGAAATTGCTGTTCTCAATGCCCATCCGCGCATCAACCTCGACCGAGCTGCCGGTTTCAGCCTCGTTATGGACCTGTGCGAACTGGGTTGATGTATAAGTGATGTTGGTCCCGGCAAAGAAGTCCCAGTCCCCTCCGCCAATGCCGGTGCCGGTCTGATAGGCGACATCACCAAAGATGCGATGCTTGGGCGCGCGCGGGATGGATTGGCCGACGATCGAGCCGAACAGCGACTGGCAACCGTCAACATCAGGGAATTGGTCCCCGGTCGAACAATTGACAAGGCGATCGTCGGCGACATCGTTGAGCACGCCCTGGTTTTCATCAACGCCGCTGGTGAATTCAGTGTCGGCGAGCGCGTAGTTTGCGGTGATCGTCACATCTCCAACCGTGCCGCGCAGCTCTGCCTCAATCCCGAAGATCTCCGCATCGCCCGCATTGACTGTCGCGCTCAGCGCGTTGCCTGCGTCCTGAATGTTCTGAGTGAGCTGGTAGCCCTCAATATCGGTGTAGAACGCCGCAAGGTTGAAGACGATTGCGCCGTTGGCGAAGGTGTTCTTCAGGCCGATTTCGTAGGAGGTGTTCTCCTCCTCATCGAAGGTCGGGACCCCTGCATTGCTGGCCTGCACATTGTTGAAACCGCCCGGTTTGATGCCCTCTGCGTAGATTGCATAGAGCAGATTGTCCGGCGTCACCGACCAGTCAAAGGTCACGCGCGGGGTGAAAGATTTGAACACTTCATCAGGCAAAGACGTGCCCGCCGGACGTACATCGCCTTCATCAAAGTCAAACAGCAGCTCGCTGATCGTTTCCTCAGCGTAGCGGCCTTCGATGCCGATATTGATGTCTGGCGTCACATGCCATGTCAGCGCGCCGAAGACCGCGATGTTCTCGATATCGAACAGCGCTTCGTTCCGGCTGTTCGGCACAGCGGGGCCAAAGAAGGGCGCAACGCTGCCGCAGATCGGGTTGGCGGCGCACAGCGCGTTTTCCGCTCCAATCGCTGCGCCAAAGCTGGCCCCGGCGCGCGCGGCTGCGTCTGCGGGAACCTGGCGAATGTCAAAGCTGTCATTGCTCTGATCGAAGTAATAGCCGCCGACCAGAAGATCGACCGTGTCGCTCTCATAGGCGAGGCGCAATTCCTGCGACCAGTCAGAGGTTTTGTTGCGATTGGCGAAGCTGAAGTCGACCGTGGTGCCGACAAAGCCGAAGGGGAAGATCGGGCCAGCCGGGCCAAATCCCGTGGGCGCGCCCGCCGGGAAGCGGGCAAAGCGGGCTGTCTGAAAGCTGTTCGGGCTGTAATCGCCATCGGTCAGCTGCTGCTCGGTCCGGCTGTTGTAGCCCGTTAGCGAGGTTAGCGTCAGGCCATCGGCGAGCTCATAATCGGCCCGAACCGAGACGTTATACGTGTCCGCTTCCAGCCCGACATCGCTCGCATTGATAAACTGGCGCGAGAAATCGGTGTTGACCTCACCGGGCTCGACAATGCCGCAGAAATAGCGACCGCCCCCGCCATACAGCGAGCCATCGTCGAAAAAGCAATTGTTGTTCTGCGTCCCCTGCGCAAACAGCGCGGGCTGCCCGTCATCGGTGCGGTTGTAATAGCCACGGACGCTCGCAGTGAAGGGGCCATCATTGTCGTAGGAGAGGACACCGGAGAGCGAATAGGACGTCTGATCGCCCACATTGTTGCCATCAAACGCGTTCTCGAACTCGCCGTCGAAATCGTAGAAGCGGCCATTGATGCCAAGGCCAAAGCCGTTGCCAAGCGGCCCGCGAATGCCTGCGGTCACTTCGTAGCGATCCTGCGTCGAGGCATCGACAGCAATGCGCCCTTCCCAGGTGTCGCCGGGCATTTTGGAGATGATGTTGATCGCACCCGAATAGGTGTTGCGGCCATACAGCGCGCTTTGCGGGCCTTTGACCACTTCGAGGCGCTGGATCGAGTCCACATCGTAATCCGCAAGGCTGCCGGTGTAGTAAATGCCATCAATGAAGAAGGCGACGCCGCTATCGCCCAGAATGTTGGCTTGGCCACGGATCACCGGGCGGTTTGAGTTGCGGCCAAAGCTTTCGTCGAAGAACAGGCCGGGCGTCGTGTTGGCGATCTCTTCGAGGCTGTCGAGCGCGAGTTCGGTGATGTTTTCCGAGGTGACGACCGCGACCGAGGTGGGCACGTCTTGCAGGTCTTCGGCCTTTTTGCGCGCGGTGACGATGATGACGTTGTCGTCTTCGGCCTGCGCGTCACCGGCATCGGTTACGCTGACATCATCGCCCGCCATGTCCTGCGCGGCGAGCGCGCTTGGCATGGCGGCGGGTGTCAAGATGGTCGCGGCCAGCAATGTGCTGCGAATGATGGTCTTCATGTCTGTCCTCCCAAGACAGGCTGCGCGTTGAACGCTGCCCCAAGTTCTAATCCCCGCATTGAAGTGTGGCGCGGGGAAAAAATTTGTCCAGACAAATTTTTGAGCCGCTTTCCGTAAGCGATCTAAACTGAGTCAATTGCGCAACACTCGGCGCCTTCGCACTCGCAGCATAGGCCTTAAGTTGCGCGGCCATGGCGGCGGGGGTCAAAACGGCTTCGTATTGCCCAGAAACGCGGTGATCATCAGCAGGATATAAACCGCCCAAACCCACAGGCGGGTTTTGTCCATGGTGCGGCGCAGCGGGATCTCGGTTTCGTCGGAGGAGCCTTGCTCCAACACCGCGCCCAATTGCGCGCCGACCGGCTTGAACGTCACATCGATCATGATCGCGGCAACGAAGATAAAGCCAAAGAGCAGCGCTTTCCACGCGAGCCATTGTGGCGCGAGCGGGTTGCCCAGAATCAGGCTTTGCGCGCCCAGCCAGATGTAAAAACCACCGATCAGCCAGCGCAGCCAGCCTTCGATCTGGCGATTGCGCGCCGCACGCGGGGTCTGGTCGTGCCAATGCGAATCCCACACCAGCCACAGCCAGAACAGCCCGATGGCCCATGCCGCAATCGTCAGCCAGATCGGCACCGCCCACCAGCCACCAAGGCTCACCACGCTCAGCGATAAAGGCACCATCAGCGCCCATGCGCTGCGCGGCACCATGTCAATTTCCACCAGCAGCGTCAGCAGCGCAATGCGCTGATCAAGCGACCATTTCTCGCGTTTGCGAAAGTGCTGGCCGAGCACAAACACCCCAACATCCGCGCCAAGCCACAGCACGAACAGCAGCAAGTGTGTGTAGACCAGCGCTGGGTAAGCGTAGGCGGTGAATTCCATCGATGAGCCCCAAGGTGATACGGTTGAACATACGGAATTATGCGGTGCGCAAAAGTGTTGCGTTTGCGTCACGCGACACGACACATTGCTTCACTTTGTCCGGACAATTCGCATTTCCTTGCTTGACAAGCAAGCGTTTGTCCGGACAACTTTGAGTTCATGGGATCGTCACGCAGCCTCCTTCGGGAGACCACAATGCCACAAGGAGCTCACCCGTCCGTGCAGAAATCCGTCAAAACCGCTCAAAGGCCTTTTGCCTTCGTCCGCCGCGCAGTGCCGGCCTTGTGCATGACCTCTGCGCTGGCGCTGGCCGCTGCGCCGCAGGCTGCCTTGGCGCAGGACACCGATACCGAAGAGGCGGAGGAGCAGTCCGGCGTCTCCACGATTATCGTGACCGCGCAGCGCCGCGAGGAAAGCGTGCAAGAGGTCCCCATTGCGATCAGCGCGTTCAACAATGTTGAGCTGGAGCGGCGCGGGATCGCCAATGCGCTCGAAGTCGCGCAATTCGTGCCCAACCTTGTCGGGCTGAACAACACCGGCCTTGGCACAGCGAACGCGTATTACCTGCGCGGCATCGGCAACACGGAAAGCATCGCCACCTTCGATCCGCCCATCGGCACTTATATCGACGATATCTACCTCTCGCGTCAGAACGCGAACAACCTCTCGCTGTTTGATGTGAACCGGGTGGAAGTGCTGCGTGGTCCGCAGGGCACGCTGTTTGGCCGCAACACGACCGGCGGCGCGATCAGCGTCGTGATGAGCGAGCCGGGCGATGAATTCGCCGGCTATGCCGAAATCGGCTATGGTGCCTATGAACAAAAGCTCGCCCGCGCATCGATTGATGTTCCGCTGGCCGACAGCTTCGCCGTCAAGATCTCCGGCTATTTTCAGGATGATGATGGCTATGCGATCAACACGACAACCGGAGAGCGGACTAACGAAAACGATGGCTGGGGCGTGCGGCTGGGCCTGCGCGGAGAGCTGTCAGACAGCGTGCGCTGGAATGGCTCTTACATTCACACATTCGCCGATTCCGGCAATATCCTGAACTTTGATTGCGACCCGGCCAACCCGACCAATTGCGATGGACGCTTTGTCACAACCGGCCTCACCGAAGACGGCAATTTCGTCAGCCCTGTGTTTGGCCCGCTGCTGAGCGGCGACAAGGCCAATTTCGGCCTTGGCAACGAAGCGACGATGGACTTCGTGTCGTCCAACCTTGAAATTGATCTCAATGACGACTGGACGATGAATATCATCACCGGCTTCGTCGATATCGGGCAGGACTTCGCGCTCGATTTTGCCGATGGGCGCGGGCTGCCCAACACCTCGAACCCGGTTCCGCCAGTGACAGGCTTCACCTTTGGCGGCTTTACCATCGCCAATGAAGGGGAGCACACGCAGTTCACGCAGGAAGTGAAATTCACCGGCTCAATCGCTGATGGCCTGATCGATGTGGTCGGCGGGATCTACTATTTCTATGAGGACAACCGGACCGATTTCGGCGACATCTTCTCGCTCAATCTCGGACCGGGTGGACCGCCGCCTGACGGCTTCCCTCTGATCCTTGCGGATCGCACGATTACCAACACGGCAGAAGCGTGGGCAGGCTATGTGCAGGCTGACGTGAACCTGACTGATCGCCTGACGGTCACCGCCGGTATTCGCTACACCGACGAGACCAAGACCTTTGAAATCTCGGACAACCGTCCGCGTCTGGGCAATGGCCTGTGTCAGGCGGCGGCGCAGTTTGGACCGAGCACGTGCATCGACACCGCTAACCTGACTGCGAATAACGGCCTGGCCATCCCGCCAGAGCAATCGGTTGACCTTTGGACGCCGCGCTTTGCGATCCAGTATGATCTGGATGATGTGCTGCTGTTTGCGTCCGCCACGCGCGGCTTCAAGTCGGGCGGTTGGAACGCGCGCGGCACCTCGCCCAGCGAATTGCTGCCGTTCGGCCCAGAGACCGCATGGTCTTATGAAGCGGGCTTTAAGTCGGACCTGTTCAACAATGCAGTGCGGCTTAACGTCACGGCGTTCTGGCTCGATGTCGAAGGGCTGCAGACGCCGTCTGCGTTTATCCGCCCGGATGGCTCGCTCGCCTTTCTCACCCGTAACTTCGCCAATTACCGCAACCGCGGCATCGAAGTGGAGCTGACCACGGTGCCGGTTGACGGGCTGAACCTGTTCGCCTCGCTGGGCTATCAGGATGACGAATATCGGCTCGATCCCAGCTCGCCCGCGATTGACGAGTTTGGCGTTCAGGGTGTCGCGGCACAGCAAACCGATTGCCTTGCGCAATTGGCCGCTGGGCTGATCCCGAATGTGACGGGCGCAGACAACGCGGCTGCTTGCGGCGTAGGCATCGTTGCGCCGGATGGATCGCTGGCAGAGCCGGTCCGCACACCGGACTTCACCATCTCATTCGGCGGCAGCTACGATATCGAAGCGGGCGACGTCACCGTGCGCCCGTTCGCCAACGCCAACTGGCGCTCTGACAGTGAAGTCGGAACCAGCGAGCTCACACTTTTCGATCAAGCGGTCACCGGTCCCTCCGGTACGCTCTTCCCGACCAACACTTTGGGCCTTGGTGATCCGATTGATCCGGCGTCGGGCTCATTCAGCGCGGCGCGCTGGATCGTCAATGGCGGGGTCACTCTGGCGCATACCGGCGGGTTCTCCCTGACTGCGGAGTGCCGCAATTGCTTTGATGAAGAGGCGGTTGAAAGCGCGCTAGCGAACTTCAGCTACCTCAACCCGCCGCGCACATGGATCGTGCGCGCCAAGGTTGATTTTTAGGCGGGCAGGAGCGGGGGTAACGCGCGCATGCCAGTCATCCCTTTTGTCCTGAAATCCATGGCGGCGGCGGCCTTCGGGCTTGCCGCCGCTTTGGCTTTGCCCGGTGTACCCGCTCATGCTGAGCCCAAGGCTGAGAAAAGCGCAGCAGGTTTCGGCGTGCGAGCGTGGAGCGAAGTGGTCGTCAGCGTCACTGACCTTGAGGCAAGCTCTGCGTGGCTCGTCGAAGATGGCGGGTGGCGAAAGACCTCTGCTGGCGCGCTGTCCAAGAGCGAGCTCAACTATTGGGGCCTGCCGGACGCGGTGTCCGGCGTTTTCCTCAAAATCTGCGCGCCAGACACCGATCAGGCGGGCTGCATTCGATTTGTCCGCTTGGACGGCGCGGGAGAGCAGCGCCCGATCCGCTTGGCCGCGCGGCCGTGGGACACAGGCGGTATCTTCTCGATCATGCTGCGCACCAGCAATGCGCGCGCCATGTTCGACGCTGCCATTGCGCGCGGCTGGTGGGCGGAAAGCCAGCCTTACGAATTCAGCTTTGGCGGATCGGACCTGGTCAACGTCGTCATCCGCGCTCCGCACGGCGTCAATTACGCTTTGTATGAGCGCAAGAGCCCGGCCTTCACCGGCTTTCCCGTCGGCAAGCTAAGCCGCGCGTTCAACACGATGCGCATGGTCAAGGATCAGCCCGCCAGTCTCGCCTGGTATCGCGACCGGCTGCGGCTTGGCGTGCTGTTCGATGCGCCCTTCACTGATCCAGAGCCGCGCGTGAACAATTTCTCCGTGCCAGCCAATCTCGCGACCAAGCTGGTGCGCCGCGCCGCTGTGGTGCAGCCTGAATTACCGGGCGAGGCAGGGCGGATCGAGCTGATGGCGTTTGAAGGGTTCGAGGGCCGCGACTTTTCCGAATATGCCTCGTTCCCCAATCTCGGGATCATCTCCGTGCGGTACCCGGTGCTTGCGTTTGATGACTATCGCGCCACGCTGGAGCAGGGTAGCGTTACGATCGAGAGAGACGGGAGCACGCTTGCGATCAGCGCGCTGGGCCAGGAGGGCGCGGCGATTGACATGTTCGCAGTGCGCGATCCCGATGGAAATCTGACGGAGTTCTATCGTGCAAAATAAACCGAGCCAGCGGGCGGGCTCTGATCGGCGCCAGTTTATCACCACAGCCAGCGGCGCTGTTGCTGGAACTGCGCTGCTGAGTGCCGGGCTTGGTTCGCTGGCGGCCCAAACCCGGCGCCCGCGCGATATCGTGCTGGTGCATGGTGCATGGCATGGCGGCTGGTGCTGGGACCCGGTGCGCGCTTTGCTGGAAGCGGCAGGCCACCGCGTGCTGACACCTACGCTAACCGGCCTTGGGAGCCGCGCTAATGAGCTGACCGCCGATGTCGGTCTGGAGACGCATATCGAAGACGTGATGCTCTCAGTCCTGCTCGAAGACCTCGAAGACTTCGTGCTGGTCGGCCATTCCTATGGCGGCATGGTGATCACCGGGGTCGCGGACCGGTTGAAGGGGCGCATCGCGCATATCGTATATCTCGATGCAGCATTGCCCAAGGATGGCGAGACTATGCTGAGCTATGGCGAGCCGCGCCCGCAAGCTGTGATTGACGGCGCGATTGCCGCGATGCGCGCGCTTGCGCCCGATGGCGTGGCTTTGGCCACGTTCCCGCCTGCGATGCTGGGCGTGCCTGAGGATCACCCGCTGCACGATTGGGTCGCGCGCCAGTTGACCCCGCACCCGCTCAAGACCTGGCTTGATCCGATTGCGCTCACAAATGGCGGGCCACGCGGACTGCCCGCGACCTATGTCCACTGCACCGCGCCTGCGCTAGCGCAGACGCAGTTCGGCTGGGTCTATCGCCAGTTGCAGGAGGATCCGGCATGGCGCACGCTGGCGCTGGAAACCGGGCATGATGCGATGGTGAGCGACCCTGAAGGCGTCGCGCGGATTGTGCGCGCAGCGGCTGGGGCGAAACTGGCCGATCAGGGAGAGGCACGTTGAGCGAAGGAGGCTTTGAAAGCACCGGCGCAGGCGTTCGGCCCAAGCAGCGCGACAGCGGCACGAAAGCTCATGGCAGCGGCGAATTTGCGAAGGGCTGGAAAGTCCTGCTCGCGGCAACGCTTGGCGTGATGTGCGGCGCCTCACCGATACCGTTCAACGTCATCGGGTTCACCGCCGTACCGCTGACCGACGAGTTCGGCTGGACACAAACGCAGATCGTCACCCCGATCACCTTGTTCGGCGTGATCGCCAGCCTGCTCGCACCGGTCTTTGGCTGGATGGCGGATCGCTATGGCGTGCGCCCCGTCGCGCTGTGGTCGCTGTTCGCGTTCGGCATCGCGTTTGCGGCCATAGCGCTCACGCCCACGGCCAACACTACCGCCACGCTTTACAGCTATTACGGGCTCTGGGTGCTGGTCGGGATTGTCGGTATCGGGTCGACCCCAGTGACTTGGAGCCGCGCGATCAATCTGTGGTTCTACGCCAATCGCGGTCTTGCTCTGGGCATTTTGCTGATGGGCACGAGCCTTGCCGCCATGGTGATCCCCAAAGTCGCAGTCTGGGCTATCGAAGCCTATGGCTGGCGCTCCATGTTCGCGATCATAGCGGTGTTTCCGATCCTCGCGGCGGTCGTGAACTTCCTCCTTTTCCGCGAGCCGCGCCCTGAAGAACGTCCGGCAGCCATAGAAAGCGAAACCGGCGGGCTGACGGGCAAGACCCTAGGCGCAGCGCTTTCTGATTACCGCTTTTACGTGATTTGGCTGAGCATTGCGCTGATCGCGGGCGCGTTTGGTGGGGCATTCATCAACATGCCCAAAATGCTGAGCCTGCGCGACCTCGACCCGCAAACCGCCGCCAGTGTCATGGGAATTCTGGGCATTGGCATCTTTGCCGGGCGATTGATCACCGGCGCGCTGCTGGACCGGTTCTGGCAAGGCATTGTGGCCTTCCCCTTGCTCTGCCTGCCCGCCATCTCTGCATGGCTGCTGCTGGGGGACAGTCTGGCCTTTCCAGTCGCCGCGCTGGCCGGGTTCCTGCTCGGCTTTGCGGCGGGCGCTGAGAGTGATCTGATCGCATACCTGACGGGGCGCTATTTCGGGATGGCGCATTACGGCAAGATCTACGGGATGCTCTACATGCCCTTCGGCCTGTTTTCCGCCGCATCGCCGATCATCTACGCGCAGGTGTTTGATCGCACCGGCAGCTATAATCCGATCCTCGAACTGTCGATTTTCGCCTTCATCATCGGCGGCGCGCTGCTTTTGTTGCTGGGCCGCTATCCTGAGAGCTTTCCCGAAGCCGAACCTGAACCCAATGCGAAATTGGAGCCCGCCTGATGGCCACTCTCGCCGCTGACGCCCCTTCCGCAGACCTGCTCGCCCCGGTTCGCGCCGCCGTTTCGCACAGCGCGCTGCTGACGGATGAGGCGAGCCTTGCGCTGTTCAGTCATGACGTTCTGACTTCAGGCACGCCGCCGCTTGCGGTGTTTCAGCCCGCCAGTGTCGAAGAGCTTGCCGCCGGGATTGGCGCGGCCACCAGCGCCGGCATCGCCATTGTCCCGCGCGGCGGGGGGATGAGCTATACAGGCGGCTACCTTTATGAAGGCGGCGCGCATCTGCTGATTGACACCCGTTCGCTCGACCGCATTCTCGATATCAATGAAGCGGACATGACGGTGACGGTGGAGGCCGGATGCAGCTGGGACAAACTGTTCCGCGAGCTTAAACCGCTCGGCCTGCGCGCGCTTGCATGGGGCACTTTGTCGGGCCTGCGCGCCAGTGTTGGCGGCGGGATGAGCCAGAACGGCCTGTTCTGGGGCGCACGCGGCGGCAGCGCGGTGGATGCGGCGATCAGCTTTGACGTGGTTCTGGCCGACGGCACCATCGTCTCAACCGGTTCGGATTTCTTCCGCCCCTACGGCCCTGACCTCACAAGCCTGTTTGCGGCCGATTGCGGCGCGTTTGGCGTCAAGGCGCGCGTCACCTTGAAACTGGTGCGCGAGGCAAGCGCCTTTGCCTATGGCTCGTTCAGCTTCGCGAACCACGACGAATTGCTCACCGCGATGAGCGAGATTGCGCGCGCGGAACTGGCGGCGGAAAGCTTTGCGTTTGACCCGTTCCTGCAAGCCCAGCGGATGAAGCGCGACAGTCTGGTCAAGGACGCCAGGCAATTCGGCAATATGGTCAAAGAACAGGCCAAGTCGGGCGGCATGCTGAAGGCGTTGAGGGAAGGCGCGAAGGTCGCAATGGCAGGGCGCGGTTTCCTTGATGACGTGCCCTTCAGCCTGCACTGCATCGCGGAAGGCCGCCACCAGTCGGGCGTTGATGCGGATATGCGCGCGATTGAAACCATCGTGCGCGAGGCGGGCGGGAGCGTAGTCGAAAACTCGATCCCCAAAATCCTGCGCGCCAATCCCTTCCCGCCGCCCAATTCGATGCTCGGCCCGGAAGGCGAGCGCTGGGTGCCCGTGCACGGCTTCCTGCCGCATTCCAAGCTGATCGCCGCGTGGGACCGCTTGCAGGCGCTGTTTGCTCAAAAACGCGAGGCGATGGAGCGGCTCGGCGTGGAAACCGGCGCGCTGATCGCGGCGACGGGGCGCTCTTCGTGCCTGATTGAGCCGGTCTTCTTCTGGCCGGGCGAGCAAAACCCGCTGCACCAGCAAAGCCTTGAACCCGATCACCTCGCCAAACTGCCGACCATGGCGGACAGCCCGGAGGCGACCGCTCTGGTGCTCGAACTGCGCGAGCGCGTCATCGCGATCTTTCAGGATATGGGCGCGATCCATTTGCAGATCGCGCGATCCTATCCGCTTAAGGAAAGCCATGATCCAGCAGGATGGGCGATGCTCGAAGCGCTTAAACGCCAGGTCGATCCGCGCGGGTTGATGAACCCCGGCTCGCTCGGCCTGACATAACAAGGCGGGCTGGCGTGGAACTCGACCGCAGACGCGCCATGGCAAGCGGTGTGTGCGCCGCGCTGGCGTCTCAGGTGCCTTTCAGTGCTGCTCAAGGAGAGAACGTGACAGACCCTCAAAGCTATAGCGCTGTTGCCATGCAGCTGACCGCGCGCTCTTTGGAAGCGCTGCCAGACACCGCCGCCGCGCGCGCCGCCATGCTGGAGCATATCGCGGCGATCAAAGGGCCAATCCGCACCTCCTCGATCTTTATCGCCCAATATGCGGGCAAACCGGTGAAGCTGGTGGTGCTGCCCGAATACCTCTTCACCTCTTATCCGGGGCGCATCAGCATTCCCGATTTCGCCGCTCGCGTCGGATGGGCAGCGGGTGGCCCGGAATATGAGGCGTTGGGCGCGGTGGCGCAGCGGCTCGGCGTCTTTCTTGCGGGCAACGCCTATGAGACGGATGAGGCGTTTCCTGATTTCTACTTCCAGACCTGCTTTATCGTTGCACCATCGGGCGATGTGGTGCTGCGCTATCGCCGGCTTGTCTCCATGTTTGCGCCTTCCCCGCACGATGTGTGGGAGGCGTATCTGGACAAATACGGCCTCGAAGGCGTCTTCCCCGTGGCGCGCACCGACATCGGCAATCTGGCCGCTGTGGCGTCGGAGGAAATCCTTTACCCCGAAATCGCCCGCGCGCTCGCCTTGCGCGGGGCCGAGGTGTTTTGCCATTCCTCCAGCGAGGTTGGCTCACCCATCGCCACCAACAAGGATATCGCCAAACAGGCGCGCGCGTTTGAGAATCTTGCTTATGTCGTCTCCGCCAACACGGCGGGGATTTCAGGCACCGCGATGCCGCTGTCGAGCGCGGAGGGGAACAGCCAGGTGGTCGATTGGAAAGGCCGCGTGGTGGCGCAATCGGGCGATGGAGAGACGTTTACCGCCTTCGCCACGCTGGACCTTGGCGCCTTGCGCGAGGCGCGCCGCACACCTGCGATGACCAATTACCTCGCCCGCCAGCGCCCCGCTTTGTTTGCCGCTGCCTACGCAGCCGCGGCAGAGCCGTTTGCGCAGGAGGACATGCTCAAAGGCGGCAAGCCCGCCATCCCCGAACGCGACTATTTCCGCCGCCGTCAGGCTGCCGTGATTGAGCGGCTCGACAAGGCGGGGATCATATAATGAAGCACCGTAACGTCAGGGGCCGGATCAGCTACACCTCAACCAAGCCCGAATGGGCGAACCGCGAGCGCGGGCGCGAATGGTTCAACTTTTCGCACCACGCCGATGGCTCGATCACCATGAGCGCGCAGTGCGAGATCGAAGAGCCTGAGCCGACCGTGCTGCGCAACATCACCTGCCATATTGGGCCGGATAAAATGCCGCGCAATCTGCTGGTGCATTTGACGCTGGGCGATGAGTTTCTGGGCTCAGGCTGGATGGCATACCAACCGGAAAACGACGCGATTGTCTGCGAGAGCCAAGGACCGTCCATTGGGCGCAATTCCGAAGTGCGCGAGGACGTTGGCGCATTTGACGGGTTCGGCACGCATCCGATTGTCGGCGACGGCTTCCTGACGCGGATCATGGACACCGCCCAAGGCCCGCACAAACGCAAATTGCGGGTCTTCCTCCCCTCTCCCGACCATCGCGGCGCGACGCCGCCGCAGATCTCGGAAGTGTTCATCACGCTCGAATATGTCGGCGAGGCGGAGAAAACGGTCAAAGCAGGCACCTTCGCCTGCCGCCACTTCCGCTTCATCGACGATGCGGACGCAGACGGCATGGGCGGCAAAACGCATCCCGATTACGACATGTGGGTCACCGCTGATGAAGACCACGTCCTCGTCTATGGCGCAATCGACGGCTATATGTGCAATCGCTATGAGCTGGTGGAACTGGAGCGGTAGGATTGGCTTGAGGCAGTCACGAGCCAAAGCCAGTCAGCCGCTCGGCAAGCAAGCCTTATCCAATGTCCATCGGGTGCCATAGATGTGCCAGGTTGGTCCGTGGTCTTGCCAATAGATATAAGTAAGATCAGCGCTGGCGGGAGCCATTTTGGCACTGCCATCTGGCTTGGTGAGCAGGAATCTGCAACTCGCTCGGCTGCGTCCTTGGTCTGCAAAACTGCATGTGAGCTCAGAAACAGAGTATTCGGGAGTGGGGTCTCCTGAAATAATTGTGCCATCGTCCGCAAATTCTGTCGGCACGTAATCAGCTGACCGAACCAGATCATGGACTGCACAAATGTATGCGACTCGCTCTGCCGTGGGCAGCTCGCAGGCACGCGGGTTCTTTTGCCGCTTCTTGTCTCGCCCAAAACTTGCAGGGACGGCAACATCGCACGGTTCGCGCGCCGACAACGCGTCTTCCAATTCAGAGCCATTGCCAGCGCACCCGCCGAGCGTTCCCGCAATAAGCGCGATAGAAAAGCGATGGCCGGACTTCACGATGAAGACGCTCACTCTCGCGGGGTGCTACGGCGTTCGGCCACTTGAACCATGACCTTGCCCATATGTGCGCCGCTTTCGAGGTGTTCGTAGGCAGCGCGGGCGTCGTCGAAATAGAAGGTCCGGTCGATCAGCGTTTCAATGCCTTTTTCGGCCATCACCGCGAGCGCTGCCTCAAACATCCCACGGTGCCCGCTGGTGATGCCTTTGATCGTGATGTTCTTGCCCAGAATTGCGCCTTGACCGAAGTCGCCGCTGTCCTGAGGTGAGCCGGATAGCGCGCCGAGCGTGCCGATGCGCCCTTCCGGTCCAGTCGCCGCCAGCGTCTGCGCGAAATCGCCAAAGCCGATTGTGTCGACCACGGTGTCAGCAAAGCGCCCTTGCGTGACCTTGAGCAATTGCGCGGCCCATTCGGGGTGATCGCGGTAATTGACGGTGTAATCCGCGCCCATGTCGCGCGCGCGGGCAAGCTTTTCATCGCTCGAAGAGGTGATCGCGAAGTCCGCCCCCAGCGCCTTGGCGAGTTGCAGAGCGAAGATCGAGACGCCGCCCGTCCCTTGCGCCAACACCAGCTTGCCCGGACCTGCTTCTCCAAAGGCGACCATTGCGTGCCAAACTGTGCCCGCCACCACGGCGAGGGTCGCGGCGGTCGCATCTGAGACGGTGTCCGGCACTGTGATCGCGGCCTTGGCAGGCAGCACGACCTTCTCAGCCAACCAGCCATCCATCGAAACGCCCACATCGCGCCCAAAGATATGGAAACCAAAGCCGCTCTGAGGGTCCCAATCGACGAAGTTGGCCGCCACCACCCGGTCACCCACAGCAAAGCCTTCGACGCCTTCACCCAAAGCTTCGACCACGCCCACGCCATCGGTGAGGGGGATGCGGGTGTCGGGCTGGTCGGGCGCATAATCGCCGCGCAGGATCATCAGGTCGCGGTAATTGAGGCCAGCGGCCAGCACGCGCACGCGCAGGTCACCCGGGCCGGGCTCCGGCACATTACGTTCGACTTCGCGCAAGCCGCCAAGCCCGGAGCGGTTTCCGATTTCCCACGCCTTCATCATGCTCACGCCTCTCTGATCGGTGCAAAGACCCGGTCGATGAATTCCTCCACCTTGGCTTCACGATCCACCGGCTCGCCAGACTTCGCCTCTTCCAAGGCGATCAGGCGTTCTTCCTGCACCCAAACCTCCTGCGCGAGGTTCATCACCACCGCGACAAAGCGGTCCATGGCAGGGTCAGCAAAGAAACGCGGATTCCCCTGATCGTCATAAAGGCTGGGCGGCGCATCTTCAGGGCGCAGTTTCTCGCTCACTTTTTCCACGCTCCAAAGCCATACCACATCACGCCTTCGGCAAGACGCCCGGTGGTTTCCTGTCCGACGCCTTCGGCTCGGTCACCGGTCGCCGCGTCTGCCACCGCCTGCTCGCCGTAAATGCCGATGGAGGGCACAACAAAATCGAAGAAGTCCCTCTCACCAAAGCCCGCGCGCGTGCACAGATCGATTGGGCGTTCATCGCGATAGCCTTTGTAATATGGCTCGTTGTTATAATAGCTGTCCCAATCGAGGTAGAAGCCGTCAAACGCGCCCATCTGCTCATTGGGCGGCAGTTCCATATGCAGCAGCAGTCCGCCCGGTTTCAGCACGCGGTGGGCTTCCGCAAAGCACTGCGCGCGCTGCTTCTTGGAAAGCTCGTGCAGGAACATGCTCGACCATACGACATCAAAGCTGGCGTCTTCAAAGGCGAGATCATCGGCGCACATTTGCTCGAAGTGGACCGCCTGCCCCTGCATTTTGGCGCGCGCTGAGCCATAGGTCAGCGGTCCGGGCGCTGCGTCAATCGCGTGGACTTCCGCCTCAGGGTAGGCCTGCTTCCATGGCAGCGTGTTGTGGCCGATCGTGCAGCCGGTATCGAGGATGCGGGTCGGCGCGAAATCAGGGAAGCGTTGCTTGATATACTGGCTCATGGACAGGCCGATATCGTCTAGGTTTGCGCCCATCAGCCCCATCGAAAACACCGCAAGGCCGCGATCATAGACCGCACCCGCTTCAAGGCTGTCCGCCCCGCGCGTATAGCTGCCGGGCATCAGATGAACGTCGATGGCATGGACGTTCTTGGGCACTTCGAGATCCGGGTTGAGCGTCAGGGAGCCTTCCAGCTCCGCCACCGCCTGCGCCTGTGCACTCAGCCTGTCGGCTTCGCGCTCGACGCTTTGCGCGACGCTCGCCCAGACCATTTTCTGCGCCTGCACGCGCATCGCGGAGTAAATGTTGAAGGCCGGATCACCGCGCAACGCCTGATGCGCCTCGCGGCTGGTGGCAGGCTCGCGGCCATGCTCTTTGGCAAAAGCAGGCGCGGCGCGGCGTTCATAGGCGGAGCGCATATCGCCGGCGAGATCGTTGAGGATCAACGAACGCATGCCAGAGACGAAGCGGCCACGCGCAATATCCTCAGGCGTTGCGTCGGCTTTCATCGGATGCTGGAGTTCGACACTCATTTGCTTACTCCTTCTGGTTTGGCTGGTGGCTTCTCGCCAACCACTCGAGGTCCAGCCACGGGCGGGTTGACCTGAGGGATGGCGGGGTTGGAGAAATCGGCGGTAAAGCGCGCATCGCCCACGCGCCCGACCATGTCTTCGCGCAAGGGTGCCTCGGCATAGATCGCGACGCGGTAATCGCCCGCGCTCGGGTTTAGGCGAATCGGGCGGATGGTTTCCTGATAGACCTTGGAATTCCAGAACGCGCGGGCGTTCGCAAGGCAGGGAAAGCGCACAGTGAGGTTGACGTAATCGGGCGGCAATTCGCCTTCGAACACTTCGAGCGGACGCGGCACCGTGACGTAGTACCCGCCCAGCTTCTGGTAGATTTCACTCTTGGCGATAGCGGCGGCGTATTGCCCCATGCGCGCGCGGTCGAGCGTGACGCCTTCGACCACCATGAAGACCGGCGCATCGCAGGTCGATTGCGGCGGGGGCGGTGCTTTCGCGGTATCAGGCAGAGCCTGCGCCAGTATCAAAGCGAGTATCATGGGGCGGGAGTTCTCCGTTCATCGCACCGAATTTCATCACACAGGGTGCGCTTCCAAGGCTTGCCGTCCTTGAACCATTGCCAGGTGCGCGCGCGGCTTTGCCCGTCCGGAGCGATGTTGATCATCTCGATATAATAAGCACCCGGTTCGTCCAGCCGGTCAAGCTTAAGCATCAAAGTCGCTTCGCTGGTCTGCCAGCAATAGCCTGAAAAGCGGTCCGTGTCCCAGAACAGCCGGTCGCCCTTCAGCGTGCCGCCAAATTCGTACACGGCCGTTTGGCCGGCATTTGGCCCGTCTTCCCAGCTCAGCCAATTGTGCTGGATGTAGTGCGCAGCGCCGGTGTCGGGAAATTCGCAATGGGTTTTGACCTTGTGCGCGTCGATTGGCGCGCCGTCAGCGTCGTAATGGCGATACCAGCCGTCCCACCAGCCCTCATGCGCCAGCATGGCGGGCATTGCGGCGGCAAGCTGGGCGCGGTTGCTCACCCCATCTGCCCTTCGCGATAGGCATCAATCTGCAGCGGCGCGCCGGTCTGGCGGATATGCGCCTGTTCGCGCAGGAAGCGGGTCATGCCGGTGTCGCCCATACGACTGGGGCCAAGCCCGCTGGTCCCGCGCGATTGGTTTGCCGCATCGCCAACCATGCTGGTGAGCGAGGCATCCTGAAGCGAGATCGCGCCTGCATTGAGACGCGGCGCAATGCTGGCCGCTTCGTCCAGCGACCCGGCGAGCACAGCGGCGGAGAGGCCGTATTCGGTATCATTCGCCATGCATATCGCGTCGTCGAGATCGTCGAACACGGTGATCGGCAGAACCGGGCCAAAGGTCTCCTCACGCATCACCGCCATATCGGGCGTGACGCCGGTGATAATGGTGGGTCGCAGATATTTGCCCCCGCCCAAATCCTCAACCTGGCCGCCCGAGATAACCTGTGCGCCCTTCGCTTTGGCATCATCGATCTGGGCTTGCACTTTTGCCGCCTGATCGGGGAAAATGAACGGCCCCAGATGGCCAGCATTGGCGTCGGGATAGGTGATCTGAACGTCGCCCACCGCATTCATGAGCGCGGCCATGAACGGCTCGGCGATTGCGGCGGCTACATAGATGCGCTCGATGGACTGGCACGCCTGCCCGGTGGCGACGATGGAGCTGCGCAGCGCCACCCCCGCCGCCCATTCGGGATCAGCGTTGGCGGTGATGATCATCGGATCCTTGCCGCCCAGCTCCAGATTGGCCGGGATCAGGTTGCGCGCAGCAGCTTCGGCAACTTTGCGTCCTGTCGCGGTTGAGCCAGTGAAGCAGACATAATCGACCGCTTCGATCAGAGCCTGCCCCACATCCGGTCCGCCCATCACATAAGCGAGCGGCAATTCGGGCACCTCAGCGAGCACCGCGCGCATCGGCTCAACAAAGCGCGGGGTAACCTCGGACGGTTTCACCAAAGCCGCGCAGCCCGCCATCAGCGCAGGCACAGCGTCAATATGGCTGAGAATGACCGGGAAGTTCCACGGTGCAATCGCGCCAAACAGCGGGACAGCGGAATAGTCCGTGATGATCTCGATCCCCGGCGTGGCGGACGCCTTTGGCCCGCGATCCAGCGCCGCGAACAGCTCAGGGCCTCGGGCGGCCCAGCGGCGGATATTGCCGGCCGCGCCTTGCACTTCGATCCAGGAGACCGCGCCGCGCCCGGTGTCGATGGTGAGCGCCGCAGCAATGGCGGGGGCGTGGGCTTCGATCGCGTCGGCAAAGCGCATCAGCACCGCGGCGCGCGCTTCGGGTCCGCTGGCTTCCCAAGCAGGCTGCGCATCGCGCAACCGCCGCGCCTGCGCTGTGATTTCCTCAGCAATGCTGAAAGCGAATTCATAGTCCTGCGCGCCTGTGCGCGGGTTGCGGGCTGTCATCACGCTCATGCTTGGCGCTCCCATTCAGCGACAATTTGCGCGCCCGGCGCAAACCACGCATCAGGCCGCGCGGTAAGATCAGCCAGCAGGTCTTCGAGCGCGCCAATACGGTATGGCAGGCCCATGATGTACGGCGTCAGGTGGATCGGCAGCATCCGCCCCCCGCCAGCTGTGTAAGCCGTGCCTGTGGCCTCCGCGGCGAGCCAGTCAAAGCTGTCGCGCATCATCTGCGCCCAGCCTTGCGCCGAATGCTGCTGCGTGGCGACGATCATGCGGTCAGACAGCTCTGTATTGAGCGGCAGGTTCACCAGCCCGTTGGTCATGCGATAGGGCAGTTCATCGTTCACCCAGTCGCAGGTGTAGGCAAGCCCATGCTCGGCCAGCAGATCAAGCGTGCGCCAGCTTTGCGAGCGCGCGATGCTGAGCCAGCCGGTCGGCTTCACCCCGCAAGCCGCTCCCAAGCGCGCAAGGCTGTCTGCGATCAGGGTGCGCTCTTCGGCTTCAGGCAGCTCGCTGGTGATGGTGCCGTTCATATCAGTCGAATGCGCGATGATCTCATGTCCGTCCGCCAGCACCGCTTCGATCAGCGCGGGGTAACGCTCTGCCACCGCCGCATTGGTCGCAAAGCTGGCGGTGACGCCCGCCGCCTTGAACGCGTCCAGCATCCGCCACACGCCCACCCGGTTGCCGTAATCGCGCACCGTGTAGTGGCGGTAATCGGGATAGGGCGTAACCATATGGCCGGGCGCGCGAAAGGGTTTGTCTTCGGGTAGAATCGGAAACCATTCAAGGCTGACGCACAGCCACACCGCGACCTTCGCGGCGCCGGGCCATGCAACAGGCGCGCGGGTGTGCATGTTGGACCACGGGTAAAGCGCGTGGTCATACCCTTCGCGGCGGCGGGGATAAGTGGTGTAATCGGCAGGCAGGCTCATCGCGCGGCGCTCCCCGAATTGTCTTTCCAATGCTGCACAATCTCGCCCGCGCGCGCTTTCCAGCAGCGCGGGTCTGCGGCAATGTGAGCAAGTGCCTCTTCAAATGGGCCGATCCGGTGCGGCTGGCCGATCAGATAGGCGTGGAGTGGCACGCACATCACAGTGCCAGCCCCCGTCCGCTCGCCTTCCTCGGCAAGCCGCTCAAACTGGCGGATCAGGCAATCGGCGTATTCGCGGCCCGACATGCCATAGACGTTGAAGCCGTAATGGTCGTTCACCTCAAGGCTGTAGGGGATTGAGGCGAGCGCACCATTTGCGACCTTCACAGCCTGCACCTGATCATCGTGATACAGATCGCAGGTATAGTCGAACTCGTACTCCGCCAGCAGATCGAGCGTGCGCGGCGTGTGCGTCAAAGCCGGCGCGAGCCAACCTCGAATGCGCTGTCCGGTCGCGCGCCCAACGGTTTCAATCGAATCCTCGATGATCGCGCGCTCCTGTCCCTCAGACATGCCGTATGAATAGCGCGTGTTGTAGATACCGTGGCTGAAGAACTCCCACCCGCGCTCCACGCCATCCGCGACGACGTCTGGGTGATGATCGCACAAGGCAACCGAGAGGCTGACCGAGCCAGGAAAGCCGTGGCGGCTCATCACATCAGCCATGCGCCAATGGCTTACCCGGTTGGAGTGATCGCGATAGGAATAGCCGACCACGTCAGGGTGCGGCTTGGGCCAGCTTTTGCGGTGCGGATTGGCGGGCGGGTCGATCTCGTAATATTCGAGATTGGGCGCGACCCAAACCGCGCAGGATTTGCCGCCGGGCCACGCCAGTTTCGGCCGGTCGCGATAGGCCTGATAGTCGTAGAGTCCGGGATCGGGCGCGCCTTCTTTCATGGACTTATTGCGCCTCAAGCCAGTCGATCACCGCCTGCACCGGTTCAACATCGGCGTATTTTAGCTGAAGATCGGTGAGATTGGCGAAGTGATAGCTTTCATGCTTGTCCGCGCAGGTCTCAATCGGGACGATGGTGCGATAGCCATAGCTGAGCGCATCGACCGCTGTGGCGCGGACGCAGCCCGAGGTTGAGCCGCCGGTGACCACGACTGTGTCAACCTTGTGGAAGGTGAGGTAGCTGGCCAGCGGGCTTTCAAAAAAGCTGCTGGGCATTCGTTTGGTGAATTGCAGATCATCCGCGTCAACCTCGCAGCGCGGGTCATAGGCGTGGCGCTCGCTGCCATATTTGATGTTCTGCAAGCTGTCGGGCGTGTCGGTGCGCGTGCCCCATACGCCTGCATCGGCGGCGTCAGCCTTGTAGGCGACCCGGCTCCAGATCACCGGCATCCCCTTCTTGCGGGCGAGGCGGCTGATCGTATTGATATGCTCAATCTGGCGCGGATCGGTTTCATAGGCAGTCTTGAACAGATCGGTGCGCGTGTAGGCCTGCTGCACATCAACATTCACGATCGCAAGGCGCTGCCCAAAGCCGAATTTTTTGCGCGCGGGATTGGCCATGACCTCTTCGAAAATCTGGCGCGCGGTGCGGCCGTCTTCTACCATTTTGGTGCCTGGCATTTTCGTGCCTACCATTTCACTCATCGGTATCCTCACCCGTTTCACGCTTTGACAAGCCACAATAAAGTTGCGTAGAGGCTTGTCGAGCAAAATTTGTCCGGACAACTTGAGGCCCATTTTGACCCGCATCACCCGGCACATTCTGACTCTGCCCGCAGCCGAAAGACGGCCTGCGCGCAAGGTCCATTATCGCCGCAGCGGAAGCGGGCCCATGCTGCTGATGGTGCACCAAAGCCCGCGCTCCAGCGCCGAGTATGCCGATCTGATGCGCCAATGGGGTGAACACTTCACCTGCATTGCACCCGACTCTCCGGGGTTCGGTCAAAGTGAGCCATTGGCACAGCCGGACCCGGATATTGACGCCTTCGCTGATGGGCTGATCGAATTTCTTGACGCGCTGGGCGTCAAGCGCTGCCCTGCTTATGGCTTCCACTCCGGCGGGATCATCCTTGTCACCGCTGTCAAACGCCATCCGGAGCGCTTTTCGCGGCTCGCGATTGGTGGCTATGCGATCTGGACACCAGAAGAAATGCGCATCTTCGGAGAGCGCTATCTGCCCGAATTCCACCCCTCCGATTATGGGGAGCATCTCACTTGGTTGTGGAACCGGATGCTGGAGCAAAGCTGGGTGTTCCCGTGGTTCGACACGCGGGAGGAAGCGCGCCTGAGCGTGGCCCATGCGGACATTGCGCGGGTCGCGCAAGCGGTCTCGGAAATGCTGGATGCGGGCAATGCTTACAGCGCGGGCTATGGCGCGGTTTTGCGCGCGCCGCGCGATATTCCTGCGCCTGAGAGCGGCGCACCGGCCTGCCTGATCAGCGCCTATGACGGCGACCCGTTGCAGGCGCATATTGATCGGCTGGGCACGATGCCTGCGGGCTGGCGGGCGCGCAAAGTGGCGACCCCGGCGGACCATCAGGCGGTGAGCCTTGCGTTTCTGCAAGAGCGCTTGGAGGCGGATGAAACGCCGAAGCTGGCCGAGGATGCGAGCGAAGGCTGGCTGACACTCGATAGCGGGCTGATCCACTGGAAAGGCACACGCGGCGGGCGGTTGGTGCTACATGGCCCGGCACAGGCGATGACCGAACCCGCGCCCGGAGAATGCGCGATTGACGTGCCCGGACATGGGTTTTCGGATTCCTTCGCTGATATCGGGGCCGTTATCACCGCCGCCGCCAAGGCACTTGACGCGTCCGAGATCGTGTGGCCCGCTCCGCCAGCAGGCGATCCCGCCCAGCTCTATCCCGATATGACGCCTGACCGCTTCGGCAGCTATCTCCAGCGCGCCTGGGCCGCCACGCGCGCCGAGGCTTTCTTTGCGCCATGGTACGAAGCGAGCGCCGGGCATGCGATCCCGCTCGACCCCGCGCAGCTTGACCCGCAGGTGCTCACCACACGCGCACTCGCCCGCATCCGGGCTGGTGATAACGCGCGCCGCTATCACGAATTTCTGCTTCAACACTCAGGGACCAGCACATGACGACCTTTGCCGAATTTTCCGAGAAAATGCCGCTCCTCGCGCGCCATGAGGGTGTGTGGGACGGCACCTATTCCTATTTCAACGCGCAGGACGAGTTGATTGATCAGCACGCCAGCCGCCTGCTGTGCCGCATGACCGGAAAGGACGACATTCCTTATCATCAGACCAATCACTACACTTGGGCCGACGGCAAAACCGAAATTCGCGACTTTCCCGCGACCTATCGCGACGGGCGCATCTGGTGGGACAATGATCTGATTCAGGGCTGGGCCTCGGAAGTGGCGCTGGACGAATATAACCGCACAATGATGCTTTATTGGCAGCGCACTGGCGATCCCTCGCTCTATCTCTATGAGCAGATCCAGATTTCCGACGATGGCCAGAACCGCTGCCGCACCTGGCACTGGATTCGCAACGGGATGCTGGAAACCCGCACGGCGATTCAGGAAAAGTTCGTCACAAAGGACTGGCGGGCTATCGATGCGGGGATGGCCGCAAACCCTTGAGCATGAGACTAAAACGAATATGCCGCATTTGCCCACCCCGCTGCGACTAACGAGCAAGCCCGCAAGCCTCGCTCCCCTCTCGCAGGCGGGAGGGGAAGCGCAGCTTGGTGAGGCGAAGCTGAACCTAGCGAACCGAGGTCGGGCCTCAGCATGAGCCACACACTGTTCGACCGCATCTGGGACACGCACGAGATTGCGCAAACCGCGGGCGGCGCGTCGCTGATCGCGGTTGACCGGGTGTTCCTGCATGAGCGCACCGGCGCCTCCGCATTGAAACGCATGGCTGATATGGGGCGCACCGTGCTCGATCCCGCGCGCGTTTTTGCGGTGATGGACCATATTGTCGACACGCGGATCGGACGCGGGGACGGTACTTTGATGAAGGGCGGCGAGGGCTTCATCACTGAAACACGCGCGGCGGCCAATGCGGCGGGCATCACCCTATTTGACGTAAATGACCGCGATCAGGGTATCGTCCATGTCATCTCGCCAGAGCAAGGCATCGTCCTGCCGGGCCTCACGCTCGTCGCCCCGGACAGCCACACCTGCACGCAAGGCGCGTTTGGCGCGCTGGCATGGGGCATCGGTTCCTCCGAAGCGGAACACGCGATGGTCACCGGCACGCTGCGGCTGGAGCAGCCCAAGACCATGCGCGTGACCTTCACCGGCGCGCTGGCGGAAGGGGTGAGCGCCAAGGACATGATCCTGACGCTGATCGCGCAGCATGGCGCGGGCGGCGGTGCGGGCCACGTGGTCGAGTTTGCGGGCGAGGCGGTGCGCGTACTCGACATGGAAGCGCGCATGACGCTGTGCAACATGGCAACCGAGTTCAGCGCGATGACCGGACTGATCGCGCCGGACGCGGTGACGTATGAGTACTTGGCCGGGCGGCCTTACGCGCCTGCCGATTTCTCGGACCCGCACTGGGCCAGCCTCGCCAGCGCCGCTGATGCGAGCTTTGACCAAGAGATCACCATCGACGCGGGCGCTATCGCGCCAATGGTCAGCTGGGGGACAAGTCCAGAGCACACGATCCCGGTGACCGCGCGCGTCCCGCAAGGCCCCCAGCGCGCGCATGATTACATCGGCCTTGCACCGGGAGACCGCTTGCAAGGCACTGCGATTGATGTCGCTTTTCTGGGCTCATGCACCAATTCGCGCCTGTCCGACCTGCGCCGTGCCGCGCGCATTCTGAAAGGCCGCCGCATCGCGCCTTCGATCCGCACCGCTCTGGTCGTGCCCGGATCGCTGCATGTAAAGCGCGCCGCCGAAGCCGAAGGGCTCGACAAGGTGTTTGAAGCCGCCGGGTTTGAGTGGCGGATGAGCGGATGCAGCTTGTGCTTTTATGCAGGCGGAGAGGGCTTTCCCGAAGGCTCGCGCACCATTTCCAGCACCAATCGCAATTTTGAAGGCCGCCAGGGCCCCGGCATTCTTACGCACATCGCCTCACCGGAAACCGTCGCCGCCAGCGCGATTGCCGGGGCGATCGCCGACCCGCGCGACTATGCGCGCTCCGATGCAGAGGTGGCGGCGTGACCGCTTTCCCCTCCCCGCTCACCGCGCGTGTGGCGCCGATCCTTGTCGACAATGTCGACACCGACACGATCATTCCTAGCCGCGAAATGCGCTCCACCGGGCGCGATGGGCTGGCGGACGGAATGTTTGCGCCGTGGCGGTACTGCGATATCGATGCGCGGGTCGAAAACCCGGATTTCGCGCTGAACCAGCCGGAGTTTCGCGGCACACAGATCATCGCGGGCGGCGCGAATTTCGGCTGCGGGTCCAGCCGCGAACACGCGGTGTGGGCGCTCGCGGAATATGGCATCAAAGCCGTGATCGCCGAGAGTTTCGCGCCGATCTTCCAAGGCAATTGCGTGCGCAACTTTCTGCTACCTATCGCCTTGCCGCGCGATGTGATTGAGGCGCTGGCGGGCGATGAGGTGACGGTCGATCTGGCCGCGCAAACGCTGAGCCATCGCGGCACCGCCCACACCTTCACCATCGACCCCGAAGCCAAGCAGATGCTTGCCGAAGGGCTCGACGCTATCGACCTGACGCTCACCCAGACGCCCGCTATCCAAGACTGGATCAAAGCCGACAGCGCGCTGCGGCCCTGGGTCTATTTGGGGGTATATCTGAGCAACCAAACGAAAGAACCCGCGTGACAGAAATCCTCGTCTCCGAAGTTGGCCCGCGCGATGGGCTGCAATCGATCAAGCCAGTCATGCCGCTTGAGGCAAAGAAGCACTGGATCGCAGCCGAAGCGGCGGCGGGCGTCAAAGAGATCGAAGTCGGCAGCTTTGTGCCGCCCAAATTGCTGCCGCAAATGGCCGACACGCCCGCGCTGGTCGAATTCGCCAAAGGCATAGAGGGGCTTACAGTGGTCGCGCTGGTGCCCAATGCCAAAGGCGCGCAATTTGCCGCCGATGCGGGCGTTCACGGCATGAGCATCCCGTTCTCCATGAGTGAGACGCATTCGATCAAGAATGTGCGCAAGGATCACCCGGCAATGCTTGAGGAAATCGGCGCAGCCGCCGCGATCGCCAAGGATCACAACATCCACTTTGCCGTCGGGCTTTCCACCGCCTTCGGCTGCACGATGGAAGGCGCGGTGGCCGAGGATCAGGTGGTGCGACTGGCGCAGCAGGCCGCCGAAGCGGGCGCGATGGAGTTCAGCCTGTCTGACACGACCGGCTATGCAGACCCTGCGCAGGTGCGGCGACTGACCCGCAAAGTGAAAGCGGCCGTCGGCGATGACATGCTGACCACGCTCCATTTGCACAACACGCGCGGGCTCGGCCTCGCCAATGTGGTCGCGGGGTTGGAGGAAGGGATCACCACGTTCGATGCCTCGCTCGGCGGGCTGGGCGGGTGTCCCTTTGCTCCGGGCGCGAGCGGCAATCTGGTAACCGAGGACTTGGTCCTGATGCTCAATTCGATGGGTTATGAGACGGGCATTGATCTCGACAAGCTGCTGCAAGTGCGCGCGATTGTAGCCAAAGCTTTGCCTGATGAGCCGCTTTACGGCTTCACGCCGGATGCCGGGCCAATGCTCGATTATAAGGACAGGATCGCAGCATGAGCGAGGGCACACCCCATCCACCTACACCTCAGCCGCTGGCGGGCATCAAGGTCGTCGAATTTACGCACATGGTCATGGGGCCGACGGTGGGGCACATCCTTGCCGGGCTTGGCGCGGAAATTGCGCGGGTGGAGCCGATTGGCGGTGATCGCACGCGGCGGCTAATCGGGTCAGGCTCCGGCTATTTCCCGATGTACAATCGCGGCAAGAGCTCGATCTGCCTCAACCTCAAGGACGATGCCGGCCTCGCGGTCGCGAAAGACCTGATCGCGGGCGCGGATATTCTGGTCGAGAACTTCCGCCCCGGCGCGCTGGACCGGCTGGGGCTGGATTACGACAGCTGCGCAAAGGGCAATCCCGGCCTCATCTATTGCTCGGAAAAAGGCTTCCTGCCCGGCCTGTACGAACAGCGCACCGCGCTGGATGAAGTCGCGCAGATGATGGGCGGGCTCGCTTACATGACGGGCCCTCCGGGCAAGCCGCTGCGCGCTGGCGCAAGCGTCATCGATGTGACCGGCGGCATGTTCGGCGTGATCGGTGTGCTCGCCGCGCTGGAGGAACGCCACCGCACCGGGCGCGGACAGAAAGTCACCGCCAGCCTGTTTGAAACCACGATCTATCTCGTCGGCCAGCATATGGCGCAATACGCGGTCACCGGCGCACCCGCCGCCCCCATGCCCGCACGCGTCTCTGCATGGGCGATCTATGACGTGTTCGAGACCCGCGACGATCCCGTGTTTATCGGCGTCGTCACCGATGCGCTGTGGGAGAAATTCTGCAAGCTCTTCGCACTCGATGAACTGTGGGCTGACGAGGCTTTGCGAGAGAACAACGCCCGCGTTCAGGCGCGCGACCGCATCCTGCCCGTGATCCGCGAAATGGTCGGCTCGATGACCGCCGCCGAGGTCATTGCAAAGCTCGATGGCTCCGGGCTCCCGTTCGCGCCGATTGGCAGGCCGGAGGATATGTTCGATGATCCGCACTTGAATGAAGGCGGGCTGGAGGACGTGACGCTCGACAATGGCACGCAGGTGCGCCTGCCTACAATTCCGCTGGAAATGGACGGCAAACGGATCGGCAGCCCGCAGGCATTGCCAACACCGGGCCGCGATACGCGCGCTGTGCTGGAAGCGCTGGGATATGATAGCGAGAGATGCGAGGCGTTGATCGAAAGCGGCGCCGTTGGAGCGAGCGGGGGAGCGAGCGAATGAAACACCTGAGCCGGGCGAGTGCTCTTTTGCTTGGCGGGGCCTTGCTTTCGGCGTGCATCGTCAACGTCGAAGGCGATGCGGGCAGCGATGGTCGCCCCGGCACCTCTGCGCCGGTTGCAGCCGGGGTTGAAGCGCCCAAGGACCGCTTGCCCACCGACGTGCGCCGCACCACGATCATCGTGCGCGACATTGAAAAGAGCCTTGCGCTGTATCGCGATGTGATCGGACTTGAGGTCAATTACGACACCACCGTCACCACCTCCGGCGTCGCGCTGCCCGCAGGCGAGCCGGGCGCGAGGGCGCGGCTGGTCCTGCTCAACGCCAATGATCCCTGGGTCGGCTGGGTCGGCCTGATGGAGTGGGTCGAGCCGGAAATTCCGGCGGGCGACTATCCCAAGCGGATGGGTCCGGGCGATGTAGTCATCATCCTCAACACTGATGATGTTGAAGGGCGCTGCGAGAAAGCCAAGTCAGTGCCCGGCGTTACTTTTACTGCGGAGCCGCGCTTGCAGGTCTATCCGGGCCGCGATGGCGGAGCGGACATCCGGGTGATGGGCTGCAATTTCTTCGACCCGGATGGCATTCTGATCGAGCTCAATCAGATACTGGATTGATATCGGGACCGTCGATCAGCAGGATCTGGCAATCGGCAAGCCCTTCGCGCAGTTTCTTGACTTCGGCATATTCGGGGCTGTTGTAAAACGCCTTGGCTGCATCCTTGTCGGGCCATTTGCTGATGACCATCCCGGCTCCCCTAAAATCAACGGCGCCAAAGTCCCCTTCGAGCAATTCCGCACCCGGGCCGCGCAGCAGATAATCTCCGCCAAACTTGCCGATCAGCGCGGCGGCGGCGGGGCCATAGCCGGTGATGAACGCCTCGCGATCATGAATGGCGGCGGTGACGATCATGTAAGCAGGCATGGCACGGTCTCCTTCTACTTCTTGGCGAGTTCTTCCACCACATCCATGATCGGCGGGTCATCTGCCTGCATCGCTTCAACCTCTTGCTGAAAACCGCGCATGATCCGCGCGATGTAAGCGCGCGTGGCAAGCCCACGTTCTTGCGCAGCGGCACGGTCGGGCTCGAACGCCTCGATATCCGCGCGGCTCAGCGTGCCCTTTTCATCGAGCAACCGCTCCAGCGTGTCCTGCCGCTCACGCAGAGTACTGATTTCAGCGGCCATGGCCATGACCGTGGAGAACAGCCGGTCCAGCGCCGGGTCTTCGAAATATTCAGGCCGCTTGCCCTTGGCGCGCTTTCCAGAGAGCGCGACCCAATCCAGCTCTTCGCCGTTCATGCGGGCACCGGGGCCTTGGCCTTCCAAGCGCCGTAGCAATTCCAGATCGCCGCGCGGCCAAAGTCCTCTTCCTCCTCATCCGGGGAAGGCGGGAAGATATCGGGATCAACCACCGCGCGCACGCCTGTGGTGAACTGATCCTCAAGCGCAAAGCCTGCCTGCGCCATGACTTGCTTCAAGTCTTCACCATGCATGGCAGACCAGAACGGCTCGTTGTTGTTGAACGCATCCCAGTCGCGCATGAACTGCTCATACAGCGGCATTGTATCGGTGTATTGCGGCTGCTCGAGATGCAGGATCAGGCCGCCGGGTTTCAGCACTCGGTTCGCCTCTGCCAGCAAATGCGGCATCGCCTTGGCGGAAAGCTCATGCAGGAACATAGTGGTCTGCACCCAGTCAAATTCCTCATTGGCAAAGCGCGACAGGTCCTCGCCCGAAGCCTGGATGAACTTGATATTGGTCACGCCCAGCGATGCGGCGCGCGCGGCTGCATAGCGAAGGCAAGCGCCTGCTGTATCAATCGCGATCACTTCCGCCTCAGGAAAGGCCTGCGCGATCGGGACCGCATTGTGACCAACCGTGCACCCGATATCGAGGATGCGCTTTGGCTGCCAACCAGGACGCTCGTTCTTGACCCACAGGCCGACCGCCTGCCCGCCGCCATCGTTCAGCCCGCCCAGCGCGCCGCCCACGGTCGCAAACAGGCCAACGTCGTAATTCGCGCCTGCCACCACATCGCCTTCGCGCTCTTCGGAATGATAGCCGCCGGGCTGGCAGTGAATGTCCACGCGGGTCTGGTAATGCGGCTGCTCAACCGCCGAGTCGAGCTCAAGCAAGCCCGAATGCTCATTATACTGGCGCGCCTGCGCATCGAGCTCATCAAGCTGGCGCAGCACGACCTGTCGCCCGAAATGCTGGCGCATCTCCATCGAATTGCGCTTGAGCGCGGACCACACGCGGTGCCACGGGTCCTTGTTCATCGCGTCGCGGATTTCATAGCGATGCTCGGGATCGCGCCCATACTCTTCGCGGAAAGCGGGCAGGACGCGCTTTTCATAGGCAATGGCATTGCCCGCTCCGATGCTGCCGGAAAGGTAGCGGTTGAAATGCGTCAGGAAGTTGAACCGCGCCGCTTCGTCATGCGTGGTGCGCGGCGACATGCCGTGCCGGGTGAGCGCGGTGTAAGGCGGGGGCAGATCGGAAGCCATGGCGTGATCCCTCAAAGTTGTCCGGACAAATCTGCCAGATAGAGGCGGTTTGTCAATGGAAGAGACGCATGGAGTGCGAAACTGGTTGCACCTTTGCTTTGACCAAACGCAAATTCCCGGATCGCCGACCCATGTCCTTGCGTATATACCAGCGTCTCAACAATTTTGGCGACTCACCTCGCTCTTGCCACCGGGAGACCCCACTGACGTGACCACGACCGCTTTGCCGCGCTCTTCGAGCCAATTCATCGACCGCACCGATCTGCGCCGCGCCTATCGCGAGGATGAGGAGGCATGCATCGCCGCACGGCTCGAACAGGCAGCGCCCGCGCGCCGGGTGGCGAGCCAAGCGGCCGACATGGCGATCCAGTTGATCGAGGGCGCACGCGAACACAAGGCAAGCGGAATTGACGCCTTCCTTCAGCAATACGGGCTCGACACCGATGAAGGCATCGCGCTGATGTGCTTGGCCGAAGCGTTGCTGCGCGTGCCCGACAGCGAAACCGCTGACGCGCTAATCAAGGACAAGATCGGCAGCCTCGACTGGGGCGAGCATATGGGCGAAAGCGGCTCCACCTTCGTCAACGCGGCGACATTTTCGCTGATGCTGACAGGCGAAGTGCTCGACCCGCCTGAAGAGCATCAGCGCGGCATGGGCAGCGCATTCAAGCGGGCGATGAACCGGTTGGGCGAACCCGTCATCCGCAAGGCCACCTTGCAGGCGATGCGGATCATGGGCGGGCAGTTCGTATTTGGCCGCGACATTGACGAAGCGCTCAAACGCGCCGCGCCCGAGCGCGCCAAGGGCCTCACCCATTCCTTTGACATGCTTGGCGAAGCGGCGATGACCTTTGGCGATGCGGCGCGCTATCGCGAAGCCTACAGCGCAGCGCTCACACGGCTGGCGCGCGAGGCGGGGGCGGGAATTGGCCGATCGCCGGGCATTTCGGTGAAGCTCTCCGCGCTGCATCCCAAATACTCCTACCTCCATGCCCAGCAAGCGCATGATGCAATTGTGCCGATTGTCCGCGATCTGGCCGAGCAAGCCCGCGATGCGGATATCCACTTCACCATCGACGCGGAAGAGGCTGAGCGGCTGGAATTGAGCCTCGATATTATCGAGACGCTGCTGGCCGACGATACGCTGTTTCGCCGCCCAGACGGCTCGCGCTGGGAAGGCTTTGGCCTTGCGATCCAAGCCTATCAGAAGCGCGGTGTGCCCTTGTGCGACTGGATCGCCAAGGCCGCGCGCCGCCACAATCGCCGCCTCTTCGTGCGGCTGGTCAAAGGCGCCTATTGGGACACCGAGATCAAGCTGAGCCAGGTGGGCGGCTTCACCGATTACCCGGTCTTCACCCGCAAGATCGCGACCGATGTCAGTTACCTCGCCTGCGCCGCGCGATTGTTTGAGCATGACGACGTGATCTACCCCGCCTTCGCAACGCACAACGCGCTGACGATTGCGAGCCTCAAGCAAATGAGTGCAGGCCGCTCATTCGAGTATCAGCGCCTGCACGGCATGGGCGAGGAGATTTACGAGACGCTCGGCAAGCTGGAGGGCAACAATCGCACGCCGGTGCGCATTTACGCGCCGGTGGGCGGGCACAAAGAATTGCTCGCCTATCTGGTCCGTCGTCTGCTGGAGAACGGAGCCAACACCAGCTTTGTCAACCGTATGGGCGATGCCGATTGCGCGCCTGCGGATCTGGTGAGCGACCCGGTGGCAGAGCTTGCCGCGTGCAAACCACGCCGCAATCCTGCCATCCCGCTGCCGCGCAACATTCTGGGCGCGGACAAAGGCGGTCGCGTCAACAGCGCCGGGGTCGATCTGTCCGATCCCACGGTCATGGGCCCACTGAGCGAGCGCCTTGCCGCGCTGGCGCAGCGCCAATGGTCGGCCGAGCCCACTTTCCCCGCTGCAGAACCCGGCGAAATGGCTCCGATCACCATGCCCCATGACATGAGCGAAACGGTCGGCACCCGCCGCGATGCGACCGCTGAGGAGGTGGAGGCCGCCTTCACCTGCGCCGCCGCCATCCAGCCGGGATGGGACGCGCTGGGCGGCGAAAAGCGCGCGCTGCTGCTGGAAGAAGCCGCCGACCTGTTTGAAGCGCATACGGACGAGTTTCTCAGCCTGTGCCAGCGCGAGGCGGGCAAGACGCTGCTTGATGCCGTGGCGGAACTGCGCGAGGCGGTCGACTTCCTGCGCTATTATGCTGGCGAGGCGCGCCGCCAGTTTGCCGAGCCGCTGACCCTGCCCGGCCCTACCGGCGAGGAAAACACGCTCTCCATGCACGGGCGCGGCGTGTTTGCGACGATTGCGCCATGGAACTTCCCGCTCGCGATTTTCACTGGCATGGCTTCAGCCGCGCTTGCTGCGGGCAATGCCGTGATCGCCAAACCTGCCGAGCAGACCCCGCTTATCGCGGCGCTGGCGGTGAAGCTGTGCCATCAGGCGGGCATCCCACCCGAAGCTTTCCAAGTGCTGCCGGGCGCTGGCGAAGTGGGCCAGCTGATCACCGCTGATCCGCGTCTGGCGGGCGTCGCGTTCACTGGCTCCACCGAAACCGCGCGGCTGATCAACCAAAGCCTCGCCGCGCGCGAAGGTCCTATCGCAACACTAATCGCGGAGACCGGCGGGCAGAACGCGATGATCGTCGACAGCTCCGCTCTGCCAGAGCAAGTGGTGCGCGATGTCGTGGCCAGCGCGTTCCAGAGCGCTGGCCAGCGCTGCTCCGCTTTGCGCGTGCTGTATCTGCAAGAAGACATTGCCGACGAGATGCTCGCGATGATCCGCGGCGGGTTTGAGGCTTTGCATGTTGGTGACCCGGCGCTGCTCAGCACCGATGTCGGCCCGGTGATTGACCCCGATGCGCAAGCCGCGCTCGAACGCCATGTCGCGCGGCGCGAGGCCTCGGGCAAGATCGTCCACCGCTTGGACCTGCCGCCTCAGGCACAAAAGGGCTGCTTCGTCGCGCCCACGATCATCGAGATTGAATCGATCCTCGAACTCAACCGCGAAAACTTCGGCCCCGTCCTGCATGTCTGCCGCTACCGCGCGGGTGAATTGGGACAGGTGATCGAGGATATCAACGCGACCGGATACGGCCTGACGCTGGGCCTGCATAGCCGCATCGCTGAGACCCGGCGCTTTGTGCAGGCGCGCGCACGAGTCGGCAATTTCTACGTCAACCGCAATCAGATCGGCGCGATTGTGGAGAGCCAGCCGTTCGGCGGTGAAGGCCTGTCCGGCACTGGCCCCAAGGCGGGCGGCCCGCACTACCTCGCCCGGTTCGCGACAGAACGTGTCACCTGCATCGACACGACGGCGGCAGGCGGCAATGCCAGCCTGCTTGCAAGCTGAGCGAAAACCGGGATAACGCGCCACCATGAAACGCTTGCTCAAGCCGATTGTGCTGCTCCTCGCGCTCATCTGGGCCGGTCCTGCTTTTGCAGCGGTCCAGGCCCACTTTCACAGCTTTAACGGCAATGTGTTCTGGGGCCGCTACCCGCACACTTTTGTGGTTTTGGAAGGCACTCTGGAGGCCACGGGCGAGCGAGTGAACGAGAATTACGGCTTTTCCGCGCGCAGCGTGACGCCTGCAATCCTGTCCGGCCCGGTTGAGCATATGGTGCTGGCTGAAAGCGCGAAGAACATCCGCAAGACCAATCGCCACTTCTCGATCACGCTGAGCGATACGCAATATCGCCGGATTGTGCGCGAAGTGCGCCGGTGGAAGAACTATCCGGGCAAGTATTACGATCTTGAAAAGCGCAATTGCATCCACTTCGTAGGCAAGATCGCGCAACTCGCCGGAGTGACCAAGGTTGATTACCCGGACGACATGCTGCGGCGGCCCAAAATGTGGCTCAATTATATCGGAGCGAAAAATCCAAAGCTGGGCGCGAAGACCATCGACTAACCGCCCGCCACTAGGCCCAGCTTAAACAGGGCTTTCAACAGGCGCTCTCTTGTCTGCATCCCGGTGATCGGACATGAAAATTGCATGGCAATTCTCTCGGACAAATGGATTCGCACGCAGGCGCAAACCAACGGCATGATTGAGCCGTTTGTGGAGGCGCAGCGGCGCGAAGGGGTGATCTCTTACGGGCTCAGCTCCTACGGCTATGACGCGCGCGTCGCGCCCGAATTCAAGATCTTCACCAATGTGAATTCCGCCACAGTCGATCCCAAGGCGTTCGATGCAGACAGTCTGGTCGACCGGGAAACCGATGTCTGCATCATCCCGCCCAATTCCTTCGCTCTGGCGCGCACGGTCGAATATTTCCGCGTGCCCGAGGACGTGCTCGTCATCTGCCTTGGCAAGAGCACCTATGCGCGCTGCGGGATCATTGTGAATGTCACTCCGCTGGAGCCGGGCTGGGAGGGGCACGTGACGCTTGAATTTTCAAACACCACGCCGCTCCCCGCCAAGATCTACGCCAATGAAGGCGCATGCCAGTTCCTGTTTCTCAAGGGCAATGAGCGCTGCGAGACGAGCTATAAAGACCGCGCAGGCAAATATATGGGCCAGCGCGGCGTGACGCTGCCCAGACTCTAGGGGCGTGTTCAGGGACGTGTCTTTAGCGACGCGGCTTTGATCGGGAAATGCGCCGGTCACCGGCGGGACCATTGTTCAAGCAAAGTACAGATTGCGACAGCCGGGCGACCATGTGGGCAATGCTTTGGACCGACTCGGTCGGTGCTGGTACTACTTTTGGCGCAAATAACAGCGAATAATAATCCGACTTTTAGGGTCGCCTCTGACGGGAGCCGCCGTCCAGCTCTGCACGGTTGCGCACGACTTGCGCACATGCAGCACTATGGGAGAAGTGCCATGCAATACGAAGTTCCGCTCGTTCCGCAATTGTCCAACATGTCGTGCTGGGCCGCCAGCATAGCGATGATCCTTGGCTGGCGCGACCAGATGTCGATCGCCGACCGGACTATTGCGCAAAATGCCGGCGGTGCCAGTTACATGACATCATACGCAACGGGCCTCGATCCGAACGACAAGGCCATATTGCGCACCAATGGTTTTGAGGTCGATGCGCCGCAATGCTACACCCCGCAGGCAATCTTGGCGTTGCTCCGCACTCGCGGTCCCTTGTGGATCGCAACCTGGGCGCCCGGGCCGCATATCCGAGTGGTTACGGGAATGTCGGGCAATCGCCTCACGATCAACGATCCAGCACCGGTTGGCACGGGCTCCCGCTACAGCCGCTCCTTCACGCAATTTTTCGGCGCGATGGAAAACCTCGGAGCGCGCGAATTGGCACAAGCGGCACCGGTCTACGTGGCGTATCTGCGGTAAAGCGACACGCGGCGCTTGTGCTCTCGCACCATCGCCGCGCGTTCCTCACCCCTCATCACCGAACTCGGCGAGCGTTTCCAGATAGTCGCGATCGCGCACAAACAGCGCGCGCCCCTTGCGCTCGATGACTGACTGCGCTTCCCACGCGGTCAACAGGCGGCTGACATTCTCGCGCGCAAGACCGGCAAACGCGCCGAGATCGCTTTGGCTGGGATTGTAGCGCAAATGGCCATCGCCGCGCTCCTCATCCAGCAGCCTGAGCATGGCGCGTGCCAGCCGGGGTGCCATTGAAAACGTGCGGTCGCTTTCAATGATCAGGTTCATCTGCCGCATCCGCCGCGCCAGCTCTCGCATCACGCCGACCACAGAGGCCGGGTTCGCCAGCACTGCCTCGACGAAGGTCTGTGACGGCAGGACCAGCACGCTCGACGGCATTACCGCTGAAACCGAAGCAGTGCGCGGTCCGCTGTCAAGCATGGCGATCTCTCCAACCAGCTCTCCCGGGCTGCAATAGTTGAGGATGATCTCGCTTCCGCTGGCGCTGGTCATGCTGATCTTCAACCCGCCTGAAAGCAAGAACACCGCGAAATCGCCGGTGTCATCGCCCTGCGTGATGATGGCTTTGCCCGGCTCCAGATCGCGTTTGCGCGCCGCGCGCAGCAAGTCCGCGAGTTGATCGGGCTCCAGCGCGCGCAGCAGGCTGTCTGACGCCAACCCGCTGATGAGATCGCCTGTACGAATATTGTGCGTGTCCATACGAATTCCCCGGCTCGCGCGACTCATCGCAAGGCCAGCCCCTCACAACGACGCGACAACAAATATCACACAATTGGCAGCAACGTGATGGCCATCACAGACCGCGCGGAAGGGGTTTGTTAACCGACCCTCAGACGCGAACGGGGGGCAATGTTCGGGGGGACATTGGACGGGCGCGTTTGGGGCAGGCGCGAGCGGTCAATTGGGGGCGCAGGGGACCGGAGCGAGATTGAATTTGACGAGGCGACCCGAGTGGAAGGGCTTTTCCCTTCCGCGCCCTGAGCCCACACTCCCTTACCGGAGTGTGGGCTCTTTTTTGTAGGAGATCGCTTGGCGCAGACTTGCCCGGCGCCGCCCAAAATCGCGAACCTTTCCCGCCTACGCATCACAGCGCCTTTGACTCAGCGCCGCGCCAGTTCCATGGCCTGCGTCAAAGGAGAGTAAGCTATGACCGACACCCCCGAGTTTGACATCATTGTCTTTGGCTCAACCGGCTATACCGGCCGCCTTGTCGCTGAATATCTCAGCAACCATTATGGCAGCGCAGACAACGCCCCCAAATGGGCGATGGCGGGCCGCAGCATGGAAAAGCTGGAGGCCGTGCGCGATGAAATCGGTGCGCCCGGTGATACGCCGCTGGTGGTCGCCGACGCGGATGACCCCGCTGACCTCGAAGCCATGTGCCGCCGCACCAAGGTCGTGCTGACCACGGTTGGCCCGTACCAGCTGTATGGTGACAAGCTTGTCGCCGCCTGCGTTGCGACCGGCACCGATTATGCCGATCTTTGCGGAGAGCCTGCATGGATGGCCGACAAAATCGCTGAGCATCACGAAAACGCCAAGACCAGCGGCGCGCGCATCTGCTTTTCCAGCGGGTTCGATTCGATCCCGTTCGATCTGGGTGTGATGATGACGCAAGAGGCCGCCAGGGAACGCTTTGGCAGGCCGTCCCCCAAGATCCGCGGGCGCGTGCGGGCGATGGCGGGCACGTTTTCCGGCGGCACGGCGGCCAGCCTTGGCGCGACAATGAAAGCGGCGGCCAAGAACCCCGGCATCTTCAAAGTGCTGGCAAGCCCCTTTGCGCTGACGCCGGGCTTTGAGGGCGCAAGCCAGCCGACCGGCATGGTCCCGCAATATGAAAGCGATCTGGGCAAATGGGCCGCGCCCTTCGTGATGGCGCCGATCAACACCAAGAATGTACACCGCACCAACTTCCTGCTCGGTCATCCCTACGGCGAAGATTTCAAATATGATGAAATGATGCTCACCAGCCCGGGCGAGGCAGGCAAGGCAGCAGCTGACGCCGTGGCGGGCATGATGAAGAACCCGTTTGGCGCAAAGCCGCCCAAGCCGGGCGAAGGCCCTTCAAAGGAAGAGCGTGAGAACGGCTTTTACGATGTCCTGTTTGTCGCCGATAACCCCGATGGCGGGGACGCGCTGCACTTTGGCGTCAAAGGCAAGTATGACCCGGGCTATGGCTCCACCAGCCGGATGCTGAGCGAAACCGGCATGGCGCTGCTGTCCAGCGATGCGCCGGGCGGCGTAGGTACGCCGGGCTCTTTCCTCGGCACGGCCTTGGTCGACCGCTTGCAGGAACACGCAGAGCTGACCTTCGCGCTCGAAAACTGATCCGAAGCGGAAGTGAAGCGTAGCAAAAGACGGGGAACCCAAGCTGGAAAGGCAAGTTAGACTTTAGTGGGATCGATATGTGTTAAACGCCGCAGGAGCACGCTCCCTTGTCGATCCCCCAGCTTCAAATCCTCGTCTTCCTCTTTACCTGTGGCGCTTTGCTGAGCGCGGCCTGGCTGGTGTGCCATGCGCGCGATGTTGTGCTGGTGCTGCGCCATGTCTTTCCGCCGCTTGATCCGGGCGAGGGAAAGCGGCTGACCAGTCCCAAGACCGTATGCGCCGCGATCACGCTTCTGGGCTTTTGCCTATCAGCCGAAACGCTCGTCGCCGTGCGTGCCGGAGCCTATCTGTAAAGGCGATTACCCTTCTCGATCATTGGGTCGGACAGGGAATTCGGGTCGCGATCGCCTGCCACAGGAAGGTGCGCGATCCGTCCGCCTGCGTGCGAAACGCCGTGCGGGTCCAGCGATCGGGGCCATCGCGTTCAAACACGGCATCGTAATTCGGCTTTTCCGGGCTGATCGTGCGCATGGTGAGCACATTGTCCTCCATCGCGACGCGCAAGCGGGTGATCACAGGAACATCGGCAGAGAGCCAAGAGACCTTCCAATGCCCGGCCTTGGCGTCGTATATCCGGGTGGTCACGCCGCGTGTGGACTTCGGATCAAAGCCGGGATCGCGATCATACCACTCATCCTGAATGGCGCGCCCGCCCAGAATATACCGACCTGTCAGCCGCGCGCGCGGCGACATAATCTCAGGCCCCCATGCGCTTTCTGACCAGATCCGCCCGGTGATGGTGAAATCGCCGATCAGAAAATCGAACTGCGAAAGCTCATCCGGGGCGTCAGGATCAGGCGCGCCATAGTCGCACACAGGCGGCGCAAGTGTTGGTTCCTCAGCGTCTTGAGCCAAAGCTCCCGCATGCGCGCTCACCAGAGCCAGCGCCGCGCCCAAACCCTTCAATCCCAACCCCGTCCATTCATCTGCCGCCATTCTGCACACTCCCCTTGCGTCCAATGGAGCGTAAAGTCTCCCAGATGGAACCAAGGAAACAGGCCGGTTCTACCAACCCTCCAGACGTTTCGACGCAAAGCAGACGGACCCAGCCCTCGCGAGTGGGAGGGGGCGCTTGCGGCGCGCGAATGGCTTAATAGCTCACCCGCACGCTCGCGCGGAAATTGCGGCCCGGCAGCGGGACGAAGTCCTTGGTGAAGCTCGAATGGCGGCGGCCCGTTTCATCAAACAGGTTCTCCGCCGCCAGCTGCACCGCAACATTGCGCGCATTCCCAAAGGGTCGCCAGGTCACATAAGCGTTGACGAAGGTGAAATCGTCGGTCGGCGTTTCAAAAGCAGAGACATCGTTCTGTTCGCCAAACCACTGCACTTCGCCGCGCAGATCAAAGCTTTCGGTCTGCGCTTCGAGCGCTGCAAAAAGGCTGGTCGGCGGGATGCGCGGAAGGCTGGTCTTGTCGTCAAACTCAGCATTGATAAATGACGCGCGCAGATCCGTGACGAGCGCAAAGCTCTGCGTATCGATCAGCGGGAATTTCACATCCGCCTCAACCCCAAAGAACTCAGCATCCTGCTGGAGGAAAACCGTCAGCGGCAGGTCGTCTTCCTCAAGCCCGGTGTCTTCGAGATAGATAAAATTGCTGAACCATTGCTGGTAGACCGAAAGGCCGAATTGCACCGAGCCAAGCTGACCGCGCGCGAAGGCTTCGAGCCCCCAAGCGCTTTCAACGTCCAGATTGGGATCGCCCACTTCAAAGGTCTGCGTCGCGATGTGCGGACCATCAGCAAACAGCTCTTCCCCCGCCGGCGCACGTTCGGAGCGTGATACGGTCAGGCCAAGGCGCGCATCGGTGTCTTCCGGCGCATAGATCAACGAAGCTGCCCCTGAGAACAGATCAAAGTCACGCTCAAAGCCCAGAGTGTCGGCCTCGACATCGACCATTTCATAGCGCGCCGCACCTTCAATCTGGACCATGCCCAGATCAAGCTCCTGCACAGTGAAGATCGCGAGTTGCGTGGTCTGGTTGGGCGGCACGAAGGCTTCCTCACCCACTGCGGAGAAGTCGCGCGTGGTCACTTGCAGGCCGACCACGCCGCCCGAAGCCTGCGCCAGTTCAGCGCGCGCTTCAAAGGTCTCGCTGTCGAAAACGGTGCCAACCTCGGTGCCTTCAAATTCGGTGTGGGTGTAGTCCGAATAACCCGCGCGAACCTTGAGCCGTTCAAAGAACCCCTCGCCCAGCGCGATATCGGCGCGGACATCAGCGCGGAATTGTTCAAGGCCGATGGAGACGATTTCTTCGCCTTCCTCTTCTTCCTCTTCCTCACCGCCTTCGCCGCCTTCCTCTTCCTCGCCGTGATGGTGTTCAGCGCCCGGACGCCCAACCAGACCATAGAAGGTGTCGTAATAGCCAACCGAGGCACCAAACGTGCTGTCGCCCAGAATGACGCCGATGCCGCCGTTCAGGGAGTATGTCTCCGTCGAGGAATTGGGGAGAAAGTCGGACTGGTTGGCGGCTTCGCGGAATTCTTCGGCTTCTTCGAATTCGCCTTCCTCTTCCTCTTCAGCGGCCTCGGCGAGGATTTCATCGCGCAGGCTCGGTGCGATCTGGAAGCCGGGAATCTCGACATCGCCCGTGTTGCGATAGGAGCCGTCAAAGTGAACCACGAAGGTCTCACTCAGCGCCACATCCACCGCAGCGCCAATGCTGGCGAGATCGGTCGCGGTGTCGAGAGCGCCCAACGCATCAATCCGGAAGCCATTTTCGGGCACAGCCGTCGGGATGCGGCGGTCAATCACATTGACCACACCGCCGATTGACTGGCTGCCAAACAGCAGCGCCGCCGGGCCGCGCAGCACTTCAATGCGCTCTGTCACCAACGGTTCAATCGTGGTTGCGTGGTCAGCAGACGTGTTGGCGACATCGGCCGTCCCCACCCCATCAACCAGAACGCGCACCCGCTCGCCATCAAGCCCGCGCAGGATCGGGCGCGAGGCACCGGGCGTAAAGCTGGTGGCGGAGACACCGGGCAATTTGGCGAGCACTTCGCCGATCTGACCGTTAAGGTTGCGCTGAATGTCGTCTTCATCAAGCACGCTTTGGCCAGCGATGAAATCGAGCTCGTTCAGCGCATCACCGGTAACGAGGATCGGCGCAGGCTCAGCGTCTTGCGCTTCCTTGCGTTCCGCTTCGATTTTGGTGAGCGGCTGCTGGTTTTCAGCGCCCTCTTCAGCGGTTTTAGCGAACGCAGGTTGCGCGACGAGCGCAAGCGTCGAGGCCGCAGCCAATGCAAGGCGCGATGTGGTGGTGTCCATGATTCTTCCCATCCAAGCAATTCGATCCCGCCGCCTTTGTAATGAGACAACGTATCATCGCTCTACCGCCTAGATTTCAAATCGCAACACGCTGGCCGAGAAATTTGGATCAACGACGCCCGCGGCTCGATGATTGCGCAGGGTGTGCGACAAAATTGACACTCGGGCGTGTCACATATCAAGAAACAAGGAAAATGGAGCGGGCGAGGCGATTCGAACGCCCGACCCCAACCTTGGCAATATTCAATGCGATGCTATTTGATTGATTTTACTTTGGTATTTTTCACTAGGTTCAATCCGAATATTATTCGAAGACCATAATCCGAATGGTGTCTCCTCGAATATCCGTGACCGCTCAGTGTTTGACGATCAGCCTCGTATAGCTATCGTCCGAGATCAAACTCAACCGGCTTGGTGAACTATGAGATCTAAAGATCGAGACGAAAAGTCTTTGAAATCAACACCTGAAACAGAAATAATCCTCAGAGACGATGACAATAACTTCAGTAAAAGTTTCCTATGGGTGGAGAGTGGGAACTTTTACGGAAGACAAAACTCTGATGAATACCTCATTGTTGGCTTCGACACCGAGTTCAAAACCCCTGATGACGCTTTGTCCTATGAAGAAATACGGGACGGTGATGGGAAATACAAGGTCCTCTCCTATCAGTTCCACTATAGCGTTTATGATCGGTCTCAGTCCGACGCCAAGGAATGGAGTGGGATTTGCTATCCTGATGGTGAAAAGCGCCTGAACCTTACCGATATTCTCATCTTCGCCTTTGCCGAAGGTATTAAGTCTGGCTCCATCGCCAAAATTCCCTCGACAATCTACATCGCCGGACACTTCACTAGAGCGGATTTCCCAGCATTTGGAGACTTCAAAAACCTTACTGAACTGATCTCAAGCGTCCGAAGCACTTTTCTCAACATTGGCAACTTCATCCCGGTGACAATTAGCTTCTCTGACACCGACAAAGTCGATCTGAAGGTCATCCTACGGGATACGATGTTACTTACACCTGCAACGTCCAAGAGCCTTGCGGCTCTCGGAGATTTGGTGGGTCTAGAGAAGCTCTCTCTAGACCCAGATCCTCAAAAGGCTCTTCATTACAAGGCCAATATGGACGAACTCCTGCGGGACAATCCCGATGTGTTCGAAAAGTATGCCATTCGGGATGCTGTAATCTGTGTACGCTATCTCGAACAACTGATCGAGCAGTGCGAGGACATCCTTGGCAAGCGTAAGGTTCCGGCCACCCTCACCTCGATTGGCGTTGATCTTCTGATGGACGCGTGGAAAAACGATCTAAACATTGATCCTCTCGAGCTTCTTGGACAGGAGAGGATCGAGGAGCAATACTTCAACAAGAAGCTTGGTCGCTTCTTCAAGAAGGCTAAGACCGTAAACCTTCAGAACGTTGATTGGCATGTCCAGTTTGCCACCGAGTGTTACCACGGCGGCAGAAACGAGCAGTTTTGGTTTGGTCCCTCTTTCGAGGACGACTGGACGGACTACGACCTCGCTGGTGCTTACCCCACCGCTATGGCTCTTATTGGCAAGCCCGATTGGCACAATCTCTACGTGTCAAAAAAGACCTCGGATTACACTCCTTCAACCCTTGGTATGGCCAATATCACCTTCAGGTTCCCCAAGTCGGTTCGATATCCCACGCTACCGGTGCGCACTGAAAATGGCCTCGTGTTTCCAAGAGAAGGTGAATGCTATTGTGCTGCTCCGGAACTTGCTCTGGCAAAATCTCTCGGTGCCAAGATCAGTATTATGCACGGCGTCATTGTTCCGACTGACGCTGACACCCCGATCTTTGGCAAATTCATAAGTGACTGCATCAAGAAGCGTTTGTCCTACCCTAAAGGGTCTCTGAAAGCCCTGTTTTGGAAAGAGCTGAGCAATTCGAGCTATGGCAAAACCGCGCAAGGGCTGCGGCAGAAACGGGTCTATGACCTGCGTGATCAAGAAACGAAGCCTCTACCTCCCAGCAAGATCACCAATCCATTCTTTGCCGCCTTCATCACGTCCTTTGTGAGGGCTGCACTTGGTGAAACCATGAACTCTCTGCCGAAGGAAGTATGTGTATTCAGCTGTACGACCGATGGATTCTTGACCAACGCCACACGTGAGCAAGTCGATAAGGCCTCGCAAGGCCCTATCGCAGAGCTATTCCGTAAAAGTCGAGGGGCGCTGACCGGTGACCCAACGATGCTTGAGATCAAGCACGAGGTTCGACAACTGCTCGGCTGGCGAGCGCGCGGCCAAGCAACTCTCAAGGAGGGCCGCACTGCTCATGGTGATGGCGTCAACATCGTGTTGGCCAAGGGTGGCATCTTTACACCCGAATTCTTCGACACTGATCGCCTTCGAAACGATAACATCGTTAAGATGTTTCTTGACCGACAACCCGATGATCAAATCTCGCTTAAGGTCAAAACCGGCGTTCGAGACATCGTCGAGTTCGATGCTGATTTGGTTGAGAAGTCTCTGACCAAGCGCTTGAACATGGAGTTCGATTGGAAACGCAAGCCAAGCTCGGTTTGGCAAGATGTTGAACACGGTCATGTAGCGTTCTCAACTGCCCCTTGGCAGACAGTCGATGAGTTTGTTCGCGTCAGAGACTATTGGACCGCATTTGGCCTTGCTGATCCTCGCTGTATCAAGTCGCTAGAAGACTACGAGGCTTTTGCGGTCTACGTCCTCTCACAGTCTTCATTGGCTGAAGCTGACTCCAAGTACTTGAGGAAAAGCCGACCAGACATCACCAGACTGCGCCAAATGCTCTGCGGCGCATGGCGTCAATCCAAGGCTGGCCTGCGCCATAGCGTCGACGGTAAGTCCGCCCAAGCTTTCGCCGACCTGCTCACCGATACAGGCATCCCTTGTAAGAGATCGGACGTTGAGAATGCACGCAAACCTCTAGTACTCAACACATGCCCCAACACACCGGATGTGCGTGCTGCCCTCAAGCGATTGAAGAAGGTATTCCCAACTTTGGATGACAGCGAGTTGCTTTCTTCCAGCAAGGGTATTGATTTGCTCGAATCTCAAGGGGCTAAGAGGGTTTTTGCTGCACTCAATCCTTGAACTGGCTTCGATCAGCGTCTGCATTGCGCCCCAAAGTCGGGCATCTGGTCAACAGAGCGGCGATCTTTATAGCAGACCTGAAATTCCATGACTGCGACGCATTCTTTAGCAGCTCATAATCTCGAGATGAACGCGGCGAGCGGCTTTAAACTGTATGGTCGAAACGCGAGCAACATGGCAACCGACATCGCACTGGCTGCGAATACCAGCGGCCAGAGCAGAGCTGCGAAGCTGGAGCCGTCGCGCAAAAGGCAAGGCAGTAGTGAAAGCAACACCAAGCCCCAGCCCAAACCTGCGATGCGGGGTGGCTTGCTTTTCCGATCTTTCACGATGGCCTGCCAGTGACGAGCTTGGCTCAAAGCCAGCAGAGTGCATCCAAGAACGCAAAGGCTATATGCAACTGCGAGCAAACCGGTCGCATACATAAGGTTCATTCAGCGGGCATCGCTTCTGATTGAATGCTGTCGCGCTGTACATGCTGCTGAGCCTCTAGATCTCTTGTTTTTCGTAAGCGGGCCGTAGCGAACAGTGCGGCAGCAGCCCCCGCCAAAAGAACGAGGTCCATGCTCCAAACCTGCGTCAGGCCCTTTGAAATGGCGGCGATGGGATGATCTGGCGTTGTGATCCAGTTCAACACTGCCGCCGCAATCGCCACGAAAGCGATGACAAGGCATTGATCCCGCCATGCGCTCTTTCCTAGCAAAGCCGCATGAATGAAAGTCGCGATCCATACTAAATAGAAGAACAGCACCTCAAAGTCTGCGCGCGCCATGCCAATCGCATCTAATCTGACAGGGATAAGGCGATTGGCGACTAGATAGACGCCGCTAGCGAGAATGATTCCAGTAATCGAGCCGATTGCTAGCCCGCGAACCACGCGGACGCTTCGTGGTTCGATTGCGCCTTTACGTATTCGCGCCTGAATCCAGAACATCAGACCTGTCGCGATCATTGTGCTGCCCAACAAACCCCCTGCGAAATACAGCCAGCGAAGCGCCCAGCTATCAAACTGGATGAAATGGGCGCCCGCGAGCCATGCATAAGTGGACTTAGCTGCACCCGCCGCCACGTCCGCTTTCACCTTCCCCGAAATGGCAGAGACGGTTGTGATGTTTTTGTTCATCGAGACCGCGCGAGATGGAAACACTTCGCGGACAATAAGGTAAGCGTTGGCGTCGTTAGCGAGGCGCAGATCGACAAAATCCGCTTTCGAGTTAGCTCCCGGTTCGCGCTGAGCCCATCGCTCCTCAACGTCGGCAACAAGGCGATCGACATCAACTTCGCCAGCGAAGGGCGAGCCGCTTGGCTCTATTTGTGCTTGTCCGAATACTTCGGCCCGCTTAGCCAAGGTGTCCCCGTCAAAGACCACTTCGGATGACCAGGGCAGGTAGATGGAGAAAAAGATCATAAGCCCAGTCAGCGGAAAGAGGACGTGCAATGGTAGCGCCACCAAACTGGAAAGGTTGTGCAGATCGAGTGTCGATCGCCGCGCGGCTTTTTTGGGTCTGAACGTGAAGAAATCTTGGACAATTTTACGGTGGATGAAGATGCCCGACACCATCAGGACAAGCATCGACATCGCGCTAAAGCCGACGATCCAATAGCCAATATTTTCATATCGAATGTGCAGGCTGTAGTGGAAAGGGTAGAAAAAGCCCGTGCCGGCGTAGCTGTCCGTCGCTTCGATGACCTGTCCGGTTTGCGGGTGGAGGAGAACGCGCTGAAACTCTCCGTTCGTGTCCAAGTAACCGGCTTCGATGTTGGGTTCACGCTCTTTGGGTACTGAAATGAAAAGTCTTGACGTTCCTTTCGCTTCACCTTTCAACAAGCTCTCTACGATTGGATTGAAGGCAAAGGGCTGTTCGCTTGAAACTACACGCGTTTGTGGCTTCATCCATTGATCGATCTCGCGGTCAAAAACTGCAAGCGATCCCATCCAGAAGATCATGAACAAAAAGCATGAAACCGCGACGCCAGCCCACGTGTGAAGCCAATTCATAGACGCGCGAAATTCGTCCGTGATCGAAAGTAACTTCATCCTCAAATGCTCTTCGACTGCGGTACCAATGCCGGGGAAATAGCGATCAGTGCGACCGACCCTCCAATTACAACCGTGCAAGCCAGCCACGGGCGCGTCGTTCCTGCAACCCAGATGACAATAAGGGTGTAAACAAGGAAGCTGGTGAGGACGCCCCACCACATCGCCTCGGCCCGACTTACGCCTGAGTTCGCCAACGTGACCGAAAGAAAAGCGAAATAACCCGACGTGAAAGCGTAGCCACCGAAAACGGCAAGAAGCGTTCGGAAAGTGCGGCTGCCGATCACAAAATTTGCATGTTTCGCGAGGTCAGCCGCACCGGAAGAAACCATGTTTGCCCTTTCGCATTTGAAACCACGATTTCCATCGGTTCGCACGTGCGCAACTAACTCTCAATAGCACAGATAATGCACTTAGGTATGATTTTGTTCCTCCGGTTCGCCAGCTGCAATCTGTCGAGATTGCAAGCATTTGGCCAATCGCTGCTATTCCATGCTTGGAGGTGTTCGAAAAAACTTAAGAACTAGGGAACCATCACAAATGATAATCATTTGCAAGAATCAGTACGCCGTACTCGATCACATTGGCACGTTGATCTAGCGGGTCAATGAAAGACTAACGCGCCGCTATGATCATCACCACTTACAAAGGATAATTCATGCCCCTCGTTCGCTGCTCATCAAAACTGGCTACCCTTCTGTCGCTCAGCTCTGCGCTTGGCACAGGCTTGTGCGCACAGGCTGCTGTCGCTCAATCGGCACCCGCTGGCGATGATGAGCAACAGACTAGTAGGATAGTGGTAACTGCGACCAAGAGCGGGCAATCAACTACGACGCTGGATCGTGATGCGCTTGACCGTGATCGGGGCTCGGACAGCCTAGAAGATGTTCTGCGCCGTGTGCCAAATGTCAACACGCTCGGTGTGCAGAACGGCTTCATTAATGTGCGCGGCGAGAATGCCGAAGGGGCCGGAAACAATTCGCGCGGGCTTATCTCAGGGGCGCTCGTACCCACACCTGTGACGATTGACGGGCGTGTTCTAACATTTGGCGAAGTGAGCTTTGGCGCAAGTTCAATTTATGATGTGCAAGCAATCGAAGTGGTACGTGGCCCTCAAACGACAGGCGGCGGTGTGAATGGCGCCATTGGGGCGATCAACATTGTGACCGCCGATCCCACGTCGCAATTCGAGGCCGAATTTGTGGGGGAGTACGGTTCTTTTGATCAGTATCAGCTCGCGGGCCTCATTTCGGGAGAACTCGTCGAGGGACAGTTGTATGGTCGGCTTGTGGTCGACTATAATTTTCGCGATACGATCCTCACCTACACGAGCGATAACCTTCTCCCGCTTGATGAGATTTTTGAATTCAATCAACTGAATGCGCGGGCGAAACTCGTGTGGCAGCCCGGCGGGGTCGAAGACCTGCGTTTCGAGCTTGGGTATACGTACTCTGAATCTGATGGCCCGCAGACTGAAAACGCTAATCTGGTCGATGGTGAGTTTCTGCGGTCGAGCGCGAATGTGGCCGCATTTCTGAACACAGCGCACGCAGTAAACTTCGAAACGGCGTATGCGTTTTCTGACAACATCGATTTCTTCAATGTGTTGACGTGGTCTACTTCAGATCTCACGCGCATCAGTGGAAATGGGACCTTCCGTCTCGACCAGACGACTGAGGACGTTCAAAATGAAGCGCGTCTTAGTGTGCGATCCGGTGATGGCTCGTTTGAGTTCACGCCGGGTGTTATCGCTCGCGTGGTCGATCAGGATTTTGAGTGGGATTTCTTTGGCCCTGGACCAGCTTCAGACACCCGTTTGAGTTTGGGCATCTATGGCGAAGGGCGCTTCCAACTTGCACCGCGAGTGAGCGTCTTGGCGGGGCTAAGGTACCAATTGGAGGAGCAGGACAGGACCGGCTTCTTGGCGCTTAACACGCCAGATAGACTGTCCAACCCGACCGTGATCGACTTCAACGAAAGCTTCGATGCAATTCTTCCGCGGTTGAGCATCGATTATGATGTGAGCGATACGCTCAACATTGGTGTTATGGCTGCGCGAGGCTTCACGCCCGGAGGCTTCAGTTTCAACCGCCCGGCCAACGGACAGGGTCGCGCAGACGGGGTGACGCCTTTCGCCTTGCCAGAGTACGATCCGGAAACTCGATGGGTCTATGAAGCTTTTCTTAGGTCAAGTTTTCTCAACAATCGTGTCGAGCTGACCGCCAACGTCTTCTACACAGATATTGAAGGCCTCCAACTGCTCGAAAGAGTTGAATTTGCGCCGGAGATTTTCGGCAGCATTGTGCGCAACGCCGAACGTGGTGAAACGTATGGCTTGGAAATAGCCGTCAATGCCGATGTCACACAATGGCTCGACTTGTCTGGTTCGCTGGGTTTGACGGAAACTGAAATCGTCGAGTTTTCGGACGCACCAGGTGTTGAAGGAAATGAGCTGGAACGTGCCCCTGGTGTCACGGCCAATCTCAACGCTGATGTAACGCCTATGCAAGGGCTTAGCTTGGGTGCCAGTGTGACTTACACAGACGGGTATTTCAGCGCCTTTGACAACGACCCGCTAGAACGGTCGGAAAATAGGACCCTGGTCGATTTACGGGCAGCCTATCAAATCTCCGAAAACTTCGAGGTTTATGGTGCTGCAAACAATGTGTTTGATGTGCGTGTCCTGTCCGAAGTCTTTCGGGCTGATACCAATTTTGGATCGACCTTAACGCCTCAGGAATTCGTTGGAGGCCTTCGGATTACATTTTGAGCAAGCCAAAGGCTCGACCCATGATGGGTGCCAACTCTATCCCAGCTGCACGCTCCCCGCCGGTGCAGCTGGCCTAGACGCCGGATCGGATGGCGAATAAGCCGTCCGCATAATGAGGAAACGCAAAAAAGCTGACTTAACCAGAGACGAAATTCTCGCCGAAGCGCAATCAATAGCTTTGCGAAAGGGCATGGATTTATCGATGCGTGATTTGGCCGCAGCTCTGAATACCTGGCCTAACGCGATATACGGACATTTCGAAAACAAGTTCGTTTTGCAGCAGGCGTTGACGGAACGTATTTTAGATCAGGCCTTTGGTGAGGACATCACTAAAGCAATTTTGGATGAAGCGAACCCGTGGGAGGAAGGTTTTCGGCTTGGAGGCAGAACCATTTACGAGGTTACCGCAAGGTATCGCGGACTTGGGCCTTTGCTCACCTTTCACGGAATGGGCATAGGATCGCGGGCCATGCAACTCATTCCCGCCATGGTCATGATACTCATGCGAAAGGGCTTAAGCGAGACGCGTGCGGCAACCATAATACAAGTTGTGACTGTTTACATCGCCTCAATGGGAGAGATGACCGCTCTATTCGAAAGCGGGCTCACAGACAAAAGCGCGTTTACCGACAACTTTCAAGTGAGCCAGAGCCTCCCCATGGCTCAAACCATGGCTATCTTTTATGATTACAGGAAGTCTGAGCGGGTAGTCGAGGGAATCGACATTTTCATAGGTGCAATAGCAGCGGAGCTGCAGCGGCCCGATGTTCCTGGTTGACCACTAAGTGTATCAACGGCGCGAACGATGCTCCGGCGAGGAAAATGCTATGTTGCTTGTGTCGAAATGACGATTGTTGCCCTGCAATGGCCCAGCGTCACGTGCTCCTATTCTAAGTCAAAAACAGTCGGTCATGATCCGGCTGAGAGTTGGCGCAGATTTCGGCCGCTCAACAGGCACTTTCTAAACACGATTAATCATGCAAACTGGCGGATACCCAGATATCGAGTTCGCTCTTCGTTTCATGCAGGGCCAGCGGACCGAGGCTATCCTTTGACCAACCGAAGATCATTTAGCCCACCTGATCATCGCTTTATCTTAGCGTCCGCTTTTGCTGGTCAACTTTCAGAAGCGGACAGTCGGCAATCGGCCCAAAACAACGCTTAACTGAAGAAGCGATCGATCGATTGTTTTGGTGGTGGTGGTTTGTGCGCTATGCGCCGTATGCCCGGCAAGTGCTTTACGCTGTCGAATTGACCTTGGCTTCCCCACTTGATGAAGGTCTTACACCTTTCGCATTCGACACGATATGCGTGTGTACTTTCTTCAGGTTCTTCCAGCCAACTGATCTCTGAGTGTTGGCACTTTTGGCATCTCATAATCTCGATTGCCCCTTAGTTTCACAATCCAAACTCAATCATTTAGCCGCTCGACTAACCGATCAACGCAAAATGCCGTTGAGCTGGCGGATCAGACATCTGAAGCGTCAAACGTAAACCAACGTTTGCTTTTGACGGAGACGACACATTTCACGGTATGTAGCCTATCTAAGAGTTTCGACATCCAAGCAGCAGAGAAGCGGGCTGGGACTGGCTGCTCAACGGTCAACGATTAGTGAGTTTCTCGGTGAAGATGACGAGCTTGTTGCCGAGTTTATTGAAGCTCATTCAGGTTTTAAGGATCACAGAAAACAGCTTTGGAAGGCGATCAAACTGGCGAAGCGTCAATCAGCGAAGTTTGTGATAGCGAAGCTCGACCGTTTCTCTCGAAAGGTCAGTTTCATTTCTCGAATTATGGATGAGGGGGTTGAACTGGTCGTTGCTGAAATGCCAACGGCGACGGACTTTCAACTGCATATATTCGCCGCACTCGCTCAAGAGGAGCGAAGGCTGATTTCTGAAAGAACAAAGGCTGCCTTAGCAATGGCAAAGGCAAATGGCATTTCATTGGGCCGGAATGGCAGGGCTTTGGCGGCTATCAACATCTCCAACGCCAATGAGTTTGCCATCAAAATGCGACCTATCATCTTGCCGATGATTGACGCTGGGATGTCGTTCCAGTCGATTGCAGATCAGTTGAATAAAGCAAGGATAACGACCTTCAGAGGCAAGCACTTCCATAGTCAGACCGTTAAAAACATTGCACAACGGCTTAGGGATTTTTGACCTTAGGAGCGATAAATGTCCAAGCTTGTTCTGCTCGACGAAGAGGTTTCTTTAATTAAAGGCCTCTTTGAGCACACTGACTTCAATATCCAACAAGTGCAGGCGATATTCAGCTACCTCGAGCGCAACATTAATACTCGTGAAATTGGAGCTATCAAACGAGAACAAACTAAGCGTTATCAGGAAGCGCGTGTTGCAACTGCAGACGAAATCGGTGAGCTTCTGCGAAGATATACCAAGATAACTGTGGCTGCGAAACGCGCTGGGTTCCTTCCTGAATGCGAGGAATCTGCGATGATCCACAAAGCGATTGAGATCATGAAATCAGCCATTCTGATCTATAACAACAATGCCATAATCACACGATCAGAGATCTTTATCGTGCTGGCCGTGATCGCATGGACCTACGTGCTCCACACCTTCTACAAGCGCGAAGGCATCACTCCGATCTATCTAGATACAAATGGTGAATTCGTGCTTTACGATGGAAAACACCCAAAATTCTGGGAGCTATCGCATTGTGTAAAGCACAAAGATTGCCCTCTGTCAGAAGGTGCCGTGCGAAACCTCAAGTACATTATTGAAGTGCGGAACGAAGTCGAGCACCGGTCGAGCGAGAACATCGATGAGGACGTTCAATCTAAGCTTCAAGCTACAGCTCTAAATTTCGTAGGGTTTTGTAAAAAGCACTTTGGCGATGAGTACGATTTCTCGGCGGACCTCGCTTTCACAATCCAGCTGAACAAGCTTACACTTCAATCACCCAATACCTTGAAAGGGAATGCTCCAGTCTCAAAGTCAGTTGCGGCCGTGAATGCCCTCTTCGATGAACAGCTTACTGCCGCTGAATACAATGACCCAGAATACGCTTTTCGGGTCTATGTCGTCCCCAAATCGGTAAACAACCCGTCCAAAGCAGATCAAGCCGTCACTTACGCCGCCGCGGGCTCAAAAGTCGAACTGGCGATCAAGAACGTGGAACGACCAAAGTTCCTCATGAAAGATGTCATTCCACAAGTTCGAAAGCGAGGGTTTCCGCACTTCACAAGAACAAGATTTATCGAGCTCTTCAATGAGTTTGATCTGAAAAATCAGGGCAAAGGTCTAGCGATCCAACTCGGGAATTCTTGGTTTTGGTATCAGGAAGGTATCGATAAGCTTGTAGAATTACTTACGAATGAGCGGCAGGGCTAATAAAGCGCACCGGTTTCGATGATTTCAAATCTCGAATGTCTCAGGGAATTCACAGACTGCACGCTTGAAAAGGTCTATTGGGTCGGCCCCAATCGACTTTGCGAGCATGTAGAATTCCAATACGTCAACTCGACGCTGGCCACGCTCGATATTGCTAACGAAACTCTGATCCTTACCGAGCTTCACTGCTAAATCTGCTTGTCGAAGACCCGCATCCTGCCGAGCAGAAACGAGGACTTGAACAAGCCTTTCATTCGCTTCTGAGAACAGTGATTTCGACATTCCAGCCCGTCTTTGAAGATGGCCAGTTGCCTACATGCGATTTTTGGATATGCAGTTTTTGCATATTTTGGAGTTGAGAACTGCATGGTCGAGTACGCCGAAAAGGAATGTCATGATTGCTTGGGGGTGTTCCCGGCGAACCAACTCAAGCGAAAAATTTTGTCAAAACAGACTGGCTCAAGCGTGAGAGGGGTTGATCTTCGTGTGGAAGGCGATCTGCTCAATCCCGCGAGGAAACGTTCATACTACCGAGATGTAGAAATTTTCCTTTGCTGTGACTGTCGGCGCAATCGGCGTATCAAAGCAGTCAAGAACTTCTTTGGATGTTTAGTCTTACTCGTCCTTGTTGCGGTTGCTGGATTTGCTGCACTGGTGTGGTGGGGGAGCAGTCGCTCGGAGAACAACATTAACAGCTTTCAGCTGACAAGCTCTTCATCTAACAACGGTATGGAGCAGGCCACAAATGTCGAGGAGCTTTCAGCCGAAAGCTCCATTGAGATTATCGAACCTGTCCCAGAAGGACTTACTGGTGAAATCGGTGAAGAAGGAGACACTTCAAACACCACATTGCCGCTCCCGGAACAGCAACCGACAATCGCTTATGACAGGCTCGAGGGTTCTGTTCTTGAAGCTGTGACTGCCGGCACTGCGGTTCGATGGTCCGCCGATGGAATGTCCGGTTATGTCGTCCCATCTGATGCAAATGAGGTGGGTTGCCGAGACTACTACTTCACAGATGATGATAGGGCGGATTGGCGTTCGGCAACCCAAAGGTATTGTCCAAAGAACTGATTGCTCTCAGCTGGCTTTCTCAAAACGCTGGCGAATGGACGAGGAAGCTTGTTCAAGCTGTACGTCAAGTTTTCCAGCCAGCACCATTCCACGAACTTCACACAAAGCATGTTCGACCTCGTCGAGGTTTTGACACTCGATTGAGACCATCCCCTTTTGAAGCTCGATAACTTGCTTGCCGTATTTGATCGGTAGGTAATAGGTCCCGTCAACCGACATCCAGACCCAAGCGGCTCGTGGTCTTTGTCCATCGATGATCTGTCGAACATAACCAATCTGCTGATCGATCCGATGGACCAAACGTTCACGACGCTGAACCTCGGGAGAGACGGTCTTGGGACGGCTTTTTGACGTAAGTTTCAATTTCATTGTGGTTCCTCCATTGATGATTGCTGGAGGTCCCTCTGAAACTGTGACTGGACAACGGGTCAGCTTGTCAGCCAACCAAATTCAGACTTCTCCTTGGTTTTGGCTGAGCTTCTACGATCATGAGAACGAACCCGTGATTTGGTCAGTTCATCGGCTGCTGAGACATTCGTTGTGTGACCATAGTGTTTTTCCAGCATGGACACTGAGGTCCCCATGTTCTGAGCCAAAGCCTAGTGATTGGTTCCTTCGAGAAGCCGGAAGGTGGCATATGTGTGACGTAGAGAATAAACCGTTCGCTTGTCACCAAAAGAGTCATATTCCACACCTGCTGATTGTATCAGGGAGTTAAACGACTTTTTGAAACTCTTGATCGGTGAACCGTCAGGGTGGCAGAAAACGAAGCTGTCCAAGTCGGGTTCTGTTAGTGATCCATGAAGCTTGTAAAGCTCATCAACTCGAAGATCAAAAATCCTTCGAAGGTACTTTTTGACATCCGTGTTCCGGGCTACGACTTCCCTCGTTCCTGTCTTTCCTCGAACGGTTAGGACCACGAAGAACTGACCCTGTTCTTCTCCCAGCTCTTCTCGAACATCTCTCCATTTCAATCCTTGAGCTTCACCGACCCGAATTCCGGTATTGCCGAGGATCAGCACGTAGTCCCTCAACATAGAACGGTCTCTGAGGGTTTTTCCATTCGTTACCTTGATGAACTCGCGGAGGTGTCGAACTAGCGTTCTCCAAGCTTTAGAATCGAAATGAGGCCGTCTTGAAGCTTGGGTTTTAATCCGAGGAAATTTCGGAAGTTCATCGATGAAACCAGCCTCGATACACCAATTCAAAAAGTGTCTGAGATCGGACTGAATCCGCTTGATCGAGTTCTCTGACAAAGCCCCCTTCGTCGATTGTCTGGAAAGCTCATCATAAAGCTGAGAGATCATTCGGGTATCGAGTTGGTCAAAGGTCTTCTTCTCCAAGAATGACCGACATCTCTCAATCAGCAGTAGCTTGTAGTGGATTGAAAGGGTCGAACGTTGGCTTTCAAACCGCTGAATATACTCATCGATAGCCTTCCCGATCCGTTGTCCTTTTTGTTCAGGACCAGCAAAGACCTTCACCAGCTCCTTGTGATAAAGGTCATCAGCGAACTTAAAAGCTTCGTATTCGTCGGTCGTTCGAGTGGACCTGTTGATATATCCCTTCCGTCCAGGAATCTTCAGCCGACACATCCATGTGGGCTTTTTGTAGTCCTCACGGATGTAGAGATAGATAGCTCCGTCCTTGAAACTCTTCGAGGTGAGAGAGGTTTTTTCCGAGTTGACCGAGACGGAAACGTCCGGATCTGATTTTTCAGACGGCTGTGTCACTCATTCCACCTCAAGCGATTTCTTATCAAATTCAAATATCCGAAGATGATCCGAACATGCACGAAATCAGCTGCCGTGAAAACGGCGATGAAATAAATCACTGATTTCGTGAAGAAAATGGAGCGGGCGAGGCGATTCGAACGCCCGACCCCAACCTTGGCAAGGTTGTGCTCTACCCCTGAGCTACGCCCGCTCACTGGCGCTCGGCAGGCATGCGATTCTGACGCGTCCCTGCTGGGGAGCGGCGCAATTAACAGCGCTTATCACCCCCGGCAAGCCCAATTTGCGATAAATCGCATGACACAGCTTAACCTTCACATAGCGGCTCATCTCCCCCACATTGCCTGACAGGAACCGCGCGCCTATCGCAGGACGCGAATACAGCAGAATTCTAGGAGCAGTCATCTTGGCCAGCATGGGTCTCAATATCGACGAACAAAAAGCCGTGGAGCGCTTTCGCACCGAAGTGGTGGAGCCGAGCCAGACAAAGCTCGTGATCCTTGATTTCTGGGCGGAATGGTGCGGACCGTGCAAGGCACTCGCGCCGATGCTGGAAAAGGTCACCGCCGAATACGCCGACAAAGGCGTGATCCTAGCCAAGCTGAATGTCGATGAAGAGCAGTTCATCGCCAGCCAGTTTCAGGTGAAGTCGATCCCGACGGTCTATGCGATGTTTCAAGGGCAGCCGGTCGCAGACCTCACCAATGCGCGCAGCGAGTCGCAGATGAAGCAGATGCTCGACCAATTGCTCGCGCAATTGCCGGTGCAGGCTGACGCTGGTGGAGTGCCGCAGGGGCCTTCGCCCGAAGAGATCGAGCAGTTTGTCGCCATGGGTGATGCCGCTTTGGCGGAGGGCGATGCCCAGCGCGCCGCGAGTATCTTCGCGCAAGTCACCGAATTCGCCGCCGACAATCCGCCCGCCCATGCCGGCCTTGTGAAAGCGATGATCGCGCTGGGTCAGGTTGATGAAGCGCGCCAAGTGCTCACCGCAATTGATGCCGATCCCAAAGTTGCCAATGATCCTGCCATCGCCGCTGCCAAGGCTGCGCTGGAGTTGGCAGGCACACAGGTCGATGATGGTGAGTTGGCCGGGCTCAAAGCCGCGGCCGAAGCCGCGCCGGCCGATATGGACGCGCAGCTTGCCTATGCCGAGGCCGCCTTCGCCGCCGGTCAGCGCGATACCGCCGCTGACACGCTGCTTGCCATGGTCGAAGCCGACCGCGCATGGAATGAAGGTGCCGCGCGCACCAAGCTGCTGCAGATTTTTGAAGCGGTCGGCCTTGAAGACCCATGGGTTGTAGCCACGCGCCGCCGCCTCTCTAAAATCCTGTTCGGGTAAGCGATCGAAGGAGCCCCCTATGCCCACTCGCCTCTCGATATTCCCGCTGCCCGGCGCAGTCCTGTTCCCCGGCTTGCAATTGCCGCTCCACATTTTTGAGCCGCGCTACCGCGCGCTGGTGGGCGATTCGCTCGTGCGCGACCGCCGCATCGCGATGATCCAGCCACAGCGCAATGTCGATGGCGCGCCGCTTTACACCGTGGGATGCGTCGGGCGCATCGGCGAGGTCGAGGCGATGGATGACGGGCGCTACAACCTCATCCTTGATGGCGAATCCCGCTTCAAAGTGCTGCGTGAGCTGGATGTGGCCACCGCCTTTCGCCAAGTCGAAGGCGAGTTGATCGAGGATGACGAGAACGAAACGCTCAGCCACGCGCAACGCGGCGGGTTTGAAGCCGAGGCGCGCAATTTCGCCGATGTGCAGGGCTACAGCGTCGATTGGGACTCAATTGAGCGGCTCGACGACCATTCGCTGATCAACGGAGTCTCGCAGATCGCCCCGTTCGATCCGGCGTCCAAGCAAGCCCTGCTCGAAGCGCCCAATCTTTCAGAGCGGTGCGAATTGCTGGTCCAGCTGATGCAATTCTTCGGCCGCAGCGACGGCAGCGAAGAGATCATGACGCTGCAATAGGGACTGAGCCATGAAGCTACACAGCCGCCGCACTTTTCTCAAAACCAGCGCTGTTTTGGCAGCGACCAGCGGCTGGGCCGCTGATGCATTGGCAAGCAGCCTGCAACAGGTTGGAACCCAAACCGACCTGAGTGATCACTTTCGCGGTTGGGTCGAGTTCAGCCGCGCAGCGTTGCAGCATAATGCAGCCGAAATCGTCCGCGCTACCGGCGTGCCTTTGTGTGCGTGCGTAAAGCATCATGGATATGGCTTGGGCGAAGGCAACGTCGCTGGAGCGATAGACAGTGTTTCAGGCGTGTGGGGCTATATGGTGGCGCGCCCTGACGAAGCTTGGCGACTGGTCGAGGCGAAGGTCAAAAAGCCAGTCCTGCTGCTTGGCCCTGCTGATGAGCGGACGTCTATCAACCTAGCACGTGCAGGCGTGGTTTTGGGACTATCGGGCAAGGACGATGTGGCGACAGTAGCGCCGATCGCCCGTGCGTTGGGCCGGCCAGTTACCGCCCATCTCGAAGTTGATACCGGGATACATCGGCAAGGCATCTCATATGAGCAAGCCGTCGAGCGCGGCGTTGCCTTGAACAAAAGCGGCGCGGTAAGGTTTACCGGACTATCCAGCTATTTCGCATCTGCCCCGCGAGACGCGCCACGCGAACCGTGGCCTTATGAACTCAAACAGATCGATCGGTTCAATGCGGTTGCACATGGGCTTGACCGAGCCCGGGTCGCCTACGGCAAGCGCCACATGGTGACTTCGATCACCCTGTTTCAGTACCCACAAGCCATTTATGAGATGACCCGGTGCGGAGCGCTGGTTTATGGAGGGATGCACCCCGATGCACTGGCATGGGGCAAAAACAAAGACCAGCTTTCCCTTAAGCAGTCCTATGAGGTCAAAGCGCGGCTTGCGCAGATTACTCGGATTCCGGCTGGAGATGGCGTGGGCTATGGCCAGCGTTTCTCCACCAACAAACCGGTTTATGTTGGCTTGATCTTGCTTGCTGGGCTGGACGGGTATCGGCCAAACCTTGACGATGGGGTCGTGCTGCTAAATGGCACCGAACGGCGCGTTATTGCCCGAACCAGCCAACACTCAATGATTCTCTTGGGCGATGAACCGCACGCGAGAGTTGGCGATGTGGTGACGGTTTATGGCAAAGACCCGCGCGTGTTGCCCGAACGAATCAACACGCCTTGGGCTAGCTATGAGCTGTCGCCCGATTTGCCCAAGGTCGCATTACCCTAGCCCAAAAGACCCTTTCAGACCGTCGAGCACATATTGCGCGGCGAGCGCGGCGAGCAGCACGCCGAGCAGGCGGGTGATCACGGCTTCGACCTTGTCGCCTAGCAAGCGGATCAGCGGTCCGGCGGCGATCAGCGCGGCTCCGGTCAGTATGAGGACAAGACCGAGGGCGGCAAACACTTCGGCGCGCTCGATCCAGTCATCGGCCTCGTTCATCAGCAGCATCACCGCTGCAATCGCGCCCGGCCCGGCCAGCATCGGCATCGCCATGGGGAAGACCGAGACATCCTCAACTTCGCGCGCGCGCACGTCCTCAGCGCGTTCCTCGCGGCGCTGGGTGCGCTTTTCAAACACCATTTCAAACGCGATGAAGAACAGCATCAGCCCGCCCGCAATGCGGAAGCTGTCGAGATCAATGTGGAGCGCGCCCAGCAGCGCTTCGCCGAAGAACGCAAAGATCAGCAGGATCACAGCCGCAATCGCCACCGCGCGGATTGCCATGGTGCGCGCCTGCGCGCTGGTCGCGTCTTTGGTGAGCCCCGCATAGATCGGCGCGCAGCCGGGCGGGTCAATCACAACGAACAGCGTGATGAATGCAGAGACGAAGAGTTCAGGCAGCATAGCGAAAGGTGGGTCCAGATCAGCTGTGATCGAGCGAGCACGTATGTGTGTGAAGGGGCGAAAGGCCGCGCCCTTGATCACTGTTCGGGCGGGGATGCAAGGCTTTCTTCAAACGCGGTCTCCCACGCGCCTTCATACCAATATTGCGCCTTCACATATTTGGTACCGTCCGCACGGTGCTCCCACAACCACCGAAGCGTGCCATCGCGTGAGAGCTGCGCATCGGTCTTGCCATCTTCACCTATGGGAATAGCGGGCGGCGGCGGGATCTCCTCACCGGGTCCAGGGCATGTGGCGACAAGGCCAAGGATCGAATCAATCGCGGTGACGGTGATGTCGGCGTCAGGCAAAGCGGGGCGCGGCGGAGGCTGCGGCGTGTCGCGGCCTGCCACATCGTATGACCATTTGTAGCCATTGTTCGACTGGCGGACCCATGTGGTGACGTAAGTGCCCACCTTGCCCTCAGCATCTTCGAACCGACCCTGGCTCAGCGCGAGCGCGCCATCGCAGCTCATCACCACAGTGCGCGGGCGCCATTGCGTGGCGAGCGCAGGATCGTCGAGCGTTTTTGAAAGGTTTTCAAACGGGACAGGCCCACTGCGCCCATGCAGCAGCGCGCCGGAGGCTGCGTATTCGAGCCCGGCTGTATACAGGCCATCGGCCTCAGCGGCTTGGCCATAGGCGATCTCGGCTTTGACAATGGCGCTGGGCTGCGCGGCACCCGGCGCTGTTTTAAGCACGCGCTCAATCACGCGCTTGGGCGGGCCGCGGCGCTGCTGGCCGCCTGAGCAAGCGGTCAGCGTAAGGGCTGTCAGGGCGACTGATGCGATGAAAGCGTGTTTCATGAAATCTCCGCGCGTGCTCAGCGCTTCGTCCAGCTCAGGAGAACCGTCTCAAAGCACCGCACTCTTCGTTGGCCAGTCTAAAGCGAAGGACGCCCCTTCGACAAGCACGGGACGAACGCGATGCCGGGCATCCGCTCAGATCCCCTCAGGCGCGTCCAGTCCAGCGTTGCGATAGGCCGCGACCAGAGTGTTGCGCAGGAGCACGGCGATGGTCATTGGCCCAACGCCGCCGGGCACTGGCGTGATCGCGCCCGCAACCTCGCTCGCCTCATCATACGCGACATCGCCCACCAACCGGCCTTTCTCAGCGCCCGGTTCGGGCGGCAGGCGGTTGATGCCCACGTCAATTACGGTCGCGCCGGGTTTGAGCCAGTCCTTGCCGATCATTTCGGCCCGGCCCACCGCAGCGACAACGATATCCGCGCGCTGGACCACGGCCTTCAAATCCTTCGTCCGGCTGTGCGCGATGGTCACGGTAGCGTTGGCATCCACCAGCAACTGCGCCATCGGCTTGCCGACAATGTTGGAGCGGCCGATCACCACCGCTTCAAGGCCGGAAAGGTCGCCCAACCGGTCCGTCAGCAGCATCATGCAGCCCAGCGGGGTGCAGGGGACAAAGCCCGATTGCCCGACGCTCAGGCGTCCTGCATTGATGACGTGGAAACCATCGACATCCTTATCCGGATGGATCGCGGCAATGATGCTTTGCTCATCCAGCGCGCCGGGCAGTGGAAGCTGTACCAGAATGCCATCCACCGCATCATCCGCGTTCAATTGCTCGACGAGCGCGAGCAGGTCTGCGGCGCTTACATCGGCGGGCAGCCGGTGCGTAAAGCTTTCCATGTTGGCCGCACGCGTGGCTTTGCCCTTGCTGCGAACATAGACTTGGCTCGCGGCATCCTCACCCACCAGCACGACCGCCAGCCCCGGCTTGCGCCCGGCTTTGGCCGCAAAGCTGAGCGCGCTTTCGCCCACACGCTCGCGCAGGCGCGCAGCGAAGGCTTTGCCGTCAATACGGGTTGCGGTCATACCAGCGCAAGGATCGAGCGGCTGACAACCGCATTGAGGATGTTGAGGCCCAATATCAGCACAATCGGAGAGAAATCGATTGCGCCGGTGTCTGGCATGATCCGCCGGATCGGACGCAGGATCGGATCCAGCAAGTTCGAGATCGACTGATAGAACGCCATCAGGAACTGGTTCGACGGGCTCACCACGTTGAAGGCGAACAGCAGGCCAATCACAAACTGGATGATGATGAGCATAACGAGCACGCTGGTAAGCATGCCGATTATGTCGGAAATCAGTAAAAGGCCTTGCATTGTCGGGTCTCGTCTCCTTGAGCGTATTACTTACCTAATACGCCTTTGCGCAAGGTCAAGCTTTTGGGGGTCAAGCCTGTCGCGGCAAGCCACTAACAGTCCGTACCAGCGCGCACCAGCGTCCCAGCGCCTCTGGCGGTGAAAAATTCGAGCAGCATGGCATGCGGCACCCGCCCATCAAGCACCACGGCGGCATCGCATCCGGCTTCGACCGCGCGCACGCAGGTTTCTAGCTTGGGCACCATCCCGCCGGTGATCACGCCTTCGTCCCGCAAAGCGGCAATCGCAGCCGGGTCCAGATCGGTCAGCAGCGTGCCCTCGCCATCAAGAACCCCGGCGACATCGGTCAGCAGGAACAAGCGCGCCGCCCCCAGAGCCGCAGCAATCGCGCCGGCCATCGTATCCGCGTTGATGTTGTAAGTCTCGCCATCCGGCCCGCTCGCAATCGGAGCGATCACCGGAATCATGCCCGCCGCCACAGCTGTATCGATCACGCTGGTGTCAACGACATCCGGCTCCCCGACAAAGCCCAGGTCCACGACCTTTTCGATCAGGCTTTCCGGATCGCGTGCGCTGCGGGTGAGTTTGCGCGCGCTCACCAGCCCGCCATCCTTGCCCGAAATGCCGATCGCCTTGCCGCCCGCGCTCGCCAGCCAGCCGACCAGTTGCTTGTTGATCGCGCCCGACAGGACCATTTCCGCAATCTTAGCGGTCGCTTCGTCCGTGACGCGCAGACCATCGACAAAGGTGCTTTCAACGCCAAGCTTGCCGAGCATGTCGCCGATTTGCGGACCGCCGCCATGGACCACGACCGGATTGATGCCGACCGCCTTCAACAGCACGATATCCTCAGCAAAATCACGCGCGGCGCGTTCATCACCCATCGCATGCCCGCCATATTTCACCACAAAGGTGCGTCCGGCGTATTTCTGGAAATAGGGCAAGGCCTCGATCAGCGTCGCGGCCTTGACGTGCGCGGCGTCAGGGATCGCGCCGCTTTCGGTGGATTTAGTCATGCCAGTCATGGCCGCGCGCCTAGCGGCTTGGTCGGATTTAGGAAAGCGCGCGATAAAAATGTTGAGTCCGGCTGTAACCCTTCCCGCGGCCCTCCCGAACAGCACCATGAAGGCGCTTGCAGGTGTCTTCACAGCCAAACCATCATCCCGATGGGGTCTTTAGGAGGACAAACATGAACACTCGTTTTGCAGGGACAATCGCCCTCGCCGCCGCCGCTGGTCTTGCCGCAGCCTGCTCAGGCGGCGCACCCGCCTCAACGGAAGCCGAAGCGCTTGCAGCTGCTGGCGGCGGGGCCAAGGAAAAGTGCTTTGGGATTTCCAAAGCGGGCAAGAATGATTGCGCCGCTGGACCGGGCACAAGCTGCGCAGGAACCAGCACAACCGATTATCAAGGCAACGCCTGGACCTATGTCGATGCGGGCACCTGCACGACTATCGAAACGCCCAATGGCAACGGCTCACTCGAAGCGAAAGCCTGAGGCCCACGCTCAGCACATGAGTTGAGAGGCCGCCTGGAGCAATCCGGACGGCCTCTTTGCATTCCGCTGCCACGGTGAGGCGTGCTAAGGCTGCACGCCTCAGTTCATGACTCGCTTCCGCTCCCCCCTCATCCGCTCCCGCCGGCATAGCCCAGCGCGCAGGCTGACCGCGTGGTGGAGCCTGTGGCGCGTGCCGGTGCTGGTGACGATTGTAGCGGCGGCGTGGTGGTTTATCTGGCGGCCTATCGCGGATAGTCAGGGGTGGGACGGGCAGGAATGGTCTCGCGTGGACACCGCCTTTGCGCTGTGCGGATCATCCAAGCAGGGCAGCAATGGGCGCTCGCGCGGCTGTGTGATCGATGGCGACACGCTGATGGTCTACGCCCCCAATGCTCGCCCGCGCCGCATCCGCCTTACCGGGTTTGACGCGCCAGAGCTGGACGGCGCGTGCCCTGCTGAAAACGCGCTGGCGCTCGACGCGCGTCAGGCATTGGCGGACTGGCTCGCCGCCGGACCGTTTGAGTGGACCGGAGCGCAAGAGCCCCCGCGCGATCAGTATGGCCGCGAATTGCGCAGCGTGCGCCGGGTCTCAGGCGAAGGCTCGCGCGAAACTCTTGCCGATGCGATGATCGATGCTGGTTTGGCGCAAGCGAACAATTGGGGCGCTGAACCGGTTGACTGGTGCCGCTGAGCCCCCTCCCCGGCCCCCTCCGCGCGCTCAGCCTCCGGCCATGCCAAAGCCGGCGACCGGCTGCTGTTCGGCATAATTCTTGTGATACATGTCCATGAAGATGCGCGTTTGGGCGGGGTCTGAGCCGTCGCAGGTCACCAGATACACATCGATGATGTTGCCGAACGGGCCGACACCCACGCTGCCCTCGCGCACAAAGTCCGGCGCGCGCACATCGGAGCACCGCAGGCGCGCCAGATACGCGCGCTGGCCTTGCGGCATTTCCACGCGCACGGGGTTCTCGCGGCTGCCCAGCGGGTAAGCGCCGGCTTGCTCAATCGCGGTGTCGAGCGCCTGTCCATCCACCGCAGATTGGCCTGACAGCATCCGCAGCAAGGTATCGGTCAGCGCCTTTTTCTCCGCTTCGCTCGCCTCTTCGCTCGCCTCTTCGCTGGCCTCTTCACTGGCCTCAGCACCGGGCTCTTGAACCGCCCGCGCTTCATCCCCAGCCTCGGTCTGCGCCATCGGTTCGCTGTGCTCAGGCGCGTCCTGTGCGAGCGCCGCCGGAGCACCCCAAGCCAGCGCCGCAACCAACGCGCCCATTGCCATCATTCGCATCGTGTCTCTCCCGCCATGTGCCACCACAATGGCGCAGGTGGTGGGAGCGGACAAGCCTCACAAATCGGTCAGATACCCATCTGCATGGGAAGGGCCAGCGGTGCCCGGACAAAGCCCGGCGCCTTTCACACCGCTGGTCAGGTTAGGGGTGGACGGCCGGTTGACCCGGCTCTTGTGTCGAATGGCGCGCAAAGGCAGCGCGCTGGATCGGGGTTTGGCAGCCGTGGACAGGCATGGCGGGCTCCCCTGTGCGGTGGTAGCGAAAGATTTGGCGGCGCGGCTTTGACGCAGGTCAAGCCGCCCATCGCATCCGGCCGCGCGCTGCTTGGGACAAGGGCTCAGGCGGCGGGGCGCGTTTTGCCGATAATGGTTGTGATCTCATCAAGTAGCCCAAGCCGCTCTTTCTTGAGCGCTTCGGTCCGCTCATCCGAAGCCGCCTCAGCCTCGGCCTCGATCCGGTGCACCTGCCGGTTCACCTCGTGATACTCGTCCGCGAGCCGGGCATAATGCGCATCGTTGGCCTTTAGCTGCGTGAGCAGATCACGGTCGCGCTTGAAAATTTCAGTGAGTTCGTCGGGGGTGTGCTGTGACATGGCGGCGGCTCTCCTTTTGGGTGTTGAGGAGAGGGTAGGCGGGTTTGGGGACAGGGGAATTGATGTAGGTCAATGGGTTTTAAATCTGCTGCGCGCCTACCCCTGACCCCTCCCGCAAGCGGGGGGAGCGCTAGAGATTGGCCGAAAAGTTCGAATTTACGGTGTGCCTCGCCTTAGACAGAGAACAATTTACCCACATATGAGTAAGAATTATCTATAATTATCAATGCCATAGACTTACCCTATGGACTTAAGCGCTTGTCAACATATTGTTGCACATTATACTGCAAAAACATTATCGTTGGTTTTGCGCATAATTGCCACGTGAAAGTACGTTAATGACCTGCCACAGGAGAGACTCCATGTCAGACGAGCTACAGCAAGCTTTGGATAGCTTGAAGGGATACAGGATGTCCCCAGAAGAACTCGATGCACAACGCATTAGTTTTGTATACGGTAATGGGTCGTCAGATGATAATGACACCAAAGAGTCTGTGAAAAAAGCCATTGAAGCTGCCGAAATGACTTGACCGCAACGCATTCTTCATTTTCATGAATTACCCGGCTTTGTGCCGGGTTTTTTTTGAGGTGCGCAAGTGTCTTTCGTCGTCGATCAGAAAAACCAAGTTGGGCAATTTGTTAGCGCTCGGAATCGAATGAGGCAGTTCGATTTTCTCCACACGTCTTTTGTTGTTTCCGAAGCTACCGCAGGCCTCGATATTGATCACGATTTTATCTGCATACTAAACGCATATGCTACTCGCTATATATCTCTTCAACCAGGAAGATATCGCAGACACTACAATGTCGTTGTAGGCACTCATACGCCCTCCGAATGGCCTTTGGTCCGCGAAGAGATGGAGGCCTTCATTGATACGCTGCATGAAAATTGGGCTTCGTGGGACGCTATTGACGCAGCGTCTTATGCACTCTGGGGCGTAAATCACGTCCACCCATTTTGTGAAGGTAATGGTCGGACGGCGCGCGCGCTCAGCTATTATGTTTTGTGCAAAAAACTTGGCCAATGGCTGCCGGGTTCTACGACAGTTCTAGAATTGATTCGCACGGAACACCGTAATCATCACTGCGAAATTCTTCAAAGAATGCACGACGCCCGAGAAAGACCCACGATGGTCACCGACTTAGCAGAAATGAAAGAACTGATTTCCGCACTTCTTCTGATCCAGCTTCAAAGTGCAAACCCGCAGGACGCCTGAACCCGCGCACGACCTGCGAGCCTCAAATCACTCCGCCGCCTGCACCTCGCCAAACATATCCGGCCCATCGTTCACCGCCTCAGCCTCGCCCGGCAGTTTCGCCTTTTGGCGCTTGTCGAAGCTGGACCACACGTCGTTCCAGTTGCCGGTTGTCGCACCCTTGGAATACTCTGTCGCGCGCGCTTCGAAGAAGTTGGCGTGCTCGACGCCGTTCAGCAGCGGGCTGAGCCAGGGCAGCGGGTGCTCTTCGATGAGGTAGATCGGCTGTAGCTTCAGCTGCTTCAAACGCCAATCGGCGATGTAGCGGATGTACTTCTTGATATCGACCGGGGTCATCCCTTCGACCGGGCCCATTTCAAAGGCGAGATCGATGAAGGCGTCTTCGAGGCGGACGGTCTTCTGGCAGATGTCGATGATGTCTTCCTTCACCGCCTTGGTCAGGCAGTCGCGTTCCTCGCAAAAGGTGTGGAACATCTTGATGATGCCTTCGCAGTGCAGCGTTTCATCACGCACCGACCAGCTGACGATCTGGCCCATGCCCTTCATCTTGTTAAAGCGCGGGAAGTTCATCAGCATGGCAAAACTAGCGAAGAGCTGGAGCCCTTCGGTGAAGCCGCCGAACATGGCGAGCGTGCGGGCGATATCCTCGTCCGTGTCGACGCTGAACTGGTGCATGTAATTGTGCTTGTCGGCCATTTCCTCATATTCGAGGAAGGCGGAATATTCGCTTTCCGGCATGCCGATCGTGTCGAGCAGGTGCGAATAGGCGGCGATGTGCACCGTCTCCATATTGGAGAACGCGGCGAGCATCATCTTGATCTCGGTCGGCTTGAACACGCGGCCATATTTGTCGTGATAGCAATCCTGCACCTCAACATCGGCCTGCGTGAAGAAGCGGAAGATTTGGGTGAGCAGGTTGCGCTCATGCTCGGTGATCTTTTGCGCCCAGTCGCGGCAATCCTCACCCAGCGGCACTTCTTCCGGCATCCAGTGGATCTGCTGCTGACGTTTCCAGAAATCGTACGCCCAGGGATATTGGAACGGCTTGTAGGTGGAGCGAGCTTCGAGCAACGACATGTTGTGTATCCCTGTGTTTAAGATGGCTTACTGATGTAGGGAAACAAACTACGGAATCGAAGGCAAGCAGGTGTTGTTCGCGGGGGATAAACCGTGCATTTTCTGAGTCGAACCGAGTCAAGGGAGAGATGATCGGTTCATCGCTTGTGCGGGGCGCATCATCTTAAGGTGTATGCGGCGCAAGTGCGGCGTCTGTGAGGCAAACGCTTCGCCTCAATTGCGCGCCTTCTTGGAGCCGAAGAAGCTGCCGCCGCCCAGCACCGTCACGCCGAGGAAAAAGCCCAGATCATACCAACCGCCTGAATTGGGCACGGCGTAGACAGCGATGCTCTTGTCAAACAGCGAGCCGATCCAGGCCCATGGAAAGATAAATCCATGCCACAGCCCCCATAGGAAACCGGGCGTCCCGGGCGCTTGGCTGACCGCGGCGTCGATCTGGCGCGCGCAGGCGGACAGCAATAGTGCAAGCGCGATGACGAGCGCCGCTTGGCCCGCCATGCCCAAACTCTCGGGGAGGCCCTCGCGCGGCGCGCCTTTGCGTCCCTCGCTCATGCGGCGCTCATCAGGATCATGACCCACATGATCGGCAGGAAGATCGCCACCATCGCGATGTGAAGCCGCCCCGCATTGGCGGCGTGCCCTTCCGGGCTGATGCGCAAATTCTTGATCGAATTCAGCAGAAAGCCAAGACCCAGAAGCGTCCCGAATATGCCGACCCAAATCGTAAAGCTCATAATCCCATCCCTTTCACAGCGCGGTGTCCAAACGTCGCTGTAAAAGGAATATGACACAAATCAGCATCGCAATCGAGTGCGAGCGCTGCAAGCGATCAGCAGAAACGCCGAACAAAGCCCTGATGGCGGGTCTTTGCAAATTCGTCGGCAGCGCCATCCCAATCATCCGTGGCGATGCGGGCAAGGACGCTTTGCGAAAGCGGCCTCGCAAATTCAAGACCGACGCGGTCAAGCTGCCGCCATGCGACCTCAGCGGTGTGCGGGCCCGTGCCGCCAATATCGAGTTCAACGTACTCGCCCAGGTTCAGGCCGCCATAAGGATCATCAACCCGGCACCCGCCGCGCGAAAGGTCGGTGACCTCAACCGCCCACTCATCCCCGCGCTTGGTGCGATAGGCACCCGAGGCATCAGTGGGCATGCGATTGTCTCTGCGACTCTGCATAACGATGCGAGTATGCCCCACGAAGTTTGACCTAAGGTTAAGAGCCGGACCGAGTTGCACAAGGCAAAGCCCCCGCACTGCCGATACAATGCGGGGGCTTTTCACTTTTGGCCGGAATTCCGCTTTACTGGCAGCTCAGGCATTCCTCGTAATCGGTCTGCTCGCCGGCATTGGCGCTGAGTTCGATCTTGGCTGCGTCGGCGGTGTTGTCCGCTTCTACGCCGCCTGCAAAGCCGGCGCGTTGCACGGACTTTGACCGGAGGTAATAGAGCGACTTGATACCTTTCTCCCACGCCTGAAAGTGCAGCATCATCAGGTCCCATTTGTCGACATCGGCCGGGATGAACAGGTTCAGCGACTGCGCCTGATCAATGTAAGGCGCGCGGTCAGCGGCGAATTCGAGCAGCCAGCGCTGATCGATTTCAAAGCTGGTCTTGAAGCTCGCCTTCTCTTCCGAAGTCAGGAAATCCAAGTGCTGGACACTGCCGCCCTGCTCAAGGATCGAGTTCCACACATTGTTGGAATTCTTCGACTTTTTGTCGAGAATCTTCTCAAGATAGGGGTTCTTGACGATGAAGGAGCCTGACAGCGTCTTGTGCGTGTAGATATTGGCCGGGATCGGCTCAATGCAGGCAGACGTGCCGCCGCAAATGATGCTGATCGAGGCGGTCGGCGCGATCGCCATCTTGCAGCTAAAGCGCTCCATCGCGCCCATCTCTGCCGCATCAGGGCACGGGCCACGCTCTTGGGCGAGCAACATCGAGGCCTCGGATGCCTTGGCCTGGATGTGCTGGAACATCTTCATGTTGTACGCCTTGGCCATCGCGGATTCAAAGCCCAGCCCCTTCTGCTGAAGGAAGGAATGGAAGCCCATGACACCAAGCCCGACCGAGCGCTCCCGCTCAGCAGAGTACTTGGCGCGGGCCATCTCGTCCGGCGCGCGGTCGATATAGTCCTGCAGAACATTGTCGAGGAAGCGCATTACGTCCTCGATAAAGTCCTTCTCCCCGTTCCACTCATCCCACTTTTCAAGGTTGAGCGAAGACAGGCAGCACACAGCCGTGCGGTCATTGCCCAGATGGTCAATGCCGGTCGGCAGGGTGATTTCCGAACACAGGTTCGAGGTGGAGACCTTGAGGCCCAGATCGCGGTGATGCTTGGGCATCATGCGGTTCACGGTGTCGTTGAAGACGATATAGGGCTCACCCGTCGCCAGCCGCGTTTCAACCAGCTTCTGGAACAGCGAACGCGCATCAACCTTGCCGCGCTCCGACCCGTCCTTGGGCGAGCGCAGGATGAATTCATCGCCGTTGCGCACCGCTTCCATGAACTCATCGGTCAGCAGCACGCCGTGATGCAGGTTCAGTGCCTTGCGGTTGAAATCGCCAGACGGTTTGCGGATTTCGAGGAATTCTTCGATTTCCGGATGCGAAATGTCGAGGTAGCACGCCGCCGAGCCGCGCCGCAGTGACCCTTGCGAAATCGCGAGGGTCAGCGAATCCATCACACGCACAAACGGGATGATGCCGCTGGTCTTGCCGTTGAGGCCCACCGGCTCACCAATGCCGCGCACATTGCCCCAATAGGTGCCAATGCCGCCGCCCTTGGAGGCCAGCCAGACATTCTCGTTCCAGGTGCCGACAATCCCGCCAAGGCTGTCTGACACGGAATTGAGATAGCAGCTGATCGGCAGCCCGCGACTGGTGCCACCGTTGGAGAGCACCGGTGTGGCCGGCATAAACCACAGGTTCGAGATGTAGTCATACAGGCGCTGTGCATGCGCGGCATCATCGGCATAGGCATCTGCGACGCGCGCAAACAGGTCCTGAAACTTCTCTCCGGGCAGCAGATAGCGGTCAATCAGCGTTTCCTTGCCAAACTCTGTCAGATTGGCATCGCGGCTTTCGTCAATCTGGACGTCAAAGCGCCGATCATTGACTTTCTTGCTGTCTGGCGTCGCCGCTTCCTTGGCGGCGGTCGCCACGGCATTGCCAAGCGCTTCAGCGGTTTTTTCCGCGATCAGCGCGTCGCTGCCTTCGTCCGTTTGTCCCATGGTCATGGCCTTATTTTTGGCAGCATCTGCAGCCGCCTGTGTCACGCCTGCCTGTGTTCCAAGCGCCTCACCCGTGGATGCATCGCTCAGCACGGCTTCTGCGTCCGTGTTTGTATCGTCCTGCACGCTATCACTCGCCTTAAAATCCATTATCGCACCCACTTCTGGCCCGGAATAAGAACGCGGCACAAGTGCCGATGTTCCAATTCTGTTCTCAACATACACTCAACAGGCTTACCCCCTCCGTCGTCCACAGATGGCCGCTATCCACGGCCTGACCACAGGCTTGCCCACACACTTGTCTTCAACATCCCCTTCGCCTGCTGTGACTGCCCGCGCCTGCGACTCCTTCTCCAAGCTGCGCCGCGCGGGGCGCAGGAGAATTTACCAAGGCTTGGGGGTTACACTTCAAGCGAACCACTAGATCATGAATCGCAGCGAGCCATCGGTCAACATGGGATTAACCATCAATTGTATCCTGGCGCAGGTCTTCCAGCGCTCAAAAAGCCGCGACGCGCCGGAAAAGCTTGAGTCGGAGCCCGCGCAAGAGTCAAAATGAATCTGTGAAGAAAAATTTGGTGATTGAATCATGTGAATCAATCGCTGAATCTTTCGGTTGTGTGACAGCAATTTTGTTGCGCGGGGCGCACGCGGCTGATGAATCGCGTCAGCCCAGCAGCGCCCACAGCGCGCCCAATGCCGCAACGGCAAACACGGTGTGCACCGCGCGAAAGCTCCATTTGATCGTCGCGATGGTCTTTTGAAATTGAGCGGTGTCGTTGACGTGGGGAAAGGGTTCATCCGGCACCGGCTTACCCAGAAACGCGCACAGCGGCTCCCACCCCTGCTTCACCTCATAGACCAGCAGCCGCTCAGGCGGCAGCTCGGCCTGAACCGAGGCATTGTGCTCATCGAAGACCTGCTTGGCGTGCGCCTCTTCAAACTGGCGGCCATCAAAGACGCGGTCCCACACCGTGCCATTGGCCATTTGGGTATTGAGCCGCACCGGAGGGATCAGCGCACGCGCCCAGGCTGGCGGAGCTCTGCCGATGGGAATGATGGTGGCGCTCGCGCTGTTCCACCAGCTGTCCGTGCTTCGGGTGGTCAGGATCACCTTGGCTTGCGGATAGGCCGCGCACAGCTCGCGCCAATAGGCCGCCGCGGGAAAGTCGACCGCTGCGGGGAACCCTTCATAGACCGTGTCCCAATCAGGCTGCGCGCCCTGACCGATGTCGCGCCACAGCTTCAATTGCCGATCGCTCGCCATCACCTCGAACATGTGGTGCGTCTTGTCATAGCCGAGGATTTCAAGCGCTGCCTTCAAGGATGCTGTGCCTGTGCGCCCAAAGCCCGCTCCGATGACCTGAAGTGTCATGCTTTCCCCCTCCCCGCTTCTGCGCGGGGGCGGCGCTATTCTGCCGCTTCCAGCGCGTCAGGCTCCTTCGCGGCGTGACTGCGCGCATGGCCCGCAACCTCATCCGCCAGCTGGTCCACCAGCGCAAGCGGCAGATCATGGCCCCAGCCCGGGATCGTCACCAGCCGCGCGCCGGGGATCGCCGCGGCGGTTTCTTTACCCCCCGCCAGTTTGACCAGCGGATCATCCTCACCGTGCAGCACCAGCGTAGGCGTCGTCACGCGCGCCAGCCGAGCGCGGCGGTCGCCATCGTCGATAATCGCCGCCAATTGGCGAGGCAGACCCATCGGATAGATTGAGCGGCGAATGCCCACCAGCGTACGCTCGCGGGCGCGCTCAGGGGTGGTCGGATAGCCGGGGGAGCCAATTGCGTTGAGGATCTTTATGCCGTGCTCCACCAGCACCTCTTCCTCCAGCGAAGCGGGCCGCGAAATCAGCGCCTCCATCGCCGCCTTGTCGGCCTGCGGAAGCTTGGGATTGCCGGTGGTCGACATCACCGAGGTAAGCGAAAGCAGTTTGTCGCGGTGATTGATCGCCATCAGCTGGCCGATCATCCCGCCCATCGATGCGCCCGCGACATGCGCCTTGGCAATGCCCAACGCCTCCAGCAGGCCAGCCGCATCATCGGCCATATCCGCCAGCGTATAGGGCACCTTGGCCTTCCACCCGATCCGCGCGCGCAGCACTTGCCACATTATGCTGGGCGGCTTGGGATCGCCCATCTTCTCGCTCAGCCCGATATCGCGATTGTCGAAGCGCACTACGTGAAAGCCGCGCTCCACCAGCGCCGCGACGAATTCTTCGGGCCAATGAGTCAGCTGCACGCCCAGCCCCATGATCAGCAGGATCGTCTCATTCGCCGGATCGCCCGCGGTCTCGTAAGCGAGTTCGATCCCGGTGTTGGGCGTGGTGATGGTGGGCATAAAGTGCGCGGCCTTTGTTGTGTCGCAGGGTTTGCGTTGTGCTTTGAAACCGGAGCGTAGGCGGCGCGCGGGGTTAGGGTCAAGTTTCGGGGCTTGACTGCGGCGCCTCATCCTGCGGCGCGCGCCATTCCGGCCCTGCAATATCGAAGCCCTGACGCTCCAACTGGTCGAGCACGCCATCGCGCTCGGCGAGCACCCGCAGCGGCACCACGGCGAGCGTTGTTCCGGTTTGCGCGCCAGCCTGTGCAATCATGCCGGTCCACTGGTCGCGGATCTGCGTGCCGACTTCGGGGTCCGCCCACGGCCAGCATTGGCCAAGCGCCACTTCAAGCGGGTTTTCCATCACGGCGGGCACGTTGAACTTGGTCCAGTCGCGCCCGCGCGCTTCGATGATGCCGGGGCCAGCCTCCGTGGCAGTCATCGCCGCTTCAAGGCAGGGTATGTGGCTGGCAGGCTCGGCTTGCGCGAGGTTATCGAGCAAATCTTCCCCGCGAAATCGCTCCGGACTGGTGATCGGCACCTTGGCCTTCTTGGCCGCTTTCTTGACGATGTCGGTCGCGTCATCATCGAGCGTGTCATCATCGAAATCGAGCTGCCGCGTGAGCAGGTTGAACCCGGTGATCAGAAAAGAGCGGCGATCATAATCCTTGTCGTATTTCTCTTCGAGCGCGGCGAGCCGGGCGCGCTGCGCGGTGTCGAGATAGTCGCCTGCCACGGTCTTCTTGGGCAGGTTGAGAAATTTGCCGCCGCGAAACAGCAGCCGAAAGAAATCGCCCGGCGAGAATTTGGGCCGCGCGCTGATGATCACCCGGTCCGCCTCAGCCGTCGCATCCTTGAGCCGATCCGGCTGCCACGGCGTCACCTCAGGCACGCGCCGAATTTCGCCGACAAGAATGACGGTGGACGAGCCATCCTCAGTATCAATCGTCCACATCGGCGCGCCCGAGCGCTGGGCGGTGACGACGATGGCGTTTTGAGGGGCCTGCGGCTCTTCGGGTCTGGCGGGCGATTGGGCGGCAAGTGGCAGTGTCAGCAGAGCCAAAACTACCGCAAAAGTGTGGAGGGTGCGCATGAATGTTGGTTCTGCCCAGGCAGCCATGCACGTTTGATGAACGCTTTGTCTTTCCACCAATGCAGCAGCAAATGCTGGCCGGCTTCAGTCTTTGGGCTCTGGTTGCGGAAAGGTGATCCGGTAGCGCGCGAGGTCATTCTCATCGGCCAGATACGCGACCGGTTTGTCGCGCGCGAGTACGTCTACGCAATCCGCGCCGGTGACAAACTGATAATGCGTGATCGGCCCTGCAATCTCATTCATGAGACTGCGAGATGTAGGGTATTCGCCTCCTTCGACAATTCGGGCAAAGCTACCATCAATTCCGCGCCACAGCTTCGAATTAGTTTCCGTACTGAGCCACGTCTCATCGAGGATGCGAAGCGCTTCGACGTCATCAAATGTGATGACCAGATATGGCGCTGTAGTCTCGAACACTTCCCAAATCATCATGACCTGATTGAGATAGTACTGTGTAAAGCAACAGCTACCCACCTCGGCTTGCTTGCGATGGCCAAGGGTGACACCAACACCTAAATCGTAAGACGTGTGTCGGATCAGGTCACTCAAGGCACCAACACCGTATCCTCAGGCTCACCCACCTCGTCCGTCTCCGGATAATCGAGCGTGTAGTGCAGGCCCCGGCTTTCGCGCCTTTCCAGCGCGGATCGCACGATCAATTGCGCCGCTTGCAGCAGGTTGCGCAGTTCAATGAGGTCCGTCGTCACGCGGAAGGCGCCGTAATAGTCCTCGACCTCTTTCATCAGCAGTTCGATCCGGTTTTGCGCGCGCTCCAGCCGTTTGGTAGTGCGCACGATGCCGACATAGTTCCACATGAAGCGGCGGATCTCGGTCCAGTTCTGCTTGATCACGACCTCTTCGTCGCTGTCAGTCACGCGGCTTTCATCCCACGGCAGGATCGCAGGCGGCTCGTCCAATTCGTCCCACATGGTGAGAATATCGGAAGCGGCGGCTTCTCCGAAGACGAAGCACTCAAGCAGCGAGTTCGACGCCAGCCGGTTCGCGCCATGCAGGCCGCTTTCAGTGCATTCGCCCGCCGCCCACAGGCCGGGCAGGTCGGTGCGGGCATACAGGTCCACCACCACGCCGCCGCAGGTGTAATGCTGCGCGGGCACAACCGGGATCGGCTCCTTAGTCATATCGATGCCCAGACCCATCAGCTTTTCATGGATGGTCGGGAAATGCCCGGTCACGAAATTCGCGCCTTCATGGCTGATATCGAGATGCACGTAATCCAGCCCGAAGCGCTTGATCTCTGCATCGATCGCGCGCGCCACCACATCGCGCGGGGCCAGCTCCATACGCGCCGGATCGTAGAATTCCATGAAGCGCTTGCCGGTGCGCGGGTTGGAGAGCCGCCCACCCTCACCGCGCACAGCCTCAGTGATCAGGAAGTTCTTGACCTCCAGATTGTAAAGACAGGTGGGGTGGAACTGCATCATCTCCATATTGGAGACGCGCGCGCCCGCGCGCCATGCCATCGCGATGCCATCGCCCGTTGCGCCGCGCGGGGCGGTAGAGAATTGATAGACCCGGCCCGCGCCGCCCGCCGCCAGCACCGTGGCGCGCGCAATGTGACGTTCCACGCGGCCCGTCTCCTCGTTCAGCGCATAGACGCCCCATACACGCCCGGCGGCAGAGAATTGCTCGCGGTGGCGGTCGGTGATGAAGTCAATGCAGGTGCGGCCTGAGAGCATGGTGATGTTCGCGCTCGCTTCCGCCGCCGCGAGCAAAGCGGACTGCACCGCCCAGCCGGTCGCATCATCGACATGGACGATCCGGCGGTGCGAATGCCCGCCTTCACGCGTGAGGTGCAGCGCATCCTCCTCGCGGTTGAACGGCACGCCCAGCTCGCACAGGCGATCAATGCTGGCGGGCGCGCGCTCGATCACGAATTCGACCGTCTCGCGCTTGTTCAGACCGGCACCGGCGATGATCGTATCGCGCACGTGATTGTCAAAGGTGTCCCCGGCATCCAGAACCGCGGCAATGCCGCCTTGCGCCCAGGCGGTAGATCCGCCGGTGAAGCTGCCCTTTGCCAGCACCAGCACGCGCTTGGTCTCCGCCAGTTCCAGCGCTGCCGTCAGCCCGGCTGCACCCGAGCCGATGACGATGACATCATATTCGCGCGCTGCATCAGCACCAGGCGCGGCCTGTGCGGGCTTTTCAAAGCTTTGGGTCATGGGAGCGGCGTCATGAACGCCAATGCGTTGACAGGCAAGTCAAGCGTGCGCGCACAGATACCTCCAAGATGGCGGCAGAGTGGTTTCCCTTAAGTGCCACGCGGCAGGGGAGGCGATAGAAAGCGCGCTTCAGCCATTCCTTTCAAAAGGACATATCCATGTCGCTCAAGACAACCGTATCGTGCCTGTTAGGCCATCACGAGCCTGTGCGTCGCAAAGTGAGGCGGGACGGGGGCGAATATATCGGGCATTGCTGCCATTGCGGAAAGCCGATCAGGCGGATCGCGCATCGCGAATGGCGCGCGCGCAGCGCCTGACAGTCGCAAAAATGGCGCGGTTCGGCGCGAAGGGGCTCAGGTGATCGCACCGGATCAACGGCTGGTCCGTCCATTTCAGGCGCGCCCTGATTTATGGGATTGGCAATTCACTCCCGACTGGTAGGGCGTGGGTCACGGACTGGGAGATTGGTCTTAGGGTTCTCAGAACAAAATTAAAAAACCCGGTTTGCCACAGGACGCACGCCTGCCATGTCATTTCTTTCTCCGCTCACCTGCGCCATGGGCCGCCATCGTCCCTCGCGAGACAGCTATCGCTGGGATCAAGATGCCTACGCGCATGTCGGCGTGTGTCGGCATTGCGGCAAGCCGATCAAGCGGCTGAGCCATCGCAAATGGGAATTGCGCAAAGAGCCAGCGCACAGCGAAGCCGAACACAGCGTAGAACCCACTTAGCCTGATCCGGTCAGCTGGACGAAGACATCTTCCAGATCAGCCTCACGGGTGGTGACATCTTCGATCGTAAGCCCTTGCTCTTGCAGGATACCCAAAACCTGGCCTGCGTTTAGCCGGTCCTTGTCATAGGTTACTTCGACAAGCCGTTCTGAGACCAGTTCGGACTTGGCAAATTCCGCATGCTGCGGCGCCTGTGTCAAATCACTGGCGAGCGTCACGGCAACGATTTTCTCGCGCGCCATCTCAACCAGTTCGCGTGTCGGCTTGTTCGCGATCAGTTCGCCGTGGTTGATGATCGCGATGCGGTCGCACAGCTCCTCAGCCTCTTCGAGGTAATGCGTGGTCAGCACGACCGTCACGCCCTCGCGGTTCATCGCGGTCACCAATTCCCACAATTGACGGCGCAGCTCCACGTCTACGCCCGCGGTGGGCTCATCCAGAACGAGGATAGGCGGCGAATGCACCATCGCCTTGGCCACCAGCAGCCGCCGCTTCATCCCGCCTGACAAAGTGCGGGCATAGGCATCGCGCTTATCCGCCAGACGCACCGCGGCGAGCAATTCTTCGCTGCGGCGATCACGCGCGGGAATGCCATAAAAGCCACCCTGATTTTCCAGCACCTCAAAGGGTGTGAAGAACGGGTCGAAGACGATCTCCTGCGGGACAATCCCGATCGCGCGGCTCGCATTGCGGCGCTGTTCGTCAATGTCGAAGCCCCAGATATTGGCGCTTCCGCTGGTTTTGTTCACCAGCCCGGCGAGGATATTAATCAGCGTCGATTTGCCTGCGCCATTAGGGCCGAGCAGCCCGAAGATGGAGCCTTCAGGCACATCAAAGCTGACTCCGCCCAGCGCCAATTTCCCCTCAGCCTGCGCGCCTTTTTTGGCCGGCGGCGGGGCATAGCGTTTGACGAGATTCTCGATCCGGATTGCAGGTTCACTGGCCATGGCCCCGCCATAGGGGATGCACGCTCGACTGCAAGCCGGGGCATTCGTTAGCGCGGCGGTAACCGTGAGTGTGAAGGCTATCTTCCTACCAAGCGGTCTAATGCGGAAGGATGAAAGCAGTCCGCACACCAAGCGCCCGGCGCGCAGGCAGAGCAGCAAACGCGCTGAGAGGTGTTGGTGCGGCCTTGGCGTGTGGCATGGCCGCCTGTGCCTCTGCGGGCGCGGCGCAAAATGGGCAAAGCGTGGACAGCCGGGCCGAAATCGTCGCGGATGTGACGCTGCGCAACACCGCTGATCTTGATTACGGTCGTCTGATTGTGCCGCGCAACGGGCGTGTCGATATGACCGCAGAAGAGACGCCGACTTGCACACCGATCAACCAGATTCAGCTTCTGGATGCCTGCCAGAGCGCGCGCTTTGAAGGCACCGCAGCACCCGGTTTTCAGCTGCGTGTGCGCGTCCCATCGGGGCGCAGGATCAACATGCCGGGCCCGGGACAAGACCTTCGACTGCGGCGGATGACCGTGGGCGCAGGCGACGGACTGGGCTTTATCCGCCGCGATGGGCGCAATTTCGAATTCAACGTGACCGACCCGGTCGGCGAGTTCGAGTTCTTCGTCGCAGGGCGCCTGCTGTTTCGTAACAATCAGGCCCCTGGCCTTTACGAAGGCACCTTCGATATCGAAGTCGAGTATCAGTAAGGCACCTGTTTCAGGGCCACGCCAAGGTATTGTTACAGCCTACAGCAAACACCCGACCTTAGGAGCAATTGAAACGCTCTGATTTCAGGCTTATTAGAGCCGGCATGAGCATCCCCCCGCCTGCCACCGTCCTTGTCACCAAACGCCGCGTCAGCTGTGATGGCACCGCAGGCATTCGCCCCGGCGATGCTTATCGCGCCGCAGTTTTGGGCCACCCGCGTGTCTTTCTGGAGATCGACGAGAGCGGCTTTGTCGACTGCGGCTATTGCGACACGCGCTACATTTTGCGCGGCGGACCGGCGGATGAAGCGTCTGGCGCCGATTTGCCCAGTGCCAGTGCCAGTGCGGCTGCGGCTGCGGCCGCCGATGAGAGCGAGAACGGGACGCATCCCTGATCGCATTGGCCGACCGCTTCCTCAACGTGCGTTAGGGAGCTGGAAAGGCTAAGGTTTCAAATCAATCTTAACGTCTGGTGCCTATTGCCTGACAGGTTCCGTTCGCGCGTGGGTGTGACCGGGATCAGCACCAGGGGCTTGGGAAGTACTAAGATGATTGATTGGATGCTTGACTGCCGTGCGGCGGTGGCTCGGTTTCTCGCGCTGAGCATGATTGCGCTCGCAGCGAGCGTGCTGGGCACCGCGCCCCTTGCTGCGCAGAATGCCGACAGCGCAGAAGCCCGCGCTTTTCTTGTGACGCCGCTGAGCTTCGTCAAGGAATTCGACCTCGACTTCGGCCAGATCATCCCCGGCGCGACCAATGGCGAGATCGTGATGGATTCGACCGGTATCATCTCGACCACAGGCGGCATCACTGTGCTCACCGGCACCAGCCAGCCCGCGCGGTTCTGGGGCTACGGCCAGTTTAACCAGCGCGTTCTGATCAACATCGATCAGAACAGCTATCTGCTCACCCACACCAATGGGTCGGACACGATGGTCTATGACCGGGTGACGATTGGCAGCCAGCCTCCGATCCGCATTACGACCAATCCGCGCCGGTTCCGGATCATCAACCCTGATGGCTTCTTTTCGTTTACGATTGCAGGGCGTTTGCAGGTCGCGTCCTCTCAGGAGCCCGGTGAATATACGGGCGAATTTACGGTCACGCTCGAATACGAATGAGGCATGAGGGCCGCGTGAACGCGGCGTGAGCGCGTAGGGCACGCTCATCGCCCGTTCACTCTGGCGCTGATATCCGGTAAGCTCTTAGTCCCGCGTTAGAGGAGTTCGCCCCCATGATCCGCACCCCGCTTAATCGCAATCGTGCCCGCACCGCGCTCGCCGCCGTGGCTGCCGCAGGCCTGGCATTCAGCGCCGCACAGCCGGCTCTTGCCGATGACCCTGCGCCAGAGGATGCGCCAGAAGACGCACAGTCCGAAGACGCGCAGGAGCTGACAAAAGGCGAAAAGCGGCTTGCTAAGCTGCTTGAAGGCCGCGTCGCGGGTGAGCCGCGCACCTGTATTCGCGTGATGCCGACCGATCGCATGACCACGATTGAGGGCACCGCCTATGTCTATGGGCGCGGCAAGACGATCTATGTTCAGCGCACGCGAAATCCGGATCGGATTGATGACCGCGATGCGCTGGTATCGCGCCGCTTCAACGCCGCGCAGATTTGTCAGCAGGACGTTGTGACGACCATCGATCCGTTCCTCGGCTTTTTCACCGGGGCGGTCTTCTTTGACAAGTTCGTCCCATACACGCGCGTTGACGAAGACGCCGACGGCTGACGGCTGACGGCTGACGGCTGACGAAGCCTTACCCCGCAGACCGGCGCAGCGCGTAAGACGGCGCCGCTTGACTATCCGCCTGCGCACGGCGGTGACGTGCAAGTGCCAAATCCTGGGGACAGGCTGAAACCTGAATCGGTGCCGCATCCGAAAAAGTCGGCAGCTCAGCCACCTCGCGCGCTGGCTCGGTTGCCAGCAATTCCTCGGAGCTCACGTCGAGATCCGCGATAGCGTGGTTGACGCCGTGAAGCGTGCGGATCGCATCCTCGTAGTCTTCGAGAATTTGCGTGCTGGCCGCCAGTTTTGCGCGCGCTTGGCGCTCATTCGATGAGCCAAGCGGATAGATGTTGGTCGCGTCCTGCGTGCGGGCAGACTGGCGCGCAATGTGACGCATTTCAGCCGCCTCTGCGCGCAATTCGGCCAAAGGCGGCATAGCTGCAAAGTCCTCTCGGCGAAAGCGCCGCTGCCGCGCCAGTACCACGTCCTGCTTGCTCAGAGCGCACCGCTTATCTACCTGGCGGTCGGTTGAAACCGGGCGAGACCGATCACGCATCCACGCGCCTTCGGACCCGTTGCACTCTTCATAAAGGCGGCGCAGACGTTCAGCTCCGCGCAAATCTCCAATCAGCCATCCTGCCGCACCTGAGGCGGCAGCGATCAAGGCTGTCAATTCTGCTGTAAAATTCTCGAGCACACGCGCTCCCTTCTGCGCGAAGCCCGGTGAGCGCGCGCTGTCCAAGTCCAGACCCCAACACTCGCAATCTCCTCAGATCAGGCCATTGATCCCTGTCGGCCTTCTCAATTGCGAATATCAGGAGCGTACCTGATTTTGCGCTCCGGTCACCTGCGGGTCGCTACTTAGGAACACGTTAACCCCCTACGATTCAGGTCACCTTTTGGTGTTTGGCAAATCGCGAATGAGCGATCAGGCTGGTTCAGCCACCGCGCTCATCGCGTTCATCCGCGCGAGAATGGCGTCGGCCTGCTCCATGATCCCATCGATCAGCTCTTTGCAGGTCGGCACATCATGGATCAGCCCGGCGACCATGCCGCAGCTCCACGCGCCCTTGTCCATCTCGCCGTCCATCATGATCGAGGGGTAGACGCCTGCCACCTCGGGAAGGATATCCTGGATCGTGATCGCATCGCCCAGCTCCTTTTCCTTCTCCAGCAACCGCTCAACCGCGTCATTGGCGAGCACACGCTCCGTGTTGCGCAGCGGGCGCATAACGAGCCGGGTGTCCAGCTCGCTCGCAGCGACGATGGCCTGCTTCACATTTTCGTGAACGGGCGCTTCCTTGGTGGCGATAAAGCGTGTGCCCATGTTCATCCCCTGCGCGCCCATCGCGAGGCTCGCGACAAGGCTGCGCCCATCGGCCATGCCACCGCTTGAGACGAAGGGGATCTCCAGCTCATCCGCCGCGCGCGGCAACAGGATGAAGTTGGGAATGTCGTCCTCGCCCGGATGCCCGCCGCATTCGAAGCCATCAACACTCACCGCATCGCAGCCAATATCCTGCGCTTTCAAGGAATGGCGCACGCTGGTGCATTTGTGGATCACCTTGATCCCGGCATCCTTGAGCGGCCCAAGCAGTTCAACCGGATTGCGCCCTGCGGTTTCCACCACCGGCACACCGCCATCAATCACGGCTTTGACCAGGCCCGGATAATCAGGCGGCGTCAGCGTTGGCAGGATGGTGAGGTTCACGCCGAACGGCTTGTCCGTCATATCCTTGCAGCGCGCGATTTCATTTGCGAGCTTTTCCGGCGTGCCCTGCGTCAGCCCGGTGATGATCCCAAGCCCGCCCGCATTGGAAACCGCCGCCGCCATCTCAGCAAAGCCGACATAATGCATGCCGCCCTGAATGATGGGGTGCTCAATACCGAACATTTGCGTGATGGCGGTTTTCATATGTCTCTCCCTAAGTGCTAGATTTGCGGTGGAGACAAGCGGAGAATCGCGCCGGGCGCAAGCGCAGTTTTGGCGAGGTCCCAAGCCGTAGCGTCAGGGCGCCAAGCCCGTTTCACATAAGACCAGATCAAACCGGCCGTCAGGGAGAATCTCGTTGTAATAGACGAACACCTGATCGTTTCCTGACACGACCTCCGCCTCATGTCGCACATGGCCAGCGCCGCCATCATCGCAGCGCAGCACGAAGCGATCAGCGCCATCTTCGATACCATAGAGCCAGATCTGGCTGTCGTTCACCGCCGTGGCGACCGGCCCATCGACATCTTTGACAGTCAAACTGATCAAAGAGCGCCCGGCACGGCTCACAAATGGCTCGGGTGATTGCAAGAATCTCAGGTTCGTGGCCGCTGGCGGAGGCAGGACCGCAACCCTTTCAAAGAACGTGCCGCCTGTGTCGCGGTAAATGGCGATATCGGTCCCGTTGACTATCGCGAGCACCGCAAGATCTCCGCCAAACTCAGGCGCGTACCACCCGAACGGGTCAAACTTTACGCCGGCATCTTCGGTAATTGTCCTTTGAACGCCCGTGCTGGGATCAACCAGCCTGATCTGCCCCTGATCCGCGCCTTCCCCGATGGTCGTTGTCAGCAAAGCCGCCCCGCGAACCCATCGAAACCCGGCGACATCGCCGTCAATGGCGAGCGTCGCGACAGCTTCGCCAGACGGCTGGTCTTCAGCGAAATAGGATATTGTCGGCAACGCGCCCTGCGGCAACGGCGTGCTCCGGCGCAAATACATCAGAAACGTCTCGGCGCTGGCCTGATTCTGCGAGGCAAGCTGGTTTATCCGGTCGGTCCCATCCGGTGATATCTGCTCGGTGCGATAGCTGCCATCCGCCAATTCGGTCGCGCGCCAGACCTGGGTTGAACCATCGCCGCCCTGCTTGTTGTAGAAAATTGCAACGCCATTTCTGTCACGGCCATATTCGGGACCATTGAGTGTCTGCGTCAACGACAGCGTATCATCGACGAGGCGATCCTTCCCGCTCGTCGAAACCAGTCGACCGGTTTGCGGATCATAGGCGGCAACAAAGACTTGCCCGAATGACTGAAACACCATTTCAGGCCGGGTCGGGTGGATTTCGTGATCAATAAAGCTCTCGCCAGCCGGCATAACGCTGGAAACACGCACGCCCGCATCGCTGATCGTAACAGTCACTTCATCGCTGACAGGAGGGTTGACCCCATCATCAGCGGTTAGGCGAAAGGTGAAGCCCGTTGAGCCGTCAACGAACGGAGCGGTAAAGCTGGCCTGTGCCGCGTTCGAATCTGAAAGCGCAACAGAGGGGCCAGACACCTGCGCCCAATTGAGGGCCGGGGTGCTATCCGGGTCTGTGACGCTGCCTTGCAATGTGACCTGCGTGTTCTCAGGCGCGGTTCGATCGGCTCCGGCGGAAACACTTGGGGGGGCGTTGATCGGATCAGGGGGAGGTGGCGCGCTGTCTTCTCCACCGCATCCCGAAAGCAAAGCGATACAGGTGATCCAAAGCCCGAAGGCGAAGCGGCGCGTGTCGATCATGGGCTCACTCTTGATAGTTTTTCATCAAAACAAACGCAGATGAGCGCTCCACCCTTCGCTTTTGACGACCATGCGAAGAGAAAAAAATCAGCCCCGGCGCCAACAGGCCGGTCTCGCACAGCTGGCTAACCACGCAGATGCCGCATTGGGGTGGACGGGCGCGGCAGGCGCGTTTGCCGAGTTGGATGAGCGCGTCTGACGGGTATTGCATTTAGATATTTTCCGATTTAGGAAAGTATCTATGGAAAAGGCGTTCAAAGCACTCGCGTCCAATCCGCGCAGGCGCATTCTCAATCATCTGGCCACCGGCCCGATGACCGTGGGGGAAATCGCCGCGCAGTTCGATATGGCGATGCCGTCCATCTCAAAGCACATTGCCGTGCTGCACGATGCCGGACTGCTGCACCGCCAAAAGCGCGGGCAAGAAGTGATCTATTCGATCGCTGCCGATAACCTTGCTAACTCGCTCTATTCCTTCCTCACCCCGTTCTGCCCCGAAGCCCGCGCGATCAGCGCGGAACGCAAGCTGACAAGCGATGATGGGGAGAGCGAGGCATGAGCGCTACGATGGGTGAAGCAGGCGGCGGCGCGTTCAAGGTGAACTCGCTAACCGGCCTCGACCAAGCCAGCGCGGCTGAGGGCCATGTCGTTTGGGATTGGCCGCGCTCGCTTTGGAACACAGCCATGTTCGGCGGCGCGATCATCATCGGACCGCTGTTCTTCGCTTGGAGTGCTTTTGCCGTCTTCCTCGTGTTGAGCGCTATCACTTTATGCGCAGGCCATTCTGTCGGCTTTCACCGCCGGATGATCCATCGCAGCTTCGATTGCCCCAAATGGCTTGAGCGCGTGCTTATCTATGCCGGAACGCTGGTGGGCATGGGCGGCCCGATCTGGACCGTGCGCTTGCACGATACGCGCGACTGGGCACAGCGCCAGAGCGATTGTCACTGGTTCATGCGCCACGGCAAGCCGTTCCTGCTCGAAGGGTTTTACTACCTCAACTTCCGCATTGTGCTGGATCATCCGCCTGGATTTGATCCCGGCCCGGAAATCGCTGACGATCCGTTCTACCGCTTCCTCCAGCGCACATGGATGCTGCACCAGATCCCGCTCGCCATAGCGCTCTATGCCATCGGTGGATGGTCTTGGGTTGTCTGGGGCATCTTTGTGCGCGTTTCGGCCTGTGTTTTCATGCATTGGTGCATTTCAAACTTCGCGCACACGGGTGAGCCGGATGACTGGTCGGTTGATGGAGCGGCCATTCAGGCCTCGAATGTCTGGTGGCTGGCCATTCCGACGATGGGCGAGGCTTGGCACTCCAACCACCACGCCTTCCCTGCCTCAGCGCGGCATGGCCTTTACAAAGGACAGATTGACCTGGGCTGGGAGTTTGTCCGGCTGCTCGAATGGCTGGGGCTGGCGTGGAACGTCAAGACCCCCGCCAACCTGCCCGCCCGCAGCGGCCTGACCCCCGTCAGCGAGCGGGCGCTTGAGGCTGTTGGGGCGGAGCAGCAGGCGCACAGCATCGGCCCGGGGAGAGATGCGGCATGAGCTATACCAGCGCACCGAGCCAGCCGGACTTTGCACGCTATTATGTTGCTGGACTGATTGCCTCGGCGCTCAGCTTTTTGGGCATTTTAGTGCTTGTCGCGATAAGTATGACGGCTGGCCCAAGCGATCTGGGAACGGTGCTCGGTGTGATTTTGTGGGGCGCGCTTATAATGTTGATCCCGGCGGTGTTTATTGCACTTATCATCAGCGCGCCGCTGGGTGCAGCGATTGCCTTGGCCCTAGATAAGGTAATGGAGCCCAGCGCATGGCATGGCGCGATCACGGGCGCGACAACCGCTTTTGTGCTTCTTTCTATTCTGACCGTTTTTGACCCAAGCGGCCTCAATGCGCCGGACATGGGAACGGCGCTGTTCGTCATTGGAGTGCTGAGCGTAGGCGCTGGCTCGGGCTGGGTCGCTCAGCACATATATCTCGGCTGGCCGCCCCCATCCGATGAGGCTGAGATTGAGGTTTTTGACTAGTCGCCCCGCTCAATCGGGCCCGTCTCGCACAATTCACTAACCACGCAGATGTCGCATTTGGGTACGCGGGCGCGGCAGACGCGCTTGCCGAATTGGATCAGCCAGAAGTGGCCATCCGCCATCGCCCATTCCGGCGAGCGTTCTTCCAATTGCTGCGCGGTTCTATCAGCTGTCTTCGCATCGGTCAGGCCGATGCGGTTGCACACGCGGTGCACATGCGTGTCGACCGCGATCACATCTGCGCCAAAGGTAAAGCTCATCACGATATCCGAGCATTTGCGCCCGATCCCCGGCAGGCTCAGCAGCCCCTCGCGCGTGTCAGGCACCACGCCGTCATGCTCTTTGAGCAAGGCGGTGCAAAATTTGCGGATGCTCTTCGTCTTGTTGTTATAAAGCCCACACGGCTTGATCGCGGCGCGGATCGCATCGTCGTCCAGCGCGAGCATCGCCTCAGGCGTTTTTGCAAGCTTGAACAATGCCTTGGTCGCCGCCGCGGTGTTGCGGTCGAGCGATTGGGCCGAGAGCATACAGGAAATGCACGAGCGGAAGGCGTCGGGCTGGCCCTTGGGCCCCTTGGCGTTTGCTGTGCGCCCCGGCATCGCCTCAGCCAGCGCGCGGTAGACATCTTCGACTTGGGGTTCGGTGAGCATACCCTCTCAGCGCGCAGGCGCCTCGGTAGGTTCCCCTAGCCTTTGGGTTTGAGCAGCTTTTCCGGCCTGATCCGCCGCGCTTCGCCAAACATCGAATAAGTCTTGTTCACATAGTTCGAGACATCGATGATGCTGGTGAGATAACTCTCCAGCTCCTCGGTCATTTCCTGCTCGACGAGCCGCACATGCGCGCTGGGGTCTTCGGTTTCAAAGCGGACATAGAACCACGGCTCCCCGCGCTTCATGATCAGCGGCTTGGAGACATCGTGCCACTCAAACCCCCAGCTCAACGGGCGCGGCCAGATATGGATCGGGAAGCGGCCGCCCATCGGCACGCCGGGGCGCGGGGTGGGGAAATAGTCGAGATAAGGCGCGGTCTGGACGACGTAAGCCGGCTCATCCGCGACGAAGACATAGGGCGCGACGATCTGGATGATCGGGCGCTCGGGATGACGCCACTCGTTTTGCGGATGCAGGATCATCATGTTCGCACGGCCGGTGGGGCGCATCGCCGATTGCTCGCCATCCATATCGACCAATTGCAGCTGACCGTTGGGCTGGCGCGCGAAGGAAAGCTTTAAGTCAATCGGGCAAGCAATGACGAAGTGCCGCCGGTCAAAATCGATTGCCGCGGGGCAGACCTGAACCGATTTGGCGGATTGCGGCTTGGGGTCCTTGCGCGTGAACGGCTTGGGCGGAGACCAGATCGCATCGCCGCCTTGCGGAAAGCGAACCGTCCAGCCCACCGTCACTCCGCGCGACTTGCCGCGCGCTTCGCTTTCGCGCGCGGCGGCGTCTTCGGCAAATTGATCTTCCCAGCTCATCGCGTGTCCTGTATTGCCAGCGTGTCGCTTGGCTCATGCAGGCTTGCCGCCCGTTTCGCAATCCTCGCGAGCAGGGCATTGCGCGCACTCGGCCCTACGCGGACGGCAAAAGGTCTGGCCCAGCTTCTTAAGCAGCAAGTGATGCTCATCCATGTCAGCCGCGCTCCATTCAGACGGCACAATCGGCATCAGCGCATCAAAAGTGCGCGCGGTGTCCGCCTTCGCCGGTACGATCCCCATACGCTGCATGATCCGGCGGTGATGACCATCTATCACCATAGCTCGCCGCGCAAACGTGCTCGCATTCATCACGCCTGCCGAATTCTTGCGCGCAACGCCGGGCAGCGTTTCCAGCCATGCCATCGCTTCGGCGGTCTCATAATTGGAGAGGTGCCGCAGATCGACGCTCCCGCGCTCTTCGATGATTGCGCTGAGGCACGCCTTGAGCCGCTGCGCGGCAACGCTGGGGAAGGTCTGGCGCTGGAGCCGCTCTTCCAGCGCTTCAACACTTTGCGCAGCGACCACTTCCCATGTCCCGAACTCAGCGATCAGCGCGTCGGTTGAGGCGTTGGAGGCCGCAGTCTTGGTCTGCGCGCCGATCACGCCATGGACCAGCACCCACACCGGATCGCGGCGCTTGTCCGGCGGGCGCACAATGCGGCCAAACCGCTCGATAAGAGCCGCCTGCATCCGTCGCAGGACTTCGGTGCGATCGTCAGGGCCGAGATCGAGCTGCATCACCCTCGCCGCTGTCTGGATCGAGACGGTCGAGCTCGGCTTGCGATGCCGTCCAGCCATTATGGCCGACATAGCCTCCCGCCGCGCCCGCCGCCATCAGCGCGGCAAGCGAGACCGGAGTTGATGACAACACGCCCGCTTCCTCGACACCAAACAACCCGACAGCCGTGAGACCCAGACCATAAACCAGCGTAGTCAGCGCGGCGACACAGATCGATTGCCCGCGCGAGCCGGACCCTTTGAACACCAGCCAAGCCCCGGCACCGCACATCAGCAGACAGAAAATGGGAAACGTCCACAGCAGAATCGCGGATTGAAAGAGCAGCCATAGCCAGCCTTCGGTTCCCGTCGCGGAATCAAACGTCGCCGCGATCCGCCAAAGGCCAAAGACCAGCGCGGTTGTCAAGCTGGCGAAAATGGCCCCTATGCTAACGCGCTTGTGAGCCGCTTTTGAGCCATTTTGCCGGGCCTCATTCAAGGATTATCGCTCAAAGACGATGGTGAACGTCACCGGCACAGCGGGCGTGATCGACGGCAATCCGGCGAGCTCTTGCAATTGCGCCAGCCCCTCGGTCAGCTCGAGCGCATCAGCATAGACGATCACTGGCTCGGTTGATGTGGCTAGCACGCGGTCCTGCGCAATGCGGGTCACGGTGACCTTGGTATCGACCGGCGCTTCGATGCCTTTGACGGTCAGCGTCGCCTTGAGCGGTTGCACGGTGCTTTCGCCCATAGCCAGCGCGCCAAAGGCTGCCGGGTCAAGCTTTGCGGTGATCGTGGCGGCCGGATGGTCGGCGACTTCAAAGAAGATGTCGCGCATCCGCTCATTGCGGATATCGACGCCCGTTTCGAGGCTGGCGAGATCAATTTCGAGCGCGGCGGTGCCATCGGGTGAGACACTGCCGGAAAGCCCGGAGAATGTGTTCGGTTCTGCAATCTCGCCCGATTTGACGCTGACATAAGACAGCGAGGACGCCTCAGCATCAACGCTCCAGGAGCCTTCAGCGAGCGGCGTGAGCTCAGCAGGGGCCTGCGTGCAGGCGGCGAGCAGGGTTGCAGGTGCCAGAGCGGCGCAGAGCGGTGAAAGCAGACGGGTCACAGGTGAAACTCCCCTTCAAAAAACGGTACGCGATATCCCCTATAGAAACGCAGGCCTGCCGCAAAGGTTGCCGGTCAAACCGATTTTCGTGAGCGTGGATATCTCAAAATCGAGGTCTTTCGATCAAATCCATCATACTTTACGTCGTAGCGTTGGTGTAGTTACCAAGCTTGGCGCTGAGCTAAACAAACCTCGTGTTTCTAAAGCCAAGAACTATTCCTTGGCCACCTGACTTAAACAGCGCTTAGGTAGGTCCAAAAGGAATCATAATGGCTGTTCTAATCCCATCTAAGCAGAACTTGGATTTCCTCAAATCGTATCTCATGAGCGATTTTGAGATGAAGTCGTCACACGCGACAGAGGCTCTTGCCGCTTTATCAGGCTTCAATTCTCAGTCAGCTTTTCTAGCCGCCGCGAAGAGGTTGGAAGGTTCCCCTGCTTACGCTGCCGATTTCGATTCGTTTGAGAAACGCTGCTTAAGCTTGGGGTATGACCAAACTTCGTCAGAATGGCTTAGAAATTTATTTCCAAGTCTTGATCTTCCTCATCCGGCATGGCGTCTATTAAAGAAGAGTGATCAGTGGGCTCGGGAGATGTGGTTTGACGATTGTAAAGATCGCAACGTGCCGTTCATAGTAATCTCAAAAGCACGGAAGTGGTGCAAACTTGAGTGGGACCATATTAGCGCTGACTCTCCGTATGATGAGTTATTGCGACAGGCTCTTGGCGTAAATCATGGCCGTGACCTATTCCGCCTGTTCCAATTGTCGGGGCTTGATCAGTCTCCACGAGCGTTTTTCAACGGTAACGCTCTCGTCGGTTCAGTGCAGAGCCTATTGGAAGCCGATGCAAGAACACTCGCCAACGCATTTGCGCGGCGACTTTTTCCGGGAAATCTCGAGCGAAATTTACTTGAGATTGCGTAACGACAACTAAAGTGGCTTCAAAGGCACTCCTCCTCAACCGCCGCTTTGATCAGACCGGTTTACGCGCAAATGTCGGCACGTTGTAAAATGGCAGTTTCTCCAGCGCGAGGCCGTGTTTGGCGATCATTTCGTCCATCGCGATGGTCGCGCCTTCGACTGCGTTGTAATCGTCAAACACAATCAGCCCGCCGGGCACGACCCGGTCATACAGATGCTCGATGGCAAACTGCGTGGGCTCCAGCACATCCATATCGAGATGCAGCAGGGCAAGCCGCGTTTGCGGTTGCTGTTCGAGATAGGTGGGCAGCGTGTCGAAGACATTGCCTTTGATAAGGTCGATATTCTCAAATCCTTTGCCCGCCAGCACGCTGCGCGCATCCTCCACGCTCAGGCCCGGCCCGCCGCCGCCTTCAAAGCGGTCCACAAAGTCGAGATCGGACTGGGTTTCCAGCTTCTCGGTCGGGAACGCACCAAAGGCATCAAAGCCCACAATCTTGCGCGAGAAATCGTTCTCCAGCGCATCGCGAAAGGTCGCAAACCGGACCAGCGAGGCGGCTTTGTAAACGCCGAACTCAAACACGTGGCCCGGCAGACCAACGATCATCTTGTACAGCTCGTAATGCGCCAACGCCTTGTTCAGCCGCGACTTGTGCGAGAACCAGTAATAGCCGTTCTCATAGTCCCAGACTTGATCGGCGCTGAGGCCCCTGATGGTTGTTTCGCTCATTTTTGCTCCTTGGAAAGGAGGTGAGGCGGCGCGCCTCACTCCCATTCAATCGTGCCGGGCGGCTTGCTGGTGTAATCATAGACCACGCGGTTGATGCCCTGAACCTCATTCACAATGCGCGTTGCCACCTGCGTCAGGAAACCGGCGTCAAACGGGAAGACATCGGCTGTCATCCCGTCCGTACTGGTTACCGCGCGCAGGCCGCACACGCTGTCATAGGTGCGCGCATCGCCCATCACGCCGACTGTCTTGACCGGCAGCAGCACCGCAAAGGCCTGCCAAATCGCATCATAAAGACCCGCCTTGCGGATTTCGTCGAGGTAAATTGCATCCGCTTTGCGCAGTATATCGCAGCGCTCCTTGGTAACTTCGCCCGGAATGCGGATCGCGAGGCCGGGCCCAGGGAAGGGATGGCGGCCCACAAACGCTTCGGGCAGGCCCAGCTCGCGGCCCAAATCGCGCACTTCGTCCTTGAACAATTCGCGCAAAGGCTCGACCAGCGCCATGTTCATGCGCTCTGGCAGGCCGCCAACATTGTGGTGGCTCTTGATCGTCACGCTCGGCCCGCCGGTGAAGCTGACGCTTTCGATCACGTCGGGATAGAGCGTCCCTTGCGCCAGGAAGTCCGCGCCGCCCACCTTGGCCGCTTCTGCTTCGAACAGGTCGATGAACGCTGCGCCGATGAACTTACGCTTTTTCTCCGGGTCCGTGACGCCTGCAAGGCCGCCGAGGAATTGTTCTTCGGCGTCCACCGCGACGAGCGGGATGTTGTAATGATCGCGGAACAAGGTGACGACTTGCTCCGCCTCGTTCATGCGCATCAGGCCGTGATCGACGAACACGCAGGTGAGCTGATCGCCGATGGCTTCGTGGATCAGCACCGCCGCGACCGCGGAATCGACCCCGCCGGACAAGCCGCAGATCACTCGACCCTCACCCACCTGCGCACGGATTTCGGCGATTTTGGTGCGGCGAAACTCAGCCATGGTCCAATCCCCGGCGAGCCCGCAGACATGGCGCACGAAATTGGCCAGCAGCTTGCCGCCATCGGGCGTGTGGACCACTTCGGGGTGGAATTGAGTGCCGTAAAATCTGCGTTCTTCATCCGCGATCACCGCAAAAGGCGCGCCGTCGCTGGTGGCGACGATTTCAAAGCCCGGGGCGAATTCCGTCACCTTGTCGCCATGGCTCATCCAGACCTGATGGCGCTCACCTTCCGCCCACAGGCCATCGAAGAGCGCGCACGGCTTGGTCACAGTCAGGTAAGCGCGGCCAAACTCGCCGCCCTCTCCGGTTTCATGGCCGGGCCGCACTTCGCCGCCCAGCTGGTGCGACATGACCTGCTGGCCATAGCAGATGCCAAGGATCGGGACGCCCGCTTCAAAAAAGCTCTGCGGACAACGCGGCGAACCGTCATCCGGCACGCTGGCAGGCGAACCCGACAGGATGATGCCTTTGGGGTTCAGCCGCCGGAACGCCTCTTCGGCCTGCGTGAACGGCGCGATTTCAGAATAAACCCCCGCCTCGCGCACGCGGCGCGCGATCAGCTGGGTCACCTGACTGCCGAAGTCGACGATCAAAATGGCATCAGATGGGCGGGCGGAATCGGGCGCTGCGGTTTTGTCCATGCCCGCGCCGTTACTAAGCGATGGCAAGGCGTGTCCAGCGGCCGAAGGCGCGACGCCCCCGAAAAAGCCCTGACACTTGGAGAATACCTATGTTGCAGTGCGGCAACAAAAGCGCCTGCAACCGCAGGGTTCCCAGAAAAAATGGCGCGTTTGTTGCGTTTTGTGGAACCGAATTGCGCGTATTCGCATTTGCACAATCGACTGTTGCACTGCAGCAAGAGTTGCCAATAAAAACTGAAGGGCGCGTTCAGCGTCCCAACCCAAAACTCTCTCTCCACGAAGGAACTGATCCCATGCGTTTCTCTCTCCCGCTTATCGCACTTGCTGCCATCGCTGCTCCGGTTGCTGCTGTCGCCACTCCAGCTGACACGACAGTGACTGTGAAGGTCGCGTTTGACGATCTCGACGTCACCACCCCGGAAGGCCGCGCCGCTTTGGAAGCGCGCATTGACGCGAAGACCCGCTCTGCCTGCACCATCGATGCTGCGTCGCGTTACGCTTATGGCCGCCCGGTTATCGATGAAGTGTGCATGGCTGAGGCCCGGGCCAAGGCGCTAGCGACCGCAGACCGCATTGCCGCTGCCAAGTCGCGCAATGGCAGTCAGGTTGCCGCTAACTGAGCTTTTCACCGCCACTAACATTGGACTGCCCTCAGGCAGGCCCACAGACAGCCGCCGCGCCTCAGGGTTCGGCGGCTGTTGTCGTTTTAGGCAGGACCTTGGTGGGTAGCTGCAATAAATCGATTACTCTATGCAATAATGTCTATGCGCAATGCGGTAACAAAATTACAATTGATGCGTATCTCCTTCCACAAGACCCAATGAGCATGGTGCTCTTGGGGCAGGAGAAAAATGATGACCCTCGTTTCTGAAAAGGCCTTCGCTTTCGCGCTGGCGCTCAGCATCAGCGCGCTCGGCTTTAACACCCTGATTGTCTGAGTATTTACACGTCCCCCATGGCGCACTAGTCCCATTATTCGGGGCTGGTCGCCATGGGCGTTCCTTGGTTGGCGGCGTCCAAAAGAGGGCCAACTATGAGAAAAATCGCCACATGCATCGGCGTTGCCGCTGTCAGTTTGTTAAGCAGCCCCGCCGCAGCACAGTTCCTTAATCCGACGATTGATACCGGTCGCGCAGATACACAGGTCGTTGGCGCGGTTACAATCCCGCTCGGCACAGCCAAGGACACGCGGCGCACAGCTCCCCGGCTCGAAATAATCACTCGAAGACAGGCAGGAACGCCGTTTCAATCGATCATCGCGCGCGACGCTGAGCGACGCTGGCGAGAGCAACGCATCGGTGTGACGCTGGACAGAGATATGACGCTGATGTTCAACGGTCAGCCCGCCGCAGCCACTGAGAAAAAGCAAGGCGTGAGCACGCTTGGCGCGGTTGGCATCGGCGTTGGAGTTCTTGCATTGGTCGGGGGTATCGTTCTTATCACAGATTTCAACGATGCACTCGACGATCTCTCAGATCCTGATTAGCGCTAGCCCTCGCATTTGGCGGCCCTATCGCGCAGCTCAGTCTTGAGCAATTTGCCGATATGGCTGCGCGGCATGTCCGCAATCGCGTGAAGCGCGGAGAGGCGCTGCGTCTTGCCCAGTCGCGCGTTAACCGCGCCCAGCACCGCTTCGGGCGCGCGTGCGCCTTCTGCAAGGACTACAAAGCCCACTGGCGTCTCTCCCCATCGCTCGGACGGGACGCCGATGACCGCCGCTTCGACCACATCATCCTCGCGTTCCAGCTCGGCTTCCAGATCGCTGGGGTAGATGTTGAACCCTCCTGAGATGATCATGTCTTTCGCGCGGCCGACGAGTTCGACGAACCCGTCTTCATCCACGCGGCCAATATCGCCCATCCGCATCCAGACCTCACCGCTGACCGGATCAGTCCATTGCGCTTCGCTCGTCTTGTCAGGACGGTTCTTGTAGCCCAGCATCATTGTCTGGCTGCGCCCGATCAGATTGCCGGGCGTGCCGGGCGGGACTTCGCAGTCCGCATCATCGAGCACTCTAAGTTCCGATCCGGGCGCTGGGCGGCCCACGGTGTGGAGCTTGTCCGGGAATTCGTGTGCGGCAAGCAGGCAGACCACGCCGCCCTCGGTCATCGAATATATCTCGACAAGGCCGCCGGGCATCCGGTCCAGCACTTCTCGCTTCAGAGCGGGCGAAAACGGGGCAGAGGTGCAGTATTTCAGCACGATGCTGGAGAGATTGAATTGATCGAAATCGGCGAACGTCATGAGCCGCTGATATTGCACGGGCACCAGCATGGTCACAGTCGTGCGATCCGCCTGAGCGTGGCCAAGCCAGCGCGCACAATCGAATTTGCCCATGATGCGGACGGTGCCGCCAGCGAGCAAGGGCGCGAGGAAGGCCACCATCGTGGTGTTCGAATAAAGCGGCGTCGACGCCAGCGAGCGGACCTCCAGCCCGCTTCCCAGATAGGACAGCGCCGTCGCGCCAAACTGCCGCCAGCGCATCTGATGCGAATGGACGATGCCTTTGGGAATGCCGGTCGTGCCGCTGGAATAGATGATGTTGAAGGCGTCCCCCGCCTGAGGTGCGAAGGCAGGCGCGCGCGATCCGGGAGGGGCCATCCAGCCTTCAATCTCCTCAAGCGGTACACGGATCAGCTGAGCCATGAAGTCCGGGCCAAGCTCAGCCGCTTTAGCCGCGTCGATAAACAGATGCTGCGCGCCTGAATCTGTCGCCATGCCAATGAGCTGATCGGGGCTCGCGCTGGTGGTCAGCGGCGCCGCGACGCCCCCTGCCCGCACCGCCGCCAGAAAGACGAGCGCGTATTCGACGCTGTTGGCTCCTAGGATGGCGACCGACTGCCCGCGTTCCAGTCCGGTCTCGATCAAGCGCGCTGCCAAGCGCTCAACCAGGCCGATCAGCTCAGCCCAGGCGACATCGCGCGTGTCATCCACCAGTGCGATCTGATCCGGCTGCGCGCGCGCCCACAGCGTCAGAACGTCGAGAAACGAGCCATGGTCGCGCGAAAGCGCAGCGATGATGTCATCACGAATGGCGGGATCGGTGGGGTTGATCGGTATCATGGCGCCAGACCTGCCGCACTCGCCCGCGATCCGCAAGCAGGCGTCTAATCGCGCATCTGGTCCATGATCTCACGCAGACGCGCCAGTCTTGGCGCAAGCTCGGCAATCAGGTCCGCAGGCACATGCGCTTGCATCGCGGCGAGCGGGCCGCTGAGCCGCGCGAGGCAATCCTCGCGCATTGTATGCCCGGCTGCGGTAAGCGCGACGCGTTTGGAGCGGCCATCCTCCGGGTCCGGCGCAATTTTCACCAGCCCCGCTCGCTCCATGCGCGCCAGCGTGTTGGTCATCGTCGGGCGGCTGATCTGAAACGCGCTGGCAAGCTGCGTGGGAGAACGGGATGTATGGCCCAGCCGCACGAAATGGTTCAGCACTGTGAACTGCGCGACACTCATCCCGCGCGGCAGCACATCGGTGAAGGCGCTGGTTGCGAGTTGGTCAATGATCCCGATTTCGTTGAGAACCTTGAAGGCAAGCGGGTCGGTGTCGCTCATAGAAGATGCATTTCAAGCGGCCAGCGCGGCGTCGGCGCGGTGTCTGGGCCATAACCGACGCGGGCCAGCATCTGCGCGCGCTCATCACCCTCAGCGCCCAGCAATGTGCGCATCGCCTCAAACATGGGCTGAACTTCGGCATATTCCTGCAGGCTCTGGCTCATCGGATGCATTCCCAGCCCCAGCGCCGTCGCCGCAAGATTGGCGCGAACATAACTGCGACCGGCTGCGATCTGGTCAAAGCGCGTGTTGCCCGGCGTTTTGATCCAGATCATCGCCGGGATCGAGCCATAGGTGGCGCGCATCATGTCGAGCCCCTGCTGAAAGCCCGTGCTGTTTGGGTCCGCCAGCGTCTCTCGGCTGACGATCCCGAGTGCGATGCCGGCCTCTATCATCGGCCCGTGCAGCTCAATCCCATCGGGCGAGGCGTCCACCTCGGCATGGCTGATCCGCATCAAGTCAACGCTTTCGCGATTGGCCGCATCGGTCAACATCTCGGTCTGAATTGCAGCAACGATCTGCTCGCGCAGGGAGGCGACAAGGTCCGGATCGTCGGTGAATTCCCCGCCCGCATAGCACACTCGCGCCAGATCATCTGCCAGCACCGGTCTGGACAGGTCATACTCTTCTTTGTTGGAGCGCCGCTCAACGATCATGGGAAACAGCGGATCAGGCTGAAGGATGCTGACAGCAACGAAGCGAAGCCGAGCCACCGGGCGGTTGTCGAGCGTGGCTGGATCCTCGCCGTCAGGGAAGGGATCAATCTGCATCGCATAGCCGCGCTGGACCGCAGCGATACGCGCTGTCTCAATGAAGGTGCCGAACCCGATTGTGGTCTGGCGATCAAACGGGTCCGTCACGCGCAGCCGCCGGTCAAGATCGCACGTGATCGTTGCCTCATCCTCCCCGTTCAGCTCAATCAGCCATGGCTGGCGGTTGTGCGGATTGGGCGCGAGGATCGCATGGCGGAACGCGTCAAGGCGCACGTCCATCGGCGGCTTGGAGGAAAGTTGCCATGGCTCAAACGCGGTCTGCGGGGTTCTCGACACACGCCAAATGCCGCCTGCCGCAACCAAAGCCAGCCCACCAGCCCCCGCGGCCATAACCCCGCGTCTCGAAACACCAGCCATATCCATCATCCCTGATACTTAGTTAGCTGCCTAATTATATCGAGACGCCGCGTCAACACGCTTTATCTGTGCCGCATTGGCGCAGCGCGGGCCTACCGGTGGAAAAGCACCGCTGTGGAGCGTTACAGATTTGGGAAACGCGCCGTTCGCGCCTATATAATCGCTATGGACGAGGCAGTTTCACGACAACCAGAAAAACAGCGCCAAAATGGCGAGTATGGCGCGGATTCGATTAAGGTCCTCAAGGGCCTTGATGCGGTGCGAAAGCGCCCCGGCATGTATATCGGCGACACCGATGATGGCTCAGGTCTGCATCACATGGTGTTCGAGGTGTCGGACAACGCAATCGATGAGGCTTTGGCAGGTCATTGCGACCTTGTCCTGATTGAACTCAACCCCGATGGCAGCGTCAGCGTTGAGGATAACGGGCGCGGCATTCCGGTGGGGATGCACAAGGAAGAAGGCGTCTCTGCCGCTGAAGTCATCATGACTCAGCTGCACGCAGGCGGTAAGTTTGAAAACACCTCCGATGACAACGCCTACAAGGTTTCCGGCGGCCTGCACGGCGTGGGCGTTTCCGTCGTCAACGCGCTTTCAGAATGGCTCGAGCTGAAAATCTGGCGCGATGGCAAAGAGCACTGGATGCGCTTTGAGCATGGCGATGCGGTCAAGTCGCTCGAAGTGCTGGGCGATGCGCCGAAAGTCGATCAGAACCCCGACGATAACGGCTTCAAGAAGGGGACGCGCGTCACCTTCCACCACTCGAACGATACGTTCAAAAACGTCACCGATTACGATTTTGACAAGCTGGAGCACCGCTATCGCGAGCTCGCATTCCTCAATTCCGGCGTGCGCATCCTGCTGCGGGACAAGCGGCATGAAGAACCGCTGGAGCATGACCTGTTCTATGAAGGCGGCATTGCAGCCTTCGTCAAATATCTCGACCGCAACAAGGAAGCGCTGATCGCGGAACCGATCTCAGTCAGCGCGGAGAAGGACGGGATCGGGATCGACGTCGCGCTGGAATGGAATGACAGCTATTACGAGAACGTCCTGACCTTCACCAACAACATCCCGCAGCGTGATGGCGGGACGCACCTTGCCGCCTTCCGCGCGGCGCTCACCCGCACGCTCAACGCCTACGCGGATCGTTCAGGGCTGCTGAAGAAGGAAAAGGTCTCGCTGTCAGGCGAGGACATGCGCGAGGGGCTGACCGCGATTGTGAGCGTGAAGCTGCCTGACCCCAAATTCTCCAGCCAGACCAAGGATAAGCTGGTCTCGTCCGAGGTCCGCCAGCCGCTCGAATCGCTGATGAGCGAGAAGATGAATGAATGGCTCGAAGAGAACCCGAACGATGCCAAGCTGATCGTTCAGAAAATCATCGACGCCGCCGCCGCGCGCGAAGCGGCGAAACGCGCGCGTGAGATGAGCCGCAAGGGCGCGATGAGCGTCGCCAGTCTCCCCGGCAAGCTCGCCGATTGTCAGGAACGCGACGCGACCAAGGCTGAGCTGTTTCTGGTTGAGGGTGATTCCGCCGGTGGCTCCGCCAAGCAGGGCCGCGATCGCAAGACGCAGGCGATCCTGCCGCTCAAGGGCAAAATCCTGAATGTTGAGCGCGCGCGGTTTGACCGGATCATCTCATCCAAGGAAGTCGGCACGCTGATCCAGGCGATGGGCACCGGCATTCGCGACGAGTTCGACCTTGAAAAGCTGCGCTATCACAAGATCGTGATCATGACCGACGCCGATGTCGACGGCGCGCATATTCGCACGCTGCTGCTCACCTTCTTCCACCGCCAGATGCCCGAGATTGTCAAAGCCGGGCACCTGTTCATCGCGCAGCCGCCTTTGTTCAAGGTATCCAAGGGCCGCAGTGAGGTCTATCTCAAGGATCAGCCCGCGCTTGATCGCTATCTGGTGGATGCGGGCCTTAATGGCCGCGTGCTGGAAACGCAGGATGGCGCGCGCTCGGGCGCGGATTTGCGCTCGCTTGTCGATCAGGCGCTGCGCCTGAAAAACATGCTCGCTTTTGCTCCGCGGCGCTATGACAGCGCGATTGTCGAGCAGATGGCGCTTTCGGGCGCGCTCGACCCTGCGCTGTCCGCCGAACAGCGAGCCGCCGCGCTCGATCTGACCGCGCAGCGCATGCAATTGGGCGATCAGGAAGCCAAATGGAGCGCCCAGGTTCTGACCGATGGCGCCGATGCTGGAAACGTTCAGTTTTCCCGCCTGTGGCGCGGCGTCACCGATGTACATGATCTGGATGGACGCTTCCTCGAGAGCACCGAAGCGCTCAAACTGCACGCGCTCGCCGGACCTCAGGCAGAGGCCTATGCCGCGCCCGTGCGCCTCGTCAAAGCCAGCGACGCGGCGGACGAGCCCGAAGACACCAACGACACGAGTGACGGGGACGACACGCAAGCCGACGCGCCGCCCGCCCCGATGTTCGAGGATGGGATCATGCGGCCCACCCAATTGCTCGACGCGATTTTCGCCACAGGGCGCAAGGGGCTCGCCATCGCCCGTTATAAAGGGCTCGGCGAGATGAACGCGGAGCAATTGTGGGAGACCACGCTTGATCCCGACCATCGCATCCTGTTGCAAGTGAAGGTCGAAGACGCTGACGTGACTGACGAGATTTTTACGCGCCTGATGGGCGATGTGGTCGAACCGCGCCGCGAATTCATTCAGGACAACGCGTTGAACGTCGCCAATCTTGATGTCTGATCGGGCAGCACGCCGGATTTAACCAATCCCGCTTTGCCGCACCGCCTCATAAGCGTATAGCGCAGGCATTCCGTTCAGGAACGCATCACCAGTGCTGTCTATTGATAGGAGGCAATGACGGGCGAACACCATCATACGACCGAGATCAAGCAAGTCAGCTTTCTGCTGATTCTTGCTGCGGTTACGTTCATGCTCGTCGTGATCGTATGGCCGTTTGCGACCACATTGCTGTGGGCCGCGCTGGCTGCGATCATGTTTCAACCGCTCTATAAATGGAGCGTCAAAGTCTGCCGCGGGCGGCGTAATCCGGCAGCCTTTCTCTCGCTCACCATAATCCTGTTCGCGGTGCTGCTGCCAGCCTTGTGGATCGGCACCGTCGTTGTCGCGGAGACGCTGCAATTGGTGCAAACCCTTCGCGCCAACCCGATTGACATCGCGGCATGGGCCAACGCGGTCTACGGCTCACTCCCGCAACCAGCTCAAGACATCATCGCGGAGAATGAGTGGAACGATGTGAGCGTCCTGCAAGAGCGCTTGCAGGGCTTCATTGGCGAGGCGCTGGGCTTTGTGGCGGGCCAGGCTGTGTCTATCGGCGGCGGCGCCTTGGGCTTTTTCCTGAGCCTGGGCATGGGCCTTTATGTCGTCTACTTCCTGCTGCGCGACGGATCGCGCATTGGCGAGACGATCCTCCACTCCGCTCCGGTTGAGCGCGAAATCGCTGACCGATTGTCTGAACGCTTCCTCGGCATTGTGCGCGCGACGATCAAGGGTTCGGTGGTCGTCGGACTGGTGCAAGGTTCGCTGGGCGCAATCACCTTCGTTATCGCGGGCGTGCCTTCGGCTTTGCTGTTCGGCGTGTTGATGGGGCTGTTTTCGCTAATCCCGGCGATTGGCACCGGGTTGGTCTGGGCGCCCGTCGGCGTCTGGCTGCTGATCTCGGGTGAAATCTGGCAGGGCATCTTCGTGCTGGTCGCCGGGTTCTTCATCATCTCCTCAGCGGACAACATCCTGCGCCCGATCCTGGTTGGCCGCGACACTGGCATTCCCGACTGGATCATTCTGGTCACGACCTTTGGCGGCCTCTCGCTGGTTGGCTTTTCCGGCATCGTCCTGGGGCCCTTGGTTGCAGGGCTGTTCCTCGCGAGTTGGTCCATCCTGCAAGAGCAGCGCGCCTCGGATGAGGAAGCAGCCAAACACTACCGAACGCGCGTGGGCGTTGATGGAAAAGCACGACCGAACGAAGACGCACCGGAAGACCCTCAACCCGTACCAGCGCACGAAGACGCCTGAAGCAGGCGGGCGCAACGGCGATGCAATCCATGGTCCAGACCGGCAGTCAGGCAGAACAGGTTGGCCGCCTGATCCTTGCCGTGGTGATCGTGCTTGCGCTGCCAGCGCTGCCGCTTGGCACCTATCTGATCTATCCCTTTGTTATCCTCACCACCTGGTTTCACGAAATGGGCCACGGCCTCACCGCATTGCTGGTTGGACAGGATTTTGAGCGGCTGGAAATCTACGCCGACGGCTCGGGTGTTGCGGTGAACTTTGTCGCGGTCGATGCCTCCGCCTTTGTGCGCGCGGCCATTGCAGCGGGCGGTCCGCTCGCGCCCAGCGTCGCAGGGGCCTTGCTGATCATGGCAAGCGCGCATCAGCGGCTGTGGCGACCGGCCTTGTGGCTGCTGACCGGCGCGATCTTTGCTTCGGTAATCCTCTATGTCCGCTCTGACATCGGCTATGCTGTGCTGCCACTCGTCGCAGCTCTGTGCGCCGGGCTGGCGTGGCGCGCACCGAGCGGGATCGTGCGGTTTGCGCTCCAGTTTCTCGGAATGCTCGCGGCGATGAGCATGCTGCGCGACTTCAACTACCTGTTCACCGAAGAGACCGTGATCGGCGGCAAGCGCATCCTGTCAGACACTGGCCAGATCGAAGCCGCGTTGTTCCTGCCGCATTGGGTGTGGGCCGCCCTGCTGATCGCGGTCGCTGCGGTGATGACGGGCGCAAGCCTCAAATACGCGCTGTCTGACAAGCGCAAGCTGCCCCCTGCGGGAAAGCTGCCTGCCAATGTGCTGCAATTCAGGGATCCGAAGCGCTGATCGGATCAGGACGCGCGGATCAGGACGCGACGCTAAGCCGGTTGACCCCGCCTGCCTGCGCGCCGCTCTCACCCGAGAGCCCGGCAAAGATCGTGTCGATGATGCGCGCCAGCTTTTCCTCGCTCAGCTTGTCGCCAAGCCAGATAAGCGAATCAGGCGTCGTGTAGCAGCTCACCATCTGGTTGATCAGCGAGAGCGCCTCATCGATTGAGAGGCCGGGCAGATAGCCATCCGCCTGCGCCTGCACGATCAGCTCGCACAGATAATGGTCCGCCAGGTCGATATAAGAACGCACCTTTTCGATGTTAGCCGCGCCCAGTTCGCAGGCGATCCGGTAATATTCCGGATCTTCGCGCCAGCGGGTCTGCGAGATCGCAAATCGGCGGCGGAAAAACTCATACATCTTGCGCGGCGGCGGCAGATCGCTGGCAAGGACCTCCTCCATCACTTCAAGATTGGGGGAGAGCCACAGGGCTGCAACCGCATCGAAAAGCTCATCTTCATTGGCGAACAATTGCTCAAAGCGCGGGCGCGACACGCCGCTTTCCGCCACAGCCGCAGGATAGGAAATCTCGATCCCGCGCTCACGAATAAGATCGAGCACCATTTGAGCGATGCGTCGTCTTTCGCTGTCGCGCGCTTCCGGGGAGAGAGCCATTCGCTGCCTTTCTAAGCTATCGCTTACATAGGGCAGTGTCAGGCTGGCTTAAAGGCTTGGCTGGACGAGTGTCGTGATTTTTGTGCAACGCAGCGCGGTTGCCACACAAAAGGGCGCGCTGAGAGGCCTTACAGGTCGTTCTTACCCGCGATAATGTCTTTAGCCTGCTGTTCGAGCACCTTGTAGCGCTCATAATCAGGGATCTTGGAGCGGAACCATTGCGCGATCTTGAGCAGGTCTTCGCCGTAATTGCCGGTAGGGATCATCGGCTGGCTGAACCCGATGGTCATTTTCTCATTATCGGCATAGGCGCACACAATCGGCACGCCCGCGGCCTGTGCAATGTTGTAAAAGCCCGATCTCCACTTGCCGTCCGAGTGCCGCGTGCCCTCGCAGGCGATCACCAGGCTGAGCTCCTCGCGCCGGTCATATTCGGCCTTCATCTGCTCAATCGTTCCACCCGATTTGGCGCGGTCCACCGGGATTCCGCCCATATCGAGCATGAAATTGCGCATCATCCCCTGAAACAGAGTGTGCTTGCCCATGAAGTTGGGCTGCACCTTTTCGCTATGCGTCGCGCCGGCAAAGAACACAAAGTCCCAGGCGGAGGTATGCGGCGCGCCCGCGATCACACATTTCTTCACTTCGGTCGGAAACCGCTCGACGATTTTCCAGCCCTTCAGCCGATAGATCAACAGGATGATCCGGTTCACCAGCCGCGACAGCAGGCCGACATTGCGGGTTTCGTTATGGCGCAAGTGTGTCTCTCCCTGCCGCGCAATGTGCGGGTTGCGGAGAAATTACGCAAGGGAGAGGGCGCTAGATTTAGGATCGTTTCCATTCGCGAAGCCAATCGGGTCCGGCCTGCGCTCTCGCGCGCGCCTCCGTAAATGAAAGAACCAATCCGCGATCATTCTCAACAGCGATCGACGGAAGATGGGGAAGAGCCGAAAGCGCAGCGTTGCCAACCCTTGGCGGCCCGTAGGTTACGGAGAGCATCCAGCGCGGCTCGCCGATAATCGCACGAATTCTTGCCCGCACATCTTCTTCGACATACGTCCAAGTTAACCCACTAGGAATCTCCTCAATGTCTAAGACTATCCGATCTCCGAAGACCTGAACGTATTGATAGTCCCAGTCACCCTCAGCAACCCCGCCCCGAGCCACAAAGGCATCGAGAATATGGTCGCGTGGAAACTCAGACGGGCTAAACAAGAAAAAGTCAGAAGACACGCCTACATCCTGAACACACCAAAGCGGGGCGCTTCCGCAATTGGCGCTTCCAGCGTGGCCGCAAAAGCCAGTCCCAGCACGTCGCGCGTCTGCACCGGGTCGATGACCCCGTCGTCCCATAGGCGCGCGGTGGCGTAGTAGGGGTTGCCTTCGTCTTCGTATTTCTGGCGGATGGGGGCTTTGAAGGCCTCGGCCTCTTCTTCGCTCCATGTATCGGCATCGCGGTGGACGGTCGCGAGCACGCTTGCAGCCTGCTCTCCGCCCATCACGGAAATGCGAGCATTGGGCCATGTGAACAGAAAGCGCGGAGAGTATGCCCGGCCTGCCATGCCGTAATTGCCCGCGCCAAAGCTGCCGCCAATCACCACGGTGATCTTGGGCACAGTCGCGGTGGCGACTGCGGTGACGAGCTTTGCGCCGTGCTTGGCGATGCCCTCCGCTTCGTACTTCCCGCCGACCATAAAGCCGCTGATATTTTGCAGGAAGAGGAGCGGGATGCGGCGCTGACACGCGAGCTCGATAAAGTGCGCGCCCTTCTGAGCGCTCTCGGAGAACAGCACACCATTATTGGCGATGATCCCGACCGGCATGCCCCAAATATGCGCAAAGCCGCACACCAGCGTGGAGCCATAGTGCTGCTTGAACTCGTGGAACTCGCTGCCATCGACCAGCCGCGCGATGACTTCATGCACGTCATAGGGCGCGCGCACATCCTCGGGGATGATCGCATAGAGATCGTCCGCGTCAAATTTGGGCGGGCGCGGGTCTTTGAGGGCGACGCCCTTCGCGGCTCCCACATTTTCGCCCAAGTGGCTCACAATATCGCGCACAATCGTCAGCGCGTGCTCGTCGTTCTCAGCCAAGTGATCGACCACGCCTGACTTCTTCGCATGCAGATCACCGCCGCCCAGATCCTCAGCGGTGATCTCCTCGCCTGTCGCGGCCTTCACCAGCGGAGGGCCGGCGAGAAAAATGGTGCCCTGATTGCGAACGATCACGGTCTCGTCTGACATGGCCGGCACGTACGCCCCGCCCGCTGTGCATGAGCCCATGACGCACGCAATCTGCGGAATGCCGAGCGCGGACATGTTGGCTTGATTGAAGAAGATACGTCCAAAATGATCTTTGTCCGGAAAAACCTCTGCCTGATGCGGCAGGTTCGCGCCGCCTGAATCGACGAGGTAGATGCACGGCAAGCGGTTCTCCATCGCGATCTCCTGCGCGCGAAGGTGCTTCTTGACCGTCATCGGGTAATAGGTGCCGCCTTTCACCGTGGCATCGTTGCACACGATCATCACCTGCCGACCCGACACTCGCCCGATCCCGCAGATCAGCGAAGCGCCATTGATATCACCTTCATACATGCCATTCGCGGCGAGTTGGCCGATTTCAAGGAAAGGCGAGCCGGGATCCAGCAAGCGCTCCACCCGCTCGCGAGGGAGCAGCTTTCCGCGCGACACATGCCGCTCGCGCGAACGCTCGGAGCCGCCGAGCGAAGCCGCCGCGACATCGGCGCGCAATCGCTCAGCAAGCGCCTTGTTATGCGCAAAACGTGCCTTTACGTCCGGCGCTTCGCGGTCGAGCTTGGTGGTGAGGACTGGTGCGGTCATTTTTCAGGCACCGGGCGCTTGAAATGGTAGAGAATCCCATCCGTCTTAGTCAATTCATTCCTTGAATAAGGAACTGCATCGACCAATTCCCAACCATCCTTACCCGGGATCTGCAGATCCCTTTCGATGTATTTCCAGTCAATTTCTTGGTGATTCTCATATTCGAGACTGTAATCCCAGACCCGATACTCCCAACTCGACATAAATCGTTCCTTTATCACGCAGCCCCTATCAGCTCACGCCCGATCAACATCCGCCTGATCTCATTCGTCCCCGCGCCGATATCAAGCAGCTTTGCATCGCGCATATAGCGCTCCACTGGCCAGTCGGTCGTGTAGCCTGCTCCGCCCAGAGCTTGCACCGCTTCGGCAGCCACGCGGAAGGCGTTTTCGCTTGAGAGCAGGATTACGCCCGCCGCATCAAAGCGCGTCGTCTGCCCAGCGTCGCAGGCTTTTGCCACCGCATAGGTATAGGCGCGCGCGGATTGCAGCGCGACATACATGTCTGCGATCTTGGCTTGCATGATCTGGAAAGACCCGATCGGTTTTCCAAATTGCTTACGCTCGCGCAGATAGGGAATAACCGTGTCGAGGCACGCCTGCATGATGCCCAATTGAAGACCCGCAAGCACCACGCGCTCATAATCCAAGCCGCTCATCAGCACACCGACACCGCCGTTGAGCGGGCCCATGATGCGGTCTTCCGGAATGTGGCAATCATCAAACACAAGCTCTGCTGTGGGCGAGCCCTTCATGCCGACTTTCTCGATCTTTTGGCCGATGGAGAAGCCTTCGTCGTCCTTTTCGATCAGAAATGCGGTGATCCCGCGTGATCCGGCGCTGCCATCGGTTTTGGCATAGACGACCAGCGTATCGGCCTCAGGCGCGTTGGTGATCCAGAATTTGGTGCCGTTGAGCACATATCCGCCCTGAACAGCGTCTGCCTTCAGCTTCATCGAGACCACGTCAGAGCCCGCGCCTGCCTCGGACATCGCAAGGCTGCCGACATGCGCGCCCGAAATCAGGCCGGGGAGGTATTTCGCTTTCTGCTCGTCATCGCCCCAGCGGCGGATCTGGTTGAGGCACAGGTTCGAATGCGCGCCATAAGAGAGGCCAATACTGGCGCTGGCGCGGCTGACTTCCTCGACCGCGATGACGTGTTCGAGATAGCCGAGCCCCAGCCCGCCCCACTCTTCCTCCACCGTGATGCCGTGCAGGCCCAGATCGCCCATCGGCTGCCACAGCTCGCGCGGGAAGCGATCCTCACGGTCGGTTCGCTCGGCCAGCGGCATGATCTGCTCATCAGCAAAACGTGCGGTTGTCTCGCGGATCATTTCGCCTGCTTCACCAAGCTGGAAATCGAAATCGGGGGTGGCTCGCATCAGATTTTCTTTCGTCCCATAAGCCCAGCGCTATCACAGCGCCTGAGCGTTTTGTTCTCATTGCCTCGCGCCTTAGCAATGCGCGGATCAAAGGCCAATGATACGCAGTGCAACGAATGATGAACGGAACCGTTTTGACCGAAAGGTGCATTCCTGTATGGCAAAGTGCGATTAAGGAGCACTGTGACCTATTCAGCGCCAAGCCTCTGGCCCACCGGCACTGCCCCCGCGACAGAATTTTACGCGGAAGAGCAAAGGCTTGCGACCCTCGCCAGCTATGATGCAAGTGCGCTGGCCGGTGATCCGGAGCTTGCTCGCATTGCCCGATTTGCAGCGCATTTGTGTGGCACGCCGCAGGCTGCGGTGAGCCTGGTCGAAGCGGAGCGCCAGACCTTCATCGCCAGCGAAGGGCTCGACACCAACGAAACCCCGCGCTCGACCAGCTTGTGCGCGCACGCCATGCTCAAGGGTGAGATACTCGAAGTGCGCGATGCGACCGCAGACCCACGGTTTGCGGATTTTGCGATTGTAACCGGCGCGGCGCATCTGCGATTTTATGCCGGAGCCCCGCTGATCTCTGCCGAAGGCGCACCGTTGGGCGCGCTGTGCGTGCTCGACAGCAAAACGCGCCTCGGCGGGCTTTCCGATGTGCAGCGTGAGGGCCTGCAAGTACTTGCAGACGCGGTCAAACGCCGGCTGCTGACACATCGCGAAGCGGGCCGGGCGACAGCTGAGATCAAATCGAGCGCGCAGCGGTTGCAATTCATGCTCGATTCCGTACCCGACATTGCTTGGTCGGCTGCACCGGGCCCGGACTTTGATTTCTTCAACGCCCGGTTTCAGAAAGTCACGGGCAAAACCCCGCCTAAGAGCGTCGCGGACTGGCGCGGTATTATCCACCCCGACGAATATGATGCCTCTGCGGTAAAGTTTCAAAAAGCCATCGCCTCGGCTTCGATGTTCGAGGATGAATGGCGCATGCGGCAGGCCGATGGCGGCTATCGCTGGGTGCTGAGCCGCGCTGTGCCCTCCAGCGATGATCCCGAAACCGCGCGCTGGTTCGGCACGCTGACCGATATTGATGAAAGCTATCGCATCCGGCAGGAGCGCGAATTGCTGGCAGGTGAGCTGGCGCACCGGATCAAGAACATCTTTTCGGTCATTATCGGTCTGGTCTCGCTCCACACACGCGGCGATGCGACGCTAAAGGTGTTCGGCGAGACGCTGAGCGACAACATTCGGGCGCTCAGCCGGGCCCAGGAATTTGCGCTGCAGATGGACCGCATTCAGGCCGAGGATCTCAAAGGGCTGCTGACAGTGCTGATGGCGCCCTATGGCGCGCCGGGAGCGAGCGCGGTGACGATCACCGGCGAAAAGCTGCACTTCGGCGCGCGAGCTGCGACGCCGCTAGCGCTGGTATTTCATGAGCTGGCGACGAACTCGGCCAAGTATGGCGCGTTGAGCGTGGCGGATGGAAATGTCGCGATCCGTGTGGACCAGCCGGGCGACAATGCGCGGATCACATGGACCGAAGCGAACGGCCCCGAAGCCCGGTCACCTGAGAGTGAAGGCTTTGGCTCTCGCCTGATGATGATGGCGGTGACGCACCAATTGCAGGGCACGATGGAGCAGGACTGGGCACCGGAAGGCTTGCGCGCTGTCATCACCGTGCCGCTGGCGGCGCTTGAGAAATAAGCTTGGCGATGGCCAGCACGGCCTCTAAGCTGGCGCGTGATGATTACGGGGCTTTGGAAACTCATAGTGCTGGCGGCATCGCTCGCCTTGGTCGCATGCGCAGATAGCGGCGGATCGGGCGGCGGCGATGAAATTGCTGCGGTCGAAGGCAACGCTCCGGCAGAGCCTGAGCCAACCTCCCGCATTGTTCTGACAGAGACGGCTTGGCTGAGCGTCAGCGAGGATGGCGCGGTCTTCACCACCTTCCTTGATCCTGACGGGCGCTATCGCGATCTGCGCAACGGAGAGCCAGCCTTTAGCGGGGACTGGTCTGAAAGACCCGATGGCAAATTGTGCTTTACGCCGGATGCGGGCCAAGGCGGGTGCTGGGCGATTGGCGCACCCGGCGATGGCGGGGAGATGCGCGCAACCAATTCGGATGGGCGCGCAATCACGCTGAAGCGCATCACCTATGCCCCGCCGATGCGCGATAACGCCGACGCGCCAGAGGATGCTGATGGCGAAGAGCCACAAGAGGGCTGAACCCATTTCCACTTTACCTGAGACACAAGCCGCAGCGCCGCCGCTGCTCGAATTTGACCACGCGGAGCGCCGCTATGGTGCAAATGGCGAAGTGATCGCCGTAGGCGGCGTGTCCTGCGCCATAGCAAAGGGGTCCTTCGTGGCGCTGGTCGGCGCGTCAGGCTCGGGCAAGTCAACGCTGCTCAAAATGGTCAACACTCTGGTTGAGCCGTCAGGTGGGCGCGTGCTGTTCAGCGGCGAGGACGTCACCAGCTTTCGCCCCTCTACTCTTCGCCGCCGGGTGGGCTATGTGTTTCAGGGGATCGGCCTGTTCCCGCATTTTCGCGTTGGGGAGAACATCGCCATCGGCCCGCGTTTGGCGGGCGAGGCTTTGCCGCCGGAACGCATCGCCGAATTGCTCGAACTGGTCGAATTGGAGCCGGATATGGCGAGCCGGATGCCTGATGAGTTGTCAGGCGGGCAACGCCAGCGGGTCGGCGTGGCGCGCGCGCTGGCGGGCGATCCAGAGCTGCTCTTGATGGACGAGCCCTTCGGCGCGCTTGACCCGATCACCCGCGACGCGCTGGGCGAAAAAGTTCGCGAACTGCATGAAAGGCTTGGCCTCACCACCGTGATGGTCACGCATGATATGGCAGAGGCGCTGCTGCTGGCAGACCGCGTGCTGGTGATGGATGCGGGTGAACTCGTGTGCGACACTACCCCCTATGCTTTGCTGGCCGGCGAAGGCGGCGACATCGCGCAGAGCCTTGTCGCGGTGCCGCGCGATCAGGCGGAAAAACTCGCTGCAATGGAAGCGAGCCCCAAGAAAGAGCCCGCATCATGAACGGGTTTTGGGAAGAGCTGTTCGGGCTAGGAGAAAAGCTGACCGCGCACATCGTCCTGGCAGCGAGCGCGATTGAGCTTGGCATTATCGTTGCTCTGCCGCTTGCGGTGTGGGCTAGCCGCTCGCAGAATGTGGCGCGCGTCGCACTTGGTTTTGCGAGCCTTGTGCAGACAATCCCGGCTCTGGCTTTGCTGGCGCTTTTCTTCCCGATCCTGCTGTCTTTGCGCGCGGTGTTTGGTGAGGATTTGCCAACGCTTGGCTTCCTTCCAGCCCTGCTCGCGCTGGCGCTCTATGCGCTTCTCCCGATCCTGCGCAACGCAGTCACAGCGCAGGCCAATCTCGATCCCGGCATCCTCGAAGCGGCAGACGGCGTCGGCATGACCGGTTGGCAGAAGCTGCGCCTGGTCGAAGCCCCGCTTGCTGCACCCTTTGTGATGGCCGGCATTCGGACCGCCAGCGTCTGGACCATCGGAGCGGCCACGCTTTCCACCACGATTGGGCAACCGAGCCTTGGCGATCCGATCTTCGCCGGATTGCAGACGCAAAACTGGGTGTTGGTGCTGGCCGGGTGCTTCGCGAGCGCTGGCCTGGCGATGGTCGCCGATGCCTTGCTCGGCCTGATAGAACGCGGCCTCGCGAACCGCTCGCGCTGGCAATATGGCGCAGGCATGGCGGCGGTTGTGCTGGGCCTTGCCGCCGCTTTGTTTGCACAGAACAAGGACGCGAGCGAAGACACAATCGTCATCGGATCAAAGCAATTCTCGGAAAGCTACATCCTGTCGCAACTGATCGGCCAGCAATTGGAGCGCAACGGCTTTGAGGTCGAATATCGCACCGGGCTGGGTTCTGGCGTCTTGCATGGCGCGGTGGCGAGCTCCAATGTTGATATTTCGGTCGATTACACCGGCACCGTCTGGGCCAATGAGCTCAAACGCACAGACAATCCGGGGCGCGAGGCGATGTTTGCAGAAATCGTGCGATGGGAGCGCGAGAACACAGGCACGCTGGTGCTCGGCAAGCTCGGTTTTGAGAACGCCTACGCCTTTGCCATGCGCCGCGACCGCGCGACTGAACTGGGCGGGATCACGTCGCTCGAAGACCTCCAACCGGTCGCAGGACGGCTGGTGGTGGGCGGTGATCCGGAATTCTTTGAGCGGCCCGAGTGGATCGCGGTGCGCGATGCCTATGGCCTGCGCTTTGGTGAGACGCGCAATTTCTCGCCTACCTTCATGTTTAATGCGCTGAAAGCGGGAGAGGCGGACGCGATCAGCGCGTATTCGTCCGATGGGCGGCTGTCGGCAGAGACCTATTTCCTGCTTGAAGACCCGCGCGGCGCGCTGCCCTCTTATGATGCGATGCTGATGATCAGCCCGCGCATGGCCGACAACTCTGCGCTGACTGCAGCGCTGCAACCGCTGGTGAATTCGATCGATGTGGAAGCCATGCGCGCCGCGAACTATTCGGTCGACCGCGGGGACGATGAGAAAGTCTCACCCGAAGAAGCCGCGCGGCGGCTGGCAAAAGCGATTGGCTTGGATTGAACGGCGTCCCGGACTTGATCCGGGACCGCTCAAATCGGCCAGCTACTTCGCCCTGCGCCAGATTTGCGTCTGGCAAAAAATGCTGATGCAGCCTTTTACTTCCAGCACATTAGGGCCCTTGCGACGCAGCACGGAGCGGTAACTTTTGCCCGTTTTGGGATCATAAATCTGGCCGCGCCACAGATCGGCCTCCTCAGTAAAGCCGGAGAGCACCGCCAAGCCGAGCAAAGTGCGTTTGCGCTTGGCGGGGCTGGGATTGTTGATGTCGCGCTGACCGGGGCCGTCGGGCGGTGGGACCAGGAATTTCGCGATCCGTCCGCAGGTTTTGCTGCCGCATTTGCCGATGCTGACAATTGCGTCTTTGTCCTGCGTGACCCAGCGCCCGGTGATCGGGTCAGCTGCATGAGCCGCCGCGGGGATCATCGTGCAGGCGATGGCGGCTCCCATCAGGGCTTTTGCTGCAAGGGTGTTCATAATGCTCTCCACACGCGCCTGATAGGGATACGGCTTGCTGTGCCAAGTGGTTACACCGCCGCGGCGTTGTGGCTCAATCAAATCCATAGCCGATCGGCCAGCGCCGCCCGCATACGCCGAGCACCTTGAACAAGGTGCCCATCTGATCGTCACCCACCAGCCGATTGAGCTGCCTGTCGATCACTTCAGCCTCACCCGGATCCTTGCGCTTCAAGGCCTCCGCGCGCTCCTCCACGCCCATTTCGCGCAGCCAGTCGCCCTGCATGGAGATGCCCATCACCTCCGCACCGCTTTCACGGGTGACATGTTGGAGCTGCTCGAAATCGACATGCGCGGTAAGGTCAGCCTCGCCCGGATGCGAAAGCGGGTCGACATGCTTGTGCTCCTTGAGCGCTTGCAGCGTCGATCCCGAACGCGCTTCGAACGGACCATAATCTATGATCAGCGCCGCCCCGCCCTGATTGGCCAGCCGCGTTGCGATTTCAGCCATCAATGCGGAGGATGCCGGGCTGGTTTCGATCATGGTGCCCTGCGGCGCGTTTGCCCAGCTGGGCGGCACAATCGAGTCCATTGGCTCAGAGCCCGCGACAAAGGCCAGCCGCTCTTCCTCCAGGCCGATCATGCGTTCATGCCACCCCTGCGCGGAGCGGATCAGCTGATGGATCGGCAGTGCATCAAAGAACTCATTCGCCATGAAGAGCAGCGGAATATCCTCTGGCAGAGTGGAAAGATCATGGTGATGGATCACATCGGGGAAGGCTTCTTTCTGCAGTTTGCGCAGAGCGGGTGAGCCTTCGACGAAATGGATCACCGGCTCAAAGCCATAGCGCCCGGCAGAACGCATCATGTCCTGCATCAACGTGCCGCGTCCGGGGCCAAGCTCGACCAGCTGCACGCGGTCGGACTGGCCCATCTTGACCCATAGATCGGCAAACCACAGCCCGATCAGCTCTCCGAACATCTGGCTGACTTCAGGCGCGGTGATGAAATCGCCGGTCTCGCCCAGCGGATCGCGGCTGGCGTAATAGCGCGCATTGGATTCGCCCATGAACTGCGCCAGGCTGATCGGACCATTGCCTTCGATCAGCTGGCGATAGCTGGTGGCGAGATCGCGAGTGGGTGCGGGGTCTGAGCTATCGCCTGAGGCAGGCGCAGGCGCGGGTTTGGCGGCAGGCTTTTTCTTTGCGGCGGGCTTGGCTTTGGCCTTGGCGGGTTTGGCGTCGGCCGCGGCCTTTGCTTCAGAGGCGGCTTTGGCTTCCGCTTCAAGGCGGGCCTTCTCCTCCGCTTCAGCCTTGGCTTTCGCTTCGGTTTCCCTCTTGGCTTCGGCTTCGGCTTCGCGTTGAGCCTTCTCCTCGGCCTTGCGCTTGGCCTCAGCTACGCGCTTGGCTTTCGCTTCAGCCTCGCGTTTTGCCTTGGCTTCGGCCTTTGCGGCGGCTTCGGCTTCGCGCTTTGCCTTGGCCTCAGCTTCGCGCTTTGCCTTCTCTTCCGCCTCCCGTTGGGCCTTCTCCTCAGCCTCGCGCTTCGCTTTGGCTTCTGCCTCCGCTTTGGCCTTGGCCTCTGCTTCGGCTTTCAGGCGTGCTTCTTCTTCGGCTTTAAGCCGCGCTTCCTCTTCAGCCTTGAGCCGCGCTTCTTCTTCAGCCTTGCGCTTAGCCTCTTCTTCAGCTTTCCGCTTGGCTTCCGCTTCGCGCTTCGCTTTCGCGGCGGCGCGTGCTTTGGCGGCGCGTTCGGCTTCAGCGCGGGCTTCTTCCTCTTCGCGAGCGCGGGCTTCAGCTTCGGCTTTTGCCCGGGCTTCAGCTTTCGCCTGCGCCTCTGCCTGCGCTTTTGCTTTGGCCTCGGCCTCCGCTTTAGCCTTAGCTTCTGCTTCTGCTTCTGCTTCTGCTTTGGCTTTCGCTTCTGCTTTGGCTTTCGCTTCTGCTTTGGCTTTCGCTTCTGCTTTGGCTTTCGCTTCTGCTTTGGCTTTCGCTTCTGCCTCAGCCTTGGCCTTGGCCTTGGCTTCGGCCTCCGCTTTGGCCTCGGCTTCCGCTTTCAGCCGCGCGCGTTCCTCAGCGTCTGCTTTGGCCTGCGCTTCCGCTTCGAGGCGCGCTTGCTCCTCCGCCTCTGCCTGTGCTTTGGCTTTGGCCGCCGCCGCATCCGCCCCGCGCGCAGCACTTTGCGCGGCGGCTTCCGCTTCAGTCAGGACCAGCGTTTCCGTGCCATCCGGCTCAATCAGCTTAAGGCGAGGGCGCCATTCATTCTCGCTTACGTCGTCGCGGCTCCACCGGCTGAGCCCGCCGATGGCGCGCCGCCCATCGGCTTCCTCAGCACGGCGTAAAGCGTGGCAATCAACCCGGCTATGATCAACGGTATTGTCAGCCATTGTCCCATCGATAGGCCAGTGCGCACCGCGAAATCGGCCAGTTGCGGGTCGGGTTCGCGGAAGAATTCATTGATAAACCGCGCGAGCCCCATGCCCAGAGTAAAAATGCCAGCAAGCAGACCGGGGCGATAGCGCGCATTGGTCTTCCAGAACAAGAGCATCATGATGATCAGCAGCGCAAGTCCCTCCAGCCCGGCCTGATAAAGCTGGCTGGGATGGCGCGCGACTTCGCCGCCTCCGGGGAAGACCATGCCCCATGAGACATCGGTCACCCGGCCCCACAGCTCACCATTGTTGAAATTCGCCAGCCGCCCCAGCAGCATCCCCATCGGCACGCTGACCGTGACGTAATCGAACACGCGCAGGAAATTCAGCTTTTCGCTCCACGCGACCCAACTCATCGCCAGCAGCACGCCAAACATGCCGCCATGAAAGCTCATCCCGCCATCCCACAGACGCAGCAATTTCCAGCTGACAAAGCCATCGCCGCTGAAATCGGTGAAGGCTGACGGGATGCCGGTCTCGCCGCCCGTGTAAAACAGCGCATAGCCCAGCCGACCGCCCACAATGACGCCAAGCGTACAATAGAAAAACAGGTCATCCGCATGGCGCTGCGCCATGGGTGCGCCGGGCTGCTTGAGCATCTGCGAGGTGTGCCAATAGGCAAAGCCAACCCCGATCAGATAGGCCAGCGAATAGAACCGCAGCACAAATCCACCGAACAGGGGAATGCCCGGCTGCAGACCCAGGTCCGACCAGTAGATCGGATCAGCGGCAACGCCGCTTGCGGCAAGTAGTGACAGCACAGGCGAAACCTCTTAGTGATGCGGGCGAAACCGGGCGTTATCGCTTAGCGCTGCGGCTTCTGGCACACCAAGCGGTTCGGGGAAAGTGCCCCGATGGCGCGCCTTGCGGGTAAGCAAGCGCGCACAGCTTTAGCGCTGCTGGTTCGTGCCTGTGCTGTTTTGGCTGGGGTCGCGCCATTCCCTGATTGTGCGCGCGGCATCCGGCTTGGGATTGAAACGGATGAGAGAGGAGACAGGCACATATGCCCACGCAGCTGGACAATGCGCTGACACATATCGTCAATGAACTGACCAAAGAGGGCCAGCCCTTTGTCACCGCTCCGTTTGAGCGGGACGGAGTGACCATGCCCGCTTTTGCGATGGCTCCGCCGACACTGGCGCATTATTTCGCGCACTTCTGCAATGAGCATAAGGATGTGCCGTTCCTCGTTGATGGTGAGGTGCGCCTCACCTTTGGAGAGGCGTTTGCATCGGCTTTGTGTGTGGCGGAAAGCCTCGTGACGCAGCACGGCATTGCAAAAGGCGACCGCGTGGGGATTGCCGCGCGCAATTCGGCCAATTGGATGATTGCGCATATGGGCATCATTCTGGCGGGCGGCTGCGCAACGCTGCTCAACGGCTTCTGGTCGGGCGATGAGCTGGCCTATGGCGTGCGACTCGCTGAGTGCAAGCTGCTGCTGGCCGATGCAGGCCGCGCCAAGCGCCTTGATGGTACCGATCACGACGCGACAATTGTGCTGTTCGATCATGGCAACGCGCCGTCCGAAGGGCTCGCCAATGTCTGGGCTGCTCCGGGGGAGGTTCCGGCAGGGATGGCCATGCTCAGCCAGCTTGGCCCGGACGATATGGCGACGATCCTCTACACGTCCGGTTCAACCGGCAATTCAAAGGCCGCATGGTCGGACCATCGCGGCGTGGTGCACGGCGTAATGAGCTATGTCAGCCAAAGCGCGATGGCCAAAATCCATCTGGAAAGCACAGGCGAGGACATGAGCGCGCAGCCTTGCGCGCTCGTGGCCGTGCCGCTGTTCCATGTCACCGGCGAAGTGCCGCTGTTCCTGCAAAGCTTCGCCATTGCGCGCAAGCTGGTGCTGATGCCCAAGTGGAGCGCTGAGGAAGCGATGCGCCTGATGGAAGCGGAAGGCGTAACCTATTTCGTCGGCGTGCCGCTCATGAGCTATGAGATTGCCGCGCACCCAGAGCGCGCCAAATATGACCTCACCAAGTGCAAGAGCTTTGCCGCTGGCGGCGCACCGCGCCCGCCTGAGCATGTCACGCGTATCAAAGAGGCCTTTCCCGGCGGCTTCCCTCTGCTGGGCTATGGCCTGACTGAGACCAACGCAGTGGGCTGCGGGAATTTCAACGAGAATTACCTCGCCAAGCCCGGCTCAACCGGCACGCCATCGCTGCCCATGGTCGATCTCGCGATCCTGGATGATGACGGCAATAAGCTCGCGACCGGCGATGTCGGCGAGGTTTCGATCCGCTCGGTCGCGAACTTTCGCGGCTATTGGAAGAATGACGAGGCGACCAGCAAAGCCTTCACCAAGGATGGCTATTTCCGTACCGGCGATCTGGGCTATCTCGACGAGGACAATTACCTGTTCATCGTTGATCGCAAGAAGGACATCATTATTCGCGGCGGGGAAAATATCTCCTGCATCGAAGTGGAAGATGCGATCTACGCGCATGCGGACATCGGAGAATGCTCGGTCTTCGGCCTGCCCGAAGAGCGCTTTGGTGAAGTACCGGCGGCGGTTATCCTTGCCAAGGACGGGCATGATACCGTGAGCGCGGCGGCGCTGCGCGAATTCCTGCTTGAGCACATTGCCCCCTTCAAGGTGCCGCTCGAAGAGCATATCTTTGTGGTGTATGAGACACTTCCGCGCCTTGGCACTCAGAAAGTCGACAAAAAGCTGCTGCGTGAACAATACACCAAGCAGCTTGCAGCGGCATAATCACAGCCAAGGTCGGCGGGCGGAAGGCAGCCGATGAGCGAGCGCAAATCCGCACGCACATCGCCAAGGGGCCTCCCCCGCCAGCGCGCTATCTTTGACCGGCGGGTGATTGCGGAAGCGATCGCCAAGCTGGTCGAAGCGCATGGGGATGACGCGCGCCCGCACATCGTCACGACTTTGCGCAACGCTCTGGAAAAAGGGCGCGGCGAACTCGCTCAGCGGCTCGCGCTCAAACCTTCCGCCGGGCATGAGATCACGGCAGGCCACGCTTTCCTGACCGATCAGCTGCTGCGCGTCGTCTATGACCATGTGACCGCGCACGTTTTTCCTGCGCCCAATCGCACGGCGGCAGAGCGGCTCGCGCTGCTGGCGGTGGGTGGATATGGCCGCTCTGAAATGGCGCCGCATTCGGATATCGACATCGCCTTTATCACCCCCATGCGCCGCGCGCCGTGGTGCGAGCAGGTGATCGAGGCGATGCTCTATCTGCTGTGGGATCTGGGCCTTACGGTGGGCCATTCGAGCCGCACGGTCGCAGACACAATGCGTATGGCGAAGGATGATCTTACCATCCGGACCGCTCTGCTCGAAGCGCGCATGGTATGGGGCGATCAGGCGATTTACGAGGAAGCACGCGCGCGGTTCTGGCGCGAAGTCGTGCGCGGAAGCGAGCGCGATTTCCTCGACCAGAAGCTGGCTGAACGCAGCGAGCGGCACAAGAAGATGGGCGACAGCCGCTATGTCGTGGAGCCCAATGTCAAAGAGGGCAAAGGCGGCCTGCGCGATCTGCAAACGCTCTATTGGATCGGCAAATACATCCACCGCGCGGAAACCGCCTCGGAACTGGTCGATGTCGGCCTGCTGACTAAGAGCGAATATCGCAGCTTTCGCCGGGCCGAGGCGTTTCTGCTTGCAGTGCGCTGTCACATGCATGAGATTGCCGGGCGCGCCGAGGACCGCCTTACATTCGATTTGCAGCGCCGCGTGGCAGAGCGGATGAACTTCGCTGACCGCCCCGGCAAAAGCGCGGTCGAACGCTTCATGCAGTTCTACTTCCTTCAGGCCAAGCGTGTGGGCAGCCTGACCGGCGTCTTTCTGGCCGCGCTGGATGAAGAGACCGATGCAAGGCGCTCCATCTTCAGCGGCCTGTTTGCGCGGCGTGAGGACGATGGCCCCATGCGCGAGCTGCGCGGCTTTGAGATCAAGGGCGGGACGATCCGGGCGCCCGCTGACTATTTCTTTGCCACTGACCCTGTTCGCCTGATCGAGCTGTTCCAGATCGCTGAGGCCGAAAGGCTGGAAGTCCACCCGCAAACGATGCGGCAGGCAGACCGCGATGCGAAGCTGATCGACAAATCGGTGCGCAAGGATCCGCGCGCCAACGCGCTGTTCCTCGATGTTCTGTGCGGCCGCAACGACCCCGAAACCGCGCTCAGGTCGATGAACGAGGCCGGCGTCTTTGGCCGCTTCGTGCCTGATTTTGGCAAGGTCAACGCGCAGATGCAGTTCGACATGTATCACCACTACACCGTCGATGAACACACGATCCGCGCCATCGGGCTTACCAGCCAGATTGAGCGCGGCTTGCTCGAAGGCGATCATCCGCGCGCGACCAAGCAAATCCACAAGCTCTCCTCGCGCCGCGCGCTGTTTGTCGCTGTGCTGTTGCACGACATTGCGAAGGGCCGGGGCGGCGATCACTCCGTGCTGGGTGCAGGGGTCGCGCGGCGGCTGTGCCCGCGCTTTGGGCTGGATGAGCGCGAGACGGAACTGGTCGCTTGGCTGGTTATGGAACACTTGCTGATGAGCCGCACCGCGCAAAAGCGCGACCTCACTGACCCCAAGACCATTGAGGACTTCGTCTCTGAAGTGAAGACACTCGACCGGCTGCGGTTTCTGGCGATCCTGACAGCGGTGGACATTCGCGCGGTCGGGCCGGGCACGTGGAACAGCTGGAAGGGCCAGCTGCTGGGTGAGCTTTATGACTCCGCGCAAGAACGCATCCGACTGGGCCACAAGCGCCGCGGGCGCGCTGATCGGGTGGCTGCCCGAAAGGATGCCGTGCGCGAGAATTTAGGCGAACGCGGCGATCTGGTGGAGGCGGTCGGCGATCTGCTGAGCGATGCCTATTGGATCGCAGAGCCCGAAGACATCATCGCGCGCAACCTTGTCCAATATGAAGAGGCAAACCAGATCGAAGACGCGCTGTCGATCCATTGCGAAGTGGACGAAGAGCGCGGAGCCACTTTGGTCAGCGTGATTGCGCCGGACCACCCGGGGCTCTTTTATCGCCTTGCGGGCGGCATTCATCTGGCGGGTGCCAACATTATCGACGCGCGCATCCACACCGCGCGCGATGGCACCGCTATTGATAACTTTCTCATTCAGGACGCGCACGCAGCGCCGTTCAGTGAGCCTGCGCAAATTGATCGGCTCAAACGCACCATATCAGATGCCTTGCTTGCGCGAATTGAGCTGGTGCCCAAGCTCGCCAAACGCCCGCTTGCAAACCGGCGCGCAAAGGCATTCAAGGTCGCGCCTGCCGTGGTGTTCGACAATGATGCATCGAACCGTTTCACCGTGATCGAGATTGCCGCGCGTGACCGGCCGGCTTTGCTTAACCGCTTGGCCTTTGCGTTGTTCAAAGCCAACCTGCTTGTCCAATCCGCGCATGTCACCGCCTATGGCGAGAGCGCGGCGGACACTTTTTATGTGACAGATCTGCTGGGCCAAAAAGTCACCGCGCCAGAACGGCTTGCAGAGATCGAGACTGCTTTGCTCAAGGCCGCCAGCGACAAAAGACAGCGCCAGTTGGAGCGCGCTGCCTCCTGAGGCAATTTTGGCACACTGCACGCCTAAGTGCTCACATAGGTTGCATTTCAAGAACTGATTGATAGGGGCAAATTCCCCTACTTCCGGAGAGGTATAAACATATGAAGACCCGTTCAGTCGCGCGAGCATCGCTCGCGCTGCTTCTGTCGAGCTGCGCTCTGGTCCCCTTCACCGCGCATGCTCAAGAGATGGCAACCCCCGAGACCGAAACAGAACAGGACGATGAACGCGAAAGCGCGCTTGATTCGTTCGGCACAATCGTCGTCACCGGCACCAAGACCCAGAACGTCGAAAACGTCCAGGACGTGCCGCTCGCCGTCACCGCGTTCAACGCGGACACGCTGGAAGCCTTCAAGGTGCGCGACATTCAGGGTCTGAGCTTTCAGGCGCCGAATGTCAGCCTTGACCAGATCGGCACCAGCCGTGGCACCGCGAACTTCTCGATCCGTGGTCTCGGCATCAACTCGTCAATCCCTTCGATTGACCCCACTGTCGGCGTGTTCGTCGACGGCGTTTACCTCGGCATTAATGGCGGCGTTGTGTTCGACATTTTCGATATCGAGAGTGTTGAAATCCTGCGCGGTCCGCAAGGCGTGCTGTTCGGGCGCAATGTGACCGGCGGCGCTGTGGTGCTGAACACCACCAACCCGACTGAGGAATTCCAAGGTAAATTCCGCGTCGCGGTCGATGGTCCGGTTGATAGTGGTCGCGGAGCTGAAAACTACACGGCGAGCGGCGTGCTGACCGGCCCGCTGATCGAAGACAAGCTGCTGTTCAAGGTCGCCGGCTATTACAACAATGATCGCGGCTACTTCCGCAACCTCGCGGCTGAAACCAACCCCGATCTGAACGAAAACTTCGGTCAGGCAGAAACCTATATCATCCGCGGAGCTCTTGAAGCGCGGCTTGGTGACCTGACACTGACCGCGAAGGGTGACTATTTCAATTCCGAAGGCGATGGCCCAAATGGTCAGAACCGGGGTATCTTCGAACGCGATACCTTTGATTTCGCAATCGACAATCCCGGTTTTTATGACACCGAAATCTTCACCGCCAACCTGACGGCTGAGTGGGATATCGGCCCCGGCACGCTGACCAACATCTTTGGCTATCGCGACTACAGCGCTTTCACCGATGCGGATATCGACGCGACCACCGCGCCGATCTTCAACTCTGACACCGAAACCGCACAGGATCAGATTTCAAACGAAATCCGCTATGCTGTCTCGGGCGATGGGTTCGACATCACCGTTGGTGGTTTCTATTTCGATCAAAACCTTGCCTACACCGAATCGCGCCGCATCATTAACGCGCCGCAATTCTTTGGTGGCGGGCGCCAGGATCATGAAGTGCTCGGCGTGTTTGCGTCGGGTCAGTACTACCTCACCGACAGTTTTTCGTTGATTGCGGGTATTCGCTGGAGCCAGGAAACCAAGGACGGCGAAGTCACCTATGTGCGTCCGCGTCCGGCCTGTTCGGTGGTTGACGGCACATGCCCGACTTCGGGCACCAACGGCCTTGGCCTGCCCGAGAACAATGGCTTCACTGACAGCGTGCGGTTCCGCAATGTCTCGCCGAAGCTGGGCTTCCAGTATGAATTCGCTGACAGCCAGGTCTACGGCCACTGGAGCCGGGGCTTCCGTTCGGGCGGTTACAACTTCCGGATCACAAACGCGAACGCCTTTGAAGCGATCGTAAACCAGCCGGGTGGTTCGTTCTCGTTCGGCGAAGAGCAGGTCGACAACTTTGAAATCGGCGGCAAGTTCCAGTCTTCCGACGGGGTCTTCACGCTGAACGTCGCGGGTTATGTCACCAAAATCCAGGATATGCAGCGCGAAGTGAACCAGGCGGACCCGCAGTCAGGGGTCGCGCAGTCGATCTTCAACACAGCTGATGCCACCATCATCGGGTTTGAGGCGGAAAGCCGTGTGCGCCTGTCCGATTCGCTGATCTTCACCGCCAATCTCGGTCTGATCGACGATCAATATGACGAAATCCTGTTCGATATTTCGGGCGATGGCGTCATCAACGACACCGACCTTGATCTGCGTTTGCCGCGCGTTCCGGAGGTTACATGGGGCGTTGGCTTGATCCACGAATTGCTCATTGGTGACAGCGAAATCCTCAGCCGTGTGAACTACCAGTATCGCGATGAGTTTGCGTACACCGATGACAACCTTGGCTTTGTTCAGGACATCAGCAACCTTGAAGCCAACATCACATGGGTGACGCCGCTCGAAGGCTTCTCGCTTTCGCTTTATGGTCGCAACTTGTTTGACGAAGTGCAGGCCGGCGGCGACACGCAGCTGCCTTTCGGTGGACCGCGTTCAACCGGAGTGCCTCAGCCGTTTGCTGACAACCCGACCGCCGGTACATTCTCGCCGCTGCAACGTGGCCGAAACATCGGTATCGAGGCGCTGTTCGAATTCTAATTTGAACGCGGCCTTGAGCCAATCAAAGGGCGCTCCGCTGGTTGGCGGAGCGCCCTTTTCCTTTGCGAAATTCGATTTCCCGTTCCATTCGAACGCTTTGGCAGTACACAAAGCGTATGATCAAAATCAAAACTGCACTCGGCATTGCAAGCCTCACCATGGTGCCATTCTCCGCTAACGCAGGAGTGATTGCCGACATCAAGATCAGCCGCGAAGTGCCGGACATGGTGGCAGAGGTTGATTGGTCAGAGCCCGAAATCAGCGAAGGCCAGTCACTCGGCGCGAAGCTCGAAGCCAAATCGGTGCTGTGGGAAACGTCCGTCACTTTCACACAGCGCGCCGCCAAGCTGGCAGAGCGCACCACAGTGGATGGCAGCATGGCCGCCGTTCTGCCTGAGGGCAGCCTGTTCACTGGCTGGCGCCTAACAAACGGTACGCATGCGATGTGCAACTTCACTGCGGAAGATCCAGCCAAGCCAGGCAAAGCGCGCTTCGCGGTATGCGAGACAAGCGATGGTGTGTTGTCGGTAAGAAAGGGCAGCAAGCGCATGGACCAAGCCGTGCCTGGCTCTGCAACGGCGCCGCTGGCTTTGGAACCGGGCTTTACGCAGCAGGACAATGTGCGCGGGATCGCGTGGCGCGGCCCGGTGTTACACTTCAGCTATCGTCAAAGCGGAGAGCGTTCGGCTTTGCTTCGGCGACCGACCAGCGCTAGCAAAATTCAACTCGTTGCTCAGTTGAAAATGGGCCTGCGATTGCGCGTAGATCAATTGAAAGGCCGCAGAGCGACGATCTCCCTACGCCGCTTCGATTTGGGCGATTACACCGTTTCTTTGGAAAAGCGGAAGAACACCGGATACGCCAAAGAAAAGGCAGAGGTTGATCTTTCATCAGGGCAGGCAATCGTCCAGCTGGGCGACGCCGAGTTCAAGCTGACCAGGCAGGCGGACGGGACCGTTGATGTCGAGACCATCCGTGCGCCTGAGTTCACTTGGGAGATTGATGAGCGCTCAGGCAGGCTGATCCTTGAAGGCGGGCCGTATACGATCGGCGCACAGGAGCGCTAACCCCGCGCGCCAAATAAAGCGGTGCCCACGCGCACATGAGTGGCGCCCAGTTGCACGGCGGTTTCATAATCGCCGCTCATGCCCATGGAGAGCCCATCCAGCCCGTTGTCATCGGCCAGCTTGGCGAGCAGCGCGAAGAACGGGGCAGGCTCAATCCCGGCGGGCGGCAGGCACATGAGCCCCGCCACCGGCACATCGGCATCGCGCACTTTCGCAAGGAATGCGGGCAGTTCGCGGATCGGGCAGCCGCCTTTCTGATCCTCATCGCCGATATTGACCTGCACGAAACACGGCACACGTTTGCCCGATTTGTCCATAGCCTTGGCGAGCGCTTTCAAGAGGCTCGCCCGGTCGAGCGCGTGGATCACATCGAACAGCGCAACCGCATCCTCGGCCTTGTTCGATTGCAGCTGGCCGATCAGGTGCAATTCGGTATTCGGATATTGCTCCAGCAGAGCGGGCCATTTGCCCTGCGCTTCCTGCACGCGGTTCTCACCAAACACACGGTGGCCCACCCCCAGCAGAGGTGCGATCTTGTCCGCCGGATGCGTTTTGCTGACCGCAATCAGCGTGATCTCATCAGGCTCGCGCCGCGCGGGCTTGCACATGCGGGCGATGTTTTCCTCGACACTGGCGAGGCGGGTGGCTGCACTTTCCATAGCGCGCGGCTATAACGTGGCTGTGCCGCAAGAACAGACCCTGCCGCCGCTCTGGCTGATCTCCGATGCGCGCAATGATGCGGCGCTGGAGGATGCGCTGGCCCGAATGCCGCGCGGCAGCGGGTTTATCTATCGGCATTATCACCTCGATGATCCGGCGCGCTTTGATCGCTTCTGCGCTCTGCGTCGCTGGGCGCGGGCGCGCGATCACACGATCATTTTGGCCGATAACGCGATCACCGCGCGCGAATGGGGCGCGGACGGGATTTACGGCGCGCCGCGCTCGCTGTGGCCGCGCAGAGCCGGGCTGCTGCACTTGGCGACCGCGCATGACGCGCGCGAAATTGCGCTGGCCAATGCTTCGGGCGCGGATGCGGTTTTGCTCTCGCCGGTCTTTGCCACCCGCTCGCATCCCGGTGCCGCGGTTCTCGGCCCGGCTCGGTTCCGTCTGCTGGCGCGGCTCGCACTGATGCCCGTGATCGCGCTGGGCGGGATGGACGCACAGCGCGCAAGCGGACTGCGATGGGAGAGCTGGGCGGCGATTGATGGACTGAGTTAGGGGTTCAACCCAGCGCACATCTCTTGACCGGAGTCCCGCAAGGATTCATGGTGTGTTCCAACTGAAAGGAGCATTTCTGTGTGCTCCACTTGAAGGAGCATCTTTGTGTGCTCCACTTGAAGGAGCATCTTTGTGTGCTCCACTTGAAGGAGCATCTTTGTGTGCTCCACTTGAGGAACAGCTGATGGCCACCCGGGCAGCGCCCCCGCGCAAGACCACACCTGATATTCGCGCCGCCTTTCGGCGTTCGGTGCGCCGTGTCTCCCAGATGACGGGCGCAGGGCTGCTGTTGCTGGCGATGTTCTTCCTCGCGCTCGCGCTGTTCAGCTACACACAGACCGATCCCAGCCCCTCGACGGCGGCTAGCGGAGACCGGATCGCCAATTGGATGGGGCTGACCGGCGCTTGGGCGGCGGACCGTGTGTTCTTCTTTCTGGGCCTGCCCGGTGTCCTGCTGCTGCCACTGCTGTATGTCACCGCGCGCCGGCTATGGCGCAATGTTGAGCTGGACGATGCGGGTGATCCCGATGGTGAGCCCTCGCGCTGGTGGACGCCGCTCGCGCTGCTTGGCGCGAGCATGGTGCTGATTGCGACGGTCCTCAGCCTCGCCTTTGAAGGCGTGTCTGGCACGCTGCCTGCTGGCCTTGGCGGGCTGGCCGGATTGCTGGGCGCAGGCGCGGTCGAAGCGATTGCCGGGCGGCTTGCAGGCGATGCAGCGGGCTGGGTGATCCTTGGCAGCGCGCTGCTGGCGCTGGGCGGCGGCGTAGCGCTGCTCACGCGCGTCTTTGCAATCGATTGGCGCGCGCTTTTGACGCTGCCCAATTTCTTGAGCCGCAGCACTGTGGTTCAGCGGACGTTCTCACGCATTGGCGGCGTTCTGCCCGCGCTCAATGCGACCCCCAAGCTGCGCGCACCTGATGCCGACGAAGCGCCAGAGCCCCCCGCAAGCGCTGATACCACCGCGCCGCGAAGCGCCGAAGCGGAACGCCCCGCCCGCCGCGCGCCTGAGATCAGCGATCCCAGCGCGCCGCCCAAACGCGCCGCAGCCGCCAAGGCCGTGCAGCGCGACATGTTCGCCGATTTCAACCTGCCCAGCCTTGAACTGCTCGCAGAACCTCCCGCCGAATCAGGGCCCAAACTCGATAAGCTGGCGCTGGAGCGCAACGCCCGGCTGCTCGAAAACGTGCTCGACGATTTCAACGTCAAGGGTGAGATCACCGCGGTGCGCACTGGCCCGGTGGTGACGATGTACGAGCTTGAGCCCGCTCCTGGCATCAAAGCCAGCCGCGTGGTGGGCTTGGCCGAAGATATCGCCCGCAATATGAGCGCCATCAGCGCGCGCGTTTCGACCATTCCGGGTAAGACCGTGATTGGGATCGAGCTGCCTAACGCGGACCGCCAGATGGTGCTGCTGCGCGAGCTCGCCGCCAGCGCGGCTTTCGTCGAAGCGAAGGGCAATCTGCCGATCATTCTGGGCAAAGATATTGCAGGCGAACCGATTATCGCAGACCTTGCCGCCATGCCGCACTTGCTGGTCGCGGGGACCACCGGCTCGGGTAAGTCGGTGGGGCTCAACTGCATCCTGCTCAGCCTGCTTTACACCTTCACGCCGGCTGAATGCCGCTTGATCCTGATCGACCCCAAAGTGCTGGAGCTGAAGTCTTACGATGACATTCCGCACCTGCTCTCCCCTGTGGTGACCGAGCCGCACAAAAGTGTGCGCGCGCTCAAATGGGCGGTGGAGGAAATGGAGCGGCGCTATCGCATGATGTCGAGCATCAATTCGCGCAACATCAACTCCTTCAATGACAAAGTCCGCGCCGCCATCGCCAAGGGCAAGCCGCTGGGCCGCCGGGTGCAGACCGGGTTTGACCCTGACACAGGCGAGCAATTGTTCGAGGAAGAACAGCTCGATTACGAACCGCTGCCGCAGATCGTGCTGATCGTTGACGAGCTGGCTGACCTGATGGTTACGGTGGGCAAGGAAATCGAGGTTCTGATCCAGCGCCTCAGCCAAAAGAGCCGCGCGGCGGGCATCCACCTGATCATGGCGACACAGCGCCCCAGTGTCGATGTGATCACCGGCGTGATCAAGGCAAACCTGCCCACGCGCATCAGCTTTAAGGTCACCAGCCGGATCGACAGCCGCACGATTCTGGGTGAGCAAGGCGCGGAGCAGCTGCTGGGCAAAGGCGACATGCTCTACAAGCCGAACACCGGGGCAACGGTGCGCGTCCACGGCCCGTTTGTGAGCGATGAGGAAGTCGAGACAGTCGCCGATTTCTGGCGCGCGCAAGGCTCACCCGATTATGTCGATGCAGTCACGGAGGAGCCTGAAGAGGGCGGCCTCATGTTTGAAGATGACCTCACAGCCAGCGACAATCCCGAAGAACGCAAATATCGCCAGGCCTGCCAGATCGTGATCGAGAACCAGAAGGCGAGCGGCTCATGGCTGCAACGTCAGATGGGCGTGGGCTACAACACGGCAGCCAAGTGGATCGAGCGGATGGAAAGCGAAGGACTGGTCGGCCCCGCCAACCATGTCGGCCGGCGCGAAATTTTCCGCGACCAGGACGGCAATCCGCTCTAACCGCGAGCCGATCCCCAGCGCCGCATATCTACGCCGCTGATGAGCGCCGCTGATGCAAGCGCGCAACGCCTTTAAATTGTAAACTGTGCGTCGCTTATCCGTTACTTCGCAGTCGCAGCATCGTCACCCTTGCGTGTCACGGGGAGGTCTCTCTCCAACGCATAAAGGACCACTCTACAATGCGCACTTCCCCCACTTCGCGCGCGGTCTCCGCGCTTGCGCTGTCAATCGCTTTGGCCGCAACGCCCTCGATCGGCCTTGCGCAAGACACCGACACTCCTGACGATGAAGAAGGCCAATCCGGCAACACGATCATCGTGACCGCGCAAAAGGTTGAACAGCGCGCGCAGGACGTGCCGATCACTATCACGGCGACCACCGGTGAGCGGATCAGGGAACTGGGCGTCACCGATCTGGACGAGCTTTCCAACTACGTCCCCGGCCTGCTTATCCAGGAACAGAGCGCCAACAATCCGGGCATCGTCATCCGCGGTATCACCTCGGACAGCGGCTCCGCGCAGCAAGGCCCGCGCGTCACGCTCTATTACAACGGCGTCGATATCTCGCGCTCGCGCGGGAGCTATCAGGCGATTTACGACATGGAGCGCATCGAGGTCATCAAGGGCCCGCAGGCGACCCTGTTTGGCACCGCATCTGCCGTGGGCGCGATCAGCCTAGTGTCCGCCAAGCCGCGCGACGGCTTTTCCGGCGAGATCACAGGCGGATACGGCAATTTCGATCAAACGCTGGTGGGCGGGTTCCTCAACGCCGGATCAGACGTGATCGCCGGCCGGATCGCATTCGAATACCGCACGCGCGATGGCTATGTCGAAAACCTGAGTCCGAACCAGGAGGAAGATCTTTACGCGCAAGACCAGCTCGGCGTGCGCGCATCGCTGCGCTTCACGCCGAACGCAGACCTGACGGTGGACCTCATCGGCACCTATGATCAGCAGCGCAATGGTGGCACGCCGTTCATTTCGGGCACTTTCCCCGCCTTCGCAGGCGCTCCGGGAGGCCCTGCCAATGCGTTTGAAGATGCCAATCTGGGCGGATTTCCGGATGGTGCGGACGCGCTGCTTGGTGACCAGCTTGGCCTCGACCGTGAGGTTTACGACCTCAACCTCACCGCGGAATATCAGTTCGGCGACAATTGGACCTTCACCACAGTCAACGGCTACCGTGAATTTGACAGCGTGGAAGTCTTCGACGCTGATGGTTCTGCCGCGCCCTTCCTCGAATTCACCGAATTTGCCGAGGGCTGGCAGGTCAGCCACGAAGGCCGCTTCACCTACTCTGATGACACCATCCGCGCCAGCGCAGGCTGGAACGTGTTCATCGAGGACGGCATCCAGAATGTGCCGTTTGCCTCGGAAGAGGGTCTGTTCATTCAGTGCCTCACAGGCGCGCTGGGAACCGGGCCGTGTGTCGCGCCCGATGGCTCTTCTCCGGCGCTCGGCACCACGGCGGCTATTACCGGCGGAGCGATCCAATCACTCGTCAACACGGCGTTCTTTGAAAACCAGGGCGAAAACGAGACCTATTCGGTGTTCGCCGATGTGACCTGGATCGCGACCGACCGGCTCGAACTGACGGCGGGCCTGCGCTATCTGACAGAAAATCGCACCTCGGGCTTTATCTCGGGTTCGGACGTTCCGGTCCTGCCAACCCTTCTGCCAGCGGCCAATCAAGCTGGGCTGTTTGCAGCTTTGCCCAGCCTGCGGTTCTCGCTCGTTCCCGGCTTTCTCGACACGCAAGGGGCCGTATTCACCGCCAAAGACGACTTCGACGCCTTCCTGCCGCGCTTCAATGCGCTTTACCGGCTGAGCGACGATGTGAACGTGTTTGCGACAGTCTCAAAAGGCCGCCGCTCTCCGGTGGTCAATCTTGGCGCGACGCTCGGCGCGACGGGTGCCGTGGTGCCGGAACTGGACATCGTGCCGGAAGAAACCGTGTGGAACTATGAAGCCGGGATCAAAGCGGCCTCTGGCCCGGTGTCTGCAGCCCTTGGCGTGTATTATCAGGTCTATGAGAACTTTCAGGTGTCGATCGAAGACCCCGATGGTCCGCAGGGCACTTTCATCACCGCGAGCGCAGGCAGCGCCAGCAATCTCGGCGTTGAAGGCGAAATTGCGGTCGATGCAACCGACTGGCTGCAAGTCTTCGGCAATTTCGGCTATATCGATGGCGGGATTGACGAAGACGGCGCGTTCTCTCCCGCGTTCTCCGGCGCACGTTTCCGCCTTCAACCTGAGTTTCAGGCGTCCGGTGGGTTCAGCCTCAATTATAAACTGGACAATGGCATCCGCATCTTTGCTACCCCCAGCATAACCCATCGCAGCACGATCTTCTTCCAGGTGCCCAACGATGATCTGATCTCGCAAGGCCCGGTGACGCTGGTGAATGCCCGCGCCGGAGTGAGCTTTGCGGATGGCCGGTATGAGATTGCCGGCTTTATCCGCAACGCTTTCGATGAGGAATACCTCCTTGATGCGGGCAATACGGGCGGCGCGTTCGGCATCCCGACCTTCATCCCGGCAGAACCGCAATTCTTCGGAGTGCAGCTGACCGCGCGCTTTGGCGACTGATCACGCGGCGCACAACAAGAGCGCTTAATCCAAAAAGGCCGGGGCCCCAGATCGGGGTCCCGGCCTCTTTTGTGAGCACAGTGCCAGCGCGGCGGTTCTCGCGCGCGCCCGTTTTCCTTATTCCAGCCCTTCCGCTGTCATGGCGGTCTTGCCTTCGACCGCTGCGGCGCTGGCTGCCTGTTGTTCTGCGGTGGCGGGCACAAGGCCGATTGCCGTCAGCGGGCCGCCTGCGCTCCAGCTCTTGGCCCATTGCGCCATGTATTCCTCAATACCCGGCGTCACACCGATATGCGCCTTCTTCACGTAGATGTAGAGCGGGCGCGATCCGGGATAGCTGCCATCGGCAATCGTTTCTGCGGTCGGCTCAACCCCGCCCAGAGTGAGCGCTTTGATCTGCTCGGCGTTCTCTTCGAGATAGGAATAGCCGAAGATGCCGATGGCGCGCGGATTGTTGGCGATCTTGCGCACCACCAGCTCATCCTTCTCGCCTTGCCCCAGATAGGCGGCGTCGTCGCGCAGTGTGTGGCAATTGGTTTCGAAAGCAGCCGGGTTGCTTTCCTCCAGCGCTGCCATCGCGCCGTTTGCTTTGCAGCCGGGCATCATGATGAGGTCAAGCAGCGCATCCTGTGTGCCAGATGTCTCTGTCGGGCCGTAAACGATGATCGGCTCGCCCGGCAGGCTGCCATCGACGTCTGACCAGTTTTCCGCCGTCTGATCCTCGCCCAAAGGCTTGGCCGCGAGCGCGCGGTAGACGATGGACGGGGTCAGATCGAAGGTCAGACCTTCATCCTGTGAGGAGGCAAAGACCACGCCGTCGCGCCCGACCTTGACCTCGATGATGTCAGATACGCCGCCCGCCTTGCAGGCTTCGAATTCGGCGAGCGTCATCCGGCGCGAGGCGTTGACGATGTCGACAGTTTCCGGCCCTTCACCCTTGCAGAATTCTTCGATCCCGGCGCTGGAACCCGTGGATTTGATGTCCGGGGCGGCAAACCCTTCGTTCGCGGCGACCGTGTCTTCAGCGACTTTTTGCGCAAAGGGGAAAATCGTAGAGGAACCCACGATGGAAATGGCCTCGGAGCCTTCTTCAGCCTCTGAGCCACAAGCGGTCAGCGCAAGGGCGGCAGCGCTGGTCATCAGCACAGCGAAGGGGCGGGCGAAACGTGTGGTGCGGGTCATTGTGGTCTCCCAGAATATGAGCGGGGTCAGGCAGCCGGAGCCGCTTCGGTTTCAGGTTAGGTCTCGGTTTCGGGCGCAGTTTCAGGTGCTTCGCCGGTCAGGTCAGCGCGCGTCATGGCGATTTTCTCATTAGCTTTTCGCGCGTTATCAGCCATCTTGTCCGCAGGCATCGCGACAAGGCCCACTTTGGCCAGCGGACCATCCTTGTCCCAATTCTTTATCCATTCCTGCAGGTACAGATCAAGGCCGGGAATAGCGCGCATATGCGCCTTTTTGACATAGATGTAGAGCGGCCGCGCGCCTGGATAGGCAAAGCTCGCAATGTTATCATAGGTGGGCTGGACACCGTTCATGGTCAGGCCCCGAACCTTGTCGGAGTTCTCATCCAGATAGGAAAAGCCGAACAGGCCGACGGTGCGCGGATTGCTTTCAATTTTTTGGACAATCAGATTGTCCTGTTCGCCTTGGTCAATGTACGCACCATCGGAGCGCACTTCGGTGCAGGTCGCCTGATGCTCAGCCTTGTCGCGCTCTTTCAGCTCTTTCATCGCGGGATTGGTGTCACAGCCCGCCTCCAGCACCAGTTCCTTAAGTGCATCGCGCGTGCCGGACGAGCTTGGCGGTCCGTAGACAAGAATCGGTTCATCAGGCAGCGAAGGGTCAACATCGGCCCAAGTCTTGGCCGTCTGCTCGCCCCCATAAGGTCGCGCGGCGAGCGCTTCGTAGACAATCTTGGGTGACAGATCGAGGCTGATGCCATCCTTGGCCGAGGCAAAGGCGATCCCGTCCAGCCCGACCTGAAACTCGATGATTTCCTTAACGCCATTGGCCTGACACGCGTCAAACTCCGACGCTTTCATCCGGCGCGAGGCGTTCGCCATGTCCGGGTGCTGCGCGCCCACGCCCTTGCAGAAAAACTCTATCCCGCTGCCGGTGCCGGTGCTTTCGATCAGCGGCGATTTGTAGTCGGGATTGGAGCGAGCGAAGCGCTCAGAAATCTGCTTGGCGAAGGGATACACGGTTGATGAACCCACCGCGCGGATTGAATCGCGCGCACTGCCGCCGTCGCACGCCGAAACGCCCAGCAAAAGCGCAGCGAGCGAGCAGGCGCTTGCAACCGCGCGAATGCGGCCGCGATGTGAGGAGAGTGTGTGGCGGGCCATGCGGGAATGCTCCTGAAATACCCCACAGCGCTATTGAATGTCTGTGACAGGCGAATGACGCAGATGCTGCTGTAGAAAACGACGCTTGTTTCCATTTGCACACTGACCCCAATCCGTGCGGCAATTTAAGCCGATCGTAAGGCCTCGATCCTAGGTTAACGCCATGCGAGGCGCGGCCCTTTTTTCCCTTTTCACTGCATGGGCGGTGATGCTGGCAGGCCTGTTGGCAACGCCTGCGCTCGCACATGGGAGCGTGGAGGATGCACCCAAGTTTGCTCCGGCCTGCCACGCGGCGTCTGGTTTAGCGCGCTCCTTCAAAGACATGGAAGGCAAGTCCGCGTGGAATTGCACCACACAAGGCTGGACCGCGCACGAACCGGTCGCATGGCTGCGCTTTGAGCGGAGCGCGTGGGCAGGCGAGGCGTTGCCGCGCTATTTCTACAGTCGGATCGCGCGGCACAAAAGCATCACGTTTACTGTAATTGATGATGATGGCGGGATGCGAACAGCGCGATTTTTGGAAGCGGAGGGCAAGCCCTTTGCTGCAGGCCCGGTCTTCCAGCTTGCGCTGCCAGAGATCACGCCCGACACCGCCGCGCTGCTGGTGCGGGTTGAGCGCCCGCATTCCATCCCCCTTTTGACCGAGGCCCGGATCACGCATTATCCTGAAGAAGCGGACTGGTCCCAACTCGAAGTCATGATCCTCGCACTGGTGATCGGCATGCTGCTTTTGCCGCTGTTTTTCGACATCAGTTTCTTCGTTGTGCTGCGCGAGCGTTTTGTCCTGCTGCACGCCGCGATGGTCGTATCGATGATGGCTTATGTGCTGTTTGCCGGCGGGCTGATTTCGGTCTTTGCCCAAGTCCCACTTATCATGAACGCCATTGCAGGGCCGCTCGCCTGGGCGCTTGGCACTGGGTTGTCAGCCTTGTTCTTTGCAGAGTTCTTGGAGGACGATGCGCAATCTCCTCTCATGCGGCGTGTGACCATTGGCACAGGGATCTGGATGATCTGTGTGCCGGGCTTTTTTGCATTCCAATTGCACGCCACGCAGGCATTTGACGATCGGGCCTATTTTTACTGCTTTGTTCCTGCGATCCTGATCATGACAGCAGCCATCGCCGAAGCGGTGGGCCGGGGAAGCCGCAGCGCGCGTTTTATTGCCGTTGCGTGGACTCCGATCATTCTTGCTTCGATAGAGCGGCTATTTCGCGGGCTGGGCGTGTATGTCGCGCCTTCAGCGTTTGATCAGGGCATGTATCTGGCCAGCGGCCTTGAAGTGATCATGATCAGCCTTGCCATTGGTGACCGGTTCCTGGCGATCCGGCGCGAGCGCGATGCGGCGCTGACCGAAGCGAGGATGCTAGAGCAATTGTCTGAGCGCGATGCGCTGACCGGGCTGCTCAATCGTCGCGGGCTTGAAGCCCAGTTCCCCGAATTCGCGCGGCGTGGCTTTGGCACTTTCGCACTGGTCGATCTTGATCGGTTCAAGCAGGTCAATGACGTGCATGGCCACCAGACGGGCGATGCCGCGCTTGTGGCCTGTGCCGAAGCCCTGCGTGCAGACCATGACCCCGATCTGATCGCAGCGCGTCTGGGCGGAGAGGAATTCGTGGTTTTGATCAGAGGCGCCGATGCGGTCCAACGCGCCGAAGCCTTGCGCCAGTCTATCCCACTTCGGATCTTGGCTGATGTTGAGGGGCTTGCGACACCAGTGACGGCCAGCATGGGGCTGATCGAGATGCCGCGCCACGGCAAGGCGCTGATGAACTTTGACGAGTTCTACGCCCGTGCTGATGCCCTGATGTACGAAGCCAAGGCCTCTGGCCGCAACCGCATGTCATATGAGCGCATGACGTTGTTTGGCGATGCACCTGAAGAGGGCAAATCGGCAACCCAAGGCAAGGGGGCGGACGAACCATCCGCCCCCCGTGCCCCGTTCAAACGGCGGGCCTTGCGCGATCGTCGATCCAACGCTGCTTAAATCAGCGCCGCTCCGGCGGTCATTTACGACATTTACAGAGGTGGCGGCGTAGTGTGCACCGCATGCGCGCTGTTAAGACATCAAAGCCATGGGTATGGCTGACCGGCTTGCTTTGCGCGGTCATCACCATGCTGAGCTTTGCGGCTCCTCTTGAGCCCGCCTTTGCGGCGCCACCTGCTGTTTGCTCTCCTGCTTCTGAGACCCCATCGGTCACCAATCTCACCGCGCAGGACTTGCGCGCACTGGTGTGCGAACCGGGCGCGGTTGATCTAAGTCACCGCTCCAACACGATCCGTGTGGACATCGCGCCGGGGGAGACGCCCCGCTATGCCATCAGCCGGACGGCGAAATTCGCCGCGATGGAAGTCGGCGTGCTCAGCGGCGATGAGGTGATCTGGGCCCGGCATCCGTTCGAGACGATCACAGCAACATTCTTCAATCGGCAATTTGCAGTTCCTCTGCCCCGTTATGAAGGCTCTGCCGAGGCCGTGTTTGTGCGAGTGGAGCGCGCCACGCAGGCAACCACGTTTGACCATCTCTTGGTGATGGGACAGCTGCCGGGATCAACGGGAGCTGATGTTGCGATCTTAATGATCGTCAGCGTGCTCGTCGGCATGATGGTGATGCCAATTGTCTTCGATCTTGCCGCCTACAGAATTTTGCGAGAGCGCTTCATCTACTGGCACGCAGTGCTGGTCCTCAGCCTTGTTGTTCAGATCATGTGCGGCTTTGGTGTCTATGCCGCCTTTGCCGATGTTACACTTCCAGCTGTGCGATTGCTGACGATTGGAAGCTTCAATCTGCTGGTGGTGGCCGGGGTCGGCTTCTCAATGCAGTTTTTTGAGCCGGACATTTTATCAAAGCGGCTCATCCGCGTCGTTTGGGGGCTCACTGCGGTTTTTTCAGCGTGCTCGCTTGTCCACATGGCCGGCATCGAAGCGCTCGGGCATTGGGCCGCGACTGTCTATTTCGCATCCGGCGCGCCGCTGGGCATCGCGCTGGTCTTCATGCTGGTGACTGCCTATCGCAAAGGCAGCCGCTCAGCGCGCTTCTTGATCTTTGGGTTCACGCCCTTGCTGTTCGTCGCCTTCATTCGCATTATCACCTTCATCCTTCCCGGCGTGCCCGCGACGGACGCCAATGAGCTGATGCTAGCCGCCATGCTTGTGGAAGTGCTCACCACCGCACTGGGTGTGGGCACCCGCTTTATCGCACTGAAGCGGGATCGGGATCGCTATCAGGCCGAGATGGACACGCTCGAAGCTGTGGCGGAGCACGATCCGCTCACCGGCCTGCTCAATCGCCGCGCTATTGATGCGCGCTTTGAAGATCTGCGCCGGGCTGGCTTTGACACCTTTGCCTTGATCGATCTGGACCACTTTAAAGACGTCAATGATCGCTTTGGGCATCAGGTGGGCGACGCTGTTCTGAAGGCAAGCGCGCGGGCACTGAGAGAGTCTGACAGCGAGAATTGCACGGCAATTCGGATCGGCGGCGAGGAATTTGTGCTGCTGTTGCGCGGGCCCAAAGCCAAAGACCGCGCCGAGGCGATGCGGCAAGCCATCCCCCGCCGCATTGCAGGTGATGTGCCCGCCCTCGACCGTCTGGTGACGGCCAGCATGGGCGTGGTAGAATTGACGCATGGGTCAACGGATAGGCTGGGCTTTGAAGCGATCTATCCGCGCGCAGACGCGCTGCTTTATGAGGCTAAGCGGGCGGGTCGAAACCGCATGCTGTGCGAGCGGCTTACGCTGTTTCAGGGGTCAAACCGTGACCCGGCGAAAGCGGCAGCCTAGCGCTCTTGGAATGGTTTCAGCACTTCGGAGCGGACACGGACCAGCCGCTGTGTGTCCTTGTCCAGCATTGCCCAAGTGGTGCGCGCTTTCACCAAGGGCTTGCCTTGCGGATCGGTAAAGTGCGCTTCGCGGACCGAAGTCGCCCCGCGCGGCGCATCGGGAATGCAGGTTTCGCCGATGGCGCTTTGCCCCGCAGCGATATTGCCGCGATAGTCGATCTCATGCCGGACGACGACCCACAGGAAAGCCGCGCGGTCCTCAGCGCGTGCGGCGGCGTTCCAGTGCGCGGTGGCGAGATCCTGAATCCACTGCACCCAGACCGCGTTGTTGACATGGCCCAGCTCGTCAATGTGGCGCGGCCCGGCGATAAAGGTCTTGGTGAAACGCGCGCTCACGCCGCCGGTGTCGCCCCTGCTGATGCCCCCGCTGATGGCCCCGCTGATGGCGATGCGGCCGCAACATCCACGCCCAGCGAGCGCAGGTCGCCGCGCGCTTTGGCTGCGTTGGTGAAGACGAAAGCCTTCATTCCCACCGACTTCGCGCCATCGACATTGCGCTGTACATCGTCGAGGAAGACGCTCTCTTCCGGCGCGATCCCGGCGGTGTCGATCAGCCAGCGGTAGATTGCGGGGTCAGGCTTCAACACGCCCAGCTCAGCTGACACGGCGGCCACCTCAAACTGATCGAAGAAATCGTAGTCCCGCTTGAGCTGCGCGACGATTTCATGGACGTTGTCAGTGATGGCAAAAATGCCATAACCCGCCGCTTTCAGCTCGTGCAGCATCACTTCGGTCTCAGCAATCAATGGAAAGCTGGCGTAAAGCGCTGCGTACAGCGCATCGATATCTGCTGCTGTAAAACCCTCGGCCACATAGAGCGCTTTGGCCTCATTCAGCGAGTGCTCGCCGCGATTGACGGCGAGCCAGATCGCATGGCCGCGCAAGGGTGAAGTGTAGTCAGGCGCGCTGACGCGAGCCTCCCCAAATGCACGCACTTCAATGCCGCGCGGATCCCATGGGACCAGCACATTGCCGACATCGAAGACGATATTGCGGATCGCCATTGTAGTCTATCCGCCCTCTTTCACCTCATCTGTCATATCCATCTGGCCAAGGATAAAACTGAACTCCTCAGCCGTCTCATAGAGCGCGTTGAACCGGCCTGATTTGCCGCCATGGCCTGCCCCCATATTGGTCTTCATCAGCAGCAAATTGTCGTCTGTCTTGGTGTCGCGCAGCCTGGCGACCCATTTGGCGGGCTCCCAATAGGTTACGCGCGGATCGTTAAGCCCGGCGGTGACCAGCATGGGCGGATAGTCTTGCGCGCTCACCTGATCATACGGCGAATAGCTGAGTATATAAGCGAAGGCTTCCTTGCTCTTGATCGGGTTGCCCCATTCCTGCCATTCGCCCGGCGTCAGCGGCAGGTCCTTGTTCAGCATCGTGTTCAGCACATCGACAAACGGCACCGCCGCAACGATTGCGCCATATTGTGCAGGATCCTGATTGACGATTGCGCCCATCAACTCGCCGCCCGCTGAGCCGCCGCTGGCGGTGACCATGCCTTCCGCAGTCAGACCCTTGGCGATCAGCCCGCGCCCGACATCGACGAAATCGTTGAAGGTGTTGGCGCGCTCAAACATCTTGCCTTGCAGATACCAGCGCCGCCCCAGATCATCGCCGCCGCGAATATGCGCGATGCCATAGGCAAAGCCGCGGTCAACGAGGCTGAGCCGCGTGGTCGAGAAACCGGGCGGAATGGCATAACCATAGGCGCCATAAGCATACAGGTGCAGCGGGCCGGGGCCTTCGATACCAGCCTTCTCCAACAGCTCCTTGCGATCCTTGCGCATCACCACACTGACAGGCACCATCGTCCCGTCGCGCGCTTCGATGGTGAGCCGCTCTGTCACATACAGGCTGGCGTCATAACCGCTGGGGATTTCCTGCTGTTTGAGCTGCGCGAGCGTGCCTGCGGCCACGTCGTAATCATAGACTGTGTCCGGCGTGATCATGCTCTCATAGCCGAGCCGCAGCTTGGTCTGACCGTATTCCGGGTTGTTGGTCAGACCAGCATTGTAGCTCGCCTCGGGGAAGGCAATCGGCTTCGCCTCCAGCGGCGCGGCGTACTGGCGGATCTGCACCTGATCCAAGCCATTCAAGCGGCCTTCGGTGACGAAGAACCCTTCGAAAAGGTCAAACCCGGTGAGGTAGAACTCGTTCGAGCCTTCGATCACGGTTTTCCATTCGCCCGGAGCCTCCAGCGTGGCTTTGGCCAAGCGGAAATTGATGTGGTCGTCATTGGTCCACACCCAGATCTCGCCCTCACGGATATCAACCGAGTATTCGACGCCCTTTTCGCGCGGCCGGACCAGCGTCAGCTCGCCAGTGGGATCAGCGGCGGAGACAAAGCGGACCTCGCTGGTCTCGTTGTCGCCTGCTGCGATGATCAGGTAATCATCCTGCGCAGTCAGGCCAGCGCCCACGCTGAAGCTCTGGTCGGCTTCCTTATAGAGGCTGACATCGGCCTCCATCGGCTCACCCAGCCGGTGCAGCTTGATTTCGAGCGAGCGCCATTCCTCGGTCGAAGGCGTGTACGCGAGCGCGGTGTCATTCGCGACCCAGGTCAGCCCGCCGCGCAGGCCTGTCAGCTCGTCCGGCAGCAATTCGCCGGTTTCTAGGTCCTTGATCCGCGCGGTGTAGCGCTCAGACCCGTTTGTGTCGGTCGAATAGACCATGAGGCGCCCGTTCTTGCTGATCGACAGCGCGCCAAGGCGGAAATATTCAAGGCCTTCAGCCAGTTCGTTCTGGTCAAGGATCAGCTCACCCTTGGCATCATCGCTTGCGCCCACCGGCTTGCGGTAGTGCTTGCGATATTGCGCGCCTTCTTCAAATTCGGACCAGTAAAGATAGTCGCCCATGCGCTGCGGCACGGTGGAATCGTCTTCCTTGATGCGCGCCTTCATTTCCTCAAACAGAGCTTCGGTCTGGGCTTCGAGCGGCTTCATGTTCGCTTCGAAATAGGCGTTCTCAGCCTTCACATAATCGAGCACATCCTCGTCATCGACAGTGGGATAGGACTTGTCATACAGCCAGTCATACGGGTCGGAGATCGTGATGCCGTGATGGGTGTAAGTGTGCTCCCGCTTTTCAGCGCTGGGAGGCTTGGCAGCAGTTTCGCTCACGCTTGTCATTTCCTTATGATTGTCAGCCTGCGCTGCGGTCAGCGGCGCGATGGCAAGGCAGGCCGCGCAGCTAAGCACGGCGGCACGGAATTGCGAGAGCGGGGTCAAATTCATGATCAGAGCCTTTTGCGAGGGAGGGTGGCAAGCGGTTGGCCTGCGCTCTATGTATCATGCTTCTAGCCATACTCACCGCGCCGCTGCAATGCTGGCGTGCGACAAGGATTGAATGCCATGCTGATGCAAACCCCAAGTGAATCAAGCTCAGCCCGCCTTGCAGCCCTGCGCGAGGAGCTCAAACGCCGCGGGCTTGATGGCTTTGTGATCCCCATCTGCGATGAGCATATGAGCGAATATGTTGGCGAATATGCGCAACGATTGGCTTGGCTGACAGGGTTTGGCGGTTCGGCCGGGTTTGCGGCAGTGACGCTGGATCACGCGGCAATCTTTGTTGACGGGCGCTACACCGTGCAGGTGCGCGAGCAGGTGGATGAGACGCTGTTTGCCTATCGCTCGGTTCCGAAGGACACTCTGGGTGCGTGGCTAAAAGAGGTCGCTCAGCCCGGTGCAAAGATCGCATATGATCCCTGGCTGCATACGTGGAAATGGGTCGAATCGCTGGAGCAGGTGGTCGAGCCTGCAGGGATTGCGATGGTCCCGGCTGACAGCAATCCGCTCGATGCGGTGTGGAACGGTCAGCCCGCGCCGTCCGATGCGCCGGCGCTTGTGCATGAAGAGGCGCTGGCGGGGCGCTCCTCGGCAGAAAAGCGCGCGCAAGTGGCCGAATGGCTGGAGCGTGAGGGGCTGGATGCTGCGGTCATTCCGGCGCTCGATTCGATTGCATGGCTGCTTAATATGCGCGGCGGCGATGTGGCGCATACGCCGGTTGCGCTGTCCTATCTGATCGCGCATGCCGATGGCCGGGCCGAGCTGTTCATCGCGCCTGAGAAGGTGACACCCGCCCTCGCCCAGCTCCTTGGCAATGCGGTGACGATCCGCGAGCGCACCGCTTTTGACAGCGCGCTCACCAGCGAGCTCAAAGGCAAGCGCGTGAGCGTTGATCCCGATTTCGGCGTCGTCGGCATCGCGCAGGCCTTGCGCACCGGCGGGGCGGAGTTTGTCTTCAAGCAAGACCCGACGATCCTTGCCAAAGCAGTCAAGAACGCGGCCGAAGTGCAAGGCCACCGCGATGCGCAAGCGCACGATGGAGCGGCGGTGACGCGCTTTCTGCGCTGGCTCAGCGAAACGGCGCCGCTTGGCACTGTCGATGAGCTGAGCGCTGCGGCCAAGCTGGAGGGCTTTCGCCGCGAGCTGGGCGATCTGCGCGATACCTCGTTCGATACGATCTCGGCTGCCGCTGGCCATGCCGCTCTGCCGCATTACCGGGTGGATGAGGAAAGCAATATCACGATCCCGCCGGGCTCAATCTATCTGGTTGATTCCGGCGGCCAGTATCCCGCAGGCACAACCGACATCACCCGCACCGTGTGGATCGACACGCCCGAAGGCGCTCAGCCGACGCCTGAAATGAAGGACCGCAACACGCGCGTTCTCAAGGGCCACATTCAACTGGCCTGCGCGCGCTTTCCGCAAGGGACCAATGGCGGGCAGCTCGATGCCTTGGCGCGGCAATATCTGTGGGAGGCGGGTGTCGATTACGCGCATGGCACCGGGCACGGCGTGGGCAGTTTCCTAGGCGTTCACGAAGGCCCGCAGCGCATTGCCAAGCCTTCTGGCGGGCAAGCGGGCACGGGGCAGGAGCTGCACGCCGGGATGATCTGCTCAAACGAGCCGGGCTATTACAAGGCGCAAGCATTCGGCATCCGGATCGAGAATCTGGTGCTTGTCACCAAGGCGGAGGTCGATGGCGCGGAGGGCGAATGGCTGGGCTTTGAAACGCTCACCTTTGTGCCGCTGGACCGGCGGCTGATCGACGTTAGCCTGCTGAGCGAGGCAGAGATTGGCTGGGTGAACCGCTACCACGCCAAAGTGCGCGATCTGCTGGTCCCGCAACTGGATGGCGAAGACCGCGCATGGGTGGAGCGCGAGACGCAGCCGCTTTGATTGATTGGGCGATCAACAAGACTCAGTTGCAGCCGACCGTATGTTCACTTAATGTTCTCATATTCCGAGTCGCATGAGGGAGAGCACACATGATCGGTTACGTGACCTTGGGGACCAATGACCTGCCGCGCGCGGCGGCGTTTTATGATGCGATTGCCAAGCATTTCGGCGTGGGCCGGATGATGGAGTTCGACACTTTCATTGCTTGGGGAGAGTCTGGGGGCGAGATGGGCGGCGCACCCGGCATCGCGGCCACACTACCTTACGATGGTGAGGCGGCCAGCGTGGGCAATGGTACGATGGTTGCGCTGCAGGTGGAGACGCCTGAGGCAGTGCAGGCGATCTATGAAACCGCGATGGCGCAAGGCGGCGCGGATGAAGGCGGCCCCGGACCGCGCGGCGATGATGGCTTTTACGCGGCCTATTTCCGCGACCCCGATGGCAACAAGCTCAACGTCTTCTGCATGGTTCCGCCCGCCGACTGACGCGCGACACCCCCGTCATCTTGCGCCTGTGTGAACGGCTCTGTCAGGCAGATACACAGCGCGACAAATCTCTTTGGTTCCGGGATAAACCTGCGACACAGCTGCTCTAGAACAGGTTTCAAGAGTTGCGGCGGGCGTGCCAACGGGCGTTCCTCTGGCCTTACGGTTCAAGCCTCAGTTTGGATGACCGGGTGCATACCCCTGGCATTATGATGGTCCCGCGTTTCCCCTGACGCGGCCTGTCATCCGGTCCCGAACCTGAACAGGCATGAGCCCCCAACGGCCCAGCCCGGTGCGCCCGTCGCTTCTCACCATCCCGAACTGGAGATTATCTATGCGTAAACTTGCTCTTATCACCGCTGCCAGCGTGCTTGCGATTGGCGGGGCCAGCCTGGCCGTGGCCAAACACCATCGCGGCGGCGGCCATGGCATGATGCACCTTGCCATGCAGGCGGATGCCGATGGCGACGGCGTGATCACCTTGGCCGAAGTGAAAGCCAAAAGCGGCGAGCGCTTTGCCAAAATGGACGCCAATGGCGATGGCCAGATCAGCCGCGAAGACCGCAAGGCCGCCGCTGAAGCACGCTTTGCTGAAGCCGATACCAATGGCGACGGTGAACTGACACCCGAAGAAATGACCGCAGCGCGTGAAGCGCGCGCCGCTGAGCGCGCTGAAAATCGCGCAGAGCGCGGTGCTCAGCGTCAGGCGATGATGTTTGAGCGGCTGGATGCCGATGAAAGCGGAACGCTGTCGCAGGAAGAAATGGCCAAGGCTCGTGAAATGCGCGGCGAACGCGGTGAGCGCCGGGGAGGTGAGCGCGGCGAACGCGGTGAGCGTATGGGTCGTCGCGGCGCCGAGAAGCGCGGCGGAGGCCGGCGCGGTATGGCGATGCTGCGCCGCGCTGACACGAACAACGACGACGCGGTCAGCCGCGCGGAGTTCGATGCAGCCATCGAAGCGCGCTTTGCCAAGCTTGATACTGACAGCTCCGGCACCATCACTGAGGCCGAGCGGGCCGCGATGAAGGACGCCCGCAAAGGCCGTCGCGGCGGTGAGCGTGGCACGGGTGGGGGCAGCGGTGCAGGCACGGGCGCCTCTCAATAAGGCCCTCGCGCGGGCACACCCCTCCCTCCCGGTGCAGGCCCTCTCGCGCCTCTGATTGAGGCTGCACCGATCCGGCCGACCCGGCTGCCAACCTCTCGCCAATCGGCAAGGGATAGGCACGCCGGGTCGGCTTCCGCTATCGCACCCCTCACCGAAGACGAGTTTTCCTGTATGAGCCAAACCATGACAACGCCTTCCGCCGATACCCAAGTCGAAACGACCAAGCTTCTGCTGGTCGATGATGAAGCGACGCTGCGCGAGCCTTTGGCCGAATACCTCACGGGTCAGGGCTTTGACGTCACCGAAGCGGACAGCGCCGCCCGCGCCCGCGCGATCCTCGCCGATGCTGATCCGGGGGCGGGGCCTGATCTGGTGCTGCTCGACATCATGATGCCAGGCGAGGATGGGCTTTCGCTGTGCCGTCATCTGGTCGAAACCCGCTCGCTCCCAGTGATCTTCATCACTGCAAAGACCGAAGCCACGGACCGAATTGTCGGCCTGGAGCTGGGCGCGGACGATTATGTCATCAAGCCATTCGAGCCGCGCGAGCTGGTGGCACGCATCCGCACAGTGCTGCGCCGGATCGCCAAAGGCAGCGTGAACGGCGTCAGCACCGCGGCGGCGAGCAACGATTGGCACTACACGTTTGAAGGCTGGGTACTCGATCCGCTCAAGCGCAAACTCACCGATCCCGATGGCGTCAGTGTGCCGATTTCGACCGCCGAGTTCCGCCTGCTGCGCGCCTTTCTCGATCACCCGCGCAGCGTGCTCGATCGTGATCGGCTGCTCGATATGGTGCAGGGCCGCACCGCGCACCTATTTGACCGCGCGGTCGATAATCAGGTGAGCCGCCTGCGCCGCAAGGTTGAGGCTGACACGCGCGAGCCGCATTTCATCCAGACTGTGCGCGGCGGCGGCTATCGCTTCGCTGCGCAGGTCAAGCGCGTGCCCCCTTCCACCAAAGCATGAAGCGGTTGATCCCCACTAGCCTGCTTGGTCAGGTTATGACCGCAGCAACACTCGCGCTGCTGGTGGCGCAGATCGTGTCTGCTGCATTGCTGTTTCGCGCGAGTGAAGAGCGCCGCGAGGTTGCTGTGCTGACGGGCCTCGCCTTCCAACTGTCCAACGGGGCTGAATTTGCTGAGCGACCACGGCCCGCCAGAGTGCGAAGACGGCCTCCACCGGCTCAGGGGCCTGTTGACAGCCTTATCCGCCCGCGCATCCGCTTGCCGCGCGAATTGCGCTATATCGTCAGCGACAGCCCACCAGCGAGCGCCACAGACACTGTCGAAAGCAATGCACGGCGCGAACGCCTGCTCGATATGCTCGCCGCCGATGGCGTTCCGGTCCATCAGATGCGCATCGTGGAGCGGCGCGCGGGCGATGACCCCGCACTGGCTGCCTTTGCCGCATCGCGCCCACGCCTCGCCGCGCGCTCGACATGGCGCAAACAGGAATTGCATGTCGCCTCAATCCAGCGCGAGCCCGGCGGCGTGTGGGAAACCGCGCGCGTGTTTGAGCCCCCACGCCCCAGCGGTGGCCCCGCTGTGCTCGCGTTTCAAACGCTGGTGATCTTCGCCTTTCTGCTGACGATCCTGTACCTCGTCCTGCGCCGCATCACCCGTCCGCTTCAGCAGTTGACGGCCCGCGTCGCCGATTTCAGCCGCACACCCAGCCAGGCCATGCCGATGGAAGAAACGGGGCCATCAGACACGCGCCGTCTGATCGCCGCGCACAACACGATGGAAGCGCGCATCTCCACTTTGCTGGATGAGAAAGACGTGATGCTGGGCGCGATCGGGCATGACCTGAAGACGCCGCTCGCCGCCTTGCGCGTACGGATCGAAAGCGTGCCCAACGAAGCGCAGCGCGCGCGCATGGCGGACAGCATTGAGGACATCACCCGTACACTGGACGATATTCTTGAACTCGCGCGGATCGGGCGCGCGGGTCGGGACAGCACCGGCGAGCGCGAAGCGGTGGACCTGTCAGCGCTGGCTGAGAGCATTGTTGAGGAATTCGAGGATCTGGGAGAGCCAGTCACCTTTGCACCGCCAGCAAAGCGAATTGTGGCACAGATCCAGGAAACATGGATCAAGCGCGCCTTTCGCAATCTGGTGAGCAACGCTGTGCGCTACGGCGGCTCAGCGCGGGTCTCCTTGCATCACGATGGCTCGGACAGCGGCGCAGACACCAGCGCAGACGCGGCTCATCATGTAACGGTACGGATTGACGATGACGGACCGGGCATTCCCGCAGGCGAAATCGAAGGAATGCTCGAACCGTTCAAGCGCGGCGAGACATCGCGCAACCGCTCGACCGGCGGTGCAGGTCTCGGCCTGACCGTGGCACGCGCCATTGCGACGGCCCATGGCGGCGAATTGGTGCTCGCAAACCGCACAGACGGTGGACTACGTGCTGAAATAAAGTTGCCGCTGGATCAAGGGTGAGCCAAGTTTAACTTGGTCGACTAACCTTGAACTTGCGGCACTCAATTGCATTTGCTGCGTGCTGCCATCATTGATATAAGTATTCTATCGCGGTCAAGGGGAGATCGGATGAATCAACCGGCAGAACCACACGACGCCACCATTGCGGCGAGGCGATCAGTCTACTGGTCAGATACCATCATTGCTGCGGTCGCGGCTGCATTTTACACCTGCTTCATCGGCTTGATGATGCTGCAGCCTTCCGGATCGATCCGCTATCTCCCTGATCTGGCGTGGTATGCGCAATTGCCCTTTGCCTTTCTGGCCGCATGGCTGGTCGCGTTCATTCTGCTGTGGACCTTTCACCAGATGGACGATGCGCATCGCGGCGATCTCGCGGTCATCTGCAGCGGCGGAGCGCTCGGCGGCTTCATGCTGAAATTCGCCGTTCTGTTTCTCGATGAGAACAACCGGCCCGCGATTCCGCTCGATCATGTCGTGTGCGCGCTGCTCGGGCTCGTCTGCGCGGGTGTCACGGTCTATCTGGTCACTGAGACGGAGGGGGCAAAGAAGCCCAAGCTGTTCTTCCTTTCCGTCACCGCCGGGCTCGCCTTTCCCAGCGTGCTCGTGACGCTGCTCAATCCCGAAGCCGAGAATGTCGATCAGGTGGAGCAAAAGCTGGAGCGAGTGACGCAGCTCAATGAGCTGCCGGCACAGCCCAGCAGCGATGAGGAAATCGCGCGGATCGATGGTGAAGTCGCCTCAACCGTGGCTGAAATCAAGAACGCCCCCAGCCTGCCGCTGCAGGAAAAGGTGCGCCGGATCGAAAAGATTGAGCCGATTGTGCAATCCGCCTTTGCCAAGGACGCCGACAGCCAGTCAGTCGCAGCCATTACTCAAGCAAAAGAGGAATTTGCCTCGCAAGTTCAGGTTATCGAGCAACGCATCGCGCCCTCGCCGAGGCCTGACGAGCCCGAAGTCCGCGTCACCCCGCCTTAGGCAGCACGCGCGTTACCGCATCAGCCCGCCGATCAGATTGCGCACAAAGCGTCCGGCAATCGGCCCGGCCAGATCGGTTGCGATGGAGCCCGCAGCGGAAGTGATCCCGCTGGCCACGGGATTAGCGCGACTTTTCTTGCCCAGCATTGCAGAAGCCGCCGCGCCTGCCATGCCGCCCGCTGCCACTTTGGTGCCGCGGCTTATCGCTTTCTCCCACATCGACTTGCTTTTGCGCGGGCGCTTGCGGACCTCTTCCTCGCCCTTTGCCTCCACCTCCTGAGCGGTATCAACGGCGTCCTTAGTCTTAGCGAGCAGCACTTCTTCAGCGCTTTCGCGATCGACCGCGTCTTCGTATTTTCCGTCAAACGGGCTGACTGACTGGATGATCGCGCGCTCCTTGGCGTTGACCGGGCCAAGGCGCGAGCGTGGCGGCTTAATCAAAGTGCGCTGCACCACAGTGGGCGCGCCTTCTTCATCAAGCGTCGAGACCAGAGCCTCGCCCACGCGCAGTTCGGTGATGACTTCCTCGGTGTCGAGATCATCATTGATTCGGAAAGTCTCCGCCGCCGCCTTGATCGCGCGCTGATCGCGCTTGGTGAACGCGCGCAGAGCGTGCTGGACGCGGTTGCCAAGCTGGCCGGCGACCTCTTCAGGGATGTCGATCGGGTTTTGCGTCACGAAATAGACGCCCACGCCCTTGGAGCGGATGAGGCGCACGACCTGCTCGATCTTCTCTTGCAGCGCCTTGGGTGCATCATCGAACAGCAAATGCGCCTCGTCAAAGAAGAACACGAGCGTTGGTTTTTCCGGATCGCCGACTTCGGGCAGGCTCTCAAACAGCTCAGCGAGCAGCCACAACAGGAAGGTCGCATACAGCTTGGGGCTGCGCATCAGCTTATCCGCCGCCAGCACATTCACATAGCCGCGCCCCTGGTCATCAAGCTTCAGGAAATCGTCAATCTCCAAGGCAGGCTCACCGAAGAAATAGTTCGCGCCCTGCGCTTCAAAGCTCAGCAATTGCCGCTGGATCGCGCCGACCGATTGCTTGGAGACATTGCCGTATTTGCCTGAAAGCTCCTTTGAGTTTTCATAAGCGTATTGCAGCATCGCGGTGAGATCGCCGAAATCGAGCAGCAGCAGCCCGTTTTCATCAGCATGGCGGAACACGATTTGGAGCACGCCCTCCTGCGTATCGTTGAGGTCTAGCAAGCGCGACAGCAGCAGCGGTCCCATTTCGGAGATTGTGGTGCGGATCGGGTGGCCCTGCTCGCCATACAGGTCCCAGAAAATCACCGGATTGTCGGAATAGGCATAATCCTCCATGCCCAGCTCCTTGGCGCGCTCTTCCAGCTTGTCCGCGTGCTTGAATGTCGGCGATCCGGGCATGGCGATGCCGGAGAGATCGCCTTTAACATCGGCCACAAACACCGGAACACCTTGCGCGGAAAAACTCTCAGCCAGGCCTTGCAACGTCACCGTTTTGCCCGTCCCGGTCGCGCCCGCGATCAGCCCGTGACGGTTGGCGCGGCTCAGCGCGAGGCTCTGGTTTTCGCCATTGCCGCCCAGCCCGAGGAAAATGTCGCTCATGAAAATGTGCCCCTGTTGTGTGGTCCGCCCGAACGTTGTGTTGGTGCCCGTGTGCAAGCGCGATCCAGTTCGGTCAACCGCCTCACGCGCTGGCATCATCGCCAACCCTCTCGACTTGGCCAGATGATGGGTTAAGTGACGTGTATGGGATCGCCCGAACCATTCCTGCTGCTGGATGATGCGCGCGCCGATGGGGCGGCTGACGCGCTGGTCTATACCGCGCCCAGCGCTGTGTTTGCCGCGCACCATGCCGATGCGGTAGAGCGCGTGCTGCGCGAGGCGGAAGAGGCTCGGGCGAACACAGGCGGTTCGCTGGCGGGCTATATCGCCTACGAGGCTGGACTGGCGCTGGAGCCCAAGCTGCGCGCACAGGCCGCCGAGCGCAGCGGAGCGGCCGGACCGCTCGTGTGGCTGGGCCTGTTTGAGAGCGAGCCTCAGCGCATTCGCGCCGCTGATATGCCCGACTGGCTCGCTGAGCACGGCGCGGGCGATGCCTCAATCGGTCCGCTTGACCCACAACTTTCACCCGGCGGCTATGAAGCCCGGTTTGCGCAAGTGCGCGAAGCCATTCTGGCAGGCGACATCTATCAGGCGAACTTCACCTATCCGCTGACCGGGTCCTATCGCGGGGAGCCGTTAGCGCTTTATCGCCAGCTGCGCGCCAGCGCGGGTGCGGGCTATGGCGGCGTGCTGTTTGATGGCTCGCACTGGCTGCTGAGCTTTTCGCCTGAGCTGTTTGTCGCGCTCAAAGACGGCGAAGCGCGGGTTAAACCGATGAAGGGCACGCGCCCGCGCGGCGGCGATCCGGAACACGACGCGGCGTTGGCGCAGGAGCTTTCAACCTCGGTCAAGGATCGCGCCGAAAATCTCATGATCGTTGATCTGATGCGCAATGACCTGTCGCGTGTTGCAGTGGCCGGCAGCGTCACCGTGGATGCGCCTTTTTCTGTCGAGACTTATCCGACCGTCCACCAGATGGTGTCCAGCGTGCGCGCGCAATTGGCGCCGGGCCATGGCGCGATGGATCTGGTGCGCGCGCTGTTTCCCTGCGGCTCAATCACCGGCGCGCCCAAGATCCGCGCGATGGAGCTGATCGGCGAGCATGAGCGCGATGCGCGCGGGGCTTATTGTGGGGCGATGGGGCGGATTGACGCCACCGGCGAGGCCGCGTTCAATGTCGCGATCCGCACTGTGCGCCTGACCCCGATTGAGAACGATCAGGGCGATGCCGTGCTCGGCGTCGGCTCCGCGATTGTGGCGGATAGCGATGCGATGGCCGAACGGCGCGAATGCGAGGTTAAAGCGGGCTTTGTGCGCGCCGCTTCGCCCGAACTGACCGCGCCGCAATGCGATCTGATTGAGACGATGCGCTTTGAACCGGAGACCGGGATTGCGCATCTCGAACTGCATCTGGAGCGCATGAAAATCAGCGCCGCCACGCTTGGCTTCGCATTTGACCACCACGCCGCGCGCAACCAGATTCAAGCGCTGTGTTTCGAGCTTGAGAGCAGTGCAAAGCTGCGCCTGCTGCTGGCACGCAGGGGAGCGATTGCGCTGGAAACCGGGCCTTTGCCCGCGCCTTTCACTGAGCCGCTTGCCTGTGCCGCGCTTCCGCATCCGCTTGATCCAGGCGACTGGCGGCTGGCGCACAAAACATCGGACCGGGGCTTTTATGAAGACGCGCGCGAAGCGGCGGCAAGCTTTGGCGCGGGCGAAGCGGTGCTGGTGCGCGACGATGGGCTGGTGACCGAAGGCGCGTGGACCAACATTTTTGTTGAGCGCGACGACGCGTTGCTCACTCCGCCCGCCGCGCTGGGCCTGCTGCCCGGCGTGCTGCGCGCGCATCTGATTGCAGAAGGCCGCGCGCTGGAGGCGGAATTGACGCTCGATGACCTCAGCGAGGGATTTCTGCTCGGCAACGCACTGCGCGGGCTGTTTGCAGCGAAGCTGATTTAGCGCCTTACCCACCGCCTGAAACCTTCGACACGGTCGCGGCCGGCAGCTAAGGCCCGGAGAATGACCCTTACACAGACCCCCAAAATCCTGTTCGAAGACGGCGAAGCGCTCGTGATCGACAAGCCCGCTGGCCTGCCGGTTGATGAGCCGCGCCGGGGCGGGCCTTGCCTTGATGATCATCTTGATGCCCTGAAGCTGGGATTTCAGCGCGCGCCGGTCGCGGTGCATAGGCTGGATACGGACACCAGCGGCTGCCTGTTGCTCGCGCGCAATCCCAAGGCGCTCAAGCGCTTCAACAAGGCCTTTGAAGATCGCCGCGTCGCCAAAACCTATCTTGCGGTTCTGGCAGGCCATCCAGCTGGTACGCAGGGCACCATTCGACTGTCGCTCGCCAAGATCAGTTCAGAGGCCAAGGGCTGGCGCATGATTGCTGCCAAAAAAGGAAAACTGGCGGTTTCGCATTGGGAATTGGTGGAGACTATCGGCCCGCACGCGCTCGTCCGCTTTCGGCCTGAGACGGGCCGCACGCACCAATTGCGCGTTCATGCGCTCAAGGGACTTGGCGCGCCGCTGCTGGGCGATCCGATCTACGGGTCAGAGGCGCAGCGCGGCAAAGGGGCGCGGCGGACCATGCTCCACGCCGAAAGCCTCATCGTCCAGCGCGACGGCAAGCCTGCCATTGAAGCGCATAGCCCGCTGCCCGCCGATTTCGCGGCGTTTGGTGTGAGCGATGGATAAGGCAGCACTGGACGCCGCTGTCGCCCGGGCTCACGCCATCGCCGAGGAGAGCTTCCTCGCAGGCTCTGGCCCCGGTGGGCAGAACGCGAACAAGGTCGCCACCGAAGTCCAGTTGCGCGTCAATATCTATCAATTGCGTCTGACCCCGCCGGTTTTCGCTCGGCTGCGCGAGGCAGCAGGCTCAAAACTGACTGCGGCGGGTGACCTGCTGATCACCGCGCGCGAGCACCGCACGCAGGAAGCCAACCGGCAGGCCGCGCGCGAAAAACTGGCCGATATGCTCGAAGCCGCGCACCACCAGCCCAAGCGCCGCGCCAAGACCCGTGTGAACCGCGTGGGCAAAACGCAACGCCTCAAAGCCAAGAAGGCGCGCGGCACAGTCAAAGCTAATCGCGGCAAACCCAGCCGCGCGGACTGGTGAGTTTGCTTGACTTTTCCCCATGATTCGCTCAATGGCGCGCTTCTGAAAGGCGGCGCCCCCGATTTTACGGAACGCGTCGCCCGTTTTGTTTCTGGCGCGCCGATGCCGATAATGGGCCGCCGCTCTTACAGTTTTAGGAACCGCAAGCGATGGCAAAGCCCGCAACCGTCAAGATCCGGCTCGTGTCGACCGAAGGCACCGGCTTCTTTTATGTGACCAAGAAGAACCCGCGCAACATCACTGAGAAGATGGTGTTCCGCAAGTACGACCCGGTCGCCAAGAAGCACGTCGAATTCAAGGAAGCGAAGATCAAGTAAGCCCGGCAAACGCCGCGCTTTCGACCCGCTTCGATTCAGCCGCTATTCAAGGCCCGCACCGCATGAGGCCTGTTATGAAAACGCTGAAATCCCTGACCCGAACCCCGCTCCGGCTTGCCGCTGCGGTTAGTATAGCGACCGCTGCCCTAACCACGGGTGCTGCGTCGCTCGTCGTTTCTCCCGCTCCGGCGCAGGCTCAGACTCGCGCCAGCGATCTCGACCGCGCGGTCAAGGCCCTGCGCGCGATCAACACGATGCGCGCGGACTTCACGCAGACCGACCGGCAAGGCGCCACCATGCGCGGCGTGCTGACGCTGAAACGTCCGGGCAAGATTCGCTTCGATTACGGCAAGGACGCCGATCTGCTCGTCGTGGCAAACGGCAAGTCGCTGTATATGGTCGATTACGAGGTCAATCAGGTCGAGCGCTGGCCGATCAAGAACTCGCCACTGGGCGCGCTGCTCGATCCTAACCGCGATGTGAAGCAATATGGCACGCTGATCCCGACGGGCAGCCCGGAAGTTCTCAGCATTGAGGTCAAAGATCCGAAAAAGCCGGAATACGGCACTATCAATCTGATTTTCGTGAACAATCCTCGCGCGCCCGGCGGCATGCAGCTGACCCATTGGGTGGCTTTGGACGCACAGAACCACCGCACCACGGTGCGGCTCTCGAATCATCGCTATGGCGTGTCCATCGCAGAGAGCACGTTCAAATTCCGCGATCCGCGCCGTTCGTCTCGTCGCCCGCGCTGAACGCTTCAACTGCAAATCGTTTTCAAAAAGCGTTCAACCTACCCCCGCGTTCATATAGGCGAAAGCCAAGGACGGGTATTTCTTACATCAAGGCGGCAAAGAGCGGGTTTCCCCCCTGTTGCTCGCTCCTGACATACGGGTCGCCTTACCAAAGCGTGACGAACGCTGACTTGGAACCCCTGTCCCATCGCCCCCGGGACAGGGGTTTTTTGTGCCCTTTATCATGTCCTCGGTGCTGCTCTCTCCCTCCGAATCAAGTCCCGGGTCCGGGGCGCCTTCGGGCGAGCAGGCGCGCTTGCGGGCCATTGGCCCGTTGCCGCACTGGCGTTTCGGGCCTGAGGCGCCTAGATCAGCGCCATGATCTCTGTTGCGACCTGGAACATCAACTCGGCCCGCCTGCGCCTGCCGATCATTGAAAAATACCTCAAAGAAGAAGCGCCTGACGTCTTGTGCCTGCAGGAAATCAAATGCCAGGAAAGCCAGTTTCCGGCCAAAGCGCTCGCTGAGCTTGGCTATGAGCATCAGGCGGTTTGCGGGCAAAAGGGCTATCACGGGGTCGCGACTGTCAGCCGCGTGCCGATTACTGAGATTGACCGGTACGACTGGCAGGACAACGGCGAAGCACGCCATGTCAGTGTTGCGGTCGACGGCCACGAGATGCGGATCGACAATGTCTATGTGCCCGCTGGCGGCGACATTCCTGACCGGGAAAAGAACACCAAATTCGGCCAGAAGCTCGACTTTCTCGACCGCATGACGCGCTGGGCGGATGCGCTGGAGCAGCCCACGCTGATTGTCGGCGATTTCAACATTGCCCCGCTGGAAAGCGATGTGTGGAGCCACAAGCAGCTGCTCAAAGTGGTCAGCCACACGCCCATCGAAACCGAAGCCTTGGAGCGCTTTAAGCAAGCCCATGGCTGGGTTGATCTGGGGCGCGAATTCATCGAACATCCGGAGCGTTATTACAGCTGGTGGTCCTATCGCTCACCCGATTGGCGCAAGAATGACCGTGGGCGGCGCCTCGATCATATGTGGGCCAGCCCCGCGCTCGCTGCGCAGGCGCGGGCGCACCGCGTGCTGGAAGACGCGCGCGACTGGGAAAAGCCGTCTGACCACATCCCGCTCATCACTGAGTTTGCGGTGTAACGATGTGCGATGCGCACGATCATACACCGCCGCCCGGGCCCCCTCCCGCACCTTCGCCTGAGCGGCGTGCAGCGCAGGCGGTGGACGCGCTACGCCATGGCTGGCCGCTGCTATTCGATGGAGGGCCGCTGCTGCTGCCGATTGAAACCGCCATCGCTCAGGCCGCGACATCCGATCACCTGCTGATTTCTTCGGCGCGCGCAGCAACGCTCAAGCTCACCAATCAGCGTGATGCGGCCTTTGGCGGGGAGGCTCCGCACACGCCGATCCTGATCCGCAGCGGTGAGCCAATCTCGCTGCAAGCCGCGCGCCCGATTGCAGACCCCTCGCTTGATCTGGCCAACCCGCTCAAAGGGCCGTTTCGGGCAGAGCGGATCGCATGGGCCGATGCGGCGGTCGCGGCGATGGAGTTTGCACGTATTGCCGGGATTTTGCCCGCCTTTATGGTCAACCCGCAGCGCCCCGGCGAAGCGCACCCGCTGAGCGCGACCGATCTTGTTGCCTACACCGATGCGGGCAAGCTTGATATTGTCACCCGCGCCCGCCTGCCTGTTACCGCCAGCGAGGAAGCCGAGATCATCGCCTTCCGCTCCACCGCTGACACGCGCGAGCATGTCGCGCTGATCATCGGCGAGCAGAATGGCGAGCGCGCGCCGCTGGTGCGGCTGCATTCGGAATGCCTGACCGGCGATGTACTCGGCAGCCTCAAATGCGATTGCGGACCGCAGCTTGACGCCGCGCTCGATGAAATGGCTCGCCATGCGCGCGAGGAAGGCGGCTGGGGCGTCATGCTGTACATGCGGCAGGAAGGGCGCGGCATTGGCCTCATCAACAAGCTGCGCGCATACCGGTTGCAGGATCAGGGCTTTGACACGGTCGAAGCGAACCAGCGGCTCGGCCTGCCGGACGAGGCGCGCGATTTTCCTGTGGCGGCGCGCATGCTGGAGCTGATCGGTGCGCGCGCGATCCGGCTGCTGACGAACAATCCCGCCAAGGTGAAGAGCCTTCAGGCGCACGGGATCGACATAATCGAGCGGGTCCAGCACCAGCTGCCAGACAACCCGCACAACGCCAAATACCTCGCCACCAAGCGGGACCGTTCAGGGCACTTGCTGCGATGACCGAGTACGCAATCCGCCTAGAGCGCCCCGGTGAGGAAACGCCGATTCATGCGATGGTAGCGCGCGCCTTTGATGGGCGCGCTTATTCTAACGGTGACGAGCAACACGTGATCGACCGCCTGCGCGCGGACGGTGATCTGGCGCTCTCTCTGGTCGCGGTCCAATCGGACATCGTGCTCGGCCAGATCACCTACAGCCCGGCAATCCTGATGAATGGCGAGGAAGGCTGGTATGTGCTCGGCCCCGTCGCAGTGGAGCCTGCTCATCACGGCAAAGGTATCGGCCGGGCGCTGATCGAAGCGGGCGAGAAAGCCATGATCGAGCGCGGCGCAAAGGGGATCACCGTGCTCGGCAATCCTGACATTTATGGCCGCTTTGGCTTTAAGCAAAACACGCCGATGTGGCTGGCGGGCGAACTGAGCTGGGCGTTTCAGGTTAAAAGCCTTGGCGCGCCGATCCCTGAGTGCGAACAGCGTTACGTTCGCGCGTTTGATCCGCCTGCGTCCGGCGAACCATAGGTCACCCAAAGCAAAGCTGGTTGGACATTTGAGCAAGGCTAAGGCACTTTCGCCTGATGCGCATTCTAATCCTCGCCCTCGCCCTGTTCTTCGCTCCGCTCAGCGCGCCCGCGCTTGCTGCCACACACCCGGTTGAAACCGCCTATGACAGCGGCGACGTCGATGGCGCGGTCGCTTTGGCACGCGAAGGCGCAGCGGCGGGCGATGCTGTCTCAGCCGAATGGCTCGGCCGGTTTTACGAAGATGGTGTCGGCGTTGTGCAGGATTATGCGCAGGCCGCGGTCTACTTTCGCAGCGCGGCTGAGAGCGGGCGCAATCTGGCGCGCTGGCGGGTTGGCGTGCTGATTGATGAAGGCAAGATCGAGGGGACGCTGCAAGATGCGGTTGCGCTGTTTCAGGCGGGCGCGGATGATGGCTATCTCGATTGCATCGTCAGCCTGGCCGTGATGCAGGCGACCGGGCGCGGAACGCCGGTCGATTACGAAGCGTCGATGACCAATTATATGCGCGCTGCGCAAGCGGGCAGCGAGCACGGCATTCAAGGTGTTGGCATCCTCCATGCGTTGGGCCAGGGCGTGCCGCGCGATATGGTCGAGGCGATGGCGTGGTTCTCAGTCGCGGGATTTCAGGGCAGCGAGCCGGGCCGCGCCAACGCCGCAAGGGTGCTGGAAAGTCTGGACGACGCACAGATGAAAACCGCAGCCGCACGCGCTGAGGCGATCATGGATGAACTCGGGATCGAGTAGGCGTCTAGCTCAAGGCCGAAGCGTTGGTGAGCTTTAGCGGCGCTCGTATTTGGTCAGCCCGGCTGCCAACTTGTTGCCCGCCATCGCGACACGCGCGCCGGTCCAGTCTGCAAGGAAGGCGCTGTTGCGGCGAACGCCGGGCACGAAGCGCGCTTGGTTGTTCACGACCTTGAGACCGTCCGAATTGTGCAGGCTTGATTCTGCGCCCAACGCGATGAAGGCCGACCAGTTTTCCTTGTCCTTGCCTTGCACAAACCAATTGTTGGCGATGGTGCCCTTGGCCCCTGCGGGCAGGTCAATCATGTAATTGGTCTTGCGGCCCCCGGCATCGTCGAACGAATTGTCCTCGATCACGACCCTGCCAGAGCGTGACTTGATGTAGTGCCCGCCGCGCCCGCGCTCAAACCGGCTTTCGCGCACGGTCAGCTCGCCGAACTCGCCAATATAAAGCGAATGCGCGCAGCCCGACGCATTCTCACACGTGCCAAGCCCGCTGAATGTGGAGCGCACGATGTAGATTTTGGAATTGGGATCGTTGGCGGATAGGATGCCCTGCTGGCTGTCCATAAAGCGCGAATAGGCGACATTAAGCTGCCCGCGCTCCAGCCGGATGCCTGCGCCATTGCCATCGCGCACCGCGTAGTTGCGGAAAGTGAGCCCGCGAATCTCTGCGCCCACGCCGCGCAGCACAAAGCCCGCTTTGCCTTCGCATGAGCGGCCCTCAAAAATCGCTGTGCCCGCTTTCTCAGCGAGATAGGTGATGACGCCCTTTTCCTGCACCGAGCATTCCCGATAGGTCCCGGGGGCAATGCGGATCGTGCCGCGCTTGTCACCGATGGCTTTCACCGCCGCTTGGAGCGAACGGAAGGTTTTGCCGCTTTCAACGATCGTAAACGGCGCGGTGGCAGCCTGCGCCTGCGCCGGCACCTGCCCCATGCCAAGCGCGCCGGCTGCGGCGACGGTCATACCCGTGAGAGCCAAGGCCCAGCGGCTTATGCGGCGGCCACTGGCGCGGGTGGAATGGACGGGCTGCGGGCGAGCGAATACATGGGTCATGCGTCAATTGCTACGCCGCGCGACGCGCTTGCCAAGCGCGGCACAGCCACTGTGCCGTTTTTGAGCAGCAATTGGGGCTTTGATTAAGCTCGCCCGCGTGGTTAAACCATGCCGAAAATGTGGCAGCGCTTTGCACGCAGCCCTACATAAGAATATGCTTGGGATTGCAAGGAGGATACCCGAAATGAAAACATCACTTACACTCGCCGCGCTCAGCGCCAGCGCTCTGGCTCTCGCCGCATGCGGCAGCTCAGACCCGGCCTCGACCGAAGCAACGCCTGCGGACGTTGAAATGCCAGCCAATGTACCGCTTGAGCCGGTGACCGAAGAGCCGGTGGATGATGAAACTCTCACCGATGAAACTGCGGATGGCGGCGAAGGCCCGCCCCCGGCTGTAACCGAGCAATCAGCCGAAGACGCCGCTGCCGAAGCAAGCGCCAAGGCCGAAGAACTCGCAGCAGCCGCTGCCGAAGCCGAAGCTGCTGCGAGTGCCGCTGAAGACGCCGGCGCTGCCGCGCTTGAAGCGGTAGAAGGCATCGACGAAACCGTCGACTGAGCAGCGCGCCATGCCCTTCTCACGCCGCATCCCCCGCGCGCTCGCAGGCGCATCCTGCCTGCTGGCCGTGGGGATCACGCTCACAGCCTGTGACAGCGCAGGATCAGGCGGCGGCGCGGCTGGCGGTGTGACCGAGGGCGAAGCGCGCGCGCTGGATGAAGCGGCCAAGATGCTTGATGAAAAACGCTTGCCCGAAGGCGCGCTTCCTGACGTAGATCCGCCGCAGACCGAGGCCGCACCGGAGCAATCCGGCGCGCCTGAGACCGAATAGCAAACCCGCAAGAGAGGCCCACGCCATGAATGCGCCGATGACCAGTCCCGTTCGCTCCAACCCTGGAATGGACGATGAAACCTTCGAGCAATTCGCAGAGCAGCTTGACCGCTATGTGCGCGAGCGGCTGATCCCCGCAGAGGCCGAGCTGATTGAGACGGACGCCGTGCCCGCCGACATCGTGCAGGAAATGCGCGACATGGGCCTGTTCGGCATCAGCGTACCTGAGGAGTATGGCGGCGCTGGGCTCAACATGACGCAATATGCGCGCGTCGTGAACATGATGAGCTATGCCGCGCCTGCCTTCCGCTCGATTTTCTCGATCAATATCGGAATGTTTGCGAGCGCGCTGAAGAATGGCGCCACCGAAGCCCAGCGGGCTGAGTGGTATCCCAAACTGGTCGAAGGCAAGATTGCATGCTTTGGCCTGACTGAGCCGGGCTCAGGCAGCGACAGCGCCGCGATGCAGACCACCGCTGTGCCTGACCCCGACGGCAATGGCTGGGTGCTCAACGGAACAAAACGCTATATCACCAACGCGCCGCACGCCGATGTCGCGTTGATCATGGCGCGCACTGATAAAGAGGCGCTGCCCAAGAACGCGCATGTCAGCGCATTTCTGGTGCCGATGGATGCGCCGGGCATCTCGACCGGATCGCCGGACAAGAAGATGGGTCAGTCAGGCAGCCATATCTCGGACATCATGCTCGACGATGTGAAAGTGCCCGGGGACGCCCTGCTGGGCGGGGAAACCGGGCGCGGCTTTCGTTTTGCGATGCAGAGCCTTGATAACGGACGCATTTCGGTGGGCGCAGCGGCGACAGCCTACGCCAAGCGCGCGCTCGATTCAGCGATGCGCTATGCCAATGAGCGCAAGGCCTTTGGCGAACCGATCGCGCAGTTTCAGCTGATCCAGGCGATGCTGGCGGACAGCCAGACCGAAATCTACGCCGCTGAATGCATGATGCAGGATGTGACCGCGCGCGCTGACCGGGGAGAGAACATCCTCGTCAAGGCCGCCGCGTTCAAGGTCTTCGCATCCGAGATGTGCGGGCGCGTGGTGGACCGGGTGGTGCAGATCTATGGCGGTGCGGGCTACCTCGCTGAATATGATGCCGAACGCTTCTATCGTGACGCGCGTATCTATCGCATTTACGAAGGCACGACCCAAATTCTGCAACTCCAGATCGCCAAGCACATGCTGCGCGAATGGGAAGCGCTCAACGGTTAGAACAGGAGCAGCGCCCACCCCGCTGCGACTAAGCCAGCAAGCTGGCAAGTCTCGCTCCCCTCCCGCTAGCGGGAGGGGTTGGGGGTGGGCAAACACACAATGTACAACCTACTTGAAAACCTCTCCATCATCGAGGTCTCCAGCTTCGTAGCCTCGCCAACCGCCGGGCTCTATTGCGCGCAGATGGGGGCGGAGGTCATCCGCGTCGATCACAAAGCGGGCGGGCTCGATTATGATCGCTTCATGCTGACCAAGGAGGGGCGCTCGCTTTCTTGGGAGAACCTCAACCGCGCGAAGAAATCGGTCGCGCTGGACCTGCGCAGCGGCGAAGGACGCGAATTGTGCGTGGAGCTGTCGGCGAAGACCGGCCAATGCATCACCAATCTGCCAGAGAAGAGCTTTCTGAGCCATGCCGCGATGCAAGCAGCGCGCGCAGATGACCCTGAGGGTCTGATTTCTGCGCGGATCATGGGGTGGCACGATGGGCGCCAAGCGATGGATTTCACGGTTAACGCGGCGTCCGGCTATCCATTAATGACGGGGCCGGAGGAGTGGGACATGGCGACCGCTAACCCGGTCAACCAAATAATGCCCGCTTGGGACTTCATCACAGGTGCTTACACCGCTTTCGCGCTGCTCGCCGCCCTGCGTCACCGCGATACCACCGGCGAAGGGTCCGAGATCCGCATTCCGCTCGGCGATGTGGCGATTGGCACGGCGGCGAACTCGGGCATGTTTGCCGAAATGCTCTATCGCGGCTCTGACCGCCCCCGGCTTGGCAATGCGATCTGGGGCGCGTTCGGGCGCGATTTCCGCTCAAAGGATGGCGTACGCTTCATGGTCGCCGCGCTCACAGCAAAACAATGGTCGGGCCTTGTCGAGGCATTCGGTGTGGCAACGCCCATCAGCGTGCTCGAAGCAGAAGTAGACGTGCAATTCGCCAGCGGAGACGAACCGCGCTTCACTCACCGCCACCGGCTGTTCGACATCTTCCAGAATGTCGCGGGAAGCCATGACTACAAGGCGCTCGAAGGCATGATGAAGGCGCAAGGCTGCACTTATGAGCGCTATCGCACAGCGCATGAGGCCGCAAATGATCCGGTGCTGGTCGCGGACAATCCGCTGTTCGGCCCCTCACCCGCAAACCCCTCAGGCTTTGATTATCCCGCGACGCGCTCCTTTGCGAACCTGCCTGCGCATGATGCGGGCGACCCTCAGCCTGCGCCCTATCTTGGCCAGCATTCCGAGGAAATCCTGGCGGAGCGCCTCGGGCTATCAAGCGGCGAAATCGGTCGGTTGGTCGATGCCGGCACGGTTGGGCTTTCAGACAAGGACAGCAAATGACCAGACGCGCCGCCATCGTATCGCCTCTTCGCACCCCTGTCGGAAAATTCCTCGGCGGGCTTTCCAGCCTGAGCGCGGGCGAGCTTGGCGCGATTATTCTGAAGGCGCTGGTCGAGCGCTCGGGCATTGACCCGGAGCGGGTGGACGATGTCGTGTTCTCCCAAGGCTATGGCAACGCCGAAGCGCCCGCCATCGGGCATTGGTCATGGCTGGCGGCGGGGCTGCCTTTGGAGGTGCCCGGCTATCAACTGGACCGGCGCTGCGGCTCTGGGCTTCAGGCTGTCGCGAATGCGGCGATGATGGTTGAGACCGGCATGGCCGATGTCGTGGTTGCCGGCGGGTGCGAGAGCATGTCCAATGTTGAGCACTACACGCTGCAAGGGCGCGGCGGTGCGCGGATGGGGGACATCACGCTGCACGATCGCCTTTCACGCGGGCGATTGATGAGCCAGCCGATTGAGCGCTTTGGCGTGATCACGGGCATGATCGAAACCGCCGAGAACCTTGCCAAGGATTACGATGTTACGCGCGAGGCAGCGGACGAATATGCGGTGCGCTCGCACAGACAAGCCGCTGCGGCGTGGGATGCGGGCCGGTTCGATGCGCAATTGGTGCCTGTGGATGTGCCTCAGAGGCGAGGCGATCCGGTGATGTTTGCGCGCGACGAAGGCTATCGCGCCGACGCTTCGATGGAAACGCTGGGCAAGCTGCGCGCGCTGGACCTGAAGCGTGATCCCGAGGCCATTGTTACCGCTGGCAATGCGAGCCAGCAAAACGATGCGGCGGCCGCCTGTCTGGTGGTGGCGGAAGACAAGCTGGAGGAGCTTGGCCTGGAACCCATGCTGTGGTTCGGCGGCTGGGCGGCGGCGGGCTGCGACCCTGCGCGCATGGGAATCGGTCCGGTGCCCGCGACGCAGCGCTTGTTTGAGCGGCGCGGTTACAGCTGGGACGATATCGGGCTGGTCGAACTCAACGAAGCCTTCGCGCCGCAAGTGCTCGCCGTGCTGAAAGGCTGGGGCTGGAGCACAGATGACAGCCGCCGCGATCTGCTGAACGTCAACGGCTCAGGCATCTCGCTCGGCCATCCGATTGGCGCAACCGGCGGGCGCATTCTCGCGGATATGGCGCACGAAATGCACCGGCGCGGCGTGCGCTACGGGCTTGAAACCATGTGCATTGGCGGCGGACAGGGGATCGCGGCGGTGTTTGAGCGGGCCGCCTGATGAGCGCATACGACGCGTGGGTCGGGCGCGAGCAGCGCGCGAGCGACCGGCTGGACAGGGCGCTGGCCGCGCGGTGGCTGGCAACCTTCGACCTGCCGACGCCGCAGCCTGCCCTTATGCCGCAGGGCATCCACTTTGCGCTTTGCACCCCGGACGCGCCAACATCGGCGCTGGGCGAGGACGGCCATCCAGCGCGCGATGACAGTCCAGATGGCTTCCTTCCGCCCTTCCCCATGCCCCGCCGGATGTGGGCCTCCAGCGCTATCGCCTTTCACGCGCCCATCGCTATCGGCGCGGTGGTTGAACGCACCAGCCGCGTCGCATCGATCAGCGAAAAGGAGGGCGGGTCAGGCAAGCTCGCCTTCGTGAATGTAGAGCATGAAACCCGCGCCAACGGCACTTTGGCTGTGCGGGAGACCCAGACGCTGGTCTATCGCGACGCCGCGGCGCCTGATGCACCGCTCAGCCCACCCGAAATCGGCAATGAGGGTTTCGACCACACGCTTTGGGACGCTTATGAGATCACCCGGCCCGATCCGCGCTTGCTGTTTCGCTACTCAGCGCTGACCTTCAACACCCACCGCATTCACTACGATGCGCCTTATGCGCAGGCAATCGAGCGCTATCGCGGGCTGGTGGTGCACGGACCGTTGACCGCCAGCCTGCTGCTGCAGCTTGCCGCGCGCGAATTGGGCGAGAGCCGTGTGCGGACCTTCGAGTTTCGCGGAATATCGCCAGCCATCGCGGACGAGGCGCTCATTCTCACCATCCGGAACGAAGGCGGCGCGCATGAAATGGGCGCCTTTGCTGGGGACGGTCGGCAGGTGATGAAAGCCAAGGCTGCGACCTAATCGTCGATGGGATAGTCGGGAATCGGCCCCATGACGCCATAAGTCTCCGCCACGGGCTCCCGGCCAAGCTCCGGGAAATCAATCTCCGGCGGCTCCACATGCGTATCGGGTAAGCGGTCCAGCAAATCGCGGATCAGCGTCAGCCGCCCGCGTTTCTGATCGTTGAAGTCTACCAGCGTCCATGGTGCGTGATCGGTGTGAGTCGCGCGCAGCATCGCCTCGCGCGCCTTGGTGTAGGCATCGTATTGGTCGCGCGCGGCAAGGTCGATTGGGGAGAGCTTCCAGCGCTTGAGCGGATCATCAAGCCGTTCGCGCAGGCGCTCTTCCTGGCGCTCCTGATCGGTGGTCAGCCAGTATTTGAACAGGTGGATGCCATCATCGGTGAGCATCTTTTCGAAGGTCGGCACCTGCGTCAGAAACGCCTCGACCTGCGGCTGGCTGGCAAAGCCCATCACCTGCTCAACCCCGGCCCGGTTGTACCAGCTGCGGTCAAACAGCACGATCTCACCCGTGGTCGGCAGGTGCCTGATATAGCGCTGGAAATACCACTGCCCGCGTTCATCCTCGGTCGGCTTGCTGAGCGCGACTGTGCGGCACTGGCGCGGGTTCAGCTTTTCGCGCACCGCTCTGATCGCGCCGCCTTTACCTGCCGTGTCGCGCCCTTCAAACAGCACCACGATGCGCTGTCCGGTCACCCGCGCCCAGCGCGCCATGCCAACCAGTTCTTCCGTCATCGGTTCGAGCAGTTTGCGGTATTCTTTGCCCTTGAGGCCCATCAGATGTCCTTTTTGCTTGTCGAAGCGCGCAGCTAGCCTCAAATTGCCCGTCATGGCCACACTTGCCGAACCTGACACTGATTACACGCGCCTGCCGGACTTGCCCGACAGCGTCTTCACCGCGCCGCTCTCCAAGCCTGCGCATGTCGGCGCGGACTGGCTGGAGCCTGCGCAGACGGTCTACTCGACCCAGGATCACGAGATCTGGGATGATCTGTTCGCGCGGCAGATGGATGTGCTGCCGGGCCGGGCGTGCTCAGCGTTCCTTCACGGGCTGGAACGGCTCGACTTGGGTCGCGGCGGCGTGCCCGATTTTGGCGCGATGTCACAGGAGCTGACCGCGCTCACCGGGTGGAGCGTGGTGCCGGTGCCCATGCTGATCCCCGATCACGTCTTCTTCTGGCACCTCGCGAACCGCCGCTTTCCCGCCGGGAATTTCATCCGGACGCGCGAGACGTTTGACTATATTCAGGAACCTGACGTCTTCCACGACGTGTTCGGCCATGTGCCGATGCTGACCGATCCGGTCTATGCCGATTATATGCAGGAATATGGCCGCGCCGGGTGGAAGGCGATGCGGTACAATCGCCTCAAATCCCTTGGTTCGCTGTATTGGTACACGGTCGAATTCGGCCTGATCGAGGAAGCGGACGGGATCAAGGCCTATGGCGCTGGCATTCTGTCAGGCCCGACCGAGGCCGTGTTTGCCGTCGAAGCGCAGAGCCCCAATCGCATCATGCTCAATGTCGACCGGGTGATGCGCACCGATTACGTGATCAGCGATCTGCAACCGACCTATTTCGTGATTGAGAGCTTTGATGATCTCTACCGCCAGACGGTGGAGCGCGATTTTGACCGGCTGTATCGCAACCTGGGCGTTGGCTTCACCTATGCGAACAGCGCCGTGATTGATGTCGATTATGTGCGCCACCGGGGCACGCAGGAATACCATTTGCGCGGTGGAGCCGGGAGCGGCGCTGCGCCCGTCTGAGCGCTCAGGTTTCGATTTCGCCATTGCGGCTCATCACAGCGTGATATCCGACCAGCCCAGCAATCGCTGCCGCTGTGCCAACACCCAGAGCCAGCAGCGAAAGGCTGCCGAGCACGCCGCCGACATTGACGATCAGTCCGCCCACCACCGCCATCATCATCGCCAGCGCAATCTGACGCAGAATATCGCGCGCAGCTTCCGTTCGCGCGAGGATGGAGGCGAGCCAGCCCAAGGAGGCTCCGAGGCAGAGGAGAACGAGTAAAGCCATGATCAGGTGCAGTCAGTCCGAATTGCGTGTGTCCAAAAGATTTGCCGCAGCTTGCGTCCATTCTTTCTGACAATCAAGCTGCAAGGGATCAACCAGCAAATCCGCGTGCGGTTCCGGCGATCTTTACAGGGTGTGCGATTCAGAAAAGGATAAGCAGCGCGGCGCCCATGGCGACGCGATACAGCACGAAGACCAGCATTGAGGCGCGCTTCAGGAAGTTCATCAGGAACGCCATCGTCAAAAAGGCGGCGATGAAAGTCAGCACGCCTGCAATCAGCGCATCCCATGCCAGCGCCGCGCCCGCTTCAAAGATTTCCGGCACAATCAGCACGCCTGCCCCCGCAACGGCGGGGATCGAAAGGAGGAACGAAAACCGCGCTGCCTCGACCCGGCTAAAGCCGAGCGCGCGCGCCGCTGTCATCGTGACGCCAGAACGGCTGGTGCCCGGAATGATCGCCAGCGCCTGCGCCAGACCGACGATCAGGCCGTCGCGCCAGGTCATGTCTTCGAACACCCGCTCCTCGCGCCCAAGGTAGTCCGCAATCCCCAGCAAGATGCCGTAAAAGATCAGGTTGAAAGCAATCAGATCAACGAACCGGATCGAGGCCATCAGGTCACCATCGACCACAGTGATGCCGAAAATCGCCTCTGCCAGCGAGTTGAAAAGCCCCAGCTTGATCGAGAGCCCGAACGCCACGGCGGGGATGGTGCCCAGCACGATCCACCAGAACAGCCGCCGCTCCGCATAGGCATTGGGAGCCTCTGTGCCGATCCCGATGCTCGCGAAACCCCCGCGTGCCAGGACGAGCACATCCTTGAAGAAGTAGACGATGATCGCCAGCAGCGAGCCCACATGCACCGCGACATCAATCAGCGGGCCCTGGTCCGAAAAATCGGTGAGATAAGGGATCAGGATCAAGTGACCTGACGAGGATATTGGCAGAAACTCGGTGATCCCCTGAACAACCGCGATGATGATGAGCTGGAGAATGGTCATAGCCCGCGTGTGATGACAGCGCAGGAGGGCAAGTCAATCGAGTTTGAGCGCAGGCGCGCGGCTCATCCACGTTGCAGAAACCGCCGCTTCATCCCCGCGCATGCAGAGATGACGCAGGCTGGCAGTTTTACCAGATGCGCACCCGCTTTTCAGGCGGGAGGTACATCTTGTGATCGGGCGTTACGCCGAACGCCTCATACCATTCGTCAAGGTTGCGCACGACACCATTGGTGCGGAATTCCTCAGGGCTGTGGCTGTCTGTGCGCAGACGGTTGCGATAGGTTTCCTCGCGTTGCGCCGCGCGCCAGACCTGCGCCCAGGCGAGGAAGAAGCGCTGATCGCCGGTCATCCCGTCAATCACCGGCACGTCGTTACCCTCAGTTGCGATCTTGTACGCGCGATAGGCAAGGCTCAGCCCGCCCAGATCACCGATATTCTCGCCCAATGTCAGCTGACCGTTAACGCAGGTTTCCCCGTCATCGAGCGGACAAAAGCCGTTATATTGTTCAACCAGCACCTTGGTGCGCTTTTCAAAGTTGGCGCGGTCCTCGTCTGTCCACCAATTGCGCAGTTTGCCGGTTGCGTCATACTTTGAGCCCTGATCGTCAAAGCCGTGGCCGATTTCATGCCCGATGACCCCGCCAATCGCGCCGTAATTGACCGCAATGTCTGCGGTCAGCCCAAAGAAAGGCTGCTGCAGGATGGCGGCCGGGAAGACGATCTCGTTTTTGCTCGGGTTGTAATAGGCGTTTACCGTCTGCGGCAGCATGAACCATTCGGTGCGGTCAATCGGCTGGCCAAGCTTGGCGACGTTGTCCTTGAACGACCATTCCCCCGCGGCGATCGAATTGGCGAGCGGATCATCGCTGACCTCAAGACCCTCATAGGTTTCCAGATTTTCGCGGTAGCCGATCTTGGGATCGAAGCTGTTGAGCTTTTCGAGCGCCTGCTTCTTGGTTTCCTCGCCCATCCAGCCGATGTCAGCGATGCTGGCGGCAACCGCTTTGCGCAGATTGGCGACCAGTTCGTCCATCGCCGCCTTGTTTTCGGGCGGGAAGTACCGCTCCGCGTAAGACTTGCCAACAAGCTCACCCAAGCCGCTTTCGGTGGCGCTGATCGCGCGTTTCCAGCGCACACGCTGCTCGGGCGTGCCGCGCAAGGTTTTGCCGTAGAATGCAAAGCGGGCCTCATCAAACCGCGCGGGCAGGACCGATGCGTTGTCCGACAGAAATTCCTTGATCGACCACGCCTGTAAGGTTGCCAGCGGAGTCTCCTGCACCAGCTCGAAAAAGCCTGGCAGGCCCTTCCCGATCTTGGCGAGGGTTTCCTCAGTCAGGCCCAGCTTTTCAATCTCTTCCTCGGTTGGCGGCATCGCGCCGACAACATAGATGGGCGAGGCGTCAAAGCCGATTTCGCCAAGCATTTCGCGCGCCGGAAAATCACCCGCAATCGCGTCCACATCTTCGGCGCTAAGCGCGTTGTACGTCAGGTCACGGTTGCGGCTGACCGCACGGTCCCAGCTGATCGTTCGGGCGATCTGCGCCTCAAAGGCATAGACGGCAACGGCGGCGTTGGCAGGATCTGCATAGCCTGCTTCGGTGAACAAGAAGGCGAGATAGTCGCGATACTTGGCTTGAATTTCGTGGCCTTTCTCGCTGTCATCGAGGTAATAGTCACGATCCGGCAGACCCAAACCGCCGCTGCCGAGATAGGCGACGTAGCGGTCCGGCTGTTTGGCATCGACATTGACATAACCGCCGAGCGGGCTGGAATAGCCGGGCTTGGTCCACAGCATTGCCAGCTCATCAAGTGAGGTCACGCTTGCCATGGCGTCAATGAAGGGCTGCGCGCGGGTCAGGCCGGCAGCATTGGTCGCATCCTGATCCAGAAATGCCTGATACATCGTGACGATGCGTTGTTCGTCGCCTGAGCGTGTGCCCGCAGGCTTAGCCACCAATTCATCGATCAGTGTTTTGACATCGCTTGACGATTTCTCGCGAAGCACTGTGAAGGCGCCAAAGCGGCCGTATTCAGAGGGCAGCGGGTTGGCTTCGAGCCATTCCTGATTGACGTATCCGAAGAAGTCATCGCCCGGATCAATGGTGCTCGACAGCAGCGCGGGATCGACGCCCCATTCGCCAAAGCTCATCGTCGGCGTGGTCAGTTCGCTGGCCGCAGCAGTCGCGTCTTCGCTATCGACCTGCTGCATTCCTGCGCCAGAAGCACCATCGTTCCGCTCCTCCGAATTCGCGGCGAGCGGTGTCGCCATGGCGAAGCTGGCGGCGCTGGCGAGGAGCAGCGTGCTGAAAGAGCGAGCGGTTTTGGTCATGATAATGGTCCTGGTCTGGGATCTTAAGCTCAGCGGAGGGTCTAGCGCGGCGAGACGAGCAGGCGTGGTTGTTCGTCCCGCTGAGCCAGCCATTCGTCGATTAGTCCTGTGAAATCAGGCAGCTTCATTCGCTGCAAACTGGAGAGAAGCGAGCCGCGCGTAAAGACCGCCAGCTGCCGCCAGCTGCGTGTGCGTGCCCTGTTCAACGATGCGCCCGCCTTCCAGCACAACAATCCGGTCCGCCGCTCTCACTGTCGCGAGCCGGTGCGCAATAACCAGCGTGGTGCGATCGCGCATCAGCGCATCAAGCGCCCTTTGCACCAATTGTTCGCTTTCCGCATCAAGTGCGCTGGTCGCCTCATCCAGCAGCAGGATCGGCGCATCGCGCAGCAAAGCGCGCGCTATCGCGACGCGCTGTTGCTGGCCGCCAGACAATTGCGTGCCGCCTTCGCCCAGATAGGTGTCGAGCCCCTGCGGCAGATCAGCGAGGAATTCGGCCGCATTGGCCGCGCGCGCCGCTTCCCAGATTTCCGCGTCGCTGGCATCCCACTTGCCATAGCGCAAATTGTCGCGGGCATCGGCGCTGAACAGCACCCCATCCTGCGGCACCAGCCCCAGCCGCGCGCGCACATCCGCCGGGTCCGCCATAGGCAGGGGCACTCCGTCCATCCGGATGGTCCCGCCCTGTGGATCGTAAAAGCGCTCAACCAGCTGGAAGATCGTCGATTTGCCCGCCCCTGAAGGGCCGACAATGGCGACGGTTTCGCCCGGCTCGATCTCCAGCGTGAAATCGCTCAGCGCCGGCGTGTCAGGCCGCGCCGGATAGCGGAAGGTGACATTGCGGAAGGAAAGGCTGCCGCGCGGGGGCACAGGCAGCGTCTCAGGGCGCTCTGGCGCGGCGATAGCGGGCTGTGCATCAAGCAATTCGGCCAAGCGGCTCGCCGCGCCCGCGCCGCGCAGCAGGTCGCCATAGACTTCTGTGAGTGATCCCAGCGCACCTGCCACCAACCCGCCGGTTAGGACAAAGGCAGCGATGGTGCCGCCGCTGATCGCGCCTTCCGATACAGCGAGCGCGCCGCGCCACATGACCAGCGTGATGCCGCCAAAGATCAGCAGGATCACAATCGACGTCATCCCAGCGCGCAGGGCGATCCGGCGGCGCGCGGTGTCAAACGTGCGCTCCACCACCCCGCCGAAGCGGTCGCCCTCGCGTGTCTCCTGCCCAAAGCTCTGAACAATCTTCATCGCGGAAAGGACTTCGGTGACATAGGCACCAACATCCGCGACCCGGTCCTGGCTGGAGCGCGAAATGCTCCGAATACGCCGACCGAAAAAGACAATCGGAATGACCACAAGCGGGATGCCGATCAGCAGCGAAATTGTTAGCGTCGGGGCAAGATAGAACAACAGCGCGATCCCGCCGATCCCGGTCAGCGTATTGCGCAAGGCGACCGAGACGGTTGTGCCGACCACCGTCTCAATGATTGCAGTGTCCGAGGTCATCCGGCTGGAGATTTCCTTCGGGCTGTTTTCCTCGTAGAAACTGGGCGAAAGCCGCAGCAGATTCTGTTGCACTTTCAGGCGGATATCCGCCACCACGCGCTCACCCAGCCAGCTCACAAAGTAGAACCGCGCAGCGGTGCCGATGCCGAGGATCAGGACAATCATCAGCAGATATTGAAACGCATGGCCGATCTCGTCCGCGCCAGCCGCGCCGCTGAACGCTTCATCAATGATGACTTTGAACCGCCAGGGAATGGCCAATGTCGCCAGCGCGGTCACCAGCAAAGCGGTCAACGCATAGGCGATCTGCTTGGGGTACTTCCCCGCCTCACGGTAAATCATGAAAAGCGGAGCAAGCGTGCGCTGCTTGACAGGCGCCTCGCCGTCAGGCTCGCTGCTGTCCATCGCTGGCTGGGCAGGCTCGCCCGCCTCCTTAAGGCTGTGCGAGACCGCGTCGCTACCATCGTCCATCGGAATGTCGGGAGTTTCGCCGCTCATAAGGCTCCCCACGTAGCCATTGGTGACCGTGATTTCACGTGTAAAAAGCGCATTATGCTCGCTTGGCGGCTCTCTGGGAAAAATTGTGCATTGCACAATGGCTCGCAGATCGCCATTTAGTCCTCTGAAACGAGACCCCGTGTAAGGGATCCATCACATGATGCAGCGCCTTTTGGATCGGGCGCGCATCAGCCGCCCGGACGGGGCGATTACAGCCCGAATAGACTGTGCGGGCACCGCGAATACAAGGGGGTACACACCCATGCTTTATCAAGCCTATGAGATGCAACGCAGCTGGATGAATTCGGTCAGCTCTATGGCGTCAATCAGTTCTGAAATACTCAGCAATCCGGCCAATCCGATGGGTTATCTCGGCTTTGGGTCGATGGCTGCCAACGCGCTCGACGTGCTGGCACATGCCACCGCACACTACTCTAAGCCCGCATTCGGCATCACTGAGATTGAAAGCGGCGGCAAGCACTATCCCGTGATCGAAGCCACTGTGGTCAACCGCCCGTTTGGTGATCTCAAGCGCTTCCGGCTTGATGGGGTTGATGATGCCGACGAAACCCCGCGCCCCAAACTGCTGATCGTGGCTCCGATGAGTGGGCATTACGCCACTCTGCTGCGCGGCACGGTGGAGCGCATGCTTGAGACTTTCGAGGTCTACATCACTGACTGGGCTGATGCGAAGATGGTCCCGCTGCATGAAGGCCGGTTCGATCTGGATGACTACATCGACTATCTGGTGGAGTTTCTGGAGTATATCGAACAGGTTGCGCCGGGCCAGCGCCCGCACATGATGGCGGTGTGCCAGCCTTCGGTCCCGGCCTTTGCGGCGACCGCCCTGATGAACCAGCACAAATCGCCCGCCGCACCGGCCACGCTCACCATGATGGGCGGCCCGATTGACACGCGCGAAAGCCCCACCAGCGTAAACAATCATGCGATGAAACGCCCGATTGAGTGGTTCCGCCAAAGCGTGATTGCCACCGTGCCGATCAATTATCGGGGCGCAGGCCGCCGCGTCTATCCCGGCTTTATGCAGCTTTCTGCGTTTATGAGCATGAACCTGCAAAGCCACATGATGAGCCATTATGAGATGTTCAAACACCTCACCGCTGGCGATCATGACAGCGCGGATGCGACCAAGAACTTCTACGACGAATACCGCGCGGTGTGCGACATGACGGCGGAATTCTACCTCCAGACCGTGGAAGAAGTGTTCCAGACCCACTCAATCCCCAACGGCACGTTCCGTCACAAGGGAGAGCTGGTCGACATCACGCAGATAACCGACACGGCATTGCTGGCGATCGAGGGCGAGCGCGACGACATTTCAGGCCTCGGCCAGACCAAAGCCGCGCTAAAGCTTACGCCGAACCTGGCTGAGGACAAGAAACGCTATTACATGGCCGAGGGCGCTGGGCATTACGGCATCTTCAACGGCAGCCGCTGGCGGGGCAAAGTCGCGCCGGTTGTCGAGGAGTTTGTCGCCGCGCATGGGTAAGGGTTGCAGAGGAATGCGGGCCGTTGCTGGCGATTAAGACGTTGCCGGCGATTAAGGCAAGGCGGTCTATAGCAGCGATATGTCGTTGATTTCCGCTCTCTCGCTCGCCGCGTCCGCTGTCTCTCAGACCGCCATTCCCGTCGCGGATATTCCCAAGCCGCCCACTTTCGGCGATTGGATCGTCGCCTGTGATAATGTGCGATCATGCGAGGGGCTCGCCGCGAAGGAATATGCCGGAGACGACTGGCTGACTATGTCGATCAAACGCGGCGCTGGGGCGCTTGATCAACCAATAGTGGTGATCGGACCGGCCTTTTCCGTAGAAGTCAGCAGCGGTACTGTTCGGATTGATGGCCAAGCGACATCGTTCGCGATCGACGCGAGAGGCAATTTCACCGGCGATCCTGTCGAATTTCTGCAAGCCATGGCGCGCGGCCGCAAAGCTGAAGTCATCAGCGCAGATGGCACAGTCATCGGCAAGCTTGCGACGACCGGCGCGAGCGCGGCCTTGCGCTGGCTTGACGATCAGCAAAAGCGCGCTGGCACCCAAACCGCGATAATCGCGACCGGGCCGAAGCCTGCGAGCGCTGTTCCCCCTGCGCCCGCGCTGCCGACGATTGCCATGCCCACTGCCTCAACTGCGCCGCCGCGCACGCTGGAAGACGCGGCGATCACTGCGGTGAAGAAAGCGGGCGAATGCTTCGGCACGCGCGGCACAGCGGAGTATTTCCGGCTCGATGCGGCGCATTCGATGGGTATCGTGCCCTGCAATTTTGGCGCTTATCAGGGCTACTCGATGATCGTGACTATCAGGGAAGACGGCGCATGGTCGCTGGCAAGGCTTGAGATGGCGCGCGCCTGGCCCAAGGAATGGGGCGAAATGGAAGCATGGGCTGTATCATCAGCCGTCACCGCCAATTTCGACCCAGATACGCGTTTGCTATCGGAATTCGCCAAGGGCCGCGGGCTGGCTGATTGCGGCCATGCGGCGGTCTGGGCGTGGGATGGCGCGGTGTTCCGCTTGGCATCCTATCATGAGATGAACGAGTGCCGCGGCACGCAGCCAGACAATTGGCCCTCGCTTTGGCAAACGGCCAACGCGCAGACGGCAATCGCAAACTAGGCTGGACCAGCGCGCTCATTTGTGGCCATGCACTGCGCTGCGATGACCTTTTCAAACAATCGTTTCATGCAGCGCTTCGGCCTCACAACGCCGCTTGCGCTTGCACCGATGGCCTTTGCCAGCGGGGGAGAGCTCGCCGCCGCCTCAGCCAAAGCAGGGGCGCTCGGGCTGATCGGCGGTGCTTATGGCGACCTGGGCTGGACGCAGGCGCAATACGGGATGGCGGCGCAGGCACTTTCAGCCGATGATGCCGCTTCGGCGCGGCTGGGGTGCGGGTTTATCACGTGGCGTATGGCACAGGACCGCTCCGCGCTCGACTGGCTGCTCGATCAACCGCGCAAACCCGCCGCGATCATGCTCTCCTTCGGCGACCCCACTGACTTGGCCCGCGACATCACCGCGCGCGGCGTCCCGCTCATCTGCCAGATCCAGACCATGGCGCAGCTGTCCCAGGCGGTGGACGCAGGGGCGAGCGTGGTTGTGGCGCAAGGCGGCGAGGCAGGCGGCCATGCCAAGACCGCGCGCGAGGCCCGCAGCACCTTTACCTTCGTGCCCGAAATCGCTGACTGGCTCGCCGCCCATGCGCCGCAAGTGGACTTGCTCGCAGCGGGCGGGGTCGCAGATGGGCGCGGGCTGGCGGCCGCGATGATGCTGGGCGCGGATGGCACACTGGTTGGCTCACGCCTGTGGGCGAGCGAGGAATCGTTGGCAAAGCCCGGTGCGATCGAAGAGGCCGTGCGCGCGAGCGGCGATGACACGGCCCGCTCCGCCGTGTTCGATATTCTGCGCGAGAAAGATTGGCCCGAAGGCTACGATTTTCGCGCGCTGCGCAACGCGATCCATCGCGAATGGGAAGGCCGCATCGATGGTCTGCGCGCGAACCCTGAAGCCGCCCGCACCGACTATCGCGCCGGGGTGGAAGCAGGCGATTACTCCCGCGCGCATGTCACGGTCGGCGAAGGCACGGGGTTGATCAGAAGCGCCGCCAGCGCAGGGGCGATCCTCCAAGCCATCGACGCTGAGGCGCGCGCGCTGCTCAGCAGCTGACTAGGCTTGGCGCGTAAAAAGGGCGGCGCAGGATTGCTCCCGCGCCGCCTCTTCACATGGCGTAGAGCTCGCTCGGCTCAAAACACCTCAAACAGTCCCGCTGCGCCCATGCCGCCGCCGACGCACATGGTGACTACGACATACTTCGCGCCGCGACGCTTGCCCTCGATCAGCGCGTGGCCGGTGCAACGTGCGCCGGTCATGCCGTAGGGGTGGCCGATCGAGATCGAGCCGCCATTGACGTTGAGAATGTCGTTATCGATGCCCAGCTTGTCGCGGCAATACAACACCTGCACTGCGAACGCTTCGTTCAGCTCCCACAGGCCGATATCGTCCATCGTCAGCCCGGTCTGCTTAAGCAGTTTGGGGATCGCGAAGACGGGGCCGATGCCCATTTCGTCAGGCTCAGTGCCCGCAACCGCCATGCCAACATAACGGCCCAGCGGCTCAAGCCCCTTTTGCTCGGCGATCTTGGCTTCCATGAGCACGCTGGCGGATGAGCCGTCAGACAGCTGTGAGGCGTTGCCGGCGGTGATGACCTTGTCCGGGCCCATCACCGGGTTGAGGCCCTGGAGGCCTTCCAGAGTGGTCGAAGGACGGTTGCCTTCATCCTTGGTGATGGTGACTTCCTGCTGGGAGACCTCACCGGTGGCCTTGTCCTTCACCATCATGGTGGTGGTGACAGGCACGATTTCGTCGTCAAACTTGCCCGCTTCCTGACCGGCGGCGGTGCGCATCTGCGATTGCAGCGCGTATTCGTCCTGCACGTCGCGGCTGATGTTGTAACGCGCTGCCACGGTTTCCGCGGTGCCGAGCATGGGCATGTAGACGTCTTTGTGCATCTCGATCAGCGAGCGATCAGGGGCAACGCGCATTTCGGGGGTCTGGACCATCGAGATCGAGTCCTGACCGCCGCCAACGACGATATCCATATTGTCGACGATGATCTGCTTGGCTGCGGTCGCAATCGCCATCAGGCCAGATGAGCACTGACGATCAATCGTCTGAGCTGCCACGGTAACAGGTGCACCGCCGCGAAGCGCGACCTGACGGCCGATATTACCAGCCTGCGTGCCTTGAGTAAGGACTGCGCCCCACACCACATCGTCGACTTCGCCGCCGTCAATGCCAGCGCGCTCAACCGCAGCCTTGTAAGAGAATGAACCGAGCGTTGCGCCCGGTGTTGCGTTAAAGCCGCCTTTGTAAGCGCGCCCGATGGGCGTGCGGGCGGTGGAGACGATGACTGCGTCACGTGACATGTGGGGGTTCCTTTTTACTGTTTCGCTCACCCTTGTGCTCCCGGCGAAGGCCGGGATCCAGCTTACCAGAGGGAAGCGCTTGTTGCTCTGGACCCCGGCCTGCGCCGGGGTGAGGGTTACTTAATTGGGTGATGAACCATCAAACAAAGTACTGGGTGATCCACTCGCAGATCAAAGCGGGCTTGTCCTCGCCTTCGATCTCCATCGTGATCTCAGCGGTCTGCTGCCACTGGCCGGGGCGCTTCTCGATCATTTCAACGAGCTTCCAATGCCCGCGAATACGCTTGCCAGCGCGCACAGGCGCGATGAAGCGGGTTTTGTTTCCGCCATAGTTCACGCCCATTTTGACGTTGTCGATCTTGGGCATGTCGCTGTTCGCGCCGAGATACGGGATCATAGACAGGGTCATAAAGCCATGCGCGATAGTGCCTCCAAACGGCGTCATCTTGGCAGCTTCTTCGTTGATATGGATGAACTGGTGATCGCCTGTCGCATCTGCAAACATGTTGATCTTGTCCTGGCTCATTTCGACCCATTCACTGCTGCCGATATTCTCGCCGACCTTTTCGGCCAATTCCTGCGGGGTCATGGGGCTCTCCTCGTCCGTTATGCGCCCATTGATCCCACATCTTGAAGGGCGCGTTATCGGCGAGCTTCATGGCCTATCGCGAGGAGCGTTGCAACGCCTGCATCTATGCCGTTACGGCATCGCGAGCGCCGCTGGCCCGCTGGTTTCGCCCGCGGCCGGTTCGCCCGGCTTTTGCCGCTGATCCGCGCGCCGAATCAATCCGTTTGCAATAGGTGTGCAGCCCGATTTGCAGCCCAATGATCATCAGCATGACCGGCTGATAGGCAATCCCCTGGAACAGCGCGCCGACAATATAGATACAGCTGGCCAATTGCAGCGCGCCCGCCATCGGCGCAATCCACGCCTCTTCCTCTTCCATGTCGCCGCGCTTGGAGCGCCGTTTCCAGCGCGCATTGATCCGCTCCATCTGCCACAGGCCCAGCAGATGGAGCATCAGCCACATCGCCAGCCCCGGATAGCCCTGTTCGCCCAGAACCTCGAACACCGAGGAATGGTAGGCGCGCGCTTCATCGGTCACTTCGGCATATTCGACCAGCGTGGTGTTTCCGACCTCCTCGGTTTTAGGCAAGCGGTATGTAAAGCTGTTGCCGCGATAGGCGTCAAAGCCTCCGCCAAAGGGCTTTTGTGAGACGTAATCGAGCGTCCAGCCCCACACCGCGAGCCGCGTGGAGGCGCTCTCATCCTCGCCCGGCTGCGTGATTGTGGCCATGCGGTCGTAATAGCTTTGTGGCAGGAATGGCAACGCGGCGAGGCCCAATGCGCCCGCGCCAGCCAGAAACAGGAACCGCTTGTTAGTGTAGCGCAGCAGCAGCAGCGCGAGCGCGGCGATGCACAGCAGACCCGTGCGCGCTTCGGTCCCGATGGGTATCAGCAGGCAAGAGAAAATGAGTGCCACTGCCAAGCCGGTCACTGCCCAGTGCGGGCGGAAGACTGTGCCGAACCGCGTGAACCACCAGACCAGCGGCACCAGCGCGATGGAGACCGTCGCCAGCGTCGAGCTTTCGTAGATGCCGCTGTTATCCTGCACGAAGAATTTGAGGTTGCCATATCCCCCTCCCCCCAGCACGATTTTCATACCGGTTGAGACCACGATCATGCCGATTGCCAGCACCATCGTCAGCGCCAGCGCTTCGATCCGCGCGCGGCTGGTGAGTGTAAAGGGCAGGAAGATCGCAAACAGAAACGCCTTCCAAACCCAATCCCACTTGGTCGCGGCGTCCTCTGCGAAGTCGGCATTGCCTGTGGTCCAGAAACAATAAGCGAGCAGCGCCAGCATCAGGCCTTGCCGCGCGGTGAAGCTGACATGTTCCTTTTTGTCGAGCAGCAGGTAGCCGCCGAACGCCGCCGCAAACGCGACCAAAGAGATATTGAGGCTCTGGATCGGGCCAAAGCCAATGCGCTGGGGCGCCAGAATGTCGATATAGACATACAGCAGCACCCACAAGAAGGGCCGCTTCACCCCCAGTGCGAGGATGAAACCGATAAATGCCATGAAGATGAGGCCCATCATGGCGTGTCGGTATCCTCAGCATGCGCATCGGCCTCGTGCGCGCGGCGGGCACGGCGCTTCTTTGGGCTCAGGCGCGCAAGCAGCGGGTCGACATCCAACCCCTCGCGCACAACCAGCCGCAGCATAGCTATGCCGAGCAGCGCGTGGCCGAGTGCGAGAGCGAATTTGTCGATCATATGCTTAGTACCAAACCGCTATCTAGCCGGGCGCAGTTGACGGCGCGTTAAGCACAATCGCGCTATTGGGCTGCGCCATGAAACGGATCCTGCACGTCCTCGATCATTCGCTGCCGCTTCACAGCGGCTACACGTTCCGCACCCGCGCGATTCTGAAAGCGCAGGAAGCGGCCGGGCTGGAGGTGCGCGCAATCACCGGGCAGCGGCATGAGACGCAGATCGACGCCAAGTCTGCGCCGGGCGCGGTTGAGACGGTCGATGGCCTGACCTTCCATCGCACCAGCGGCGAGCTGGGCGGGCCGGTCGTCCTCAGTGAAATCCGCGAAGTGGCCGCGCTGAGCAAGGCGATCCAGACAGTGGCGCGCGAGTGGCGGCCCGATGTGATCCACGCCCATTCGCCAGCCTTGTGCGGAGCCGCCGCTTTGCAGGCCGCGCGCGCTTTGGGAGTGCCGCTGGTGTACGAGATTCGCGCCTTCTGGGAAGATGCCGCTGTCGGCAACCGCACGGGCACGCGAGGCTCCCTAAAATATCGAATGACACGCGCGCTTGAAATGCAAGTGGCGAGCCGAGCTGATGCGGTGTTTACGATTTGCGATGGCCTGCGCGATGATCTGATCCGCCGCGGCATTCCCGCTGGCCGCATTGGGGTGATGCGCAATGGCGTCGACCTGTCTTTGTTCGGAGACCCACCCCCGCGCGACGATGCGCTGGGAGCGCAGCTCGGCCTTGCGCCCGGCGCGCCCGTGATCGGCTATATTGGCAGCTTTTACGCCTATGAGGGCGTCGATGATCTGATTGCCGCCATGCCCATCCTGCGCCGCACACACAAAGATGCCCGGCTGCTGCTGGTCGGCGCGGGAGAGAGGGACGCCGAATGGCGCGCCGCAGCCGCCGCCTTGGATGAAAGCGATGCCGTGATCTTCACAGGCCGCGTTCCGCATGCAGAGGTGGAGCGGTATTATTCGCTCGTCGATGTGCTGGCCTATCCGCGCAAACGCTCTCGCCTGACTGATCTGGTCACGCCGCTCAAACCTTTGGAAGCGATGGCGCAGCGGCGCATTGTCGCGGCCTCTGATGTCGGCGGGCACCGCGAGCTGATCACCGATGGCGTCACCGGAGCGCTATTTCCGCCGGATGACCCCACTGCCTGCGCGGCGGGCCTCAGCGCACTGCTGGGTACGCGCGAGGATTGGGGCACGATGCGCGAGGCCGGCATCGCCCATGTACGCGAGCGACACGACTGGGCACGAAATGTATCTCGTTATCTTTGCGTTTACCAACAGCTGTTAGCCAATCTTAACAGCGGTGATGTGCAGGCGCAAAGCCACGAGAACGCAGCCTGTACCCCCGCTCCGAGACACAATCTGGGCGCGCAAGGCTAAACAGACCAAGCGCGTCGCCACAGCCCGGACATCCAACCGGGCAGAGCAACGCGGGGGCGCGGCATGGGAATTGAGACGATGCTGCAAAGAGCCATTCTGGAGGACCAGGCTGACACTGGCAGCCGCGAGCTGCGCAGTGCGCCGCAACCGCGCCGTCGCCCGGGCTCACGCGGTCCGGGTTTCCTGCGCAGCATCCGCCGTTTGGCAGGCCATTCCATCTTTGTACCAGCCCTTACAATTTGGGGCGCAGCGATGGGCGGGCTGAGCGTCATGATGCTCCCCGCTTACACGATTGTGCGCATCATGATCCTTGCGCAGCTCAGCGCGCTCGGCAATTCAGCGCAATATGTCTTTGCGGGGCTGGCCGCCTTTATCGGTGCGGCGATCTGCTGGACTTTCTCGACTTTGCTGCGCAGTCTGCTAGTGCGTGACCCCTACAAAAGATCTGTCGTCAACATGGCGGCGCGGCGCGTTAGACCGATCGATCCTTCCGAGGAGCTTGGCAGCGACAGCCTGGATGCGCCGATCGAAGAAGTGCCCTTTCATGCGAAAGCCGATGGGCGGGAGTATCGCGATTTCGACTTGGATGCCGGAGCGCCGCTGAAAGACGAATTTGAACTGCCGCCAGAAGCTGAGATCGCGCCTGAGCCTGTTGTCGAGGAAGAGCGCAAACCGCGTTCCGCCTTGGACCGGATCAAGAATCGCAAGAACCCGACATGGGAAAAGCCGATTTCGCGCGAGGAGGCCGGTCTGCCCCCGCTTCCTGAGACCGAGCCAGCCACTGAGGGTGTGACCGAGATCGCCCCTGAACCAGCGCCCGAGCCAGTGGCTGAACCAGCGGCTGAGTCAGAGCCCGAACCCGCGCCCCAGACCGCGTTTATGCAAGACAGCACGCCGGTGCGTGGCCTTACAGAGCCGGTTGCACCGCTGGACCTCGGTTCTTTTTCAGAAATGCCGCTTGATGAAGGCGAGCCGCTCGATCTCGATGCGCTCGAATTGCGCAGCACCGAGATTGTGCCCGACCCCGATCCCGCTGCGAGCACCGATCCGATTGCCAAGCTTCGGCAAGTCCCTCCGGCTGAACTGAGTCTGGTTCAGATGGTTGAGCGCTTTGCCGCCGCCTTGCATGAATTCCAAAGCACCGCGCAGCTCACCCGCACCGAGGCGCGCCCGGTAACCCATCCGAGCGGGCAAGACCCTGAGCGCGACCAAGCGCTTGCTGAAGCGTTGAAGGCCCTTGCCCTGTTCTCCGAGCGAGGGTTGGCTCAGACTGCCCCTGCCAATGCGGACACCGCACCGGCGCAATCGGGGTCGCGGTTTGGGAATCAGTTCAGCGGCCAATCCGCGCGCCGTGCCGCAGCGCCGCGCAGTGAGCCTGCAGGAGACCACGCCACGATCATTTCGGACACGGAGCGTGAACTGCGCGAGGCGCTTGCTCGCCTCACGGATCTTCGCGGCGCTGCCTGAGCCTGAGCTAACGCACACAAGAGGCTGCAAACTTTGCAACACGCAGCGCCATTTGCATGAGCGCTGCGCAATCAAGACATAGCGCTGCTCCGCGTGCGAGAAATATTACTTCGCACCACGTGGTTGCAAAAACACAAAACCATTGGCAAACGGGCATCCGAAACGAAGCCCGCTGTGATCCGTTGATCAAGCGGGAACGCTTGAATCGCCGCCCGGTCCCCTCACGCGCAATGCGCACCGCCGGGTAGCATCTGACAGGAACGGACACGAACGCCATGGGATATCCGGTCTCCCAGGGTCTCTATGACCCCGCCAATGAACACGACGCCTGCGGTGTCGGCATGATCGCTCATATCAAGGGCGAGAAGAGTCATGCCATTGTCGTACAAGCGCTTGAAATTCTTGAGCGGATTGACCATCGCGGCGCTGTGGGCGCTGACCCGCTACTGGGCGATGGCGCAGGGCTGCTGCTGCAAATTCCGGACCCCTTGCTGCGCACATGGGCGACAGGGCACGCGCTCGATCTGCCGCAGCCGGGCGATTATGCGGTCGCCATGTGCTTCATGCCGCAGGATGAGGCCGCGCGCGCCTTTATCACGGAGCGGTTCGAGACCTTCATTGCCAAGGAGGGCCAACGCCTGATCGGCTGGCGCGATGTGCCTGTGACGCTCGATGGGCTGGGCGATGCGGTGATCGATTCGATGCCGGTTATCCAACAGGCGGTGATTGCGCGAGGAAATGACACCCCTGATCAGGATGCGTTTGAGCGCAAGCTGCTGGTGATCCGCAAGCAGGTGCAAAACCCGCTGCCTGATCTCGCCAAGAAGCATGATCTGCCGGGCCTCACAGACCTTTACATGCCGAGCTTTTCGAGCCGCACTATTGTCTACAAAGGTCTGCTGCTGTGCGATCAGGTCAAAAGCTTCTATGACGACTTGCGCGATCCCGAATGCGTCTCGGCGCTCGGCCTTGTGCACCAGCGTTTTTCGACCAACACTTTCCCAAGCTGGCGGCTTGCGCATCCCTTCCGCCTGATCGCGCATAATGGTGAGATCAACACCGTGCGCGGCAATGTGAACTGGATGAACGCTCGCCGCCGCACGATGGAAAGCGAGCTGCTGGGCCCGGATCTCGACAAGATCTGGCCGATCATTCCGCATGGCCAGTCTGACACAGCCTGTCTGGACAACGCGCTCGAATTGCTGCTGGCGGGCGGATACTCGCTGGCGCACGCGATGATGATGCTGATGCCTGAGGCATGGGCGGGCAACGCGCTGATGGATGAAGGCCGCCGCGCCTTTTACGAATATCATGCCGCCTTGATGGAGCCATGGGATGGCCCGGCGGCGGTGTGCTTCACCGATGGCCGCCAGATCGGCGCGACGCTGGATCGCAACGGCCTGCGCCCGGCCCGCTTCTGCGTGACCAAAGACGACATTGTGTGTCTGGCCTCGGAAAGCGGAGTGCTGCCCTTTGCCGAGGAAGACATAACCCGCAAATGGCGCCTGCAACCCGGCAAGATGCTGCTAATCGACCTTGAGGAAGGCCGAATCATCGAAGACGGCGAGCTCAAAAGTGCGCTGGCTGAGGCTGAGCCTTACGCGCATTGGCTGGAAAAGGCGCAGTACAAGCTCGACGATCTCGAAGTGGTGGACCCGGAATTCGAGGAGCTGCCGCAGGACGAGAATCAGGAGACGCCGACACTGCTCGAAGCGCAGCAGGCTTTCGGTTACACGCAAGAAGACGTCTCGCGCTTTCTTGAGCCGATGGCGCTGAAAGGCGATGATCCGATCGGCTCGATGGGGACAGACACGCCGATCGCCGTGCTCTCTAACCGCTCACGCCTGCTCTACGATTACTTCAAGCAGAACTTCGCGCAGGTCACCAATCCGCCGATTGATCCGATCCGTGAAGAGCTGGTGATGAGCCTGCTTTCCATGATCGGTCCGCGCCCCAACCTGCTGGGCCGTGACGCCGGGACGCATAAGCGGCTGGAGGTTGAGCAACCGATCCTCACCAATGACGATCTGGCAAAAATCCGCTCGGTCGAAACAACGCTGGACGGCGCGTTTCGCTGTGCCACGGTCGATATGACGTGGGATGCGGATTCGGGCGTTGAAGGGCTGGAGCTGGCGATCCGCGAGATGTGCTGGGCGGCGACCGAAGCGGTTTTGCAGGATCACAACATTCTGGTGCTGTCTGACCGCGCGCAGGGGCCGGAACGTGTGCCCATGCCCGCTCTACTCGCCACAGCGGCGGTGCATCACCATCTGGTGCGCCAGGGCCTTCGCATGCAGACCGGGCTGGTGGTCGAATCCGGAGAGCCGCGCGAAGTGCACCATTTCTGCGTGCTCGCAGGCTATGGAGCGGAAGCGATCAATCCGTATGTCGCGTTTGAAACGCTGGAGGATATCCGCGCGCGCAAGCACCCAGAGGCTGACCCGCAAGCGGTCGAGCAAAACTACATCAAGGCGATCGGCAAGGGCATCCGCAAAGTGATGTCGAAGATGGGTATCTCGACCTATCAATCCTATTGCGGCGCGCAGATTTTTGACGCGGTTGGGCTCTCAACCGCTTTCGTCGAGACATATTTCACCGGCACCGCGACCACGATTGAAGGTATCGGCCTTGATCAGGTGGGCGAAGAGGCGATCCGCCGCCACGCGCAGGCCTATGGCGACAACCCGCTTTACAAAGGCATGTTGGACGTTGGCGGCATCTATCAATTCCGCCTGCGCGGCGAAGAGCACGCGTGGACGCCGGACAATGTCGCGCAATTGCAGCACGCTGTGCGTGGCAACAACGCCTCCAATTATGAGGAATTCGCCAAGTCGGTGAACGAGCAGTCCGAGCGGCTGTTGACCATTCGCGGCCTGATGGAATTCAAGACTGCGGATAAGGCGATCCCGCTGGACGAGGTCGAACCGGCCAGCGAAATCGTCAAGCGCTTCAGCACTGGCGCGATGAGCCTTGGGTCGATCAGCCATGAAGCGCACTCGACCATGGCGCTGGCGATGAACCGCATTGGCGGGCGCTCCAACACCGGCGAAGGCGGCGAGGAGCCGTTCCGCTTTCAGCCGATGGACAACGGCGATTCGATGCGCAGCCGGATCAAGCAGGTCGCCTCTGGGCGCTTTGGCGTAACCACCGAATATCTCGTCAATTCCGACGATATCCAGATCAAGATGGCGCAAGGCGCAAAGCCGGGCGAAGGCGGGCAATTGCCGGGCCACAAGGTTGACAAGCGGATCGGCGCGGTGCGGCATTCAACCCCGGGCGTCGGGCTGATTTCACCCCCGCCGCACCACGATATCTACTCGATCGAAGACTTGGCGCAGCTGATCCACGATCTGAAAAATGTGCAACCCGAAGCGCGCATTTCCGTGAAGCTCGTCTCTGAAGTGGGCGTGGGGACCGTTGCAGCGGGCGTGTCCAAAGCGCGCGCAGATCACGTGACGATCTCGGGGTATGACGGTGGGACCGGCGCATCGCCGCTCACCAGCCTCACCCATGCGGGTTCTCCGTGGGAAATCGGCCTTGCTGAGACGCAGCAAACCTTGCTGCTCAACGATCTGCGCACGCGCATCGCGGTGCAGGTCGATGGGGGCCTTCGCACCGGGCGCGATGTCGCCATTGGCGCGCTTCTGGGTGCGGACGAGTTTGGCTTTGCGACCGCTCCGCTGATCGCGGCAGGCTGCATCATGATGCGCAAGTGTCACTTGAACACCTGCCCCGTCGGCGTCGCCACGCAAGACCCGGAGCTGCGCAAGCGCTTCACCGGTCAGCCTGAGCATGTGATCAATTACTTCTTCTTCGTCGCCGAGGAATTGCGCGCGATCATGGCCGAGATGGGCTTTCGCACGCTGGATGAGATGATCGGCCGGGTTGACCGGCTCGATATGAATCGCGTTCATCGCCACTGGAAAGCGCGCGGCATCAATCTTGATCGTATCCTGTTCAAGCCAGAGCTTCAGGAAGGGGCCGCGCTACGCAATATCGAAGGGCAGGACCACGGCCTTGATGCGGCGATGGACAATGTGCTGATCGCGGATTGCAAAGCGGCAATCGAAGCGCGCCAGCCGCTGCAACTCTCCTACGACGTGCGCAATGTGAACCGCACGGTCGGCACGATGCTGTCGGGTGAGATCGCCAAGGCGCACGGCCACGAAGGCCTGCCGCCCGAAACCATTCGCATCAATCTAACCGGGGTGGCCGGACAAAGCTTTGGCGCGTGGCTGGCTCACGGCGTCACGCTGGATCTGGTCGGCGATGCGAACGATTATGTTGGTAAGGGCCTCTCGGGCGGTCGCCTGATCGTACGCCAGCCTGAGGCCGCGCCGCGCAATGCGAGCGAGAACATCATCGTCGGCAACACGGTGCTCTATGGCGCGATTGCAGGCGAGGCTTACTTCAACGGCGTGGGCGGCGAACGCTTTGCGGTGCGCAATTCAGGCGCCATTGCCGTGGTCGAAGGAGCGGGCGATCATGCCTGTGAATACATGACCGGCGGCGTTGTCGTGGTGCTCGGCAAGACGGGCCGCAACTTTGCGGCGGGCATGAGCGGCGGGGTCGCCTATGTCTATGACCCGGACGGCGCGTTTGAGAGCCTTGTGAACCATGCGCAGGTCGATCTGTTGCCGGTCAGCGCCGAGGCTGACGCCGAACCAGGTACCGGCCGCCCGCAACAGCGCGGACGCTCGGTGAACGATTTCGGCATGGGCGACATGCTGCGTCACGATGGCGAGCGGTTGCGTATCTTGGTCGAGCGGCACCAGCTCCACACCGGCAGCGCGGTGGCGGGCGAATTGCTGGCCAATTGGGACGCGGCGCTGGCCAAGTTCGTGAAGGTCATGCCGCGCGATTACAGACGCGCGCTCGAAGCGCTCGAGGCAGAGCGCCTTGAAGCAGAGAGCGTAGCGGCGGAGTAATTGCCCACCCCCACAGCCCCTCGCGCAGGCGGGAGGCGAGCGAGACTGAGCGAACCGAAGGTCAGCTTAGTTGCAGCGGGGTGGGCCTGTAACGGCTTTTGATTAGGGTTTAGCACGATGGGCAAGGACACTGGATTTCTCGAACTCGACCGGCGCGAGCGTGACTACATCGCGCCCGAAGAGCGGCTGAACAATTACCGCGAATTCGTGGTTCAGCCGAGCGACAAGGCGCTGAGCGATCAGGCCTCGCGCTGCATGGATTGCGGCATCCCCTATTGCCACAATGGCTGTCCGGTGAACAACATGATCCCGGACTGGAACCACCTCGTTTACGAAAACGACTGGAAGAACGCGATCGACGTTCTGCATTCCACCAACAATTTCCCTGAGTTCACCGGCCGCATCTGCCCAGCCCCGTGTGAGGCAAGCTGCACGCTTAATATTGTTGACCAGCCGGTCACGATCAAATCGATCGAATGTGCGATTGTCGATCGCGGATGGAAAGAGGGCTGGGTCCACCCGCAAGTGCCTGAGGTCAAGACCGGAAAGTCCGTTGCCGTGATCGGTTCAGGCCCCGCCGGGCTCGCCTGCGCGCAGCAATTGGCGCGCGCGGGGCACTCGGTCACTGTGTTCGAGAAAAGCGACCGGGTCGGTGGGCTGCTGCGCTATGGCATCCCCGACTTCAAGATGGAGAAGCACCTCATCAACCGCCGCTGCGTGCAGATGGAAGCCGAAGGCGTGGAGTTTCGCACCAGCAGCGAAGTGGGCGTCGACATATCTTTCAAGAGCCTGTCGGAGAACTTCGATGCAGTGGTGCTCGCAGGCGGCTCTGAAGAAGCGCGCGCGCTTGCCATTCCGGGCGCGGAGATGCCGGGCGTACGCTTGGCGATGGAATTCCTGACCCAGCAGAATAAGCGCAACGCCGGCGATGTGGAAGAGCGCGCCGCGCCGCGCGGGACGCTGAAGGCGACAGGCAAGCATGTTGTCGTGATCGGCGGCGGTGACACCGGCTCTGACTGTGTCGGCACCTCCAACCGCCAAGGCGCGGCAAGCGTCACCCAGCTCGAGATCATGCCCAAGCCGCCTGAAAAGGAAGACAAAGCGCTCACTTGGCCTGATTGGCCGGTGAAGCTGCGCACGTCCTCCAGCCACGAAGAAGGCGTTGATCGCGACTGGGCGGTGCTGACCAAGCGTGTAGTCGGCGATGGCGAAACGGTCACCGGCCTCGTCTGCGCGCGCGTGGAATGGGTCGCGGATGAGAGCGGCAAACGCGAAATGCGCGAGATCGTCGGCAGCGAATTCACGATTCCGGCTGATCTCATCTTGCTCGCGATGGGCTTTGTCGGACCGCGCAAGAAGGGTCTGCTTGAGCAAGCGGGCGTTGAGCTTACGGGCCGCGGCAGTGTTTCGGCTGACACGGAAGGCTATGCGACCAGCGTGCCGGGCGTTTGGGCCTGCGGCGATATGCGGCGCGGGCAAAGCCTTGTCGTATGGGCGATTCGCGAGGGCCGCCAATGCGCGCGCAGCGTGGACGAAGCTTTGATGGGCGTAAGCGAGCTGCCGCGCTGATACTGGCACTGGCGCAGGTGTTCTCACCTATGCGCCGACTGCGATAAGGTGAGGCGCCGGATCTTTTCGTCGACTCTGCTTGACAGGAATCGCTCTGACAGTCAGCTTGCATCCGGGATCGAATGACGGTGGCGTTCCAGCCTCCCTAAAACTGGTATTCAGCCACCAAAACCTGGTTAAGAGAATGACGGCCATCCGCGCGTGCGGGTTAAGGTCGCACCCATACTTGGAAGCTTTGGAGGCTGGCGCGCTTTATCGTGCATCCCACGGATCAGTTGGGAGTGTGATGTGCCTACAGAACTGGAAGTTGCCGAGACAAGTCCAGCCGACTGGACAAGCAGCCTGACCTATCAGAGCCGCGCCACGACAAGGCCGACGGCAGCGGATCTGCGCGAGCTTTCATGGAACGCTCAGCAAAAGAACCGCAGCCTTGGGGTGACGGGAATGCTCCTTTACGAAAAGGGGCGCTTTTTCCAGACACTCGAAGGCCCGCCCGAAAGCCTGAAAACGCTATGGTCGTCGATCAGCCGGGACAAGCGCCACACCGATATTGAGCTGTTGAGCGAACACGTGATCCCGGCACAGCTCTTCGCGGGCTGGGACCTGCTGAGTTATCACGGGGATGGTGACGCCGCCCAGGCTGTGCGCCGGGGAAGAGCGGAGCATGGGCTCACACGGCTGGTGCCGGACCTTATGAGCTTGGTTCTGAACGGCGATGACCTCGGCATCAACACAACCATGGCCAAGCTGGCTGAGGATGGGTGGGATGGTGACGCTATTCTCACACATCTGATTGAGCCGACCGCGCGCGCTTTGGGCGATGCATGGCTGTCGGACGATTGCTCGGAATTTGACCTGACCATCGGGCTTTCCATGTTGCAGCTGGCCGGGCATGCGGTTCGCCATAAGCGCACACCCGATGCGCTGCGCAAGAGCCAGTACAGCATCCTGCTCGCGACCGCGCCCGGTGAGCCGCACGCTCTGGGCGCGTCTTTGCTGGCGGATATGTTCACCGATGCGGGCTGGCACGTCGATATGGCGTTTCCGGATAGCAATCAGGCGCTCGTCAATCAGCTTGCCGCGCAGCAGCCCGATGCGCTCGACATTGGGCTTTCAGAGGCGCTGCCACGCGACCATGCGGTGAAAAAGCTGCGCGAGACCGTTGAGCGCAGCCGGTTTGCCGCGCCCGACCATCTCACTGTGGTGTCCGTGGGCGGGCGGCTATTCGCCGATGCGCTGGCGACGGCAGAGAAAGTTGGCGCTGACCATGCCCGAACAACTGTGGCCGGGGCCACGGTGTGCTTGGCTGAGTTGATCAGGCAAAAGCGGCAATTGCCACCGCGCTGATTGGCCGATTAGCTTTTGGCTGAGGCTCAGGCCGCCGCGCGCTGCTCTACACTCTCGGCCAGACTCTGGGCCAGCATGGCGCGCTCGGCTTCGAGGCCGCTGAACTTGACGATGCCCTTGCCCGCGCGCTTCGCATCATAGAGCGCACTGTCGGCCCGCTCCATCACGCTGGAAAGCTCGGTGTCCGTATCACGCGCGAGCGCCAGCCCAACGCTCGCTCCGATCCCCGTGGACTGGCCCCGAAACGCGATGGGTTGAGAGGCTGCGGCAATGACCCGATTAGCCATCGCCACAAGGTTCGCCGTCTTCCGCTTGTGAAACACGAGCCCCACAAACTCGTCACCGCCAATGCGGTAAACCCTTCCTTCGCCGTGCATCTCTTCGCCGATGCGCTTCGCCACAACACGCAGCACATGATCGCCCGCAGCGTGGCCCAAAGTGTCATTGACGTGCTTGAAACCATCGAGGTCAATCTGGACGACGGCTGCGAACTTGCGGCTAAACCGCCCGGATTCGCGGCTCACCATTTCAAGGGCAAAGCGATTGGGCAGGTCAGTGAGCGGGTCAAGCCTTGCGCGGTGTTCGGCTTGGCGGGCGCGGCTTGTCAGAGCCCAACTGAAAGCAGCGCGGTGAAGGTCGCAGCGAATGGCAAGGTATAGTGATTGATCTCTGTGTACGGGACGACATCGAGCGCGCGCAAGAAAATCCACACGGTCCCGGCCTGCATCAGCGTCCAACCGACCAGCAATGTGCGCGCATCGCGTGAGCCCTTAAGCGCGAGATAAAAGGTGATTGCGAACAGGATTGTCGGGCCGAACAGCACGCCCAAAGCAACGATCAGCAACGTGATCGAATGCGGCAGAAAGAATGAGAAGGCCCCGCTCATGGCAAAGACAGCCAGAGCCATGATCAGCCAATGGAGGCGGGGCGCACGCTGCCGTGTCTTCAGAAAGCTCGCCAGAAACAACGCGCTGGCCATATTGCCCAGCCCTTGCGCGGACATCAGGACCGTGTTTGAATTGAAGGCGAGATGCGGATAGATTAGCGCCCTGGCGATGCCGGTTGCGCTGACGATAAATCCGGCGCCGCACAGCGCGAACACAACGAACCAGCCGAAAGCTGCCTCACGCGTTGCGATAAATGTCAGGCTTGAGTGGATGGCAATCGCGATAACTCACCCAGCGAGCAGACCGAACAGCAAGTTGTCGCGAGCCATCGTCTGATCAAAGTGCGCGGCGCTGAAGACTTGAAACGGCGCGAGGATCGGCCCGTTTGACTGAAGGCGGGCGTAGACTTGCCGGTCTGAGCCTGCCGGTATCATGACCCTAGCGTGCGGGAAACGCGCGCCAATTTCATCGCCAATTGCAATCGCACTGCCGCGCTCAATCACAGCAAAGCTGCTGTCGCTTTGCTCGATATAGAAGGTGATGCGCTGCGGCTGCGGATATTTGAGCACGACTTGCGTGGCGATCGGCTGGCTATCGACATTGCGCAAAGTGGCTCTCAGCCAGACAGGACCTTCCTCCCCGTTAAGATTGGGGACCGCACCGCCAGCGGGCGCAAAACGGGCGTCAAAGGCGCCTGAGCGCACCGTGTCAAAGTCGGCCCCAATCGGGATGGCTTGGCTGACGTCCATGGTCTCAAGCAGCGAAGCCTGCGTGGTCGCCTCGCTCACCTCCAGCACAGGGGGTGTCGCTTCGGCTCGCCCGGCCCACAACAGGTTTAGCGCTGATACGGTCAGGACGGCGCACACCATACGCCACACAAGGGGGTGAAGAGCGGCTTTGAGAGAGCCGATTGTCGCGCTGGATGCATGGTCCCGGGCAAGCGCGCCAGCGTTTACATTAGGTTAGGGATGATGGCGTTTGCGAGGGCTTTTTGGTCGCTTACAAAGCCCAATCAATCGGCGCCTGCCCATGGCGCTCCCAAAACACATTTGTCTGGCTGAACGGCTTTGAGCCAAAGAACCCGCGATGGGCGGACAGCGGGCTGGGATGCGGGCTGGTCAGCACCAGATGGTGATCGCCCGCGCCAAGACCTTTTACGCGGCTCGCCTTTTTCTTCGCGTGGCTGCCCCACAGGATGAAAACGCACGGGCTTGTGCGCTGCGCAACCGCTTGCACGGCGGCGTCCGTGATGGCGTCCCAACCGCGCCCGGCATGGCTTCCCGCTTTGCTCGCTTCCACCGTCAGGGTGTTGTTGAGCAGCAGCACGCCTTGCTTGGCCCATGCGGTGAGATTGCCGTGCGAGGGCCGCGGCAGGCCCAGATCGCTCTCCAGCTCCTTGAAGATGTTCACCAGCGAAGGCGGCGCGGCAATCCCATCCTGAACTGAAAAGGCCAAGCCATGCGCTTGTCCGGGGCCGTGATAGGGGTCTTGCCCAAGGATCACGACGCGCACCTGATCAAGCGGCGTCAGCGCCAGTGCGGTCAGCCTTTGCCCGCGCGGGGGAAAGATGGTCTTGCCAGCCGCTTCCTCCGCCCGCAGCCAGCCACCCAACCGCCGCGCGTCCTCGCTCGCCAAGGCAGATTCCAGCGCAGGCCGCCAGCTTTCAGGGATTGCATCACTCGCCATCGCAAGGTGACGATAGCGCTCTTGCGCAAGGCCGCCACTCGCCCCTTCCCCTCTATCCCCGATCAGCGTAAGGCCGCTTGCGATATGACAGTGCATTTCCACGAAGAAGACCTGCCCGAAGGTGTCCTGACAGGCACCGGCGCGCTTGCCGTCGATACCGAGACCATGGGCCTCATCACTCCGCGCGACCGGCTGTGCGTCGTCCAGATCAGCGATGGTTCGGGCGATGAGCATCTGGTGCGCTTTGGCGTTGGCAGCGAGTATGACGCGCCTAACCTCACCGCACTTCTCGCGGATGAGAGCCGGGTGAAGCTCTACCATTACGCCCGCTTCGACCTTGCGGCGATCCAGTATTATCTGGGCGTGATGGCCGCGCCGGTGTTCTGCACCAAGATCGCGAGCAAGCTGGTGCGCACCTATACGGACCGGCATGGGCTGAAAAACCTGTCGAAAGAACTGCTCGACGTCGACATTTCCAAGCAGCAGCAAAGCTCTGATTGGGGCGGGCCTGAACTGAGCGTGGATCAGCGCGAATATGCAGCGTCCGACGTGCGCTATCTGCACAAGCTGCGTGATGAACTGACCAAGCGGCTGGAGCGCGAGGATCGGCTGCACCTGGCGCAAGCATGCTATGACTTTCTGCCCACCCGCGCGCTGCTCGACATTGCCGGCTGGGCCGAGCGTGACATTTTCAGCCACGAATAAGGAACAACGCGCCAAGGCACGCTTATGGTGATCAAGCGCCGCATCGAAACCAGCGAAGCCAAGGCGCTGCGCAACCGCCGCCAGCACTTTGCCGCGCCCGGCGGATCGCATGATCGGCTGGTTGGCTTTTTGGCGCGCGCGCTGCCGATTGGTGTGGGCGTTCTGGCCGCGCTGATGATCATCACCCCCTTGTCGCCGCGCGGCGAAGTGAGCTTTCTGCTTGATCGCAACAAGGTCGCGATGATTGATGAGCGGCTTAGCGTCGACAATGCGATGTATCGCGGGCGCGACGACAAGGGGCAGCCATTCTCGCTGACCGCAGGGGAAGCGGTGCAGCGCTCCAGCGCCGAAGGGCTTGTGCGGATGGATGATCTGATCGCGCAATTGCTGCTGCCCGAAGGCCCAGCCCGGCTGCGCGCGCCCGGTGGTACATATGACATCAAGGAAGAGATGGTCGATGTGGACGGCGCTGTGGAACTGACCGCCGCCGATGGCTACCGCATGAGCGCGAGCGGCGTATCGGTTGATCTCGAAGCGCGCCGGATCGCTGGGGACAATGGCGTTGAAGGTGTCATTCCCGCCGGACGCTTCTCCGCCAATTCCATGCAGGCCGACCTTACCGCGCGCACTGTGACGCTGGACGGCAATGCACGCCTTACGATGACACCCGGCCTATTGAGGATGCCCAAATGACACTGCGCCTGACCCGCTCCAAAAATCTCGCCCGCAAACCCGGTTTGAGCGCGATTGCGCTGGGCTATGCCGCGGGCGGCTTTGCTCTGACAGCCGCGCTGCTGGGCGGGATGGAACTGAGCGCGCAAGGTATCGCGTCGCACAACACCCGCGCTCCGGTCAGCGTGGATGCCGGGCGGATCGTGGTCGAGGAACGCGTCAATCGCGTAAGCTTTACAGGTGACGTCGTGGTGACACAGGCGGGGCTCACCGTGCGATCTGACCGGATGCTGATCAATTACGTGAACGCGGGCGGGCTCGAATTGCAGCGGCTCACTGCAACCGGAGGCGTCTCAGTCAGCCGCGCTGACGAACGCGCGACCGGCGATACGGCAATCTATGACTTCAATCGCCGGATTATCACAGTCGCGGGCAATGTGCGCCTGCGCCGTGGTAGCGATACGCTGAATGGCGGCCGGCTGGTGATCGATCTGGACAGCGGGGTCTCCAGCATTGATGGCCGCGCTGCCGGAGGGGCGGCATCGCAAGCGGGATCTGAGGAAGGCCGGATCCGCAGCACATTCTCTGTGCCGCAAGGCGGGGAATAAAGCGGCCCGGCGTTCCAACCGCAGCGCGACTAATAGGCGTTGTCGTGCTGGAGCACCCACATCGTTTTGAACACGATCTCAATATCGCGCCGCAGCGACCAGCGTGAGATATACTCCAGATCAGATTGCAGCCGGTCGGTCAGGTCCTTTTCCAGCTCCGTAGCGCCGCGATGGCCGCGCACTTGGGCGAGGCCGGTCAGACCCGGCTTCAAGCAGTGGCGCTGCCAATAGGTGTTGTCGACTTCCCAGAAAAGCTTGCTGTTCGCCCGGCTTCCCAAGGCATGCGGGCGCGGGCCGACAATTGACATGTCTCCTAGCAACACATTGATCAGCTGTGGCAATTCATCAATGCTGGTCTTGCGAATGAACGCGCCGACCGCGGTAATCCGGTCATCATCACGCGCGGTGGACCGGGACCCCTCCTGATCCAGCTTTTCCTCTCGCATGGAGCGGAATTTGTACATTTGAAAGAACTGGTTGCCCTGACCCAGTCGCCGCTGAACGAAAAGGATTGGGCCGCCATCCTCAAGCTTGATCAGAGCTGCCACAATCGCGAAAATCGGTGAAAGCGCAATGAGCCCGCCAATGGCAAAGACAATGTCAAAAGCGCGCTTGGTCATCCGTGAGCGCATGCGCAGCGGGCCGGTCGACACCATCAATGTTGTACGCCCTTGATCTTCATACCGGTGAACGCCCAAGGCACCGAGCGAATGCGCCGGTTCGCTGACAATTTCGCCTTCGACCCCGGCTGACTTGAGCAGAAATGCCCAGTTTTCGCGCCGCTCACGCGGCGTGCTCACCACGACCTGATCCTGATTGCGCAGCAGCTTGCCCAGCCGATCGAGCATAAAGGGATCGTGCGCGGTTGGGTCCAGATTGAATTCCTTGGCCGAGATCGCCACTGCTGTAGCCAGCGAAAAGTCTGGTCCACCGTCATGGATGACCAGCTGATTGCGCACTTTGCCGCCCCAGAATTTCTCGACGATCAGCGCCAGACAGCGACGTGACGATACCAGCGCGACCGCAAAGAAAGCGAGGCCAAGCGTGACCGAGACACGCGAAAACTGCGCGTTTGATTTCGTGTAGAACGCCAGAAAGTTGAGAAGTGCGGCCGAAATAGCCAGCGCGATCACAGCTTTGCGTGAGGCATACATCCAGTCCGTCAGCGACGGCATGCTGTAGGTTGAATTGTACAGCGCAATCGTGAAGTAAACCGGCAGGAGCATTTGTGCGGTTTGCAGCATCGACGGGCGCCACGCATCACCCAGATAGAGCGCAGCAGAAAGCATGAACGCAGCGTTCAGCATAATCGCATCAAACACCAACATCAGGATGTAGACGCGCAAGCGACGGCGCTCCAACGAGGACGCTATCTTATGCTCGACTGCATCCGGGGTGCTATCTTCCAGCAGCATTCCGGTAAGCTTGTTCATTAAGTATGCTCCGCTTGCCGCGGCCCGTATTATGTGAAAATCCCTATGACGCCCTTAATGACAAAAGGCCAGTTTTTTGCGAGTGCGAGATAGCGAGTGCCCCATTTTGCGACCGCTCAGCCGCGGGCAGCGAAGCGCGCGATTTGCGTCAATTCCTGCGACAACAGGAGCGGCGCGGCTTGGCTGTTGGCAAGCAATTGATTGTGCAGCGCAATAAGTCGAGGCACGAGCCGATCAAGCCTGCGTTCCGCAGAATTCCGGGCCGCAGGGCGATTCCAGCGCGCAAACTGCTGACCAATTGCGGGTTTTTCTTTCCAGAAAACTCCCAGCTGGCGCTCTTCAATCTGGCTGAGCCGATCAAGCTGTCCGCCTGGCCCAACCTTGCCCGCGATCTGCACCAGCATGTTGGCCCGGCGCTCAATCGCGAGCAGCAGCCCGACCGGGTTCAGCCCCAACTCACGCATCCGTTTTAACTCGCTGGGCAATTGCTCCAGATTGCCGCCTAAGACCGCGTTAACCAAAGGCTGAAACCCATCTTCTTCAGTCGCTGCGCCGATCTGCTCGTAGTCTTCGGGCCCCGCCGGCTTGGGCGATTGCGGGGCTGCGTCGCAATACAGCGCGAGCTTGTCGATCTCTGACTGAGCCAGCCGCACGTCGAGCCCGGCGCCTTGCGCGATCTGTTCCGCAACGCTGCCATTCAGGCGCAGCCCCGCACCATCGGCCATCGCTCGCACGGCGTTGACCACGTCTCTGAGTTCGGGAGGGTGAAACATGCACACCAAAGCATCGCCGCGCTTTTCAAGCAGTTTCGCGGTGCGCGATTTGTCAGTCGCACTGGTGGCGACGATAAAGACGGGCGCAGCTTCGCCTGCGCCGGCATCGCCCGTCTCGATCAAGGCTTTCAACGCATCATGCGCTTCATCGCCGCTGGCGCGCACATAGATGTGGCGTTTGTCGCCAAACAGCGAGTCGGTGCGCGCCTCATCGCCCAGCAGCGCCGCATCGCGTTTCAGATCGCCCCCGCTCAGCTCAATCCGCTCGCCCGCATCAGGCAAGGCCGCGATGGTCTTTTCCGCTGCGGCGCTCGCGCCAGCCTCATCCGGGCCGCAGAAAAAGAACAGACCGGCCTCGCGGGCCTCACGCGGAACGCCGCGCACGAAGGCTGCGCCTTTCAGCTTCACGGCGCGGTGCGGGCGCGCTCTCGCAGCGTGAGTGCGATGCGGGTCGCCATCCGGTCAGCGATATCCTTGGCAAGGTTTTCCAGCGCCGTTTGCTCAGCTGCAATGGTGGCATACTCGCTGGAGACCACGTCAATCCCGGCATCGGAGGCGGCCGTCGCATCCAGCAGAATTTCCCCGCTGGCCAAGTCAATCAGCTGATAGCGCGTGCGCAGGATGCGGCGTTCGCGGCTGATCGTGTCATCGTTGAGCACGCCCAAGGCTTCCAGCGCATCGTCCACGCGCACGTCGAGCCGGTATTGCGGGGTTGTCTCACCGCCCGCGGTCAGCCGCTCTTGCAAAGCGTTGCGCAGCAGCCACCCACCGCGCCCCGGTATCGCCGGGACATCGACCGCCGCCAGCCCCTGCGCCACCGCCGCGCTCGATCCGCCTGCATACATCGGTTGCAGCCCGCAAGCGGTGAGCGCGAGGGATGCTGTGAGCGCGAGTAAGGCGATGCCTTGGGTTCTCATGTCACGATATTCACCAGCCGGTCCGGCACCACGATGACCTTGCGGATCGCTGCGCCATCAAGCGAACGCTGGACCTTCTCGCTGGCGAGCGCAAGCGCTTCGAGATCCTCTTTCGAGGCGCCCTTGGGCGCGGTGAGCGTGTCGCGCAGCTTGCCCTTGTGCTGGATCGCAATGGTGACCTCGTCCTCCACCAGCATGGCGGGATCGTGGGTGGGCCAAGCGGCGTCGGCAATCAGGCCCTCATGGCCCGATTGGCTCCAAGCCTCTTCGGCCAAGTGGGGCATCATCGGGCTGACAAGGCTCATCAAAGTGCGGATCGCGAAGTTACGGGACTCGCTCGGCTTGGCCTTCTCGGTCGCGCCGGTAAGTTCGTAAATGCGCGCAACCGCCTTGTTAAAGCTGAGCGCTTCGATGTCTTCGGCCACCACGACAATCGCTTGGTGGGCTTTGCGAGCAAGCGCTTTGTCTTCGCCCGTCGCCGAGGTGTCGAGCTGAGCAAACAAACGCCACAAGCGCTGAACGAAGCGGCCGCAGCCTTCGATGCCGTCTTGTGACCACGGCAAATCGCGCTCTGGCGGGCTGTCAGACAGCATGAACCAGCGCACCGCATCCGCGCCATAGGCCGCGATGATCGCATCGGGATCGACGACGTTCTTCTTGGACTTCGACATTTTGACGACGCGACCGGCGGTGACCGGCGCTCCGTCTTCGATGGCAATCCAGTCCGCACCGTCCTTGCGCACTTCGTCCGGGCTAAGCCAGCTGCCATCGCCCAGCGCATAGGTCTCATGTGTGACCATGCCCTGAGTGAACAGCGCCGCGAACGGCTCGGTCACCTCAAGCTTGCCAATATGCGCCAAGGCGCGCGTCCAGAAGCGGGCGTAGAGCAGGTGCAGGATCGCGTGCTCAATCCCACCGATATAGTGCTGCACCGGCATCCATTTGGCGATCTCTGCCGGATCAAACGGTGCATCGTCCGGCTGCGAAGCGAAGCGCAGGAAATACCAGCTTGAATTGGTGAATGTGTCGAGCGTGTCGGTCTCACGCAGCGCCGGTTTGCCGCTGATCGGGCAGGTCGTGTGCTTCCACGTTGGGTGACGCTCGAGTGGATTGCCCGGTGTCTCGAAATCCACATCCTCAGGCAGTGTCACGGGCAGCTGATCGCGAGGCACCGGCACGGGACCGTGATCGGGGCTGTGAATGATCGGGATCGGCGTGCCCCAATAGCGCTGGCGCGAAATGCCCCAATCGCGCAGCCGCCACACAGTCGTGCCCTTGCCCCAGCCGCCTGATTCAGCGCGGGCGATGACATCGGCTTTGGCCTCTTCGACCGATTTGCCATTGAGGAAGTCGGAATTGACGATCACGCCGTCTCCGCTTTCGGCTTCCTCGCCCATCGGCGCATCGGCCTCAGAGGCATCCTTGGCGACCACGCGGGTGATTGGCAGCTCGTATTTGGTGGCGAATTCAAAGTCGCGCTGGTCGTGGCCGGGCACGCCCATAACCGCGCCGGTGCCGTAATCCATCAGCACGAAATTCGCGATGAAGACCGGCATCGGCTCGCCGGTGAAGGGATGCTTAGCCGTAATCGCAGTGCGGTAGCCCAGCTTCTCAGCGGTTTCGAGAGCGGCAGCGGTCGTGCCCCCGCGCTTGCATTCCTCGATGAACGCGGCGACCTTCGCGTCACCCGCCAGCGCCTGCGCGACCGGATGGTCGGCGGCGACCGCGACAAAGCTCGCGCCGAAGATCGTATCAGGCCGCGTCGTGTAAACCGGCAGTGCCTCACCGCTGGAAAGCTCAAAGCTGAATTCGAGCCCCTGGCTCTTGCCGATCCAGTTTTCCTGCATCAGCCGGACCTTTTCGGGCCAATCCTCCAGCTCGCCCAGTCCTTCGAGCAGGTCTTCGGCGAAGTCGGTGATCTTCAAGAACCACTGGTCGAGCTTGCGTTTTTCAACTTCGGCACCAGAGCGCCAGCCCTTGCCATCGATCACCTGTTCATTGGCAAGCACAGTCATATCGACAGGGTCCCAATTGACCTCTGAGGAGCGCCGATCAATCAGCCCAGCCTCATACATGTCGAGAAACAGAGCCTGTTCGTGGCCGTAATATTCCGGGTCGCAGGTCGCAAATTCGCGCGTCCAGTCGAGCGCGAAGCCGATGCGCTGCAACTGCGCTTTCATCGCGGCGATGTTGGATCGGGTCCAGCTGCCGGGATGGACCTTCTTCTCCATTGCGGCATTTTCGGCCGGCATCCCGAAGGCGTCCCAGCCCATCGGGTGGAGCACTTCATACCCGCGCATCTTCTTATAGCGCGCCAGCACATCGCCCATCGTATAATTGCGCACATGGCCCATATGGATGCGCCCGCTGGGATAGGGGAACATCTCGAGGATATAACTTTTGGGCTTTTCGCTGTCGGAATCGGCGGTGAACGTGCCCGCCTCAGCCCATGCGCTTTGCCAGCGCCCGTCAGCGGAAGCCGGATCGAATCGTGTCTCAGTCATAGCAGACCGCTAACGCGCCGGGCGCGCCGCGCAAAGAGGCTGGCTCAGCCCTGCACAGCCTTGCGCCGCAGATCGCGCGCTTTTGTGAGGATGATGTCTTCGAGTTTCTGCACCGTCGCAGCCTGAACCGGCGCATCAACCCAGCCGGGCCCTTCGGCCACTTGCCGGATCGCCGCCACGCGCAGCGCATCCGCGCGCAGGTCTTGATCAAGGATGGTCACTGTCAGCTTCACCCGCTCTTTGGGGTTGGAGGGATTGGCGTACCAATCCGTCACCACCACGCCGCCATTACTGTCTGCCTGAAGCAGCGGGGCAAAGCTCACAGTTTCCAGCGCCGCGCGCCACAAAAAGGCGTTGACCCCAATTGTGTTGATCTGCGTCGCCTGAAGCTCGGTGGTCGGACGCTCGCGCCCTCCACAGGCAGCCAGAGCGCCAAGCGCGGCGATGGCCATTGTCGAGCGAAACAGGGTAAGGCGCGTGCTGGGCATGATAAGCGGGCTTTCTAATCGTCGTCTCGGTGCGCTTCTATAGAAGCTGAGCGGGTCGCGGCAAGGGCGTTGCGGCAAGCGTGCTGGCGCCAGCGCCCGCTTTTGACGCTTTAGCCATCCCTTCCCTTTACCGCGATTGAACCGTCCGCCCGATTGCACAACCGCGACAAGGAGTGTGCCGGAATGCCACACGCTTTCATATTTGTGGCAGGGCTCTTGTGGAAAAGATTGCGACTCAGCGAGTCATAGTTCTATCACAAGCTGTCATTAACGCGGTCGTGCTGCGGATCAGGCATGGTTCATGTGAACGCTGCCATGACGCGGGACGGATCGGTTAACAGGAGCATTGACGCAATGCCATGGGGGCTCACTAACGGAACAGCAATGCGGCTTAAGCTGCCGATGCTGGCTGTTGGCGCCGCTGCCATGCTTGCCCTGCCATCCGCCGGGCTTGCGCTGGTAACGTTTGGCGCAAAGGCCAGCAGTGAAGAGGCGAGCGCGCTCGATTTGTTCACCCCGGCCACCGTTGACCCCGATCTCGCAGCCCGCGTCGCAACCAAGGCGCGTGAGAAAGGCATTCGCTTCACGCCTGCTGGATCGAACCCGGCACTGCGCGGTGACGGGAAGACCGTGACTGTCGCTGTGCGGATTGACGCAGACCCTGCACAGGCGATCAATGTCCGCAGCACGCTGGAACAGGCTCCGGGCCTTGGCAAAGGGATTGCAGCGCTCAAGACGTCGCGCTTCGATCTTGGTTCGGCGCGCGGGTATGAAAGCTTCGCTCGCCCGGTCATCCTGCCGGACAATGTGCGCCGGATGAGCGTGCCTGACCTGTCCGAGTTTGAACCGAGCCAGCCGACCGCGAAAGACAAGCCGAGCCGCCTGAAACCACGCCTCTCCCTTGAGGATGAGAAAGTCGCGGGCCGCTCGCCCAACACGCTCGATTCGCTGGCCGCTCAAACGGTCGATGTCGGCGGCAGCTTCGCGATCTCGTCAAAGGTTGATGTGACCGCTGGCGTGCGCCTCAGTCAGGAGCGGGAGCGGCTCGACCCGCTGACCAATTCAGTTCAAGACAGCCAGGCTGTCTATGTGGGCACGCAGATCAAGTTCTGATCCGCGCGGGCCTTCGCGTTTTTCATTCCCTATACTTTAATCTGATTGACCCTTCCCAGCGCGCGCTTAGTGTGCGCGACGTTACGGAATGCTTGCCGCATCATCTGCGCATGCACCGCTTTACGACGGGAAAGGGATGACATGAGCAAGGTTGCGATCGTGACGGGTGGAACACGTGGGATTGGTGAAGCGATTTGCCAGCGTCTCAAGAAACAGGGCCACACCGTCATCGCCAATTATGGCGGCAATGAAGAGAAAGCGAAGGCCTTTACCGAGGCCACCGGTATTGCCTCCTACAAATGGGACGTAGGCGACCACGAAGCCTGCCTTGAAGGGTGCGCCACGGTCGCAGAAGAGCATGGGCCGGTCGATATCGTCGTCAACAATGCCGGGATCACCCGCGATGGGACGCTGCACCGGATGAGCTTTGATGACTGGAATGACGTGATGCGCGTCAATCTGGGCGGTTGCTTCAATATGGCCAAAGCGACCTTCCCCGGCATGCGTGAGCGTAAATGGGGCCGGATCGTCAATATCGGCTCAATCAACGGCCAAGCGGGCCAATACGGCCAGGTCAATTACGCCGCAGCCAAATCAGGCATTCACGGCTTTACCAAAGCGCTGGCGCAGGAAGGCGCGAAGTTCGGCGTGACCGTCAACGCCATCGCGCCGGGCTACATTGACACCGACATGGTCGCCGCAGTCCCGGAAAACGTGCTGGAGAAGATCGTCGCAAAAATTCCAGTCGGGCGGCTGGGCCAGGCAGAGGAAATCGCGCGCGGGGTAGCGTTCTTCACCTCTGAGAACGGCGCTTTCATGACTGGCTCAACCATGAGTATCAATGGCGGCCAACACATGTATTGATTGCTGTCCTTTACAGGAGGGCAATTGCAATGGAAAAGACGACACACAACCCGACGCCGTGGCTGCAACACTTCGGGCTCAATCACGCGGTTGAAGTGCGCGGCGGTGAGCGGACGCTCTATCTCTCAGGCCAAACCGCGTCGGACGCGGACGGCGCGCCGATGCATCCCGGTGATCTCGTCGCGCAATACAAGGCGGCGTGGGACTGCCTGATGGCAGCGCTTGGGGCGGCAGACATGGATGCGAGCAATCTCGTGCGGCTCAATTTCTACACCACCGATGTCCCTGGCTTCATGGAACAGGCTGAACAGATCACCAAGCACCACATCGAAGCAGGCGCGACCATTGCCAGCACATTGCTCGGCGTCTCCGCGCTCTATGATCCGGCTATCGTGATCGAGATCGAAGCGACCGCTGTGGCGTGAAGGCCCTGATCGGTACCCTTAGGTGTTCGTTAACCATCTCAGGTTAGCCTTCGTTAGCCCTGATCCAGAGGGTGGGACGAACACCGGGGGTGCCGCATGGCCACTGAATTTTCGACGTTGCCCACGCATGACAACGCAGCGCAAACGCACGCCGAGGCGCGCAAGGCACTCATGATGCGCACCGCCAAAGTGGTGTGCCAGACAGGCGAATATATCTGCGTGATGCGCGATGTCTCAGAGGTCGGCACATCGCTCAGTTTTCTGCACGATGCGCCGCCAGAGCGCCGGATCATGCTCGCGCTGGCTAACGGCCTGACCTATCCGATTGAGCGTGTCTGGGCGGGCAAACGCCAGGCCGGCTACCGGTTTGCGAGCGCGGTCGAGACCGGCGAGTTCTTCCAGTGTGATGAGCCCTACAGCGCCCGGCCGATCCGGCTGGGTATCCGCGCAGGCGCTCTGCTGACCGATGGTCGCGACAATTTGCCCGCGCAAATGGTTGATCTGGCGAGCCACGGCGCACGTATCGAATGCATTGCGGACTGGAGCGAAAACCGCTTGCTGAGCTTCCGGGTCAACGGGCTGCCGCAGCGTCTTGGACAGATTGCCTGGCGCGAAGAAGGCGGCGCGGTCGATACATATGGCTTGCAGTTTCAGCACCCGATCCCGCTGGCCGATCTCGCAGTGGCGGCCCACCGCCTGCAACCCTTTGACGCGCCGATCCCCGGGGGCTTTCGCGAACCGCTCGACAAAGCACGCGCCGCCTGATCGCCACTCGCGGCTTGGCGCGGGCATCTGCACAGCCTAGCGTCGCGGCATGTCTGTCCCCTATCACCCGCCGGTCAAACGCTCGATTGCGATTGCCGGGCACAAGACATCGATCAGCCTGGAGCCGGTCTTCTGGGACATGCTGCGCGCGGCAGCTGGGGCTGAGGGCGTGCCGATCAGCGCCCTGGTCGCGCGAATTGACGCTGAGCGCATCGGAGCCGATACACCGCCCGGTCTCGCGAGCGCAATCAGGGTTTGGTTGGTGAACGCACTGCAGAAAGGACAGCCGGACGCACAGCCCTGACGGTGTAACGACCTGGCTTTAGCGCAAGCCGCACATCCTCACCCGGCTCGATCCAAACGCGGTCGTGGGGAAGGGCCTTGAAAGGATCGCCTTCAGCAAAGGCTTCGATGATCAGTGGAGTGTCCGATGCGGCGAAAGCCTTAGGGATTGCGACAGGCTGGTATGCGCCGTCGAAGCGCCAAGAGGCGCGCCCATAAGCAAACGCACTGAGCGGATGTTCAATTGCGAAATCGAACGGGGCGCCTTCATCGGAAGGCATGGCCAGCAGGCCAATCTCCTGCGTCCCGCCCCGGCAAACGGTTTGCCCGAGCGTCAACGGATCGTAGCCATGATCGCGTTTCAATCGCGCCGCCATCATCGAGCGATCGCGGCTCTTGCCATAGACCCGCGGCACTTCGTCAGCATGCCCATACCCGACATGCACAATCAGTTTTTCGCCCTGGCCCATCTTTCCGAGAATTGCAGCCAGATTTGCCGCTTGCTCCTCTTCGCGGTCTCGCTTCGAGGAAAACGTCTGCTCATAGGCGGCGAATCGGTAACCAAGCGCCTTGGCCTCGCGCAGCATCGCCGCGAATACCGGCTCCTTGCTGTAATATCCGATATCCTGATGCAGGAAGGGAAGGTGCGCATGCTGGTCCACAGGATCGGGTCCATCGCTCACATTGGCGAATGTTTCTGCCGCCAGAACCGAGAAGCCATGGGGTCGCAAGGCTCTGATAACGCAGCGGGAAAAGTCGCGATGGAGAGTAACCGTGTGGCTTTCATTAATGATCACTACACGGTGCTTGCGAGCCTGTTCGACAATATCAGTCAGCACGGCCGCCTCCCCTGCAATACGCGATGCAGTCTTGGGGCATGGCTTGGCGTCGTATTCATCGTCAAACACCGCAGCCAAGTCCTCTCGCCCGAGCATGGACCAGCCTTGAGAACGGGAGCCGCCTTTGACGCTGGACTGCCGGGGATCGAGATAGACGTGGGACTGACCTGTCGTTTCTGCAAAAACGGGCAGGCCTGTCACTTCAAGGATTACCTCAGACCGAAGCGCAAAAGCCGGCCAGAGGGTCAAAGCGAGCGCTGCTACTACAACTGCGCTTCGGCTAATCATCCCCCACCCGCTCAATATCGGCGCCGACCAGCTGCAGCTTTTCCTCCAGCCGCTCATAACCGCGGTCCAAGTGATAGATACGCCGCACCTGAGTCTCGCCTTCAGCCGCCAGCGCGGCGATGACCAGGCTCATGGACGCGCGCAGGTCGGTTGCCATCACTTCCGCGCCGGTCAGCGTCTCCACGCCCTTCACAATTGCGGTGCGCCCTTCCGTGTTTACATCGGCGCCCATCCGCGTGAGTTCTGGCACGTGCATGAAGCGGTTTTCAAAGATCGTTTCCTTGAGGACGCTGGTGCCGTCTGCTTTGCACAAAAGCGCCATCAGCTGGGCCTGCATATCGGTGGCAAGGCCCGGGAACGGCGCCGTGGTGAGGTCGGCGGGATTTAATGCGCCGTTTGCCGCGACCGAGACGCCCTTTGCGTCCTCTTCGACATGCAGCCCGATCTGGCGCAAGGCGGCGAGCGTTGAGATCATGTCAGGAGCGCGCGCGCCTTCAAGCCGCACTTCGCCCCCGGTGATCGCCGCCGCACAGGCATAGGAGCCCGCTTCGATCCGGTCCGGCATCACCTGATAGGTCGCGCCGTGCAAACGCTTGACCCCGTGGATCGTCAAATCGGAAGTGCCAATCCCTTCGATCTCTGCGCCCATCGCGCTCAACAGATTGCACAAGTCCACAATCTCAGGCTCGCGCGCGGCGTTGAACAGGCGGCTTGTGCCATTAGCCAGAACAGCAGCCATCAGCGCGTTTTCGGTCGCGCCCACGCTCACCACCGGGAAATCATAGTCACCACCGGGCAAGCCGCCATCAGGCTGGATCGCGCGCACATAGCCCTGCGCCAGCTCAATCTGAGCGCCAAACGCTTCGAGCGCTTTCAAATGCAGATCAATCGGGCGGTTTCCAATCGCGCAGCCGCCGGGCATCGAAACGGTCGCTTCACCGCAGCGCGCCAGGAGCGGGCCGAGCACCAGGATCGACGCGCGCATCTTGCGCACCAGATCATAGGGCGCGACGTTCGATGTCATGCGGGAGGCTTCAAAGGTGACCACCCGGCCGAAATCCTCAGGGCGCTGGCCGCGAATTTCCACAGACACGCCGAATTGCGTCATCAGATGCTGAAAGCCATCAATATCCGCTAGCCGTGGCAGATTGCGCAGCGTAACCGGCTCTTCCGTCAGCAAGGCGCAGGGGATCAGCGTCAGCGCCGCGTTCTTCGCGCCGGAAATGGGAATCGTGCCGGAGAGGCGGTTGCCGCCTTTGATGATGAGTTTGTCCATGGTCGCCAGCCATAGCGCAGCGAGGCTTTCGCGCAACTGACGAGGGAGCACCCGCCGGCATTGACGATGCTGGCTGACGGGGCCACGGACAATACAGATGATTGCATGAGAGAGGATGTTTGCGATGTCCAAAAAGCCGATCAAGAAAGCCGTCTTCCCCGTCGCCGGCCTTGGCACACGCTTCCTGCCTGCGACCAAAGCCATCCCCAAAGAACTGCTGCCCGTCGTTGATCGCCCACTGATCCAATACGCCGTTGACGAAGCGCGCGAGGCGGGGATCGAGCAGATGATCTTCGTCACCGGGCGCGGCAAGACGGCAATTGTCGAGCATTTCGACATGGCGTTTGAGCTGGAGACCACAATGGCCGAGCGCGGCAAGGATATGGGCGTGCTGGAGCCCACCCGCGCAACGCCCGGCGATATCATCACCGTGCGCCAGCAAGTGCCTATGGGGCTGGGCCACGCGATCTGGTGCGCGCGGGCGATTGTGGGGGAGGAGCCGTTCGCGATCTTCCTGCCCGATGAGCTGATGATCGGCAAGAAGGGCGGGCTAGGTGAAACAAATGGCGGCTGCATGAAGCAGATGGTCGAGGCCTATGAAGAGGTGGGCGGCAATCTGATCAGCGTGCTCGAAGTGCCAATGGAGGAGGTCTCCAGCTATGGCGTCATCGCGCCGGGCGCGGATGTTGCCGGCTCTGGCGGTGCGCTCACCGAGGTTACAGGGCTGGTCGAAAAGCCACCCGTGGCCGAAGCGCCATCGAACAAGATCATCTCGGGCCGCTACATCCTTCAACCCGAAGTGATGCGCACGCTGGAGAATCAAGGCAAGGGCGCGGGCGGAGAAATCCAGCTGACCGACGCGATGGCCCGGATGATCGGCGACCAGCCTTTCCACGCGGTGACCTTTGATGGACACCGCTATGATTGCGGCTCAAAACTGGGCTTTGTCGAAGCGACATTGGCATTGGCGCTGGAGCGCGAGGATATGGGCGCCGACGTGCGCGCGATGGCGCTAAAGTTGCTGGGGTAGCTTCCTGCCAAGCAGTATCAGATTTTAAGCGCGAAAGCGGCTGCTAAACTGGCTGAAGCTTCTTTTTCAGCTTGTTGACAATATGATGCCTAGCTCTCTTTGATTGAAAGACTTTCGGTATTCTATGCAGGAAATTGTCAATTCCATCGATCTCGATCTTTCGGTCTCCGCGGTCAATATAACCTTTTATTCCCTTCCTGCGTTCATTTGATCTGATGTAGTTCATCAGCTTGACTGCGTAAGCGCGATTGTAGGCCCACAGTCGATGACCCCTATAGTCTACGCTGAAATATGCGTCATCTGGCCACTGCAAATCGTGCCTCCTACGTTGGTGACATCTTGTGCAGGTCATTACGCCTAATCCGCCTTGCCCATCCAACGTGAATCCGCTCTTAGAAGATTGCCATTTTTCGATGGAATGGTCCTCGGGAAGTCGTGATATATTCTCAAGACTGTTTCCGACGTCTGGGAAATATGCTGCACGCTTATAGCTTCCGGCATGTGTCGCCGGCAGAACCAGAAAGTCGCGGGACCTTTCAAAATACATGCAATCAGTTTTTCGTGTTATCGCTCTGATCAACGCAAACTTGAACTGTGCGAGTCCACCGCATTTGTCACAGACAATGTCTAGGTCTGAAGCCATAATTCGTTTCCGTTGCTACAAGAGCAGAAGCAGTAAAGTGATAACAAAATTAAGAAGTCCCGCAATGCCCACCCGCGAACTTTAGCAATCAACCACAACGCTAAGTTGAAATTTGATCTTACCACTCCCTTTCAGGTAGAGCGATTAAGCGGTCGTTGTGATCGCCATAGAAAACCCCGCCAAACCTGTGGGCGCGGCGGGGTCTTTGGTTCAGAGGGCCGCTGCAGTTTACTCCGCCGCTTCATCCGTGCCGATTTCGCCATCATTGGCGTTTTCGTCCCGGGCGAGCGACCAGTTTTCAATCGCATCTTCCACGCCCTTGGGATCGTCCGTTGCGGCTTGTACAAGACTGTTGAGCGAGGAGCCGTCGAGGCCCAACTCTTTCATCAGCCCGTCAAGCACTGGAGCCTGTGCGCGGTAGGCAAGCGCGGCGGACACGGCGTCGCTGGCGAGATTGCCTGAGCCAGCCCGTGCGCCGCCGCCCGAATCGTTCGCCGCACCGCCGCCTGAGCCGCCATTGGTGAGCCCGTCGACCTGCACGATCTTGATCGAGTCGATCGCTTCCATCGGCTTGGCGCTTTCGCGGACGACTTCTGGCAGAACCTTGAGCAGCGCCAGCTTCGTTTGCAAGCTGATCTGATCCATTGAGAGGATGTTGGCCGCCTCGTTGATCGCCTGCTGACCGGCAGCTTCGACTTCAAAGCGAACGCGCGCCGCTTCGGCCCGCAGCTTTTCAGCTTCCGCCTCACCTTCGGCTTCGACCCGGAGCGCCAGCGCGCGGTTGGTCGCAGCGTCTTTCTCCGCCTCGGCTTCGACCTTGACCCCGATGGCTTCGCGCTCGGCCTGTTTGGCCGCTTCGATCAGCTCGATCTTCTTTTGACGCTCAGCGATCTCGCTTTCACGCGCCGTTGCGACTTGCTCTTCAGCTTCGACCGCCTTGGCACGCGCGGCGTCGGCTTCGGCCTTGGCCTGGCTTTCCTCGCGCGACTTGTTTTGGACCGCGATTTGCTGTTCCTGCCGGGCGATTTCGAGCGCGCGGCCCTGATCGATCCGCGCTTCTTCAACGAGCCGGTCGGCCTCAATCTGCTGCGCGTCGACTTGCTTCTTCGCCTCAATCCGCGCGGCTTCGGCTTCCCGGTTGCGCTCCGCCTGTTCGCGGGCGATTTCCGAGGTTTGCGAAGCGCGGCGGATTTCGACCTCGCGCTCCTGCTGAAGCCGGGCATATTCGGTGTCCCGGCTGATCTCGAACGAGCGTTGATCGGCTTCGAGGTTCTTGCCCTCCATCTGCACGCGGGTGTCCTGCTCAATATCATTGCGCAGTTTCTTGCGGGCTTCGATCTGCTCGGTGAGCTTGGTCAGACCTTCGGCGTCAAAGGCGTTGTTGGCGTTGAAGTGTTCAATGCTGGTCTGGTCGAGCCCGGTGAGCGAGACCGATTCCAGTTCCAGCCCGTTCATTGCCAGATCGTTGGAGCTGACCTGCTGCACCTTTTGAACAAAGTCAGCGCGCTGTTCGTGCAGCTCGTTCATGCTCATCCCCGCCGCGACCGAGCGCAGCGCGTCAACGAATTTACCTTCGACCAAATCCTTGAGCATTTCCGGCTGCATCGTGCGCTGGCCCAGAGTTTGCGCGGCCATGCCGATGGCGCCAGCATCCGGTCGCACGCGGACGTAGAATTCCGCTTTCACGTCAATCCGCAATCGGTCGAGAGTGATGAGCGCTTCGGCGTCCTTGCGCACGACGCTGAGCACCAGCGTGTTCATGTTGACAGGCATGGTTTCGTGGAACACCGGGAAGACGAGCGCGCCGCCATTCATGACGACCTTTTCGCCGCCGACCCCGGTCCGCACAAAGGCGGTTTCCTTGGATGCACGTCGGTAAAGCGTGGTGAGGAATACGAAGATCCCCACGAGAACGATCAGGGCGATCCCGATCCAGAATGCGATTTCAATCAGCGTTTCCATAAATTCTCCCGTAGAATTGCAAATGTCCCGCGTCAGGGGGTCAGCGTCAATCGAATTTGGTTATTCGAGGCCGAGCAGCGGGCTTTCGTAGCGGATGGCGTAAAAGGTCTCTCCTTCGCGCCGGACAAGCAGGACTGTTTCGCCTTCGCCCAGCGTTTCTCCGGCATCATGGGGTTCAACCATGACAAAATGGGGATGGCCGAAAGCATCGATCACTTTGGAGCGCGCCGGAGACCCAGCACGCGCTGTGCCGATCTGAATTTCGGCATCGCGGCGCACCAGGCTTTCAAGGCCCACTGCGGTGGTCTCATCCTGCGGCAAAAGCTTTGCTAGCGGACGCATCGCCGCGCTATTCACCGGAATTGCTCCAATCGCGGCGAGGACTGCGGCGAGCATGGGATTAAGCGGTGTGCCGATGAGCGAGATCGCTGTCGCCTGCCCCGCAACGCCAATTGCGGAGAACAGGAACAGCAGCACCATCAGCCAGATGAGGAACGGCACCCGGCCCAGCCCCAGCAGGCTGAATGCAGCGTCGATGAAGCCGCCGCCTCCTGCGACCCCATCGGGATCGACATCGAAGTCGACATCAGCGTCGCCTGCGTCAAACATGTCACCCAGACCGACGATCTGAGCCACGCTGATGAGCAGCAACAGGCCAAGCGCGATCATGAACGGCAGGTTATAATCAGCAAGTAGGCTCATAAAGCACCACCCGTGACCAAACGAACCGCGTCAGGCGCAGCGACAGTTTTCCAGTTTTTTCCCATGAATGGAGCATTAACATATGTTTGCCGAAAATAACAGAAGAATCGGTATGACTATGCAAATTGTTCGCCAGAATGCCGATTAGTGTTGCGAAGTACTTGAATAGTTCTGCGCGCATACCCATATCCAAGGCTTAGGCACACAAAACCTTATGCCGCGCGAATGCTCAGCGGCAGCGATTTCAGCCCGCCGACAAAGGTGCTGGTCGCCCGGCGCGGTTCCCCGGCGAGCTCCACCGTCTCCACGCGGTCGAGCAGAGCCTCAAACAAAATTCGCATTTCCAGCCGCGCCAGATGCAGGCCCAGACATTGGTGCGCGCCTGCGCCAAAGGCCATGTGCCGATTGGGCGAGCGCGCAGCATCAAAGCGGCGTGGCTCGGGAAATTGCTCGGGGTCATGGTTGGCGGCGACATAGTTGATCATCATCCAGTCACCCTTGCGGATCAGCTGGCCCCCGACATCCACATCCTCAGCCGCGGTGCGCATGAAGTGCTGCACCGGGCTGGTCCAGCGGATCGCCTCTTCGACAATGCCGGGCAAGAGCGATCGGTCCTCGCGCACACGCGCCCATTGCTCTGGGTCCGCGGCGAGCGCCTGCATCGCGCCTGCGGTCGAAGCGCTGGTTGTGTCATGCCCGGCGGTCGCAACGATGATGTAATAGCCCGCCATATCGCGCGGGGGCAGCGGCTCGCCATCGACGAGCGCATTGGCGATCACGCTGGCGACATCATCGGTAGGGTTCGCACGGCGCTCCTGCGCCAACCCGGCGAAGTAATCCTCGAATGTCTTCACCGCGCCCGCGACCAGTTGCACCACTTGCTCAGCCGTCATGTTCTCCATGCCGGTGCCGGAAAGGTCCGCATCCTGTCCGCCAAACAACTGCTGGGTAAGCATCTGCATGCGCGGCTCGTCCTCAGGCGGCACGCCAAGGATCTGCATCACGACGCGCAACGGGTATGGGCCGGACACGGTCTCGACGAAATCAAGCTCAGGCCCCGCCGCCAGCATCGCATCAACCGTGCGGGCGGCCAAGGCGCGGATCTCGCCTTCGATCTGGCTAAGGTTCTTGGGCATGAACCAATCCTGCGTCAGCCGGCGGTATTTCGGATGGATCGGCGCATCGAACACCACCAGCGAATCGACCAGCATGTTGGAGCCGGTCGCGGCGCGGCTGAACTCGATCGCCTTGTTGAAACTGAACACGACCGGGCGCGGATTGTTGAGGAAGGTCGCGTTGTCCTTTGAGATGCGCTTCACATCCTCATACCGGCTGATGAACCAGAATGGCTCGAACAGGCCCGGCTCTTCCGGCTCAACTCGCGCCACCGGCGTGGTTGCGCGGATATGGTCGAAGGTATCAAGCAGCCCGTCCCATTCGCCATAGGCGTGAGGGTTGATGACAGTCTTGGCCAGCGCGGTTGGCAGCGTCGCGGGCGAGCCCATCACGCGGTCTCTTTGGCGCGCGCTGCATACTCATCGCGCAATTCGCGTTTATAAAGCTTACCATTGGCCTCGCGCGGCAAGTCCGGGCGGAAATCGAACAGCTTGGGCATTTTGATGCGCGAGAGGCTCGGCGCGAGGAAACCGCGCAGCTCTTCCTCCAGCCCTCCGGCCTGCGCCATGTCCATCGGTTGCACAACAGCCACAACCTTCTCACCCAGATCAGGACAAGGCGCACCGATCACGGCGGCGTCCATCACCTTGTCATGCGTCACCAGCAGGTTTTCGATCTCCTGCGGGTAGATGTTGACCCCGCCCGAAATGATCATGTGGCTCTTGCGGTCGGTCAGGAACAGAAAGCCGCTTTCATTGAGATGGCCGATATCGCCCAGCGTCATCCATCCCTTGGGGTGCATGGCTTCGGCGGTCTTGTCGGGATCGTTGTGATAGGTCGGCAGCAGGTCGTTCTCGAAATAGATGAGGCCATCCTCGCCCGCCGCGACCTCTTCGCCGTCAGGGCCGCAAATGTGGACCTTGCCATAGATAGCCGCGCCCACTGTGCCGGGATTAGCGAGCCACGCTTCGCTAGTGGCAAAGGTCATCCCGATGCTTTCGGAGCCGGCGTAATATTCATTCACAATCGGCCCCCACCACTCAATCATCTCGCGCTTGATCGGCACGGGACAAGGCGCGGCTGCGTGCATGGCGCGTTGATGGCTGGAGAGGTCAAATCGAGTGCGGATGCCCGGATCGAGCTTGAGGAAGCGCACAAAATGCGTCGGGACCCATTGACTGTCTGTCACCTTGTAGCGCTCGATTGCAGCAAGCGCGGTTTCCGGATCGAACTTCTCCATCACCACCACCGTTCCGCCCAATCGGTGCACAGTCGAGGTCCATCCCAGCGGCGCGGCATGATAGAGCGGCGCAGGCGAGAGATAGACCATCGAGCCATCAGCGGGCATCCCGAAGCCCATTGTCGCCAATCCCATCAGCGGCACAGGCGCCTGCGGATCGGGATCGGCGGGGGGTGCGGGCTTGACGCCTTTGGGCCGGCCAGTCGTGCCGCTCGAATACAACATGATCTGCCCCGCAGTCTGATCGCTGGGCGGCGCAGCGCTGTGCTTGGCAAGCTCGGCTGCGAAATCATCGACGCCGCCGCTGTCAGCGACCAGCACTTCAAGCTCGGGGCATTGCGCGCGGATCGCCTCCAAGGGCTCAGCAAAGCGCGTGGAGGTGATCAGCAACTTCGCCTCGGAATCCTTGAGGATATAGGCGATCTCCGGTCCGGTGAGCCGGGTTGAGACCGGCACCATCATTGTGCCCACGCGCTGGGATCCCCAATTGATCGTGAAGTATTCCAGCCGGTTTTCGAGCAGGACGGCAAAGGTATCACCGCCCGCCTCGCTTGGCCCGATCCCGCGCGCGCGCAGCAAATGGGCAAACCGGTTCGCGGCGGCGTCCAATTCTGCGAATGTCATCTGTTCGCCGCTGCCGGTCATGATGACAGCCGGATGGTCTGGACGCGCTGCTGCGTGTGCAATCGGGTGCATGGGGTGGCTTTCCTCTTCCGCTTAGGCCGTCTGCCTTTTCCAAGGCGACGGCTCATGTCTCTCCGATAGAGAGCCTAGCTGCACCAATTGAGCACTCAAGCAAAATTGATGCGTCGAAGCGGTGAAGGATTGCACGGGAGGCAAGAAAAAAGGCGGCGGAATGACCCGCCGCCTAAACTCGGACACCCTCTCCAATGTCCGACCCACCTTTGGCGGGTTATCTCAGTAGAGCGCAGCGCGCTGTGCTCATCTTAGGAAGGATGCTAGCGCTATTTTGCGGCTTTGCCAAGCTGCCCCGGACGGGCGCGACCTGTGGCCGCTTCAGGCGGAGCAATCGTGGCAGGAGCCTGGAAGGAAGCGAGCGTGGCGCTTTCGCGCATGTAGGGCATCGGGTTGACCGGTTGGCCAGCGATGCGGATCTCGTAATGCAGGTGCGGTCCTGTGGACCGGCCCGACGATCCGACAAAACCGATCAGATCGCCTTTGCGCACGCGGGCACCAGGCGCGACTGTCATGCCGGAAAGATGCGCGTAACGGGTTTCAAAATCTGCACCATGGTCGAGGTAGATCACGCGGCCATAGGATCGTGAGTAATAGGCTTTCTCAACGACACCATCCGCCGTCGCATAGACGGGCGTTCCGCTGGGAGCGGCGATATCAATGCCGTGGTGGCGCTTGCGCTTGCCGAGCACCGGGTGGCGACGCCAGCCAAAATTGCTTGAGACGCGCCCAACGCTCGCATTGCTGAGCGGGTGGCGCGAAGGGGTTGCCACCACCGGGCCACTCGCGATGGGGCCATCGAGCATGGTGGAGGGCTGACTGGGCAGTGCAAATTCCTGCGGCCCGCCATTGTCGAGCGCGGACCACTGCGCAAACAGCTCACGAAAACGCGGATCGCCGGTCTGAGGCTTCTCGGTCTCGGCCTTCTCAACCGCAGTGACCACATCGCTGGCGACTGTCGCAGACGCATCGGCATAGGCCGGTGTTGCCGCCAGCAGACCTGTCGCCGCAGCGAAAGCCACACCGGCCTTTGCAAGACCGCTTTTCAAAAATGACTGCCCGAAAGCAAAACGCATACTGACCCGTTCCTACAAAGCGACTTTGTGTCGTCTGGGCGCCTTGTCAGCGCGCTCATTGCTTATCCAATGGGTTATCCATCGGTGATGCCAGAGTTATCGGGGCAATTCTTTAAACTGCAATCTCTGCGTAAAAGTCTCGCGACAAACCGGCTGCAAGACGCGCTGAGTCGTTGAACGGAGCCTTAATCGGCCCGCGAAAGTACGTCCCGACTAGGGATTGCCACGATTTTTCGGGTTGTTGCCCATTCGCTTTCGCCCACGCAACAAAGTGTTTTGTTCCAAAGGCAACGTGACGGATTTCATCGTCAAGAATGCGAGTCAGGATTTTTGCACCGTTCGAATCGCCCGCCGCCTGGACTCGCTCCAAAGTCGCCGGGGTCACATCAAGCCCGCGCGCTTCAAGCACCATGGGCACCACGGCGAGCCGCGCGCCAACATCGTGCCGTGTCTCATAGGCCGCCTGCCACAGCCCGCCATGGGCTGGCAGCGCGCCGTAATGGCTCCCCATCGCTTCCAGCTTGCGCGCCAGCAACGCGAAATGCATCGCTTCGTCGGCGGCCACATCGAGGAAATCGCTGACAAAGCCCCAATCGCCATCAGGCCCCATCTCAGCGCCAAACCGCCCGGCCATATCGAGCGCCAGATCAATCGCGACAAATTCGATATGGGCAAGGCTGTGCCACAGAGCGAGCCGGGCGCGCTCGGAACCGCCTTTGCCGCGCTTGGGCATTTGACCCGGTGCCAGCAATTCGGGGCGCTCAGGGCGCGCCGGATGGTCCGGCATCGCGACATCGAAAACCGGCGCCAAATCACCGCGCCGCCATGCCCGGACCAGCGCGCGCGTGGCAAAGCACTTGGCGCGCGGGTCCGGCGTTAGCAGCGCGGCGCGGATCGCAGAGGCAACGGTCTGCATCGCTGAATCAAAGCGCCTTTGCAGCGGCCAGCACCTCTTCGGCGTGGCCTTTGACCTTCACCTTGTTCCAAACCTGCGCGATCGTCCCTTCGGCATCGACCAGATAGGTGGTGCGGACCATGCCCATATAGGTCTTCCCGTACATCTGCTTTTCAGTCCAGATACCCAGCGCATCGGACAGACCGCCTTCCTCTGCATCAGTGGCGAGCGGTGTGGTAAGATCGTGCTTGGCGATGAAGTTCTGGTGCTTCTTCGCGGAATCCTTGGAGACGCCCAGCAGCTCAGCGCCAGCAGCGGCGAAATCGTCTATCATCGACGAGAAATCCTTCGCCTCGGTCGTGCAGCCGGGGGTGTTGTCTTTGGGGTAGAAAAAGACGACCAGCTTTTTGCCTTGGAAATCGCTGGGCTTGACTGTGCCGCCATCGGGCGTGCCCATTTCGATATCGGGCATGGCATCACCGGCTGCAGGAAAATCGCTCATGAAATGTGCTCCGTTTGCGCGTCCTCAATCGGACGCTTGAGAATCCGTGTCCAAACCCCGCGCACCCTTTGCCGCGCTTCACCAAGCGAGCGCAAGAGCGCATTGTAATCCGCCGCACCGCACGCTTTGGCGAGCGCTTTGGCTGCGCAGGCTGGCGGCTCCTCCGCACCGGGCGCAAGCAGACGGCGTGCGACGATCATGCGGGCCATCAGATCATAGTCAGGCCGCATGGATTGCGGGAACAGGCCCGCTTCGATCAAGGCTGGGATCGCCGTGCCAAGGTCGGGCGAATACGCGCTTTCATAGGCTGTATCGAGCGGCTCACCCGCAGCGCTCTTCCCGGCCAGTTGAAGGTAATGGACCAGAAATTCGCAGTCGATCAGCCCGCCGCGCTGACGCTTTATATCGAGCGGACCGTTGGGCGCTTTGTGCGCCGCCATTTGCGCGCGCATGTCCGTCACCGCTTCGCGCACACTCGCATCATCGCGCGGGCGGCGCAGGACGCTGCGCATGATCGCTTCAAGCGCGCCGCGCCCCTCGTCAGAGCCGACCAGCACCCGCGCACGGGCGAGCGCCATATGCTCCCATGTCCACGCCGCCTCGCGCTGGTATTTCTCGAACGCTTCGCAACTGACGGCCAGCGGACCTTGCGCGCCCTGTGGTCGCAGCCGCGTGTCCACCTCATACAGCGCCCCTTGCGCCGTGGGGACTGAGAGAGCCGCGCTCACCCGACTGGCGAGCCGGTTGTAATAATGCGTGGCCGAGAGAGGGCGCGGCCCATCGGACTGCGCGTTGAAATCGCCTTTGAACAGGAACACCATATCGAGATCAGACGCGTGGGTCAGCGCTCCGCCGCCGAACCGCCCCAGCCCGATGACCAGCAATTCACTGCCTGCAATCCGGCCATGGGTGCTGGCAAACTCCGCCTCAGCCCCTTGCGCGGCCAGCTGCAACGCGGCCTCGGCCACGCGTGACAGGGCAGCGCCTATCTCCAGCGGATCGGCCAGCCCTTCGATCAGCTGGATGCCCAGCGCAAACCGCAGCTCTCCGGTGACCAGCCGGATCGCATCAAGCAGCGCTTCATAATCGTCGCGCTCCGCCGCCAGAGCCATGCGCTGGGCGATCTCCTCCACGCTGCCGGGCAAATCCAGCCCATCGCGATCAAGCAGAATATCAAGCAATTCAGGCCGCCGCGCGAGCTCATCGGACAGCGTGGGAGCCAAGGTCAGCGCGGCCACCAACCGATCCAGCAAAGCGGGCTCTGCATTGAGCAAGCGAAACAAGGTGAGCGCAGATGGCGCGCGTTCGAGCAGCGTTTCCCAGCGTGTGAGCGCGCGCATCGGGTCATCGCTCGCCGCCAGCGCGGTCAGCAGCGCCGGGGTCAGCGCATCGAATGCAGCAAGCGCCTGGTTGGTGCGCAAAGCCTGATACCGCCCATCGCGCCAAGCAGCGATGCGGTCCGCCAGCGCTTTGGGATTGTCAAAGCCCAACTCGTCCAGTGTCTCGGCATGCTCCTGGGCCTCAAGCGGAGGCAGCGGGGCAGCGGGCGCTGGACTGGGCTCGCCGATCAGCGCCTCATACCGCGCCGCCGTGCTGTCGGTCAGCGCGCGCAATTCTTCCACCAATGCCGCACCGTCCGGCAGGCCGTCCAGCTGTGCAACGCTATCCAGCGCATCGCCCTCGGGCAGTTCGTGCGTCTGGCGATCATTCACCATTTGCAGGCGATGCTCGATCACGCGCAGGCGGTCGTAATTCTCGCCCAGCACACGCGCATCATCAGGTTCGATCCGCCCCGCCCGTGCCAGCGCATCAAGCCCCTCACGTGTCCCGCGCACCCGCAGCAGCGGGTCGCGCCCGCCATGGATCAGCTGGTGAGTCTGAACGACGAACTCGACTTCGCGGATGCCGCCGCGCCCGCGCTTTATGTCAAAGCCGGGGCCAACATCGCGCGCGCCATGCTGATTGTCTCGAATACGCGCGGTGAGCGAGCGGATTTCCTCCATCGCGCCAAAGTCGATTGTGTGCCGCCACACGAACGGACGGATCGCGTCGAGAAACGCTTCGCCTGCCGCCAGATCGCCTGCCGCCGGGCGCGCGCGGGTGAAGGCCGCCCTCTCCCATGGCAGAGCCGCGCTGTGATAATGCTCCAGCGCCAGCGCCAGCGGCACGGCAAGCGGGCTGATCTCGCTCGCTGGGCGCAGCCGCAGATCGACGCGCAGGACATAGCCTTCCGCAGTGTTTTCCGAGAGCAGCTTGACGACGCGCCTCGTGTAGCGTTGCGCCGCTTCGCCCGGATCATCCTTCGCGCGGTGCGGCAGGCGCGCCGCATCATACAGCAGGACGGGATCAATGTCGGAAGAATAGTTGAGCTCGCCCGCGCCCTGCTTGCCCAGCGCCAGCGCGATGAAACCGTGTGGTTCAGCCTCGCCGGTGCGCTCTTGAATGGCGGTGCGGATCGCGGTGTCGAGCGCGCGGTCAGCGAACCGGGTGAGTTCGGACACGACACGCGGCAATGCAAAGGCACCCGCCAGATCGCCCACCGCCAGCGCCGTCGCCAACGCCAGCCGCTCGCGGCGCAGCGCAACGCCTGCATCCGCGTCCTCGCCATGTGTCCGCGCCCATGCAAGCCCCGCTTCGCCCTCACCCGCTTCCAGCAGCGCAGCCAGCTCAGGCATCCGCTTGAGCGACCGGTCAAGGAACGGCGCATGGTCGCGGGCGCGCGCCAGCGCATCGGTCCAAGCGGGTTTGGCCAGAAGGGGGGTGTCGACCATAGTGCAAGTCCTTTGGCGCGCCCCCGCTCTTGCCGCAACCGGCTTTGCCGCAATCGACTTTGCTGCAATCTTCAGGCGCTGTAGGGCTGCGGGCATGAAGCAAGTGACGATGCCTCCCGAATGGGCGCCGCAGGACTGGCTATGGATCGGCTTTCCCCATGCTGCCGAGGAATGGCCCGGCGTGCTGGAACCCGCGCAAGAGCAGATCGCCGCCTTCGCCAATGCGGTGGCTGAGAGCGGCCAGCAGGTGCGGCTGCTGGTGCGTGATGAGACAAACGAAGCGCGCGCGCGGGCTCTGGTGAGCGAAGCGGTCAAGCTGGAGCGGCGCGTCTTTGGCGACATCTGGCTGCGCGACACCGGACCGTTGATCGTTTTTCAGAACGGTCAGCGCGCCGCGCGCCGCTTTGCGTTCAACGGTTGGGGCGGCAAGTATAAGATGCCGGGCGATGAAACCATCGGCGCCGAGCTCGCGCGCGATGCAGGGATGCCGCTGTCGAGCTCGACGATGATACTGGAAGGTGGCGCGGTCGATGGCGATGGCACGGGCTGCGCGATCACAACCGAGCAATGCCTGCTGAACCCGAACCGCAATCCCGCAATGAGCCGCGCGCTTTTGGAAGCCGAACTGCGCACCCAGCTCGGCTTTGAGCGGGTGATCTGGCTTGGTGAGGGGCTCATCAACGATCACACCGATGGCCATGTCGATAATCTCGCGCGCTTTGTGGCGCCCGGCCATGTCATCGTACCCGAGGCGAGCGGGCCGGATGATCCCAATGCGGCGATCTTCGCCGATGCCACCGCGCGGCTTTCCGAGGCCGGGGTGACGGTGACCCGCGTGCCGTCTGTCGGGCGGTTTGAGCGCGGCGGCACGGTGGAGCCTGCAAGCTATGTGAACTTCGCAATCACAACGCATCTGGTGGTTGTCCCGACTTTCGGCACCGCGCAAGACGCCGGCGGAGTGGCCGCCATCGCTGCGCTTTTTCCAGACCGCAAATGCGTGGGCCTGCCTGCCGGGGCGGTGCTGGCCGGGGGCGGCGGCTTTCACTGCGCCAGCCAGCAAATGCCCAGCCAGCCATAGTCCAGCCAGCCATAGTCCGGCGAGCCCTAGCGTGGCGGGCGTTAGTCGGGCGCGCAAAGCGTTAACCCGCTGTTAGGATTTTCAGGCGAAAACACGCAGCATGAGCCGTGCCATCGCCCTTACCCGCGCCATGACGCCTGCCGCCGCGCTAGAGCGTGCACAGGAAAGCGCGCGCATGGGAATCGTGCTGGGCTGCTCAGCCGCGCTGATCCTCGCTGGACAAGCCACCCCGCTGCTCTTCTGAAGCGCGGCTGTAACTTCCCACTGTTTCTGAGCGAACACCCTGAGCGCGCTGCGCTGATCTGGGAGAGTTACGCTATGTTTCGAGCCGACTTTGGGTTTCGAGCCGCCTTTGGGATTGCCATGCTGGTTATGGGAGCCGTGTTTCTCGCAAGCCTCGGTGCGCCGCGCCAGACCGCTGCTCAAAGCCTGAGTGCCGACGCAAACGCGCCTGCCCTGATCGAGCTGTTCACGAGCCAAGGGTGCTCCTCATGCCCGCCCGCTGACCGGCTCGCCGCGCGGCTCGACGCCGATCCTTCGCTCGTCGTGATTTCGCGTCCGGTCGATTATTGGGATCGGCTCGGCTGGAAAGACACCTTCGCCTCGCCTGCAAACACCGCTCTCCAGCAAGCCTATCGCAGGCGCGAACTGGCTGGGTATAACGGCGTCTACACTCCGCAAGCCGTGATCAACGGGCGCGCGGGCGAAGTTGGCTCGGATGAGCCTGCCTTGCGCCGCCTGCTCGCCAGCGCACCCCCGGCAACAGCGGGTTTGAGCGTGCGCGCCGTGCCCGGCAAGGGCTTTGCCATTGGGCTTGCGGGAAAAACACAGCGCACTGCTGAATTGGTCGCAGTCAGCGTAAAGCGCCGCGCCAGCGTCAATATCGGGCGCGGCGAAAATCGCGGGCGGCGCGTGACCTACACCAATGTCCTGCTGGGCGAGCGGCGCATCGCGCAATGGACCGGCGGTGACCAAAGCATCGCGCTAAACCGGACAGACTTGCCCGGCGGCACCAGCGCAGACCGCCACGCGCTGATCCTGCACGTGCCCGAAGGTGGCCCGGTCCTGGCTGCTCGCTGGCTCGATTAGGGCGTGTTCTTCACTCCTGTGGATATTGGACTTGACTCCTGCAGCGACTCACTATTCGGCATTGATATATGTCCTATAAGGACAAATAGAGAAAGAAATGGATTGGGGGTTCCCGGTCGGCGTCATAGCCTCGGTGGGTTCACCGGGGCTTTTCGCTTTTTGGACCTGGGATGATTTTCAGTCCGTAGCCTTCGAATTCGGATCCAACCTTTTCTCGCCCTCCTCTACAGAAGAACTTCGGGCGCAAAGCCTCGAATGCTCTGTTTGGCTGATCGCTTCTCAGATGATGCAAGCCGATAGGTCTGGCGACTAAATCCGCTAGTTGAAGGCCGGCAGAGTTTATTTGTTTGTTCGCTAAGTTGATTGCGAACGGGTACTTCCGGCGTTTGTCATTATCGCCCGCACATATTTTAAGAAACTCCAACTCAAGTTCTGCATCTTCTCTTTTTCCACGCGCCTCGAAAACTATGTGTGTCAGAGCCTCGGACTGGCTTTCTCATCCAGCAGGTCGGAAAGAGTTTCAAGGCAATGGCCCAAAGCAATATGGTAAGGATTCTCCCTGTTCTCTGAAGATAGCTTAAGCTCGCGCTTGTCGATCACGCAGGAAATCAAGATAAAATTATTCTCTTCAATGATCGCAGTTAGAGCCTCAAGAAATTGATCCTTTTCAGCCTTGTTAGCGAATTTGAATGGGCCAATTTCCTTACGAATTTCCCTTTCATGTAGAATTACGATGTCGTGACCGAACTTTTCAAATTTCAACCGCTCAATGGCTGGTATGATTTTCTCGATATAATTCTTCTGATAAAAAACGCAGAAGGCTAGCACAAAAATCGGATACGCCTCGTCGACTTTTTCTAAAGAGTGGTCACCACTCTCATCAACGTACACAATAAATCGGTTGCCGTTTTTCATCACCAGCAGCATTGTTATTGCTGCTGGTAAGTCAAGCTCTAGTGTCGGCTGATCAGACCATATCCGGCGCCAACGCAGCCTCGCTCAGCATTGCGATGGCCTCATCAAGGCTCATCACGCGCTGCTCTTTTTCGCCCAGCGTGCGCACCGCCACGGTGCCTTCCTCCGCCTCGCGCTTGCCGACCACCAGCAGGTGCGGGACTTTCGCCAGCGAGTGTTCGCGCACCTTGTAGTTGATCTTCTCGTTGCGCAGATCGCTGTCCACTCGCAACCCAGCGGCTTTGAGCTTGGCGACTGTATCAATCGCATACTCGTCCGCATCCGACACAATCGTCGCGACCACCGCCTGTACCGGCGCGAGCCATACGGGCAGCTTGCCCGCATAATGCTCGATCAGAATGCCGATAAACCGCTCCAACGATCCAAACAGCGCACGGTGCAGCATGACGGGGCGGTGCTTCTCGCCATCCTCCGCCACATAACCGATGTCGAACGCTTCAGGCAGGTTCATATCGACCTGAAGCGTGCCACACTGCCAATCGCGCCCAATCGCGTCGCGCAGGACGAATTCGAGCTTAGGACCGTAAAACGCGCCCTCGCCTTCGTTGATCGTGTATTCCAGACCCATCGCATCCAGCGTATCGATCAGCGATCCTTCGAGCACATCCCAGACCTCGTCGGAGCCCATGCGATTTTCGGGCCGCGTTGAAAGCTTGATCCGCACGTCGTCAAAGCCGAACTCACGATAAATATCGAGCACCAGCGCGACGACGTCGCGGTTCTCATCGTTGAGCTGTTCGGGCGTGCAGAAGATATGCGCATCGTCCTGAGTAAAGTGGCGCACGCGCATCAGGCCATGGAGCGCGCCCGAGGGCTCATAGCGGTGCACTTTGCCGAACTCCGCCATGCGCAGCGGCAGGTCGCGATAACTCTTGAGGCCATGCGCGAACAGCGAAACGCCCCCGGGGCAGTTCATCGGCTTTAGCGCAAAGACGCGCTCGTCCTCGGTCTGCGTGGTGAACATATGCTCACCATAATTGAACCAATGGCCCGAAGTCTCCCACAGGCTGCGGTCCATCACATCGGGCGTGTTCACTTCAACATAGCCCGCCTCCTCCTGTCGCCGGCGCATATAGGTGAGCAGGTTTTGAAACATCTGCCAGCCATGCGGGTGCCAGAACACAGCGCCGGGCGCGAAGTCCTCAAAGTGAAACAGATCGAGCTCACGGCCCAGCTTGCGGTGATCGCGTTTGGCGGCCTCTTCCAGCCGGTGCAGGTGCGCGTTCAATTGCTTCTTGTTGAGCCAGCCGGTGCCGTAAATGCGCGTCAATTGCGCGTTGTTCTGATCGCCGCGCCAGTATGCGCCGGCGGTGCGCATCAGCTTGAACGCCTGCGGATCGAGCTTTCCGGTGGAGGGCAAATGCGGGCCGCGGCACATGTCCAGCCACGCGCCTTCACTGCCGGGTTCGCCCGACCAATAGACCGTCAGCTCTTCATCTTCGGGAAGCGTCTTGGCCCATTCGGCCTTAAACGCCTCGCCTTCGCTTTCCCACTTTTTGATCAAAGCCTCGCGCGACCACGCCTCGCGGCGCAAGGGTTTGTCCGCCTTGATGATCTCGCGCATCTTTTCCTCGATGGCGGGCAGGTCTTCCAGGCCAAACGGCTCGCGGCTCGCAGGGGCCATCACGTCATAATAAAAGCCGTCATCGGTGGCGGGGCCAAAGGTGATCTGCGTGCCGGGCCACAGCGCCTGCACCGCTTCGGCGAGGACATGCGCGTAATCGTGGCGCACAAGTTCGAGCGCATCAGCCTCATCCTTGGCGGTGATCAGCGCGAGTTCGCTGTCGCCTTCAAACGGGCGGCCAAGGTCACGCACTTCGCCATTCACGCGAGCGGCGAGCGCGGCTTTGGCCAAGCCCGGACCAATCGCGGCGGCAACATCGGCCGGCGTGCTGCCCGCTTCCATTTCGCGCACGGAGCCATCGGGCAGGCTGATCTTCAATAGTTCGGTCATCGTCTCGTATCCGTCTCGTTTGCGGGGCGCCTTAGGGCATGGGGGCGCGCACCGGAAGAGCGGTGTTGAGCTTTAACAACCGGTTGAGGGAGGACACCGCGCCACCCCAACCGGGTGGCGGATGCGCTGGCTCAGACCAACAGCGACCGCCCCCGGATAACCGAGGTCGTTGTTGTGGTGGTCGTAGTGAGCAGCTTTGCCATGGCGGCAGACATAGGGGGCGGCTGGCTAAAAGTCACCCCTGTTCAGCAAACACATCCACGCAAGGGGACCGTATTTTCCATTATGGAAAGCTTGCTTGACAAAGTGCGACTCGTATGACAAGTATCCTTTCCATAGTTGAAAGGGAGCTTGACCAATGGCTAATATCCGTATGGCCCTCCTCTGGGCCTTCATCATCCTCGCAGCGGCTGTCGTGGCGGGCATGCTTGACCTGCCGCCGGCCTCCAAGGCGATTTTGATCACCACGCTCACAGCAGCGGCGGTGGCCTCAATCAATACCAAGCGCACCAGAAGCTGCGCGAAGTGCTGAGCCATGAATAGTTGCGCAAGCCCGGCCACGCGGCGCTATGTTCTGCGGGTGGCGGTCCTGATGTCGCTCTATCTGGTGGCGCTGTTCGCGGCGAAGTGGGTCTTCGCCGCGGCCCAGCCAACCGGAATTGCCGCCATTGCTCTCGCCATCACGCCCGCTCTGCCGCTGATCGGTGTGTTCTGGGCGGTGATGCGGCTGCTGGTCGAGGAAACCGACGAATACATCCGCATGCTGTTTGTGCGCCAATGCCTGTTCGCGACAGGCTTTTGCCTCACAATCGTTACCGTGTGGCAGTGGCTGCAAAACTTTGACCTCGTGCCACCCGGCAATGGCGGGTTTGGTGCGGCGTTTTTCTGGTTCATCGGACTCGGTTTCGGGGCGCTCTACAACCGGGTGACAATCGGTGACTGGGGTAATCTTTGGTGAAAAACCGCCTCAAAGTCCTGCGCGCGGAGCGTGACTGGTCGCAGCAAGACCTCGCCGAGCGCCTCAACGTCTCGCGCCAGAGCGTGAACGCCATCGAGAAGGGCCGCTATGACCCCTCGCTCCCGCTCGCTTTCACAATCGCCGAACTGTTCGAACTGCCGATCGAGGCGATCTTCAGCCGGGACTGACGGGGCTGAGTGGCGCGGGCGCTGAGCCAACGATCAGCTGTCCTCGACAACCACCGACCGCCCATATTCGGAGCCGACCTGGCCTTTTATATAGTCTGCGACCAGATCATAATATCTCGCTGTTACGCGGGTGTAATCGCGTGTTCCATCGCTGGCCTGATCATACTCCCACATGCCGTGATCCGTATCGGGGAACATGCGGATTGCTATGTTGCTGCCTTCCTTGCGCAGCATTTGCAGGCGCTCAAGTGTCAGCTCGACAGGAGCCTCACGGTCTTCGCCAGCAAGAATCCAGATTTGCGGCACTTTGACCCCGCGAAGAACCTCGACCGGGACCAAAGACCAGTCAATATCAAGATCATTGAATTGCGGCACGCCGCGCTCTCGCAACTTATCAACCGAAGTGTTGATGAGGACGCCGGTGAAGCCACCCTTGATCCGCGCGTACCATTTTTCGGCGGAGTACTGGCGCTGTATTTGTGCCAATTCCTCCAATCCATCTTTGTATTGCGATGCTGCAAGCCGGGCTGTCACATCGGTAATCTCGCGCGCGATGCGCAAAACTTCAGGCCCATAGCCAGCCTCGCTCAGCTCTTGTTGGACCTGCGCCGCATCTTCCTCGCGTATATCGGCAACCAGCCCGTAACCAATCGCGATAAAATCAGCGTCCGCCTGTCGCGCGGCCAGCGGGGCGACCCAGCCGCCCTGGCTCAGACCAACCAGACCAAAGCGCCCGAAGCGGCCCTTCGCCAATCGCCTGGCTTCGCGAGACGCTGCGACCAAATCGTCGGCGAGGCGCGGGAAATTCTGCGAGTATTTGCCTTGTGAAACGCCAGTGCCGCGTTTGTCGTACACGAACACGGAAATCCCTCGCCCGAGCATTTGGTAGGGATCGCGGAATTTTCCGATCCAGCCAGTGGGCTCAGAACCGTGGGCATACACAACCAGTGGTGTTGTCTCATCCGCGTCCATCGGCTCAAGCAAACGCCCCGCAAGTGTTACGTCGCCAGAGGTGAACCGCGTGTCGGTTGTGCGCACGGAAATTTCATTCCACACAACTTGCTGATTGAGGAGAACGGCGCCTTTCCCGCACTCAATCTGTGCGCCAGCAGAACCGATGCGACCGATAATTCCATCGCTGAAAGAGTAACGGTGGCCTTGTTCGCCCTGCGTGATCGTGACGAACGCACCCGACCCTTCACCATAAATTCCGACCGCGCACGGAGCAGGAGAAAAACCCATCGTGACGGTTTGGGCCTGCGACGTTGCAATTGCGGTTGCAGGCGATGCGCAGGCTGGAAGAGCAAGCGAGCCCAGCAAAACGAGGAATTGATGCTTCATCGACACAGGGTACACGCAAGCGGGCATTAGACCAATTTCAATATCAGTTATCCAACTCACACCGTGTTTGATTTCGCCCCGGCTTCAACCACCGCTCGCTTTGTGCCTGCGAGCTTGGTAGAGCGGGTTTTGATACCGCTCACAAAGCGCCATTCGGTGGTTGCCGCAGACGGAGTCAGTTCCGCGGTCATATAGCCGCGCTGCGATGTGTCGGCCCAGACCAGTTCGGGGTTCTCGCTCACCAGTGCGCCCGCCATCATCGGCGGCGGGACCATGGCGAGGTAGCTTTCGAAGCCGGGTGAGCTAACGGAGGAGACGCCGAATTCGACGCCCACTTTCTCGCCGCCCTGGGCAAGATCGAAGTTCCACGCATTGTGGGTGTCGCCCGCCAGCACGACAAGGTTGGCGTCGGCTTCCAGCGCGGCTGTGAACAGGCGTTCGCGCGCGGCGGGGTAACCGTCCCACGCGTCCATGTTGAGCGGCAGGCCAGCCTCGCGCGCCAGCTTGCCCGCTTGCAGGCGGCGCTTGAGGTAATCGGGCAGGCTATCGGGGATCGCGGCGAACAGCGCCTTGGGCGCGAGCACTTTGCCGATCAGCACTTGCTGCACCAACACCTGCCATGTCGCCCCACGCCTGGTGGAGGCCGCCATGCCGCCCGCCAGCCATTGCTCTTGCGCCGCGCCGAGGATCTGGCGCTCGGGATCGAGGTAGTCGCCCTTGGCAAAGGAATTGAGCGAGGCAGTCACCACGGCCGGATCAGTCTCACCCTTCAGCAGCTTTTCAACGCTGAATTGCTCTTCGCGCCCTTCCAGCCGGGTGTCGATGCGGAACAAAGTCGCCAGATCGCCGACATCATACGCGGCATAGGGCTCGTCCGAGATCGGCATCCATTCGCGATAGACGCGCTTGGCAATATCCTTGCGTGTTGCCCAATCGCCTTCGGTCACCGGATCATGGTTTTCCGCGCCGTCTTTCCAGCTGTCATTGGCGCTTTCATGATCGTCCCACACGGCGATCATCGGGAGCACTTGATGGAGACGCTGCAAGTCCGGGTCCGCGCGATAAGTGGCGTAGCGCAGGCGGTAATCGGCAAGCGTCAGGATCTCATTATCGGGCGCGAGATTGCGGTCCGGATTACGCTGCTCAGCGGAGGGATAGGTGCCGCCGCCATATTCATAGATGTAGTCGCCCAGATGCAGCGCCAGATCGCAATCATTGGCCTCGACCGCGTGGGCATAGGCGTTGAACCAGCCAAAGCCGTAATTTGCGCAGGAGAACACCGCCATGCGGAACCGCTCGGTTGGGCCTTGCGGCAGAGTGCGGGTGCGGCCCACCGGCGAGATCGTGCCATCAGGCGCCACAAAGCGGAAGAAATACCATGTGTCAGCGGCAAGCCCGCTGGCGGTCGCCTTGGCGCACCAGTCGCGATCCGGGCTGGCGGTCACTTCGCCTTGCGCGGCGGGTTTGGCAAAGTCGGCGCTTTCGCTCACTTCCCAGGTTAGCTTTGCCTCAGCGGAGCCGACAAAGCGGGTCCACAGCAGCACGCTGGCGGCCTGCGGCTCTCCACTGGCGACGTTGTGCGTAAAGCCGCTGCCAAACGAGGCCGCAGCCCCCGGCGAAGCGGCGAGCGCGGCGGAAGCTCCGGCAAGGCCAAAGACGCCTCTGCGGGTCACGTTGGTTGAGGGATTTGCGGAGTGGCCCACGACTGGGGCCGCGCTGTGTGTCTTGAACATGCGGGTGCGGTAATTCGCGGGCGTTGCGGCGCTGTGACAGCTTTGGCATTAACGTTCCGATGACCGCCATTCGCCACCATCCCATGAGCGATGGGCGCCAGATCGCCTTTCGCCACACCGCCGGAGCCGGGCCGACACTGGTCTTCCTGCCCGGCTATATGTCCGACATGTCCGGCAGCAAGGCGACCAGCCTGTTTGACGCAGCAGAAGCCAAAGGCCGCGCCTGCCTGCTGCTCGATTATTCGGGCTGCGGGGCAAGTTCGGGCGATTTTGCTGACGGCACGCTTTCGCGCTGGTGCGAGGAAGTGTGCGCCTTGGTTGAGGCCTATGTCGAAGGCCCAGTCCTGCTGGTCGGCTCTTCGATGGGCGGCTGGCTGATGCTGCTGGTGGGCCGGGCGCTGGGCGAGCAAGTCGCAGGCATTATCGGCATTGCGCCTGCGCCTGATTTCATCCGCTGGGGCTATGATGCAGCGCAGCGCGCAGCAATGGCGGCGGGTGAGACGGTCTATGAAGACAACCCCTACGGCCCTGAGCCGACGCCCACCCATCCCGGCTTTTACGCCGATGCCGAAACACAGCTGCAACTCGATAGCCCGATCCCGATCACTTGCCCGGTGCGCTTGCTCCACGGCCAGAACGATGCCGATGTGCCGTGGGCGATCAGCCTCAAACTGGCGCAAGCGCTCGATACAGCCGATATACAGGTGACCCTCGTCAAGGATGGCGATCACCGCCTTTCGCGTGAGGCTGATATCGCGCTGCTTCACCGCATTGTTGAGACGTTCTACGCCCCTGATCGATGACTTTAACGACCACTCTTGTTGCGCTGGCCATGATGCAGGTCGGGCCGAACCCCAATGTCGATTCAACCTTTCGGCTGCCCGATGAGCTGGTGAACCGCCCGCCGCGCCCAGAGCGCGAGAAAGCGCCGCCGCCGCTCACTCCGGTGAGCCAGTGGCTCGCCAATTGCCTTGCGCTGGTGGAGCAGGACCCGGCACGCGCGCACTCGCAAGCGCAGATCAAGCGGAGCGAAGCGCTGGGGGCAGAGCGAGTGGTGGCGAACCATTGCCTCGGCCTGGCCGCGACCGAATTGCAGCTGTGGGACGATGCGCGCAACGCTTTTCTTGCCGCGCGCGATGAAACACCTGCGGACGAAGTGCGCGCCCGCGCTCGATTTGGAGCGATGGCGGGCAATGCCGCTCTGGGTGGCGGGGATGCGACCACCGCGCTGACCTTGCTCAGCATCGCGCAGAGCGATGCTGAGACGGCGGCCTCCACGCCGCTCCAGACGATCGCCGCGCTTGATACAGCCCGCGCGCTGGTGGCGCTTGGGCGCAGCGAAGAAGCGCTCGCGCCGCTGGATCGCGCCACCTCGCTCGCACCGCAGGATAGCGAGGGCTGGTTGCTCAAGGCGACCTTGCTGCGGCGGCTCGAACGGCTCAGCGATGCGCAGGCTGCGATAGAACTGGCGGCGGCGATTGCTCCGCAGGATGGCGCGATTGGGCTGGAAGCGGGCGTGATTGCAGTGCTGGCAGGCCGCGAGGATGCCGCGCGCGCCAGTTGGCAATCGGTGATCGACACCGCGCCGGACACGCCAGCCGCGACGCGCGCAAAAGACTACCTTGCGCAGCTTGGCCCGGCAGAGGATAGTACGGCCCAGCCATGACGCAGTTTTCTGTTCTAGACCTTGTCCCCGTGCGCGAAGGAGGGGATGTCGCAGAGGCTTTCGCCGTGAGCACCGCGCTCGCGCAAGCGGCCGAAAGGTGCGGCGCGAACCGGTTCTGGGTCGCTGAACACCACGCCATGGCAGGCATTGCGGGCGGCGCGACTTCGGTGGTGCTTGCCCATATCGGCAACGCGACCAGCCGCATCCGCATCGGCGCGGGCGGGATCATGCTGCCCAACCACACTCCATTTCAGATCGCTGAGCAATTCGGCACACTCGATGCGCTGTTTCCGGGCAGAGTTGACCTCGGGCTGGGCCGCGCGCCGGGCGCTGGGCCGGAATTGCAACGGGCTCTGCGCAAGAACCTGGCGCAAGCCTCCGAGTACTTCCCGCAAGATGTGGTCGAACTGCGCGCGCTGCTGACGGGCGATGTGGAGCTGGCGGTCACCGCAACGCCGGGCCTTGGCGCGCAAGTGCAGATGTGGATGCTGGGCTCCAGCCTGTTTGGCGCGCAGCTCGCGGCGAAGCTGGGCATGCCCTATGCCTTCGCGGCGCACTTTGCGCCGGATCATCTCGATGAAGCGCTGGCGCAATATCGCCGCCATTTTGAACCTTCCGCCGCGTGTGATCGGCCTTACGTGATGGTCGCGATGAACGTCTTTGCCGCAGACACCAGCGAAGAGGCGGTGCGGATCGCTTCAAGCCAGCAGCAAGCCTTTGTGCAATTGCGCAGCGGCACGCCGGGACGCTTGCTGCCGCCCGTGGCTGATTATCTCGGCACCCTCCCCGCCCCGGCGCGCGCAATGCTGGCGCATGTCGGCCAAGCCAGCGCGACCGGGACACCGCGCGAGGTGCGCGGGACCATCTCCGCTTTTATCGGGCGCACCGGCGCGGATGAAATCCTGCTGTGCGGCTCCACATACGATCCCGACGCGCGCATCCGCTCGCTTGAGCTGACAATGGATGCCATGAGCGCTGAATTAACCGCCTGATCCGGGTATTATCCCGCTTGCGCCGCGCATCGCACTCGCGGTATTCGTTGTGACTGAATAGAACGCGCGCTGATAATAATATTGCAACCTGAAACGCGCGGAATTTGGCTTGCGGGAGAGCGCCAATGGAAGATGGTTCAGTGAGCGGCGGGATAGCTTCGGATCACTCCGACAGTGCCTCCAAAGGTGAGCTAAACTTGACTGAAGCGCAGCAGCGCGCGCTCAGCGCCGCGCTTGCGCCGCATCTCACCCGCGCCGTTCTGCCGGGTGACACCCCGCTTTCAGACAAGGCGCTGCGCGAAACATCTGCTTTTCTGGTTGAAGCCGCGCTGATGCGCGAGACGGGCCAAGGCGCGATCAGCATCGAATCAGCCACCGATGGAAAGCGCCGCCTGCGCATTGGCATTATCAATGATGACATGCCGTTTCTGGTCGATTCGGTGTCGGGCGCGATCACAGCTGCAGGGTTGGACATTGACGTGCTCGTCCACCCCGTCGTGCCGGTCATGCGCGATGGGGACGGACTGCTGACGGGTATTGCTACCGAACTGGGCGCGCACGGCGCCGCATCCGAATCGATGATCTATATCGAGACCCCGCGAGTCGATGCCCGCCAACGCCGCGAACTGCTCAGCGCGATTGAAGCGACGCTGGAGGATGTGCGCGCAGCGGTGACGGATTGGCGCAGCCTGCAAGCCGCGATGGCGGCGGATGCAGACTGGCTCTCCATTGCTGATGCGCCCCACGCGGCGGAAGAGGCGGAGCTGCTGGACTGGCTCAACAGCGGGATGCTGACACAGCTGGGCCACCTGACCCGCGCGCGCGATGGCGCGGTGAGCAATGCGCTGGGCATTTGCAGAACCAGCGCGCGTGATCTGCTGGCCGAGAGCTCTTTTGAGCGGGCCTTTGAGTGGTTTGAGCAGCCCGATGCCGCAGGCGCGCGCCGCACTCTGCTGGTGATCAAGGCGAACCGGCTCGCGAGCGTCCACCGCCGCACCGCGCTCGATCTGTTTATCGTCCCGCGCTTTGAGGGCGATCACGTCACGCAGCTCAGCGTCCATGCGGGCGTCTGGACCAGCGCTGGGCTGGCGGCGCGTCCTGCCGAAGTCCCGATCCTGCGCGCCCGCGTCGCCGCGTTGACACAGGAATTCGGCTTCTCCGCGACGGGCCATGCAGGAAAAGCGCTGCTCCACGCCTTCACAGCGCTGCCGCATGACCTGTTGGTCGCGTTCAGCGTGGCCGATGCGCGCCTGCTCACCACCACGATGATGAGCCTTGTCGACCGTCCGCGCCCGCGCCTCGTGCTCGTCAATTCGCCGCTCAAGCGCCACGTCTTCGCGTTTGTCTGGCTGCCGCGCGACATGCTTTCTACCAGCGTGCGGTTGCAGGTGCAAAACCTGCTGCTGCAAATTCCCGGCAGCGCGGTGCTCGACTGGAGCCTTGAAGTGGAAGGTGGCGCGCTCGCCATGCTGCAATTCCTGCTCGACACCCGCGCCACGGCTGAGCGGCCTGATGCCGAAGCCATCGAGCATCAATTGCAGGACATTATGCGCGGCTGGGGCGAAGCGGTTGAGCAAGCGCTGAGCAATGAGGATGAAGGCTCACGCGCGGCCGCGATTGCGATGCGCTATGCTGATGCCTTTCCGCAGCCTTACCGGGCCCAATATGGCGCAGGCGAAGCGGCGCGCGACATCGCTCGCCTACGCGCGCTCGCGGCGCGCTGGGGTCGCAGCGCGCGCAGCCGGGATGCGCGGCTCTACCAGCTTGAGAGCGATCCCACTGACACGCTGCGGCTGAAGATCTACCACACCAGCGGAGAGCTGGCGCTTTCCGATGCGGTGCCGGCGCTGGAGAATTTCGGCTTCCGCGTGCTGACCGAAGTGTCCACCGTGCTGGCGGGCGGCGCGCTTGGCACCATTCACGATTTCCGCATTGATCTGCCCGCAGGCACTGATGCGGCAGCGGTGCTGAGCCGAGCGGACACGATTGAAACAGCGATTGCAGCGGTGCTTAATCAGGATGCCGAGGACGATGCGTTCAACCGGCTGGTGATCGACACCGGGCTTTCCGCGCGCGAGACCGAGTGGCTGCGCGCGATCTATCGCTATCTGCGCCAGACCGGCCTCAGCTACACCATCTACACTGTGGTCGATGCACTGGCGGGCGCACCCGATGTGACCCGCGCGATGATTGCGCTGTTCAACGCGCGGCATGATCCGGCTTTCAACGAAGCAGAGCGCGAGGCTGCGATTGCCGATGCGCACAACGCCTACACTGCTGCACTCGCAGGCGTCTCCGCGATCAACGATGATCGCCTGTTGCGCCAATATCGCGCAGTCATCGATGCGACCCTGCGCACCAACGCCTTTGCCCCGGCAGCGACCGAAGCGCTCGCGTTCAAGATTGATTCCAGCCTCATGCCCGGCCTGCCCAAGCCTGTGCCGTGGCGCGAGATTTTCGTCTATTCACGGCGGGTCGAAGGCATTCACCTGCGCTCCGGCCCGGTCGCGCGCGGCGGGCTTCGCTGGTCGGACCGGCGCGACGATTTCCGCACGGAAATCCTCGGCCTGATGAAAGCGCAGAAGGTGAAGAACGCCGTGATCGTGCCCTCAGGCGCGAAAGGTGGCTTCTATCCCAAGCAGCTCCCCAACCCCGCGAGCGAACGCGATGGCTGGGCGGCGGAAGGCCAGGCGAGTTACGAGGTCTTCATCCGCACCTTGCTGAGCATGACCGACAATATCGTCGAAGGCACGGTGGTGCACCCCGACGCGGTCCGCATTCTTGATGGCGAAGACCCCTATTTCGTGGTCGCCGCAGACAAGGGGACCGCACGTTTCTCTGATGCTGCCAATGGCATCGCGCAATCGAGAGACTTCTGGCTCGACGATGCCTTTGCGAGCGGCGGGTCCAATGGCTATGACCACAAGGCGATGGGCATCACCGCCAAGGGCGCGTGGGTCAGCGTGCAGCGTCACTTCCTTGAAATGGGCGTCAATGTGCAGAGCGATCCGGTGCGTGTGGTTGGATGCGGCGACATGTCGGGCGATGTGTTCGGCAACGGCATGCTGCTCTCCAAAGCGATCAAGCTGGTTGCTGCCTTCGATCACCGGCACATCTTCATCGATCCCGATCCTGATCCGGCGGCCAGTTGGAAAGAGCGCAGGCGCATGTTCGACCTGCCGCGATCCAGCTGGGAGGATTACGACAAAGCGCTGATCTCGAAAGGCGGCGGGGTCTATGCGCGGTCTTTGAAGCGGATCGAATTGTCTGCGCAAGCCACCGCCATGCTGGGGCTGGACAGCCCGGACATAGAGCCCGACGCGCTGATAACCGCGATCCTTAAGGCCAAGGTCGATCTGTGCTGGTTCGGCGGCATCGGCACTTACATCAAGGCCGCGCATGAAAGCCACGCTGACGTAGGCGATCCGGCCAATGACGCGCTGCGCATCGACGCGCGTGAGCTTGGCGCGCGGGTCGTGGGCGAAGGCGCAAACCTCGGCGCAACGCAGGCCGGGCGCATCGCTTTTGCGCTGGACGGGGCGGACGGGCTTGGCGGGCGGATCAACACCGATTTCATCGACAATTCCGCCGGCGTCGATTGCTCGGATAATGAGGTCAATATCAAGATCGCCCTCGCCGCCGCGGCGCGCGCGGGCGACATTGCCACCGATGATCGCAACGCGCTGCTCGAAGAGATGACGGACGAGGTCGCGGCCATTGTGCTCGAAGACAACCGCTTGCAGGCGCTGGCTCTGTCCATCGCCGAAGCGGGCGGGCCGGATGCGACCGCGTCTTATATCCGCCTGATTGAGCGGCTGGAGGAAATGGGCGAGCTGGACCGCGCAACCGAGGGGCTGGCGGACGCTGAGACCTTCGCCCGCCGCGCGGCGGAGGGGCGCGGGCTGACCCGGCCAGAGCTTGCCGTGCTGCTGTCCACCGCCAAGCTGGTGTTGCAAGACGCGATCGAAGCGAGCCCGCTGCCCGATGACCCAGCGCTCGAAGGTCAGCTGATCGCGATGTTCCCGGCTCCCATGCGGGAGCGTTTTGCAGAGCCGATCAAGACCCACCGCCTGCGCCGCGAGCTGATCGCGACCGAGATTGCCAATCGCATCGTCAACCGCACCGGCATCCTTGCGCTGTATGAAGTGGCCGAAGAAGAGGGCGCGAGCCTCGCTTCTTCAGCCACGGCCTATCTCGCAGCCGAAAGCCTGTTCGACATGCGCGCTTTGTGGGCCGAGATTGACGCCGCGCTGGTGCCTGAGGCGACGCGCATCATGCTTTTCGACCGGGCCGCGCAAGCGCTCCAGGGGCATATTGACGATCTGCTGCGCGCGCGCGCCAACCGCCAGCAGGCGAGCGATCTCTCGGCGCAGCTCGCTCCGATGATCCACGCGCTGAGCGGCGCGGCGGACACCGCGCTTTCCAGCGACACCAGCCAGCGCATTGACGCGATCCGCGCCGAATTGGTCGAGCATGGCGCGCCGCAAGACCTCGCCGCGCGCGTCACCCGCCTGTTCGCCATGGACGGCGCTGTCGGCCTCGCGCGCCTTGCGCTGACGCTCGATTTTGACGTGCTGGAGCTGACCGCAGCGTTCACCGATCTGGGCGTTCGGCTGGGGCTCGATTGGGCGCAAGGCACAGCCGTGCTGATGGCTCCCAGCGATGTGTGGGAGCGCTTGCTGGTCGCGGGGCTGGCGCGCGATTTCCAGCAAATGCGGCTCGAATTCCTGCGTCGTCTGATCCGCCGCCAGTCAGGCAACAAGGACCCGATGGCAGCGGTCGAAGCGTGGGCGGCGGACAACCCGATTTCGATCCGCCAGTTCAAGGGTCTGGTCGAGCGCGCCCAGCGGCATTCGCCCGTCGCCCCCGCCGTGCTCGCGCAGATTGCCAGCCAGGCACGCAACCTGCTCGATCTGTGAGGTGGCTTGACGAAAGCGCGCCAACGCGCAACGTCCTGACTGTCTTGGAGTGAGGGAAACATTGCAGATGAGCGAAGAGCACGCTGACATCGTCATCGTGGGCACCGGGCATGGCGGCGCGCAGGCGGCCATTGCGCTGCGCCAGCGCGGGGCGGAAGGCCGGATTGTCATGATCGGGCGCGACCAAGCTCCGCCGTATGAGCGCCCGCCGCTCTCCAAGGAATATCTCAGCGGAGACAAACCGTTTGAGCGGATCATGATCCGGCCCGAGAAATTCTGGGCGGACAAGGATATTGAGCTGCGGCTGGGCGCAGGCGTCACGGCGATTGATGCGATGCGCCATTCGGTCATGCTGAGCGATGATACCACGATCACCTATCGCAAGCTGATCTGGGCGGGCGGCGGCGATCCCCGGCGGCTATCTTGCGTAGGCGCGAACCTCAAAGGCGTTTTCTACGTGCGCGACAAGCGCGATGCCGATGCGATGATGGCTGCGCTGGAGGCTGGCGCACGCCGCGCTGTGGTGATCGGTGGCGGCTATATCGGGCTGGAAGCGGCAGCGGTCCTGCGCAAACTGGGCTGCGAGGTGACCATTGTGGAGATGCAGCCGCGCGTTCTGGCGCGGGTCGCGGGCGAGCCGCTTTCGCGCTTTTACGAAGACGAGCATCGCCGACAGGGCGCGGAGATTTTGCTGGAAACCGGCCTTTCGCAAATCCTGGGTGATGATGGCGCGATCACCGGCGTCGCACTCGACAATGGGGCTGAGATTGCGTGCGATATGGTGATCGTCGGCATCGGCATTGTGCCCGCGGTCGCGCCGCTGATCGCTGCGGGCGCGGCAGGGTCCAACGGGGTGGATGTGGATTTCTGCTGCCGCACCTCGCTTGATGACATCTACGCCATCGGAGACTGCGCCGCGCACGCCAACGCGTACGCCAACAGCGCGGTGATCCGATTGGAATCGGTGCAAAACGCCAACGATATGGCGAACACCGCCGCGCGCGCGATCATGGGCGAGAAAGAGCCCTATCACGCGCTGCCGTGGTTCTGGTCAAACCAGTATGACCTGAAGCTTCAGACCGCCGGGCTGAGCCTGGGCTATGATGCGACGATCACCCGCGGCGATCCGGAAAGCCGCAAGTTTACTGTGGTGTACACCAAGGAAGGCCGCCCCATCGCGTTTGATTGCGTGAACACGATGAAGGATTACGTGCAGGGCCGCAAATTGCTCGAAAGCGAGCCGGAGCGGATTGATCCCGCACTGCTGGCTGATCCCGAAGTGCCGCTTAAAGAGCTTATCTAGAGAGACTGTTCGTCACCCCGGCGCAGGCCGGGGTGACGGTATAGTACTCGACTATCGAGCCTCTAGCTGGCTCAGCGCCCATTGCGCGGCGTCAGCCACGACCGGATCGGGATCGCCGAGGAGCGCCTCCACCGGCTTGACCAGCCGCACATCCGCGCTGTTTCCGGCGGCATACAGGCAATTGCGCACAAAACGATCCCTGCCAATCCGCTTGATCGGAGAACCTGAGAACAACGCTCTGAACCCGGCATCATCCAGCGCCAGCAATTCCGCCAGCCGGGGCGCGACCAGCTCGGCGCGCGGCAGGAACTCGCGCGCGGCATGGGCGGTCTGCGCAAACTTGTTCCACGGGCACACCGCCAGACAATCGTCGCAGCCATATATGCGATTGCCCAAAGCTGCGCGGAATTCCTCCGGCACCGGCCCTTTGTGCTCGATAGTCAGGTAAGAGATGCAGCGCCGCGCATTGAGCGTGTAGGGCGCAGGAAAGGCATCGGTCGGGCAGCTATCGAGGCAGGCGCGGCAGCTTCCGCACTGGTCGCGATGCGGCTCGGAGGGTTCCAGCACCAGCGTCGTGTAAATCGCGCCAAGGAACAGCCAACTGCCATGATCGGGGCTCACCAGATTGGTGTGCTTGCCCTGCCACCCTAACCCCGCCGCCTCGCCCAAAGGCTTTTCCATTACCGGCGCGGTGTCGACGAAGACTTTAACCTGCGCCCCCGCTTCCTCAGCCACCAGCCAGCGGGCGAGCGCTTTCAGACGCTTTTTGACGACATCGTGATAATCGCGCCCCTGCGCATAGACCGAGATGCGCGCATGGTCCCTAAGCGCTTCGAGCGCCATGGGATCATGCGCCGGCGCATAGCTCATGCCGAGTGCGATGACTGAGCGGGCCTCAGGCCAAAGCCCTTGCGGAGAGCGGCGGTGATGCAGGCGCGCCTCCATCCACTTCATTGAGCCATGGTGCCCCTCGCCCAGCCATTGCTCCAACCGCTCGCTGCGCACCGGATTCTCGGCGGCGCTGGCGATGCCGCACGCTGCAAACCCCAATTCACGCGCTTGTGCTGCGATACGGGTTTCAAGCGCTTGATTTTTATCTATGGTTGCGTGCGCGTTAACCATGCCCTTGCACACTCCTGTTTAGTCTCGCGCGTTAACCACCAAGGCATGGATATGGCAGTAGGCGATCTGATGGCAGCGAGCAAACAGGCAGAGGGCGCGGCGCGTGGCGATACGCGCCCCCTCGCCATCGAAGCACGCGGGCTGGTCAAGAGTTTCGATGGAACGCGCGCGGTGGACGGCGTGGACCTCTCCGTCCCCGAAGGCGCGATCTACGGCGTGCTCGGCCCCAATGGCGCGGGCAAGACCACGACCTTGCGAATGCTGTTGGGCATTATTGATCCGGATGAAGGCGTGCGCCGCGTGTTTGGCCATGATCGCCCGCACGATATTGGTCGCCTGATCGGCTATCTGCCCGAAGAGCGCGGGCTGTACCCGGCGATGAAATCCATCGAAGCGATTGCCTTTATGGGCGCTTTGCGCGGGCTATCGCTCGCCGAAGGGCGCAAGCGCGGGATGGAATTGCTCGAACGCCATGATCTGAGCCACGCCAAGGATCGCACAATCCGCCAGCTCTCCAAAGGCATGGCGCAGACCGTGCAATTGCTCGGCACGCTGGTGCACAACCCGCGCCTGGTGGTGCTGGATGAGCCGTTTTCCGGGCTCGACGCGATCAATCAGGGCAAACTGGAGCGGATGATCCGCGCGCTCTCAGAGGAAGGCGTCACCGTCATTTTCTCCACTCACGTCATCCACCATGCTGAACGTTTGTGCGAAGGTGTGGCGATCATCGCTGGGGGCCGCGTGCCTTACGCTGGCAGTGTCGAGGCCGCGCGCGACCGTATTCCGGCGCAGGTGCGGCTAGAAACACGCGCACGCGAAGGCGGCTGGACCGCCGCGCTGCCGGACGAAACACGCCGCGAAGGCGATTTCTTCTACTTCCCGTTGCCTGAAACCGGCGTTGAACCCTTGCTCAAGACGCTGATCGATGGCGAAGCAGGCATTTTGTCGCTCTCTATTGAGCGCGCAGGGCTGCATGATGCCTTTGTGGCGATTGCGGGCGAAGCGGCTGCGCGCCAGCTTGAGGCCGATGCGAGAGAAAGCAAATGACCAACACCGCCACCGAAACAGCCAATGTGACCGCGAATGTGACCGCCAATTCTCGCCTGTCTTTCTTTGAAGCCGCATGGGTCATTGCCCGGCGCGATTTCGTCGCCGTGCTGTTCAGCCGCGCCTTCCTGTTCTTCCTGATCGGGCCGCTGTTTCCAGTGCTGGTCGGCGGGCTTGCCGGAAGCATCGGCAAATCGGTCGCCACACAGGCGGTGAGCGTTGAGATTGGCTTGGCCATGAGCGCTGAGGACAATGCGCGGATGCTCGCAGCCGAAAAAACCCTGCGTCCGCAATTGCGCGGCGCGGTGCCGCATCTCAGCGTGATCAGCGAAGCCGAAGGCGTGGCCGATTTTGATGCGCGCGCGTTTCTGGATGCGCGCCGTGGAAATTATGCCGCGATCCTCACTGGCACGCCGCAAAGCCCTGAACTGGTGGGTACGCAAGGCCAGGTCGATCGCTGGCGCGGGCCGGTGGAAGTGCTTGCTGCGACCGCACTGCAATCATCGCCCAGCGCTTTCCCCAGCGCAGGCAGCGAAGTGGTCGCCACCAGCGCGGCGAGCGAGCGCACCAACCGCATCCGCACCGCGCAGGCGGCGCAAATGGTGCTGTTCCTGTTGACCATGCTGCTGGGCGGTATGGTGCTGTCCAACCTGGCTGAGGAAAAGGGCAACAAGATCATCGAGATCCTCGCCGCCGCTTTGCCGATGGACGCGGTGTTCATGGGCAAGCTGTTTGCGATGCTGGGCGTCAGTTTTATCGGGATCGCGGTTTGGGGCACGCTTGGCTGGGGTTTCTGGACCATCGCCGAAGACGCCATCGTCACCGTGACGCAGACCAATTACCGTGACTTGCCCGGCCCGGCGGTCGGCTGGCCGCTGTTCATCACGCTGGGCATTGTCTATTTCTCGATGGCCTATCTGCTGCTCGGCTCGCTTTTCCTCACCATCGGTGCGATGGCATCGAGCGTGCGCGAAGTGCAGACCATGTCCATGCCGGTGACAATGCTGCAGCTGATGGTGTTCTTTCTGTCAGCCGCCAATATCGGCCAGACGGGCACGCCGCTGGAGCTGACCTCTGTGGTCTTCCCGCTATCCTCGCCCTTTGCCATGCTGGCGCGCGCGGCTTTGGAAGAGACCCTGTGGGTCCACGCCATTGCGCTGGTTTGGCAGGGCGTGTGCGTCTTCCTGCTGGTGAAAGGCGGCTCCATGCTGTTCCGCAAGCGGGTGATGAAATCGGGCGGCGCCGGCAAAGCAAAACGGTCCTTTTTCGCCCGGCGCAAGGCGGCACCAGATCAGCCGACCGGACAGCTTGAACCCGCCGAGTAAGTCGCAAAATGCAACTGACTATTGACACTCATGTCAATTAGGGCAGGATGCTGCACGGAGCGGGACAGATGATGCGATAACCGCACGCAGCCGCTCCCGTTTGGGAGAGACTTGGCATGGCGACGATTGCCCCGGAGACCGACACTCAAAAACCGCAATGGCGCAGCTCGCCCAAGGCGCATGAAGCGCTGAAGCACCATTTCGAGCAATTCCCTGAACAGCAGCTTAGCCACAGCCACAAATGGGACGTGTCGCGCTCTGACATTTATGTCGAAGACCGCTGGCAGCCGATCTTTGCCGAAATGCAGGCGGCAGGTCCGCTGCATCATATCGAGGAAAGCCCGTTCGGACCCTATTGGGCGGTTGTCGGCCACAAGGCCATCCAGCATATCGAAGCGCTGCCAGAGGCGTTCTCGTCAAGCTGGGAGCATGGCGGGATTACAATTCTTGATCCGCCTGTATCCGACAAAGAAGTGCCGGAAGACCAGCGCTTTGAACTGCCGATGTTCATCGCGATGGATCGGCCCAAGCATACCGGCCAGCGCCGCACCGTCGCGCCCAAATTCACGCCTTCGGCGATGGGCGACATGGAAACCGAGATTCGCCAGCGTACCGGCGAGTTGCTTGATACCCTGCCGCGCGGCGAAGTGTTCGATTGGGTCGACACGGTCTCGATTGAGTTGACCACCGGGATGCTGGCGCTGCTGTTCGATTTCCCGTGGGAAGACCGCCGCCTGCTGACCTTTTGGTCCGATTGGGCGGGCGACACCGAGCTTGCGAGTGTGCGCGAGCTGGATGAGATGCGCCGCGGCATGCTGCATGAAATGGCGGCCTATTTCCAGCAGCTCTGGATGAAGAAATCGCAGGAAGAGCCGGGCAGCGATCTCATCAGCATGATGATCCATTCCGATGCGATGAACCAGATGAGCCCGCAGGAATTCATGGGCAATCTCGTCCTGCTGATCGTCGGCGGCAATGACACGACCCGCAACACGATGAGCGGGATCATCCATTCGCTCGACAAGTTTCCTGATCAGCGCAAGCTGTTTGAAGAGAACCCTGACCTGATCCCCAACGCCGTGCAGGAAATGCTGCGCTTCCAGACTCCGCTTGCGCATATGCGCCGGACGTGCACGCAAGACACAGAAGTCTTTGGCCAGACGATCAAAGCGGGCGACAAAGTGGTGCTGTGGTATCTGGGCGCGAACCGCGAGGAAAGCGTGTTCCCTGATCCCAACAAGCTCGACATCACGCGCGAAAACGCGCGGCGGCACATCGCATTCGGCTATGGCATTCACCGCTGCGTCGGTGCGCGGCTGGCGGAGCTGCAATTGCGCGTGCTGCTCGAAGAGATGCACAAACGCCGGATGCGCGTGCATGTCGCTGGCGATGTGGAACGGGTGCGCGCCAATTTCGTGCATGGCTTCCGCAAGCTCGAAGTGGAGATCACCGAGTTTTGACGCTGAGCGGCAAGTGAAACTTTTTGGCGCTTTTCGGCGTATAAACGGGTGAGACCAGCCTTTTTGACACGGAAAACCACGATGAAACCCACGCCTGCTAATCGCCGTTCTTTCCTTGGAGCCAGCGCGCTGGGTGCGGTCGGTGCGATGCTTACCGCGTGCGGGTCCTCACCTGCACAGGCCAAGGGTCCGTTCCGTGTGACGAAGACAGACGCGCAATGGCGGCGCAAACTGACCAAAAGCGAATATTACGTGCTGCGCCAGGCGGGGACGGAACGCGCCTACACCTCGCCGCTCGACAAGGAAAAGCGCAAGGGCACGTTTGTGTGCGCCGGGTGCGGCAATCGGCTGTATGCCTCAGCGCACAAATATGACAGCGGCACAGGCTGGCCGAGCTTTTACAAGGCGATTGACACAGGCGCGGTTGGCACCAGCACTGACTACAAGATCGGCTATCCGCGCACTGAAGTGCACTGCGCGGATTGCGGCGGGCATCTCGGGCACATCTTTGGCGACGGCCCACGCCCGACCGGCAAGCGCCATTGCATCAACGGTGCAGCGCTAAACTTCAGTCCGGCTTGATACGCCAGAGTTTGAACGTCGAGCCTTCAGCCGTCGCAATCGGTTCAAGCCAGTCAGGCTCGCGCCCTGCAACGAGGTCCGCCATAAAGCCGCCGGGCGCAGTCCTAGTGTAATTTCTGGGCTCAACGAGACGAGGGCAGATCGCCACGTAACGGCTGCCTCGCGCCAGCAATATTGCGCGCGCCGCTTCGGTTGAACCCAGCGAAGTTGCGATCACCGCTCGCATTCCATTGTCACCGCGATGATGCCCGGTGGCTGGAACGCTGTGATGCGTCACCAGCAGCAGGCGCGGGGCAATATCCAAGGGGGCGAATATCTCCGCAGGCTCAAGAGCGTTCAGGATCTCAGCCGATTGGGGAATGCGGCATTTTGAAAACTTCAAATGCCCGCTCAGATCAGCGCGCAAGGAGCCAGGCGCGCTCGGCGCACTGGGCGCACTGGGCGCACTGGGCGCACTGGGCGCACTGGGCGCACTGGGCGCACTGGGCGCACTGGGCGCACTGGGCGCACTGGGCGCACCATCCGTTGTTGCACGCGCGGGCATGACAAGCGTCGAAACAGAGTAAGGCAGCGTCGGAAGCAAAGCGCAAGCGATCGCCAAAAGCGCGCCGATCCGGGGCAAGGGCCGCTCCATATGGCGCAAAGCCCTCAGCCAGCGGTTCACTTGCCAAGCAAGCGGCGGGGCTGCGATCAGGCAAGCCACAGCTCCTGCACGGGCAACCAGCAGCGATACAACAATAGCCGCACCCAGGATCAAAGCATAATCCGTCCAGAAGCGGCGCAGCCAATCGCGCGAGGAGATCGATAGCTGAACAGCGGCATACAGGCCGATGAACGGCGTAATCGCGAATTGCAGGCCGGCCAGCACACTCTGTTCCCAGATCGGCATGCCTTCTTTCACGTGCACATACCAGTGTTCCGCCACCAGAGGGTCAAGCTCGGCAAAGCCGCCGCCAATCGCGCATTGCGGTGCGGCGTACAGCATCAGGCCAAGCGCGCCCCCTCCAGCGAGCGCAAAGCCAGCAAGGCGCATGGCCAGCGGCAATGGCTCAGCGCGAGCAAGCCCGGTCAGCACCAGCGCTCCAAAGCCGAACATGGCGACATGGACAGGGCTGACAGCATCGCAATAGGTCGCAAGATCACCAAACCCGCGGGTCGCAGCGAATACGAGAGCGCTGGTCACAGCGAGCGACTGAATTGCGCTCACCAAAATCACGCTTTCATTGCGATCTCTCAACCATCGCAATGCAAGCACAGCAAAGATCGCTGCGGAGAGCGGCAGGCCCTCAATCGAAATTGACAGCCACACTGCAAGGCTGGCGCCGACTATACGCCCACCAAGCACAGGAGAGCGCATCATCAGGCCATTCATGGCGACCATCGCGCAGACCAACTGCCAGCCGTGATGATCAATCCGCATGGGCGCGAGTTGAAAGACGACAGGCACGCACACCGCCATGATCAACGCGGTGAGCGTGGTCTCCTCTTCGCCCATCAATCGCCACGCGATGCGCGAACACAGCAGCATGGCGACACCAAGCGTGAGCAGCGGCACAATAATCAACGCGGCGCTTTCCGCGCCCGCGCTTCCCAGCAGCGGAGTGAGCGCGATGATGACCAGCGCCAGCGGCAGATCGACCAGACGCGACCAATGCATCGCCACGCCCCCTGAACCGGCATCAATGCGGTATTGCGTGACATCAAACCAGCCCTGCCCGGCGATCAGGTCGCGGACTTGGACAAGTCGCAATGTGTCATCGGGGTCTGGGAATTGCACTTTCGTGATTGCGGGCCAGTTCACCACCAGCAGCAGCACGCTGATAACCGCCCAAGCGATCCCGACCCGCGTCAGGAATTCCGCTGGGAGAGGCAGGCGGCGGCGTTCGTGGTCCCTCGCAATGAGCATTGTGTCATCCTTGCTCTGGCACCTGAACGCGAAAGACGATCTTGCTGCGCAGCAACCACGTCGCGGTAAAGGCGACCACGATCGCGACCGCTTTGGCTATGCGCGGATCTATGCCCACCTGCACCGACCCTGCGACAATTGCAGTCGTCAATGCGAGGCCGACCAGCGCAGAGATCACAAACAGCGCCTTTTGCCGAGTGCGTGCGACACCGCCCGCAGCAACGCTGTCTTGAAAGACCGCTCGGCTGGACATCAGCCAATGCGCCAGAATGCCCAGCGAATAGCCCAGCGCTGAGGCCGGACCGGCCGCCATGCCAACCGCCATAAGGCTGAGGAAACCCGCGACATCCACCGCCAGCGCGCCCACGCTGGCAAGACCATAGCGGATCAGCCGCATGTCCGTCAGCCGCAGCACAAGTGAGCGAATGGCATCAGTCATCAGTCAACAGCCTTGTCGAGCCAGCTCTGCTTACGCGCGCTTGCGCTGTTGGGCTTCGGCCGGCTCTTCCTTGGCGATACGCTCAGGCACGCCGCGCAGGGATGTGAGCGCTGCCACTTGATCATCGTTAAGCGGCTTGGTCTCGCTTTGCGCCTGCTCGGACAGTTCGCGCGCGGCAATCTTGCGTTCTTCGCCTTCATCGCCGGCTTCGTGATATTCCGCGTCCTCGTTGACGCACCACGTGTCATAGAGGCGCTTGCCTTCGAGGATGTTTTCAACCGTGAGCATCGCGGTCATCATCGCGTGGTCCTGGTTGTTGTAGCGGTGCATTCCGTTGCGGCCCACAAGGTGAAGGCTGGGATGCTTGTCTTCCAGTTCCACGCGCATGGCTTGGACATTGGCTTCGTAATCGTCGTCATAGACCGGGTAGGCCTTTTCCTGACGCACGACCGCACCGCTGACGACCATTTTGGGATCGCACAGGCCAAGGATTTCCATTTCCCTGGTCGCCTGCGCCACCAGCTCTTCATCAGAGGACGACCACAGGCCGTCGCCTTCGAAGCAGAAGTATTCGAGGCCCACGCATGCCATATCCTCATCCGGCACCATTTCGGGCGACCAGCTACGGAAGTTCTGCACGCGGCCCACCTGCACGCGATCATCGTGGATATAGATCCAGTTGTCCGGGAACAGATCCTGCGACTTGACCATCAAAGCGACCGTGAGGAAGTCGCGATAGCGCAGCTTGTTTGCTTGCAGCGTGCTCGAAGGCAGCGGGTGAATACGCTTGGAAAGCTCGCGCATCGGGGCAGAGCTGATCGCATCACGCGCGCGGATCTGGACTTTGCCATCTTTGCCCGTCGCGGTCATCGACCAGTTAAAACCCTCATCATTCGGACCAATCGCCGCCAGTTGATCGAGCGCGTGGCCCATCAGAACCTGACCCTTGCCGGTCGCCACAATCTTGTCGCGCGCCGCGTCCCACATCATGCCCGGCCCAAGGCGCGGATAGCGGAAGGTTTCCAGCAGTGTCTTGGTTTCCATGCCGTCATTGGGCTTTTTGTTGAGGCCGAGCGAACGCTTAAGCCCGTCCGTCACCGCGCCCCAGAGCGAGAGGCCCTTGATCCGCTGAGCGGCCCAATCGGCGCTCATCTCGTCACAGGGCATACCCCACACCTTCTCAGTGTAGGTCTTGAAAAAGATCGAATAAAGCTTTTTGCCGAACTGGTTCGTCGTCCAGTCTTCAAAGCTTTTCACGTCCTTGATCGGGAACAGTTTGTAGCGAAGGTAACTCGCCATGCAGACGGTCGAGCGCAAGATACCCAGGTTCCACAGCGCTTCGAAGGCGCGCAGCGGATAGCTGTAAAATTTGCCCTCATAATAGATGCGGCTCAGGCGCGGGCGCTGGATGAAATCATCCGGGAGAATTTCGTCCCACAGGTCAACCACTTGCTTCGACTTGGAGAAAAAGCGGTGGCCGCCAATGTCAAAGCGATAGCCTTCGTGCTCAACCGTGCGGCTGATGCCGCCGACATAGGTCTCGTCTTTCTCGATGATCGCGACAGATTTGCCCTGCTTGGTCAGCAAGTATCCAGCGGTCAGCCCCGCTGGCCCTGCACCGATGATCGCAACATCCACATCAAGGATACCCGGTTGGCCAGTGTTCTGACCAATGGTGGTTCCAGCGGTCGTTGGCTGCGCGGTGTTGTTTGTCATTAAAGCCCCCGTATGGCGTGGCAGCCTGATCAGCGTGCCTGTGTTGGTGCTCAGCAGCTCAGCACTGCCGTCCCTTTGGGGAGTGAAGGAAATTGGTTAGCGATCCGTAAATCCCGCCGCTTAATCCGCGAGAAATCAGCCTAAAGACCGCGTTAACGCGTTAGGCGGTCAGCAAACCCGGACATTGGAGCCGCGCTGCCAGCCGCGCAAAGTCACCCAGAGCAAAGGTGTCATCAAACACCACGCCATAGGCATGGTCACGCCGCCAGCGGATTTTTGCGCGCAGTTCGCCGAACTCAGGCAGCGCCTCGATCGATTCAACCCGCACTGTCTGATCAAGCTTGAACAGCGCATCGCACTCAAACCGAGCGCCTTGTTGCGAGAGATTGCCCACCAACGCATCGCAGCTTTGCGTCAGCGTGGTCAGGCGTACCGGGAAGCACACGTCGAGCCGCAAGCCGCGCTTGGGATATTCGCAGGCTTCATTGATGATGCGCGTGACATCGATGGGTTCAGCGAACTCAAATCCAGCTTCATTCCCGCGCTGCCAACGCGGTACGACCGGGTAAACCGCGCCGCCTGTCATATGGAGCTCAAGCGGGTCGCCCGGAGGCAAAGTGTGAAACAGCCGAACGCTTACGCCTGTCTCAGACACATCACGGATAACGCACACAAACTCACCATTGGGCGCGACCAGTTTTGCAGCGCGGATAAGCAGAGTGAAACGCGGCGCGGCGCGCTGGTCGGAACCATCCCCTTCAGGAGCGGGCGCCACGTCGCACGCAATATCTTCAGAGCCTTGCGCGCCATCGCCATCAGGCGCAGCGGGCGCAGCCGTCTGGGGCGCGTGCGGCGCGTCCTGCACTCCGTCATCGGGCGCAGGCGCGGCATCGCCATCGAAGGCGTGCGGAAAAAGGGCGTTATCGTCCATCGTCTTCACGTCTGTCGCCGCTCGCACGTTCAAGGGATGGTCAGTCCCAACGCACAAAGCTGGTGTCCTCACTGGTCTGACAATGGGGATAGGGCTGAGGGGTTAAGAGCGAGATAATGATGTATCGGGAAGTGTCTTTTGAATGCGGGACGAAAATGCGCGCTGAAAGCCCGAGAAGAGCATCGCCGCAAAGACCAGAAAGTCCAATGTCCGGGATAATGTCCGAGAGGAAATACATCTCGAACTCAGGGAGTTCGCAAGGGCGACCGCCCGACCGCAGGCGCCCCGTACCCCAGAGTTGGTCCGAGGGGGAGGAATCAGCGCCGTGGATCAGGAAGAATGGTGCTGCTGGAGAGAATTGAACTCTCGGCCTCACCCTTACCAAGGGTGCGCTCTACCACTGAGCTACAGCAGCCTGCCAGAGCGCCGCGCTATTGGCGCGCTCGCGGGGAAAGTCAAGCGCGCGGGGGCGCGATTTCGATCCTGCGCCACCTCGCTCTTGAGAAGCAGGGCGCATAACTGCAAGGCGTTGCTTATGAGTGAAGAGCCGAGCAACAATCTGTCGCGCGAGGAACGCCTCGCTGCCAAGCTGCGCGAAAACCTGCGCCGCCGCAAAGCGCAAAGCCGCGAAATGCGCGAATCGGATGAGACCCCGAGCGCAGAGCAGAGCAAGGCCCAAGAAAAGGCACCGCTTCCCAAAGGGCCCCAGGGCAGCTAGTTGGCGCTTCTTGTTTGCGTGGCCCTAGCCACCCGCGCCCTCCGCGTTTTTTCTGCCCTACCGCTTCGCTACTTGAGGGCGGTCCACCCGCAGCCTAGTGGAAGTGTAAAATTGCTTGCGGAGACATCATGCCTAAATTGATTTTGGTGCGCCACGGCCAGAGCCAGTGGAACCTGGAAAACCGCTTCACCGGTTGGTGGGACGTTGATCTGACCGAAAAAGGCGTCGCAGAGGCGCGCGCGGCGGGCGTTTTGATGAAGGAAAAGGGGGTGCTGCCCACCACCGCCTTCACCAGCCTTCAGACCCGGGCAATCAAGACGCTGAACCTGGCGCTGGAGGAAATGGGCCGCTTGTGGCTGCCGGTGACCAAGAACTGGCAGCTCAATGAGCGGCACTATGGCGGGCTGACCGGGCTTAACAAGCAGGAAACGCGCGACAAACACGGTGAGGAACAGGTCCATATCTGGCGCCGCAGCTTTGATACGCCGCCGCCCGTCATGGATGCGGGCAGCGAGTATGATCCGGGCGCAGATCCGCGCTATGACGGGATCAATGTGCCATACACGGAAAGCCTGAAGCTGACGATTGAGCGCGTCCTGCCCTATTGGCAAAGCGACATTCTGCCCGTCGTCGCCAGCGGGGAGACCGTGATCATCTCCGCTCATGGCAATTCCTTGCGCGCGCTGGTGAAGCATCTCTCGCAGATTTCCGATGAAGACATCACCGGGCTCGAAATCCCGACCGGCCAGCCGATCATCTACGAATTCGAAGGCGACCAACCGGTCAGCGAGCGCGTCTATCTCAAGGATATTTGAATGAGCACGGCAAAAATTGCGATCGTCATGGGCAGCCAGTCGGACTGGCCGACGATGAAATGCGCCGCCGATGTGCTCGATGAGCTGAACGTTGCCTATGATGCAAGGATCGTCTCTGCGCACCGCACGCCCGAGCGGATGAACGCCTTTGCGGCGCGAGCGGCGGATGCGGGTTTTCATGTCATTATCGCAGGCGCGGGCGGAGCGGCGCATCTGCCGGGCATGATCGCAGCGCAAACGCACCTCCCCGTGCTTGGCGTGCCGGTGCAATCGCGGGCTTTGTCGGGGATGGATAGCCTGCTTTCGATCGTGCAGATGCCTGCGGGCGTGCCAGTGGGAACGCTGGCCATTGGCGAGGCAGGCGCGAAAAACGCTGCTTTGATGGCCGCTGCTGTGCTGGCACTGAACGATGCAGGATTGAGCCAGCGCTTACAAGACTGGCGCGCGGCGCGCAGCGCGGCGGTTGATGAAACCCCCAAAGACTAGCCAAAGACCGGATCGCATTCACAAATCTGTTCACTGCAGCCTTGTCGAAGCCGTGCACTTTCTTTTAGGCCACGCGTGACGCGAAGGACGATCCCCTTCGACAGGCTTTGAACGGACGGATTATTCGGTGGCGCTCTCACCCGGTTCAACAATTGGTATTCTAGGCGGCGGTCAGCTGGGCCGGATGATGGCCATGGCCGCGACGCAGCTCGGCTATCGCACCATCGCTTACGCGCCGCAGGGCGACAATGTGGCTGCTGATGCGTGCGCGGAATTTCACGAGCACGGCTGGGCCAACCGCGAAGCGCTGGCCACCTTCGCGCATCGCTGCGACGTGGTGACATGGGAGTTTGAAAACGTCCCGCTCAGCACCATCGCCGCCATCCCCGAACCGCTGCTTGCGCCGGGGAAACGTGCGCTCGAAGTGGCGCAGGACCGGCTTGATGAAAAAGCCTTCGCGCAGAATTTCGGCGCGCGCACGGCCCCGCATGCCCGCGTGGAGAGCGATGAAGACCTCGCCCGCGCGATCGATCAGATCGGGACGCCCGGCATCCTGAAGACTGCGCGCGATGGCTATGATGGCAAGGGCCAATGGCGGATCACCAGCGCGCATGAAGCGCATGGCGTGCGCTTTCCGGGCCAGCGCTCGATCTATGAAGGGTTCGTCGACTTTGAAGCCGAATTCAGCGTGATCCTTGTGCGCGGACGCGATGGCGCTGTGGGGTTCTGGGATTCGAGCGCCAATCACCACGAAGGCGGAATGCTCGTCCAGTCCACTCTGCCCGCCGGCGACGCGGTAGAAGCGCAAATGACCGAAGCGCGCGCCATCTCTGAAAAGGTCGTCACTGCGCTGGGGTATGTCGGTGTGCTGACGCTCGAATTCTTTGCAACCCGCAGCGGGCCGGTGTTCAACGAGATGGCTCCGCGGGTCCACAATTCGGGCCACTGGACCATCGAAGGCTCGGCCACGAGCCAGTTTGAAAACCACATCCGCGCGGTGGCCGGTCTGCCGCTCGGCGGAACCAAGACGCGCTTTGCCAGCATCGACATGCGCAACATCGTCGGCGAAGATGCGCTGAGCGCTCATGCGATCCTTGATGAACCGGGTGAGCCGCACCTGCACCTTTATGGCAAGCGCGAGGCGCGCGAAGGCCGCAAGATGGGCCATGTGACGCGCGTGAGCCACGGGATCACTCATGGCGAGTGAACCGGACGATCCCTCGGGCAATCCAGAGATCGTTCTGATTTATGCCCGCGCAGCCAATGGCGCGATCGGGCATGAAAACACTCTGCCATGGCGACTGCCCGCTGACCTGAAGCGCTTCAAGGCGCTGACCATGGGGCACCCGATGATCATGGGTCGCAAGACATTTGAGAGCCTGCCTGGCCTGTTGCCGGGCCGCCGCCATATTGTGCTGACGCGCAAGGAACGCTGGGACAGTACAGGGGCAGAAGTGGTTCATTCGGTGGATGAAGCGTTGGCGCTCGCGCGCGAAGGCGATCCATCGGCGATCATGGTCGTCGGCGGCGCGGCGATTTACGATGTCTTTCGCCCGCGCGCAGACCGTATCGAAGTGACCGAAATCCACCGCGATTACCCCGGCGATACGTTCATGAAGCCGCTGGGAGCCGAATGGGTGGTCACCGCGCGCGAAGATCACTCGGAAACGGAAAAATACCCCGCCTTTTCCTTTGTCACCTACGCCCGCGCTGATAGGGCAAGTGCCTGATGCGCTGGCTCGATCACCGTGACCCTGTTCGCTCGCCATTGCGCGGCGCTGTGATTGCGCTCGGCAATTTTGACGGGTTTCATCAGGGGCATCAGGCGGTCGCAGGCGAAGCGATCCGCTGGGCGCATGAAGAGGGCCGCCCTTCCATCATCGCGACCTTCGATCCGCATCCGGTGCGCTTTTTCAAGCCAGACGTGCCACCCTTTCGCCTGACCACGCTGGAGCAGCGTCAGGAGCTATACCTCGCCGCCGGCGCGACTGCGATGCTGGTGTTCCACTTTGACGCTGACCTGTCCGGCACCAGTGCTGAAGACTTCATCGCTGACATCCTGATTGAGCGGTTCGGCGCGCATGGCGTTGTGACCGGCGGCGACTTTACCTTTGGCAAGGGCGCGAAGGGCAATGTCGATCTGCTGCGGACCCATGGCGGGGCGCTGGGCCTGAAATCGCGCGTGGTCGAAGCGGTCGAGGGTGACGGCGAAATCGTCTCCTCCAGCCGCATCCGAGAGGCTCTGCGCGATGGCGATCCACAGCTTGCCGCGCGCCTGCTCACCCGGCCCTTCGCGATCCGCGGAATTGTGGAGCATGGCGACAAGAACGGGCGCAAACTGGGTTATCCCACCGCGAATGTCTCGATTGAGACATACCTTAGGCCCAAATACGGGGTCTATGCGGTGACCGGCACGATCCTTTCGACCGGCCAGCAGCTGAAGGGCGCGGCGAATATCGGCATCCGCCCCCAATTCGAACCGCCCAAGGAGCTGCTTGAACCATATTTCTTCGATTTTTCCGGAGACCTCTATGGGCAGGAAATCGAAGTCGCCTTCCATCACTTCCTGCGCGGTGAGGCCAGGTTTGACGGGCTCGATGCGCTGATCGCGCAGATGGATCGCGATTGTGACCGCGCGCGGCGATTGCTCGCGTGAAAAAGGCGCTCAATTGGGCCGGGTTTGCGCTTGCTCTGACGGTCCTGATTCTCTCAGTCACCAATGCCAGCTGGCTCGCACCCGACCCCGGCGGCGCGCCCAAGCTGATCGCACATCGCGGGCTTTATCAACTCTACGACAAGACCGGCGTGGGGCGCGACACCTGCACGGCGGACCGGATTTACGAGCCGTATCATCGCTACCTTGAGAACACCGTCGAAAGCGTCGCGCGCGCTCGCAATATGGGCGCGTATATGGTCGAGGTGGACATTGCGCCGACCAAGGATGGCGAATTGGTCGTCTTTCATGACTGGACGCTCGATTGCCGCACCGATGGCACCGGCCCGGTGCGCGATGCGACGCTGGAAGAGCTCAAAGCGCTAGATATCGGCCATGGCTATACAGCGGACGGCGGCAAGACTTTCCCGTTTCGCGGGCAATTCACCGGCGCAATGCCGACCTTTGAAGACGTGGTGCGCCAGCTGCCCCGGCGCGGGCGGTTGATGATCAACTTCAAATCGAAGGACGCGGGCGAGGCTGATCTGCTCGCACGCACATTTGCTGCGCTTGGCCGCGATCCAGCAAAAGCGGGCGATGCGTTTTACGGCCACCAGGTCCCGATCAAGCGTATCCGCGAACTGTATCCCGAGGCGTGGGCGTGGAGCCCGCAAGAGGCCAAGGGCTGCTCGCAGGATTATGTGCTGTATGGCTGGAGCGGCTATGTGCCCCGCAGCTGCCGGGGCAAGACCATGATCATCCCGCTTGATCGGCAATGGGCGTTCTGGGGCTGGCCCAACCGGCTGATGGCGCGGATGGAGGCCTATGGCGGCAAAATCATCGTCATCGGTCCGACCGGAGAGAACCGCCCGCGCGGCCTGACCCTGCCTGAACAGCTTACGCGGGTGCCCAGCACCTTCAACGGCTATATCTGGATTGAGGACAGTTTCACAATCCTCCCCGCGCTCTATCCGCGCTTTGACAAGCGCTCTGATGAAGAGCTTGCCGCGAGCAAGGCCGCGCTGGCGAAACGCAGACTTTCGCAATGAGGCTTTATCGCGCGCGCGCCATGCTCTAACGCGCTCCGCCTATGTCTGACAAAGCAGCCCCTCCCGCGCGCGATTACAAGGATACGGTCTTCCTTCCGAAGACATCCTTTCCGATGAAAGCTGGCCTCCCGCAAAAGGAGCCGGGCATTGCCGCGCGGTGGCAGGATATGGACCTGTATCGCACGATGCGCGACACCCGCGCCGGGCGTGAGAAGTTCATCCTGCACGATGGACCGCCCTACGCGAATGGCGATATGCATATCGGGCACGCATTGAACCACATCCTCAAAGACACGGTCTGCCGCACGCAGAACCTGATGGGCAGAGACGCGCCCTACGTGCCCGGCTGGGACTGCCACGGCCTTCCCATCGAATGGAAGGTCGAAGAGCAATACCGCAAGAAAAAGAAGAACAAGGACGAGGTTCCCGCCAAGGAATTCCGCGCCGAATGCCGCGCCTATGCGCAGAAATGGGTCGACACCCAGCGCGAACAGCTGAAGCGCCTTGGCATCATGGGCGACTGGGACAATCCCTACCTCACCATGGACTTCCAGGCCGAGGCGACGATTGTTGCCGAACTGATGAAGTTTGCCGAGGCGGGCAATCTTTATCGTGGGTCAAAGCCGGTGATGTGGTCGCCGGTCGAGAAAACCGCGCTGGCTGAGGCCGAGGTTGAGTACGAAGACCTGACCGACAGCCCTCAGATCGATGTGGCGTTCGAGATCGAGGACGCACACAACTGCCCCGAGATCGAGCGGATGATCCAGGCAGGCGGTCGTGTCTTAGCGGTGATTTGGACGACTACTCCTTGGACAATACCTGTTAACCAAGCGCTCGCTTTCAATGAATTGATCACCTATAATTTCGTTCGGCTCGAAGTTCATAGACCTGTGGGTTATGACGAAAAGTGGCCTAAGGATGAAATCCATTCCCGGCTTCGGAAAAGCGGACTTAATCTTTTTAATGACGCTTTCATCGTCGCGCAAAGCTTGAGCGAGACGTTTGTTGACCGCATAAATATGCGAGTCTCAGCAATCGATTTTTCGGATTTAACCTCCCACCCCATTAAGCTGAAGCAAGGTCTAGATTATTCGGTGACAGGTGGCTCGTTTGTCGAGTTTTCGGGACATGAGCTGATAGGTGCTACGGTCCGCCACCCAATGCATCATCTCGGCGGGTTCTACGCGACACCCCGCCCCATGCTCGCAGGCGATTTCGTCACCACCGACAGCGGCACGGGCATCGTCCACATGGCGCCCGATCATGGCGAGGACGATTTCGAGCTTTGCAAATCGGCAGGCATCAACCCGGTCTTCGCCGTCATGGACGATGGACGCTATCGCGACGATTGGGCATGGCTGGGCGCGGATGACGTAGACGAAGACGGCAAGGAACGCCGCCGCTCGGTCATCAACAAGCCGTTCAATGCGCCGGACGGTCCGATCTGTTCGGACCTGCGCGCGGCGGGAGCGCTGCTGAGCGCCAGCGCCGATTACGAGCATTCCTACCCGCATTCCTGGCGCTCCAAGGCTAAGGTGATCTACCGCTGCACCCCGCAATGGTTTGTGCCGATGGACAAGCCGCTTGCGCCCGCGCCCATCGCTAAGCCCTCGGCGCTGCATTCGGCCAGCATAGAAGACATCGCCGCCGCCGCTTCGGTAAATGGCGAGCTTGCGCAGGACGACACAGGCCCCGACACGCTGCGAACCCGCGCCATGTCCGAAATTGAGCGGGTCGAGTTTATCCCTGAGAAGGGTCAGAACCGCATCGGCTCGATGGTCGAAGGGCGGCCCGATTGGGTGCTCAGCCGCCAGCGAGCCTGGGGTGTGCCGATCACACTGTTTGTCCGCCTCGACGGCTCCTATCTGCAAGACTCGGACGTTAACGCGCGCGTCATCGCCGCCGTGCGCGTGGAAGGCGTCGATGCGTGGGCAGAGAGCCGTAAAGCCGAATTTCTCGGGCCAACATACAATCCAGACGATTTCGAGATGGTCACCGACATTCTCGATGTCTGGTTCGACAGCGGCTGCACCCATGCCTTTGTGCTCGAATCCGGGCGCTGGCCAGACCTTGAATGGCCCGCCAACCTCTATCTCGAAGGATCCGACCAGCATCGCGGCTGGTTCCAGTCCTCGCTGCTCCAATCCAGCGCGACGCGCGGCCGCGCGCCCTATGACCAGGTGCTCACCCACGGCTTCACGATGGACGCCAAGGGCAAGAAAATGTCGAAATCGCTCGGCAACACGATCAGCCCGCTCAAAATCATGGAGCAGACCGGCGCCGATATCATCCGGCTGTGGGCGCTGAGCGTCGATTTCACCGAGGATCACCGGATCGGCGATGAAATCCTCAAAGGCGTGGGCGATCAATATCGCCGACTGCGCAACACGTTCCGCTATCTGCTCGGCGCGCTTGATGGCTTTGTCGGCGATATGAGCGATGTGGGCGAAATCCCGGAACTGGAGCTGTATGTGCTCGGCCTGCTGTCTGACCTCGACGGCAAGCTGCGCGCGGCGGCGCAAGCCTACGATTTCAACACCTACACCCGCCTGCTGGTCGATTTCTGCAACGAGGATCTCTCCGCGTTCTTCTTCGATATCCGCAAGGATACGCTCTATTGCGATGGGCCGGACAGCACGACGCGCAACGCCTATCGCACGGTGCTGGACCTGCTGTTCCACGCGCTGGTCCGCTATGCCGCGCCGGTGCTGGTCTTCACCGCCGAGGAGGTCTGGCAGACGCGCTATCCCGAAGATGGGGAAGCGGGTGGGAGCGTTCACTTGCTCGAATGGCCGAGTGTGCCGCAAGTGCCTGCTGACAGCGCCAAATGGTCGCAGCTGCGCGCCCTTCGCGAGCGTGTGACCGAGGCGATTGAGCCGCTGCGGCGCGAAAAGACCATCCGCTCCAGCAATGAGGCTGTTGTGCAAGTCCCCGTCAGCGCGGTGCCTGAAGGCGTGACCGACGAACAGCTCGCCGAATTGTTCATCACCGGGACAGTGACGCGCGGCCAAGCGGAAGAGGTGATTGTCACCAAATCCACGGACCACAAATGCGGGCGCTGCTGGCGCTTGCTGCCGGATGTGAGCGAAGACGGCGCGCTGTGCGGGCGTTGCACCGCAGTGGTGGGCGAATGGGACGCGGCGGCGCTATGAGCGGGCTTATCACGAAAAACCGCTTGATCGGCCTTGCCCTCGCTGCGCTGATCGCGGTGATAGACCAAGCGGTGAAGGGCTATGTCACCGGCCCGCTCGGGATCAAACGGTTGGGGGATCGGATGGAAATCGTCTCGTTCTTTGACCTCGCTTATGTTGAAAACCGCGGCATTTCGCTGGGAATGCTCGAAGCGAGCACGATGGAGATGCGCTGGCTGCTGGTGCTGCTGACCGCCGCAATCGCGCTGGTCGTGTTTGTGTGGATCATGCGCGAGCGGCTGCTGGGCGATATTGTCGGCCTCGGCATGATCCTGGGCGGCGCGATCGGCAATATTCAGGATCGCATGACCTATGGCTACGTGATCGACTATGCCGATTTACACTTCGGGGAGTTTCGCCCATTCCTTGTTTTCAATATCGCGGATGCAGCAATCACGCTTGGCGTGGTGCTGATCCTTGCCCGCGCGCTCTTTCTGAGCGAAAAGGGCAGTGATGACACCCAAGACGCCGCTGAGGCGATTGCGGAGAAATGATGATGACCAAGCTTAAATCCGCCATCCTGCTGACCTCTGTCAGCGCCATGCTTGCCGCGTGCGGCGGAGGCGGGGTGTTCAACCGCGATCGTCCCGACGAGTTTGCCGTGCAGCGCCAGGCGCCGCTGGTTGTGCCGCCCGATTTCTCGCTCACCCCGCCTGCCCCCGGCGCGCCGCGCCCGGTGGAAGGCACTGCGTCGGAACAAGCGCTCGAAGCTCTGTTTGGCGGCCCTGCCCAGCGCAGCGAGATCGAGAAGAGTACGCTGGACCGCGCAGGCAATTCCACATCCAGCATCCGGAGCGTGGTCGGCGACCCGGAAACGAACACTGTCGCCAAAGGCACTGTGACGCGCGATATTATCGCGGCCCCTGAAGGCGACGGCGCAACCGCCTCGACAATTATTCCGGGCTGATCTGCACGCGCCTCTCAGCTGCGAGGCGCAGACATCAGGGCTTTGGTGCTGGCGCCAATTTGCGCACCAGGATCTTGTCGATCCGGCGGCGGTCCATGCGGACCACTTCGAAGCGCCAACCCTGATCTTCAAAACTGTCGCCCGCCACAGGCAGCCGCTTTAGCACGGACAGAGCGTAGCCTGCCGCAGTGCCAAATTCGCGACTCTCATCGTAATCGAGACCCAGCCGGTCCGCGAGCGCATCGGCGGACAGCGCGCCAGAGACCATCAGCGATCCATCCGCGCGCTCTTCGATTTGCGGCGCGACGCCTTGGTCAGCATCGCTGGCGAAGTTGCCGGCAATCGCGGTCAGCAGATCAACCGGCGTGATAATGCCTTCAAAATGCCCGTATTCATCATGCACGACCGCCATGGCGATATCGGCTGATTGCAGCACGCGCAGCGCGTCCATCGCATCAAGCTGATCGGGTACAACTTCGGCCTTTTGCGCCATGGCGCGCAGATTAACCTCTTGCCCGGCCACTTGCGCGCCCAGCACTTCGCGCACTTTGACAATGCCCACAATCGCATCGGGAGAGCCTTCCGCGACGGGCAGCATCGAATGCGGGCTGTCCTTGATCGCCTTGCGGATCGCGCGGGTATCAGCGTCAGCATCAATCCAGTCAACCTCGGTGCGCGGCGTCATCATATCGCGCACAGGGCGCTCTGCCAGCCGCACGACGCCTGTGAGGATCTGGTGCTGCTCCGCTTCGATCACGCCCGAACGCGTCGCATCGGCAAAGATCATTTGCAGCTCTTCGGCGGTGACCGAACTGCCGCTTTTGGAGCGAATGCCGAACAGGCGGATGATCAGCGCGGAGGACGTGTCAAGCAGCCACACAAGCGGCGCGGCGATGGTCGCAAGCATCGCCATGGGCCGGGCCATCACCAGACTGATCGGTACGGCGGCGCGCAAGGCCAATTGCTTGGGCACCAGCTCTCCGACCACAACGCTCAGGTAAGTGATCGCAGCGATGACACTGAAGAACGCCGCCCGGCGCGCAGTTTCGGGATCAAGCCCGAGCAATTCCAGCCGCTCGCCCACCGGACCCTCCAGGCTCGCGCCCGAAAACGCGCCCGTGATGATCGCGATCAACGTGATGCCGATCTGGACCGTAGAGAGAAACTTCCCCGGCTCCGCTGCCAACCGCATTGCGATGCGTGCGGACGCCGATCCGTCCTCTGCCCGCGCGTTGAGCCGCGAGGTTTTGGCAGACACGATCGCCAGCTCAGACATGGCGAACACGCCATTGAGCACAACGAGCCCGCCGATAATTGCAAGATCAGACCATGGAAAAGGTGTCACGCCATGCTCGCTAGCACAGTTCAGCGCGCTTGCCAGCTACGACATCGCGAGAGGCCCGGCAGCCCGCCTCTTGCTACAACTGGATACGCGCGCGTTCATCTTGCGGCAAAGTGTGTGGCTGCAGCGATGCGCCACGGAACGGGGCTGCTATCCGGCCTTTGGTTTGGTAAGCACCTTTTTAGGGAGAACAAACATGAAAACTGCACGCATTCTGCTTTCGGGCACCGCCGCGCTCGCTCTGGTCAGCACCAGCGCCTGCGTCACCGATCCCAACACCGGCAGCCAGAAAGTCTCGCGCACCGGTATCGGCGCGGCTTTGGGCGGCACTTTGGGTTATCTGCTGGGCGGCGCGATTGGGGGCGACGCAGCCCGTATCATTGGCGCTGGCATTGGCGGCTCAGCCGGCGCTGTCGTCGGCAAGCAATTCGATGACCAGATCAAGGAGCTTGATGAGCAAACCGCGGGCAGCGGCGTCGATGTGGAAGAGGTTGGCGAAAATGACGCGATCCTTGTCCGCCTTCCTGACGGCGTGACCTTCGCGAGCGGCTCCGCCAACATCAATCCCGGCTTTTACACCACGCTGGATGCGGTTGCGGAGAGCCTGATCAAATATCCCAACAGTCTGGTTGATGTGTACGGCTTTACAGATACGACGGGCAGCGATGCGCTGAACCAGCGTCTCTCAGAGCAGCGCGCGCAATCGGTCGCCGATTACCTTGCAGCACGCGGCGTGGCGCGCAGCCGGTTTGCGACACGCGGCTTTGGTGAGAGCTACGACCAATTGCGGGTCAAGACCGCGGACAATGTGGACGAAGCGCTCAACCGCCGGGTCGAGATCAAGATTATCCCGATCTCTCAGGAAGACGTGGTCGCCGCGCGCGGCCAGTAGTTCAAGCGCATCCTAACGCGGCTCTTGCCGCAACACGTCCGCCCGCTCGGCAATCCGCGCCACCGCTTCGGCGTGGATGCCGGGCGCGCAGACCAGCAGACCAAAGTCGCGCGGATCATGCTTGTTGTAAGCGAGCGGCTGCCCAAACGCATCGCTCACTTGAGCCCCGGCTTCGCGCGCGATCAGAGCAGCGGCGGCGATGTCCCACTCAAACCCCCAGCGCAAAGTCGCCACCAGATCAGCGCGGTCGTCCGCAACCATGGCGATCCGCAACGCGATGGAATTGGGCTTCTCGACAATGGTCAGGTCGGAATCGACGCTCGGCAATTGATCGACCGGAACGCGCGCGCCGGAGAACTTCGCACGTGTGCTCGCACTAATGGCTTGGCCATTGAGGGTCGCGCCCTTGCCTGCTTCTGCGATCCATTCCTCTTTGCGTGCAGGCGCTGCCAGAATACCGACCAGAGGACGCCCCGCGCTCACCAGCGCGACCGAGATCGACCAGCCCGGCCGCCCGCGCACATAATCGCGCGTCCCATCGATTGGATCGACCAGCCATATCAACCCGCTTTTGGTGCGCGCTTTGTTGTCGGTTGTCTCCTCAGACAGCCACGCGGCGCTCGGCAGCAAAGCGCCCAACTCGCGCCGCAAAAACCGGTCGACTTCAAGGTCAGCCTCGCTCACCGGATCGCCCGGCGTCTTCTCCCAGCTTTGCAAGGCATGGCCGTCTCCCGGCCAGCGCGACATCGCGATCCGTGCGGCTTCGCGCACGATCTCCAGCAGTCTTTCCCTATCTATCATGTCAGCCTTTAGTCGTGGCGGTGCGAGAGGCACTTTTCAAGCGTGCTCCAACATGCAAAGGCCGCAACCGAAATTGATTCTCTCCAGCGATAAAGGGATCACGCTGTCATGAACGTCCATGAATATCAGGCCAAGGAACTGCTCAAAGAACACGGGATCGCCATTCCCGCCGGTTACCCCGCATTGACGGTGGAAGAAGCGGTTGAGGGCGCCAAGCAATTGCCCGGCCCGCTTTACGTGGTGAAAGCGCAGATTCACGCAGGGGGCCGGGGCAAAGGCAAGTTCAAGGAACTGCCCGAAGACGCCAAGGGCGGCGTGCGGCTCGCCTTTTCGCTCGATGAGGTGGAGAGCCACGCCACCGAAATGCTCGGCAACACGCTGGTGACGATCCAGACGGGCGATGCAGGCAAGCAGGTGAACCGCCTTTATGTGACCGACGGGGTCGACATTGAGAGTGAATACTACCTCGCCATGCTCGTCGACCGGGCAAGCGGACAGGTCGCCATGGTCGCTTCCACCGAAGGCGGAATGGACATTGAAGACGTGGCGCACAACACGCCCGAATTGATCACCACGATCACCATCAACCCCGCGCAGGGCTTTATGCCCCACCACGGGCGCGCAGTGGCGTTTGCGCTCAAGCTGACCGGTGATCTCAACAAGCAGTGCCAGAAGGTAGCCAAGCAGCTCTACAACGCCTTCATGGCGAGCGATTGCGACATGCTGGAGATCAACCCGCTGGTCGAAACGAAGCCCGATGCGGACGGCAAAGCGCACCTGCTGGTGCTCGACACGAAGATGAGCTTTGATTCCAACGCGCTCTATCGCCACCCGGCGATCGAGGCGATGCGTGACGAAACCGAGGAAGACCCCGCCGAAGTCGAAGCCAGCGAATACGACCTCGCTTACATCAAGCTCGACGGGAATATCGGCTGCATGGTCAATGGCGCTGGGCTTGCCATGGCGACGATGGACATCATCAAGCTGAACGGCGCGTTCCCGGCCAACTTCCTCGACGTAGGCGGCGGCGCGACGACCGAGAAGGTGACGGCGGCGTTCAAGATCATCCTCAAAGACCCGGCGGTCGAAGGCATCCTCGTCAACATCTTCGGCGGCATCATGAAGTGCGACATTATCGCCAATGGCGTTGTGCAGGCCGCGAAGGACGTGAACCTGCAAGTGCCGCTGGTGGTTCGCCTTGAAGGCACGAATGTTGAGGCAGGCAAGGAAATCCTCGCCAGTTCCGGCCTCGCCATCGTCCCGGCGGATGATCTGGGCGATGCGGCGAAGAAGATCGTCGCTGAGGTGGCGAAAGCGGCGTAAACCTTGGGAGAGAGGGGGGATCGATGGACGACTATCACCAATATAGAGCGTGTGTCCGGCCAAAGACATTAGAATGGCTTTCGGCTCGCGGCCCGTCTGACTGGCATCGATTAGTCATGGATTTGAACTGGGACCACGGTTCTCACAGCCTACTTTGGATTGTTTCTCAGGACGAGTGCGATGCCGGGACTGCTCAGTATATCTTTTGGCTTGCGGAGCCGGGATACTACGCCGATGACAAATTAGCTGATCGTGATCGCGGTGAGCACTTTCAGCGGGAGGATTACGAACTCATTCAAGAGATCGCTCGGCGATGGGTGGCCGGGCGCTACCCGACATGGAACCACCACGTTTTTCTTCAGGTCCGCAGTCGCATTGAGCAGTCGGGTGTGCAGGCGGGAGATCGGATAAACTCCGAGCTAACAATCCCCTCGGGAATTGATAGGCCAGCGAAGGGTGAGAGCTTGGAAGCACAAGCACCACCATCGCTCGATGAAATCTTGGAAGCGGTTGAGCGAAACAGCGATCTCACCGAGGGTGTCCCAAACGAAGTGTCAGAAGCATGTCAAATATACTGGCCTGGCAATTGACGGTCGCCGATTATTTGAGTTCCGCGCAACCCTCATACGCGGCTCGCCCTCAACTTGACGTTTACGTAAACGCAAGCTAGAAGCGAAGTGTACAATCAGGAACGCCGCTCGCCCTGAATGCGTATGAGTGGCAAAGGGAAAGGACACACAGCTCATGAAAATCCTCGTCCCCGTAAAGCGGGTGATCGACTACAATGTGAAACCGCGCGTCAAGGCAGATGGGTCGGGCGTGGACCTCGCCAACGTCAAGATGAGCATGAACCCGTTTGACGAGATCGCTGTCGAAGAAGCGATTCGCCTGAAAGAAGCGGGCAAGGCGACTGAAATCATCGCTGTCTCGATCGGCCCGGCCAAGGCGCAGGAAACACTGCGCACTGCCCTTGCCATGGGTGCGGACCGTGCGATCCTTGTGCAGACGCCGGACGAAGTGGGCTCTGATGTGGAGCCGCTCGCGGTTGCCAAGATCCTCAAGGCTATCGCCGATGAGGAAGAGCCCGGCCTTGTCCTGCTCGGCAAGCAGTCGATCAGCGACGATTCGAACCAGACCGGCCAAATGCTCGCCGCTCTCATGGGCCGCCCGCAAGGCACCTTCGCCAACACCGTCGAGATTGACGGCGATGCGATCCACGTGAAGCGCGAAATCGACGGCGGCCTCGAGACTGTCAAGCTGACCATGCCCGCCATCGTCACCACCGACCTGCGCCTGAATGAGCCGCGCTACGCCTCGCTGCCCAACATCATGAAGGCCAAGAAAAAGCCACTCGATACCAAGGAGCCGGGCGATTTCGGCGTCGATATCGCGCCGCGCCTCACCACCACCAATGTGGCCGAACCGCCTGTGCGTCAGGCCGGTGAAAAGGTCGCAGACGTCGGTGAACTGGTCGCCAAGATCAAGGAAATGGGGATCGCTTAAGGCGGCCCATCGGGAAAGGAACTGGACTGATGAACACACTCATTCTCGTCGAACACGACAATGCAACCGTCAACGATGCCACGCTCGCGGTGGTGACTGCCGCTGGTAAGCTGGGTGACGTCACCGCGCTGGTCGCAGGCAAGAATTGCGGCTCCGTCGCGGAGGCTGCCGCGCAGATCGCTGGCATTTCCAAAGTGCTCAAGGCGGATGATGCCGCTTACGAGCATGGCCTTGCGGAAAACGTCGCGCCGTTGATTGCGGGCCTGATGGCTGATTACGACGCCTTCCTCGCTCCGGCGACAACCTCAGGCAAGAACATCGCCCCGCGCGTTGCCGCGCATCTCGATGTGATGCAAATTTCGGACATTCTCTCAGTTGAGGGCCCCAAGACCTTCACCCGGCCGATCTATGCCGGCAACGCCATCGCGACCGTTGAAAGCGCGGATGCCAAGCTGGTGATTACGGTGCGCGGCACTGCATTTGAAAAGGCGGCGACCGAAGGCGGCTCTGCCTCCATCGCGGACGCAAGCGGGCCGGGCGATGCAGGCACGTCAAGCTTCGTCAGCCGCGAAGTGGCCGATGGCGGCGACCGTCCGGAACTCGCGAGCGCCAAGATCATCGTATCGGGTGGCCGCGCGCTGAAGGATTCAGAGACCTTCGACAGCATCATCAACCCGCTCGCCGACAAGCTCGGCGCCGCCATCGGCGCGAGCCGCGCGGCGGTGGATGCGGGCTATGTGCCCAACGATTATCAAGTCGGCCAGACCGGCAAGATAGTCGCCCCCGAAGTCTACATCGCAATCGGCATATCCGGCGCGATCCAGCATCTGGCGGGCATGAAGGATTCAAAGGTGATCATCGCGATCAACAAGGATGAAGACGCCCCGATCTTCCAAGTGGCCGACATCGGCTTGGTCGCGGATCTCTATGCCGCCGTGCCTGAACTGACCGGCGCGCTGGATTAAGCAAGAACAGAAAATCTGAAGGTTGTTCAAGGCCTCCGCCGCGTTACGGTACGTGGCGGAGGCTTTTATTGTGAACCAGTGCATTCATCGCATTTTCTTGGGGCTTGCGATCACAGCCTTTGCCGCTGCATTGCCTATCTCAGCGCAAGCCAAAGAATTACCGCAAGAGTTTGCCGCCCGAAAAGGCGTTACCAAACTTATGCCGCTGCGCCCGTGGAACATCGATTTTGCCCAGAATCGTTGCATCCTTTCACGCCTGTTTGGCGAGGAGGAAGCGCCGCACCTGCTTTTTCTGGAACAGGCGGCACCTCTAAGTAGCTTTGGTATGACGATTGCTGGCCCCGGCTTGCGAAAGTTTCGCCCCGGCCAGCGGACCTATCTGGGCCTGCTTAACGATGTGCCCATGAACGTTCTTAGCGGCGATCAACGCGGGCAAGTCGATGGGATCGGCCCCGCAATCATCCTGAGCAGCGTCGGGATCTCACCCTCTTTGGAGGAAGCAGACGAAAGCAAACCCTCAAGAACACACGCAATCGGGATCGACCTCGGTCAGGCGGCAAAAATGGATCGGGTGGTGCTGAAGGTCGGCAGCAGTGGGCTCAGCTATGAGACCGGCAACATGATGCCCCCACTGCAAGCGCTGAACGCTTGTACTGATGACTTGATGACGTCTTGGGGCCTCAACCCTGACGAGCACCGGCAGTACACGCCGGCCGATTGGCTCAATCGCGATCAAATCGTCAAGGCGATCCAACGCGATTACCCACGCGCGGCGCAATATCGTGGTGAGACGGGCATTATGCGGATGCGCTTGATTGTGGAAGCAGATGGCAGCGTCGGGGACTGCCATATCGAGCATACCACGCAGAACACTTTGCTGAAATCACCCGCGTGCCAAGCCATGGAAAAAGCGCGCTTTGCACCCGCACGCGGCGCAGATGGCAAAGCCATGCGGTCCTTTTTCGCAACGGTGATTTCCTATGTTTAGACGATGTGTTGCGAGTTTTGTTCTTGCAATGATGGCACTGCTGGGCACGAGCTCCGCCGCTGCAATGCTCTCGCTTGAGCCGACGTCGAAATGGACCTTGCGAGAATACGAAGACAAATGCCGGCTTAAGAGGACCTTCGGCGTAGGCGAAGATTCGGTCACGCTTTGGCTCGATCAAGGTGGTGAGCAGCAGGCGTTCAATCTCACTTTGCTCGGCGAACCCTTTGCCAATCCTTATGGGCCGGGCATTCGGATCAAACCGGGCGAAGAGGATGAAATCATCCGCAGCTACATATCGGTTAAGTCGAGCAAAGGGAGGCCCGTTTTGCGAATGTATGGGCTGACGCTGGTGCAACCCGAGATGAAGCGCGGCAAAGACTTGGCTGAGGTCAATGTTCGGCTCGGGAAGGAACGGGTTGCGGCGGTCACGTCGCTGAAGGTAAGCGGCGCCGGACTTAAGGGCGTTACGCTAGCGCTGGGCCCAATGGGCGAACAGTTCGAGCGTCTGCAGACATGTGGCACGCGGCTGGAAGGCCTTCTCAGCGAAGCTGGCCGAGCGCTGACCGGCGAAGCCTCCCCGCCCGAGCCCCTCGAACCTGGCAGTTGGCTAAAAAGCGAAGATTGGCCGCGCTATCTTTTGAGGGCGAGGATGGAAGGCCAGCTCGAGGTGAGATTGACCGTGAACACCAAAGGGCGCGCATCTGGCTGCACGGTGCTTTCTTCCAACAGGCCGCAATTATTCGATGATGCGGTGTGCCTTAACCTGATTCAGCGCGCTCGTTTCAAACCAGCCGTCAATGCCCAGAAAGAGCCAGTGGCATCCTATTATCAAACCAGCATCGCATTCCAGATCAAATAACCCTCAGGCGGCGTTGGCGCGCCCGGCTTATCTTGCCCATTGTCGCAATTCTTCCAGAACCTCGTCCTTTCGGCGGCCCAGCAAGATATTGCGATACAGGAAGTCTTCCAGCCGGTGCCGTTGGCGATATTGGGTTCCCAGACCGCCGAACAGGAGTGCGCCCGGCCGCGCTGTATTCGATGCGACACCATAGCGGTTGAATTTCATGATAATCGCACCGGCAGCGGCGCATCCATCGCGAAAATAGGGAAGATTGGTCGGCAACGCAGCCTGACCGGTTGGTTGCGGGCCTTTGCGCAGCACAATGGCTGTCCGGCCCGGCTGGTTTGCGGTCGCGACTGCGGAGGCCGCGAAGGTTGAACAATAGCCAACGAGCTGGTTCGAATAGGCAATGATCTGGCGAGACCGCGAAAGGCTTTGGTAGCCACCACGCAGCAGCGCCACCAGACCCGCTACCGGAACAGCGTTCGCTGCGCCAAAAACTGTATTCGCGGCCCAGGAAATCGCTGCATCATTAAGGGCTTCGACACGGCCTGCAGTGTCAGACGAAGTAACAATGCCCAGCCACGTGGCTGTTGATCCGTGGAGGCCCCTATCAAGACCATCAAGAAGGGTCGTGCAAAAGCCCGCTACGCGATTAGCGCTTTGCATACCGTTCTGAAAGCCGGTTTGCCCTTCAATCGGAAATTCCGGAGCGTTGTGCTTCATCGTTGCGATGCAGCGCGCCCATTCATCGGTCAAACTCATCGTCGATCTCCCAAAGGCCAACTTGGTTACATGTGCGACGATTTATCTTTTCTCGAAACTGTCACGCTTGGACCTGATCAGTCAAGCGAAGAGATCAGCTAACCCTGCACGTGGCTGAACCCCTCACATAAAGCTCACAATGAAATGCAGCGTCATGCCCACGAGGCCGCCGACCAGCGTGCCGTTGATGCGGATGAATTGGAGGTCGCGGCCCACGGCGCTTTCGATCCGGCCGGTGATCGTGGTGGCGTCCCAGCGCTTCACTGTTTCGGAGACCAGCGTCACGATCTCTGACCCATAACGAGTGGCCACGCCCGCAGCGGTGCGCCGGGCAAAGCGGTTGATCTGGAGTTGCAGCCGCGCGTCGGCCCTGAGCGCGTGGCCCAGATCGGCGAGCCCTTTGCGCATTTCAGTGCCAAGCTGCGTGTCCGCAGATCGCGCGCGGCGGATCAGCGAGTGGCGGATACGCTCCCACACGCCCATCCACCATTCCGCCACCGCCGGATTGTCGATCAGATCGTCTTTGACCCCTTCCACCCGCTCGCGGGTTTCCGGGTCATGCTGCAAATCCTGAGCGAGCTTTTGGAGGCCTTCCTCAATCTTGTCGCGGATCGGATGCTCCGGGTCGATCAGCACTTCGGCAAGCAGTTTGTACAGCCCATCAAGCACGCTGGCGGAGATCGTCTTGTCCAACCCGGTAAAGCGCAGAAAGCCAGCCACCCGGTTGTGAATGATCGTGCGGATGGTCTCTTCATTGTCCTCCAGCGTCAGACCTGCCCAGCGGATGAAGCCATCGATCAAGGGTTGGTGCCGCTTGTCGGTCATCATGCTTTCCAGCATCCGCCCGGCGAGCGGCGAGACGTCAACCTTGTGGAATTGCGCGGCCAGGCCTGAGCGGACCTGATTGCCAAGCCGGTCCGGATCGAGCGATTCGAGCACTTCGGCGAGCAGCTCCGCTGCGCCGCCTGTGATGCGAGAGCGCGTGTCAAATCCGCTGGCATCCGGGCTTGCGACCAGAAAATCGCCCAGCGCGCGCGCCACATTCATCCCCGCCATGCGCCGCGCGACGACCGCCGGGATGAGGAAGTTGGAGCGCAGGAAGTCCGCCATATTGTCAGCGATGCGGTCCTTGTTGTTGGGGATGATCGCGGTGTGCGGGATCGGCAGGCCGAGCGGGTGGCGGAACAGCGCGGTCACTGCGAACCAGTCCGCGAGCCCGCCCACCATCGCCGCTTCGGCAAAGGCGTTGGCATAGCCCCAAAACGGGTGCGCCTGTGGGTCCACGGCCATTTGATGCGTCGAAAAGAACGCAACCGCCATCGCTGCCAGCAGCCCGGTCGCGGTCCAGCGCATGCGGCGCGCTTTGTCCGCGCTCAGCGGCTCGCCGCCAAACGGAGAGCCTGCTGGCCCACCAGCAGGTGCAAGAGGAGCAGTGCGGGGCGCGTGCATCGCCACCCTATGTGCCGGAAAAGCGCAAGGGCGTCACCTGTCAGCGTTCAACCGCCGTCATTCGGCAGGCTCAGCGCCCGGCGGCAATTGGGGCGGCTGGAAGGTGGTGCCGGGAATGGGGGCGACCGGCTGGACCGGGCGGATGTCATCGCCCGGCTTGTATGTCAGCATAGTCTTGCGCATCCACGGACCCACGCGCTTCTCAAACCCGTCGGCAAGGCTGAAGCCCGCCGGAACGATCAGCAGCGTCAGCACTGTCGAAAGGACCAACCCACCGATCACCACAATGCCCATCGGCTGACGCCACGCGCCATCACCTGCGAGCGAGAGCGCGGTTGGGATCATGCCCGCCGTCATGGCAACCGTGGTCATCACAATCGGCTGCGCGCGCTTGTGCCCGGCATCCATGATCGCATCGAGCTTTTCGGTGCCCTTCGCCATTTCCTCAATCGCGAAGTCAATCAGCAGGATCGAGTTCTTGGAGACGATTCCCAGCAGCAGCAGGATACCGATATAGACCGGCATGCTTTGCGGCAGGCCGATCAACCAGACGAGCAGCACTCCGCCCAGCGGCGCGAGTGCGAGGCTGGTCATGTTGACCAGCGGGCTCATCAGGCGCTTGTACAGCAGGACAAGGCACGCAAAGACCAGCAGCACGCCTGAAATAATCGCGATGATAAGGTTCTGGACGAGCTCTTGCTGCCACTGATCCTCTCCCACAACATCGCGGATGACGCCGGTGGGCAGGTTTTGCAGGATCGGCAAGGCATCAACCTCCGTCTGCGCTTCGCCTTTCAAGACGCCTTCAGCCAGGTCCGCACCGATCAGGACGCGGCGGTTCTGGTTGTAGCGCTGAATAACCGTCGGCCCCGCCCCAAACCCGACCGTGGCGACCCGCGAAAGCGGCACTGATCCGCCATTCAGAGTGGGAACGGGCAGGTTCTCAATCGTCGTCAGATCAGTGCGCGCGTTCTCGCTGAGCTTCACGCGGATCGGAATCTGCCGGTCCGACAGCGAGAACTGCGCGGCGTTCTGATCAATCTCACCCAGGGTCGCGATGCGGATCGTCTGGCTCAACGCGATTGTGCTGACGCCCAGTTCAGCGGCGATTTGCTCGTTCGGGGTGATGATGATCTCTGGCCGGTTAACGTCCCCACTGATGCGCGGCGCGACAAGGGAGTTGAGACCTTTCATCTGCTCGATGAGCTGGGTTGCGGCCTCGTCCAACAAGTCCGGGTTTGAGCCGGCGAGCATGACCGTAATGTCGCGCCCGGTGCCAAAACCACCGCCTTGCGACTGGAAGCGCACGCGTGCATCGGGAATCTCGTTCAGCAGCGGCGTCACCCGTGTCTCGAAATCGCTTTGCGTGGTCGTGCGGTCTTTCTTGAGATTGACGAAAATCGTCCCATTGCCAATCCGGTGGCGCTCCAGGGCGAAATCAAATTCGGGCTGGGCTTCAAGGATTTCGACCGCGCGATTGATGACGCGGCTGGTCGATTCAAGCGTGGTGCCGGGCACCATCTCGATCTGCACGCGCGAACTGTCGCCATCGATATCAGGCTGAAACTGCGCCGGAAGCTGGCCGAACAGCAGGATCGTCGCGAGCAGCGAGAACCAGCCCATGCCCAGCATCCAGACGCGGTGATCGTAGAAGCGTGCGGTCAGGTACTGGGTGCTCTGGGCATAACGCGAGCCGCGTCCGCCGGGCAGTTCGCACAGTTTGAACACCAGCCAACCCGCCACAAAGGCGACGAGCGAGACGAAGGTTAGCTGGACCACCTCAAAGATCTTGGCGACAAATTTGTACGCCGTACCATTGCTGTCATCCGAAACCGCCGAGGCGACAGCATCTGGAACTGCAAGGCCGGAAATACCGCCCCATTTGCCTGTGACCGAACCGTCAAACATCTCGAACATCACAAGGCTGGTGACAGCAAGCAACGTGATCGCTGTGAGGCCAAGGTTGACCACATAAAGCCAGCGCCAGCGCGGCTGTTCCAGCCCGGCGCGGCGCATCAACATTTTGCGCGTGTCCAGCGTCCAGGCGAGGATGCGCATATAGCGATCCATCATCGGTCCCTCGCCGTGCTCGGCATGGCCCTTGGACGCGAGGAAATAGGCCGCCATCAGCGGCGTGATCATGCGCGCCACCGCAAGAGACATAAGCACCGCGACCACCACGGTCAGGCCAAAGTTCTGGAAGAATTGCCCTGAGACACCCGGCATCAGGCCAACCGGCAGGAACACCGCGACGATACAGAAACTGGTCGCGACCACGGGCAGGCCGATCTCATCAGCAGCGTCGATACTCGCCTGATACGGCGTCTTGCTCATGCGCATATGGCGCACGATGTTCTCGATCTCCACAATCGCATCGTCGACCAGAACCCCCGCAACCAGCCCTAGCGCCAGCAGCGAGAGGAAGTTCAGATTAAAGCCCATGAGGTCCATGAACCAGAAGGTCGGGATTGCAGAGAGCGGGATCGCAACTGCGCTGATAAAGGTTGCGCGCCAGTCCCGCAGGAACAGAAAGACGACCACAATTGCCAGCACCGCGCCTTCGATCAGCGCGGACATGGAACTGTTATACTGGCCGCGCGTGCGGTCTGTGCTGGTGCCCAGATTGACGAAGCGGATGCCCGGCGTCTCCGCTTCGATCTGGTCCATGACTTTAAGCGATTCTTCGTAGACCGTCAGGTCGGACGCGCCGCGGGCGCGGTTCATATAGAAATTGACGACTTCCTGATCGCCCACTTCGCTGCGTGACTGACGCTCGGAATAGCCGTCCCTCACACTCGCCACATCCGCGAGCTTCACAGTGCGCCCGTCACCCAGCTGGATCTGGCGCTGCGAGAGATCATAGGCGCTGTCAGCGTTGCCCAGAACGCGTAGCGACTGGCGTGTACCGCCCACTTCGGTGAGGCCACCAGCTGCATTGACGTTCTGCTGGCGCAGGACTGAGTTGATCTGCGAAGCCGTCACGCCCAGCGCCTGCATCTTCATCGGATCGACGATCACTTCGATCTCGCGGTCAACGCCGCCAAACCGGCCAACCTCAGCCATGCCTTCGATATTCAACAGCCGCTTGGACACCACGTCGTCGATGAACCAGCTGAGCTGTTCAATCGTCATGTCGTCCGCCTCGACAGCGATATAGCCAATCGCTTCGCCGACGACGTTTACTTTGCTGATCTGCGGCTCAAGGATGCCGTCGGGCAGATTACCGCGCACGCCGTCGATCGCAGTGGTCACTTCGCTGACCGCTTCGATCGTGTCTGTGCCGATTTCAAACTCGACAAAAGTGGAGGACGCGCCTTCGCGGGCCGAGCTCTGGATTGAGTTCACGCCATTGATTGAGCGTACTGCCGCTTCGACGCGCTGTGTGATCTGGTTCTCGATTTCGGTCGGGGCCGCGCCGGGCTGCGCGATTGTCACCTGCACGCCGGGAAATTCGACGTCGGGATTTTCCGTCACATCCATGCGCGCAAAGCTGACCATCCCGGCCAGCAAAAGCGCGGTAAACAGCACGAGCGGGATCACGGGATTGCGGATCGACCAAGCGGAGAGATTGCGGAAGTTCATATCTGTGTGCCTCGCACCTGTGTCATTCGCCTGAGGGCCGCTTTAATCTTACGTCACCGTTCTATGGGTTGGATGCGCTAAGATACGGCTCAGGCCTCCTCACGCTTTGGATTCACGGTCTCGCCCGGGTTGAGGAAGCCGCCTGCGCGCAGGACCACCAGCTCACTGCCGGACAGCCCATCAACGATGGCAACGCCTGCCGATGTAACCAGCCCGGTTGTAACCGAACGGCGCTGCGCTTTGTTGTCTTTATCGACGACAAACACGAAGGCTCCTTCATCATCAGCCAGCACCGCGCTTTCAGGCAAGACAGTCGCCGTCAGCGTGCCGCCCTGAATGCGCGCGGTGGCAAAACCGCCTGGGCGCAGCTCTGGCGCAAAGGGCAGGGAGACGCGCGCCGTCCCCTGACGCGTGCGCTCATCCACGACCGGAGACAGCTGCCAGACCTGCCCGTTGAAGCGCTTTTGTGATCCGGCGATTTCGATCTCGGCGCTTACGCCGCGCGCCAACTGCGCCATCTGTCCTTCGCTGACCTGCGCCAGCATTTCCATTTCACCGCCGCGCGCGATGGTGAACAATGCGGGTGAACCAGCGCTGACATTCTGGCCGGGCTCAACACTGCGCGACAGGACATAGCCCGCCGCCGGAGCGGTCACATTGGTTTGCGCGGTACGGGCTCGCAATTCGGCCAGCTGTGCTTCGGCCACTTTGACGCGGGCATTGGCGCTGTCGCGCTCGGCTGTCAGGCGGTCCACATCTGCGGTGGAGACAAAGCCGCGCTCAACCAGTTGCAAAGCGCGGTCCAGATTGGCCTGAGCAAGCTTTGCATCCGCCTTGGACACGTCAATCTGCGCGGCTTGGGCTGCGACCTGCTGGACCTGAACCGAGCGATCAATCACAGCGAGCACCTGGCCCTGGCGCACCCATTGCCCGGCATCGACGGGCACGGAGACAACGCGGCCGCCAGCCCCTTCAACACCAACCGGCATAGAGCGACGTGCAGCGATCTGGCCGGGCGCCTCAATCATACCTGCAATCGTGGTCTGCCCCGGAGCGACGACCGTCACGACGGGGGCCTGAGATTCGTCATCGGCCGCAGGCGCAGGATCACCACCTGCCAGCGCAAAGTAAGCGCCGATGGCCAGCAAGAGACCCAGCAAGCCAAGTCCAATCCAGACGAGCGCCTTAGCCACCGTGCTCGAGCGGGTACGCGTCCCGTCATGAAGCTCGCTTCCAAGCGGCTCGGCAGCTTCGGCTTTTATGGTCGTCGCGTAATTCATCAAGCTTCCCTTGCGCTGTCAGGCCGGTGCGCCCCGTGCCCATATCTGCGCCAAGTCCAAAATTCCATGTGGGTCGGCCTCAGGCCGCGCCCGTTTTGCTGCGCAGGTGTATTATATCTACAAGTCACCTCGCGCAAGCGAATTAGGGTGTAATCAGCCTGTGGCCCTATACCTGCTCGACTGACGCCTCTTGCAGTTAGACGAAGGGCGAGCGCTTTTGTTTCCTGCCAGCGTCGGTTCAGGTGCGTTGAGGGCGTCAGGACGCAAAAAGGGCGACGAAGCCGGAGCGCCGCCGCCCTGTTTTGAGCGCGAAAGCGAAACGCGATCAGCCTTTGACGCGGCCACGCTGGATCAGGTTTAGCACGCCGAGCAGGACGATGGCACCGATCAGCGCGGACACGATGCCCATGATGTCAGGCGGCCAGCCACCGATCGTGCCCTTGCCCAGAACGAAGGCGAACACCGAATTGCCGATGAACGAACCGATGATGCCAACCACGATGTTCCAGAAATAACCCATCTGCGCATCGCGGTTCATCACCATGCTGGCGAGCCATCCGATGATGCCGCCCATGATAATAAACCATATAAAACCGAACATGTTTGCTCTCTCCAAGCCCGCAGCCCGCGCGACCCCTCGCGCGAATCCCCCTGCGGGCGCAGCGCATTCCTTAGGGCAAAGCGTATGGAGAAAGAACCAAAGTTACAAATTGATGAGTTTTGGCGCGGGCGCGCTGGAATTTGTTTCTTATCGCCCCGCGCGTTTAATAACGGTGCTTGCGCTCGTATTCGTCGCGGTATTTCTGGATGCGCGTAACGCGCAGCCCCAGCATACCCGAGCGATCCATGGCGCGCTGCCACGAGGCGAACTCCTCAAGCGTCAGATTGTAACGCTCAAGCACTTCATCAATCGTCAGCATACCGCCGTTAACGGCCGCAACGACTTCCGCCTTGCGGCGCATCACCCAGCGCTTTGTGCTGGGCGAAGGAAGGTCGTCAATGGTCAGCGGCTCGCCAAGCGGGCCGATTACCTGAGCGGGGCGGATGTCTTGGTTTTCAATCATGTATTATCTCTTGCCTCGCCTTCCACAGCGTCCCCTAAGCGTTCTGGGGGAGTGCCATGCGAGGCTTTGCAGCTCTCTAAACTATCAGGGTTAACACCGCGTTCGCCATTGCCCAGCGCTTTGAAATAGCTGGCCGCTGCATCGCCAAAGCTTGCCCCGGATGAGCCAGCGCATAGCATTGCATCTTCGCGCAGTTCGCGCCGCAGATCGCGTGCGGCGTTCAGGCGCGCTGTCAGTTCACTCCAGTCAATCGCCCGCAACGCTTCGCTGGAGCGCGCCGAAACACCCCCCAAGTCTGCACTTTCGACTCCACCGGCAGACACAGTTTCGGCGTCGCCTGAGTCGTGCGGAATGATGTTGCCCTTCTCGAACATGCCCCCTGTCTAACGCGCGGTCGTCAAGATGTGGTAAAACCGGGATTTACCCCTGCTTAGGAATAGTAACTGCTTTGTCAGCAACTTCGCGGGAACGGGGCGGCAAGGCCAGCGAAGGGCCAGCGAAGGGCCAGCGGCAGGCCAATGGCAGGCGGGCGCGCGGCAAACACGGCGTGGTTTGCACCACTGGCGCAGAAACGCATGGCGCTCTATATGGCGCTGCAATCATGACCCTTTCACAGACTTTGACGCCCAGTCCGACCTTCGGGCTTGATACGGCCAGCCTGTTCGATCTGCCCCGCGCCGCAGCCGAATGTCGCATCGTTGTCGCGATGAGCGGCGGGGTGGATTCGTCCGTTGTCGCCGCGCTGGCCGCGGATACGGGCGCCGAAGTGATCGGCATCACGCTCCAGCTGTATGATTATGGCGCAGCGACCGGGCGCAAGGGCGCGTGCTGCGCGGGCGATGATATCGCCGATGCGCGCGCGGTGTGTGACCGACTGGGGATCGCGCATTACGTTTTCGACCATGAAAGCGCGTTTCGCGAGGATGTGGTCGATCAGTTCGCTGACGAGTATCTTGCCGGGCGGACGCCAGTGCCCTGCATTCGCTGCAATATGGGGCCGAAATTCACAGACCTGTTCCGCATGGCGCGCGAATTGGGCGCGGATTGTCTGGCCACCGGCCATTACGTGCAGCGAGTCGAGACTCCCGAAGGTGGCCCGCATCTCCACCGGGCGAATGATCCGGCGCGCGACCAGTCGTATTTCCTTTATGCAACCACGCAATCACAGCTCGACTATATCCGCTTTCCCTTAGGCAGCCTGCCCAAGACGCAGGTGCGCGAGCTGGCAGAGGCGGCGGGGCTGCGCAACGCGGCCAAGCCGGACAGTCAGGACATCTGCTTTGTGCCCGATGGCAATTACGCCGGGATCGTCACCAAGCTGCGGCCTGAAGGCGCGGTGCCCGGCCCGATTGTCCATGCGGGCACGGGTGAACAGCTGGGCCAGCACAAGGGCATCATCCATTTCACCGTCGGCCAGCGCAAGGGTCTGGAAATTGGCGGCCAACCCGAACCGCTCTATGTAGTCGCGCTGGATGCCGGATCGCGCGAAGTGCGAGTCGGGCCAAAGCGGATGCTGGCTGTCACCAGCGCTGACCTGATTGAGACCAACGCCATCGGCGCGGTGCCAGATAGTCCGCTCACAGCCAAAGTGCGCAGCCTTGCAAAGCCGGTTCCGATCACGCTGGAGGGGCCATTGGGCGACGGCGTATCCACGCGCATTCGCTTTGAAACCCCCGAATATGGCGTCGCGCCGGGTCAGGCGGCGGTGATCTATGCAGGGGAGCGGATTGTCGGCGGCGGCTGGATTGATGGGACGAACGCGGTCAGCGCATGAGACAACGCGCCTAATCCTCCCACGTATCGAGCACGCAGCCATAGCCTTCGCGCAGGCGTGCGGTGTTGGCGGTCACCAGTGGGAAGCGCGCTGTCACGCTTTTGCTCGCCGGATCGTCAACCAAAGTGACCAGCTCCATCCCGCCCAGCTTGTCCTTCTCGCAATCTTCCAGGCTGCGCCCTGCGACAAACCGGCAGGAACACGCAACTCGCGCAGCGTAGGACGTGCCGACATCGGCATAGCCCCGGATCGGCTCGCGATAGCTCCACGCGGCAATCGCGATAGCAGCGATGATGGCAAGCATCAGCCACATCAAAACGCGCGAGAGCCTGAAACTGCGTGTTTTTGCCATTGCCTATCTGACCCTCTTGCTCGCATGGAAGCGCGATGACTGATCGCTTCTGTGCCGTGTCCCTGCGCCCTATCGCCACCCTCGTCGCAGCGCCAGCCCTGCTCGCGCTTGCGTCTTGCGGAGGTCCCGCGCTTATCGAGCCAGCGCCCCTGTCTGACACAGCACTGGCCGCTGTCACAAAGAACGCAGGCGCGCCGCGCGAAAAGCTGGCGCGCGAAGTGGACGATCTGTTTGCCAAAGATGGCCTTGGCGAGACGCGCGCTGTCCTCGTCTACGCTGACGGTAAGCTCGCCGCCGAACGTTATAGCGAGGGGTATGACGCCAAAACCCGCTTTCTGAGCTGGTCGATGGCGAAGACAGTGACAGCGGTGTTGGTGGGGATGCTGGTGGCTGACGGCCGCCTTAGCGTTGATGCGCCCGCGCCCGTCCCCTTGTGGCAGCGCCCGGGCGACCCGCGCGCCGAGATCACTCTGGAGCATTTGCTGCAGATGCGCAGCGGGCTGGACCATACCGAAGCGGGCGATCCGCCTTACGAAAGCTCCGAAGTGCGCATGCTCTTCCTGGACGGACGCGACGATATGGCCGCCTGGGCGAAAGCGCAGCCGTTGGAAGCCGAGCCGGGCGAGCGGTTCGAATATTCGTCCAACACCACCGTTATCCTTGCGGATATTGTCGCCCGCGCGCTGACTGACAGCGAAGATCCCGAAGCGCGCCGCAAAGCAGTCGACACTTTCATGCAAGAGCGGCTGTTTGGCCCGCTCGGCATGACTTCCATGGTGCCAGAATATGACGCGGCGGGCACGCTGATCGGCGGCAGCCTGATGCATGCGAGCGCGCGCGATTATGCTGCGTTTGGCGAGTTTATGCGCGCCAATGGCCGTGCGCCGGGCGGTGAGCAATTGGTGCCCAGCGGCTGGATCAGCGCGATGCGCACGCCCAGCCCTGCCTCAGAGCATTACGGCTATCAGACCTGGATGAACCGGCCCGAACCGCGCCTTGAATACCCGCACCCGCTGTTCCCCGACCGCGCGCCGCCCAGCCTGTTCGCGCTGATCGGGCATATGGGGCAATATGTGCTCGTCTCACCCGAGCAGCGTGTCACGATGGTGCGGCTGGGCCACTCCACCGCTCCAGAGCGCCGCGCGATGTTGCAGGAAGCGGCGGATGTGATTGCACTGTATCCGGTGAAGTAAAGCCGTGGCTGGGTCCCCGCGAAGGCGGGGACTCGAATATGCGCTACAAATAAAAACTGCCTTCAACCACCGTCACGCATGGCCCGCCCAGCCATGCGCGTTCGCCGTTCAGCCGCAGGGTGAGATCGCCGCCTCGCTGGCTCGCCTGATGCGCTGTGAAGCTGGCGCGGCCCAGCCGGTCCGCCCAATAGGGGGTCAGCGCCGCGTGCGCAGAGCCGGTCACGCTGTCTTCATCGACCCCGCCGCCGGGCACAAAGACGCGGCTGACGATGTCTGTGCGCTCTGCGGGAGCGGTGCAGATGAATTGGTCCGCGCCCAAAGCCTCAAGCCCGCGAATGTCCGGCTGCAACGCGCGCACCTGCGCTTCGCTTGCGAACAGGAAGATGTTGTAGCCCAGTTCTGACCTATAAATATCAAGGGGCTGCGCCCCGATCAGCGCGACGGCCTGCGCGTGCTGAGCAGGCTCGCTGCGAATAGACGGAAGCGCCAGTTCATAGCCGTCGCCCGCGCTTTTCACTTCAAGAATACCCGATTGGCGCGTGCGGAATGTCACCCGCTCGCCTCCACCAGTCTTGCCATCGCGCGTCAGCAACACATGCCCGCTCGCCAGCGTCGCGTGACCGCACAGCGCAATCTCGTAAGTCGGCGTGCACCAGCGCAGCTCCCAATCCGCTTCACCCGTTTCATCGCGCACGAGAAAGGCGGTTTCAGCGAACAGGTTCTCCGCCCCGATCTGCACCAGCACATCATCCGGGAGCCACTCATCAAGCACCATGACCGCCGCCTGATTGCCGCCAAAGGGTGCAGCGCTGAAGGCATCGACATGCCAGTAGGGGATTTTCATCGTCACACATGCCTCACGGATACAAAAGAGTATCGGCCCACCGGAGCGCATCGCCTGCGCCTTCAAGCGTGAACAGGCGTCGATCATGCAAGCGATTGTCGCGGTCCATCCAGAACTCGATCCGCTCGGGCACTACGGTAAAGCCGGTCCAATGGTCCGGGCGCGGCACTTTTCCGTCCGCCTCATGCGCGGTCCAGATGTCTTGCACGCGGTCGAGATATGTCTGGCGCTCGGGCAGCGGGCGCGACTGGTCGCTGGCCGCGCTGCCGACCTGGCTTTTGTAGGGGCGCGAGTGGAAATAGGCATCGGCGCGGGTCGGCGAGACTTCGACCAATTTGCCTTCAATCCGAATCTGGCGGCGCAAGCTTTTCCAATGAAACAGCAGCGCGGCCTGCATGTTGGCGGCAATGTCCGTGCCCTTGCGGCTGCCCATATTGGTGAAGAACGTCCACCCGCCCGCCGGCACGCCATAATCCGCCCCCTCGCTGGGCCCATGCCCTTTCAAAAGGACCATGCGCACCGAAGGCCGCCCGGCTGCATCAGCGGTGGCCAAGGCCATGGCGTTGGGATCATTGGGCTCACTCTCCTGCGCGAGCGCAAACCACTCATCAAACAGCGTGAACGGGTCGGCCCCGGCCGGGATCTGGCTGTCAGCGAGTTGCGCGCTGTTGAGAGTGGCGGCGTCAGTCATGCGAGAGGTACCTTTTGAGCGGCGATCAGGAGTGTGTGTCGCAGATATGGGTCACCGCGCTGCCGTTGCCAGCACAATTCTACTTGAGAAATTGCCCTTGGCACTTGCCGCCAAAACAATGCTAGCGCGGCCAGCATGATCGGGGTCGTCATTGCCATTGTCCTTTACATCGCGCTGCTGTTCGCGATCGGATACGGATCGTATCGCCTCACCGGCTATCTGGGATGGTTCTGGTGGCGCGGAGCGAAGGATCGCCGCTTCATCTGGTGGGACGCAGTTCAAGGCGCGAAGAAAATCGCCATCTGGGCCGCGCCGATCATGATCGTCCTTGTCGCGATAGATGCGTTGAGCAACGGGCTGAGCGGGATGAGCGCTTCCCGGGTGATTGGCATTGTCACATTGACCGCCTTGGTCAGCGCGCTGCCAATTGTCTTGTACATCGTGGGCCGGCTGTGCGGCATGATCTGGCGCGGGTGTGCATCGCTGGTGCTGCTGGCAACCGGTCGCGAGCCCGATTGAGACCCAGTTTTATAAACCCGCGATGAACACTCGCCGCTTGCACCCCTGCGCTGTCTCACCTAGCTAACACGCCATGGCTGATCCTTATCGCACTCTTGGCGTGGCGCGCACTGCGTCCGAAAAGGACATCAAGAGCGCTTATCGCAAGCTCGCCAAGGAATTGCACCCGGACCGCAATTCGGACAATCCGAAAGCCGCAGAGCGCTTTTCCGATGTGACCAAGGCGTATGACCTGCTTTCAGACAAGAACACACGCGCGCAATTCGATCGCGGTGAGATTGATGGCGAAGGCAATCCCTTGAACCCGTTTGCCGGAATGGGCGGTGCTGGCATGGGCGGCGCTGGTGCGCGCGGCTTTGGACGCGGTGCAGGCTATGGCGCGCGGCCCGGTGGAGGACCTGCTGGAGGACCGGGCGCAGGACCGCAGGACTTTGGCGGCTTTTCCGCCGATGATGTGGATCTGGGCGACTTGTTCGAAGGGCTGTTCGGCAGCGGCAGGCGCGGCGGCGCAGGGGCACAACCCAATATGAAGCGCGGCTTTGGCCAGCGCGCATCCGCCGAACCGCCCCGGCGCGGGGCTGACATTCAATACCGGCTCGCTGTACCCTTTGTGGATGCCGCCGCCGGCCGGGAGCAACGTATCACGCTGGCTGATGGCAAAGCGATCAAGCTGAAACTGCCCGGCGGGGTGGATGATGGCACGCAAATGCGGCTCAAGGGCAAGGGTCACACCGGACCGGGCGGGTCTGGCGATGGGATCGTGCTGGTTGAAATCGGCCCGCACCCCTTCTTTCGCCGCGATGGTGACCATGTGCGCATGGATCTGCCGATCACGCTGGATGAAGCGGTGCGTGGCGGCCGGGTGAAATGCCCCACTGTCGATGGCCCGGTGATGCTCACGATCAAGCCCGGAACGCATGGCGGCACGATCATGCGGCTGGCAGGCAAAGGCTGGACCAAAGCGGGCTCGTCCGGCGATGATCCAGCGCGCGGCGATCAGCTTGTGACGCTGGAGATTCAACTGCCCGAAGACCTTGCAGCGCTCGAAAAGCGGCTGAAGGGATGGAGCGATCCGGCAGCCCCGCGCGACAAATTCGGGCTTTGAGCGAGCGATGCGGGGCAAGCATGCGTTTTGCCGAGTGCCGCGCGCGAAGCCGGTCACAGCGTTAACCTGACGCTTGCGGTTATAGACGCAGAAGGCGGACCATGGCGCAGCAGCACCCCATTCACATACGCTCCCGAATGCCGCCCCCTGACGAGCGGATGATCCCGTCGCTTTCGCCCGAGGCACGGCGGCAAGCCCAGCTTTCGCTGTTTGCGAGCGACACCACGGACACCGATGCCGCGCGGCCGATTGGCCTGACAGCGCGGCTGGTCTCTGCAGCCAAACCCGGCGGCCGCGCGTTTGAAGTCGCCCGCCGCACGATTGTGGGCACATATAACGATGGCTTCATTCATGCAGGCAATCTTGCCTACCTCTCGATGCTCTCGATCTTCCCATTCTTCATCCTGGCTGGCGCGCTGTTCCAGCTGGTCGGTGAAGTGGAAGAGCGGCGGATGGTGATCGAAACGGTGCTGCTGGCGATGCCGCCCACCGTCTCCAAGACCATCGCCCCCGTGGCCGAGAACGTGATCGACGCGCGCAGCGGCTGGCTGTTGTGGTTTGGCGCTGCGGCGGGGCTTTGGTCTGTTTCCAGTCTGATTGAGACAATCCGCGATGTGCTGCGGCGTGCCTATGGCACGAAGGCGGTGCTGGCGTTCTGGCGCTATCGGCTCGCCTCAGCGGGGTTGATTATTGGCGCGGTGCTGCTCTTGCTGCTGTCGCTGTTCCTGCAAGTCGTCATCGGAGCGGCGCAGCAATTCATTGTCACTTTGATCCCGCAATTTGAAACGCTGATCGGTACGCTGGGCGTCTCGCGCATTGTCCCGGCGCTGGGCCTGTTCGGCTCGCTGTATCTGCTGTTCTGGGCGCTAGCACCGTTGGAATATCGTTCGCGCGAATTTCCCAAATGGCCGGGAGCGCTCTTTACGGCCGGCTGGTGGTTGGCTGTCACCACTGCGATGCCGCCGATCCTGCGCCAGTTTTTCCTCTATGACCTGACTTATGGCAGCCTGGCCGGGATCATGATTGCGCTATTCTTCTTCTGGCTTGTCGGGCTGGGCGTGGTTATCGGAGCGGAATTGAACGCGGCGCTGGCGGAACCTGCTGACGCGGCAAGCGACGAAACATACGATGACGATGCAACAGCGGAAGGTGATGCGGGATGAGCGATGCGGTGACAGGCGGGATGATGAAGGGGAAACGCGGGCTGATCATGGGCCTCGCGAATGAAAAGTCGCTCGCTTGGGGGATTGCGCAAAAGCTCGCTGCGGAAGGCGCTGAGCTGGCGTTCTCCTACCAAGGCGATGCGCTGGCCAAACGAGTGAAGCCGCTTGCAGAGCGGCTGGGCAGCGACTTTACCTTTGAGTGCGACGTGTCCGACATGGAAGCGCTCGACCGCGCGTTCGATACGCTGAAAGAGCGTTGGGACACGCTCGATTTCGTCGTCCACGCCATCGGCTTTTCGGACAAGAATGAGCTGCGCGGGAAGTATGTTGACACCAGCCTCGACAATTTTCTGATGACGATGAACATCTCGGCCTATTCGCTGGTCGCCGTCACTCAGCGCGCCGCAGCGATGATGCCGGAAAGCGGCGGTTCCATCCTGACGCTAACCTATTATGGCGCGGAAAAGGTGGTGCCGCATTATAATGTGATGGGCGTGGCTAAGGCAGCGCTGGAGACCAGCGTGCGCTATCTCGCCAATGACCTTGGCCCGCGCGCAATCCGCGTGAATGCGCTGAGCGCAGGCCCGGTGAAGACGCTGGCGGCGAGCGGGATTGGCGATTTCCGCTATATTCTCAAATGGAACGAGCTGAATGCACCTCTGCGGCGCAACATCACGATTGAGGATGTGGGCGGGTCGGGCCTGTATTTCCTCTCGGATCTTTCCAGCGGCGTGACCGGCGAAGTGCATCATGTTGATGGCGGCTATCACGTGGTCGGCATGAAGCAGGAAGACGCACCCGACATCGCGCTGAGCTGAAACAGGGGCGGATTGATGTGAGGCCCGAACCCGTGAGGGTTCGCAAGCGCGACCGCGCGTCGGCCGGTTAGGCCGCCCTCTCGGAGGCAATCGCGCAGAGATTTGCCGTGAGAGAAAGCAGCCGCACCTTACTTCGAGCCGAAGCCGGTCATCACAGTGTGGATCGTGCGCATCACGATCAGCACGTCGAGCCAGAACGAGAAATACTTGATGTAGTAAAAATCGTACTGAAGCTTGATATCGATGTCTTCCAGCGTTGCGACGTGGCCCTGGTTCACTTGCGCCCAGCCGGTGAGGCCCGGTTTCACGATGTTGCGGTAGGAATAAAAGGCGAGGTTTTCCTCGTACCATTCCGCCAGCGCATTCGCTTCGGGGCGGGGGCCGATCAGGCTCATCTCGCCTTTCAGCACGTTGAAGAGCTGGGGCAGCTCATCAAGGCGAAATTTGCGAATGAAACCGCCAATTTTCGTGATGCGCGCGTCGTCATTCTGCGTGATCGCATCCTCGCGCGCGGCGGCTTTTTCCGCTGCGGCACAAGGGATGGCGCGGTTCGTCATTGAGCGGAACTTGTACATCCTGAACGGGTGCCCGCCAAAGCCGGTGCGCTGCTGAATGAACATCGGCGACTGGCGATCTTCCGCCCAGATAATCACCGCAAGCACCGCCATGACAGGCGCCAGCAGCACGATCAAAACGGCGCTGCCGATCAGATCGATCAACCGCTTGATCGGCGTGTAGGAGCGGTTGGGCATGAGCGAGCCGAACGAGTTTTCCGACAGATGCTCAATCTTCACCTGCCCCGTCAGCGATTCGGTGAGCTGTTTGTAATGGTAGACCGGCACTCCTGCGAGGCTCGCGCGGGCCAGCAACCGCTCCCATTCCGGCGGCAGCTCAGCGCGGAAATCGGCGACAATATTGGCCGCTCGGTCGCGCGGAATATCAGGGTTGGAGAGGCGGCGAATGGGAAAGCCGTCAATCTCTTCCATCGCCTGCGCCTTGCCGAACGGCACCAGATAAAACGGCTGGCGGCGCATCGTACGGTTGCTCCAGCGCAGCTGCGTCGCGATCAAGGTCGCCGTGGTGGCAGAGTAGAAGAGGATCACACGGCTGTATTCGATACGCCCGACAAACAGCACCAGCGCCGCGATCACAAAGCATATGACCATGATCGGCACGCCGTGCACGGTCCCGCGCGTACCGGGCAGATCGAGCACGCGCCCCGCCAGATACAGCCCGCCAAACAAAGCCGCCGTGGCTGAAATCGCCGTCGCGCGCAGTGTTGGGTCCGTGAACGGCTCCTCATACCCGCTCAGAAGAAAGGCGATCAACGGCGCGCCCACCACCAGCGCCCAGGCGACACCATAGCGCATCAGCGAGGTAACCGGACCGGTGTTCCGGCGGCGCGTCATAGTCTGGCTGGCAGGTTCAATCAGCATGTGTGCTCATCACGGGTTTGGCCGGATTGGGGGGAGGGCCTGTTGCATATTTGAAGCCCCTATGGCGGCTGAAGTGAGGCTGCGGCAAGGATCGAAAACCCCAAAGCAGCCGTAAAGTGCAACCTACGCGATGAACCTAGACCATCTGATGACTGATGCACAACACTCATCATGTGTCGCCATGTAACGATAAGCTTCTGTATCGGTTGCAAAATACCACTATTTTCTTCGGCGCGCGGCTCAGAACCACTCCCGCAACGGGCGAGCTGTTATTGCTTCATTACGGAGGTTTCTTTCGTCACGCTGCCTGTTCTTTGCTTGTATTGGCCAGCGCCATGCTCGACCGATTTAGCGGGTTCGGACTCCTTTAGCCCCGAATCAGCCCTGATCGCGATGCCGCATGCTTGCGTCTGGGTCGCGGTTCTCTAAGGGCATGATCATCGCGGCACACAACCATAGTCAGCGCCAGACACGGCGAGGGAAAGGACATTGAGTGGATCTCGCAGGCAAGAAGGTTCTCGTCACCGGCGCGGATGGCTTTATCGGCTCGCATCTGGTAGAGCATCTGGTCAGCCTTGGCGCGGATGTGCGTGCGTTTGTCTATTACAACAGCTTCAACAGCTGGGGCTGGCTCGACAATGCGAGCGATGAAGTGAAATCGGCGATTGACGTGTTTGCCGGCGACATCCGCGACCCCAATGGCGTGCGCGTCGCGATGCAGAATTGCGATGTGGTGATGCACCTGGCGGCGCTGATCGCGATCCCGTTCAGCTATCACTCGCCCGACAGCTATGTGGACACCAATGTCAAAGGCACACTGAACGTGGTGCAGGCCGCGCGCGATCTTGGCGTAAGCCGCGTCGTCCACACCTCCACCAGTGAAGTGTACGGCACCGCGCGCTTTGTCCCGATCACCGAAGAACACCCGCTGCAAGGCCAGTCGCCCTATTCCGCGAGCAAGATCGGCGCCGACCAGATCGCGCAGAGCTTTTACCTCAGCTTTAATACGCCGGTTGCCACGATCCGCCCGTTCAACACCTATGGGCCGCGCCAGTCTGCGCGCGCGGTGATCCCGACGATCATCACACAAATCGCCAGCGGCATGGATGAAGTGCGGCTGGGCGCAACGCATCCCACGCGCGACTTCAACTATGTGGCCGACACCGTGCGCGGCTTTTGCGCGGTCGCTTGCGCGGACAATGCGCTGGGCGAGGTGATCAATGTCGGCAGCAATTTCGAAATCAGCATTGGCGACACTGCCGCGCTGATCGCTGAGCGCATGGGCCGCGATGTGCGCTTTGTCAGCGATGATCAGCGCATGCGCCCTGAAAAGAGCGAGGTTGAGCGGCTGTGGGCAGCGAATGCCAAGGCGGAGGCGCTGGCTGGATGGACGCCGAACTATGCCGGGCGCAAAGGCTTTGGCCGCGGACTGGACGAGACGATCGCGTGGTTCGCAGACCCCGCCAATCTCGCACGCTACAAGGCGGGGACCTACAATATCTGACACTTCGCCCAACCTACCCGCCCGTGTGCTGAAAGCGGTGCGTGATGTGGTCGGCGAGCAGGGAGGCTTTACCCCCCTGCATGAGCCGGAATTTGCCGGAAACGAAGCGAAATACGTCCTCGATTGTATTGAGACGGGCTGGGTTTCCTCAGTCGGCTCTTATGTTGACCGGTTTGAGCGTGACCTGGCCGAATATACCGGCGCGCGCCATGCCATTGCGACATCGAACGGCACCGCCGCTTTGCATGTCGCTCTGCTGCTGGCAGGGGTTCAGGCGGGCGACGAAGTGCTCGCCCCAGCGCTGACGTTCATCGCGACCGCCAATGCGATCCGGTATGCGAATGCGACCCCGCATTTCATTGACAGCGAAGGCGAGAGTCTTGGCGTGGACGCAGCCAAGCTGGAGGCGCATCTTGAAGCCTCAGCCCACATCGAGAACGGCACCTGCATCAACCGCGCAACCGGAGCGCCCATCCGCGCACTGGTCATCATGCACGCCTTTGGCCACCCCGCCGATATGGCTGCGCTCAGCGCCGTGGCGAGCGATTGGCACCTCAGGCTGGTTGAAGACGCAGCCGAATCGCTCGGATCGATGATCGGGGAGCGGCACGCAGGCACGTTCGGCGCGCTCGCTTCGCTGAGCTTCAACGGCAACAAGACCATCACAACCGGCGGCGGCGGCGCGATCCTGACCGATGATCCGGCTCTCGCAAAACGCGCCAAGCACCTCACCACCACCGCCAAAGTGCCGCATCGCTGGAACTTCATCCATGACGAAGTCGGCTTCAATTACCGCATGCCCAACCTCAACGCAGCTTTGGGTTGCGCGCAATTGGAGCGCTTGCCCGATATGCTGGCGCGCAAACGCAGGCTCGCGGCGCGCTATGCGGAGCGGTTTGCTGGGCTTGAGGGGGCATCTTTCCTGCCTGAGCCTGCCGGGACGACGAGCAATTACTGGCTGTGCACATTGCTGCTCGATCAGCCCGATACGGCGGCGCATGAGGGCGTGCTCGAAGCACTCAACGATGCCGATCTGATGGCGCGCCCGGTGTGGACGCTGATGCACCTCTTGCCGATGTTCGCCGAGGCACCGCGCGCTGATCTGAGCACGGCTCAAGCGCTCGCCGCGCGAATCATCAATGTGCCAAGCAGCCCCAAATTGTCGGGGCCGCCCGCATGACGCTCTCATGACTTTGGCGCTGATCCCGGCGCGTGGCGGATCGAAGGGCATTCCCCGCAAGAATGTGCTCGACCTGGCGGGCAAGCCGCTGATTGCGTGGACCATTGAAGCCGCTCTCGGTGCGAACAGTGTCAGCCGCGTGGTCGTCACCACCGATGACGCGGAGATAGCTGACATCGCGCGAGAGCACGGTGCCGAAGTGCCATTCATGCGCCCCGCTGATCTGGCGAGCGACACCGCGCCGGGCATCGCGCCGGTGATGCACGCGCTTGGCGAGCTGCCTCAGACCGACGCGCTGGTCCTGCTCCAGCCGACCAGCCCCTTGCGCACCGCCGCGCATATCGACTCCGCGCTCGCTTTGGCCCACGCACGCGGCGCGCCCTCGCTGGTCTCTGTGCGAGCCGTGGAGGAGCACCCGGCGCACATGTTCCGCTTGGGAGACAATGAGCGGCTCAGCCCTTACGCGCCCGATGACATAACGCCCCGCAGGCAGGACTTGCCGCCGCTATGGCTGCTCAACGGTGCGATCTATTTCGCCGAAGCGGACTGGCTGCGCGAGAGCGGCGCACTGGTTGCGCCGGAGACCATCGGCTTTCCCATGGATGCGCGCGCATCGGTCGATATCGACACTCAGCTGGACTGGCAGCTCGCTGAGCAATTGCTTTCAGATCGGACCTAGCCGCCCATTGCGGGCGCTGCGCTCAAAGCCTAGGGCTTGCACCGAGATTTCTATGACGAGCGACACCATCTTTATTGTGGGCACTTCGGGTTTTGCCCGCGAAGTAAGCGATATCGTCGCCGCACTCGACATGCACAGCGTGTTTGTGGCCGCCAATGAGGCGGAACGCGAAGGCTGGACAGGCAAGGATGAAGTGATCCTTGAAAGCGACCTTGCCGCGCGCGCGCCGTGCCAGATGGCGCTGGGCATTGGTGACAATGGGGTGCGGCGCAAGGTTGCAGAAAAGCTCGCTCCGCTGGGCAGTTTCCCTAACCTGATCCATCCCAGCGCGACGTTCGGCACCGGCCAACGCGCGGCTGTTGAAGCGCAACGCGGCGTGGTGATTGGCGCGGGTGTTCGCCTTACCAATGGAATTGCGCTGGGTGACTTTTCCATCGTCAATCTCAACGCGACCATCGGCCATGATGTGATTGTAGAGCCGTTCTGCAACATCGCACCGGGCGCCAACCTCTCTGGCTATGTCCATCTGCATGAAGGCGTATGGATCGGCACCGGCGCAGCGGTGAACCAAGGCAGCGCGGCCAAGCGACTCTCGATTGGCGCAGGCACCATGATCGGCTCTGGCGCAGTGGTGGTGAAGGATTGCGACCCGGCCAGCACCTATGTCGGCAGCCCTGCCAAGAAACTTGAGCGCAAGCTGGAGCGCACTTAATGAAGCGCACGCTCATCATTGCTGAGGCCGGGGTGAACCATAATGGCGATCTCGACATGGCGCGGCGGCTAATTGGCGTCGCAGCGCAAGCGGGCGCGGATTGCGTGAAATTTCAGACCTTCCGCACGGAAGAGAGCATCGCTGTCCACGCGCCCAAGGCAGGCTATCAGAAAGCGACGACCGGCGAGGCGGAGAGCCAGCTCGACATGGTCCGCGCGCTCGAATTGTCGCACGAGGATCACCACACGCTGGTCGAGGCGTGCAAGGCGGCGGGCATCGCCTTCTTCTCGACCGCGTTTGACCGGGCGAGCTTCGACTTTCTGATGGAGTTGGGGCTGGACCGGGTCAAAATCCCTTCGGGCGAGATCACCAATCTGCCGCTGCTGCGCCACATCGCGGCGGCGCGTTTGCCGACGATCCTTTCCACCGGCATGGCCAATCTGGGCGAGATCGAAGCGGCGGTGGGGGTGCTGGAAGCCGAAGGGCTGACGCGCGATCAGCTTACGATCCTGCATTGCAACACCGAATACCCAACGCCTATGGGAGATGTGAACCTGCCCTCCATGGCCAATGTCGGCGCGGCATTTGGCACCGCATTTGGCTATTCGGACCACACCAACGGGATCGAAATTCCCATCGCCGCCGCCGCTTTGGGCGCAAGCGTGATCGAAAAGCACTTCACGCTTGACCGCACTCTGCCCGGCCCGGACCATGCCGCCAGCCTTGAACCCCATGAACTTGCCGCGATGGTGGCCGGCATCCGCAATGTCGACCTTGCGATGGCGGGCGACGGGATCAAACGCCCCTCGCCCAGCGAAATCGGCAATCGCGCCATCGCGCGCAAGAGCATCGTCGCCGCGCGCGCCATCGCTGCGGGTGAGGTGCTGAGCGAAGAGAACCTTGCAACCAAGCGCCCCGGCACCGGGCTTAGCCCGATGCTTTGGGATGACGTGATCGGCCAGAGCGCCCCGCGCGCCTTTGCTCCTGACGAGTTGATCGAACTGTGAGCGCTCCCGTTAACGTTCCGCCCATCCCCACACCGCGCACAATCGCCGTGGTCACGGGCACGCGCGCGGAATACGGCCTGCTCAAACGGCTGATCGCGCGCATTCACGCCGCGCCTGAGACCGAGCTTAAACTGATCCCCTGCGCCGCGCATCTCTCGCCCGACCATGGCCATACGGTCAGCGAAATCGAAGCGGATGGCTTCCCCATTGCTGATCGGGTCGAGATGCTGCTGAGCTCTGACAGCGCGGCGGGCGTGACCAAAGCGACGGGGCTCGGCATGATCGGGTTCGCTGATGCCTTTGCGCGGCTGCGGCCTGATCTGGTGGTTGTGCTGGGCGACCGGTTCGAAATTCTCGCCGCCGCCAGCGCCGCGCTGTTCGCTGCGGTCCCGGTCGCGCACATCAATGGCGGCGAGACCACCGAAGGCGCGTTTGACGAAGCGGTACGCCATGCGGTGACCAAGATAGCGCACCTCCATTTCCCCGCCGCCGCGCCCTATGCCGAGCGGATCGTCCAGCTGGGCGAAGACCCTGCGCGCGTTTTCGATGTCGGCGGGCTGGGCGTGGACGCGATCCTGGCGTTGGAGCCGATCAGCCGCGAGGCGCTGGAGGCTGAACTTGGCTTTGCGTTCGGGACGAAAAGCCTGCTGCTCACCTTCCACCCCGCGACCGTGGAAGGCGAGGACCCGCGCCCGCAAATGCAGGCGCTGCTCAATGCGCTGGATCGCCACCCGGACATCGGCTTGCTCTTCACCCTGCCCAATGCGGACAGCGGTGGACGCGCGCTGACCGCTATGATTCAGGAGTATGCAGACCGGCGCGACAACGCAGTCGCGCACGTGTCGCTGGGCCAAAAACGCTATCTGTCTGCGCTGCGCTACGTTTCCGGCGTGATCGGCAATTCGTCCTCGGGCCTTGCGGAAGCGCCCAGCTTTGGCATTGGCACGATCAATATCGGAGACCGCCAGCAAGGCCGCCTGCGCGCCGCCAGCGTGATCGACGTCTCAGCGGACGCTCAGGCGATTGACGCGGCCATCAACCAATTGTTTTCCAGCCACTTTCAGGCCAGCCTGCCCCATGCGCGCAACCCCTATGGCACCGGCGGCGCGGCTGATGCGATCTTCGAAATCATCAGCACCCATCCTCTGAGCGGCCTGCTTAAGAAGCGCTTTCACGATTTAGCCCCCACCAAAGGACACACCCCCTAAATGTCCATTCCCAACTGGCGCGATGCGCTGCTCGAAACCGATGGCGCTCAGATCAAGGATGCGGCTGCCGCGCTGGACCGCTCGGCCCTGCAGATCGTATTGGTGGTTGAGGCGGACAACACGCTGGTCGGCACGATCACCGATGGCGATATTCGCCGCGCGCTGCTCAAGGGCCTGCCGCTTGAAGCCCCGGCGAGCGACATTGCCAAGGGGGAGCCGCTGGTTGTCACCGGCGATGTCCCGGGCGAAGCGGTGCTGACGATCATGGCCGCCAATCGCATCCGGCAAATGCCGATTGTCGATGATCAGCGCCGCGTGGTCGGGCTGCATATCCGCGATGAAGTTCACGCCCGCACACTGGCGCGGCCCAACACGATGGTCATTATGGCCGGCGGCAAGGGCACACGGCTGCGCCCGCACACCGAAAACTGCCCCAAGCCGATGCTGCCGGTCGGGGGCAAGCCGATGCTGGAACACATCATCGAACGCGCGGCCGCAGCCGGGATCACCCGGTTCCTGATCTCGATCCACTATCTGGGCCATATGATCGAAGAGCACTTTGGCGACGGCTCGCGCTGGGGCGTTGCGATTGACTATATCCGCGAAGATTCGCCGCTGGGCACAGGCGGGGCGCTGAGCCTGATCGAAGAGCGCTTCGATGCGCCGATCCTCGCTACCAATGGCGATGTGATGACTGAGGTGAATTACGGCGAGTTGATCGATTTCCACGCGCTTCACCGGGCTAGCGCAACGATGGCGGTGCGCAGTCACGAAATGCGCAATCCGTTCGGCGTGGTGTTGACCAGCGGAATTGATCTGACGGGTTTTGAGGAAAAGCCGGTCATCAAAAGCCACGTGAATGCAGGGATTTACGTGATCGAACCGTCCGCCATGGAGCATCTGACCAAAGGCGAGCATTGCGATATGCCCACTCTGTTTGAGCGCCTGCGCGCGGCGGGCGGGCGCACTATCGTCTTCCCACTGCATGAGGCGTGGCTTGATGTCGGGCGGCCAGAGGATCTGGAGCAAGCGCGCGAGCAGAAACAGGCCGAAGCGCAGACTGCCAACGCACCTGCGCCCGCACCCGCTGCGCCATCGTGACATCACGCTATCCTTGCGGCGAATTGGCGATCAGCTGGCTGCCGCGCTAAGCGTGCACTTGTGAACACACCCTCTCCCTCTGGCTCATCATCCGGCCCGTCCTCTGGCCCGTCCTCTGGCCCAACCCCGCCGCCGCGACCCGCTTTGCGCCGCTGGATAAGCGAGCCCAAAGCGCAATTTGTCGCGATTAACCTGCTCGTGAATCTGCTGTTTCTGGTGCGCGGCTATGTCTTCATGATTGCGCTGGGGTATCGCGATCTGGGGCTGGTCTCGCTGTTGCAATCCATCGTCATGCTGCTGGGCATCATGCAGTTCGGCGTGCTGAGCGGGGGGTATCGGCTGATCCTCTCAGAGGATGAGGACAAGCGCCGCCAGATCGTCGATCTTGTCTACACTTTCATCGCGCTGCTGACGCTGGCCGGGCTGATCGTGGCTGGCGCGGCGTTTGTTTGGCTCGACAATTCGAGCGATGCGGTGATTGGCTTGCTGGGCGTGGTCGGCGGCGGAGCGATGCTGGTGCGCAATTGGCAGACCAATCAGCTGATCGCAGCCGAGCGCCTGCCGCTGCTCAACGCGATCAACTTCGGCGCGGCTTTGGTCTCGCTGTTGCCCCTGGCGTTTCTCGACATCGCGCCGCTGGCAGCCTGCGCGGCGACGCTGGTGCTTTACCCGCTCGCCTTCGCGATCCCAGCCTGGTTCGCCGGAGCAGATCAGCGCCCGCGCGGGTTTGCGCTGGGCCTCACCACCGCGCGCGGCATCATGGCGGCTGGCTTTCTGGTGTTTCTCGCCGGAATGCTGCTGCAAGTGAACATCCAGATAGAGCGCTGGTATGTCACGCTGGAACTGGGCGTGGAGGCGCTGGGCCATCTGTTTGTGGCGACCATGTTCGTAACTGTCCTCCAATTGGTCCCTAACGCGCTCAACGCGGTGTTTCTGCCGCCTGCCGTGGCCGCGAAGGGCGCAGCGGATACGGCCGCTTTGCGCCGGACCTTGCGCCAATATGCGGCGGTTTTGCTGGCCTATGCCACCGCCGCCGGGCTTGCGGTATGGTTGCTGGCGGAGCCGGTTCTGGCGCTGCTTGCGCCTTTTTACATCCCGGATCTAACCTATGTGTACCTGATCGCTCCGGGCGCGCTGGCGATCACTGTGGCGGGCGCGTTCGGGCTCGGCTTCGTGGTCTTCATGCAATACCGCGCGATGATCGCAGCCTATGCGCTGGGCACGGCCGGGCTGGCGGCCGCCTGCTTGATCGCGCTGGGAGCAGACATGCCACTCAGCCTTGAAGGGATTTCCATCGCGCGGTCCATGGCGCTGGGCGTTACCGCAGTGGGGATCGTTTTGGGATGGGCGTTGCTGGCGCGCAAGCAGGCGGGCCTGCGATTCCTCAGCCTTGGAGGCAGTCGTGATTGACCGTCGAGCGCCGCGCGCTTAGCCGGGCGCGTAATCAGCCGCCGGCCACCCCCTTTGCATTGTGAGAGCTATGGGCTTCGTCAAAGACATCATGCGCCGCTCGGTCGGCTTCAATCCGATGGGCTGGGATCAAGCCCGACGCCAAATGCGCGCCCGCATAGAGGAGCACTTGGCGCACATCCCTGAGGAGCGGCCTGAGGAAGGCGACGGACTCGAGACGATTGTCGTCGTCGCGCCGTGGCTTGATACGCCGGTGCCGTGGTTCACCATCGCGATTGGGCTCATGTTGGCCGAGCGCGGCGCGCGGGTGCGGTTTGTGATCGACGACATGCCCTACGGCGCCAACGCGCTGCGCCATGCGACAGTGCTATCAGCGATCCGATACGCGATGAAGCCGCTGGAGGGCCGCTTTGACGTGACCACTTTGTCTGACGCGCCCAAGGCCGCTGTGACAAAGGCAGATGAAGCAGAGATCGGGCGGCTGGCGCAGCTTAACGCGACCTGGGCCATGCGCGGGGAGATGCCGCAAAAGGGCCGCGCGCAGCTTGTCGAGCGCGCGATTGCGCAAAACAGCGCAGCGCAGGCGTATATTGCCGGTTTTTTTGCAGAGGCTCGCGCGCCGCAATTCCTCTTCACGCCGGGCGGTGTGTTCGGACACTCAGGGCTGTGGATGCGCGCTGCGCGAAGCGTTGGCGCGCGTGTGGGCAGCTATGATGCCGCCGGGCAAAAGGGCATGCTGATCGAAGCGAACGGCATGGCGTGCCAAGCCGAAGACACCCCCTTTGCATTTCGCGACCTCAAGGACGAAAGCGTCGAGCGTCCCGAAAGCGTTGCCCATGCCTTGCGCCGGGGGTCAGAGGAGCTTGCCAAGCGTCGCACGGGGAAGGACAATTTCCAGTATCAGGTCGCCAGCAGCACAGGCGGCGATGCGCAGCTTGAAGGCGGCTTTCTGATCGCGCTCAACTCATCGTGGGATGCCGCCGCGCTCGGCCCGCACCGCGCTTACCCGACCAATTCGCAGTGGATCGTCGAGACGGTGCGACACTTGCTGGACCACACGGAGCGCCCAGTGATCGTGCGTCAGCACCCGGCTGAACGGAACCCGGCAGCGGCGACCAATGATGATTACGCAGCGTTGCTCGGTGAGGCGTTTGGCACGCATGAGCGGCTTCATTTCATCGCCGCCCAAGACCCGGTGAACAGCTATGCGCTGCTTGAAAAAGTGTGCGCTGTGATCGTTCACACATCCACCATCGGCGTGGAAGCGGCGGCCTTTGGCCGGCCTGTCATCACAGGTTCGGCCAGTTGGTATTCGCAGCTTGGCTTCGTCCATTTTGCGGATAATCGCGCAGGCTATGAGGCCTTGCTGCAAGCCGCGGCGGCGGGCGAATTGCCGCTGACTGACGATATGAAGCGCGATGCCGAATTGTGCTATTACATCACGCAATGCTGCAAGCTCGTGTTGACCCCGTTCAATCCAGCCAATCTCGCTGAGTGGATGGCGCAGCCGCTGGCGCATTGGTCAAGCGACACGCAGGTGGACCGCGCGATGCAGGCGCTGCTTACAGGCACACCCTTCGCCACGCTGACTCACCGCGCCAGCCTGGACGCATAGGCGCAGCAGACTAACTCTCAAAAGCTAACACTCGCCAAGCGGCGCGCGCTGCGATAGGCGCTGCGCGGCTCATCATGCTCTTTTCTACCGGCACATTCTGGCTGTTCTTCCCACTCGTGGTCGCGCTGCTCACGGCAAACCGCCTGACAGCCCGCTCCATCACGGTGCAAAACGCCATCCTGCTTGGCGCAAGCTATGTGTTTTACGGCTGGTGGGACTGGCGGTTTCTCGGCCTAATTATCGCCAGCACGCTGGTCGATTACGTGGCGGCTTTGGGTATGGAGCGCAGCGAGAGCGGCGGCGCAGCACGGCGGCGCTGGCTGCATCTTTCCGTGGCCGCGAACCTCACAATCCTGGGATTCTTCAAATATTTCGGCTTCTTCGCGCGCGAATTGCAGGCCGGGCTGTCCGCTGCCGGGATTGAGGCTGGCTGGGGGACGCTCAACATCGTCCTGCCGGTCGGCATATCGTTCTACACACTGCAAACGCTGAGCTATTCGATTGACGTCTATAAGGGCCGCGCCACAGCGGAGCATAATCTGCTTCGCTATGCGACCTATGTGGCGTTCTTCCCGCAGCTGGTCGCCGGACCGATTGAGCGCGCGCGCAAGCTGATCCCGCAGTTTGCCAAACTGGCGCAGCCCAGCTGGGAGCCTGCCTATGAAGGCGTGCGCCTGATCATCGCGGGACTGTTCCTGAAGATCGTGATCGCCGACAACCTAGCGCCATATGTCGATGCGATTTTCAGTGGCTATCAGTCCATGGGCGGCGGTGAACTGGCGCTGGGGGCGCTCTATTTCTCAATCCAGATCTATGCTGATTTCGCGGGCTATTCCTCGATTGCGATCGGCTTGGCGGCGATCATGGGCTTTCGACTGTCGACCAACTTTGCGACCCCCTTCCTTGCCAGCTCGATCAGCGCGCTGTGGCGCGGCTGGAACATCACGCTCACGCTGTTTTTCCGCGACTATGTGTATGCGGAGCTGCGCACCACTCGGCGCGCGGGCAAACGCAGCGAAAGCCGCATCGCGCTCGCGAACATCGCGACCTTTTTCGTTAGCGGGCTGTGGCACGGCGCGAACTGGACGTTCATCGTCTGGGGCACCGCGCATGGTCTCTTGCTGGTGGTAGAGCGGCGCTGGAGAGCGCTGGTCCGGCTGTCAGACACGCTGTGGCTCAAGGGCGCGGGCTGGCTTTACACATTCGCGCTGTTCGTGGCGCTTTCGGTCCTGTTCCGCAGCCCCGATTTCACCAGCGCCGCGCAATATCTTGCCACCATGATCACTGAGCCGGGCCTGCCGGTGAGCCAGCGCGGCGGGCTGCTGTTTGTGGCGCTGTCCTTCACCGTTGACGCGCTGTGGTATGGGCGCACGCGCCTGGATCGCGGGCTGCGGCTCGAATGGCTTGGCGAGCGCGGCAAGCAGTTGGCAGAGACAGTGCTATTCGCGCTCGCGCTGATCGTTGTGCTGATAGAGGCGACCAATCGGCCTGACGCTGCTGCGTTCATCTACTTCCAATTCTAGCGCCTCCGGGAAACTGCGTAGGGTGGCCATACGCATGGGCTAGGTGTACCTCCTAAGCAGGAATACCCGGTTTTTGACGACGCATGGCAGCCACCCTCACCCTTGATCGCGCGGAACAAAGCGCCCGCCAGCAGCTCTCAGCGCTGGTTGCCTGCATTGGCGGCTTGATCGCGCTGGCGCTGGGGGCGTGGCTCGCGATGCCGCTGAGCCCGGTGAGCCAGGAACGCTATCTTGCCGCGGCGCAGGATCATGTCGCGATGCTTGCAGACAGCAAGGGAGAGAAGGGGCGAATCGTGCTGCTCGGCGGATCAGGCACGGCCTTTTCGATCTCTTCCGAGGATCTGACGCGTGACCTTGGGCGGCCGGTCTATAATGGCGGCATTCAAGCCACCATCGGGCTGCGCAACCTCATCGACCTATATCGCCCACATCTCGACCCACAAAACGACACCATAGTGCTGCTGCCAGAACCAGAGATGCTGGCGCTGGATGCGCGCTATTCGCAGACATGGTGCGATGTGCTGTTCCTTTCCAAGGATGTCAGCGGGCTGGTTCAGCGGCCACGCTGCGTGCCGCAGGTTATGCTGCGCACCTGGCAGGATGCGCGCCACCATGCGAGCGGCGCGCGCGACGTAGACCCGGTGTATCGCCGGTCCGGCTTTAACGCACGCGGCGATCTCACCTCCCATCTGGGCTATGACAAGCCTGCGCCCGATTTCAGCGAATATACGCTACCTAATGCCTCGCCTGCAAAGATCGAGACAGTGGTGGATTACGCCCGGCAGCAGCTCGCGGCTGAGGGATTTACGATGATTTACATACCCGCGCCCATGCCCCGCCGCGCCTGCACAGCGAGCCGCGAGGCGCTGGATGCGATGACACGGCGGCTTGAGCGGCTGAACACGGGCGAGCGGCGCGCGCATGAGCTAACCCAATCGTGTCTGCCGCACGATATGTTTTTCGACGGGGCGGGTCATCTGAACCGCGAAGGCCGTTCAATCTGGACGCAAAGAGTGCGCGCAGCGCTTGCGCAAAGTCTGCCAAGCTGACAGGGCCAAGGCTTAGCCAGCCACCCCGATCAGCCATTTGCGACCGCTCTCATGCTGCATTTTCGCATCCGCGATTTCCTCTCGATCCTGTTTTACCGCCTGCTCGGGCCGCTGTTTGGCGCGATGGGAAAGCGTGTGCGGATCGTGCGGCCCCTGCGGATTTTCGGCGCGCGCTATTGCGAGTTTGGCGATGACAGCGTGCTGCAATACGGCGCCTATATCGCGATCCTGAAGGAGGGCGAGGCAGCGCCTGTGCTCAAGATCGGCGCGCGCACCATGATCGGCAATCACGCGCATATTGTCGGGATCAGCCGCATCGAATTTGGCGAGAGCGTGCTGACAGCAGACCGCCTGTTCGTCTCTGACAATCGCCACACATTTGAAGACCCCAATGTGCCGGTGCGCGATCAGGGGCTGACGCATGTGGGCGATGTGCATATTGGCGATGGCAGCTGGATTGGCGAAAATGTCTCCATTTCGGGGGTACAAATCGGGCGCAATTGCGTGATCGCAGCTAACAGCGTGGTGACGCGCGACATTCCTGACAGATGCGTTGCGGCCGGGGCGCCGGCGCGTATTGTAAAGCGCTATTGCGATGCAAGGCAGGGGTGGTATCGCACCGATGCAGACGGAGAATTCCGCGAATGAGCCAAACTGTCACTGGCACGAGCCCCATCGCTCCCACACTGACCGTCCCTCGCGCGGCAGGGGCGATCACCAATCCTGTCCTGCGCCAGCGTATGCGCCAGGTTGCGCTGATGGCCGCCATGCTCATTTCTGGCGGGCTGCCGATATTCCCGCGCGAGCCGTTGCTCGCTATCTTGCTGGTCACCTGCTTCTTGCTGAAGAACCCGCTGCGGCTGTTCCGCGGCGAATTTGCGCTCATTTGGTTGGTTCTCCTGGCGGTGGCCGCCGTGGCGCTGATCGGAGGCAACAGCCTTCAGGTTGGGCAGATGATCATTCGCTATGCCAATTTCTTCGCCGGGCTGGCGCTGCTGATGGTCTATATTGATGAGCGCCGCTCAACCCTTGCAGCGGACCTGGTCGGGATCCTGAAACTTATGGCGTTTCAGGCGGTGCTGACGCCAATCGTATATATTCTGATACCCAATTATTTTTTCCAGTTTGAAGCGACGGGGACGCTTTACACCACTTTCTACTACATCTTCACGTTCCACGAATTTCTGGCGCTTGGCCCGATCAAACGGGCGGATGGCTTCTTTTTTGAGCCTGGCGTTTTCCAGATCTACCTCAATGTGTTTTTGTTCATCGCCCTGTTCGTGAGGAAGCGCTCGCCGTTCGATATTGCGCTCGCAACGCTCGCAGTGCTGGCAACGCAGTCAACCACCGGAGCAATCATTCTGGTGCTGCAATATACGGCCGCTTACTTCACATGGCTGACCACAGCCAGCCGCTCGCAAAAGCTGGGAGTCTTCGTCTTCGTCCCGATCATGCTGGTGCCACTTGCGGCCTATATGGCCTACAACGTCACCGAGAAATTTTATGGCCAGCTGTCCGGATCAAGTGAGGCCCGCGAATATGATGCGCGAACGGGGTTGAATGTCGCGTTGGAACAGCCGTTTACCGGCATCGGCTTCGACTATGAAAAGTACTACGATATCGCCAGCCGGGTCGGCTATCGCGAGGCAGAGCTTAGCCGCGACAACATCACGGAGCGTGGGAACACCAACGGCATTGTGGTACTGCTTTATAGCCTGGGCTTTCCGCTTGCCTTTGTGTTCCTGCTGGGATTGCTGCGCCAGCGCCTGTTCAAGCCCGGCCTGTTGATGGGCAGCGTTGCGCTGTTATCGCTGGTGTCGGAATCGCTCTCATTCACCCCGTTCTTCTTGATGCTGACCTTCAGCGGTTTGCTGATCCAGCCCCAGCGCGTGCGATCGCTGTTGGGCAGGCAACCGGCGTCTGCGTCGACCAGCGCGCCCATGCGCGCAGCCGCCTGACCGTCCGCAGCGCCCGCCCCGTCAGCCATGGCTCGCATCCTGTTCATCGGTATCGATTATTACGATTACGCCGCGCGCATCTGCGCCGCGTTTGAGCGCCTCGGCCACACTGTGGATTTTCGCGCGATCGAAGACCGCAGCTTCGCGGCCAAGAGCGCCAAGAAAATCGCGCCTGCCGCTTATGAAAAGCGGCGCGCAGCCTATCACGATCGCCTGATCCAAGAGACGCGCAATGTCGATTATGATGTGGTCCTGTTCATTCAGGCGCACCAATTTGCACCCGAAGCGCTCCAGCGCCTGCGCGCCGCTCAGCCGAATGCGCATTTCGTGCTCTACAATTGGGATTCGCTGACGACGCATGATTATCGGCCATGGCTGGCGCTGTTTGATCACGCCGCGACCTTCGATCCGGATGACGCGGCCGCGCTCGGGATCGCCTATCTGCCACTGTTCGCCATTCCGCGCTTCTTCGAGGTCGACCACGCGCGCGCCGCTGCGCACGATCTCTATTTCGTCGGCGCGATTGGCACGATGCACCGCTTTGACGCGCTCGGCCGGCTGCATACCTTTTGCGAGAACGCCGGGCTAAGCACACAATTCCATCTGGTGTGCAGCCCGGTGGTGCGCGCGCAATTGTGGCGCGCGGGCAAATCGCTGCCCGGCATAACCGGGAGGACCATCGATTTTGATGGGATTGTCGCCTTGCTGGAAAGCGCCCGTGCGACATTCGATTTCGCCAATCACAAGCAGTCCGGCTACACGATGCGGCTGATTGAGAATATGTGCGCTGGCCGCAAAATCATCACGGAGAACCCGCGCATTCTGAACGAAGACTTCTATAGCGAGGACCGCTTTTTGCTGGTGGACGGATATGACTTTTCTGCGGTGCCTGAATTTCTGGGCACCCCCATCACATCGTCGTTGGACGTGAACGCCTTTCACATCGACACTTGGGCAAAGACTCTGATCGCCGGGCGGGAGAGATCCTCATGACACAGCAAAGCGCGCCGCCTGAACCCGCCGGTAAGCCCACCAAAGGCCTGCGCCAAGCGATCGCCACGCGGGTGCAGTTCCTGCGCTGGTACCGCTATAAGCTTGCCGGGTATGACATTCACCGGAGCTGCGAAATTGAGCGCGGTCTCAATCTGGATCGCTATTTCCCGCAAGGCATTCATGTCGGCGCGCACACGATCCTGACCAGCCGAGTGACGATCCTCAGCCACAAGCTGATCCCGCGCAAAAGCCTGGGGCGCTATGATGGCGAGAAGGTGCACACCTATATTGGCGAATGGTGCGTGATCGGGATCGGCGCGGTCATCATGGGCGGCGTGCGGATTGGCGATGAATGCGTGATCGGCGCAGGCGCGGTGATCACAAAGGATGTGCCTTCGGGCTCCATCGTGGCAGGCAACCCGGCGCGCGTGGTGCGCGAAGGCATCACTATGGAGGGAATTTCCCTGTAGTCTTGCGCGGCCTATCCCTATGCGCGCCTTAAGGCATCCCATGCCCTTACGAATATCGGAAGAATGAATGACCACACTGAAAAAAGCGCTGATCACCGGAGTGACCGGGCAGGATGGCGCCTATCTTGCGCGGTTGCTGCTGGACAAGGGGTATGAGGTGCACGGCGTCAAACGCCGCTCCTCCTCCTTCAACACCGGCCGGATTGAGGATATTTATCAAGACCCGCACACCGAAAACCAGCGGTTTGTTCTGCATTATGGCGATTTGACGGACAGCACCAATCTGATCCGCATTGTCCAGGAAGTGCAGCCGGACGAGATCTACAATCTCGCCGCGCAAAGCCATGTCGCGGTGAGCTTTGAAACGCCGGAATACACCGCCAATTCCGACGCCATCGGTACGCTGCGTCTGCTCGAGGCGATGCGCATTCTGGGGCTGGAGCACAAGACGCGCTTCTATCAGGCCTCGACTTCCGAGCTCTATGGGCTGGTGCAGGAAGTCCCGCAAAGCGAGACCACGCCCTTCTACCCGCGCAGCCCCTATGCCGCGGCGAAGCTTTACGCTTACTGGATCACGGTGAACTACCGCGAAGCTTACGGGATGCACGCGTCGAACGGCATTTTGTTCAACCATGAAAGCCCCTTGCGCGGGGAGACCTTTGTCACGCGCAAGATCACCCGTGCGGCCGCCGCGATTGCGCTGGGGCTACAGGACCGGCTCTATCTCGGCAATCTCGATGCCAAGCGTGATTGGGGCCATGCAAAGGAATATGTGCGCGGCATGTGGCTGATGATGCAGCGCGATGAGCCCGATGATTACGTCCTCGCCACCGGCGAGACGACGGCGGTGCGCGATTTCGTCAGATGGGCGTTTGAGGATGCCGGAATTCCGGTCGAGTTTCGCGGGCAGGGCATTGAGGAAAAAGGCTATTCGCTCGCCGATGGCCGCTGCCTGATCGAAGTGGACCCCGCCTATTTCCGCCCGACCGAGGTGGAGCTACTGCTCGGCGATCCCACCAAAGCGCGCGAGAAGTTGGGCTGGGTCCACGAAACCGGCCCGCGCGATCTCGCACGCGAAATGGTGCTCGCGGATCTGGACGTCATGCGCACTGAAGGCGCGAATATCGGAAGCGATAGCTGAGCCATGGCGACGGGCAGCTTTGATCTTTCCGGCAAGCGGGTCTTTGTCGCCGGGCATCGCGGCATGGCGGGCTCCGCCATTGCGCGGCGGCTTGAACGCGAGAATTGCGAGGTTCTCACCGCCACGCGCGACACGCTGGACCTGATGGATCAGGCCGCCACCCGCGCCTGGTTCGCGGCCGAGCGGCCCGATGCGGTGTTTGTCGCGGCGGCGAAGGTGGGCGGCATCCTCGCGAATGACAGCTATCCGGCGGATTTTCTCTACGACAACCTCATGATTGAGGCGAATGTCATCGAGGCCGCGCACCGCGCTGATGTTGGCAAGCTGCTGTTCCTTGGCTCCTCCTGCATCTATCCCAAATTCGCTGAGCAACCCATGCGCGAGGACGCGCTGCTCACCGGCGCGCTGGAGCCAACAAATGAGTGGTATGCGGTGGCAAAGATCGCCGGGATCAAGCTGGCGCAGGCCTATCGCAAACAGCACGGGCGCGATTTTATCTCTGCTATGCCGACCAACCTGTATGGGCCGGGCGATAATTTCAGCCTCACCTCCAGCCATGTGCTACCCGCGCTTATCCGCAAGGCGCATGAAGCGAAGCTGGCGGGCGCGCCCAGTATGGAGATTTGGGGCACTGGCTCTGCCAAGCGCGAATTTCTGCATGTCGATGATCTGGCTGACGCTTGCGTCTATCTGCTCCAGCACTATTCCGAGGCCCCCCATGTCAATGTTGGCTGCGGGGAAGACATTTCGATCCTTGATCTGGTGAAGCTGGTGAACCGCATTGTCGGCTATGAAGGCGAGATTGTGCACGACCGCTCCAAGCCCGATGGCACGCCGCGCAAACTGCTCGACACAGCGCGCCTGACACAGCTTGGGTGGACCCCGTCCATTGCTCTGGAGGCTGGCATCGCTGAGACCTATGCATGGTTTTGCCAAGAGCTGGACGCGGGCCAAATGCGTGAGGTCGTTTGAGTAAGCGATTTTTGCACAATTGGGTCCAATCCGGCGGCGCTCTTTCTGGTCAAAGCGCAGGGCTTGCGGCACGCGTGGCTCGGGCCCCAGCTAAACCGCCACGTTTGACCGGTCGCTCAGTTGTCATTCATTCACCATGCGTCTAGTGGCTCGCCTCTAGTCGGTGCCCTGCAAGGTCAAAAATGAGCATTAGAAAAAACCTCATGCATGCAGCGAACCGGCTCATCGCCCCTACCGGCGCTCAGCTGTATCGCGCTGGCGTGGACATGGAATATGCGCTCGGCTGGTTGGCGGCTCGCGACCACGGGATCGCAAGCATCCTCGATCTGGGTGCGGCGCAAGGCAATTGGAGCCGCATGGCGCTCGATCTGTTTCCCAAAGCGCGGGTTCTCGGCGTTGACCCATTGGAAGAGCGTGTGCCTTTCCTTGAAAAGCTGAAGGCTGAGAACGAACGGTTCGATTTCGTCTCAGCCGTGGCAGGCGGCGATGATGGCGGGACGGTTGATCTGGCGGTGACGGACGATCTGGACGGCTCCAGCGTGCACGGCGCGGAAGGCCAGATGCGCAGCGTCTCAGTGCAATCGGTGGACGGCATTGCGCAGCGCGCTGGCCTGCGCGGGCCGTACTTCCTGAAATTTGACACGCACGGCTTTGAAAAGCCAATCCTTGAGAGCGCTCCCAAAGTGCTGGAGCAAACGCGCTTTATCGTGATGGAAGCCTACAATTTCCGGCACACGCCTGAAACGCTGCTGTTCCATGAGATGATCGCCTATCTGGGGGAGCGCGGCTTTCGCGTCTCGCATCTGGTCGATGTACTCAATCGCCCGCGCGATGGAACCTTGTGGCAGGTTGATCTGATGTTTGCGCGCGATAATGATCCGATCTTTGAAAGCGATGCCTTCCGCCATGGCTGAGGCCGATCCCACCCCCCGCGCGCCCGCGACACCGGACCACGCGGCGCCTGACCATGCCGGGCCTGACCAATGCGTCGAGGCGATGGGCTATGCGGTGTATAATGACGAGCTGGCGAAAATCCCGCTCACCCGCCCGTGCTCGACGATCCAGACGATCAGCCCGATCAGCTACGGCAACGGCACGCGCGACGCGCTGTATCGTGAATCCATGCAGCGCGCGGACTATCTGTGCCTTGATGGCGTGTATTTCGGCCTCGCGTCGGTGATCCTGAAGGGTGAGACGATGAAGCCCAATCAGGGGCCGGATATCTTCTACCACTTCATGGAACGCTTGCAGGCCGGCAAAGGCCGCGTGTTTTTCCTCGGCGCAAGCCCTGCGACGCTGGAAAAGATGGAAGCGCGCACACAGCGTGACTATCCCGACATCACCGTCGCCAGCTATTCGCCTCCGTTCAAGCCGGAGTTCACGCCGCAAGACAATGATGCGATGATCGCGGCGGTGAACGCGTTTCAGCCTGACGTGGTGTTCCTCGGCATGACAGCGCCCAAGCAGGAAAAATGGGGCTATCTCCACCGCGACCGGCTCGACACATGCCTGGTCGCGGCGGTCGGCGGCGTGTTTGACTGGTATGCGGGCAACCGCCCAGAAATCGCTGAATTCTGGTGGAAAATCTATATGGCGTGGCTGATCCGCACGATTGATCGGCCCGAATTGCTTAAGCGCTACCCGCAAATCGCGCTGTTCTTCTGGCACCTGATGCTCGCGCGCATCGGCATCAAGAGGTATCCTGACGATGGCTGACACTGGGACCGCTGAACTCAAGCTTGGGATCATCGGCGCGGGGCGGATGGGGATCACCCATTACTCGATCGCCAACGCGCATGAGGCCGCGTGCGTCACCAGCGTGGCGGACCCGTCCAAGCTGGTCACTGCGATGCTCGGCAAATACGCCAAGATCGCAACCTACAAGGATTACAAGGGCTTGCTGAAAGGCGAGGAATTGGACGGCGTGCTCGTCTGCACCCCGCCTGCCTTCAATCCGGATATTCTGGATGCCCTGCTGGAACGGCGCATCGCGACCTTTTGCGAAAAGCCCTATGTGCTCGATGCAGCAACCGGCGCCCGATTGGCGCGCGAGTTTGAAGCAGCGGGGATCGTCAACCAGGTCGGCTATGTGAACCGCTGGAACGACATGTTTACCAAGGCCAAAGCCTTCGTCGAAGAGAGCCTGCTGGGCACGCCTTTGCGGTTCCGCTCGGAAATGTTCTCACCCACGATCATCCGCGATGTCGGCGATGCGGGCTGGCGCGCGGCGCACAGCAATGGCGGCGGTGCGGTGTTTGAAATGGCGAGCCACGCGATTGACCTCATCGCCTATTTCTTCGGCGCGCCGGACCGAGTGGGCGGGACGAGCCTTTCCAAGGTATATTCCAAGCAGGTGGAAGATGTCGTCTCCACCAGCCTGTTCTACGATCAAGGACCGCGCGCCGGGCTGACGGGCACGATGTATGTGAACTGGTCCGATGCGAGCTTTCGCAAACCTACCAACAAGTTTGAAGTGTTTGGTTCGGGCGGCAAGTTGCTGGTCGATCAGCACGGGATGAAAGTGCATCTGGCAAAGCCGAGCGAACGCCACGGCCTGAAAGAAGGCTGGAACCAGCTTTACATCACCGATGTAGCGAGCAGCGTGCCCTTTTATGTTCGCGGGATCGAGTACACAGCGCAGCTTTATGACTTTATTGCCGCCGTGCGAGAAGGGAAAGCCGTGCGCTGTACGTTTGCAGATGCAGCAGCAAACCTTCGCGTGATCGAGCAAATCTTTGCCGATGACGCCGCCAACCATAACCGCGCAGGAGTGGCGGCATGAGCGCTCACATAAAGCCGATCGACCGGATCATCTTCGGCGACAACCAGTTCTTTGGCATCAATCACATGAGCCAGGACAAAGCGCAGGAACGCGCCGAACGCTTTGCCAATCTCGAAAATGTGATGGCGGTCTATGACCACGCCATCGATGCCGGGATTGAGGCAATCATGCTCAACGCCAATGACCGCGCGCGCGGCATTTGCGATGCGTTTCGCGCCAATCCGGCGAAGTATGGCCACCTCAAATGGTATCCCTCCATCCCCTACCCGCACAAATATGCGGCGATGGTGAATGACAAAGGGATGGTCGGCGCGGTTCAGGAGATTCTCTTCAACAAAGGCGCGAAGTCGGCGCTTGGCAAGATGGCGCGCGGAGCGAGCGCGGTGATGACACTGGATGCGGTCAAGCTGATGAAAATGCTGATCGATGAGGAAATGGCGATCTATGATGGCCTCGATGTGCGCTGCGTCTTTTTGCAGAACATCATCACCGATCTGATGCTGGGCTATGACGTGCCTGATCCGTTCATCGCCTATTGCGAGTATATTCGTGAGCGTTATGGCGCGTGGCCCGGCCTGATCACGCAGAACCTGCCATTCCTGCGCGCAAAGCTGCGTGGATGGGGGATTGAAGGCGTAGTGATCTGCGCTTCGGTGAACAAGATCGGGTATTTGATGAGCCCCGGTGTGACCGAGTACGAAGCGGACCTTGCGGCCAATGACGGAGCAAAATACCCGGTGATGGCGATGAGCACTCTGGCGAGCGGCGCGGTGCCAGCGCCTGTGGCCTATGACTATATCAACCGGCTCAACATCCAATCGATCGTGTTTGGCGCATCCTCGCCCGGCAATATCAAGCAGACCGTATCGCTGATTTCTCCCACCCAATTGCAGTCAGAGGCAGCGGAGTGAGGGTTCTTGTTACGGGCGGTGCGGGCTTTATCGGCTCGCGGCTGGCCAAGCGGCTGGCGGGTGAAGGGCACGCGGTCACCGCGCTCGACAGCTTTGTGGAGCAGGTCCACGGGGCCGCGCCTGAGCAAAGCGAAAGCTATGCCGCGCTCGCACAAGACGCGCAGATCATCCACGGCGATGTGACTGACCGGGCGACGCTTGAGGCTGCACTGGAAGGCGCTGAGGCCGTGGTGCATCTCGCGGCAGAAACCGGCACCGGCCAATCGATGTACGCGATTGAGCGCTATAACAGCGTCAATATCGGCGGCACGGCCCTGTTGCTCGATATCCTGGCCAATTCATCGCATCAGGTGCGCCGGGTGCTGGTCGCCTCGTCGCGCTCGATCTATGGCGAAGGGCGCTATCGCAATGCAGCGGGTGAGCACGTCTATCCCGGCCACCGCGCCGAAGCCGACATGCAAGCAGGCGATTTCCGGGTGAAACACGCAGGCGACCCTGACCTCACCCTCGTCGCCACTGATGAAAACAGTAAGGTCCACCCATCCAGCGTTTATGGCATCACCAAACAGGTGCAGGAACAATTGGTCATGACGGTGTGCCCCTCAATCGGCATTGAAGGCGTCGCCTTGCGCTACCAGAATGTCTACGGCCCGGGCCAATCGCTCTCCAACCCGTACACCGGCATCCTGTCGATCTTCTCGAACCTCATCATGCAGGGCAAAGGCATCAACATTTTTGAAGATGGCGAGGAAAGCCGGGATTTTGTCTATGTCGACGATGTGGTCGAAGCGACCGCGCTGAGCCTCACGCATCCAGCGGCGGCGGGCGGCGTGTTCAATGTCGGCACCGGTGTCCCTGTCAGCGTGATGGAGGTGGCAACGACGCTGACCCGGCTGTTTGACGCCAACGTGCCGATCGAAGTGACGGGTAATTTCCGGCTCGGCGACATCCGCCACAATTACGCTGATATGAGCCGTATTCGCGCGAGCTTGGGCTTCCAGCCGGCCTGGAGCTTTGAGGAAGGCATCACGCAATTGGTCGCCTGGGCCAAAGCCTCCGGCCCGCAAGCGAGCGCGTATGAAAAGAGCCTGTCGGAAATGCGCGAGAAAGGGCTCTTGAAATGAAGCCCGAAGGCAAGATCCTTGCGATGGACGCGCAAAGCCGCTCAGCCATGCCGTTCTACGCTGTTAGCGTGCTGATCATCACGGTGTTTGTGCTTGGCGGCAGTTCCAAGGATTACGTGCCCGGCCTGCTGCTGATCCGCCCGCTGGCGGTCGCGGTGCTGGCGATTGGGCTGTATCACTTGACGCGCGAGGACTGGCAGGATTTCCGCTTGCCGCTCGGCTTTATGGCGGCGGTTCTGGCGCTGATCATGATCCAGCTGATCCCGCTGCCGCCTGCGCTTTGGATGGCTCTGCCGGGGCGCGAGCTTGCAATTGCGGCAGGGGAGGCTGCGGGAATTGAGCAACCCTGGCGTCCCATCGCGCTGGTGCCGTATCGCGGGTGGAATGCGTTTTACGCGATGCTTGTGCCGGCCGCCGTGATGGTGTGCGCGGTGCAATTGCATCGCGAGCAGCATCGCTCGCTCGTTTATCTGGTGCTGGCCGGCGCTGTGGCAAGCGCGGCGTGGGGCGTGGTGCAAGCGGGCACGGGGTACAGCGCGGCGACCTATTTCTATGGCACGCCGACCATCACCGTACCCAATGGCTTGTTCGCCAACCGCAACCACATGGCCGCGCTGCTCGCGGCGAGCCTGCCGCTCTTTGTGCTGATCGCGACCCGCGCCAAGGGCCAGCGCATGACATTGGTCCGCACCGCCTGCGTCGCATTGGGCGTGTTTGCTTTGATGATGGCGCTGATCTCAGGGTCGCGCGCGGGGCTGGCGTTCAGTGTCATGTCACTCGCGGCCAGCGTGCTTGTCTGGAGCGCCCGTCCCAACCGCGCCGCAAAGGCGCAACGCGGGGCGCGCAAACAGGCTTGGGTGCCGTTCGCCTTTGCCGCATTCTGGTTCACTCTGTTGGCCGGATTTGGGCTGGTGCTGGCGCAGACCACCGGGTTTGAGCGCTTGATGGGCGCAGGCTCTGGCCAAGTGGAGGAATTCCGCTTTGTCGTGTGGCAGACCATGATCGATTTTATGCCGGAATACCTCCCGTTTGGCTCAGGCATCGGGTCTTTCGTTGAAGTGTTCAAAGTGCATGAGCCTGATGCGATGCTTGCCACGTCCTATTGGAATCACGCGCATAACGATTGGCTGGAATGGGCGCTGGAAGGCGGGATTGCGGCCATGGCGTTGATGGCTGTCGCGGTGCTGGGCTGGTGCTGGAAGAGCCTTGCACTGGTGCGAAACCGCCAGACCGGACGCATCGAAGTTCAATTGGGGCTGGCGGGCGCTATCATCCTGTTTATCCTTGGTGCATGGAGCTTCGTAGACTACCCGACGCGCACGCCTGCCCTCGCGAGCCTGATGGCGCTGTGTGCGGTGTGGATTGCTTTGCCAGAGGCAGTGCGGGTGCTTGGGAAAGGGCGGCTTGGCTCGGATCCGGGTCAGTCGCGTGGCAAGAATGCAGTTGGTGACGGGGCGCGTGAAACAGGCAAACCAACAGGCTTTACCGCGCGCACACCAGATGCCCTCTAACCTGCCTTGGCGTGGCACAAGACAAGCGCCCAGAGCGCGAAAAAGAAAGACGCGAGACGCGATGACAAAGACAGGAAAGAACATAAGCGCGGGAACGTCGCAACTGGCTTGGCGCATCGTGCAGCCAATGGGCGCGCTCGCAATGGCACTTGCCCTTGCCGCCTGTTCAACCGCGCCGATTGGCGGCGCGCCTGATCTGCAAGTGCGCCAGGGCGACCTGCCCCCGCCAACGCCGGCAGACCTTTATGGCAAGGCGGATTTTGCAGGTATCCGTCCGTTTGACACGCTGACCATTGACGTCTTCGGCATTGACGAACTGAGCCAGCGCCGCATCCGCGTCGATGCCAATGGTGAGATCGGCTATCCGCTGATCGGCAACATCGAAGTGGCCGGGCTGACCCCGCGTGAAGTGTCAAACCTGATTGCGAGCCGCCTTGAAGGCGAATTCATCCGCGATCCGCAGGTTACGACGAACCTTGAATCTTCGGAAACCTCGACGTTCACAGTCTATGGCCAGGTCAGGCAGCCCGGCGTCTTCCCCATTGTCGGCGAAGGCAGTCTGCTTAAATCCGTCGCAACCGCGCGCGGGCTGGCCGAATACGGCAATTCGAAAGAAGTAATCGTCTTTCGGACCGTCGAAGGGCAAAGAATGGCGACGCTGTACAACATCGAAGCGATCAGCCGCGGTGCTTACGGTGATCCGCGCATCTATCCCAATGACACCATCGTCGTTGGTGACAGCCCGTCGCGCCGCCTGTTTGACGATGTCGTGGGGATTGCGACCATCCTCGCGACCCCGCTGACGATTATTCTGAACAATTGAGCGACCTGAAACCCCCAGGCGAAGGCCCTATTCCAACATGACCGCCATTCAACCCGCCGGAGCCGCCAGTTCTTCCTCAGGAAGCATGCAGGCCGATGCCGACGACATGATCTTCGCGACGAATGAGAATCAGGATCGCGAGCCAGCTGGTGGCGGTGCGATTGTCGGGCAATCGGGCACTCCGTTGATCCGTGAATATCTCGGTATTCTGGAACGGCGCAAATGGGTGATCATCGCCATCGTCGTGCTTGCCATGCTGGGCGGGCTGATCGCGACTTTGTTTATGACCCCGCAATACACCGCGTCCGCTCGGATCGAGATCAGCCGTCAGCAACAGCAGATCACGAATGTCGAAGGGGTCGAAAAATCGGACCGGACCTTCGATCAGGAATTTTACGACACTCAGTATGAATTGCTGCGGGCGCGCAGCGTGGCTGAGCGGGTGGCGCGCGAATTGCGGCTCGCAAACAATTTCGCCTTCTTCGAAGCGCACGGCTTTGACCCGGAGACCACCCCTTGGCTGGGCGACCCCAATACCCCGACTGATCGAGAAACGCTGGCGACGCGGCGCGATATTGCGGTTGGCTTGCTGTTAGGCAATATCAGCATTTCGCCCATTCCACGCTCTGCGCTGGTCGATATCGGCTACACCAGCGCCGCCGCGCCGCTTTCCGCGCAGGTCGCGACCGAGTGGGCTGAGCAATTCATGGCAGACAGCACCGATCGCCGCTTTGAATCGACCGCCGACGCGCGCGCTTTGCTTGAGCGGCGCTTGGCCGAGCTTCGCCAGCGGGTGGAAGAATCGCAAATTCAACTTGTGACCTATGCCAATCAAAAGGGCATTGTCGTGCTTGACCGCCGCGAAAGCGATGGCCGGACCACAGGCACACAAACGCTGGCGCAGCTTGATCTGCAAGCCATGAATGAAGCGCTGCTTGATGCGACAGCGCAGCGGGTGGAGATGCAAGCACGCGCCAATGCGGCGAGCCGCACCAACACCGATCTGGTCAACAACACCACCGTCAACACGCTGCGCCGCGAGCGCGCTGCGCGTGAAGCGGAATATGCACGGCTGATGGTGCAGTTTGAGCCGGGCTATCCAGCCGCCCGCGCGCTCGAAGTGCAAATCGAAAAACTTGGCCAAGCGATTGCCACGGAAGAAGCGCGTGTCCGCTCAAGTGCGCAGACAGAATATCAGGCCGCACGAGCACGCGAGGCAGATTTGCGCTCTAAAGTCGATGCGCTCTCCGATCGGCTCAGCCTGCAGGAACGCGACCGGATTCAATACAATATCTTCCAGAACGAGGTTGATACGAACCGCGAACTGTATGACGGGCTGCTCCAGCGCTACAAGGATCTGGGCGTCGCGGGCGTCGCGGCGAGCAACATCTCGCTGGTCGATGAGGCACAAGTGCCCGGCGGCCCGTCTTCGCCTAACCTCCCGCTCAATGTGATCGTCGCCTTGCTGGGCGGGCTGGCTCTGGCTGGCGGGGTGGTCTTCGCGCTTGAGCAATTCGAAGAGGGTATTCGCGATCCGGCGCAGGTCACGCAACTGACCGGTCTGCCGCTGCTCGGCGTTATCCCAGCCTCAGGCAGCGATGCGGATGTGATCGAAGAGATGCGCGATCCCAAGTCCGATATAGCCGAGGCATACCTGACGGTCCGCTCCAATCTCGCGCTGGCCACGCGCAATGGTATTCCCAGCACGCTTATGGTCACCAGCACACGGCCCGCGGAAGGCAAATCCACCTCTGGCCTTGCCATCGCTTCGGTGCTGGCACGCACGGGGCGCAATGTGCTGATGATTGATGCCGATATGCGCAGTCCTTCAGCGCACACCTTCCTTGAGGTGGACAATGGCGAGGGCTTCTCCAGCGCACTGACGGGCCATGACGACCTGATGTCGCTGGTGCATCAGACCGCCTATCCCAATCTTTCCATCATGACCGCCGGGCGCACGCCGCCCAGCGCGGCCGAATTGCTGAGCGGCGATGGGCCGCGCGATGTCCTTGCCGCGCTTGGCCCGCACTTCGACCACATTGTGGTCGATGCGCCGCCGCTGCTGGGTCTGGCTGATGCGCCGTTGCTTGCCTCTGCTGTGGGCGGTGTTGTGTTCATCATCGAAGCGCGCGGTGTGGCCGGTCGCGCAATCAACACTTCGCTGGATCGCCTACGTTCAGGCAACGCGCCGCTGGTGGGCGCGATCTTCACCAAGTTCGAAGGTCAGGGCGTGGAAGGTTACGGCTATGGCTATGGCTACGGTTATGGCTACGGCAACGAGGAAGCGAGCAGCTGATGGTCACCCGGCTCAAGCGTTCTGAGCCACGCTTTCGTGTCTCTGCCAAAGGGATCGCCTTTGCGATCGCCGCCGTGCTGGGCGCCGGTGCCGCGTTAGCCAATGCCAGCGTCAACATGCTGCACACGCGCGCGCCTGCGGCCGCGCTGGTGATCGATGCGAATGACCCGGTGGCCCTGATCCGCGATGCGCAAACCCGGATCGTAGCGGGCGATCCGCAAGTAACAAGCGATGCAGCCATGCTCAGCATCGTCCAGCGCTCGGTGCGCCGGCTGCCGATCAATGGCCCAGCCTTTCGCCTCTACGGTCTCAGCAATTCAACCGGCACCAGCCTGGGCGCAATGCGCGCGCAGATGGAAGTGTCAGACCGCATGGAGCGCCGCGATCTGGGCGCGCAGCTCTGGCTGATTGAAAACGCGGTAGAGTTGAACAATGTCGATCGTGCGCTGCGTCATTACGACAAGGCGCTCAGGATCGAGGAATCGAGCCGCGCGCTGCTGTACCCGGTGCTGACCGATGCCTTGAACAGCGCGCTGATCCGTGAGCGCTTTGTCCCCTATCTCGCAGCAAATCCGGGCTGGTTGGAGAGCTTCCTGCGTTACGCGGTGTCGAACAGTTCCGACCGCGTCTCGCTATCGCAGCTGGCCAAGGCAAACGGGGGTTGGCCCAAGGGTCAGGCTTTTTCTTCGCTTGATACCGAGCTGTTGACCGGGCTGATCGCAGACGCGGAATATGAAGAAGCGGCGGCGCATTTTCGGCGGATTGAGGGCGTGGATGCAGGAATCCTTGCCAGCCTTGACCTTACCGATGCGTCCACCAATTGGCGCTTGGCTCCGATGACGTGGCAGCCTTACAAGGTGCCGGGGATTGAGACCTACGTGCTGGCGAGCCCGCAAGGTGGCGGCGCGGTTGAGATCGAAGCGGAGATTGAAGCGGGCTATACCGGCTCAGTCGCGCGCAAATTCATGGCGCTGGTGCCGGGGCGTTATCGGATCACAGCGCAGATGCGCGCAGAGGATTTCAGCCGTCAGGATGTGCTGCGCTGGGGCCTCACATGCGCCGGAAAGCCCGGGATTGGCCCGGTTTTCCGTGAAGACGTGGCGTTTTCTGAAGACATGGCACTGGACACTACACTGACAGTGCCAGCCAATTGCCCAGTTCAAGCGCTGATGATCAGCGCGGATACGCTGGTGACAACGCGGTACGTGAAGCTGGTGCTGGCCAGCGCCAAAATCGCGCCCGCCGGGAAAAGCGGGACTTAGAGCGCAGCGCCGCTCTGGCCTTCGACTTCGTCACCATAACGGCGCAGGCAGGCAATCGCGAGCTGCGCCTGCTCAGTCACCGCGTCAGCCTTTTCGCCTTTGCGCCGGGCAATTGCTGCGGCCGCAGAGCCCGGAATACCCGCGCTCGCAATGTCACTTTCCGCCTCCGCGCTGAAATAGTCCTCCGCCTGACGAATCATCGCGATTTCCGCGCTGCGCGGATTATCCGTCATGCTGGCAAGCTTCTCCGCTGTCTGCTCCAGAGCGGCCGCGCAATTGACCGAGACATTGACGGCGTCCTCACCCTCAGCCGCCACGCGCCCACCGATGGAGAGCGGCAAAGCGGCCCCCGGCGGATCTGCCTTGGCGATGGCCGCAGCGTTATCAGCGTCCACTGTGTCCGGGGCGCCGGAGCACGCAGCGATAAGCGAGCAAAGGCTGGCGAAGGCCGCAAGGCGCAGCGGCACGGCTGAGAAAAAAGCGCTCATACTCCGCGATGTGGGCGAGCGCTCGCGACTTGTCCAGAGGGTGTGAGGTGCGCATTAACCCTCTTGCGGCTAAGTGCCTCCACAACGGAGCCAAACGCCGCCGCGGCGGCTCCAAAGCCAGCCATTCAGCACGTAAAGGCCCCAAATGCGCAAAGTCCTCATTACCGGCACCGCTGGCTTTATCGGGTTCCATCTGGCGCACATCCTGCTTTCCGAAGGGTTTGCGGTGGTCGGCTATGACGCGCTGACGGACTATTACGATGTCCGGCTGAAACAGCGCCGTCACCAGATGCTGCGCCAGAACCAGCATTTCAGCGCCAAAGAAGCCTTGCTCGAAGATTTCGACACGCTGCGTGACTTTGCGATGGCGGAAAAGCCTGATGTGATCGTCCACTTGGCCGCGCAGGCCGGGGTGCGATATTCGCTGGAGAACCCGCGCGCTTATATCGATGCGAACATCGTTGGCACGTTCAACGTCATGGAAATCGCCCGCGAGCTCAGCGTCGATCACCTGCTGATGGCCTCCACCAGCTCGGTTTACGGCGCGAATGAGGAGATGCCGTTTGATGAGCGCGAGAAGTGCGACACGCAGCTGACGCTTTACGCCGCGACGAAAAAGGCGAACGAAGCGATGGCGCATTCTTATGCGCATTTGTGGAACCTGCCGACGACGATGTTCCGTTTCTTCACGGTCTATGGCGCGTGGGGCCGGCCCGATATGGCGCTGTTCAAGTTTACACGCGGCATTCTCGAAGGCACGCCAATCGACATCTACAACAATGGTGAGATGTTCCGCGATTTCACCTACGTGACTGATCTGGTGCGCGGGATCCGATTGCTGATCGACGCGGTGCCGCAGCGCCCTGAAAATGCGGACGAAATCGCGCATTATGACTCGCTCTCACCCGTCGCCCCGTGGCGCGTCGTTAATATAGGCAATTCGCAGAAAGTGCGCCTGATGGACTTTATCTCTGCGATCGAAGAGGAATGCGGGCGAGACGCCGTTAAGAATTTCATGCCGATGCAAAAAGGCGATGTGCCCGCGACATGGGCCGATGCCACGCTGCTCAAGGAATTGACCGGCTATGCACCGCAAACCGATGTGCGCGAAGGCATCCGCAAATTCGTTGCGTGGTACCGCGAGTATTACCACGTTTGAGCTTTGCGCGGCTTAGCCCTCGCCGGGATCGCCTTCACTCTTATCGGGCGCTTGGTCGGCGGGCGGTGTATCAGCCGGGGCTGGCTCTGTCGGCTCCGCTGGAGCTTCACCAGGGAGCGGCGCGTTGCGCTCACGTTCGAGCCGCTCGAGGTATTCGCGCTCAATCGCTTCGACCCGCTCTTGCTCGGCGGCGGCGTCTATATCGATGGTTGAGAGGCGCTCTTGCCGGGCTTGCTCGATGAGCTGCGCAAAGCGGACGCGCGACCCCTGCTCCTTGTCGGCATAGGCGGCGTCGATCATTTGCTGGGTGCAACCAAGCTCCCCGCCTGCGCCCGCCGGATTGCACGACATGATGCCGAAGTCGCCAGAATAGCGGATTTTCTCGACCTTGCGGTTCCAAGCCACGTTTTCAGGCGAGCCGCTCGACCTCAGCGTGCTGGGAATGCGGTAGCGTTCCGCTTCGACGAGGATTTCGCACACCACGATCTCGCCTTCCTTGGCCTCAGGGCATTCGTCTTCGCTGTAGGCGATGACCATGTTGACGCGGTCGCCGCCTTTGTCCTGCGCTGCGGCAGGGCTGGCGGCGAGCATGGCCGCTGCCAGAACCAGACCGATGGCAAGGGCCTTTTGTGCAGTCTTCATAATCAGCATCCTTTGGTCGCGCTGCGGCGCATCCTCTCAAATCTCGCCCTAAATGAACACGTGTGAACCGGCTGTGAAGGGCCAAGCGCGCTAAAAAGGCGTGTGAAAGAGGCGATATGGTTAGCAAAATTTTGAGCATATTGCGCGCATAGCCTCACGCCATGAACGCGCCTTTCCATACAACCGCCGCTGACGCTCTTTCACCCTCGCGCTCCGACACGCAGACGATTGCAATCGTCGGGCTTGGCTATGTTGGCTTACCTGTCGCGGTGGCCATGGCAGAGCGGCTTGCGGTTGGGGATACACCGAGCCGCGTGGTCGGGTTCGACATCTCCGCGCGGCGCATTGCCGGGCTGCGGGCGGGCCATGACGCAACACGCGAAATCTCAGACGAGCGCTTGGCCGCCTGTGGGCTCGAAGTGTCGGACGATCCGGCCGCGCTCGAAGGGGCCGATGTGTACATCGTCACCGTCCCCACGCCCATCACGGAAGAGCGCCGCCCAGACCTCACCCCCCTTCGCTCTGCTTGCGAGACCATTGGTCCGCGCATGCGAGAAGGGGCGCTGATCGTGTTCGAATCAACCGTATTCCCCGGCGCGACCGAGGATTATTGCGGCTCTTTGCTGGAGCAAGTTTCCGGCCTGACGCGTGGGCGCGACTTCACGCTGGGCTACTCGCCAGAACGGATCAATCCCGGCGACACGGTCCACCGGCTTGAAACGATCACCAAGATCATCGCTGCAGAGGATGCGGCTTCTCTGGCGCGGATGCGGGCGATCTATGGCGCGATCGTGGATGCGGGGCTGCATGAAGCGCCTTCGATCAAGGTCGCGGAAGCCGCCAAGGTGATCGAAAACACGCAGCGCGATCTCAACATCGCGCTGATGAACGAAATTGCGCTGATCTTCGACAAGATGGGCATTGCCACGCGCGATGTGTTGGCGGCGGCAGGGACGAAGTGGAACTTCCTGCCCTTCACGCCAGGATTGGTCGGCGGCCACTGCATCGGAGTGGACCCTTATTACCTGACAGCCGCGGCAGAGAAGCTGGACTATCGGCCCGAGGTCATTCTGGCGGGTCGCCGGATCAACGATGCGATGGGCGCAGCGGTTGCGCAAAAGCTCGTAAAGCTGCTCGCCGGGCGCAAGGTCCCGCTCGCCAAAGCGCGTGTCGGGGTGCTGGGGCTGACGTTCAAGCAGGACGTGCCAGACATTCGCAATTCCAAAGTGCCCGACATCATCACTGAGCTGCGAGAATTTGGCGTCGAGCCGATGATCGCCGATCCACTCGCCAATGCCGATGAGGCGCTGCACGAATACGGCCTGACGCTTAGCGATGGCGCAAAATTGACCGATCTGGATGCTCTAGTCCTGGCCGTTAACCATAACGAGTATGTCAGCGACCAGCCCGCTCTGCTCGCCCGTGTACGGTGCGGCGGTGTCATTATGGATGTGAAATCCGCGCTCGACCCGCAATTGGTCGACGATGATCAGGTGTACTGGAGCCTCTAAATCCGCTCGCTGACCTTGATCGCGACGCGGCAGCCCAGCCGGATCGCGCCTGCAAGCAAGGGATAGGCCGGCGCTTTCTCCGCATCATTGGCGAGCGCGGCATCACGGTGATCGCGCTCATCCTCGCGAAATTTCTCGATCATTTCAGCCAGCTCTGTATCAGCGCCGGTGTCCTTGAGACGTTCAAGCTGCTGCGTGTAATGACGGTCAATCTCTTCTTCGACAGCCGCCGTGCACGCCATCGCAGCTTCAGGACCGAGCAATGCCGTGCCCGCGCCCAAAGCGTAGCCTGCCGCTGACCAGAACGGATGCAGCGCGGTCGGGCGGACGCGGCGCTCAGCCATCAGCGCGTCAAACTTTTCGCGGTGGATCGCTTCATCCTCAGCCATATGCCGGATTTCAGCCGAATGCGGGCCGCGGTCGCCCATGACAGCCAGCTGGCCTTCGTAAATGCGGGTCGCGCCAAACTCGCCGGCCTGGTCGACCCGGATCATTCGGTGCAGTTCGTCACGTTCCATAGTTTTGCTCGTCCCGATTTCACTGTTTCTTCAACGTCAGAGCCAAGATGGCGATCCCACCTCCGCACGAAAAGAGGAAATTGAACCCCGCGAGCGATATTCCGAACAAATCCCACGGCGCTTCATCGCAGCGCGACGTGTTGATGGCGCTGGAATTGAACAGGTCTGACGCCTCAGTCATGCGCGCGCAGCCGGTGATGCCTTCCCACCAATCATACTCCACGCCCGCGTGAAAGCCGCCGATCAGACCTGAAGCAATGATCGCGAGCGCCGCCAATGACACCCAAAGCCGCTTGGGCGGAGCGACAAAGCCCAGCGCCGCAAGGCCGAGTGCGACAAAATGCGGCCAACGCTGCCACCAGCACATCTCGCAGGGGAACAGACCAAAGCCGTATTGCGAAATATAGGCCCCGCCCAGCAGAGCAGCAGGCAGGACAAAGGCCAGCACCCGCGCCTTATCGAAGTTGGTCATTCGGGCAGTCCGCCGCTCGCTCTGTCGCTCCAGACTACGGCCGCAGCCCTAGTCGCGCAGCGCAACCGAGCTCTTGGTCGTGCGGCGCAGTGTCTCAAGTGCGTAATAGAGCTGGAAATCCTCAATGCCCTGCTCTTCGAGCTGTTCGGCGGTGAGCTGGAAGCGCGGATCATCGATCTTGTCGGTCTCTAACTCCTTGTCCTTGATGCCAAGTTCATTGATCAGATGCCCGCGCAGATCACTCTCGCGGGTCTGGTATTTGAGCCGCTTGGCCAAGTCCGGGTCAGACAGCTGCGGCACGGTGATGTCCGGCGTAATCCCGCCTTCCTGCACCGATTTGCCTGACGGCGTGAAGTAGCGGGCCGTGGTCAGCTTAAGCGCGGACGTACCATCAAGCTCAAGCAGCGACTGCACCGAGCCCTTGCCAAAGCTGCGCTCTCCCATGACCAGGGCGCGGCGATGATCTTGCAGCGCGCCTGCGACAATCTCGGAGGCTGAAGCAGAGCCGGCATCGATCAACACAATGACCGGCACGCCTTCTGCCATTTCCCCGCGAAATTTCTCTTCCGCATCGTACAGCGCGGTCTCTCCGCGCGCACGGCCACGTTGCGACACGATGCGGCCTTTGGAGAGGAACAGATCTGCCAGTGCCACCGCTTCATCCAGCGCGCCGCCCGGATTGGAGCGCATGTCGAGCACGAGGCCTGCGGGACGCCCGGCCACCTCTTCGCGGATCGAGCGCCAGGCGTTGAACACATCAAGGCCCACATCGCGCGAGAATTCGTTGATCGAGATGACACCGATATTGCCGGGCATCACTTCATGGGTGACCGGCTCCAGCTCAATCACGCCGCGTGTCACAGGCACTTCGAGCGGTTCGTCGCGCCCGGGACGGAAGATCGTCAGCTCAATGGACGTGCCGGCTTTTCCGCGCATCTGCGCGACCGCATCGTCCAAATCGCCGCCATAAATCAGCTCACCATTGAGATGCGTGATGAAATCGCCAGCTTTGATCCCAGCCTTGTCAGCGGGAGAGCCACGGAATGGTGAGACCACTTTCACCGCGCCATCTTCCATGACAACCGACAGGCCGAGGCCTGAATAATTTCCATCAATCATGGTGGTGAGGCGCTGCAGATCGCTGCCATCGAGATAGCCCGAATGCGGATCAAGCGCGGCGAGCATCCCATCAAGCGCGCCGCGGATCAGGACATCATCGTCCACATCCTCAACATATTTCTGCTTCACCAGCTGATAGGTCGCGAAGAGCTTGGAAAACTCCGGACCGGTGCGGCCATCAACTTGAGCGACGGTGGCGGTGGTGGCCGGGATCAGCGCGACGGCTGTAACAAGAGCAGCGGTGCGGGCGAGACCTGAGAGCTTGGTGCGGGCGATTTTCATGAGGCGGGGACGACTCCTTTCAGCAACACTTTGGTATAGGTTTCACCGGCTGAACGCCAGATGATTGCGTGTAACAGGCCAGATACGTCCCATGACGGGGCGCGGGATGCACGGTTTGCTAACCCTGCGGAGCCACGGCAAGGGCCGGACCTGATGATTTCTAGATATAATCCAGAGGGTTAACCGGATCGCCCGAGCGCCGCAGCTCAATCGCGATCAGCTCATCGGGTTCGCCCGCAATGCCGAGCGGCCCGCCGCCGATCACAATATCGCCAACCGCAACATCAACCCGCGCAAGGCCTGTGACCGCGCTTGTCCAGCCGCCTGCATGCTCAATAATCACGATTCGGCCAAAGCCCTCATAGGGCCCGGAAAAGGCGACGCGCCCGCTGGCTGGAACCACCACTTGCGCCCCTGCTGCGGGGCTAAGCGCGATGCCCTTGGCTCGCAGCCCGCTGCTGAGCGTCTCACCAAAGCCGGTGACCGTACGGCCCTGCACAGGCAGTTGAAAATCACCGGGGGCCGCAGCACTTTGAGGCACCGGGTCGGGACTGGCGGGTTGGGGATCGCTTGCCACAACGGGCGCCTCAGCGCTCAGATCAGCGGGTCGCAAAACCGGGCCGGGCAAGGCGGCAAGCTCGCGGCGCAGTTGCGCATTGGCATCAAGCTTACCGATCAGCCCATCGAGATCGCGCGCCTCTTCGGCCAAAGCGAGCGCGCGCTCCTCCTCGCGTGCGGCTACAGCGCGGGCCTGCTGCGAGGCAACCCGCTGGCGCGCTTCCATGGCAGTGAGTTCAGTGCGCCGGACCCGCAAGTCCCGCTCACTTTCGCGCAGGGCCGTCAGCGCCCGCCGCGCGCGGCGCTCCAGCGTGCGGCCCTCTTCCAGCTCGCTGCGCAAAGTGGCTGTACGCGCTCGGATCTGTGGAACCGCGCTGTCGAGCATGGCCCGCACATAGACCAGATCTTTGAGCGAGCCGGGTTGCAAAGCCGACAAAGCAAGCGGACGGCGAGCGCTGGTTTGCAGCGCTGCTGTCAGTCGCACGAGCGGTTCACGCCGGGTCGCCAGACTGCGGGCCAGCCGTGCGCGCGCCTGCTGAGCGAGCGAATAGCGCGCGCGCGCCGCCGTCATTTGCGCTTCGGATTCCTGAATGCGCGCGGCGAGCGCGGCTGCCTCGCGCGCGGTTTTATCAGCCGCTTCAGTGGCTTGTTCAGCCTGCTTTCCGAATTCCTCAGCCCGGGCTTGGGCTCTGGCTTGAGCCTTGCTGGCCTGATCCAGTTGTGTGCGCGCTTCGTCAGGCTCCATGATCGCGACGGCCTGCTGCGCTTCGCTTTGCGTGACACCAAGCGCGATCACGCCGCCAGGGGCGAGCAATATCGCAAAGATGTGGGGCGTGCGCATGTCGCTCTCATGCCCGATGATAGGGATGGCCTGCAAGGATGCTGGTCGCGCGGTACAATTGCTCCATCAGCATGGCACGCGCGAGCAGGTGCGGCCACGTCGCAGGACCAAAGGCAAACAGCAGATCCGCCTCGGCGCGCTCCGCTTCGCTGTGACCGTCGGCTGCGCCCAGCACAAATCGGGACTCGCGCACGCCCGTGTCGCGCCATTGCTCAAGCTGTGTGGCAAAAGCCTGCGACGAGAGCGTTTTGCCGCGCTCATCCAGAAGCACAGTTTTGTGCGGGGTGGCGGGATCGGGTATGCGGCCGCCGGTTTCTGGCAATTCGGTGAGTTTGACAGGCCAGGTGAGGCGCTTTTCATAGCGCGCCACCAGCTCCGCCTCAGGCGAGCGAGCGATCTTTCCGCGAGCGATGATGTGCAGGAGCATAGGTTTCTCTTACGGCCAGTCTTGCGGTTCGCAGTGGCGAGCCGACTTTGGACCGAACTCGCAGAAAAGCGCCAACACGAAGTCCATAATTTCGCCAGCGCGACCGCGCGCACGCAACGGGTCCGAAGGCGAAGAAACGGATCCGAAGGCGAAGGTTCGCCGGAGGACATCTAGCGAGGACGCTCCCCCGGATGGGCGAGCGAAAAACTAAGACGCCTGCGCTTCTCCGCTCTCGAATGACCACATGCGCTCGAGGTTGTAGAAGCTGCGCACTTCGGGGCGGAACAGGTGGATCACCACGTCGCCCGCATCGATCAGCACCCAGTCGGCAGCGCTCAGGCCTTCGACATGGACGGGGCCGTAGCCGGCCTGTTTGATCCGCTCCGCCAGTTTCTGCGCCATCGACGCCACACGCCGGGTCGAAGAGCCGCTGGCGATCACCATGTGATCAGCCATCGAGCTTTTGCCTTCCAACGGAATGGTGACGACATCCATCGCCTGATCATCGTCCAGCTGGGCGAGGACCAGATCGTGGAGTTCGTGCGTGTCGCCGTCAGCAGCCATGATCGGCGGCTTTCCAGCGGCCGCGGGCGCGGTGGTGTGTGCCTGTGATAAGGCCAAAGATCATTCTCCCAATTTTTGAATGATAACAAGATAGTGAGCGAACCGCGTAGGCCAAGGGGCGGGCGTGGCTGAGAGGCATGGTGGCGCAAAGCCTCATGCGTCCTCCCACCCTTCAATCCGGCGGAATGTAAGGCGATCACGCACACCAGGAGCATGGCGCGAGCCATCGTCTCCCAGCATCTCCCGCTCCCAATCGGCATTAGCACGGCGAATGGCCGTGGCCGAGCGGTGGTCCGGATCGAAACGCAATAACACCAGGGCCGGTGCGCTCCATCTGCCCCGTTTCCCAAAACTGGCAGCGGGCACCCGATAGCGCCTGAGCCAGGCCATGGCGGGGCTCGTCATGGCGCGAGCGTTATAGCCCGGCCGCGCGATCACCGCAATCGGCATGGTTCGCGCTATCCTCCGCCAACCTTTCCAGAGGTGAAATTGTGCCAGATTGTCTGCACCCATCAGCCAGATAAAATCGCGCTTGGGATAGCGCAGACGCAGCTTGTGCAGAGTTTCGACCGTGTAGCGCGTGTCGAGTTCCAGCTCGATCGCAGTTGGGACAATCCGCGCCCGCCGCGCTTGGCTTTCCGCTGATCGCAACCGCGCACGCAGGCTTGCCATATCGTCACTCGGCTTGAGCGGGTTTCCCGGAGAAACCATCCACCACGCCTCGTCCAGACCGAGCGCATCGATGGTGAAGCGGGTGATCCGGCGGTGGCCGCCATGCGCTGGATTGAAACTGCCGCCGAGCAAGCCGATGCGGCGCGAGACCTGGCTCATTGCCGGTCTGAGGAGAGGCTATGATCATTCATTACACTTTGCCCTAGCAAGGCGCGCGCGCTGTGTCAGGCCTGCGCTGCGGCGCGACCGGCAGACGCGCGGCGATTCGGAGCGGATTTGACCAATCGTCAAGCGCCGAAACGGATTGATCCGCGAATCTTGCTCTCAGGTGAACCGTTCGTCGCGATAATGGTTCAACTCGCCCGGTCGCAGCCGTGCGTGGTTAGATTTGGTTTACTTCGGCTGATACGCCCGAAGCGTCCAAGAAAACAAAAAACATGTCGGGGCCGCTCTTGTCGAATTTCGTTCCAGTACCGTCCAAGGGCGCCCGCGCGCTGCTTGAACGCGTGCGTGGTTGGTTTCCGGATCGCGAATTTTTCATGCGGTCCGAAGGTCAGGTGCGCTTCATAAAGATTTCGTCCAGACTGCAGATGACGGCGGCCGGCGTCGCCGTGGCGGTTGCGCTTGGTTGGGCCGGGTCACTCAGCGTGATGGCGTGGAACCAATATTCGGCGGAAGCCAGCCTCGCGTCTTTTGAGGAAGAGCGGGCGAGGATCGCCACCTCGAAAGAGCGGCTGAAAGCCTATGGCAGCAACCTTGATGGGATCGTAGAAGACCTCAACGCCCGCCAAAGCGTGCTCGATGCGATGCGCGAAATGCTTCCTGAAGATATTCGGGAGGTTCGCAGCAATGTGACCGACAGCTCGAAAGAAACCGAGGAAACGGTCGAGAAAATCAGCGCTATGTTCCCGCAAGCGCGCGGTCTGGCAGAGATCGAAGCGCGGCAGATCGCTTTCGTTGAGGATATAACCCGCTTTGCAGACTGGCGTGCAAAGCGAGCCGAAGCGGCGATGCGCAAGCTTAATCTCGACCCCAAAATGCTCACCCAAGGCACCGACACAGAAGCGATGGGTGGCCCGATTGAAGTGCTGGCTACCTCAGCTGACGGTTCGCTTGATCCGCGGTTTGAGCGCATGGGTCTGAGCCTTGCACGCATGTCCCGGCTGGAGCGCGCGCTGGACGGCATCCCGCAAGTGGTACCGGCGAGCATCACCAAAATCACGTCAAGCTTTGGCTATCGCCGCGATCCGTTCAACGGGCGCGGGGCCATGCATGGCGGCATCGATTTCAAAGGGCCGGTCGGGTCACCCATCTTTGCAGCGGCACGGGGCACCGTGACTTTCGCCGGGTGGAAAGGTGGCTATGGCCGAGTAGTCGAAATCACCCATGGCAATGGCATGCTAACGCGCTATGCTCACCTGCGCCGGATCGATGTCGCTGAAGGCGCACAAGTTGAGGCTGGCGCAACGATCGGCGGACTTGGCAGCAGCGGACGATCGACCGGACCGCATTTGCACTTTGAAGTGCGCATCAATGACCGCGCGGTTAATCCGCGCCCCTTCCTGGAGACGGCCCCCGATGTTCTCAAAGAAGCGCGCGGAACCGACACCCTCGCACCCACCACAACAACCCGCTCCCGCTAACCCAACTGTAAGGAAACAGGCACGCACCATGGCCGGAAACGCGAACTCCACTTTCTCCGTGATCGGTTCCGACATCGCTATCAAGGGCGACATCACCGCGTCCGCTGATCTGCACATTGACGGTTCCATTGAAGGCGACATCAAGTGCGCCAGTCTGGTTCAGGGTGAAGCGAGCAAAATCAGCGGCGCCATCATGGCTGAATCCGCGCGGCTCTCCGGCAATGTTGACGGTTCGATCACCGCTCGTGAGCTGGTGATCCTGAAGAGCGCCGTCATTCAGGGCGATGTTCACTATGATGCGCTGACAATTGAGCAAGGTGCGCAGGTTGATGGCAAATTTGCGCCCAACTCGACGCGGCAGGCCAAGAACACCACCCCGCCGGTCAGCGCGAAGAGCGGCGATACCGATGAGCCGCCTCTGCAGATTGCAAGCTGACCGCTTTCATCCCGGATCAGAGAACGCCGCGCTCTCCAATGAGAGCGAGGCGTTTTTTGTTTGAGCCTTGGGTTTTGACCGAGCGCTAAAGCACTTCGGCGCGCAAGGCCTTGCGGTCGAGCTTGCCCACCAAGGTCTTGGGCAATTCCTGCCGGATGACGACAGCATCGACGCGTTCATGCTTGCCGACGCGATCGTTAAGCCATTCCTTGAGCGCGTCGGCATCGCCCGCAGCGCCGCTTTCCAGGGTCACATAAGCGCGGGGCGCTTCGCCGCGGAAATCGTCAGGCACGCCGATGACGAGCGCTTCCTTGATCGCTTCATGCTCGACAATCACATCTTCAACGACGCTGGGGAAGACCTTGAAGCCGCCCACCGCAATCATGTCCTTGATGCGGTCAACGATCTTGAGAAATCCGTCTTCATCCACCTGAGCCACATCGCCGGTCCGCAGATATTTCTTACCGTCACGCTCCACAAAGGTGTCGCCATCGGCTTCGGCGCGGTTCCAATAGCCGCGCATGATCTGCGGGCCGTGGATTGCGAGTTCGCCCGGTTCCCCTTCGGGCGCGAGGCTGGTGGGGTCTTCCTTGTCGAGCAGGACGATGTGTGTGCCCGCGACCAATTGGCCAATCGTGCCCTTCTTGCGCGCGCCATCGTAAGGATTAACCGAGACCACGCCGGAGCTCTCGGTCAGGCCATAGCCCTCAACCACGCGGACGCCGGTGGCCTCTTCGAATTTCGCATGGACGGGCGCAGGCATGGGTGCACCGCCAGAGATGCAGACCTTGAGGCTGGAAAGGTCGGTCTTGGCCAGATCGGGGTGGTCCAGCATCGCTTGAAACATGGTCGGCACGCCGGGAAAGCCGGTCGCCTTATGCTTAGCGATGGTCTGGAGCACCTGCTTGGTCTCAAACCGAGGCACCATCGCAATCGAGCCGCCGCTGGCCACCGCGTGGTTCAGCAGAGCGGTGTTCGCGAAAACATGGAAGAAGGGCAGCGCGCCCATAAAGACTTCGCCGCGCGGATTGCCGAAGGGGTTTATACTGGCGGTCTGCTGCGCGTTGATCGAAAGCTGGCTGTGCCCCAGCATCGCGCCCTTGGGCCGCCCGGTGGTGCCGCCTGTATATTGGAGCAGGGCCAAGTCTTCGGTCGCATTCAGCGTGACCGGAAGCGGAGTGCCGGGGGACCATGCCGCTTGTAGGTGATCCCATGCAACGGTCTTGCCGCCCGGCGCATTGCCCCATTGAACGGATGCGATCTGGCTGCGCTTGAACAGGCGCAGCGCCAGCCCTTTGACCCATGGCAGCATGTCGGCAAGCTTGCCGACCACCAGCGTTTCGAGGTCCGAACCTTCGAGCACCTTGGCGGCCGTGGTGTAGAGTTCCGGCACGTCGAGGGTGACGAGCAGCCGGGTGCCCGAATCGGCCACCTGCCAGTTGAGCTCTTCGACTGTGTAAAGCGGCGAGTAATTCACCACCGTCGCCCCCGCCATCATCGCACCATAATAGGCGGCGGCGTAGATCGGGACATTGGGCAGAAACAGGCCGACGCGGTCGCCTTTCTGGATGCCCATTTCCACAAGGCCCAGTGCAAAGCGGTTCGCCTGCTCAAAGATCGCGCCATAGGAATAAGTGCGGCCCAGAAAATAGAGAAACGGTGCTGCAGGGTCCTCATCCACCGTGCGGGCGAGCATGTCTGGCAAAGTCATCGGCTCGAACGCCGTGCCCCAAGGCGTCGGGTGGTGGTACGTTGCGCTATTTACATTCATGTAAGTAGCCATGGATGATCCCTCCCCAAGGCACAAGAGCTAACTCGCTGATCGCTCAGGCGTAGGCGCAGATGGCTAACGCGCAAAGAAAAAGGCGACCGAAGCCGCCTCTTTCCTATTCGTTTTAGCCAAATAAGCAGTTACTCGTCAGGTACCTCGTCATCCGGCTTGGGCGGCTGTGTTGGCGTTTCAGGCTCACCCGGGATCGCCTCTTCCACAATCGGACCACCGGGAAGCGGATCATCCACCACTGGCTCGCCCGGCGCTGGGGCATCCATGACCGGCGTCTCGCCTTCGGGCTCTGGTGCGGGCTCCGGTGCCGCCGCCGGCTCCGGAGCAGGTGCGAACGCGTCTTCCGCGCTCACATCAGGCTTGGGATTTTCCTCCGCTTCACGCTTTGCCGCGAGCCAGGCTTCGGCTTCGGCTTCCTGCGCGGCTTCGGCGGCGGCCTTCGCATTGGCCTCACGCTCTGCGCGCAGTTCTTCGATCAGCTTGTCCTTATTACTGCGGGCGTCAGCATCAACCGGGACTTCCTCAGCGACAATCCCGGCGCGCTTGGCTGCTTTGGCGACCACCGCGTCAAGCTCGCGCTGCGAACACAGGCCGAGCGTCACGGGATCCTTGGGCTGGATGTTCTGGATGTTCCAGTGCGACCGCTCGCGGATTGCGCCGATTGTGTTGCGCGTGGTGCCGATCAGCTTGGAAATCTGCGCGTCAGAGACCTCGGGGTGGTTGCGCAGCACCCATGCAATGCCATCGGGCTTGTCCTGACGCTTGGACACGGGGGTGTAGCGCGGGCCCTTCGTGCGCGTGACTTCAACCGGCGCCTTGTGCATTTTCAGCGCATAGTCGACGTCCGCCTGACCCTTTTCGATCTCTTCCAGCGTCAGTTCACCGGCGTGCACCGGATCGCGCCCAGTGTACTTGCTGCCCGCCAGATCATCCGCCATCGCCTGCACTTCAAGGAGGTGAATGCCGCAGAATTCCGCGATCTGTTCAAAGGAAAGGCCGGTGTGATCGACCAGCCAGGTCGCGGTCGCATGCGGCATCAGCGGGGTGGGCTGATCCTTGTTGGCCATCAAAAATCTCCGTTCAAAATAGAAGGGCCGCCCCTTTCGGAGCGGCCATTGCACCACGCTAGATAGGCGAAAGTGGAGCGCGCGGCAAGAAAGCTGTTCGCGCCTGGTGAGAAGTCTGCCGAGAAGACCGCCGGAAAGACCCTTCAGAAAGCGGGCGCGGTTTGCAGCGAGACGCACTCTTCCTCTTCCAACGCGACCAGCCCATTGAGGAATTGCCGCGTGGCCGCATCCCAAGAATAGCCTGCGCCAAAATCAGCGCATGTGGCGCGGTCGCAAGAGCGTGCAGTATCAATTGCGCGTTCCAGACTGTCTGACATCGCGCCAACGCTTTCCTCAAGGATGTCGAGCGGGCCGGAGACCGGATAGGCTGCGACGGGCGTGCCGCAGGCCAAAGCTTCGATCATGACAAGGCCAAACGTGTCGGTCTTACTGGGGAAGACAAAGACGTCCGCATGCGCATAGCACCCGGCCAATTCGAGGCCGGAGCGTTTGCCAAGGAACACCGCGTCAGGAAACTTCGCTTCCAAAGCGGTGCGCGCTGGACCATCGCCGACAACGACTTTGGTGCCGGGATAATCGCAGGCGAGGAAAGCTTCGATGTTCTTCTCAACCGCAATGCGCCCCACATACAGCAGGATCGGACCTTCCAGGCCGTCAAACTCCGGCGGGCGCGGCGCGCTGGGCGTGAAATAGGACAGATCGACCCCGCGGCTCCAATGCGTGAGATGCGTCAGGCCTTGGTCGCGCAACTGGCTGCGGATCGTCTCTGTGGCGACCATGATGCGCTGCGCCGGGCGGTGGAACCAGCGGATATACGGCCAAAACGCGCTCGCCGGCAGACCAGTGCGGCGGGAGAGGTAGTCCGGAAACTGCGTGTGATAGGCCGTGGTGAACGGCACTTTGCGGCCCAGACAATAGCGCCGCGCTGCAAAGCCAAGCGGGCCTTCAGTGGCGATATGCACCGCCTCAGGCGCGACCTTCGCCAGCTGCCGTCCGACCGCACCGGGCGCTGTCAGCGCGAGCCGGATTTCCGGATAAGTCGGCGCGGGGAAAGAGCGATATTGCTCCGGAGAGATGACGGTGACGTCATGACCCCAGCTGCGCAGCGTATCAGCGGTGGTCGAAAGCGTGCGCACCACGCCATTGGTCTGCGGATACCATGCATCAGTGACGATAGCGATGGAGCGCGGAAGGCGGCCTCGCGTGAACTGGGCGGACGCGCTGACAGATGCGTCGTGCCGGATCGAGCCAAGCTTGTTCACGCGGCCTCGCGCTGATCTTTCTTGGAGGCAGACGCATCAGCCACATTGGCAGTGCCGTCAGCCCCATCGCGCTTTTCACGCTCAGCCATGATCTCAGGCCAGTCGAGGATTTCCATGCGCCCGTCATGATGCTCGACCAGCGCGTTGCAGCCTTCGACCCAATCGCCATCATTCCAGTATTCAACCGGCTTGCCGCTAAATTCAAACTCGCGGAATTCGGCGGTGTGGATATGGCCGCACACCACGCCATCGACCCCGCGCTCGCCCGCAGCCTTGGCGACGACTTCTTCGTATTTGCCGATAAACTCGACGGCATTCTTGACCTTGTGCTTGGCGGCTTTCGACAGCGACCAATAGGGTTTGCCCATGGCCTGACGCACGCCGTTTACTGCAACGTTTAAAGACATGCCCATACGATACGCCCAATCACCCACAAAGGCGAGCCAGCGATGCGAGAGCATGACCGCGTCAAACTCATCGCCATGCAGAACCATCAAACGGCGGCCATCGATGGTCTCATGAAAGGCCGCGCGGCGAATCTCAATGCCGCCAAAGTTCAGCCCGGTGAACTGGCGAAACATCTCATCATGATTGCCGGGAATATAGACGATGCGGGTGCCGCGCTTGGCCCGCTTGAGAATGCGCCAGACGATATCATTGTGCGCGGCGGGCCAGTAGAACTTCTTCTTCAAGCGCCAGCCGTCGATGATGTCCCCGACAAGGTACATCGTTTCGCTGTCCGTGTGGTCGAGGAAGTCGATCAGCAGCTCTGCATTGCAGCCTTTGGTGCCCAGATGGACATCACTAATCCAGATCGTGCGATATTTGGTGCGCTGCGGCCCCCCACTTTCTGGAGGCGCTGGCTCCGGAGTGAACGGCTCGTCCACCGGAGGAAGGCCGGGAAGCGGAAGGCTAGACACGTTTTCCAAAACGGGGTCAGCCTGTCTGCCGTCTGAAGGCAGGTCAAAAACGGTGCTTTCGCTCATGATAGGGCTTTCATTCCTATTTTTGCGTTGTGCCCCGATGACATCCAATTGTTACACGTGACTCACAGTCGCGTGACGGTTTTGCTAAAATCCACAGCTGTGTGACTCGCCTGTTTCTGGGCAGAATACGGCAAAACACGCATGTGCGACAAGTATTTGTCAAGTGTGACCGGTGTGGCGCGCGCTTTGGGTCGGCCGGTACGGCTTGCGCGGGTCAGCTGTCGCCGGACACATCCAGCATGATCTTGCCGATATGCTCGCCCGCTTCCATGCGCGCGTGCGCGGCGGCGGCATCGCCAAGCGCAAAAGTTTGATCCATCACCGGGGAGAGCTCCCCTGAGGTGAAGAGCTGCCAAGCATTCGCGGCGATCTCATCCGCCAGCGCGGCTTTGAACGCGTCAGAGCGCGGGCGCAGCGTTGATCCTGTCAGCGTCAGTCGGCGCATCATCACCATCGGCATGAAGATATCAGCCTTCGCCCCGCCCAGCACCGCGATCGTGACGTGCCGGCCATCTTCAGCCAGACACTTCAAATTGCGCGGCACATAGTCGCCGGACACCATGTCGAGCACGACATTGACGCCCGCGCCGCCGGTAAAGTCCTTCACCGCTTCGACAAAATCGGCCTCGCGATAATTCACCGCCAGATCCGCGCCCAGCGCGCGCGCTGCGTCGCACTTGGCTTCGTCACCGCAGGTCGTGATGACCTCCATGTCGAACGCTTTGGCCAGCATGATCGCCATCGTGCCAATCCCACTTGTGCCGCCATGCACCAGCAAGCGCTCGCCTTCGCGCGCCAGGCCGCGTTCGAACACGTTGTGCCACACAGTGAACAACGTTTCAGGCAAAGCCGCTGCGGTCTTAAGGTCAAGCGCGCCTTCGACCGGCAGGCAATGCTGCCATGGCGCGGCGCAATATTGCGCGTAGCCGCCGCCAGGCGTGAGCGCGGCGACCTGCGTTCCGAGCATTTCAGCAGGCACGCCGCTGCCGACCGCGACGACTTCGCCAGCAACCTCAAGCCCGAGGATCGGCGAGGCACCGGGAGGCGCGGGATAAGCACCGGCGCGTTGAATGCAGTCAGGCCGATTGACCCCGGCATACGCGACGCGGATCACCACGTCCTCAGGCCCCGGCTGTGGCACTGATGCCTCACCATGACGCAGCACGTCAGGCCCGCCCGGCGCCTCAAAGCCGATTGCACGCATCATTTGCGGGACATCTTGCGCAACCCTGCTTGCACTCGAAGCCTGTGATTCCATCGCCTTAACTTGCCCCTCTGACGCGAACCTATCTGTCCCCTGCCCTTAGGGTTGACAGGTTATGAACACACCTTTGCGAATAGCCACCCAAAGGATTGACAGCAAGCCGCACTGGCACAATGCTGCCTAGCAATGGATGACGACCCGCGCCCGAGTCCTTCAGGGGACGCAGCCAATCGCCTCGCGGGCGAAGATTTTGGGCCTTATTCGCAAGACGAGCTGGCCGCGCGCCTTGACCTGCTTGAAGCTGAAATTGTCCGGGTCAAAGCCCACCGTGATCAAGCCAGCGCAACCCGCGCCGCGGCGGATGCCCTGTTCGGGGGCGCTAAGGCATGAGGCGTTTTAACGCCTCAAAGCGATCAGAGCCACAATCAGAGTCGCAATCGCGTCAACCGGTCCCATATAGTTTTTACGCCCTCTCCACCGCTCCATCCCTCGGAGCCTCTCACTCCCTCCAGTAGAGATCCCATCCATGCCCAGTTTTGCCCAAAACCTAGAACGCACCCTCCACAACGCGCTGAGCAATGCATCAGAACGTCGCCATGAATATGCGACGCTGGAGCACCTTCTGCTGGCGCTGATCGATGATGAGGATGCCGCCGCGGTGATGGGCGCATGCGGGGTTGATCTGGCTGAGCTGGGCGATGTGGTGAAGCAGTATCTTGACCACGAATACCAATCGCTCAAGACCGAGGACAACGCCGATCCGCAGCCCACGGCGGGCTTTCAACGCGTGATCCAGCGCGCGATTCTGCACGTCCAGTCCTCGGGCAAGGACACGGTGACAGGCGCGAATGTGCTGGTCGCGCTGTTCTCTGAGCGGGACAGCTACGCGGTCTATTTCCTCCAGCAGCAGGATATGAGCCGGCTGGATGCGGTCAGCTATATCAGCCACGGCATCGGCAAAGGCGGTCGCCAGATCGAATCGAAGACCCCGCAAGGCAATGAAGAGCCGGGCGAAGAGGCCGCTGAGAAGACCAAGGGCGACAACAAGAAAGAGACCGCGCTTGACCAGTTCACGGTCAACCTCAACGCCAAGGCGGAAGCCGGCAAGGTTGATCCGCTGATCGGTCGCGGGCCGGAAGTGGATCGCACAGTGCAGATTCTGTGCCGCCGCTCCAAGAACAACCCGCTGTATGTCGGTGATCCCGGCGTCGGGAAAACCGCGATTGCAGAAGGGCTCGCGCGCAAGATCGTTGAAGGCGATGTGCCTGAAGTGCTGACCGAAGCGGTGATCTACTCGCTTGATATGGGCGCGCTGCTGGCCGGCACGCGCTATCGCGGCGACTTTGAAGAGCGGCTGAAGCAGGTCGTCTCCGAGCTGGAAGGCATGCCGCACGCGGTGCTTTTCATTGATGAAATTCACACTGTGATCGGCGCTGGTGCAACCAGCGGCGGGGCGATGGATGCGTCCAACCTGCTCAAGCCTGCCTTGTCCGGCGGCACCATCCGCTGCATAGGCTCGACCACGTACAAGGAATTCCGCAACCACTTCGAAAAAGACCGCGCGCTGCTGCGCCGCTTCCAGAAGATTGATGTGAATGAGCCGACGGTCGAAGACACGATCAAGATTCTCAAGGGCCTGCGCAGTGCCTTTGAAGATCACCACAATGTGAAATACACGCCTGACGCGCTGAAAACCGCCGTTGAACTCTCCGCGCGCTACATCAATGACCGTAAACTGCCGGACAAGGCGATTGACGTGATCGACGAAGTCGGCGCGATGCAGATGCTGGTCCCGCCCAGCCGTCGCAAGAAAAAGATCACCGCGCGCGAGATCGAACAGGTCATCGCAACGATGGCGCGCATCCCGCCCAAATCCGTCAGCAAGGATGACAAGGCCGCGCTCCAGAACCTCGAACGCGATCTCAAGCATGTCGTGTACGGGCAGGACGAAGCGATCACGCGCCTTTCAACCGCGATGAAGCTGAGCCGCGCGGGCTTGCGCGATCCGGACAAGCCAATTGGCTCGTTCCTGTTCTCAGGCCCCACCGGCGTCGGCAAGACCGAAGTCGCGCGCCAGCTCGCCTCGATCATGGGGATCGAGCTAAAGCGGTTCGACATGTCCGAATATATGGAGCGGCACAGCGTTTCGCGCCTGATCGGTGCGCCTCCGGGCTATGTCGGCTACGATCAGGGTGGCCTGCTCACCGACGCCGTTGATCAGAACCCGCATTGTGTGCTGTTGCTCGACGAGATTGAGAAGGCGCACCCGGACCTGTTCAACATCCTGCTGCAGGTTATGGATAACGGTCGCTTGACCGACCACCACGGCAAGACCGTCGATTTCCGCAATGTCGTGCTCATCATGACAACCAATGCCGGCGCGTCGGATATGGCGCGTCAGGGCATCGGCTTTGGCGATGTGTCAAAGGAAGATGCCGGCTCCGAAGCGGTGAAGAAGATGTTCACCCCGGAATTCCGCAACCGGCTCGATGCGATTGTGCCCTTCGCCTATCTCGGCAAGAGCACGGTGGCGCGCGTGGTCGACAAGTTCATCCTTGAGCTTGAGCTGCAACTCGCCGAGCAGAACGTCCATATCCAGTTTGACAGCGATGCGCGTTCGTGGCTGGCGGATAAGGGTTATGACAAGCTGTTCGGCGCGCGTCCGATGGGCCGCCTTATTCAGGATCGGATCAAGCAACCGCTCGCGGAGGAATTGCTGTTCGGCAAGCTTGCCGATGGCGGCGAAGTGCATGTGACGATCAAGGACGGCAAGCCAAGCTTTGAACTGACGCCCTCACCGCCCAAAACGAAGCCCAAGCGCAAGGCCCCGGCGAAGAAAAAGCCCGCAGCCAAGAAAGCGCCCCCGGCGGGCGAAAGCGCGACAGACGGCGATGCGAAGCCCGAGGCGTCCGGCTCAACCGGGGCCAGCGATACCGAAGGCTGAACTGTTCCGCCTACATAAGAGCCAAGAAAGGCGCGGACCGGGAAACCGGCCCGCGCCTTTCTCGTTAAAGCTCTATGTCCCCTCCCTTTTCCTGGATCCGGCCTGAGCCTTGGGGCGTGCATGTGGTGCCTGCCGATTGCTGGATTGATCCGGGGCGCGCCGTTGACAGGGCGCTGGTAACGCACGGCCATGCCGATCACGCGCGCGGCGGGCATGGGGAAACGGTCGCGACGACTGAGACGCTCGCGATCATGGAATTGCGCTATCGCACGGGTGCGGAAAATGCGGGCGGAGAGATCCCGCACAAGGCCATTCCCGTCGCTTATGGCGAGACGATCCGCCTGGCGGGCGGCGTGGATGCGACCTATATCCCGGCGGGCCATGTGCTTGGCTCTGCGCAAATCCTGCTCGAACATGCGGGCGAGCGCGTGGTGATCACGGGCGATTACAAACGCCGCGCTGACCCGACCTGCGCTCCGTTTGAAGTGACGCCGTGCGATGTCTTCATCACTGAGGCGACTTTCGGGCTCCCGGTGTTCTGCCACCCGCCGATTGCGGAGGAAATGGCGAAGCTGCTGAGCGCGCTTAGCGAGCACCCGGACCAGTGCGTGCTGGTGGGCGCTTATGCGCTGGGCAAAGCGCAGCGGGTGATTGCGGAGCTGCGCGCGGCGGGGCACAGCCAGCCGATCTATCTACACGGCGCGATGGAAAAGATGTGCCGCCTGTACGAAGAACACGGCGTTGATCTGGGCGAATTACGGCTGGTGGCCGATCACGAGAAAGAGGCGATGCGCGGGCACATCATCATCGCGCCGCCCTCTGCGCTGAATGATCGCTGGTCACGCCGCCTGCCTGATCCGATCACAGCGATGGCGAGCGGTTGGATGCGCGTGCGCCAGCGCGCTCGCCAGCGCGGGGTGGAGCTGCCGCTGATCATCTCTGATCACGCCGATTGGGGCGAGCTGACCCGCACCATTGAAGAGGTGAACCCAGCAGAGACCTGGATCACGCATGGCCGCGAGGAAGCGCTGCTGCGGTGGTGCGAGCTGGGCCAGCGCCGCGCACGGGCGCTGGCGCTGGTCGGCCGGGAGGATGAGGATGACTGAGCGCGCGTTACGCGTCGTCAGCGGCCTCGGTCTTGGCATCACCCTTAGGCATTGCAGCAAGGTCGGCTTCGATCTTGGTCAGCATCTCTTCGGTGATCATGCCCTGCGAGAACGGCGCAAGCGCCTTAAGGCTCATCGTTTTGAAGCTGTCATACATCGGATGCTCGGACACGTCCTGCCCGCCGAAATTCTTGGCCAGCACAGCCTTCGCGCCCTCATCCGCCATCAGCTTTTCAATCGGCGTTTCGATGGTGAGCGTTTCCGCCTGTTCTTCAGCCTTTTCCATGTGGCCATCGGCGAGCGCGGGGGTGGCGGCGCCAAAAACAAGCAGAGCGGCGGCGAGAGAGGCGGTGGTATTCTTCATTGGGGATCGTCCTTAGCAGGTGGTAAATACGAAACTCCTATAGCCCGCATATGTCTGCCACATGAAGCGGTTTTGCGAGACGGCGCGTGAAAGACTTTGCTGCCCTGCTTGATGCGCTAGTCTACACCACCAGCCGCAACCGAAAGCTGGCGCTGCTGAGCGCCTATCTGCGCGAGACACCAGACCCTGATCGCGGTTGGGCGATGGCGGCGCTTACAGGGGAGCTCGATTTTCCCGCGGTCAAAAGCTCAACAATCCGAAATCTGATGAAGGACCGCGTGGACCCGGTCCTGTGGTCGCTCAGTCGCGATTTCGTGGGCGATACGGCTGAGACGGCAAGCCTGCTTTGGCCCGAGCCAGCGGCCCGGGCTGCGCCGGAAACGCCGCTGACACTGGACGAGACCGTCGCAACGCTCAGCGCTCTGACTCGCGCGACCGCGCCCAAGGAATTGCCGCGCCTGCTCGATGGGCTCGACAGTTCGGGCCGTTATGCGCTGATCAAGCTGGCGACGGGCGGGATGCGGATTGGCGTGTCCGCGCGGCTGGCCAAGACAGCGTTTGCACAGGCCTTCGAGGTCAGCGTGGAGGACGTCGAGGAATACTGGCACGCGCTCGAGGCGCCCTATGCAGAACTGTTCGCCTGGGCCGCCGATGGCGCGGACCCGCCCGATGTGGCGCACCGCCCGCTGTTCCGCCCCTTTATGCTGGCGCATCCGCTTGAAGAGACGCAGGTCGATCTCAAGGACTATGCCGCTGAGTGGAAATGGGATGGCATCCGCGTGCAGCTGGTCCGCGTCACCGATGCCGAGGGCCAGCCACAAGTGCGGCTCTATTCGCGCTCGGGCGACGACATCTCGGCGACCTTCCCCGAATTGCTCAACGTGCTGCCGATGGACGCAGTGCTTGATGGCGAGCTGCTGGTGCGCGGTGACACGCAAGGGGGCGCAAATGGCGGCGCGGCGAGCTTCAATGCGCTTCAGCAACGGCTCGGTCGCAAGACGGTGAGCAAAAAGCTGCTCAGCGAAAGCCCCGCCTTTGTGAGGCTCTACGATGCGCTTCTGCTCGAAGGCGAAGACCTGCGCGAGTATGGCTGGGAAGCACGACGGGCGCGGTTGGAAGCGCTGATGGAGCGCCTGCCCGCCTCGCATTTTGACCTGTCCTCGCTGGTCGAAGCGCGCGACTTTGAGCATCTGGCGCAAATCCGCGAAGGCACACGCGATGACGCGATCGAAGGGCTGATGCTCAAGCGCCGCGACAGCGCCTACATCCCGGGGCGCAAGGTGGGCTTGTGGTACAAATGGAAGCGCGACCCGCTGCTGATCGACTGCGTTCTGATGTACGCTCAGCGCGGAAGCGGCAAACGCTCCAGTTTCTATTCCGACTACACATTTGGCTGTTGGGACGGTGATCCTGATCAGGGTTCAGAGCTTTTGCCGGTGGGCAAGGCCTATTCAGGCTTCACTGATGCCGAGCTCAAAAAGCTCGATAAGCTGGTGCGCCAGACCACGCTCAATCGCTTTGGCCCGGTGCGCGAGGTGGAGCGAACGCTCGTGTTCGAAGTCGCGTTTGACAGCGTCCACACATCCAAGCGCCACAAATCGGGCCTCGCCATGCGCTTCCCCCGCATCCACCGCATCCGCTGGGACAAACCGGTGCACGAAGCGGATCGGATTGAGGCCCTGCGAGCGCTGGTGAAGGATTAAGTTGCGAATTGCAACCCTTATGCTATCCAGCGAGCAACGGGAGAAAGCCGATGAACCTTTACGACCAATCCGTTGCCACCTATCGTTCACGCCTCAACACGCTAAGCGGCCTTCTGACCAAAGCCGCCGAGCACACCGATGGCGACGCATTGCTGCAAGCGCATCTGGCTGAAGACATGCTGCCATTGGCGGCCCAAATTCGCTTTTTGAGCAACATTCCCGGCGAAGCGCTGAGCCGGCTCGGGGCGTGCGCATTCATTTCCGACGACGATGAGCTTACTTCTTTCGCCGAAGCCCAAGCGCGTGTGACACAAATGACCGAATTGCTCGATGGCTGCACTGCCGCCGATTTGCCCTCGCCCGAGACGCGCGTCGAATTTTCTATCGGCGACGGCGCCTACAACTTTGAGATAAGCGCAGAGGAATATGTCCGCGAGTTTTCGCTGCCCAACTTCTATTTCCACCTCACAATCGTCTACGCGATCCTGCGAATGAAGGGACTGGAGATCGGCAAAGCGGATTTCATTCCGCATATGATGCGCTATTTCAAAGCGCCCGCTAGCTAAAGAGCTTGCGCCACCGCTTCAGCATGATGCTTGGCGTTCTCGGCATAGTGCGCGACGCCCAGTTTCATGCCCGCAATCGCGGCGTCGGGCAGTTCGCGCATCAGCTTTGCAGGGCGACCCGCCCATAGCTCGCGGTCGCCCATCACCTTGCGCTCGGTCAGCATCGCGCCCGCGCCCAGCATCGCATCCGAACCTATCACCGATTTGTTCATCGCAATCGCGCCAAGGCCGACAAAGCCGCGGTCCTTGATCGTACAGCCATGCACCATCGCCATGTGACCGATCAGCACATCATCGCCGATGATGAGCGGGCAGCCATCCTCATCACCGGGCTTGGGACCGTCGCAATGCAGCACGCTGCCGTCCTGCACATTGGTCCGCGCGCCAATGCGGATAGGGGCGACATCAGCGCGCAGCACGCAATTGTACCAGATCGAAGAACCCGCGCCGATTTCAACATCGCCAATAATCGAGCAGCCGGGCGCGATAAAGGCGGTTTCGTGGATCTTTGGCGTTTTGCCGTGGATCGGGATGATGTTCACGCCGGGAAACCGGGTTTCGTGGGTGGTGATGGCCTCAGTCATGGTTTGCTCTGTTCCCATTCGCTGCGAGTGATGGCGTGTATGATGATCGGCTCCTCATATTGCGGCCAGATTTCGTCCTCGAAGTCGAGCTCTGGACGCCGCCTCATTCCGAGCCGGCGCATTAAGCCCCAGCTTGGCTCATTGCTTTGCAAGGTCATGGCGATCACCTCGTCAGCAGTGAAGCGCTCAAAGGCGAGGTCGAGCGTGGCGATTGCGGCCTCTTTTGCATACCCTTTTCCCCAAGCGTCCTCGCGCAGGCGCCAGCCCGCCTCCATCATGCCAAACGGGCCGTTTTCATCGGTGCACCGCTTGAGCCCGCAAAAGCCAAGGATGGCCGCGTCATCGCGCCGTTCGACGCACCAAAAGGTGTGTCCCCAGTCATCGGCATATTGAACGAGTCGTTCCTGAGCTTTCGCCTTTGTGTCGTCATCAGCAACACCCCCGATCCACTGCGAAACGGCGGGCGTGTTTGTGCCTTCCCAGAACGGCTCCCAATCGGCCTCACGCCAGTCGCGCAGGATCAAGCGCTCGGTTTCATGGTGGAAATCAGCCATTAAGCAGACGCGCGGCGAGCGGCGCGTGATAGGTCAGGATGCCGCTGCACCCGGCCCGCTTAAAGGCGAGCAAGGTTTCCAGCACCAGCGCCTCACGATCGCCCGCGCCCGCTGCGGCGGCGGCTTCGATCATCGCGTATTCCCCGCTCACCTGATAGACGAACACCGGCACATCGACATGGTCCGCCACCCGCGCCGCGACATCGAGGTAAGCGAGCCCGGGCTTGACCATGACACTGTCCGCCCCTTCCGCAACGTCCATTTCAACCTCGCGCAGTGCCTCGCGAATGTTGCCCGGGTCCATCTGGTAGCTTTTCTTGTCACCCTTCAGGAGCCCGCCAGAGCCCACCGCATCGCGGAACGGGCCGTAAAACGCGCTCGCATATTTGGCGGCATAGCTCATGATCTGGACGTTGTGATGCTCACCCATTTCCAGCGCCATGCGGATCGCCTTGATCCGGCCATCCATCATATCTGACGGGGCGATGATGTCGGCGCCCGCTTCGGCTTGGTTGATCGCCTGATCGACCAGCACGGCGACCGTCGCATCGTTCACGACATAGCCCTTGTCATCGAGCAGCCCGTCCTGCCCATGCGCGGTGTAAGGATCGAGCGCGACGTCGGTCAGCACGCCAATATCGTCCCCGCACGCATCCTTGATCGCGCGGATCGCGCGGCACATCAGATTATCGGGATTGAGCGCTTCCGCCCCGTCATCGGAGCGTTTTTCCGGCTGAGTGTTCGGGAACAGCGCAATTACGGGCACACCCAGCGCGACCGCTTCCTTGGCGCGTGCCACAATCTGGTCAACCGACCAGCGCGAAACACCCGGCAGGCTGGCGATGGGTTCTTCAACGCCCTTCCCTTCTGTGATGAACAGCGGCCAGATCAAGTCAGCGGCGGTTAAGTTGGTTTCGCGATGAAGGGAGCGGCTCCAGGCGGTGGCTCTGGTGCGACGGAGGCGAGTGTTTGGGTAGGATGCTGTGGCCATGATCGTGGCCTTGTGGCACAAACGCGTCGCGACGCAAGAGCGCGGGGGAGTTGGCATGGTGCGGGGGAATGCGATGGTCCGGTCTGGCTTTGGATGGGGCTTGGTCGTCCTCGCGGTGGCCTTGGCGACACCTGCCGCTGCAAAGCGGGTCGCGCTGGTTATCGGCAACAGCGATTATGCGCATGCAGGCCGCCTCACCAACCCCGCAGCCGATGCCAAACTGATCGGCCAAACTCTGGAAGAGGCTGGCTTTGACAATGTCGAAACCCGGCTTGATCTTGGCCTCAACGATCTTGAGCGCGCGCTGCGCGATTTCGGCGTTCGGGCCGAAGGCGCTGAAGTGGCGCTGGTTTATTTTGCGGGCCATGGGATCGAAGCGGGCGGGCAGAACTATCTGATCCCGGTCGATGCCAAGCTGGACCGCGACCGGGATCTGGAAATCGAAGCGACACGGCTGGAAACCGCATTGTATATGGTCGCAGGCGGTCAGATGAAGATCATCATCCTGGATGCCTGCCGCAACAATCCCTTCGCAGGATCGATGCAGCGCACTTTCAAGAACCGATCAATCGGACGCGGGCTGGCCGCGATTGAGCCTGAAGGCGAGACGCTGGTGGTCTATGCGGCGAAAGCAGGCGCGACGGCAGCGGATGGGGGAGGTACGAACAGCCCGTTTGCCGAGGCGCTGTCTGAACAGCTGCCCGAAGCCGGGCTGGAGATCAGCCTGCTGTTCCGGCGCGTGCGCGATCAAGTGCTCAACATGACCGGCGGGTATCAGGAGCCGTTCACTTACGGTTCGCTGTCCGGGGACGCGTTTTACTTCGTGCCGCCCGAAACGACGACTGCCGCCGCGACCAACGCTGCTGTTGCCGGGCCAAGCATGGACGCCGCAACAGGCGAAGCACTGTTCTGGCAGGGGACTGTCAACGCCAACACCGAAGCGGCGTATCAATCCTATTTGCGCGAATATCCAACGGGCCGCTTTGCTGAATTGGCAGAGCAGAACATCAAGCGGATCAACGCGCCGGCGCCTGCGGTGCCGGGCCTTGGCCTGTCGCTTGGCAATTTCCAGAGTGTCATCAACCCAAGAGCAGGCAGCGAAGCCGCGCGATTGCAAACCAGTGCAGAGGTTTTGCGGCAGTTTGCCTTCACCCCCTCCGCCGAGAGGCGAGCGGCAAACACGCAGACTTTCATCACGCAAGTCTCTGAAAGCAATGCAGAGTTTGGAGCCACTTTGGACACTGTCTTCACGCAGCAGGACATGTTCGCCTTGATCCAGCAAAGCGCGCTCGACAAATACGGCATGAGCGTGAACAACTTCGCCGACGCGATAACGATGTTTATCTACGCCATGCATGATGCCGCAAACGGCCAATTGACCGATGCAACGCCCGAACAGGCAACAGGCTTGCGCAATCAGGTGGCCAAGCTGTTGCTGCTTACACCGGGCCAGGTCCCAACCGACCCAGCCAAACTTCAGGAACTCAGCGATATTGCGATACTGTCTGCGGTGATGAGCTCGCTGATGCTCGACGCGGGGCAGAGCGATCCGGCGGTGATGCAACAGATATCAGATGCGTTTCACCAGCAAGCGGTCCTGACGATGCAGACCGACTTTCGCCAATTGATCATCACCGATCAGGGTCTGACACCTAAACCCGTCGCCCCCTAAACGGTGGTCAAGGCTGCTGAGGCAGCGCGCCGATCTTCTCGATCTCGCGCTCAGGCTCATCAATTTCGGTGGCCAGCGGCTCAAGGTCGGCCAGCGCCGCGCCCGGTGCGATTTCCTTCAGCGTGATCAGCTGCCGCCTGAAATCAAGCAGCTCTGTGCCGGACAGGATAGAGCGGGTTTCATACTTCACGCTCGCCGGATTGATCGCCCGGCCATTGCGGTACATTTCATAGTGCAGGTGCGGCCCGGTTGAGAGGCCGGTTGACCCGACATAGCCGATAACCTGCCCGCGCTTGACATTCGCGCCCCGGTTCACGGCCATGCGGCTCATATGGCAATAGCGCGTTTGCAAACCATTGGCGTGCTGAAGCTTGACGGTAATGCCGCAACCACCCGCACGGCCCGCAGATAACACCCGGCCATCGGTCACCGCGACAATCGGAGTGCCCCGGCGCGCGCGGAAGTCCATGCCCGCATGCATCCGCCGATAGCCCAGGATCGGGTGACGCCGCATGCCAAAGCGCGAAGAGATCGGCCCCGGCACCGGCTTGACGAGCCCGCGGCGCTGTTCGCCAATGCCCGATGCCTCAAAGAAGCGGCCTTCATTGCCCCAGCGCATCAGCTGCGTCTTGGGCTTTCCGTCGCGGTCAATCCCGGCATAGAGCAATTGGCCCGCCTGCCGCTCACCCGTCGCAGCGCGGCGATAGGCGAGAATAATGTCGAATTGGTCCGTGCTGCGCACTTGGCGGTCGAGATCGAGCTGCGCGTCGAGCGCTTTGAGATAGTCCTGCACGGCGCTGGCCGGAACCCCGGCGGCTCGCATGGATCGGTATAGGCTGTCGCCCACGCGGCCGCGCACGCGCAGCGGTGTATCATCCACGCGGATCACTTTGCGGTCCAGCCGCAGGCCGCCAATCGGATTGCCGAGTTCGTCGATCCCCTCACGCGCTATCTCAAGCTGCAGGTCAAACCGGGCGCGGAAGGCGAGACCGTCCAAAGGGCGCTTCTCTCCGGGAGCGGGGCGGCGGCCGAGCAGAATTTCCATCTGCGTGCCCGGCTTTAATTCGGACAGCGATATGGCCTGGCCGATCATTCCGCTGACCCGCTGAATATCACCCCCGCCCACACCTGCGCGGCGTAGCATACTGGCAAAAGTGTCGCCTTGACGCATCGCCGACGTCATCTCGATCCGCGGACGCTCAGGCGCGCTTTCAAGCGGCTTGACCGCTGCAGTGGGCGCCATGCGTCGCCCGCTGTCCGCACCCAAGGCAAGCGGCGCAAAGGACTGGCTGCGGAATTCATCGCGAATTTCCGGCGATTGCGGCATGGCAGGGCGCGCTTTCAGCGGAGCAAAATCGGGCCAGAATGCAAAGGCGAGCGCGCCCAGCGCCACCATGGTAACCAGCCCGCGAAACCAGCGCCCGCTGCCAATATCCTCTGCCAAGTCAGGCGCAAGGTCCAGCCGGTCGAAACGCTGGCCTGCCGCCAGCTTCCACTCATCATAGCGATCGCCCCACCCCCGCACGCGCGAGAGGACCTGGCGGCGGACATCATCGCTGCGGGTGCGCGGCTTGTTGTCGCGAAGATTGTGGAAATAGGTCGCGAATGCTTCAGGCGCGACGTCATCCTGCACATCCGGCTCCGAATGTGCGGCATAATCGTCAACGATGTCGCGCGTGTGATCCACTCAACCCTCGCCTAGGCGCCCCTTAAAGTACAGCGCGGTGCCGAACGCACCGCTTCAAGGCTCGAAAAGTGCCAGATCATGGTAAATTTGCGATTAAGCATGGTTTTGGGCCGGGTCCGCTTCCTAAGGGGTTTTCCATAGGGCTGGCAATCCCGTGCAGGTGGACTGTTGCTCATAGCGCCCAAGCCTGACACAGTTTTGCCCTGTGATCCCAAGTTCGCCTAACCACTCGGCAGGCCGCGTGCGCGCGGTGCTGGGGCCGACCAACACCGGCAAGACGCATCTCGCGATTGAGCGGATGTGCGCGCATTCCTCTGGCATGATGGGCTTTCCGCTGCGGCTGCTGGCGCGCGAGGTCTATGACCGGGTGCGCGCAATCAAAGGTGACGATGCGGTCGCGCTGATCACCGGAGAACAGCGGATTGAGCCGCCCAAGGCGCGCTATTTCTGCTGCACGGCTGAAGCGATGGACCGGCTGGGGGCCGGAAAGAATGGGCGCCACGCCTTTGTCGCCATCGACGAAGCGCAGATCGGCGCGGACCCGGAACGCGGGCATATCTTTACTGACCGGTTGCTGCACGCGCGCGGCCGCGAGGAGACGATGGTGCTGGGCTCCGCCACGCTGGAGCCGGTTGTCAAGGCGCTCATTCCCGGGATCGAGCTTGTCGAACGCCCGCGCTTTTCCACGCTCACCCATTCCGGAAGCACCAAATTGTCGCGTCTGCCGCCCCGCAGCGCGGTGGTCGCGTTTTCCGTGGAGCAGGTTTACGCAATGGCTGAAGCCCTGCGGCGCTTTCGCGGCGGCGCGGCGGTGGTGATGGGCGCGCTTTCGCCCGAGACTCGCAACAAGCAGGTTGAGCTGTTTCAGAATGGCGAGGTCGATTACATCGTCGCCACGGATGCGATCGGGATGGGGCTGAACCTCGATCTCAACCACGTAGCGTTCGCAGCGCTCTCCAAGTTCGATGGCAAGCGCAAGCGGCGGCTGACCCCGGCTGAAATGGCGCAGATTGCAGGCCGCGCCGGGCGACACCAGCGCGATGGAAGCTTTGGCACACTGACCGGCGGCGGCTCGCGGTCCGGCGCACCGCTGGAATTCAGCGAAGAAGAGATCTTCGCCATTGAAGAGCACAAGTTCGCGCCGCTTACGAAGCTGTGCTGGCGTCAGGCAGAACCGCGCTTTGATACGCTCAAAGTGTTGATCGGCGATCTCGAAGAGCGCCCGCGCCACGATGTGCTGAAAGGCGCGCCGCAATCGATTGACCTGGCGGTGCTGAAACGCCTTGCGAGCGAGCCGATTGGCGAGACCGTGCGCGGATCAGGCAGCGTGCGCCGGTTCTGGGAAGCGTGCTCGCTCCCGGACTTTCGGCAGGTTGGTGTTGATCCCCATGCGCGCTTTGTCGCGCGGCTGTGGGAGGATTTGCGCGGCGGTTATCTCGGCGCGGATTTTGTCGCCGCGCGCATCGCCGAGCTTGACCGGACGAGCGGTGATATCGACACGCTGCAAGGGCGAATCGCGGCGATTCGCTCTTGGGCCTATATCTGCCAGCGCCCCGATTGGGTGCTGGCGCGCGACGAAATGGCAGCGCGGGCGCGCGGTGTGGAAGCCAAGCTTTCCGATGCGCTCCACGCTCGCCTGACAGAGCGTTTTGTGAACCGAAGGACGACTATCCTGATGAAATCGCTTGGACAGGATGCCAGCGCGCTGCCCGTCACTCTGGAGACCGATGACCGCGTGACCGTCGAAGGCGAAGCGATCGGGCGGCTCGACGGGTTTCGCTTTGCCGTCGATCCCGATGCGACCGTTGCGGACCGCAAGATGCTGCTGGCTGCCGGTGAGAAGGCGCTGCCGGGCATTCTGGCGCAGCGCGCCAAATGGCTTCTGGCTGATGGAATTGCAGAGCTCGCAATCGCCAAGGGTGCGATCCGGTGGCAGGACAAGGTGCTGGCGCGGATTGAGATGCCCAGCGATTTCAGCGCCGCGCGCCTGACACTCGCGCGCGAGATTACAATGCTGGCCGATGGACCGCGCGCTGAGCTTGAGGCCGGGCTTTCGGCTTGGCTCGAAAAACAGCTGGAGCCGCTGGCGCCCTTGCGCGCTCTTGCGGAAGCCGCGCGTGATCCCCAGGCAGGTAGCCAGGCGCGCGCTCTGCTGATTACGCTTATCGATGCGCGCGGTGTCGTAAGCCGCGAGAATGCCGGGCTGGAACATCTGCCCAAGGAGATGCGGCCCTTCCTGCGCAAGCTGGGCGTGACCTTCGGCGCGCTCGATATCTTTGCCGCACCCCTGCTCAAGCCTGCGCCGCGGCGCTTGCTCAAAGCGCTCAATCTCGACACGCGGCCGCTGGAGCCGGCCATGCTGCCCGTGCTGGCTGACACCAAGGCGATGCCGGCGGGCTATCGGGCGGCGGGCGCCCAAGCGATTCGCGTCGATCTGGCGGAGAAGGTGCTGCGCGCTGCCTTCGATACACGCGCAAAGGCGAGCGGCCCCAAGGCGAAGGAACGAAAGGCGCGCCAGCCGCGCTTTCGGCTTGATCTGGCGCTGGCCGTATCAATCGGGCTGGAGGCGGACAATGCGTGCCGCTTGCTTGGCAGTGCAGGCTTTCGCTTGCAGCGCGCCCGCACTTTGCCGGATGGCGCGTATGGGCCGCAGGCGCCCGATTTCTGGACATGGCGCCCCAAACGAAACGCAGGGGGAAGAGCAGGCGAACGCCGCGATGAGAAGCGCGGGCGCGGCGCCTCTGAGGGTCAGCCACGCAGCGGAGGCGGCAAAGGTCGAAAGCCGCACAACAAAGCCAAAGGCAAAGGGAAGCCACCCCGGCGTGAGCCATCCCAAACGCCCGGCACGCGGGCGGACAATCGGGCGGACAATGGCCCCGCGCGCAGCGGCGGCGCGTTCGATGCACTGGCGGACCTGCTTGGCGGATGAGCGAAGGCGGGCCAGAAACCGGGCCACATGCGATGCGGCTGGACCGGCTGCTTGTGTATCTGCGGTTTGCGCGCACCCGCTCAAAGGCGCGCGACATGATTTGCGCTCAAGCTTTGCGGCGGAATAGAAAACATGTGCAGCGCCCCTCGGAAAATGTGGCTATCGGCGATGTTCTGACATTGGCAATTGGGAACGAAATTCGCGTCGTGGAGGTTACCTCGCTGCCACAGCGGCGTGCCTCCCCTGCGCTTGCAAAGTCCCATTATAGAGACCTTGCCCGGCATTGACTTGACCCGCTTTATCCATCTGCCATAGCAAATGATTGTTGGATCAGTGTCAGGATGAATTGACACTGCGAATGAACACCAGGGAATGAACGCCCCCGGGGACGAATGCCCCAAGGAACGAAAGCCCCTAAGGAACGAAAGCCAGCGAATGACTTACGTCGTCACTGATGACTGCATCAAATGCAAATACACCGACTGCGTCGAAGTGTGCCCGGTCGATTGTTTCTATGAGGGCGAGAATATGCTCGTCATCAATCCCAGCGAATGCATTGATTGCGGAGTGTGTGAGCCTGAGTGCCCGGCTGAAGCGATCCTGCCTGATACCGAAGACGGGCTGGAAAAATGGCTGGAGCTCAACACCAAGTTTTCCGCCGAATGGCCAAACATCACCAGCCAGAAGGAACCGCCCGCCGACGCGGACGAGTTCAAGGGCCAGAAGGACAAGTTTGAAAAGTTCTTCAGCGCCGAACCGGGCGAAGGCGACTGATCGCTGCTTATACGCCCATCGTGGGCCGCATATTGAGCTGAGATGACAGTTTATCTCGCACTGCAACACAACCGACTCGCAATTTTGTTGCGATTGTGTTATATAATGGTGCGACGGCGTCATGCGAATGGCCAAAACCGGTCCTGACGCTGCGAGTATTAACCAGAAAGGTCACTCACCAACAGCGACATAGGCGATGAATTCGGTCGCACGTTCGCGCTTTGCAGGCTTTGGTCGCAAACGCGAGGCTTCTCCGCTTTCATTCCCTCAAAAAGGAGGCCCCGCCGGATGTCGGCGTTTCTCCAGCCTCTTTTGTCATGTCATTTGCAGGTGCGTGCGACAGAAAGGAATGCGAATGGCTTCGAGCGCTAATGCCTTCACCGTCGGCGATTATGTTGTTTATCCCAAGCACGGCGTGGGCCGCGTGATTGAGCTGCAGAGCGAGGAAATCGCTGGAATGCCGCTCGAACTGTATGTTCTTCGTTTCGAAAAAGAGCGCATGACTGTGCGCGTTCCGGTGAACAAGGTTGAGTCGATCGGCATGCGCAAGCTGTCTTCTGACAAGACGCTTAAGGAAGCGATGGAAACGCTCAAGGGCAAGCCCAAGGTGAAGCGCACCATGTGGTCGCGCCGCGCGCAGGAATACGAGGCCAAGATCAATTCGGGCGACCTGGTGTCTATCGCCGAAGTGACCCGCGACCTGTTCCGCCCTGAAGATCAGCCCGAACAAAGCTATTCGGAGCGTCAGATCTTTGAAGCCGCGTCCAGCCGCCTCGCGCGTGAACTGGCGGCGATGGAAGAGACGGACGAGCCTACCGCGCTGACCAAGATCCTCGACGTGCTGCGCGAACATGCGCCGCAATATTACGAGAACGCTGAAGAGAGCTGAGCTAAATCACTCCGCCGATTTTTAAGGGGTCGCTCCTTCACCGGGGCGGCCCCTTTTGTTTGTGCGGCGCGCATTTTTTGCCATCCATGGTCTTGTCGAGGGTTGCTTACTGTATTATTGTATTAACACAATAAAGGTTGGGACCTGCCGCCGACCTATAAGGAGTTTTCGTCCATGCACACCAGACTTGCCGCCCGTCATACGCTTCGCATATTGGCCTTGCTTGGCCTGATCGGCGCAGGAGCGAGCCTGTCTGGCTGTTATTATGTAGCGAACGCTGAAGTGCCGGGCGTGCCGTTGGACGAACTCAATCTGGCGGGCAAGGCGCCCTACGAAATCTCTGTGGCCGGGCCCGATGATGTGGTCCTGACCGCGGGCGAAACGCTCGACATCAGCGTTGATGGCGACCGCGATGGGCTCAAATTCGACCTGAGCGATGAAAGCCTTAGCATTGCGCGCGAAAATGATTGGAGCGGAACGCGCGGAGCGACCATCCGCGTCACCATGCCCGCCCCGCGCCAGATCTCCATCGCTGGCAGCGGCGATGTGTCAGCCGCCGAAATTGCCAAGGACGCGCAGATCGATATCGCCGGGTCCGGTAATGTGACTGTCGCAGCCATTGATGCAGATCGCCTCGAAATAGGCCTGTTCGGCAATGGCGGCGTAACCGGCGAAGGCAGCGCAGCCTCGCTTGAGGTGTAAATCGCCGGATCAGGCAATGTGGCTTTTGAAAAGCTGAAAGCAGACAATGTCGAAGTGTCGATCGCAGGCTCGGGCGATGTCGCTTTGATGTCGGACGGCACGGTGGAAGCGTCCATCGCTGGATCAGGAAATGTCACTGTCACCGGCTCAGCCAAGTGCGACCTTTCCTCGGCCGGCTCTGGCACGCTCGATTGCAAGCAGGCCAAAGCTGAGGACAGTGATGCCGACAGCGAGAGCGCGGAATAAGCCGACCGGTACAGTTCCCGGCTTGCCATCGCTCAGGTGAGCCGCAACACTGCATGCATGCTGCACTCACCGCGTCGCATCGCTCTTTCCTGTGCCGTAGTGGCCTCATTTGCGCTCCCCGGCTGTGCGCTTGGCACGGCGGCCAAAGTTGTCACGGCTCCTGTGCGGGTTGCAAGCAAGACGGTCGACCTCGCCACAACCAGCCAATCCGAAGCCGACGAAAAGCGCGGTCGCGAACTGCGCAAGCGCGAGGAAGAGCTCGGCAAGCTTGAGCGCAAGTATGAAAAGCAACTCAGGCGGTGCGGTGAAGGCGATGCGCGCAAGTGCGAAGATGCCAAGGTCACCTATGCCGAGATGCAGGATCTGAAGCGCACACTCCCTGCCCCGCCAGACGACGATTAATCCGGCCCAGCTTGATCGGCGGGTGTCGCGGCGCGGCGCAAGCGATCGTTGATGGCTCGGCCCACGCCCTTTTCAGGGACCGGGGCCACCGCGATGCGCGGATGGCTCGCCAGTGCACCTTCGTGGAGGCAAGCAAAGAGCCGGGCCGCCGCTTCATTGACATTACCGCTGGCGGATAGGGTACAGTCACCTGCTATGGCGCCAAAACCGATCCAATACTCATCAGGCGCAGCCCATCCAGCATCCAAGCGCACCGGCTTGCCCGGCGCATAATGGCTTGCGAGTTGACCGGGGGCTTCAATCTTGGAGTGCGCTTCGCTGGATTGATCTTTCCCCTTGTAGTCGAGATTGAGCCAACGGGGATCAAGCGGACCGGGCCGCAGCTCCTCCCAGCTATCGTCTTCGCGAACCGCGAGAATTGTCGATTCAACCCCTTCGGAGGTTGGACCGGCATCGAGCACCAGATCAATTCGTCCTTTGAGCGAAGTTAACACATGGTCGGCCGTGGTCGGGCTGATGAAGCCCGAGCGATTGGCCGATGGCGCCGCTAAAGGAAAATCCACCGCAGCGAGCACCGCTTGCATCACCGGATGCGCTGGCACACGCAACGCAAGAGTAGGAAGCCCCGCCATCACCGCTTCGGCTAACCCCGTATTCTCTCGGCGCGGCAGAACAAGGGTGAGCGGCCCAGGCCACTGTGTCCCAGCAAGATGGTGCGCGTAGTAGGGGAACCGAGCGTAGCGCTTTGCTTGCTCCAGATCGCGCACATGGACGATCAGCGGGTTAAAGCTGGGCCGGCCTTTCGCCGCGTAAATGCGCGCCACTGCCTCAGCGCTATCCGCGCGTGCGGCAAGGCCATAGACCGTCTCTGTCGGCACCGCGACCAGCCCGCCATCCGCAAGGATTCGCGCCGCTTTAGCGATCCCTTCATCATTGGCCAGCACCACGGCCGTAGCGTTCTTGTCGCTCATACAAACGGCGCTATAACCGAATGCGACCAGAGCCAAGCGCGTTGCGTAGCTTGTTGGCCACATTTCATACAGTTCGAGGGATCGACCAGCCGTGCACGCTTACACACCGCCCACACAGGACCAGCTTCTTGCCATCCGCGTCAATGCCGGGATCGAGGAGATCGCTGAAACCGAGAAATTCGCCCATGCGGAGGCCGATCTGGTCGAAGCGATTGTCGAAGGGGTCGGGCAATTCGCCGCCGGAGAGTTCGCGCCGCTTAACCGCATTGGCGATGCTGAAGGCGCTCGCCTCGAAAACGGCGTGGTGCGCCTGCCTGAGGGCTTCAAGGAAGCCTATGACGCCTATGTCGAGCAAGGCTGGAACTCCATCGCGAGCGCAACCGAGTTTGGCGGGCAAGGGCTGCCCTTCACACTGTCTTGCAACGTGCTGGAAAATCTCGGCGCGGCGAACATGGCGTTCAACCTCATGCCGATGCTGTCAGTCGGCGCAATTGATGCGATTGAGCACCACGGATCGAAAGACCAGCAGGCGACCTATCTGCCGGACCTGATCAGCGGCAAGTGGTCAGGCACGATGAACCTGACGGAGCCTGCCGCTGGCTCTGACGTAGGCGCGCTGCGCTCCACCGCTGAGCCGATTACGGACGGTGAGCACGCGGGCAAGTATCGGATCACAGGTCAGAAAATCTACATCACTTGGGGTGAGCACGATCTGGCGGAGAACATCGTGCATCTGGTCCTCGCCCGCCTGCCCGGCGCGCCGGAAGGGTCGCGCGGCGTCTCCATGTTCCTCGTGCCCAAATATCACGTCAACGCCGATGGCTCGCTGGGCAATCGCAACGATGTGCGCTGCGTCAGCCTTGAACATAAGCTAGGCATCAACGCCTCGCCCACCTGCGTCATGAGCTATGGCGACAATGGTGCGTGCATTGGTGAGCTGATCGGGCAGGAGAACCGCGGGCTCGCAGCCATGTTCACTATGATGAACAACGCGCGCATCAATGTCGGCAACCAAGGCAACCAAATCGCGGAACGCGCGACACAGCAGGCGCTGTCTTATGCGATGGACCGCGTGCAGTCGGCGCGTGCAGGCTCGCCGGACAAAAGCCCCGTGGCGATTATCGAGCATCCCGATGTGCGGCGCATGATCCTGCGGATGAAAGCGCTGACCGAGGGGTGCCGCGCGCTGCTGTATTATTGCGCGGGCCAGGTTGATCGCGGAACGGTCGGTGATGAAGCGGCCAAGATGCGCGCAGACATCCTTGTCCCGCTGCTCAAGGCATGGGGCACGGATATCGGCGTCGAAGTGGCCGGGATCGGGATACAGATCCACGGCGGCATGGGCTTTGTCGAGGAAACGGGCGCCGCGCAGCATTGGCGCGATTCGCGGATTGCTCCGATTTATGAGGGCACCAACGGTATTCAGGCCGCTGACCTTGTAACCCGCAAGCTGGGTCTGGATGGCGGCGAAGCGATGATCGCCCTGTTCGAGGATATTGCCCGCGATGCGGCGGATGAGCCTTCGCTGTTTGCGCTTGCCGGGGAATGCGCAGGGATCGCCCGCTGGATGCGCGATGAAGCGAGCCTGGATGATCGCTTGGCTGGAAGCGTGCCGTTCTGCACGATGGCGGCGGTGGCCGTTGCCGGGTGGCAATTGATGAAGCAGGCGCAGGCTGTGGCTGAAGGCGCTGCGCCTTCGCTCGCGCAGAGCAAGCCGGTGACGGTGCGCTTCTTCCTCGATCGGATCGTGCCTGAAGCGCTGGGCCAAAAGGCCGGAGCTGTCAGCGGCGCAGACTTGCTTTACGCCCTGCCCGCCGAGAAGCTCGCGGGCTGACTGGGGCGCAATGACAGACGGGCAGGACGCTCTGGAGCGCATCGCCGCTGCTTTGGGGCGCCTGGCTCCGCCACCGCCTGCTGCGGTAGATTGGACTGGCGCTCCTGCGTTCACTTGGGGTGCAAGCGGCGCGCGCAGCGTTGCGGCGCTTGATGGCGTTGGGCTGGACACCTTGCGCGGGATTGATGCGCAAAAGGCGGCTGTCCTCTCCAATGTACAGCGCCATGCAGCAGGCGCGGCGGCGCATGATATGCTGCTGTGGGGCGCGCGCGGCATGGGCAAGTCAGCGCTGATTCGCGCCAGCGTCGCCGCCGTTCAGATGGAAGCACCGCAAGCCCTCGCGCTGGTGCAGGTGATGCCGGGCGGGCTCAGCGATGTCAGCGACCTGCTTGCCATTTTGAACGCCATCCCTCGGCGCTTCATCCTCTTCCTCGACGATCTGGGCTTTGCCGCTGATGCGCGCGCAGACATGCTGGCGCTGCGCAGTCTGCTCGATGGTGGTGTCGCACCCCGGCCTGCCAATGTGCGCATCGCGGTGACGTCGAACCATCGCTCGATTGTGATGCGCGGCGCTGAGGAAGCCGAGGCCATGCATGAACGCGACGCGCGTGACGATACGCAGGCGCTTGCAGATCGGTTCGGCCTAAAGCTCGGCTTTCACCCGTGCGACCGTGAAACGTTTCTGGCGATCCTGCGCGCCTACACCGATCCGCTTGGGTTGGAATTTGACGAAGAAGAAGCGCTTGCCTGGACGATTGCACGCGGGAGCCGCTCGGGCCGCAGCGCGGTGCAATTCGCAACCGAGCTGGCGGGCCGCGCAGGCACTTCGCTTTAGCGCGCGATCACTCGCCAGCGGGTGCCATCAGGCTGCCCGCCCGTTCACGCAGAAATTCCTCTTCAAACGTCGCGCGTGGGTCAACCAGTTGCTGGCGCGGCTTGAGCGATCCACCATCGACCCGAGCAATCCCCGCGCCCAGCTCTGCGCCCGTCGCTTTGGTGCGCCAGATAATCCCGGCTGTGTCATCGGACACCAACAGCGATCCATCGCCCGCCCATTCAACCCATGTGGGCCTCCCGCGTGTAGTACCATCGTCTTGCAGAAAGCCGGTGAGCAGCGGCACCGGCTTGCCGGTCGGATTGCCGAACTCATCAAACGCGACATAGACCACATCATAGCCCGAAGGCGGCTTGCGATTCCATGATCCGTGCCGCGCGATAAAGGCTCCGCTGGCAAAGTTCGACCCCATCCGATGCCCCTCCTTGGTGAACACCAGCCCCAACGCGGCCACATGCGGCCCCAGCGCATACTCGGGATTGCGGCTGTAGCTGTCGAGAAATTGCGGCATGCGCGATTTCACGCGGCGGTCGAAATTGTCTTTGTAATACAGCCAGGGCCAGCCGTAATGCGCGCCGACCGGGACATTGGTGAGATAGTCCGGGACCAGATCGGACCCTAGCATGTCCCGCTCATTCACTGTCGTCCAAAGCTGGCCGTTCCAGGGGCTGAAATCGAGCCCGTTGGGATTGCGCAGGCCCGCGGCAAACTGGCGCGGCTTCTGCGTTTCGACATCATATTCCCAGATCATCGCCCGGCCCGCTTCGATTTCCATGCCCTGCTCGCCGATATTGCTGACCGAGCCGACCGCGACATAGAACTTGGTTCCATCGGGATGGACTTCCAGATTGCGCATCCAATGGCCTCCGCCAGGCGGCAGGTCCATCAGCTTGCGCGGCGCTGACGTCACAGCTTCAGCGCCAAGCTCATAGTCGAATGCAAGCACGGCGTTGTGGTTCGCAACGTACAGCGTGCCGTCATGCCAGCCGATGCCTGAGGGCGAGTCGAGATCGTCTTCGCGGATGACTGTGTTGACCTCAGCCACCCCATCCCCATCGGCATCGCGCAGCAGCACAAGCTGGTTTGCGCTGGCTCCGGCTGAGCCTGCCTGTTCGAACAGGTATTCTTCGACCCAGCCGCGCACCGAATCCATAAAGCCGCCATCACTCTGCTCTTTTTTCGCCGGCGCGCGGGTTAGCGTCACCAGCACATCCCCATTGGGCAGCGTGTATACAACGCGCGGATGGTCGAGCCCTTCGGCAAAGCGGGTGACGTCAAACCCTTCCGCCGCCGTGGGCAATTCGCCTTCGTCCCAGCCGACCGGCTTTGCAATCTGCACTGTCGGGACGGTCTGCGGGTCAGGCTTGCCCAAAGTGGGCTCCGTGCCCGTCACCGCATCAACGGAAAGCTCAGCGGTGTCGCCCAGCGAAAGATACCAGAGCGCCCCCCCTGTCACGGCAACAAAGACGACCAAGGCGATTGCGAGTTTGCGTAGAATGCTCATATCGCCTGTGCAGATAGAAGAGCGCGGGCCGCCCTACAATATGCCTTGCGAGCGATACCGGTGATGGAAGGTCCAAACGATGTATGATTTCAAGCCAGGCGACAGCAGCGATAGCGCAGAACACTTTCGCCAGCTGGTCGAGGCTGCGCAAGCGCTGACCGAGGGCGAGCCGGACCCGGTTGCCAATATGGCGAATGTCGCAGCCTTGCTGTGGGAGTTTCTGCCGGACCTCAATTGGGCTGGCTTTTACCGCATTGCGCCCGCCAAGGCTCGCCCGGAGGCCGGCCCAGAAACCGGCCCGGAAACCGGCAATGCGCAAGAATTGGTGCTTGGGCCTTTTGTGGGCCGCCCCGCCTGCATCCGGATCCCGATCGGCCAAGGCGTATGCGGGGCAGCGGCTGCCTCTGGCGAAACGCAGCGTGTGGACGATGTGCACGCCTTTCCCGGCCACATCGCCTGTGATGCAGCGAGCCAGTCTGAATTGGTTGTCCCCGTGCTGAGCGCGGGCGAAGTGGTGGCTGTGATTGACCTCGACAGTCCCACCGCTGCACGCTTCACCGATGAAGATGCTAAGGGAATTGAAGCCCTTGCGCGCATGCTCTCAGGCCGGGTTTAACAGTCCGGCCAGCCGATAATACACCGGCAAGCGCTCGCCCCGAAACGAGACAAGCCTGAGACGCGCGCTTGGCCAGTCGCTCGAAGCACTGGTAAACGAGATGCTAACGCCCGCACTCGCTGCCACGCCTCGAGTCGAGCGGCAGTAGCTGTTTATCACATTCGTTCTTTTCGCTTTGAGGGGATTATCATGAAGCCCGCGCGCACCGCTTTTACTTTGGCCACGGCGATCACCGCCGGGACCCTGGCGCTCGCCACGCCCTCTACGGCGCAAGACGAGGCATTGCCTCCGCTGCCTGAACTGCCTCCGGTCGCTCCGCCTCCAATCACTCCGGTTGTGACAGACGCACCGCTGCCGACGCTGCCAATGCCAGCCGCTCCGATGGCTGAGACGGCGATGCCACAGACCGAAGTCAGCACGCTTCCGCCAGAATATCAGCAATTGCCGATTGGCGGTACAACAGAAACGACCACGGTTGGCGCTGATGGTGTTGAAACAGTCACGCGCACTCGGCGCATCGCAGCGCGCGCACCCGCAGCGCCTGTTGCCAATGCGCCAGTGCCACAGGGTTACCCCGTACCAGCCTATGCCTATGGCCAGCCCACTTATGCACCGCAGCCTGTTTATGGCCAAATGGCTCCCGCTCCGGCGGCAGCTGTGTTCGACCGCGAGACGTGGCTCGCTGAATGCCGGCGCCGCACAACCGGTCGCTCCGAAAAGGAAAAGGGCGGCATTATTGGCGGCCTGCTTGGCGCGATTGGCGGCGGGATCCTGGGCAACCGGATCGCTGATGCAGAGCGGCTTGGCGGAACGCTGATTGGCGCGGGCGTCGGCGGACTGGCTGGGCTGGTGCTCGGCAATTTGATCGGCGGCGGCAAAAAGAAGGATCGCTATGACTGCGAGGCCGCGCTCGATGGATATATGACACAATACGGCCCGCTTCCCGTCTCGACAGGGTATCCGGCCTATCCGCATGGCTATGCGCAACCCGCCTATGGCTATGCCACAGCGCCGTGCAATTGCGGTCCGGCCTATCAAACCCGTCAAATGACGTATGTTCCGGTGCAATACCAACAACGCCAGCGCGTGATCGTGCGCGAAACAGTGCGTGAAGAGATGGTGCCGGGCGCTACGCGAATTATCCCGCCGGCACCGCAGCCCGTGCCGTTGCCTTCGCCCAAGTTGATCAAGCAGGCTCCGGCTCCGGTGGCGTCTCCCAAAATGATCAAGAACGGGTTCTAAGAACCACTCAAGCCCATTTAAGGCAAAGGGGGTGCGCGGGCGGTGTTGTCACCCCTGCGCGCTGTTATGGGTGGCGCGTCGTTGGCAGCAATCGGTGCCGATTGCTCGCCAGCGACTCCCTCGCGCGAGCGCAATTTGATCGTCCCCATCCGGACGAGGTCCGAATCGTTGTTGATGACGATCGCACTCTTGCCAGCGGGCGGAGCAATCTCTTGCTCGACATTGAGCTTGTCTGCCGGACCTTGCGCCAGGCGAACCTGATAAGCGCCATAGGGCACGCGCTGGAACAGGAAGAAGCCGTCAAATTCGCTGACCGTCTCAGCGATGACGCCGCCCTCGCTATCGACCAGCTCAAGCCGCGCACCCGGCTGCGCCACACCGCTCGGGCTGATGAGCAGGCCCTCAACCTCGCCCGTCGGAGAGATCGCAAGCTCCAGCTCAGCCATCACGCCAGGACGCGGCGTGAGCACGATGCCCTTGGACGATGGCGCGAGGAACGGGTCCTCGAGCGAGGCTTCGTCAATGCCCACGAGCACGGGGTTGAACGGGCGCAATTCATCGACAATCGCCCGGCCATTTTCGTCCGTCACAGCGCCGCGCGCATTCAGCCCCGCCTCGACACCGACATCGGCGAGATATTCCTCGCCCGGATCGCGCCTGCCATTGCCGTCATCGTCGCGGAACACCGTCACCAAGGCTTGGCCTGAACGCGCCAGCTTTGACTGCGTCACGCGCAAGCCGCCATTGCGCGGATCAGGGCCGAAGCTGAAGGCAAGTTCGACGCTCGCACCGACACCCCCGCTTGTAGTTGCGAAGGCGTTGCCCCGCAGCGAGAGGGCATCGAAGCGCCGCGTATATCCGGCGGTTAGGCGAAACACGTCTAGCTGAGCGCGATAATCGAGTTCCGCTTGCAGTTCTGACACGTCATTAAGATCGTAATCGGCTCGCACCGTGGCCGCTTCCAGTCCGGGATCAGGCCCGGCGAGTACAAAGTTGGCATTCCCGCGCAAACGCAGCGCGCGAATGCGGGTGTTACCGATGAGATTGAGTCGCGTTAGCTGCTCATTGGGTCCACCATCGCCGCCCGGCAGCCCCTCAGCGTTGCGCGGCGCAATCTGCTCCTCATGGCTGAACTGCGCGGACAGATTCACACGGCCCGCCGTCACCGATGTCGAGATAAAGGCCTGGTTGATCGCAGTGCCATTGCGCAGTTTCTGGTGGTTCACACCTGCCTGAATGGGCACCGTTCGCTTCCCGAGCTTCAGCGAGGTGTCAAAGTTGAAGCCCGCCCGGTAGTCAATCTCTCCATTGGCGAACTCGCTGGCAAAATTGCCAAAGCTCACCAGCGCATTTGCGCCGAAATTGAAACGCCCGATGCGGCCGAGCGTGTTCAGCTCCGCCACACTGCCGGCGCCAAATTCATGCGCGCCCGCAAGCTCCAGCTGCAGGCTGCCCAAAGTGCGCGACACAGCGCCCTCCGCATACATACGGCGAGCGCCCATGAAGAAGACGGATTGCACGCCGAGTGCGGCGGTCGTTCGCTTATCGAGCCCGCGCTCTACCCCGACACCCCAGCGCCATTGGTTGGCTTCCGGTTCGGGGTTGCGCAGTACGTCGATCAGGTCACGATCATTTTGTACCACGCCAGCCCAGTAATAGGTCTGGCCTGGCTCAATCTGGTTGAGCCCCACGGGAACCGAGGACTTTTCGCGCCGGATCTGACCCTGCGGCCCGTAAAGGACGACCTCCAGATCATTGCGGCCGAAGAACAGATCGATCTCAAGAAATTCATAGCGACCATCACCGCGATCATCCTGGAAAGCGATAAGTTGGCCGTTGCGATACAGCTCCGCGTCCCAGCCCGTGGGCAGCGCACCGCGCAGGGTCGTCGCCGCAAAGCGCTGCGCTCGGCCCAATGGCCGGTTGCTGACAAACGCACCGCGGCCAATCGCTGTCTGCCCCGTCAGCCGTCCGGCGAGAGTCTCAACATCACCCACGGCCACCTGCGTCGCATCGAGCGGGCCAAGCAGGCCGCCTTGGGGATCATTGCGATAGGCGCGGATACGCAGCGCTTGAGGCGCGAGATTATCATCGGTTGTAAGTCGCGCGGTGTAACTTGCGCCAAGCGCTTCGCCAGCGGCCAGTAACTCCACCCGAGTCTGATCATTACGCCCCAGCGAAGACGCGCCGCTTTGCAGTCCAGCCCGCGCAACCACGTCAATCGACGGCGTGCGCCATGGCTTGTACTCCATGTCAGCGGTCGGGAACTTGGAAAGATCGAACGACTTGCGCTTTGAGCGAAGTCGCGCCGCGCGACTTTTCCGCTCCAGCGCCTGCATGAACGGCAAGTCCTCATCGGATTCGAGCCTGATCGTCGAATTGTAGAGATCCGGGTTGAACTCAATCCCCATCCAGCGCGACAACGCCTTCGTATCAACGCACCACCCCTCGGGCGTATCATAGATATCATTGGCAACGGGCGCGCGGCCCGAACCATTATTGTTCACGGTTTGTACCGTGTTGCTGTCCCGGTCGAGCGTGAAGCTTTGGTTTTCCGCGAAAATCCAGCCGGTTGCGCGGCGCGACTTCTTGTCGATCCGGATCGGCAGGTCGAGTGACTGAATGACATCAGCCAGATCAAGGCAAACGCCGCGATCCGTGCGATAGCCACGCACATCAAGGTTCATTTTGTAGCGCTTTATCGTGAGCTTCAGAAACAGGAAGTCGTCATCATTGGCCTGCCACCGGGCTGAAGCGGCGCTGGCGTCAAGCTGTTGTGGCTGCGTGACGTCACTTCCGCTTTGAGCATGCGCCGTTTGCGGCAACGCCGACGCGAAAAGCGCCGCTGCGAAGCTCGCAACGGCGCTTTTGGTGCCGGATCGAAAGAATGACATTACGCAGTACCGGTCTGTGTGGTCTCAGGCCACACGCGCCAATAGCTCCAGAGCGACCTGGGCGCCTTAGCCTAGCTGTCCGTCGACAGCGGCGATCAATGCACCGCCCGCTTCGGGCATTTCGCGATATTCAAAGCGCAGCGGGCCGCTCATCGCGGCGGCTTGCTCATCGCTCATGGGGATGCGCACTTCGCGGGCATCAAGCTCGGTATAGACAGCAATGCCGCGCGTCAGCAGGACCGGCTCCTCAACACCGGGCTTCATCACGCGAAATTCGCCGAAGGTCGAGCTGTCGCCTGACCGGTTCAGAGTGAGCACCAGTTCAGGCCCCTTCTCGCCGGTTTCAATCCTGGGCTGCGTCATCGCGACCTGCGCTTCGACCCGCCCATGGCGCACAATAATCGGGATGGTGACGCCATAGATCGGGATGAGCTTGATCGTCACACCCTCGACCTGAGCGTCACTCTCGGTCACTTCGCGCGGTTTAGGAATCGCTTTGAACGACATGTGCACGCGGTATTCGCCATCGGGCAGATCTGCCCCGGGGCGCGCGGCCAGGCGGACCGATTGCGGCTGACCCGGCGGCAAAGTGATGCGGCGCGGGGCGTAGCGGATCATTGCGAGAGCCGCCTCTTCCGCTTCGTTGGCGTCCACCTTCTCAACCGGGGTGAGCCGCCCGTTCGCCATCATGCGGCGCAGTTCGAGCCCAATGCGATAGGTCGCCTCTTCGGACCCGATATTGCTGAGGATCACTTCCGTGCCGCGACGGCCGTCAAGAATCACGCGGGTCGGTGCCACTAGCAGGTCTCCCTGAGCAGCGGCCGGAGCAGCAAATGGCATAGTCGACAGCGCGGCTGCAAAAGCGACGCTGCGAACGAAGGAACGGGTCAACGAGAAAGACATCGGGTCACGGACTCCTGATCAAAGGCGGGCCGCATGGTTAAAGGCGGCCTACGGATTACCCCGTGATCCGTAAGCAGGCATGGTTAAGAACGGCTAAAGGAGAGCGGCTCTTCCAACGAAACACCCCGGATTTCTGCCAATCTGCGCCAGACACAAAGAAGCCGCGCCTTCCGGGGGAAAGGCACGGCTTCAATGGTGCAAGCAAGCCAGGCTCTAGGCTACCCGGCTCAGCCAGCGATTACGAATACTCTACGCTCACCTGGAACGTACCGGTGTAGATGCCGGCGTCCTGCGCCTCATCGATGACCAGCGAACCGCCAACGTTGAACGCCGCGTCGCCCGTGCCGTTCAGCGTGACTGCAGGAGCGCCGCTGATGTTTTCGCTTGAAGTGAAAGTGTTCAGCTCAAGCTGCTCATCAGCGTCAACACCGGCGCCGGTGCGCAGGATCACGTTGCCGGTGGGCAGCGTGATGTCGACAGCGCGGTTGGCGGTGCCCGCAACGATGAAGCGCGGCAGCGAGGTGGTGCCGCGGCATACCAGCGTTGTCGGGCAGGTCATCGCCGTGCCGTCAGCCGGCAGAACGAGGGTTTCGGTGCCAGCGACCGGGATCGAAGCGATGACAATCGCGCCAAAATCCAGCGTGTCAGCGTTGGGATCAACGGTCAGAACGAGCGGCTGAAGCACTTCAGCGCGGGCATCGGCCGAAGCCGACTGCTGAGCGTGAGCAGCCGAGCCCATGCCGAGAGCGGCGAACATAGCAACGCCAGCGGCGCCGAAACGAAGAAACTTGGTCATTTGGTGGTCCTTCCAAAAACTGGTCTTTTTCCCGTGAAGCCTGATGGGAAGAACGCCCCCACCGATCAGGCCAAACGAGCGGGCATACCGCCCTCTCGCCTCCCGATAGGTAGGACCCCGGAGTTCACTCTTCGTTTTCCGGTATGGTTACCCGGCTGGTAGGAATTGACAGCCAAAAATCATCAAGCCGTTGAAATATCGACGTTTCAACGAACAGTGCGTGGCTAATTTCAGCTTAAATGAAGTTTAGATATCGCCGCCGGTTAGCCGCTGACATACCAGATCGAGCTGATCGAGGGTCTTGTAACGGATCGTAACCGCCCCTGATCGCGGGTCCGAATCGGCCTTGATTCGGACCACCAGCCCGAGAAATTCCTCAAGATGATTCTGGACGGCAACAATATCTGCATTCTCTTGCGACGCGCCTGACATCGCGGTGCCCGCTGGAGACGAGGCAGAACCCGTGCCCGCCTTGTTGCTTTTGCGCACGAGCTTTTCGACCTCGCGGACCGACAGGTTGTCGTTCACTGCACGCTGCGCCAGCAAAGCCGCTTCCTCTTGGCCAATCAATGCGCGAGCGTGACCCATGGAAAGCTTGCCCGCCTCCACCAGATCCAGCACATCGCCCGGAAGGCCAAGCAGACGCTGGATATTCGCGACATGGCTGCGCGACTTTTCGACCATCCGCGCGATTTCAGCCTGCGTCATGCCCTCTTCATCTGCGAGGCGCTGGTAGGCGCGGGCTTCTTCAACGGGATTGAGGTCTTCGCGCTGCAAGTTCTCGATCAAGGCCAACGCCATCACTTCGCGCTCACTCAGATCACGGACCAGAGCGGGGATTTCGTGAAGCCGGGCCTTTTGCGCAGCGCGCCAGCGCCGCTCACCTGCCACCAGTTGGTACGTGCCCTTGCCTGTTGCACGGACAATGATCGGCTGAATAACCCCGCGCGTCGCGATTGAGGCAGCTAGCTCGTCCAGAGCGCTTTCATCGAAGTGCTTGCGCGGATTTCCTGGTAGCGGCTGAATCGCGGCGATATCGAGGTTTTGCAAAGGCGATGGCGGCGGGGAATTGGAAACCGCCGCGCTGCCAGCGCCCTCGTCCATACCCGTATTTGCAGGCTGAGCGCTGCGCACCAACGGCTCTTCGCGTTGAACCTCGCCCATAAGCGCGCCCAGGCCCTTGCCCAGTTTTTTGCGCGTTTTGCGTTCATTTACAGAGGTTTGTGGCATTTCGGCCGGTTTTACCTTGTCTGATTTACTCATGCGGCCTGCCTCTCAGGCGGAAAGCGTCCGATCAATTCACGGGCAAGCGAGATATACGCTCTGCTCCCGACGCAATCGTGATCATAGACAAGTGCCGGCTTTCCATGGCTCGGGGCCTCGGACAGGCGCACATTGCGCGGGATGACGGTCTCAAAGACGAGGTTTCCAAGGCACTCCCGCACATCGTCCGACACGATATCCGTCAAACGATTGCGGCGATCATACATAGTCAAAGCCACACCGATGATATCGAGCGAGGGATTGAAACGCTGCTGCACCAGATCAAGCGTTTGCAGCAATTGGCTGAGCCCTTCGAGCGCAAAGAACTCGCACTGCAAAGGCACCAGCAAAGTATCTGCCGCGCACAGCGCATTGAGGGTCAGCAGTCCGAGTGATGGCGGGCAATCGATAAAGCAGATATCATGCCCACGATGATTGGCCAACGCGTTGCGCAGTCGTTGCGTGCGGTTCTCAGCCGAAACAAGCTCAACCTCCGCACCGCTCAGATCAACAGTCGCCGGGACAAGATCCAGATGCGGTATGCTTGTCGGCATGAGCGTTTCAGCGAGAGGAACGTCATCAACCAGCAGATCGTAACTTGAGAGCCCACGGTCAGCGGCGCCAACACCCATTCCGGTGGACGCATTCCCCTGCGGATCAAGATCAATCAGCAGCGTGCGCCATTCGGTGGCCGCCATTGCGGTTGCGACATTGATAGCGGTTGTGGTCTTCCCCACCCCGCCCTTTTGGTTGGCAATCGCAATGGTCAGCATGGTGAGTGTCCTCCGAGAGACGAGATCAACGCCGCGAATTCAGCGTGAAGAGCCATCAAAACGCTTCACGGCGCGTCACGCGCTGACGATGATACCCGCTTCTGGATCAGTGAGCGAGTGTTTCACGTGAAACTTTGTCCGAATCGGCTTTTTCTGTCCGCTCAATTCTTGCGCCGCTGACCGCCCTTTGGGCAAGATGTAACGCGTGGCCTTTGTGGAGAAGGGTGCGGATAAGCGCAGGAGTTTTTCCAGGGGTGCAAATGCACGCGCTGAAATGACGCTGGCACAGAACGGCTCGATCCGCTCAAGACGGTCACCCAAGACAGTGCAATGTAGCAGCTCCAAATCAACGATGGCGCGCTGAAGGAATTCCACACGCCGGATGCGCGATTCCACCAGTCGGACGGGCCATTTCGGGCGCAACGCCGCAATCACAACCCCCGGAAAACCTGCTCCCGTGCCAAGGTCGAGCCATGGGTCTGAATTGCTCTGCTGTTCGAATGTTTCACGTGGAACATGGCTGAGCAGCTGGGCGCTATCGGCAATGTGCCGCAACCAAAGGCTGTCCACGCTTCCCTTGCTGATCAGGTTTTGCCGCGCATTCTCTTCAAGCAGGATTGCGCAAAACCGCTCAAGCCGCTCCATTGCGGCCGCATCGCAAAGCTCTGCAACAAAGCTGCGCGCCTGCTTCTCATCAATCAAGGTATTTGGCGTGTCGTCGCTCATCACGCCGCGCGCGACGGTTCAGCGGTCGGTTCGGCGTCGGAAGTCTCCAAATCGAGCCGCCGGGCATGAACCAGCAGAGCCGAGAGCGCTGCCGGCGTTACCCCAGGCACCCTTCCCGCAGCCGCCAGATTTGGCGGAGCGGCGCTTGAAAGGCGCTCAATCATCTCGTTCGATAGGCCCGGGACTGAATGGTAAGGAAAGTCCGCCCGCAACCCATGCGCTTCACTCGCGCGCAAGTCCTGCAGCTCTGCGTCCTGGCGCGCTAGATAGGGCGCATAGACCGCGTCTTCAGCCAGCTCAGCGAGCAAATCGGGATGATGCAACGCTTCGCCATCAATCCAATGCTCTATATCGGCCAAACCCACACCATCATGGCGCAACCACTGCGCCAAAGGCTTCTCACCCCCATCGCGTCGCACGTTCAGGCCAGCGTCCGCGAGAGACTTAGCCGACACTCCTTTTGCCAGCGCTTCTTTGACAACAACCCGCGCCTCCTCGCGATCGCGATACCAAGCACGCCGATCCTCGCCTACGCAGCCCGCCTCAAGGCCAAGTCCCGTCAAACGTGTTGAGGCGTTGTTGGCCCGCAGCCTCAGGCGATATTCCGCCCTTGAGGTCAGCATGCGATACGGCTCCGTTACGCCCTGCAGAGTCAAGTCATCCACCATCACCGCGATATAGGAATTGGCGCGGTCCAGCTTTGGAGGCTCCTTACCCAGCGATGCGCCCGCCGCCGCAAGGCCTGCCACCAGTCCCTGTGCCGCTGCCTCTTCATAACCAGTCGTCCCGTTTATCTGGCCAGCGCAATAAAGCCCCGGAATGGCCTCCAGCTCCAAGTCCGGCGTCAGGCTGCGCGGGTCCACATGATCATATTCGACCGCGTAGCCTGGCTCAACAATCTGCGCCTGCGCACAGCCCGGCATGGCTCGAACCATCTCGTCCTGCACATCGACCGGCAAGGAAGTGCTGATCCCGTTGGGGTAGACGAGATGCGTGTCGAGACCCTCCGGCTCCAGAAAAACCTGATGGCCGTCGCGATCGCCAAAGCGATGGATTTTGTCTTCGATGGAGGGGCAATAGCGCGGCCCGGCCGCGTCAATCGCGCCGGAAAACAGCGGCGAGCGATCAAGATTGGCGCGGATAAGGTCATGCGCGGCCTGAGTTGTCCGCGTTATCGCGCAGAACACTTGCGGATTGGTTCGGCGCGGAGAAAGAGCGGACATCGTCCAATCTTCGTTATCAGAAGGCTGCTCCTGCAACGCCGCCCAATCAATCGTCCGGCCATCCAGCCGCGGCGGTGTGCCCGTCTTGAGCCGCGCCATAGACAGATCAGCGCCGCGCAATTGCTGCGCGAGCCGTGTCGCCGCATTCTCTCCAATGCGACCGCCTTCAAAACGCTCTTCACCCCGGAAAAGCACACCACCCAGAAAAGTGCCCGTGCACAAAATGACACGACCTGCATGAAGTGCTGTGCCGTCAGCCAGCTCCAACCCAGCCACCGCGCCGCCCTTTAGAATGAGCGCCGCAGCCTCGCCTTCGATAAGCTCAAGCCCGTCCTGCTGCGCGATCAGGCGCTGCACCTCAGCCTTGAACAGGGTTCGGTCCGCCTGCACCCTTGGACCCCAAACGGCGCTCCCCTTTGAGCGGTTCAGCATGCGGTAGTGAATGGCGCCCGCATCCGCAGCGCGTCCAATCACGCCGTCCAAAGCATCAACCTCGCGCACAAGGTGCCCTTTGCCCAGCCCGCCAATCGCCGGATTACAGCTCATCGCGCCGATGGCTTGAAGGTCAAAGCTGACAAGACCAACGCGCGCACCCATTCGCGCTGCTGCGCACGCAGCTTCAACCCCGGCGTGTCCGCCACCGATTACAAGGACATCCCAATTGGCCATAGGCGCAAAATAGGGTCTGAGTGCTCCCGCGTCAAAGCTGTTTCACGTGAAACATCGTGCAGGCAAGACGGACTGCCTAAGGGCTACTTACCGATGCAAAAGCGGCCAAACAGGGCATCGAGCATATCTTCCGTCGTTGTCCGGCCGATCAGCGCATCCAGCGCCGCACGCGCCAAGCGTAGCTCTTCTCCAATCAGCAAAGGGTCCAAGACGTTCTGGGCCCTGCTCACCGATTGCTCCGCCAGCGCCAGCACCTCATGCTGCCGTGCGTTAAGCGCCGCATCGCCGGGTTTGGGCAGCGCCGTACGAGACGCCGCCAACAGGCTCTCTTTAAGAGCGGCGACGCCATCGCCAGAGACAGCGGAGACCGTATGCGCGCCCGGCCCCTTGGGCACGAAGTGAGGCACATCCGATTGCGCCGCTACCTCCCAAGCCCCCGCAGGCCCCTGCCCTTCAGCACCCAGCCACAAAACGCAGTCCGCCCGGGCGAGCTCACCTCGCGCGCGTTCTATTCCGGCAGCCTCAATCGTATCGTCTGTCCCGTCGCGCAGACCAGCCGTATCGACAAAGGTGAAGGGAGTGCCGCTGATCGCCACGCTGCGCTCAATCACATCGCGGGTGGTGCCAGCAATCGGAGAGGTGATCGCCGCCTCGCTGTCCACCAGAGCGTTGAACAGGGTCGACTTGCCAGCATTGGGCGGACCCGCCAGCGCCACACGGTAGCCTTGGCCCAGAGCCTCGACCCGTGGCCGGTTGAGCCAATCGCGCAAATCACCCGACAATACCGCCAGACCTTTCACAAAGGCGGGCGACAACTCAGCCACATCATCCTCATCTGCAAAATCGAGCGCGGCCTCTACTTGCGCCGAGAGCCGCAAAACCTCCTCACGCCAGGCCTCCACCTGACGAGAAATCGCACCGCCTGCATTCGCCATCGCGGTCGCGCGTTGCAGCTCGGTCTCCGCTGTGAGCAAATCGGCCAGACCCTCGGCCTCAGCAAGATCAACGCGTCCATTGGCAAACGCCCGCCGAGTAAACTCCCCCGGCAACGCGCGCCGGACACCCTCTTGCTTCACGAGAGCGTGCTCCACCGCAGCAAGGACAGCGCGTCCACCATGGCAATGAAACTCCGCCAGATCCTCCCCCGTCGCCGTTGCAGGACCGGGGAACCACAGCACCAGCGCTTCATCCAGCGCCAGACCATCTGTATCGCGAAGCGTGCGCAGGCTCGCTTTGCGCGGTTCGGGCCGCCGTCCGCATAAAGCATCAATCGCCGCGCCCGCATGCGGCCCACTCACGCGGATCACGCCAATCGCCGCAGGTGGGCTGCCTGAAGAGACAGCAGCGATTGTGTCACGTGAAACCATGGCTGCAGTGTAAGACGGTCAGTCTGTGCTTTTGCCGCTCTTGGAGCCGCTGTCTGAACCAACGCCGCTCGCGCGCATGCCGCCTTCGACGAAGCTTTGAAACAGCTTGAGGCCCATCTGCCCCATCGGCGCCAATGTCTCGGCATATTCGCGCAGCTGATCAGGGTTGCTAGCCCCTTTCATCGCCTGCGATACCGTATCGACATAGATCGAATTGGCTTTGCTCACATCCGGCAGCCCCATGAAATTGCGCGCTTCTTCTGGCGTACAGTCGATTTCGATGTTGATCTTCATGCCTCGTGCCTCTCTTGTGCTCACACCCTTGTCATGTGGGCCTGACAGTAACGGTGCGCAAGCGCTACCGCAGATCAGCCTGATCGAACACTACGAAGAGGATAATGCCATGACTGAGACCGCGACGATTTCCACACTGGATACCGATGCGAGCTTCTCCGCCTATATCGCCCGCCCCGCCACGGCTCCCAAAGCCGCCATCGTGGTCATTCAGGAGATTTTCGGCGTCAACACCGGCATCCGGCAAAAATGCGACAAGCTCGCCGCGGAAAGCTATCTCGCCGTCGCGCCAGACCTGTTCTGGCGGCTGAAGCCGGGCATTGAGCTTGATCCCGATGTGGAGCCTGAATTCAACGAAGCGCTCGATTGGATGGGCAAGTTTGACCAGGATGCCGGCATTCGCGATATTCAGGCAACCATCGACCATGTGCGTGAAGCCGAAGGCATCGCGAAGGTTGGTTGCGTAGGATATTGCCTGGGCGGAAGGCTCGCCTTCATGACAGCCACGCGCACCGACATCGATGCCTCAGTGGGCTATTACGGCGTTATGATTGATGGGCTGCTCGGAGAGAAAGACGCCATCGCCAATCCGCTGATGCTGCACATCCCAACCGAAGACGGCTTCGTCGATAAAGCAACGCAGGCCGCCATGCATGCGGGGCTGGACGACCATCCCAAAGTGACGCTGCACGACTATGAGGGACTCGACCACGGCTTTGCGACCGAAATCGGCCAACGCCGCGACGAAGATGCCGCAAACGCCGCCGATGGGCGAACCTCAGCGTTTTTTACACTGCATTTGGGGATTGAGAACCCGGCAGAGTACTGATGGACGCAGCTCAGAATTCTTTGCCGAGCATTTGTTCTAAGATACCGATGGCGCGGCGAGATAATAATCGCCGCGCCCTTGCGGATTGACCGGAATTGGCAGGCCCTGCACCAGTAAAGCAATAAACCACCCAAACGATAGCGGGCCGAAGATCGCAACAATTGCCAGAAATGGCAGCTTCAATGCGGTGAGGATCAGGAAGACGCGCAAGACTGCCTTACCCTGGGCATAAGACGGCTCGTCCATGCCCTCCAGCCATGCGTGGCGAAGGATTTCTGATGTCTCATCGTGATCGCGGGCGCTGATCATGATGCGGTGGCCACCGAGCACCCACGAATTTACTTCAACCGAGGCATGGGCATCTCCAATGATAACATTGGGCACACCGTTTGCTCGCAAAAGCGAAGAGACGACAGTGGCTTCCACGCGCGAAACCAGATGCGCAATGGCAATCTGTGCGTCCGGCGCCTTCTCTGGCATGTGTTAGTTCAAAACCGCAAAATTCATGATGATCTTGCGCGTTTCCGCATCGAGACCGCTCGGCAATTCATGTTCGAGCAGCTCGCGGCGGCGGTCCACGCTTTCAACTATAAGCACCCGCTTCATCGCCCAATCTGAGCAAGACCGCTCTTCAACAACTCTGCAATCAATCACTGAAACACCGCTGTGGCGTGGGTCCTGATTGATGCGCAGCATGAGCGAGACAAGCTCTTGTTCTTCACCTTCCAGCAATTGCAGGAAGTTGCGCCCGTTATACAGCAGCAGCCCGGTAACCCCGCGAGCAGGATTGTTCCGCGCGCTGCTTTCAAGAATTGCGTCCACATCCGCCCGCGTCAGGTCAGGCGCGGTGCTGATGTAGAGATATTGACTGATCATGCCTTAGGCCCCTCCCCTTCAATCACGCTGACCTTACTGGTTCATCGTGTCGAAGAAGTCTTCGTTGGTCTTGGAATCCTTCATCTTGTCGAGCAGGAATTCCATCGCGTCGATCGTGCCCATCTGCATCAGAATACGGCGCAGCACCCACATCTTGGAAAGCTTGTCCTTCTCAACCAGCAGCTCTTCCTTGCGCGTGCCGGACTTGCCAACGTCGAGCGCGGGGAAGATGCGTTTGTCAGAGACCTTGCGATCCAGCACGATTTCAGAGTTGCCGGTCCCTTTGAACTCTTCGAAGATAACTTCGTCCATACGGCTGCCCGTGTCGATCAGCGCGGTGGCGATAATGGAGAGCGAGCCGCCTTCCTCGATGTTGCGCGCCGCACCGAAGAAACGCTTGGGCCGCTGGAGCGCATTGGCATCCACACCGCCGGTTAGCACCTTGCCCGAGCTGGGCACGACCGTGTTGTAAGCGCGACCCAGACGCGTGATTGAATCGAGCAGGATGACAACGTCATTCTTGTGCTCAACCAGACGCTTGGCCTTTTCGATAACCATTTCAGCGACTTGAACGTGACGATTGGCCGGTTCGTCAAAGGTTGAGGAAATCACCTCACCCTTCACGCTGCGCTGCATGTCAGTGACTTCCTCAGGCCGCTCATCAACCAGTAAGACCAGCAGGAACACTTCGGGGTGATTGTCCGTAATCGCCTTGGCGATGTTTTGCAGCAGCACCGTCTTACCCGTGCGTGGCGGAGCAACGATCAACGCGCGCTGGCCCTTGCCCTGCGGCGAGATGATGTCGATCACACGGGCAGACTTGTCCTTCACCGTCGGATCGAGCGTATCGAGCGATAGCTTCTGCTCAGGGTAAAGCGGTGTAAGGTTGTCGAAGTTGGTGCGCATCCGCACGGCATCGGGGCCTTCAAAATTGACCGTCGCAAGGCTGGTCAGCGCAAAGTAGCGCTCGCCTTCCTTGGGTGCGCGGATCTCGCCCTCAACCGTGTCACCCGTGCGCAAGCCCCATTTACGGATCTGGTTGGGCGACAAATAGATATCGTCAGGGCCAGCGAGATAGTTCGCTTCGGGCGAACGCAGGAACCCAAAGCCATCTTGAAGCACCTCAATGGTGCCGATGCCCATGATCTTCTCTTCGTATTCTTCGTCTTCAGCCAGTTCGCGCAGGATGCTGAACAGCAAGTCCTGACGGCGCATGGTCGAGGCGCCTTCGACGCCCAGCTCTTCGGCCATCTGCACCAGCTCAGCCGGAGTCTTTTGTTTTAAGTCTTTGAGATGCATTGAGAAAGTATTCCAAATTAGTCAGAATGCCAGATGGACTGGCGACAAGGATGGGCCGGCAGGTCAGTACCTCGATTGAAAGAGGCGCTTTGACCGTGATGACGAACAAAGCTGGGCTTGGAGAAAGCAGACCGGGCAGCGCGCGGATCGCGGAGCCCATTTGCGGCTTGATAGGATCTAAATAAGATTCCCGGCGAGCGCGGTCAATCCATGATTGATGCGAATATGGCTTTGCCCGGAAAAAGCAGCGATCAGGAAAACAACAACCGCAGCACGTAAACGTCGATCACGATCAGGACGAGCAGCAGACCGGGTATCTCTCCCACCAGCCGCAGCGTCTTTTCGCTGAGCGGTCGTGCCCCGCGCGCCATCTTCTTCGTTTGACCCACCAGCCAGCCGTGATAGGCTGACAAGATCAGGACCAGCGTGATCTTGATGTGGATCCACCCTTGCGAAAAGTACCCCATGGACCACGCCTGCGCCAAGCCGAGCACCCATACGATGATCAGGCTAGGCGTCAGGATAATCTTGCGCAGCAGCCCCATACGATGCGCCCACTTGGCCTCTGCTTCGGAGCCAGGCTCTGCATCGAGCATGTAAATGCACTGGCGCGGCAGCATGAACAGGCCAGCAAGCCAGAACACCATGAAGATGACATGGCCAGCTGTAAGCCAAGGATAAACCGTGATGAGCGCGTCTTTCATCGTCTGCCCAGCCCTTTAGCCCCGCACCGCTTTAAGCAGCGCTTCGACATGCTCAATCGGCGTGAATTGGCCTATGCCGTGACCCAGATTGAAGACATGCGGACGATCTTCAAACGCGCTGAGTATCGCTTTGCAACGCTCCGGCAGAGCAGGTCCACCCGCCTCGACCAGCAGCGGATCGAGATTGCCTTGCACGGGCATACCTTCAGGTAATTGTGCATGCGCCCAGGCCGGGTCGAGTGTCTCATCCAAGCCCACCGCATCAACTCCAACCTCACGGGCATAGGCGGGCAGTTTGGCGCCCGCACCCTTCGGAAAGCCGATCACTGGTGTATCGGGATGCGATTGCTTGATCGCCGCGGTGATCGCGGCGTTGGGCGCCACCACCCAGCGCTCAAATTCATCGGGGGCGAGGCTGCCAGACCAGCTGTCAAACAATTGCACCGCTTCCGCACCAGCATCGATCTGGCCGCGCAGATAGGTGATCGACACCTCAGCAATCGCATCGCAAATCGCCTGCATCCGGGCTGGGTCGCGGTAAGCGAGGAGGCGTGCTGGACCCTGATCCTTTGAGCCTTCGCCAGCGATCATGTAGGTTGCAACCGTCCACGGCGAACCTGCAAAGCCGAGCATTGTAACCTGATCCGAGATCAAGGCGCGCGTCTGGCGCACAGTCTCGTAAATTGGGTCAAACCGCTCCGACGCTTCGGTGAAATCGCTCAATTCCTTTTCAAGCAGCGTCGGACTAAGCTTGGGCCCTTCCCCTGCGAGGAATTCCAATCCCTGCCCCATCGCATGCGGGACGATCAAGATATCGGAAAACAGGATCGCGCCATCAAACGCAAAGCGGCGGATCGGCTGAACAGTGATCTCGGCGGCCGCCTCGCTGTCATAGACCAGCTCGAGAAACCCACCCTTTTCAGCCCGCAACTCGCGGTATTCGGGCAGATAGCGTCCCGCTTGCCGCATAAGCCAAATGGGGGCGACGTCAGGCTTAGCGCCTTTGAGGGTATCGAGAAGAGGTCCGGGCATACGGAGTCCTTAAAACAAATTAATTATAATTTTAAAGAGTTGATGGAGTCTGTTGGGCCTGTGGAAAGCGCGAACAGCGATCCACTGCCCGATTTATGCGCGGCTGAACAGCCCCTGCGTCAACCTGCGACTCTGCGGTTCGCCTGAGTCAAATCCGATCTCTCCCCACTATCCCCAGACTGTCTAAAACAACGCTGTGCTGTCGAGAACGAGCCAGAAAAAAATGCGGCTTCCAGTGGGCCATTTCGCTCCCCAACTTGTGAGTGCTGCTGTGCCGTGGTTTATGCCAGCACTTCTCCACACCCTGACACCGGACCCACGCGCATCATGAATCGGCTCAACCTGCACCTTGTATCTGATTCGACTGGCGAAACACTCGAAATGATTGCGAAGGCGGCTTTGGCGCAGTTCGATGATCCCAGCGTGAGCCGCTATTTCTGGCCCATGGTGCGCTCGCGCCAGCATCTCGACCGGATTGTTGCGGACTTTGCCGATAATCCGGGGCTGGTCCTGTACACTCTGGTCAATCCTGAGACCCGCGCCCGGCTCGAAGAGCATTGCCGCCATCTAGGCCTGCCTGCGGTGCCGGTGCTTGATCAGGTCACCGCCGCGCTCGAAGCGCAATTGGGGCAGGAAGCGCATGGTCGCCCCGGTCGCCAGCACGCAATGGACGCCGACTATTTCAAGCGGGTCGATGCCATCCAATATACGATCGCGCATGATGACGGGGTTGCCTGGGAGGATTGGGAAGAGGCTGATATTGTGCTGGCAGGCGTGTCGCGCACATCGAAAACCCCAACCAGCATTTACCTCGCCAATCGCGGGTACAAAGTCGCCAATATCCCGATCGTGGTGGAAAGTCCCCCGCCCCCCAGCCTGTTTGGCCTGCGCAACCCGTTGGTCGTGGGCCTTACCACCGCGCCTGAGCGGCTTGTGCAGATCCGGCGCAACCGCCTGCTTTCGCTCAATGAGGGAACCGAGACATCCTATGTCGATAACGAGCGCGTGAAGGCGGAGCTGCATTATGCGCGGCGCATGTTTGCTGACAATGGCTGGCCGGTGATTGATGTCACCCGGCGGTCAATTGAGGAAAGCGCAGCCGCCATTATCCGCTTGGCGCAGGACCGAGAGCTGCGTGATATCGCCAAGGCCAAGGGACGCATGGAAGGAGTGGCAAAGCCGATATGAGCGCGACTGATCTGATCCTTGCATCGAAATCCGCCTCACGCCGCGCAATGCTCGATGCGGCGCGCGTGGCCTATGACGCGATCCCGGCCGATATTGATGAGCGCGCGGTGGAAGCCGGGATTGCCGAAGCGAGCGCGCCTGAGATTGCCGAAGCCCTGAGTGTAGCAAAAGCAGCCGCTTTGGCGGCACTGCACCCTGAGCGGCTGGTTCTGGGCAGCGATTCGCTTGTCGTGGTTGACGGTCAGCGCTTCAACAAACCCACCAGCCGCGAAAACGCCGCTGAGCATCTGCGCTTTTTCTCTGGAAAGCCGCTTGAGCTGCACAGCGCTGCGGCCCTGGTGCGAGGCAACACCTGCCTGTGGAGTGCCCCTTCGCAAGCGCTGCTGCATGTGCGCGCGCTGTCCGACGCTTTCATCGAGCATTATCTCGATCACGAATGGCCCGAAGTCAGTTACACGGTCGGCGTGTTCCGCATTGAAGCGATGGGTGTGCAATTGTTTGACCGCATCGAAGGCGACCAGTTCACAATCCTCGGAATGCCCTTGCTACCGGTGCTGGACGCTTTGCGCGAAGAAGGCGCGTTGATGGCATGAGCCAAGCCCCGTTCGCGCATGTGATCGGCGATCCGATTGCGCATTCCAAATCACCTTTGATCCACCGCTTCTGGCTTCAAAGGCTCGGCATCGCAGGTGGCTATGACCGGGAGCAAGTGGTCGCCGGCCAAGTGGCGACCTATTGCAAGGGCGCTATGGCCGATGCGAATTGGCGCGGCTGCAACGTGACGATGCCGCACAAGCACGAAGCGCTGGCCTTGGCGCATTCTGTCGACTCGCAAGTGCTGCGCATCGGTGCAGCAAACACTCTGGTGCGCGATGGTGAAAGCCTGTCCGCTTACAACACCGATGCGCCGGGTTTCCTGGAGCCATTGCGTGGTGATCTCGCAAAGGAACACTATTTCCGGATGGCGCGGATTCTCGGCACAGGCGGCGCGGCGCGGGCGATCATCGCGGCGCTGTATGATGCGGGCTTTACTCTGGTTGTCGCCGGGCGCGATCCGGCCAAGGCGCGCGGCCTGCTCGACGAATTGGCGCCAGATGGTGAGCACCATGCGGTCGCACTCAGTCACTTTGCATCGCCAACCGACTTTGCCTTTGACGATCGCGAGGGTTGTCTGGACCTCATCGTCAACGCTTCCCCGCTCGGCATGCGCGGCCAGCCAGAGCTTGCCTTTGACTGGAGCCATGCGCCGCCCGGCAGCATCGCCTATGACATTGTGACAGACCCGCTTGAGACGGTTTTTCTGGCCAGTGCGCGCGCGGCTGGATTTCGGACAATTGACGGGCTTTCCATGTTGATCGGGCAAGCCGCCATCGCGTTTGAGAAGTTTTTCGGCGCCGCTCCGCCCCGCGATGCGGCGAGCGATGCTGAACTGCGCAAGGTTCTGACTGCATGACTGACACTGATCCAAAGCGCCCCACGATCATCGGCCTCACCGGCTCGATTGGCATGGGCAAATCGACCGTCGCTGCCATGTTTGCAGAAAACGGCGTGCCGGTGTTTGATGCCGATGCGCAAGTACGCGCGATGCAAGGCGTGGGCGGCGAATTGGTGCCCGCGATCGAAGCGGCTTTCCCCGGCTCTACCAAGGATGGCGCGGTGGATCGTGAGTCGCTGGGCAAGCTGGTGTTTGCTGACCCTGAAAAGCTCGCCCGGCTCGAAGCGATCGTGCACCCCGCAGTGGGCGCAAAGCGCGCCGCGTTTCTCACCGACAACGCTGCCGCGCCGATGCTGGTGTTTGATATCCCGCTGTTGTTTGAAGGAACCGGGCATAAAAGCGTTGATCAGATCGTAGTTGTCTCCGCCCCGGCTGAGGCGCAACGCGACCGCGTGCTTGCCCGGCCCGGCATGACGGTGGAGAAATTCGAGCATATTCTGGGCCTTCAGACCCCCGATGCGGAAAAGCGCGCGCGCGCTGACCATGTGATAGACACTGGCACAACGCTTGAGGAAACCCGCGCACAGGTGAGCGCTTTGATCGCTGAGCTGAGAGCGCAGACCGGCAGGTAGAGCCCCCTCTTGCGCCCGCCCGCGAATGTGCGGATAGTGTGTACTATGCGTGAAATCATATTTGATACTGAAACCACCGGCCTTGACCCCAAAAGCGGCGACCGGATGGTTGAAATCGGCTGCGTGGAAATGGTCGGACGGATTGAGACAGGCCGCACCTTCCACGCCTATTACAACCCCGAACGCGACATGCCTGTCGAAGCGGAGCGGGTGCATGGCCTCTCCAGCGATTTTCTCGCTGGCAAGCCGCTCTTTTCCCAAAGCGTTGATGAGCTGCTTGAATTTTTGAGCGATTCCGATCTGGTGGCGCACAATGCCGGGTTCGATTTTGGCTTCCTCAATGCAGAACTTGAGCGCATTGGGCGCGCGCCGATCAGCATGGATCGCATGGTCGACACCGTCGCTATAGCTCGAAAAAAGCACCCGGGTGCCAAAAACTCGCTCGACGCGCTGTGCACCCGTTACGGCGTGGATCGCTCTCACCGCGTGAAGCACGGCGCGCTGCTGGACGCTGAATTGCTCGCGCAGGTCTATGTTGAGCTGAAAGGCGGGCGGCAGATCGGGCTTGAGCTTGCCGCTGATGCGCCAGTGCCGACGCTTGATGAGCCCTCTTCCAATCAGCCTGTCACGCCCGCGCGTCCCCGCCGGGAGCCGCGTGCGCACAGCGCGAGCGCTGAGGAAATGGCGCGGCACGGCGAATTTGTCGCGGGGCTGAAGGATCCCCTTTGGGCGCGCTGACACATTTACGAACACAAAAGGAGACGCGCGATGGATATCCGTATTTCAGGCCACCAGGTTGAGACCGGATCAGCTCTGCAAGAGCATGCTGCGGATCGATTGGGCGCGATTGTCGAGAAGTATTTCGAGCGCGCGCTGTCCAGCCATGTGACTTTTGGCAAAAGCTCCGGCAGCCTGTTTCGTTGCGATATCGTGACGCATGTGACACATGGCACGATCCTGAAAGCGCAAGGCGAAGCGCATGACGCGCACCTCTCGCTCGACAACGCGGCAGCCAAGATCGAAAAGCAGCTGCGGCGCTACAAACGTCGGTTGAAGGACCGGCATGAGCGCGCAGTGCAGGTGCGAGCCGAAGAAGAAGCGGCGTACACGATCCTTGCGGTTGAAGAGACTGAGGAAGAAATCACCAGCGATGCGCCTCCCGTGATTGCTGAAACCAGTATCGATATTCCGACAGGATCGGTCGCGGACGCCGTGATGATGCTGGATTTACGCGATACGAGCGCGCTGTTCTTCAAAAATGCTGGCACTGGCAGACATAATATGGTTTATCACCGCCAAGACGGCTCGATCGGATGGGTGGAGCCGCATTAGGGCCTCTCCAACTCCTTTGCCGAAAGGACGCATCGGCAAGTGTTGGCGCCGCATGGCCCAACCCACGGTCTCACGGACTGACGCCGCATCCCCGCTCGCGGCGCTGGTTGCCTGTGGTTTTGGCCGGACATAATTCGGGATCAGGTTTCGCATGGACGTTAATATTGCAATGCAGCCCGAAGCCGTGGCGATCACACGGGCTTCGGATAAAGCACAAGTGCTCTCCCAGCTCTCTGACCTCTTCCACCAGGCCTACGGCTTTGACGCTTACGCCGTGCTTGATGGGCTTGAGCAACGCGAAGCGCTTGGCAGCACCGGTTTTGGCAAGGGTGTTGCGATCCCCCATTGCCGCAGCACCGAAGTGCGCCGGCCGACAGTGGCGCTGCTTAAGCTTGAAGAGCCGTGCGACTTTGCGTCAGCCGATGCCGTGCCGGTGAAGCTGGTGTTCGGGCTGGTGTCGCCTGAGAACGCTGGTGCAACGCACCTCCATGCTTTGGCGGCGATCTCTCGCCTGCTGCGTGACGATACCAAGCTTCAGGCGCTGCTGGAGGCTGACGACGCTGAGGCTTTGTTTGCGCTTTTGACGAACCAATTCCTGCGCGATGCTGCCTGACGCCAAGGCCGCTGACACCAGCGCTGATTCGGCGGGAGCCTCGCTTCACCATCGCGCGCTTGAACGGCTCTACGCATCTGCGCCCATAAACAGCGTATTTGCCTCGCAGCTGGAAATTCCCAGCGAAGGGCATGCGCAAATCCGCTTCACCGTGGATGAAAACGTCTTCCACGCGGCGGGCGCGGCGCATGGAACTGTTTATTTCAAGATGCTCGATGATGCGGCCTTTTACGCGGCGAACACGCTGGCGACTGATCGCTTTTTGCTGACCACCAGCTTCAACCTGCACTTTACGAAGCCCGTGCGGGCAGGCGATGTCATTGCAGAGGGCCGCTGGGTCAGCGGCAAGCGCCGCGTTTTTGTCGCTGAATCGCGGCTCGTCGATGAAGAGGGTGACGAAATTGGCCGAGGAACAGGCACGTTCATGCGCTCACGCATCGCGCTGTCCAGCCTGCCCGGATACAGCGCGTAGCGGAGCGTCTGACCGCTTGTCATCACATGCGACTGCCCGCTCATCTCGAAGTTGGAAGCCTCATCCGGCTGGCCGAATCAAATGGCGGCATGGCCACGGTGCTGGCCAAGGGGCATCGCGACGCCGGTGTGATCTTAGTTGTCACGATGTATCGCGGTGAGGATGGCCGGCTTTACGAAAGAATGCCACAGCTTGATGGATCGCGAAGATTCATACAGACCAAGGTTCAAGATACTGAAAACCCGCATGAATTTTCCGAGTATCTTGATCGCAGGCGCGCGCAGGACCCCGATACATGGATAATCGAGGTGGATGTCGCGGAGGCAGAACGGTTCATCGCACTTCTGCCGGATTAACTTGATCCTCACCGCCTAACCGCTATTTGCCGCCCAACTTCGAAAGCGCAGGCTGTTTGTCCGGACAATACGGTTCGAACGCAGCACGCAGACGGGGAGTGGCCGGCAGGTCCACGCGAACCACCCTACATTAATGGGTCTTTTAGGGTTTCAGCCTGCGCCAGTGCTCGCTCACCGCACAAAAACACAGTTTTATGAGTCGTAGGACTTACTCCCTCAGCGCAGCCGCGCTTGTCACTGCTGCGAGTTTGAGCTTTTCAAGCGCGGATGGCGTTAAGGCTTTCGCGCAAGCAGCCGATTCAGACGTGTCTGTTGAGCAGATCGTTGTCAGCGAAGAGCCGGTCGATCTCTCAACCGATGCGTTCGAGATGATCCCGGTCGATGCCCAGTCTGAGGTTGATCAGCCGGTTGAATTCGTCGCCAATGAAGTGGTCCAGCCGCTTCCCGTCGAAGAGACGGTTGCGCCAGACAGGCAGAACGCGGGTTCGCTGCGCGAACTGGTTGGCATGGTCGCCCCGAGCGAATTGTCAGAGCAGATGCAGTGCCTCGCCGGCGCGGTTTATTTTGAAGCGCGCGGTGAACCGCTCGCAGGTCAGCTCGCCGTGGCGCAGGTTGTGATCAATCGTGCTGAAGACCGCCGTTTCCCCGCCAGCTATTGCGGCGTGGTCTATCAGCGCGCGCAATTCTCGTTCGTGAAGAATGGCCGTATGCCGCGCATCCGCAGCAATTCAGGCGCCTGGAACCGGGCCAAATCGATCGCCAAGATTGCCCATGAAGGCATGTGGGAATCCGAAGCGCGCGATGCGGTGTATTTCCACGCGAAATATGTGCGACCCTCATGGAGCCGTCGCAAGACCCGCACCGCACAGATCGACACTCACATTTTCTACCGCTGATCACGCCCGCCGGGCCGCAGCGCCCGCGCTTCACCGGCGCGGTTTCAACCTAAACCGGTTCCGAAGGAGCGGCAAGACCGACCGCTCGTCCCCAGCCGCTCGCGCACTGCGCAAAATAGCGGCAGAGATCAGGACAAAAGCGCCCAGACCGGCGCGTGGTCTGAGGCCTTTTCGCGCCCACGGTGCTCGCGATCGACGCCAACTGCTTTCAGCCGGTCTGCGCATTCCGGTGAGAGCAGGATGTGGTCGATCCGAAAGCCATGGTCGCGCTGCCATGCGCCAGCCTGATAGTCCCAATAGGTCCACACGCCGCCATTCGGGTTGAGCGTGCGCACCGCATCGGTCCAGCCATCCGCCAGCAAATGCGCATAGGATCCGCGCGATTCGGCCTGCATCAGCGCATCGCTCGCCATGGCTTTAACCGAATAGGTGTCATCGTCGTACGGGATGACGTTGTAATCGCCCAGCACCGCGGCGGGCACTTCCTCACCCCAAATCAACGCCATGCGCGCGCGCAGCTTTGCCATCCATGCGATTTTGTAGTCGAATTTGGGGCCGGGCTGCGGGTTGCCATTGGGCAGGTAAATGCACACGATCCGCATGGGCGCGCCACCATCATGGCTGGCATCCACCTCCAGATAGCGCGCTTGCTCGCCCTCGTCCTCTTTCGGTCCGTCAATGCCGAGGCCGCGCTGAACTTCGCTGATGGTATAGCCCGCTTGCGTGTCAGCGAGGATCGCGACACCGTTAAACGCCTTTTGCCCGTGCCAAATTGCGCTGTAGCCCAGCTCTTCAAATTCGCTGGCGGGAAAGCCTTCGTCCTGGCTTTTGACTTCTTGCAGGCACGCAATGGATGGGCGCGTTTCAGCGAGCCATTCCTTCAAGCGCGGAAGCCGCGCCTTGATGCCGTTGATGTTGTAAGTCGCGATTTTCATGAGGGGATTCTCTGCTCCTGCGGCCCCAGAACTGTCCAGGCCACCCGCGCCCTCCACCCTTCCACCCGGATAGTGTCCCGGTAGGCTCCGGGTGGAAGGGTGGAGGGCGCGGGTGGCTAGGTAACGCACCCGACTGTAAGCGTCTAACTCAAATCCCGAAGCTGGATCCGCAACCGCAGCCGGCCGCGGCATTAGGGTTCTCAACGCGGAACGCCGCACCGCCGAGCGATTCGACGAAGTCGACAACGCTGCCGCCGACCAGATCAAGGCTGATCGGATCAACCACCAGCTTCACGCCATCGGTCTCGGACACCATGTCCTCGCCCTCGGGCGAGTCGGCCATTTCAAACTTGTACTGAAAGCCGGAGCAGCCCCCACCCTCGACTGACAGCCGCAAGATGGCAGGCTTCACCTGCTTTTGGGCGATAGCAGCCACGCGCTGAGCAGCGGCGGAGGTCAAGGTGAGCGTTTGTCCCATGGGTTCAATTTAGGGAGCGCAGCGCTATTCCTCAAGCAGGATCATGCGGTCCGGATATAACTGCGCATCGCTTCGGCCTCGTGCTCGACCTCATCAATGCGCGATTTGACCAGATCGCCGATCGAGATGAAGGCGACAAGCGCGCCGTTCTCTACCACCGGGAAGTGGCGAAAGCGTCGCCGTGTCATCAGCGCGAGCGCTTTATCGACGCTGGTGGAAGGCTCAACTGTGATCGCAGGCGACGTCATGATCTCACCCACCGGCAGATCGAGGCAATCGCGCCCCTCCCCAGCCAAGCGATAAATTACATCGCGCTCTGAAATGATGCCCGCAACCGCGCCGTCGCGCATGACCGGCAAAGCGCCGATCTTTTGCTGCGCCAGAGTGGCGACCGCCTCTGAAACCGGTGTCGACACGTCGCAGCTGACAATGCCGTCGGCAGACCGGCCCTCGATTAGCTTGGCTATGATCATGATGTTCGACTCCTCTTTCCCGCCCGGCAGGATGCCATTGAAGCGGCGAAAAGGCGAATCTGGCGCAATCGCTCATGCAAAGCGGGCCATTGCCAAGCGCGACCGCCACGCGCATGGCGGCGCAGATGGTGCGCAAATCTCCTCTCGATGATCCCGACAACGCTGCCCATGCGTGGGGCCGGTTCCGCTGGATCATGCGTCTGCTTGGCGGGGTGACACTGGCGACTGTGCTGGTGGTGCTTGCGGCGATGTGGGTGTTCACCCCGCAGGTTTCGATCCATTTCTATATCGCTGTCACGCTGGGGATCAGCCTGACGATGATGCTGGGCGGGGGGCTGATGGCGCTCGCGTTTCTTTCCAATGGAACCGGACACGACGAATCGGTCGACAACCGGCTGCCCGGTGCGGATGAGCTGTTCGGCAGACGTGAGGACAAAGACCGCTGAGTGCGCGCCGCGTCACGCTTTATCGAGCGGGCGCAGGCGATAATCCTCCACCGGGACGCCGCCGATCAGGTGCTCCTGAATGATTCGTTCGAGCGCTTGCGGGTGGCACGAATGGTACCAGACCCCTTCCGGCCAGACGACCGCGACCGGCCCCGCGTCGCACATTTGCAAGCAGTCGGCTTTGGTGCGCTGAACGCCGCCGCCCGCGCCCTTGGGATGGTCCGAAGTTCGGCGCGGTCCGGCAAGGCCCAGCTCTTTCAGTCGCGCCTTGAGGTAGCCCCACGCAGCCTCGCCTTCTGCGCGTGAGCAGCATTTCTGCTTTTCGGAAATCGCGCAAAGGAAAATATGCCGCTCAACCGCGCTGCCTGCGGCCGGATCGCCATACTTTTGCCGGAGCGAATAGCGGGCCGATGCCAGCGCGGTTTCGGTGGGCGTGTCAGTCATCTTTCGCCTCAACCTCAGCATCCTTGGCAAGCCAGCGGTCAAGCCAGTCAAACACAGTATCATGCCATTGCTTTGAATTCCTGGCGCCCAGCACCCAGTGATTTTCATCCGGGAAGACGAGGAGTTGCGCCGGAATGTCGCGCTCCTGCAAAGCGGTGAAGCTCTGGATGCCTTGCGAATAGGGCACGCGGTAATCCTTCTCTCCGGTGATCACGAGCATCGGGGTCTGCCATTTGTCGACATGGTTGACCGGGTTCCAGCGCTCATAGGTGTCTTGCGCAACTTCGTAAGAGCCGCCGAAATCCCAGCGCGGGAACCACAATTCCTCAGTCGAATAGTAAAAGCTGCGCATGTCGAACAGGCCGTCATGCTGGATCAGGCACTTGAAGCGATCGGGCCAATTGCCTGCGATCCAGTTGACCATGTAGCCGCCATAGCTCGCCCCCATCGCGCAGGCGCGGGTGCCGTCTATCTGCGGGTCAAGCTCCAGCGCCGCGGCGAGCCCTTTTTGCAGATCTTCGAGCGGCTTACCGCCCCAATCCCGGTTGATCGAATCCATGAATTCCTGCCCGTATCCAGCGCTCCCATGGAAATCGACCGAGATAACGGCATAGCCTTGGCTGGCGACGGCACGCGCATTCCAGCGGCTCGACCACACATCGTTGAAGGAGCCTTGCGGACCGCCATGGATATAAAGGATCGCGGGGATCGGTTCGGTCTGATCTTCCAGCCGGGTGATCTGACCCCAGACGGTATCATTGCCTGCGCCTTCGAACGAAAAGCGCGTGGTCACTGTGCTCGCCATCTGACCCATGCGAGTGGTGACGAAGTCGGTCAATGGGCGCGCTGTGACGAGGCCGGTTGAGAGATACAGCTCCTTTGGCGCACTGATCGAATCGCGGGTGAACAGCAGGCGGTTGCCGGGCAGGGGGGTGACGCCGCCAATATGCGCCTCATTGCCCGCCATCAGATCGAGCTCTTTTACAGCGCCGGTTTTTGCTTCAATCTGGAACACAGGCGTGTCCAGCACGTCGGCGGCGGTCGCAAACAGGGATTTGCCATCGGCGCTCCAGCTGAGTGAGCCGAACGATAGATCGGTGTCTTGGGTCAGTGCGCGGGTTCCTCCAGTGGCCAGATCGCGCAGGTGGACCACCATCCGGTCTGATTCGTAACCGGGCCGCGCCATGGCGAGGTAGGCGAGCATTGTGCCATCGGGCGAAGGAACAGGCGCGCTGTCATGCGCGGCGTTTGATCCGGTCAGAACTTGCGGGGCCGCGCCGGTCAGATCGGACGCGTAAATGTCGAGATCGGTCGACACCGGCTCATCGCCATTCGCCTCGCGCGCGACGAAGTAGAGCGTCTTGCCGTCCGGTGCCCAAGCGAGGTCTTCCATCCCGCCAAAGGGCATGGTTGGTGTGTTGCCGGTGATGCCTGTCGCCGGGTCGAGTCCGTCAATCGGCGCTCCATCCCCCGTCGCCATGCCTTCGGTCATCTCGAATACGAACACGCGGTTGAAGGCGCCCGATGTTATCCACCGGTCCCAATGGCGATAAAACCCGTCCTCGCCGTCATACAGGCGGCCGGTGCCAACAGCGTTTTTCTGCGGGACGCAATCGTAGCTTTGGCAACTTCGATCCAAATGCGCGAGCAGAGCGATTTTCGAGCCATCGGGAGAGAGAAGGAAACCTTCTACATCTGTGTAGTCGAACCCGGCGACAAGCTCAGGCTCGCTCACCTCGCCGCTGCGGCTGAGCGAGACGCGCCACAAACGCGAGCGTTCCTCAGCGCCCGGATCGGGATGCTCACCGCTGAGGAAATAGAGCGAATTGTCAGGGCCAAATGCCATGGAATTCGCCGCCAGACCTGGATCGAACGCAATCGGCTTTTCCCCCGGCAGGCTTAGATCCAGCACGTAATGCACCGGTGAGCGCTCATAGGTCTCTGGATTGGTCTGCGTGACTGAAAACACCGCCAGCCGCCCAAACCGCGTGACCACAGGCGCACCAAGGCGCGGCATGGTGATGAGGTCTTGCGCGCTCATCGGCGTGGTTGAGACGCCAGCGATGGTGGAGCCGCCCTCGTCCTCATGCGCTTCGGCGAAGGCGGGGGCGGGCGTCAATCCCGCCAGTACGACTGCGAAAACAGCGCAGAGCCCAAGGCGCGCGCGTGGAAATATGTCCTGTCCCATGGCCGCGAGGATTAACGCGCGCGCGCTGCGAATACCAGCATGATTGCCGGGTGAAACGGTGCAGGTGTGCGGTGAGACTGGTCGCCGGGTTTGCGCGGTGCGCTTACCGGCGCTTGCCTGCGATCCGGGCGATTTCGGCCTGAACCAGCTTTTCCACCATGTCAGGCAGGTTCTTGTCGAGCCATTCGGCCAGCATCGGGCGCAGCAATTCGCGTGTCAGCCCCTCTAGTGATGTCTCACCCGAGCGCACGATTTGCGGCTTGGCCCCCGGCTCTGCCAGCATTGCGAGCGCGGCGAGGTTTTCCTGCATGGCCCCGCGCGCGGCTTCGTTGACGAGCGGGGTTTCTGGGGCGTCCACGGCCCCGTCTTCTGAATGCGAGGCGACCGCTTCTTCGCTGTCATCGATGTCTTCGCTCACATCCATGTCTGCCAGATCAAGCACTTCATGCACATCGATCCGGCTTTCGCTTTGCGTTTCCGGCTCAATGCCAGGCAGTGGCTCTACCTCGGGCAGCGTCTCTGCGCGTCGGCGCTGCGCTTCGAGTGCGTCGCTGCGATTGTCACGGGCGATCACTTTCTTGATTGAATCAAGAATCTCTTCAACAGATGCTTCGTTGTTCTGCGGCACGTGCTCGACTCTGTCGCTTCCCGAATAAAACTAAAAACCGTTCAAAATCAGACTGTCCCGAATCGAGAATCGGCGCTCGATCAGTCGATGTCTGGTGGCCCATAAGCCGCGTCTGCGGCCGGTATGTCAACGGTTCGGGTCGAATTTGGTTCAGCTTTGGGATTGCGGTCCCAGTCCCAGATCTTGTTACGCACCCGATCATAGTTCGCGACCGGATCATAGAGCGGGCCGCCTGTGTCGAGATTCAGGTCACGCGCTTCAGCCCGGCCCATCGCAGCAAGCAACGTAAATCCAGCGACATAGGCGTTGCGCCGCGCTGTCACCAATTGGGCGCGGGCTTGCACCAATTCCTGCTCCGCATTCAGCACGTCGAGGATTGTTCGATTTCCGATCGAGTTTTCCGCGCGCACGCCCTCCAGACTGACTTCCGCCGATTCCACTGCGACTTTTGAGCTTTCGATCACGGCTTTGGAGGCCTGCCAATTGCCGTAAGAGGCGCGGGTTTGCTGGATCACGCTACGTTCGGTCGCGATCACTTGCTCCATCGCGCTGGTCTCTCGCGCGCTCGCCTGTCGCTGGCGCGCGGCGGTCAGGCCGCCTTGGAAAATCGGGATCGTTAGCTGCAGCCCGGCATTCACCGTGGTCTCTGATTGGACCAGACCTTGCGCAAACTGACTGCCCAGCGTGCCGAGAAAGTTGCTGTAATCGACGTTTGAAAACGCACCCAAAGTAGGCAAGCGTCCGGCGCCTGCCACTTTGGTGTCGAACCCGGCGGCTTCGGCGCGCTCTTTTGCCGCGACCAGATCGGGATTGCTCTCAAGCGCGGTGACCACTGCCATACCGACCGTTTCAGGCAGGTTGGGCAGCGGTGGCGGGGCTTCGAGGTTCTGCGGGGAGCGGCCAACCAACTGGATATACGTCTCACGCGCGGAAATCAGGTTGGCCATCGCCGTGCGCAAATCACCTTCAGCCAGTGCGAGGCGCGATTGCGACTGCGCAACGTCGGTCCGGGTGACATCGCCGATTTCGAACCGGTCGCTGGTCGCCTCAAGGTTCACGGTGAGCACTTCGACCTGATTGGCGGCCAGTCCGGCCAGCGCTTCAGTGCGCAGCACGTCCATATAGGCGGCCACCGTCTGGCTGAATATCTGGCTCTCGGTCCCGCGCAGCACGGCGCGCCCTGCGTCAACCCGTTCTTCAGCTGCGCGGATGCCATATTTCACAGCGCCACCCGAATAGAGCGGCACTTGCAGCGCGCCGCTGGCGCTGACGTTGCGTTCAGGCGGGGCAAAGGCATTGGGCGAGGGCTGGATAAACTCAATATAGGTGCCGGTCGCATTCAGTGTCGGCAGGGCCCCAGCGCGCTGAGCCGGGACATCTTCGTCTGTCGCGCGCTGATCGGCCCGCGCGCCTTCCAGCGTGGGGTTGGAGTTGTACGCGCTCGCCAGCGCCTCGCGCAGCGTGTCCGCTGATGCGGGGGTGGCACTGAGCGCCAGCGCGAGGGCCGAACTGAGGCCGAGCATGTGAAGAGCGTGCGAAGGTCTCACGAAAAGGTCCAGCTTTTGGGGGCGTCGAAGGCTGATAGGATAGGAATGCCAAGATCCTCAATTGGTTGCAGGGCCACCTGATCCATCACCCGGCGTCCGCTGGCAAGCCGGGTGACCTGCCGCAGCACCAATCCTGAAACGATTCGGCCATCCTCACCCAGAGCAGCGGCAAGGCTGGCGCTGAGCTGTTCAATCGCACCGTCGATGACGATCAGCGAGTATGTTCCTTCAATCGGCCCGGTGGCGGCCCGTTCAGCGCTGATCGTTTCAACGCTTTCCACCAGCGGGGCGAGCAGGGTTGCAAGGTACTTGGTGCCGTTCTCCACCACCAGCGCCCGGTCGGTCGCCACAGGTGCGGCTTCGAGCAGGACTTTGCCGTAAAACAGCGGAGAGGCCAGCGCTCCACCGGGCAGAGCGACGCTGCGGTCAATATAGGCCAGCGCTTGCTTGTCTTGCGGCAGAAAGTCTTCGCGCGGCACATTCAACATGCGTGCGAGGGCAAATTCCTCATTCACGCCGCTGGTGCGCAATTGGCTGTCAATCATCGCCTTGCGCGCTTTGGCGCTGTCAGCATGTGCGTTTGCAGCGTGTGCATCTGGCGTCATGGTCATCTCGGTCATCATGTAAGTATAACTGTATTGCGTTGCTAATACAGTGCGTCAACCCTTCCTGATTAGACTGTCGCCCTAGACTCTGGCGCTTTCCCCGCCAAGGGCTTTGACGCGCGCCTGCTCGCTTGCTTATGGAGGCGAGCGCATGAGGGGTGCGGCAATCGACCAGCATAAAGGGATCTTCGATGAGTGACATGATCAATGACGGCGCTATTTTCGGCGCGACGGGCAAAGTGCGGATCGAAACGGACTCGTTGGGCGAAGTGGCTGTGCCAGTGGATGCCCATTGGGGCGCGCAAACGCAGCGCAGCCTCGCCAATTTCGCGATTGGCGTGGAAACCATGCCCGCGCCGCTCGTCAAAGCGCTGGGCATTCAGAAGATGAGCGCCGCCAAAGCGAACATGGCGCTGGGCGTGATGGACGCAAAGCTGGGTGAGGCGATTGTGCAGGCCGCGCGCGAAGTGATCGACGGCACGCTTTCAGAACAATTCCCGCTGAGCGTGTGGCAGACCGGTTCGGGCACGCAGTCCAACATGAACGCCAATGAAGTGATCGCCAGCCGCGCGAACGAAATCCTCACGGGCAAGCATGGCGGCAAGGAGCCTGTCCACCCCAATGATATGTGCAATATGGGGCAAAGCTCGAACGACACGTTCCCCACCGCGATGCATATTGCCGCTGCGAGCGAGACGATCGAGCAGCTGATCCCGGCGCTTCAACATTTGCACAGCGCGCTGGACGCGAAGGCGACGGCGTTTGCTGATATCGTCAAGATCGGACGCACGCATTTGCAGGACGCCACCCCGCTAACCCTGGGTCAGGAATTCTCCGGCTACGCCAAGATGATCGAATATGGCATCGTCCGGCTCGAAAACGCGCTTCCCCGCGTGCTTGAGCTAGCGCAGGGCGGTACAGCGGTGGGGACCGGCATCAATTCCAAGGCCGGCTTTGCTGAGAAATTCGCTGAGGAAGTCGCGGCTGCAACCGGCCACGCCTTTGTAACCGCGCCCAACAAGTTTGAAGCGCTGGCCGCGCATGATGCCTTGGTGGAGCTGTCCGGCGCGCTCAATTCGGTCGCGGTGTCAGCGATGAAGATTGCGAACGATATCCGCCTGCTGGGCTCGGGTCCGCGCTCTGGCTTGGGCGAAATCGCACTTCCGGCGAATGAGCCGGGCTCCTCGATCATGCCGGGCAAGGTCAATCCGACGCAATGCGAAGCGCTCACCATGGTTTGCGCGCAGGTGATGGGCAATCACACCACTGTCAGCGTCGCTGGCTCGCATGGTCATCTGGAGCTGAACGTCTTCAAGCCCGTCATGATCTACGCCGTGCTGCAATCGATCCGCTTACTGAACGACAGCGCGGTGAGCTTCACTGACAATTGCGTCACCGGGATTGAGGCAAACACCGCGCGCATCGACAAGCTGATGAATGAAAGTCTGATGCTCGTCACCGCGCTCAACCCGCATATAGGCTATGACAATGCGGCCAAGATCGCGAAGAAAGCCCATGCTGACGGGACCACGCTGAAAGAGGCGGGAATGGAGCTTGGCCTGATGACCGAGGCGCAGTTTGATGAGTGGATTGTGCCCAAGGACATGATCAAGCCGCGCGCTTAGGCCTGAAAGGCGCGCGCGGCGATGCGCTGCGATCAAGCGAGCCAGCCGCGCGGCGAACACAGCGACTGATCGACGAAGGCCTGACCGTGTCCGACGATGCGCTGTTTGGCGCGTTGGCGAAACACGGCGCGGGGCGCTATCTCGTCATGTAATATGTCTCCCGCTGTCAAAGCCTCGCTCGCTCGCACCGCAGCTGCCACTAAGGCGGCTCATGTCACCGTGCCATTCCGCACCGTGCTGTTTTCCATGGTGGTGCTGTGGGCGACCTATTTCGTCCTGATCAGCGTGCGCAGCTATGTTGCTGGCTTTGAGATGCAGTTCGAGATGGCCATGCGCCGCTCGTTTGTGACGCTGTGCGGCATCGCGCTCACAGTGGTGCTCTGGTTCCTGCTGAGGCTGGTCGATACGCGCGCTTTGTGGGCTAAGATTGCCGCTGCAATCGTGCTCGCGCTGCCGGTGGCTCTCGCGATTGGACAGATCAATCACCTGATGTTTGAAGACCTGCAGGTCAAGCAGGAGCAGAAATATGCCGAGAAGAACGGGCTGAACCTGCGCCGCGATGATGCTGGCAATCTGCTGGTCGATGTGCCGGTGCAAGCGGGTACTTCGGCGACCGAAAGCGTGATTATCGCGCCTGCAAAAACCGAAGCCGATGTATGGCGCTCAATCATCGATATTGCGCTGGGGCGCTATTTCCTGCTGCTCGCGTGGGCCTCGCTCTATTTCGCGCTGCTGGCTGGGTATCAGGCGCGGGCCGCGGAACGGCGTGAGCAGGAATCGCGCTCTGCCGCCAAAGCTGCCGAACTGCGCAGTCTGCGCTATCAGGTGAACCCGCATTTCCTGTTTAACACGCTGAATTCGCTTTCGGCCCTGGTTATGACGGGCAAGCCGCAGCGCGCGGAGGAAATGATCCAGTCGATCAGCCGCTTTTACCGCCACAGTCTGGCTGATGATCCGACTTCGGATGTGCGGCTGGCGGATGAGTTTGCTTTGCAGCGCGAATATCTCGACATTGAAGCGGTGCGGTTCCCGGAGCGGCTGCGTGCCGAATTCGACTTGCCCGAAGACCTGCAAGACGCGCGCGTGCCGGGCATGATCCTTCAGCCGCTGGTTGAAAATTCGGTCAGATACGCTGTCTCAGCTGTGACGCGGCAAGTGCTGATTACGGTGCAGGCGCGTGAGGAGTTTGATCGGTTGGTTGTCACTGTCAGTGATGATGGGCCGGGCACGCCTGATGGCACTCATCATGGCTTTGGCATCGGCCTTGCCAACGTACGCGACCGGCTGGAGGCTCGTTTTGGCCCGGACATAGTGCTGGCCCCGACCCCGCTTGAGCCCGGCTATCGCACTGAAATCCGCATTCCGCTTACTCGAAAGACTGGACACCCTGATGGCTGATGTCGAACCTTCGCCCGATGGACCGCTGCGCACGCTGATCGTCGATGATGAGCCGCTGGCGGTGGAGCGCACGCAAGTGATCTGCGCAGAGCTCGACACGATCCGGGTGGTTGGCACAGCCAGCGATGGGGCCGCGGCTTTGCGGCTCGCGGAAAAGCTCAACCCTGATCTGGTCTTGCTTGATATGACCATGCCGGAACTCGACGGGCTGGGCGTGGCGCGCCAGTTTGCTGATGAGGAGAATCCGCCCGCTGTCATCTTCGTCACCGCGCATGATCATTTTGCGGTCGAAGCCTTCGATCTGGAAGCGATCGATTATGTGCTGAAGCCGGTTTCCGCTGACCGCCTGTCGCGCGCGATCACCCGGGCGATTGCTCGGCGCGGTGAGCGCCGCGAGCAGGCGAGTGAGTGGCTGCAAGAGTTGTGGGTCCCGCATCGCTCCGAATTGCTGCGGATCGCGGTCAACGAAGTCACACGTATTGACGCCGAACGCGATTATGTGCGGCTGCATGTCGGCCCGCCGGGCGAGAATGGCGAAGCGGCGCGCACCTATCTGTTGCTGCAGACGATTGCCGGGCTCGAAGCGCGGCTGGACCCGGAGCAATTCATCCGCATCCACCGCTCGACAATCCTGCGCCGCGACAATATTCGCGGGCTGCGCCATGATGGCTTGGGCGTGTGGTCGGCTGAGCTGATGAACGGCGATGCGCTGCGGATCGGGCGCACTTACCTTGCCAAAGTGAAGAAGATGGCGGGGCGTTGACCGCTCTCTGGCGTGCGCGCCCAACAGTCTGAAAACGCTGTATCCTCAGTCTTGCTTGCGGATACCAAAACGGGCCCGGAAGCGCGGCGGGGACTGCCTCATGCGCAACCGGGCCCGGCCAGGTTCGCTCACGCAGGGTGCGGGTGTTCCTGCGTGAGAGTGCGTGTCTCGGTTCAGCCGCCGAGACGCTTGTCAGCGACGAGTGCCGCGACCTGTTGTTTGGTGCTTGCTTTGGCTTTGGCGACGCATTTGCGCGATTCTGCCATGCGGAAACGGCTGCCGGTCAGCGCGATGTTATAGCCGCAGATCTCGCGGGCGGCGCGGTCAATCCGGCCGTCCAGCATCTTGCGACCTTCCATTGTGTTGAGGTCAAGGCCAGCGGTGCTGACCTTGGTGGTCGGCGCGTCGACGATGATCGGCTCACCAGCGATAGCGGTGGTAGGCAGAGCAATGGCTGCGATGGCCATAGCGGCCGAAGCGAACGGGGTGGGGGCAAATTTAAGGGTCATCACGTTTTCCTCCTATGCAGGTTGGAGGCTCGCCGGATCTGAGTTTGGGGGTTCAGAGCGGGGCGATCCAGCGACCTCACACCCAAAGAAATAGGCCAAAGCGCGGCGGCGATCACGCGCTGGTCGATTGGCCTGCCACTCATCTCGACCGGCACATCCAAAGCTGGACGAGCGGTATCGCGGGCCGGTTCGACCGCCCATTTCGCTCGACGGGCGTTTACGCCATAGTGTCACGCATGGTCTGGGCGCTTGTTTTCATCCTTGCCTTGGGAATCGGCAATTTCGCGCTGCATTGGGCGGTGATGGACCGCGGCGAGCGAATCAGTGCGTCGGTTCCAGGGCTTGTGCGGCGACTGGGCGGGTCAATTGCGCTGGCGGGTGAATTCGCCGTCCTGCTCAGCGCTGCTTTGCTGGTCGCCAATGGCTGGCCTCAGCTTGTCTGGGCTTACCTTGCCTACAGCGCGCTCAATGCTATCGCCGCCTGGGTGATGCTGAGAGGCTGATAGGCGCGCAATTGCAATGACAACCACGCTTTTCCATATCAGCGATGTGCATTTCGGGGTCGAGGACCGCGCAGCTCTGGCTCAGCTTGAGCGCGCGATTGCCGATGAGCGCCCCGATGCGCTGGTGTGCACCGGCGACATTACGCAGCGCGCGACGCATGGGCAGTACGCGGCGGCGGCGGAATGGTTTGGCGCGATTGACGTGCCGGTGTGGCTCGATCCGGGCAATCATGACATGCCTTATGGCAATCTGTGGGAGCGCTTTACCGACCCTTATCGCCGCTTCAATGCGCTTCGTGAGAAGGTGGCGGTGAACAGGTTTGAGACTGATGACGTGGTGCTGATCGCGCTCAAGACAACGGTGCGCTCTCAGAACCGCTGGCCGTGGTCTGATGGGCATGTGACTGTGTCAGCACAGCAGCGCACCTATGACCAGCTCAGGCTTTATGAAGGGGACCCGCGCCATTTGATCGTCACCGCGCACCATCCGCTGCATGGCCCCAAGATCGGCGGGCCGACTGATACGATCCGCGGAAACGAAGCGATGTCCTCGCTCGCCTATAACGGCATGGATGCGATTATGACGGGGCACATTCACAAGCCCTTTGACGAAGCGCGCAGTGGGCCGGAATGGTCTACGCATGTGATTGGGGCGGGGACGCTCTCAACCCGTTTGCGCCACGGTAAACCGCCATCCTACAACGTGGTGACATGCACAAAGGGTAAAGAAATCCGCGTTGAATGCCGCGTGGTCGGACCGCCACCCGCGCGCTGAATCCCGCCCGCAACCCCGCGCGGTTAACCTTTTTTCACTTCTGCACGGTAAGGTTTTGTCAGCTACGAATCGTAGCACTTGGAGGCGTTGCAGGCTCTCCAAGTGCTTTGATGATGGTGTTCAACCAATTTGCTTGTTTGACATATCTGGTTTGTCAAAGCGCCGATCCGTTCTCCCGTGCGCGGGTCGGCGCGGTCTCGGAGGTGAAGATGCTCAAAGCGATGAGTTTTGGCGCTGTTTTGACCGGCACTGTGGCGATGGTCATTGGATCGCAGGGAAGCGATGGCGGTTCCCTCGCGATCGAAGCGCTCAAAGTGGGTGATGCGAAGATCTATTGGTCTTGGCCGATGTTTTGCGGAGGCACTGGTATTTCCTGGGCCATGATCGTGCTGCAACGCTGAACATTCGGAACGACATTACATACCGCACAAACAAAAAGGGCGGCTCCCGCTGAGGAGCCGCCCTTTTCTCGTTGGTGTTCGCTGAGGCTTTAGCGCTTCGAGAACTGGAAGCTGCGGCGGGCTTTCGCGCGGCCATACTTCTTGCGTTCCACCACGCGGCTGTCACGGGTGAGGAAGCCGGCGGATTTCACGGTGGCGCGCAGTTCCGGCTCGTACCGGGTCAGTGCCTGGCTGATGCCGTGCTTCACCGCGCCGGCCTGGCCTGAAAGTCCGCCGCCCTTGACGGTCGCGACGACATCATATTGGCCCTGACGATCCGTGATCGAGAAAGGCTGGTCGATGATCAGGCGCAGCGTCGGGCGTGCAAAATACACTTCCTGATCGCGGCCATTGATGGTGACCTTTCCGGTGCCGGGCTTGATCCAGACGCGCGCTGTGGCGTCCTTGCGGCGACCGGTTGCATAAGCGCGGCCTTGCGCATCAAGCTCCTGCTCGCGCAGCGGCATGGTGGAAACGGCGATTTCAGCGGCATCCGCGACGGGGGCGTCGCCGGCGATGTCTTTGAGATCGGCCAGATCGGATACGGTGTTGTTTGAGCCGGTTTCTTCTTGGGCCATTATGCGGTGACCTTGTTCTTGCGATTCATGGAAGCGACGTCGAGCACTTTGGGCGATTGCCCGTCATGCGGATGCTCAGTCCCGACAAAAAGATGGAGGTTCTTCATCTGCGCCCGGCCCAGCGGACCACGCGGAATCATGCGCTCAACAGCCTTTTCAAGCACACGCTCAGGGAAGCGCCCTTCGAGCACCTTTTGCGGCGTAGTTTTCTTGATGCCGCCGGGGTGACCGGTGTGCTTGTAATAGATTTTGTCGGTGGTCTTGTTGCCGGTGAACTTCACCTTGTCGACATTGATGACGATCACGTGATCGCCGCAATCGACATGCGGGGTGTAGGTCGGCTTGTGCTTGCCGCGCAGATGGTTGGCGATGATCGAGGCAAGACGGCCAACGACGAGGCTGTCCGCGTCGATAATGTGCCAGTCTTTCTCGACCTCGGCCGGTTTGATCGACCGGGTCTGTTTGCTGAGCGCCTTCATGGGCTGATAGTGTCCTTAAGTTTTATGAATATCCGAATCGTGCGCAGCCAGTTCAGCCGCCAACACGCGAAGTGGCGCGCGTTTGTGTGCAAAGCGGCTTTAAGTCAAGCGAAACCGGGGGTTTGCGAGGCGGTAAAATAATACCTCCCCAGTTTGCGATGCCATTTTATGATGCCTGTTGGCGGCTGTGTTTGGTGAACCAAACCCGATTCCCGGACGCGCTCAAAGCGCCGCCAGCTGCCATTCTTCGCTTGATCGCTGCTCGCTATCCCCGATCCGAGTGATAACCTCGCGCCGCGCGCGCGCCAGCCATGGCTGCGCCTCTTGCCGGGCGGCCGTCCAGTTCAACTCAAACTCACCTTTCGCCCCGTCCGGCAAAACCACTTCGCGGATCTGGCGCACGGGCTTGACCGAGGGATAAAAGAGGTCGCCCGGCATGCGATCCAGGATCATGGCTCCGCTGTTCGTCACATCATTGATAAACCGCCGCTGCTCTGCCTGTGTGGCTTCATCGAGATTGCGCGCGGCGATGATCTCTTCTGCCTCGCGCACCGCGTCCGCCAACGTCGCCTCGCTGGTCGAAGAGCCGATCGCCATGATCGTGCCGTTGGCATCCAGCAGAATGGGGAACATCGAGGCGGTCGAGCGCTCCTGTTCAATACGCGCCAGCGCGGCCAGTGCCTCAGGCGCTTCAACATTCGCGGAGAGCTGCTCGCCTGTGATGGCAATGCCGCTGCCCTGCGCGGCAAATGTCACCTTCCACGCGCGCGCGACCGATAGTGTCCGGCCTTTCGCCAAACTTCGCACCAGCTTGCGTCGCAGGCGCATCGGCGCTGGCGGGATGGCGACATGTTGGGCTGCCAAAGCGGGGTTGGCCAACGAACCAGACACGCATCCCAGCGCGACCATTGCGAGGCTGATGGCCCGACGCCGAGAAACCTGATCACTCATCGCTACGCTTCCCACTCAAGCCGCGTCAGGTGAAGGCGGACCAAGCTGCGCTGCGAGCCAGCCGAGGGTCTCCTGATGCGCCGCGTCGCAGACCCATGCGACAATCGCAGGCGTATCATAAGGATGCAACGCTCCCAAGCGTGCAACAGCATCGTCGAGGCGCGCGTCATCGGTCTTGAACAAGACTGCCGTTTCACGAGCGCTATCGCGCTTGCCGTTCCAAACGAAGACCGATTCCATTGCTCCAAGGATGTTGGCGCAGGCGATGAGGCGCTCATCCAGCAAATGCCCAGCGATGGTCCGCGCGGTTTCGACATCGGGCAGCGGGGTATAGATTAAAGCGACGCGGGCGGTCTTGGCCATAAGTAACCTCAGGCAGCGGCCCTGCGCGCTTGCTGCGCCATCCCGTCAACGTGCCAGGCCCACGCCGTGCTCGCGACTGTAAGGGCCCCGACCAATTGATGCGCTGATGCAAGCCACAGGTTCACACCGCTCAACACCGTTGCGATGCCCAGCAGCACCATCGTCCCAAAGGCACTGTACAAAGCAATGGAGGCGCGCCGGTCATGCGGGCGCACGCGGCGCGCCAGCCAGATGAGCGCGACAACAGCCACCCACGCCCACCAGCGGTGCATCCAGTGCAGCAGCGTGGGATCGCTTGTGATCATCGCGAGCCAACCGGGCGACCAGTCAAGCTGCGGGAAAAAGCGGGTCTCATACATAAACGGCCAGTTGTAAGAGGCATGCCCCGCATTTAGCCCTGCCACCCAGGCGCCCAGCAGCAGCTGGATAAACAGTACGCCCGCCACCAGCGCTCCCCGCGCTGACAGTGGCGCTGCGCCAGCCCCCGGCGTGCGAGCGATGTGGCGCATGTCGCGCGCGGTCCACACGAGGCAGGCGAGCAGCAGCAGCGCGGTTAGCAGATGGAGCGACAGGCGGAAGTGGCTCACATCGGTCATGTCGCCGACCAGCCCGGACTGCACCATCAGCCAGCCAAACAGTCCTTGCAGCCCGCCAAGCGCCAGCAAACCCACCAGCCGCGGCTTAAATCCGGCCGGGATCGACCCGCGCACCCAGAACCACACTAGCGGCAACGCGTAGACCATGCCCACGGCCCGCGCGAGCAAGCGGTGGAACCACTCCCAAAAGTAGATGAACTGGAAATCCGCTAGCGTCATGCCGCCAACACTCGCTTCGAGCCGGTATTCAGGCGTGGCTTTGTATTTGTCGAACTCCGCCAGCCATGCCGCTTCACTGATCGGCGGCAGGATGCCGGTGGCCACGTCCCATTCGGTGATCGACAGACCGCTTTCCGTCAGTCGCGTGATCCCGCCGACCAGCACGATCAGCACGACAAACGCTGCGGTCAGCTCCAGCCAGCGCGCAATTGCGAGCGGCTGCGCGCGCGCCGGGCTCCCAGGCAGAGCAGGCGGTTCATCTGTCAGGGAAGCAATGCTGGCCATCTCGGGCTGCAAAATGTGGTCAGCGCGGCCCAATCGCAAGGATTTTCCCCGCAAGCCACAACGCGAAACGTGCAACTCGCACGCGCACGCCTGAGCAAAAGGTCGGTTGCACCGCGCGCGCCCACGACTATTTCACGCAGTATGACAGACACAAAGACCATCACGCTCAACGGCGAATCGCGCCGCACCCCTGCAGCAACCATCGCCGCGCTGGTCAGGGAACTGGAGCTGCCGGTCGATAAAGTCGCGGTGGAACGCAATGGCGAAATCGTCCCGCGCTCAACCCTGGGTGAGGCTCCGCTGAGCGAGGGCGACACGCTGGAGATCGTCCATTTCGTGGGCGGCGGTGACCATGCGGCTCTCAAGGCGGACACGTGGGAGGTGGCGGGCCACACTTTCACTTCGCGGCTGATTGTCGGCACCGGCAAGTACAAGGACTTTGAAGAGAACGCGGCGGCGGTCGAGGCGAGCGGCGCTGAGATTGTCACCGTCGCGGTGCGCCGTGTGAATGTCACCGATCCCAAAGCGCCAATGCTCACCGACTTCATCGACCCCAAGAAGATCACCTATCTGCCCAACACCGCCGGGTGCTTCACCGGTGAGGATGCGGTGCGGACCTTGCGGCTGGCGCGCGAGGCGGGGGGCTGGACGCTGGTCAAGCTGGAAGTGCTGGGCGAAGCGCGCACGCTCTACCCTGACATGCGCGAGACGCTGAGCGCGTGCGAAACTCTGGCGAAAGAGGGCTTTGACCCGATGGTCTATTGCGTCGACGATCCGATCGCGGCCAAGCAATTGGAGGATGCCGGCGCGGTCGCGATCATGCCGCTGGGCGCGCCGATTGGATCAGGCCTTGGCATTCAGAATCAGGTGACGATCCGACTGATCGTCGAAGGCGCGAATGTGCCCGTGCTTGTCGATGCGGGCGTTGGCACGGCCTCCGATGCAGCGGTTGGCATGGAATTGGGCTGCGATGGTATCCTGATGAACACCGCCATCGCCGAGGCGAAAGACCCGATCCGCATGGCGCGCGCGATGAAGCTGGCAGTGGAAGCGGGGCGCGAGGCCTATCTCGCCGGCCGCATGGGCCGCCGCAAATACGCTGATCCCAGCAGCCCGCTTGCCGGGCTGATCTAATACAACGCAGCCCGCTTGCCGGGCTGATCTGAGCATCCGGGCGATTTTTGCCCCCGCCCAAACGGCTTGTTAACTACGTTAAGCGAATGTCGCCTCAAGAGCAGTTCATGCTCAACAGGAGACCCGCACGTGACACTGGCGAGCACATCGACCGCAACCATCGGCGAGATGCGCGAATTTGCAAGCTTCAGCGCCGCCGAGCAGCGCTATATCAAGCGCAGCCTCGATATCGGGCTGGCGCGCTGCGACGCGTTCAAGCTGTGGGGTCGATCCGAAGCGGAGTGCACGGCGATTCGCCGCCAATATGTCGCCTATCAGGACTTGAAGGCTCTGCGCGCGGCGATTCCGTCAGAAGGCTCAGCCGATGAGATCGAGCGCTTCGTTGGCCAACTGATCCGACTGGCCGTGTTCGACCTGGAGCAAGAGCGGCTCTCCAGCTTCTCCGCCTTCCGTTTTCTGTACGAGCGCTTGCTCGGAGCTGAAGCACGCCCCTATCTGCCCGCCGTCTTCTGCGCCGCCGCCGCGCTCCCGATCATCCGGCCTGAGCAGCGTAAAGTCCTGCTGCAATCGCTGAGCGAGGCCGCCGCCACAGCGCCGGGCTGGTCACTGCGGGCCCCGGCGTTTTATCCGGAGTTTGTCGAGGATGTTGAGGCGGCTTGAGTTTCGTTTTGCAATGATTCTCTATGAGAGACTCATTTGCACAAAAAAGTCAAGGAAGGCATTTCAATTTTTGGGAAAAAGAATATCCTGTGCCTGGGATTGATTCGTTAGGAATGGCTATGACACACCCGGCGACGAGCGAACTACATGAAAACTATCTGTTTTTCCAACGTTCTGTTGCGAAGTTCGTTAATGAGCATCGCGGACAGTATGCGTTGCTGCATGCACAGTCTGTCATAGCTTTTTTCGACAAGCCCATAGAGGCCGCACTCGCTGGGGCGTCGCAGTTTCCTGATGGAAAATACTCAGTCCAGAAAGTAACTGATCGTCCAGCCGATCTAGGATTTATGGCGTATGGCGCAGGTGACCGGAACCCTGATTGAGGGGAAGCCAATTGTAGATATTACGCTCGCAGATGCTCTACCTGCCCCACCAGAGGTTTCCTCGGTCTCCGAAGTAAACTCGTTTTCGGTTCGTCAATACAGAGCACTCTTAGATACAGGCGCGGACATAACCTGTATCTGCGAACACGCCGTCCGAGAAAGCGGATTAAAGCAATACGGCTTTGAGCGGATGATAGGAGCAGTAGGGCCAAGCCTACACGAAACCTACATCGTTAAAATTGGCATCTTGCTGGGAGATTCAGACGATGCTGATCGATTGATCAACGGTCTGTTTCAACTTGAACCACTGGTGGCCGCAAAAATCAAAGACAACAAGTGGTTCGATTTGATAATCGGGACCGACATTCTGCGGAACCACGAGTTCGCGCTAACGCGCGGTGGTGGATTTCGCTTAGAACTGTTCGGGTAACCTCAATACAACCCATCCAGCCGCTCCATGTAGCGATCACGGATCTTGTGCCGCCGGATCTTCATGCTCGGCGTCATTTCCTCGTTCTCGATCGCGAACGGCTCGTCAGCGAAGGTGAACTTCTTCACCTTTTCGATCACCGACAAGTCCTTGTTCGTGCGGTCAATCGCGGCGCGCACGGCTTTTTTGAAAGCTGGCAGGTCCTGCAGCGCTTTCATGTTGAATTCCTCGCCGTTCGCGCGCGCCCATTCGAGCGCCCATTCGGCGTCCGGCACGATCAACCCGGCCATATGCGGGCGGTTATCGCCGCTCACCATGGCCTGCGCGATTTCGGGTTGAAGCGTTAGCATGCCTTCGATCTTTTGCGGCGCGATATTATCGCCCTTGTCGTTGACGATCATATCCTTCTTGCGGTCAGTGATCTTGATCCGGCCCGCCTCGTCGATCACGCCGATATCGCCGGTGTGCAGCCAGCCATCCTTGATCGTGCGCGCGGTTTCCGCATCGTTCTGCCAATAGCCGCTCATCACCAGCTCGCCGCGGCACAGGATTTCGCCGTCTTCAGCGATGCGGATGTCGACGCCGCGCATGGGCGGGCCCACTGTGTCCATGCGGATGCCAACGCCGGGGCGGTTGCAGCTCATGATCGGGCCGCTTTCGGTCTGGCCATAGCCTTGCAGCATGGTCAGCCCCATCGCGTCGAAGAAATTGCCGACTTCGGGATTAAGCGGCGCGCCGCCTGAGACCATCGCCTTGATCCGCCCGCCGAATTTGCCACGCACTTTGGGGCGTAGCGTCTTTTCGACGAGGAAATCCATCGGCCGGTCGCGCTTGCGTTTCTTGCCGTCTTTCGCGTTGTCGCTGATTGCCAGCGCGCGATCGAGCATGAAGTTCGCGACCTTGCCCTGGCCGCGCACCTGTTTAAGCATTTTGGTTCGCAACACTTCAAACAGGCGCGGGACGACGACCATGATGGTCGGGCGCACTTCCTCGATATTGGAGGCGAGCTTTTCGAGGCCCTGCGAGTAGAAAATCTCTCCGCGCAGGGCGATGGGCAGATACTGCCCTGCGGTGTGTTCATAGGCGTGGGAGAGCGGCAGGAAGCTGAGAAAGCGTTCATTGTCGACGCCGAAATCGGTGATCACGATTTCGCCCGCGCCGGCGATGTTGCACAGGATTGCGCCGTGGTGTTGCTTCACCCCGCGCGGCGCGCCGCCTGTGCCGCTGGTGTAGATCAGGCAGGCGGTGTCATCGCGCGCAATCCCGGCAATCCGCTGTTTCACAGCTGCGCGCGCAGCGGCGGCGTCGCCTTGGGTCAGCGCATTCCAGTCATGATAGTCAAAGCCGGGCGATTGGCGGCGGTGCAGATCGTCAATCCCGATAACATGGTCGATGATCCCCGTCCGCCCAATCGCGCCGACCACCGGGCCAAGCAGCTTCTCGGTCGAGACAATCACCGCGCGCGCACCCGAATTGTCGAAAATATGCGCGTGGTCGCGTTCGGTGTTGGTGATGTAGGTCGGCACGGAAATGCAGCCCGCCGCCATGATTGCGAGGTCCGCGATGCACCATTCGGGGCGGTTCTCGGACACCAGCGCCACGCGGTCGCCATCGGTCAAGCCAATGCGGCGCAAGGCTTCGGCGAGCAGACAGACCTGATCAGCCACCTCTCGCCAGCTTTGCGTGACCCATTCGCCATTTTCCTTGCGGCCCAGAAACGGGGCATCGCCCTGCTGCTCTGCGCGCATGAGGAAGAGCTCAACGAGGTTGTTGGCCCGGTCAATGTCTTGCAGGATCGGATCATCAGCCGGGTTCACGATCGGCTGGCCGGGGCTGGCGGATTGGGGGGCGTGCATGGGGCTAATGGACTCCTCTCAGCCGACCGGGGCGGCCTGCGCTCGCGGCGAATGCTCTTGCGGCGGTTCGTTCGTTTCAGCTTAAGTTAGGGCCTCAAAGCCCTAGCGGCAAGCGCGCCTCATACCATGCAAGGTCAAGGCATGGTCTCGCGCGCGGCCTCGGACTGCTCCTCGGGCGGCACTTCGTAGGCGAGCATGGGTTCAACCCGAGGGTCGCGCGCGACCTCCCAGTCAACCGAACCATCCGCGCCTTCAATCCGGCGCAAAGCGTTCACCTTCCCGCGCGCACTAATGCCGCGAATTTGGGCATGTCCGCGCTTTTTCAAGGCCTCTTCCATCCCTTCGATCACACTGCCCTTTTCGTAAATGACGGTCGGGCCAAAGGCCATGATGAGCGGGAGGGCGATTGCGTCCTCAGTGCTCAGGCCAAAATCGAGCACGCCGATGATCGAGCGCGCGGTCTGCACTGGGATCGTGGGCCCGCCCGCTGCGCCGATGACCAGCACAACCTTGCCCTGCCCATCGAACACGATGGTCGGTGCCATCGAAGAGCGCGGGCGCTTGCCGCCTTCCACCCGGTTCGCGACCAGCTTTCCGTCCCGTTCAGGCGTCAGACTGAAATCGGTCAATTCGTTGTTGAGATAGAACCCTTCAAAGAACAGCCCGGAGCCAAACGCGCCTTCGATGGTGGAGGTGTAGCTGATGGCGTTGCCTTCGCTGTCCACGACCGAGAAGTGCGTGGTGCCTTTTTCATTGGGCCGATCACCAACCGAAAGAGCAAGCGATGCGCCGGCGGGCTTGCCGGGCTGGATATCGCTCAGCGCTGTGTTCGGGCTGATAAGCGCGCTGCGTTTGGCGATATAGGCCGGGTCAATCAGACCTGCGACGGGCACGGGAACATAGTCCTCATCCGCCAGATACAGGTCGCGATCGGCATAGGCGACGCGCTGCGATTCAAGGAAGAGGTGCCAGAATTCCGGGCTGTCCGGGCCAAGCGCGGCGAGATCAAACCGCTCAAGCTGGCCGAGCATCTGTGCCACTGCCACGCCGCCAGAGCTTGGCGGACCCATGCCGCAAACCTTGTAGGCGCGGTATCGCCCGCAAACCGCATCGCGCTGCTTGGCTTCGTAGCTGTCAATGTCTGCTTCGACCATGCTGCCATCCTGCGGCGTTTCCGTCGCGACATAGGCTGCGAGCCGCTCTGCCATCACGAAATACATGTAGCGCGGACCGGCCGCGGCCATCGATTCCAGCGTTCGCGCGAATTCCGGGTTTCGCACAGTTGCACCCACCGGCAGCGGCTTGCCATCCGCGCCGAAAAATACATCGCGTGCGCCTTGCGTCTTGTCAGCTCTGCCTTTGGAGCGTGCAAGCGAAGCGTGCAGACGCCGGTTCATGGTGAAACCATCGCGAGCCAGCGCAATCGCAGGCTCGAACAATTGCGCCCACTCCAGCTTGCCATGGCGCGAATGCGCTTTGGCGGCGAGCGCGATATTACCGGGGACGCCCACGCTCAACCCGGAGGTGACGCGCTGGTCGCGCGGCAGGCGCTCGCCCGCTTCGGTCAGGAAACGGGTCGGCGTGGCTGCGGCAGGCGCGGTCTCGCGCCCGTCAAATGTGGTGACACCGTCTTTATCAGCGCGAACCAGAAAGCCGCCCCCGCCAACGCCAGAGCTTTGCGGCTCTACCACGGTCAGCGCCAGCATCACGGCAATCGCTGCGTCTGTCGCTGATCCCCCGGCGGCGAGGATGTCTTCTCCCGCCGCTTGCGCGCGAGGGTCAGCCGCGCTGACCGCTCCAGCGGACATCATGCCGCGCAAGGCGGGGGAATTGGCGAAGTCTACCTCGGACACGCCTGAAGCCGAGCAAGCAGCCAAGCCAAGTGCCATTGCGGGTGCGACACAGCGCACGAGTTTGGAAACAGTGATCATGGCAAGCAGAGCTATTCGCTTCCAACCGCCTCGGCAAGCGATGAGACACCCTCCGCCTTCATCTGCCGCGCAATCCCGCTTGCAATCTGTTTGCCCAGACCCGGTCCGTGATAGACCAGCCCGGAGTAAAGCTGGACGAGGCTGGCCCCGGCTTTGATCCGCTCCCACGCATCCGCCGCGCTCGCAACCCCCCCCACACCGATCAGCGGGATCGCACCGCCGGTCGCCTGTCGAAAATCACGCACCCGCTGCAGCGCAAGCGACTTAAGCGGAGCGCCGCTCAGCCCTCCGGTTTCGCCAGCATGGTGCGATCTGAGATCGGGGCGCGTGATCGTGGTGTTTGAGACGATCAGCGCGCCGAGCTGCTTGTCTATCGCGATGCGGGCGATGGCATCGATATCCGCCGGTTCAAGATCGGGCGCGACTTTCAAGAAGATGGGCGGCGGCGTATCGGCGGACACTTCATCGCGCGCTGCAATCACGCCATCGATCAGAGCCGCTAGCGCGCCTTCGTCCTGCAGTGCGCGCAGACCCGGCGTGTTCGGGCTGGATACGTTTACCGCCAGATAGCTCGCAAAAGGCGTCATCATCCGCGCCATAATGGCATAGTCCCCAGCGCGATCCTCGCTGTCCTTGTTGGCACCGATATTGATTCCGACAATACCGCCGCGCTCCTTGCGGGCCGAAAGCCGCGTCAGAGCTGCCTCGCTGCCCGCATTGTTGAACCCCATGCGATTGATCACCGCACCGTCTTCGACAAGGCGGAACAGGCGCGGTTTGGGATTTCCTGCTTGCGGACGCGGGGTGATCGAGCCGACTTCGGTGAATCCGAATCCTGCTCCCAGCAGCGCATCAGGCACTTCGGCATCTTTGTCGAACCCGGCTGCGACACCGACGGGGTTGGGAAAATGTAGCCCCGCCACCTCGGTGGAGGTCCGGCCTGGTGTGGCAGGCGCTTGCTTGAGCGGTCCGGCCTGGAGCGCTCTCAGCCCGGTGATGGCCAACCGGTGCGCTGTTTCCGAATCGAGCGCAAAGACGGCTGGACGAGCAAGGCGATACAACATGGCGCAGGCCCTAACGTATTTGGCGGCCAATGCGAAAACAGATGTCTATCGATTTACGGGGACGCGTGTGGAAAGGTGTGGATATAGAGGCACTTATTGCCTGATTTTTGCCGATTTAGGCGCCATCAGGGTGGCTCTGTCCCTTTTGTACAATTCATTTGGGGGGAGCCGGTCTAGATGTTCGCCCGCGACCCGAAGGGCTCGGAGCAGCAATGCGAAGAGTTCCTCAACTTACATAGGGCGGCCCCAATTCGGGCCGCCCTTTTTTTGTCTTGGAGCCACATAAGCGACATTCGGCGGGCGGCGTCCAACCCGCCTTGCGCCCCATCACGGCCAACCTCTCAGACTTACCCGTTGGTCGAATGGCCCCAATAACCATTGTGAATCTGATACATTTCGCTGTAACACAGGCCCAATGTCGCTCACCCCGTCTGTTGCGATCCGTTGACGGGGCAAAAGAAAACGGGGGGAATTGTGAGTCGCGTCGAACGGCCGTGCTTTGGCTCCTGTACACCTGTCACGCTCATCCAAGAGGCGCGCCAAGGCCAAGAGCACGTCTGCCGACACCTAAAGAACGCTTCGCTATGAGCGGCTCACCGACGTCTCCGCTGTCTCAGATCGAATGGATCGCCCCTACGGCTGACCTTCTCGACTTTGCCCATACATTTTTCATCATGCGCGCTGACAAAGGCGAGCATCACGACATCATGCCGGCCTATTCGGCGCAAATCTTCATTTTCGTTGAAGGCACCGGCACGCTGCATTTTCCGGATCGCGAACCGGGGCATTCGGGTGATGTCACCTTTAACGCGCCCATGTTGAGCGCCGCTCCGATGACGCTGGATGGGCCGGTGATCAATGTTGGCGCATCGCTCACCGCGCTGGGTTGGGCCGCGCTCAGCCGCACGCCAGTTACAGAGATGCACGATCAAAGTGTTGAGGCGGACGCGTTTCTGGGCCCTGAGGTCCTCGCACCGCTTCAGCGGGCGACCGCGCAGGCGCGGGCGGGCGAGCGCTCTGCGCAAAGCTTGTTCCCTGAAATTGAAGCGATGATCCGCGCAGCAATAAACTCGCCAGCGCGCAAGCCATGGATGGAGCACAAGCAGCTGCTTGACGCGATCGATGCGTGGCTGATCAGCGCCTTCAACCCACCGATAGATGATCTTTACAACAATGTCGCGCTGGGGCAGCGGCAGATTCAGCGGCTGTGCAAGCGGTATTATGGCGTGCCGCCCGCGCAATTGGTCAAGCGGTCGCGCGCCATTCGCGCCGCCATGCTGCTGGCGCATGAGGACTTGTCTGTTGATCTGCGCGATGACGTGCTGGGCGCCTATTACGATCAGGCGCATCTGATCCACGACATTCGCCGTTTCACTGGGCGAACACCCAAAAAGCTCGCAAATGAGCCGTTGGCCCAAGAGATGCTGGATCCCAAAGGTCACGGGCGCGCGGGCAAGACCGTCCGCGAATAGCGCGCCGCACGCGGGTAGGGCAGAACACGGCGGTTGAAATCAGACCGATCAGCGCGTATTTCAAATCCGACTCATTCAGTCCGATTTAAGAACCGTTCGCAAGAACGCGTCAACAAAGGTCCTTTTCCGCTCTTATGCGCTTGTCCAATCTCGCTGATTACGCTGTCGTTACCATGGCTCAGGCTGCGACTCATTGCGGTGACGGGCGCGTAAGTGCGGCTGAATTGGCGAGCGAAACTGGCCTACCCGTGCCGACCGTGCAGCGGCTTGTCTCAAAGCTGACAGCTGCAGGGCTGTTGCGCTCTGTGCGCGGCGCGAAGGGCGGTTTGCAACTGGGGCGCCCGGCCGCCGCGATCACCGTGGCCGAAATTGTCGAAGCGGTCGAAGGCCCGATTGCGCTGACGGCCTGCATTGATCACGGCGAGTGCGATTTTGAAGCCGGCTGCACGATGAAGCCGCACTGGCCCATCATCAACGATGCTTTGCGCGGCGCACTGGCTGCCATTTCGCTTACCGATCTGCGTGGGCAACCCCAATCTGCGCAATCCCCCGCCTCTCCTTCCCCCTCCTCTATCAAAGAGCACGCGGCATGACCGACCAACTCGATCTCTCCACTCCCGACCTTGATCAGACGGGCCTTGATCAGCCTGAAATGGATCAAGACGCCAAGGATGCCGCCGCCGCTGCTGCGGAATATGAGCACGGCTGGTCCGTCGATATCGACACCGAGTTTGCCGAAAAGGGGCTGAGCGAGGACACAGTCCGCTTCATCAGCGCCAAGAAGGGTGAGCCGGAATGGATGCTCGACTGGCGTCTGAAGGCCTTCCGCCTGTGGGAGCAAATGGAAGAGCCTGATTGGGCCAAGGTCGGCTACCCAAAGATCGACTACCAGGACGCCTATTATTACGCCGCGCCCACCAAGAAGCCGGAGCTGGACTCGCTCGACGATCTCGATCCCGATATTAAGGCGGTCTATGACAAGCTGGGCATTCCTCTGGGTGAGCAGGAAGTGCTTGCCGGGGTGAAGGGTGCGAAAAAGATCGCGGTGGACGCCGTGTTTGACAGCGTCAGCGTCGCCACATCGTTTCGCGAAGAGTTGAAGCGCGCAGGCGTGATTTTCCTCTCGATCTCAGAGGCGATCAAGGAATATCCTGAGCTTGTCAAAAAGTGGCTGGGCCGCGTGGTGCCGGTGCGCGACAATTACTTCGCAGCGCTCAATTGCGCGGTCTTTTCCGATGGCACCTTCGTCTACGTGCCCGAAGGCGTGCGCTGCCCGATGGAACTCAGCACGTATTTCCGCATCAACGCGGAGAACACCGGCCAGTTTGAACGCACGCTCATCATCGCTGAAAAGGGCTCCTATGTGAGCTATCTCGAAGGCTGCACCGCGCCGATGCGCGATGAAAACCAGCTGCACGCCGCCGTGGTCGAACTGGTCGCGTTGGAAGATGCGGAGATCAAATATTCGACCGTCCAGAACTGGTATCCCGGCAATTCCGAAGGCGTGGGCGGGATCTACAATTTCGTCACCAAGCGGGGCCTGTGTCAGGGCGACCGGTCAAAGATCAGCTGGACGCAGGTCGAAACCGGCTCCGCTGTGACATGGAAATATCCGTCTTGCGTGCTCAACGGCGAAGACAGCGTGGGCGAGTTTTATTCCGTTGCGGTTACAAACAATTTCCAACAGGCCGACACGGGAACCAAAATGGTTCATAACGGCAAGGGATCGCGCTCAACCATCATCTCAAAGGGCATTTCGGCAGGCAAATCGTCCAACACCTATCGCGGCCTTGTACGCGTGGGGCCGAAAGCCGAAGGCGTGCGCAACTTCACCCAATGCGACAGCCTGCTGCTCGGCGATGAATGCGGCGCGCACACGGTCCCCTATATCGAGGTGAAGAATCCCGGCGCGCAGATCGAGCACGAAGCGACCACCTCCAAGATCAGCGATGAACAGATGTTCTACGCTCAGCAACGCGGCCTCGATGAAGAGGAAGCGGTCGCGCTGATCGTCAACGGCTTTGCCAAGGATGTGCTGAAAGAGCTGCCGATGGAGTTTGCCGTCGAAGCGCAGAAGCTGCTGGCGATTTCGCTTGAAGGGAGCGTGGGATGAATAAAGTCGCACTGGCCGCGGTCGCCATCGCTGCCGCCCTTACTGCAGCCCCCGCATCCGCGCGTGATTTCACGGCGTTCGCGTCGACCACGCCAGTCCTCTATCGCTTCGCCGCTTGCGTCTTTGCGGGCGAGCCGGTCGACTATGACGCCCGGCTGGAAGAGTGCGCGCCGCTTAAGGCAACGCTGGAAGCCGAGGCTGACGCCGCTATCCAGCGGTTCCATGTGGTCGAGCGATATGCGGTTGATCGCGAGTTGCGCGATGGCTTTCGCGAGATCCGCTTGGATCTCAAACGCTCGATTAATCTTAACAAGCCCGTTCCGAGTGCGATCACCGATTACCTCGCCTGCATGGGAGAGCGCGTTATGGCGAGCGCGGATTACCAGTCCGGCGATGCGGTTGATTACATCCCGATTGAGCAACCCTGCTATGACGCAACCATCGCGCCTGCTTACGAGACCGCGTCAGAGCGGCAAGACCGAACGATCCGCCAGCTCTATCTGCGGTTCCAGCGACAAGGTCGGCTGACCTGGCCCGCCGCCCGTCAGGCGCGCAGGCGCGGGAACACGGCCTCCCGCCTGCGTTTTTCCACCGTCTTTGATCGCGGTTTCCTGAATATCGGACTGGTGGGCGAGGCGGAGCGCGCCTCGGACGCGAGTTGAAACGAGAAAGATTCTGATGTCTGAAACACCCTTTGAAGTCGGCGACGTCGTGCGCCTTAAGTCTGGCGGTCCTTTGATGACTGTTCAGCAGGCGAAATACGCTGACAACATTCTGTGCACCTGGTTTGGCGAGAACAACAAGCGTCTCTCTGAAGGCTTTCACCCGCGCACTTTGAAGGCGGTGGACAGCGATGACTGAGCGCAAGAAACTCGGACTGAAGGACACCTCTGACAGCGAGCCCACCCTCAACAAAAAGGGCCGCGGCTGGAAAATCTCGGACAAGCGGCTGGACGAACTGCACGATCGCGCGCGCGAAATGCGCCGCTTTGCGAGCCCTGCGAACAAAGCGCTCGCCGCCAAATTCGCTGACGCTGATCTGGGACGCTACACGTTCAAGCGCTTTGCTGTGGTTGGCAGTGCGATTGTGGACTTCAATTGCCACAATCTCGGCATGGCAATTATGATCGATGAAGAGTGCGACGATCCCGCGCTCGCCACCCGGCGGGACAAGAGCCTTGAATCGGTCGGCATTCGCGTGATGCGGATCAAGGCGGCTGACATTCTCGCAAACATGGACACCGTGCTTGAGCGGATCACCGCCGGCATGCGCATTCGCATCGGCGACAAACGCGAAGCGCGCCGCGCCCATTACGCCGCAAACCCAGGCCAGGATTAAGGACCTATGATGCTGACCGCTCTTACCGCCGCGATGCTGTTGCAGGCTGCACCGATTGCCCCGGCTGACACAGAGACTGTGCTGGCAGGCTCTGAATACACGAAGCTGCCTGAAAGCTGGGAGTTGACCTACGATATCGCGATCTCGCCCTACCTTGACGATTACAAGCGCTGCCTTGGCTACGAAAATCTGGTTTTTGGCGATACGAAGAATGCCAAAGCCAAGAATGTTGAAGAGCAGCACCGCGCATCGATTGCTCGTTGCGCGGAAGAACGCGAAGACGCGATTACCCAATCAAACGCAGCGATGATCCGCCGGGGTCGGCAGGACATGTTCACCCCTGATGATGTGCGTGAGGCGTTCAAGACCGTCGGCTACATCCACATCCAGCGTGGCCGCAATCTGGATGATCAATTCAAGCTGCAGGAACGCGCCATGGCAGAGCGCCGCCGCCGCTATGCGCAGCAAATTGCCGCGCGCGATGCCGTGCCTCCCTCGCAAGCGCGATCCCTCGACATGCCGGGCGCGTTTGAACAAGCCCCCGATCTCACGGAGACATCCGATGTTGAAAATTGAAAACCTTACCGCCAGCGTCGGTGACACACCGATCCTCAAGGGGCTCAGCCTCGAAGTGCCTGCGGGCGAAATCCATGCGATCATGGGGCCCAACGGCGCGGGCAAATCGACGCTCGCAAATGTGCTGGGCGGTAAGCCGGGTTATGATGTCACTGGCGGCTCGGTCAGCTTCAAGGGGGCAGACCTGTTCGCGCTGGACCCGCATGAGCGCGCGGCCGAAGGGCTGTTTCTCGGCTTTCAATATCCGGTTGAAATCCCGGGCGTGTCCAATGTGCAATTCCTGCGCGAATCCCTCAACGCACAGCGCAAATATCGCGGGGAAGACCCGCTGAACGGCGGAGAATTCCTCAAGCTCGCCAAGGAAAAGGCGGGGCTGCTCAAAATGGACATGGAAATGCTCAAGCGGCAGGTGAATGTCGGCTTTTCAGGCGGCGAGAAAAAGCGCGCGGAAATGGTGCAGATGGGCATTCTTGATCCCAGCTTTGCCGTGCTCGATGAGACCGATAGCGGCCTTGATATCGACGCGCTGCGGATCGTGGGTGAGGGCATCAACGCCATCATGCGTTCCGGAGACACCAATGGTGAAAAGAGGGGCGTGCTGCTGATCACGCACTATCAGCGCCTGCTCGACGTGGTGAAGCCTGACAAGGTGAGCGTGCTGGCCGGTGGCCGCATTCTTCAAACGGGTGGTCCAGATCTGGCGCTGCGGCTTGAGGACGAGGGCTATGATGCGGTGATGGCAGAGGCCGCCGCGTGATCCTGTCCGCGCTCCTGATGGCCGCGCAAGCTGCCGCCCCTGAGGCCGAGCCTGTCCCGGAGATTGTCGTCATCGGCAATCTGCGGTCGGTGCAGGTGAGCGTCGGGCAGGACCGGGAGGGCAAGTGGCATTGCTCGATGAACAAATCGACCGGACGGCCACGGCTTGATCATTCATTCTGCAAGGCTGTGACCAAATGTGTGCGCAAAGGCGCGAGCGATCAGACCCCCGTCGACAGCTGCATCCGCGATACGCGCGGACGGCTGGTCCGCAAGGTGGAGCGCGCGATGAGAAAGAAGAATTCGGAATGAGCGAGACCACCAACCTGCCCACGCCCCTGCCGACCAGGCGCGACGAAGCGTGGCGCTATGCCGATATTTCCGCGCTGGAGCGGCTCGGCGTCGAAGCGCTCGATGCATGGGAGACCATCACGCTAGCGAGCGGCGAAACATGGCGCCGCGCCATGGTGGTCGGCTCGCACGCGCCAGAATTGCATCGCATCCGGCTGACGCTGGGCGAAAGCGCGCGCGCTGAACTGTTCGTCACCAATGCCGGGGCAGACTACACCCGCGTTGAAGTCGAAGTAACGCTTGGCAAAGGGGCGCATTTTGAATTTGGCGGCGTGACCATTGGCGGCGGAGAGGCCGTGCGCGAATTCGTCACCACTACGGTGCATGCGGAGCCTGAAGCGACCAGCAATCAGACCGTGCGCAGCGTCCACTGGAACACCGGGACCGGCAATTTCCTCGGTGAAATCAAGGTCGTCAAAGACGCGCAAAAAACCGATGCGGCGCAGGACTTTAAAGGCCTGCTGTTGGAAGCAGGCGCGAGCGCGAACGCTGTGCCGCAGCTTGAGATTTTCGCGGATGATGTGAAATGCGCGCACGGCGCGACCGTCGGCCAGCTTGATGAGGCGGCACGGTATTACATGGCGGCGCGCGGCCTTTCACCCGAAGTGGCGCAGCGCCTGCTGGTGCAGGCCTTTGTCGGCGATGCGTTTGTCGAACTGGATGATGAGGCTGAGCGCGCGAAACTGCTCGACGCGGCTCTGTCTGCACTTGAGGGGGCATCGCTTTGAAGCTCTTCGCGCTCATACCCATAACCGCGCTCGTGGCCTGCGCCAATGGCGCCACTCCGGTCAGCGGACCCCCGCCCCCGCCGCCTGCAAGCGCATTCAGCCCGCTCGCCCCTGCGCCCGCGACCTTCGACAGCCCGCTTGCCGCGGCCGATTATTACGCTCGCTATAAACCTGAGTTTGAGGGGGGAGGCAGTTTTGATCTGATCTCACGCCGCGTCCCCGCTTCTGATGCGCTCGAACTGGTCTTTGCAGCCGAGGGCTATGCCGACGATTCGGTGAACGGCGAACAATGGCGCATCATTCTCGAACGCGCGGGCGCAGGCTGGCGCGTCACCGAAGCGGGCCGCCGCTTTAAATGCTACCGCGGCGCCAATCCCGGCCAGTGGCAAAAGGACCTGTGCGTATGAGTTTGCTCATTGGCCTTCTGCTGGTTCAGGCGGCTCCCGTGCAAGAGAGCGCTCCTGAGCGGAGCCCTGAGCTCGACGCAGCGAATGATTGCCTAGTAGCAGGTGCGCGCCAGTCGCTCGAAGACAAGTCCATCGCGCCTGATGCAAAAGAGAGCTGGCGCTGGGCGCAGGTGATTGTTGAGCGGTGTAAGCCCGAAATTGACGCCAGCGTCCCGGCTCGCCCGAGCGAGAACGGTCTGGTTATGTCCCTCTTGCGCCAAGGCGCGACGGTTAACATCTCGCGTTATGACCTGCGCCGCAGCGAAGCGCTTTACTATGTCGACGGCATGATCCGTGCGCATTTCGAGAAAGGTGCAGAATGAACGCCCCCTCCATCATCACCCGTGACTGGATTGCTGAGTTTCCGGGCCTCACCACACGCGATGGCGCGCCGTGGCATTATCTTGATACCGCTGCGACCGCGCAAAAGCCGCGCGCGGTGATTGACGCGATGAGCCGTGCGCTGGGCGAGGACTATGCGACCGTGCATCGCGGTGTTTATGCGCGCTCGGCGGATATGACGCTTGCTTACGAAGCGGCGCGGCGGCGAATTGCGGCGTTTATCGGCGGGCGCGAGGAAGAGATCGTGTTCACACGCGGCGCGACCGAAGCGATCAATCTGGTCGCCAATTCCTGGGGCCGTGCGAACCTGAGGCCGGGCGACCGCATCCTGCTCTCGCAATTGGAGCACCATTCCAACATCGTCCCGTGGCAGATGGTGGCCGCTGTGACCGGCGCTGAGATTGATGTGGCACCGCTGACCGATGACCAGCGCATCGACCTCGATGCCGCCGAAGATATGCTGACCGAGCGCACGCAGCTGATCGCGTTCGGCCATGTCTCGAATGTCACCGGAGGCGTGCTTGATGTCGCCCGCGTGGCGCAGATGGCGCGCAGCGTGGGCGCGAAATTCCTGCTCGATGGCTGTCAGGCCGCCCCGCGTGTGAGCGTGGATGTGGCGGCGCTCGACTGCGATTTCTACGTCTTTTCAGCGCATAAGCTCTATGGCCCGACCGGGATCGGGGCGCTGTGGGCCCGCAGCGACATTCTTGACGTCATGCCGCCATGGGAAGGCGGCGGCGCGATGATTGACCGGGTCAGCTTCGCGGGCACCACCTATGCCCCCGCGCCGCAGCGGTTCGAAGCGGGTACGCCTGCGATCGCCGAAGCCGTCGCCTTCGCTGCCGCAGCCGATTATGTCGCAGAGATCGGGCTTGGCCGCATTCACGCCACCGAAGACGCGCTCGTCAAACGATTGCGCCGCGAATTGGGCGCGATGAACGATGTGCGCCTGTTTGGTCCGGAAGAAAGCGCGGGGATCGTCAGTTTTCTGCTCGACGATATCCACCCGCACGATCTGGGCACGATCCTGGATGAAGCGAATGTCGCGATCCGCGCCGGGCACCATTGCGCGCAGCCGCTGATGGACTATCTCGACATTCCCGCCACCGCGCGCGCGAGCTTTGGGCTTTATTCGACCGAGGCCGATGTTGACGCGCTGCTCGAAGGCATCGCCCGCACCCGCACAATCTTTGGTAAAGGATGAGGCTATGAACAAGCCAACCGATGACACCGATTTCGTCGCCGCACCCGCTCCTAATGATGAACTGGCGCAAAAGCCGCCCCGTGCGCGCGTGTCCGATGCGATTGACGAAGAGGAAGCGTCCGCTTCGCCCCAGCCGCGCCCGGAAGCACGCCAGCGCGACTATCTCGACGGATTCCTCGCCGCAACGCCCGCGCCAGAGGGGGCTGGCGGCGCGGGTGGAGAGCTGCAGCAGGCTGTGGTTGATGCCTTGAAAGAGATTTACGATCCGGAGATCCCGGTGAATATTTACGACCTCGGCCTTATCTATGGAGTCGATGTTGACGACGAATCCGATGTGACGGTCACGATGACGCTGACAACGCCGCACTGCCCGGTCGCCGAGACAATGCCCGGTGAGGTGGAGCTGCGCGCGGCGTCCGTGCCCGGAATTCGCGATGCCGAGGTGGATCTGGTATGGGATCCGCCGTGGTCGCCGGAGAAAATGTCCGACGAAGCGCGGCTCGAACTGGGAATGCTCTGAGCGCCAGACGCTCAAAGGAGAACACCATGACTACGCTGAAAACCCGCCCCGCCGCCGTAATCCTGACGCAGACCGCGCAGGACCGCGTAGCCACGCTGATGGCTGACGCGCCCGCCGATGCGATTGGCGTGAAGCTCTCCACCCCGCGCCGGGGGTGTTCGGGGCTGGCTTACTCGGTCGATTACGTCACCGAAGAGGCCAAGTTCGACGAGAAGATCGAGACGCCGGGGGGTGTGCTCTACATTGATGGCGCCAGCGTGCTGTATCTCGTCGGCTCGGTCATGAATTGGGTTGAGGATGATTTCACCGCCGGCTTTGTGTTCGACAACCCCAATGCGAAAGGCGCGTGCGGGTGCGGTGAGAGCTTCATGGTCTGATGGCGGTTACAGTCGAGCTTATTACCCGGCTTGGCTGCTCGGCCGATGAGGCGTGGGAGCACGTGCAGAAATCCGCGCTGCTCCATCATATTGCCGCACCACTCATACGCTTTCGCCCGCAGGATCAGCCGTTTCCCGAACGCTGGACGCCCGGTGAATATCGCGCCAACATGCGCTTTGCTGGCGTCCTTCCTGCCGGGTGGCAGGCGGTCGTTATCTCTTTTCCAGAGCCACGCGGCGATACAAGGTTTGTGCGCGACAATGGCTATGGCCCGCTGATCAAGCGCTGGGATCACTGGATCGTAATCGAACCGCACGGCGAAAGCGCAACGCGCTACACCGACCGAGTGCATATCGAAGCGGGCGTGCTCACGCCGTTTGTCGCCGCCTTTGCGCGCAGCTTCTACGGGCACCGGCAAGAACGCTGGCGCGATCTGGTCCGCACTCAGTTTGCGGCCCTACGACGATAGATGATCGGCTGAGCGATCAGTCCTCGCGGGCGAGCCGAGCGATCAGGCGGCGCTCCAGGTCATCAATCTCGCCATCAGCTTCGACCATCGCGTTGAGCCATTCCTGCTCGGTGTCGGTGACTTCGTAGCCCGTCGCTTCCAACGCGCCATAGTCCGGGCCGGAGCTCTTCTTTCCGAACACAACGCCGATTGAATTGGCAACATTGGGCGCTTCCTTGGCCATGCGTCCGAAGAAGCGGCCCACATTCGCTTTGTTGTCGGCCACAAAGGCTTCAAGCTCGCGCTTGCGCTCATGGCTGACTTGCGCGTTTTGCAGGCGGAAGCCGCGCAGATAATTGGCAATCCCATCAAGGAACAGATCGTCCCACTCGGCTGCGTTTTCTTCTGCGAGCGTCTCGTCTTTCAAGCGGAACAGCATTTCTGCGTCAAACCGGGTGACGGCAGCGGGGCCATGGCCACCGCTCGCAAAGATCACACGGCGCAGGATGCGGCACTCCGCCGCGCTGATATGCGTCGCTGACAGCGAGCCGCCGCAGCGTGCGGGGCCGGTGCCGGTCAGCACTTCTTTCTCAACCTGCTTAAGAACATAGTTCTTAAGCGCGACGGGCGCATTCTCGGCCCGCTCAAGGATGCGGACCATCACTTCCATCTCGACCAGGCTTTCGACCACGCCATCATGGTCAATCTGCCCGATCAGCCATTGTGCTTCGTCAGCGCTGCATTGCAGGCGCGGTGGTGTGCCGTTGAGCACATATTCGCCGATTGCCTCGACCATGAAGTCGCACCATTCCGGGCTGCGCTCCTCTAGAGTGTTGTTGAGGGCAAAGATCGCTTCGGCCTCATCGCGGTGGATTTCGCCATCGCCCCAGCCCTGACGGCGCAGGGCTAGCAGTTCTTCAGGCGAAACCGATCCATCCTCCGCAGCGCGGCGGGCAAGCTCGGTGAAATGCGTGGTCATGGCAGGTGTGCACCCCTCGTTTCGATTGCGATGGGGCATGGCACAGGCGTGCTTAAGACCGCGTTACCGTTCGCGCTCCAGCGCTGCGACACAGGCGCTTTGCTCAATTGCACTGCCATCGCGGCGGCGGCTGAGTACGTGAGTGGCGATCGGCTCCGCCCCGGCGGCGAGCGGATAGAGGTAGATGTCGAGCACGCACGTCGGGCTGGCGAATTGCAGCTTCGTTGCCTCGCCTTCGGGAAGCGTCAGGCGCGCGATCCCAAAACGCTCGGTCAAAGCAGAGGCTTGCGTGCCCAGAATGGCGTTGGGATCGCGGTCTTTAAGCACGAGCCGAGGTTGCGCTGATGTAGGGGCGGGAGGTGCCGCTGACGGCGGAGCAGGTGTGGGCGTGCGCAGCCCGATATCGCTCTTGCTCGCGCCGGTGGTGCAGGCGGTCAGGCTCAGCGACACAATCGCCGCCGCGCCCATCCGCTTCCAACGCTCAGCCATCAGCCTGCTCCCTCTTCGCCACCTGTTCAGCGCGCCTGTGCAGCACATGCGTGCCCGCCGCCGCGCCGATCACAGGGGCTATCAGGTTGATCCCCGGCACCAGCATCAGCCCGGCAATCGCGGCTCCCAATGCAAAGCGCATTGCGCTGGGCACGGGATGCGGGTCTGACAGCGAGCCGCCTTGGCGAAACCACGCCATTTCCGTCAATTCGCGGCCCAACAAGAAGGCGTTGACCAGCAGAAACACCAGCGGCGGACCGATCCCGGTAAACCACAAAACCGCGACCAGCGGCAGCGCCACCGCATTGGCGATCAGCGTTCGGCCTGCAGCGCGCGCGCCGTTGGCGATCTCGCGGCGCAGCGATTGGCCTGAAGCGTTAAGGGCGGCTTTGGGATAATACCGTTGCTCCACCGCCGTCACGATCTCGTCTGCAAACAATTGCAGCACAAACAGCGCAACCACGCGAAACAGGACCCAGCCAGCAAGAATGGCGACCAGCGCGGCCATGGTTGCCTCTGCAAAGCCACCTCCGGACCATCCGAGCGCGGCAAAAGCCCACACCAGCCCAAAATACAACGCCACTCCAAACACGGCGAAGGCGAGCAAAGTGACCAGTACACTCTTCGCCAGCACCCGCAGCACGGCGGGGTCGGCAAGTTGGCCGACGGCTTTCACCAAAGCTCCAAGGACGAGACGCATCAGATGCGCAGGCATGAGGGAGAGCCCCTGATCGTGTCAAACCACTTGGCCCCCGCAGCGCCGCCCGCTAGGCGCTTTTCCCCAAGGCTCGTTTCTGAGCCACACGACCAAGCAGATAACAGGATACACGCTTCATGACAGACCCGCGCTATGACGTCATCGCCATTGGCAACGCCGTCGTCGATGTCATCGCTTCATGCGAAGAGGAATTGATCGAGGAATTGCAGCTCAGTCGGGGAGGCATGACGCTGATTGATGAGGCCCGCGCGGATGAATTGTACGAGGCTATGCCGCCCGCCCGCGAGCTTTCGGGTGGCTCTGCGGCGAACACGCTGGCCGGGCTTTCTACGTTGGGCCTGCAATGCGCCTTTATCGGGCAGGTGGCTGATGATCAGCTCGGCAAGGTCTTCCGCCACGATATGCGCGCAACCGGGATCGATTTTGACACAGCGGCCCGAGATGGCGAGCCTGCCACGGGCCGCGTGCTGATCTTTGTGACGCCCGATGGCGAGCGCACGATGAACACGTTTCTTGGCGCAGGCCAGTTCCTGCCTGCCGATGCGCTGGATGAAGAGCTCATTGCGAGCGGCGCGATCCTCTATCTCGAAGGCTATCTGTGGGATCCCGAAGAGCCCCGCCGCGCCATGCGCCGCGCCATCGAAGTGGCTCGCGCTGCTGGGCGCAAGGTCGCCTTCACCGCGAGCGAAAGCTTTGTGATTGAGCGGCATGGCGATGACTTCCGCACGATGATTGACGAAGGCCTGATCGACATCCTGTTCGTAAATGAAAGCGAGCTGGCCACGCTGACGGGCGAGGACGATTTCGAGGCAGGCTTTGCGCAGATCGCGCCCAAGGTGCCGGTTCTGGTCGCGACCCGCAGCGCAGCGGGCGCTGTGGCGCAAGCAGGCGGGGACCGCGCTGTGGTGAGCGCTGAGCCGGTTGAGAAGGTCATCGACACAACCGGGGCAGGCGATCAATTCGCAGCCGGTTTCCTGTCAGGCTATGCCAAGGGCGCGCCGCTCGAAGAATGCCTCAAGCGAGGCGCGATCGCGGCAGCGGAAGTGATCGCGCATTACGGCCCGCGCCCCGAAGTGGACTTGAAAGCGCTGGTGGCACAAAAGCTCTAAGGTTCATTCCGAGGGGCGATAATCGTCGCTTTTGAGCGTCAGGATGTAGCCCGCCACGTCCTTTGCCTCTTCTTCGCTGAGCGCGAATTCCATCAGCTCGGGATAATTGTGCGCGTCAACCAGCCAGCGCGTGATCGTCTCGCTGGTCAGGCCCGGTTGGTTGGCCAGCGCATCGAAGGGCGGGGCCTCTTCGTTGGGCGAGAGAAACGGCGCCTTCACCGCATGACAATCCGCGCACACGCTGGCGACGATGGTGGGCGGCTGGTTCTGTGCCTGTGCCGCGCTATCTGGAGCCGGGCCGGGCGCAGTGGTTTGGCAGGCGGCGAGGAGCGCTGAGGCGGTCGCGATGAAAAGGAGCGGGTGAGTGAGCATGACGCCTTTATAGCGTCGCTCCCGCTCCCATCATTGATCTGGCTCAATTTTGCGCGGTCGTTTTGCCTCCTGCCCTCGCAAGGATCGCTTTGCGTTGCGGAGCAATCGAGCGGCGCGTTTCAGTAAGGCACGCCCGCATTTGCGCTGCAGCGCGCACGGACCGCGAAAACCGCGTGCGGCACACATCCCTCAATGCCCGTTCAATGCGCGCATCAAGCGCCGCCCGTCCCTTCGCTCTGGACAGGTCAAGATCGACATAGTCGACATGCACCGTGTTGTGGTCAGGCTTTGCGGTCGCTGTGCCAGTCAAGGCAACGATGGTGAGCAGGCACGGAACGATGATCATTGCCAGACGTGCCATGGCGAGTGATTGGCGTGGGTCAGTCATATTGGTGCTCCTTGTGCTTGATGCCTCAAGGATGCCGAGGTTGCCCTGACAAGACCAATCAAAAGCTGGCTTCACACATAAGTTCAGCTTATAGTACTGAGATGCGGAACCTTCCCCCTCTCTCAGCGATCCGGGCGTTTGAAGCCGCCGCGCGGCATGGCAATTACACCCGCGCTGGCGAGGAACTGGGGCTGACGCAGGCGGGTGTCAGCTATCAGATCAAGAGCTTGGAAGAGCGCATTGGCGCAATCCTGTTTGTGCGGCGCGGGCGCAGCATGGAGCTGACTGCGGCGGGCGAAGCGCTGGCGCCCAGGATCGCGCAGGCTTTTGGCACAATGGAAAGCGCGTTTGCCGCGCTTAACAGGGTAGAGGATTCCGTCCTTGCGATTGCATGCTTCCAGACTTTTGCAACCAAAGTGCTCGCCCCGCGGCTGGGCAGCTTTCAGATCGCCCACCCGGAAATCGCTGTGCGGCTCGATGTGAGCGATGACTTCGTCGATCTTGAAGCGGGCAGGTGCGATCTGGCGATCCGCCTGTCGCATGATGTGCCCGAAAGTGTGCGCTCGCACGACTTGATGGCGCTGGGCATCGCGCCGTTTGCCAGCCCGGACTTTGCCGCGCGCTTTGCCGATTTTGATCGCCCCGATGCGCCTATTCCTGAAGATCGGCGCATCTCGCCTAACACGGGTTGGTGGCAGAAATGGGATGAGGCCCTGTGCGGGGCGCGCAGTGCGCTGTCACTCGCCTCGACGCCGCGCGGGCTGGAATTCGACTCGCAGATGCTCGATGCCGCCGCCGCGATGAGCGGCAACGGCGTCGCGATCCTTGCTCCGCCGATGTTCCACACAGAGATCACTGAAGGCAGGCTGGTGCGGGTGGGAGAGCGGGTTGTGCGCCCTGGCAGCCGGTTTCGCCTGATCTATCCTGCCGTCCGGCGGCAATCGCCAAAAATCCGCGCATTCCGCAATTGGCTCACGCAAGAGCTAGCCCCAATGATAGCCGCTGAACCAGAGGGTGAGTGGATTGTCGGGTAGCCGAGCCTCAGCACTCGGATACATCAATTCGCGCCGCCCTTCGCCTCCCGAGCCACTTCCTTCCAGCCGATATCGCTCCGGTAGAAGCCGCTGGGGAAGTCCACCTTCTCCACCGCCGCATAGGCCGCCGCCTGCGCTTCGATCACGTTCTCTCCGGTGGCCGTGACGTTAAGCACGCGGCCTCCATTGGCCACCAGCGCGCCGTCCTTTAGCGCGGTTCCGGCGTGGAGGACCTTGGCTTCCGCAGCCCCCACCTCTGCGAGGTCGATTGCGCCGCCTTTTTCGGGCGTGCCGGGATAGCCCTTGGCTGCCATCACCACAGTGAGCGCGGTGTTATCAGCAAACTCTGCTGCAACCCCCGCGAGTTCGCCGTTCGCGCAGGCCAGCATGATTTGCGCCAAATCGCTCTCCAGCCGCATCATCAAAACTTGGCATTCGGGGTCCCCAAAGCGGCAATTGTATTCGATCAGTTTGGGGCCATCCGCCGTCAGCATCAGGCCGGCATAGAGCACGCCGCAATAGGGCGTTCCCTCAGCGTGCATGGTCTCGACAGTGGGGCGAATGATTTCCTCGATCACGCGGGTTTGCAGCTGAGGCGTCAGCACCGGGGCTGGCGAATAGGCGCCCATGCCGCCCGTGTTCGGCCCGGTGTCGCCTTCACCCACCTGCTTGTGATCCTGCGCGGTGCCGAAAGGCAGGATCGTTTCCCCATCGGTGAGCGCGAAGAAACTTGCCTCTTCGCCTTCTAGGAATTCTTCGATGACCACTTCCGCGCCCGCATCCCCGAATTGCCCGCCGAACATGTCGGCCAGCGCAGCGTGCGCTTCATCCAGCGTCTGCGCGATGACAACGCCTTTGCCTGCCGCGAGCCCGTCTGCTTTCAGCACATAGGGCGGTGCAAAGCCGCTCAGCGCAGCTTGCGCCTTGTCCAGCGTGGTTGCCCGCACATAGCCGCCTGTCGGAATGCCCGCGCGCTCGCACAGATCCTTGGTGAACCCTTTGGACCCTTCAAGCTGCGCGGCAGCCTTGGACGGCCCGAACACCGCAATTTTCTGAGCGCGCAGCACATCGGCAAGGCCCGCCACCAAGGGAGCCTCTGGGCCGATCACCACCAGCGCAATGTCATTCGTATGGCAGAATTGGAGGCAAGCATCGGGCCGGCTCAGGTCAACCTCGATCAGCGCAGCGCATTCGCCGATGCCCGGATTTCCCGGGCTTGCAAACAGGCGCGCCACTTGCGGGGATTGCGTCAGCTTCCACGCTAGCGCATGTTCGCGCCCGCCCGATCCCAGCAGCAGGACATTCATGGCTCGCAACCCTTCTTACTCCAATGACCGCTCCGCAGGGCTGGTAGCCCGCGAGCGCGCAGGCGACAACGCTGAGCCGATGTCGATCACCGAAATCTCCTCTGCGCTCAAGCGGACGGTGGAGGATCGCTTTGGCCATGTGCGCCTGCGCGGGGAGCTTTCCGGCGTCAAACGCGCCGCGTCAGGGCATGTGTATTGCGCGCTCAAGGATGACAAAGCGGTGCTCGATGGGGTGATGTGGCGCGGCAATGCGGGGCGGCTGAGCTTTGTGCCGGAAGACGGGCTGGAAGTGATCGCGACCGGCAAGCTGACGACTTATGCGGGCCGCTCAAAATATCAGGTGGTGATCGACAGTCTGGAGATCGCGGGCGAGGGCGCGCTGCTGGCGCTGCTGGAAAAGACCCGCGCGCGGCTGGCGCAAGAGGGGCTGTTCGACGATCGCCGCAAGCGCCGTCTGCCGTTTTTGCCGCTCACAATTGGCGTCGTGACGTCACCCACAGGCTCAGTGATCCGCGACATTCTGCACCGGCTGGCTGATCGCTTTCCGAGCCATGTGCTGGTGTGGCCGGTGCTGGTGCAAGGGCAAGGCGCGGCTGAGCAAGTGGCGGGTGCGATACGCGGATTTTCCGGGATGGCTGACGACGGCCCGGTCGCGCGGCCTGACGTGGTGATCGTCGCGCGCGGGGGCGGGTCGATCGAGGATTTGTGGAGCTTCAACGAAGAGGCTGTCGTGCGCGCGATTGCCGAGTGCTCCATCCCGGTGATCTCGGCTGTCGGGCATGAGACTGACACGACGCTGGCCGATTATGCGGCGGATCGCCGCGCGCCCACGCCCACCGCGGCAGCGGAGATGGCCGTGCCAGTGCGCGCTGACCTTAATGCGACGCTCGCCGATTTCGCCGCCCGCCAGCGCCGCGCGGTGCATCGCCCGGTGGAGCTGGGCCGCGAAAGGCTCGAAGCGCGTGCCCGTCGAATGCCCCGGATTGAGGCTTTGCTGCAACCCCAGGCGCAGCGGCTTGATGAGCTCTCTGAGCGCTTGCGCCGAGGTCTGGTTGACCGCGCAGGGCAGGGTCGCGAGCGGCTCGCCGGCGTGCAGTCGCGTCTGTCCCCGCGCGTGCTCCAGCGCGCCCACGCCGATGCCGCCAATCGGGCGGCTCGCGTGCGTCTGACCCCCGCACTGGTTGAGCGCCCCATCGCCCGCGCGCGCGATCAGCTGGATGCGCTCACGCGGATTGCGAGCCAACTTCACCCTGAAAAGCCATTGGAGCGCGGCTATGCCATCGTGCGCGGCGCGGACGGCACGGCGCTCACTGGAAAGGCGCAGGCGGGCAAGGAAAGCGAGCTGACGCTGCAATTCGCTGACGGGGCGCTGACCGCGATTCCTGCTGGAACCTCAGCGCCGCGCAAACCTGCGGCAAAGCCCGCGCGCGCACCCAAACCGAAGGGGCCAAGCGGCCAAGAGGATTTGTTTGGCTAGAAACAAACTGCTATGCCCACGCGCATGTTGATGTCGTCGTCAGAAAAGCCTGCCAAGCTCCTGTATGGAGCATCAAGTTTCCGTGTGCTCCGTCCCGGCGGCCACGTGGTCTGTGCGGTGAGCGCCGAGGCAATCCCGCTGGAGGAATTGCGCTATTGGAGCGCGGACCATCAGGAGGCGTATGCCAGCGCCGAAATCGCCACCAAAAGGCTGCTTGGTGAAGTTTGAGCGGGCGTGAGTGACATGCTGATGGCGCTTCGCGTTACTATGATCGCTTGGCCAATAATCGCAGGTCTCGGAGTCGGCTTTGTCGGCTTGCCCGGCTGTGTGGACAGCGAAGCCGCGTCGCCTGATGACCGCACGCAGGCCATCGCGGCAGAGCCTGTTCTCAGCACCGACGATGCCGAATCAAGCGCCGCCGCCCGCGATGTGCGCCCCACACTCTCGTTCACAGGCGCAATGACGCAGGGCGGCTATGTGCGCGGATCTGTGCCCGTTGGCGCGGCAAGCGCGTCGCTGGGTGATCAGGCACTGGAGCTGACTGAGCGGGGCGATTTCTTCGCCGCCTTTGACCGCGACAGCGCAGACACATTGGAGCTGAGCGTGACGCTGGCCAATGGTGAGACGCTGAGTGAAACCCTCGAGGTCTCCCCACGCGATTGGCAAATCCAGCGCATCAACCTTCCCAAACGCGGCGGTGGGTCGAGCGAGGCGTGGTGGCGCAAGCGCAAGCCGGAATGGGAAGCGATCACCGCCGCGCGCGCCAAAAAGACTGATGCGGCGGGGTGGAAGCAGGACTTCATCTGGCCGGTCAAAGGGCGCATTTCCGGGCTTTTCGGGCGCCAGCGCATCTATCGCGGAGAGCCGGGCAGCTATCATTCGGGGATCGACATTGCGCCGGGCGGCGGTGTGCCGTTTGTGGCTCCGGCGGATGGCGTGGTGGTGCTGGCACGCACCGGGTTCAGCCTTGAAGGCGGGCTCATCATCATCGATCATGGGGCAGGGCTCAACAGCGCATTCCTGCACGCCTCCAAGATCGCGGTTGAAGAGGGGCAGCGTGTGACGCAGGGCGAGCATATCGGCAATGTCGGCGCCACAGGCCGCGCGACAGGGCCGCACCTGCACTGGAGCCTCAAGTGGAACAAAGCGCGGCTCGATCCGCTGCTGTTCACGGGTCCGATGAACTGAGTTGACGCGGGCGCCCGCCCCCTAGAAAAGCGCCCGCGATATGCCCCGCCTTCTCCCCGCTGTTCTGCTGGCCATCGCGCTTGCGCCGGGCACATTCGTTCGCTCACAAACACCTAGCGATCCGCCGGTCGATGTGGCGCTGGAGCAGATCGCCGAGGCCTCAGCGGTGCAGGAGCCGGGCTGGCGGGTTGAAGGCGTGTGGGAATACAGCGCGCAGCATTTGCTGTTTGGCGGTTTTTCGGCGCTGCTGGCGATGAACAATCACCACCTCACCGCATTTTCCGACCGGGGCGCGCGGATGCGCTTTGTCGAGCCAGACCGCCCGCAGCCCAAACCGCGCGCCGGGGATCGCCACAACCGCGCGCGCTATGTCGTGCGCCAGCTGGTCGACCGCAAATATGCGCGCGAATTGTGGGACATCGAATCCGCCACGCGCGATCCGGCAACGGGCGCCTATTGGCTTGGTTTTGAGAACGTCCACGCCTTCCACCGCTTCACCAATGCCAGCGCTGCCGATGGCGTGCGGATCATCGACAAGGAAGTCGACTGGAGCGTCAATTCAGGGGCGGAGGCGATGGTGCGGTTGGCCGATGGCCGCTTTTTGGTAATCCCGGAAAGCGGCGGCCAAGCGCTGCTCTATCCGCGCGATCCGATTGCCGGCGATGCGCCCGAGACGCTGACCTATATCTCCCCGCAAAAGGGCTTTGGCATCACCGATGTGAAGCAAATGCCGGATGGTCGCTTGCTGATCCTGCTGCGCTCGGTCGTGTGGGGCATCCCGCCCTTCGAGGCGCGCATCGCGATTGCTGACCTGCCCGGCGCGGATGAGCCGCAAGAGCTCGCCCCGCGCTTCGTGCTTGATCTGACGCGCGCGGTTCCGCCTGAGAATTATGAAGGCCTCGCGTTTCGGGATCGCGGCGACGGGACGCTGGACGTTTGGATCATCTCGGATGACAACCGCGCGCTGATGCAGCGCACTTTGCTGGCAAAGCTGGTGCTCGATCCGAAAGCTCTGTGCAAGGCGGACAAGGTCGCTCCCGCAGGCAGCGATGAGACACACCAAAAGGCGCGCGACTGAGCCGCACGCCTTGTGTTGTTCCATAGGGAAGGGCGCCAAGCCCCGCGCCGATCAGGCGGCGGCGGTGGCCTTCTTCAGCTCACGCTTCACCTTGAGAGCGCGCGCGCTGAGCTTTTCGTCCTTGGTCTTCAGCAGCCAATTGTCGAGCCCGCCATTGTGCTCAACCGAGCGCAGGCCGTGCGTGGACACGCGGAACTTGAAGCTGCGGTCCAGCTTCTCGCTGAGCAGCGTGACGTTTTGAAGGTTGGGCAGGAAGACACGCTTGGTCTTGTTGTTGGCGTGGCTCACATTGTGGCCGACCTGGCGACCCTTGCCGGTCAGTTCGCAAATACGCGACATGATATCTCTCGTCTTGTTAACAGTGGCGGGAGGGCCGCTCAATTGAGCGAGCCAGACATGCAATGTCTCCCGGAAGACGCGGCGCATAGCCGGGAGTCTCGCAAACGTCAATTGATTCGCCGGGGTGAGGCGGTTAGCGCACAGAGCATGGCGGATGCCCCACCCACGTTAGATACCGCAAGCCCGGCGCGCTGGCCATTGCCGCGTCCAATGGCGCTGGCGTTGGAGGCGGCGCGTGAAGCGGGCCAGGCGGGCGAAGTGCCCGTGGGCGCGGTGGTGATGCGCGGAAAGCGCGTGCTGGCGGTGGCAGGCAACGCAACCCGCTCCCCGCCCGACCCTACCGGCCATGCTGAAATGCGCGCGCTGCGCGCGGCGGCTGAGATGCTGGGTGAGGAGCGGCTGACAGGCTGCGACCTCTACGTCACGCTGGAGCCGTGCCCGATGTGCGCCGGCGCCATAGCCCACGCCCGCATTGCCCGCCTGTATTACGGCGCAAGCGACCCCAAAGGCGGAGCGGTCGAACACGGCGCAAGGGTGTTCGAGCAAGAGCAATGCCTGCACCGGCCCGAGGTTTATTCGGGCATCGGTGAAGCGGAAGCGGCGGACCTTCTGCGCGCGTTCTTTAGAGAGCGGCGGTAGCCAACCGCGCAGGGTTCAGCACCAGCAGCAGTCGCGTCTCGCCGGTGCCTTCGATTGGGGGCGAGCGGTGGATGGCGGGGTGCTCGGTCGCCATTTTGCCTTTGAACAGGCCGACATCGCCGGGGCCTAGTGAGCGAATCTGTGCGGGGTCACCGCCCGCTGCGACCCGATCTGCGTCTGCGTTGGAGAGCCAGTCCGTGCCCCGCCCGACATAGGTCGTGATCAGCCGCGCTTCGACGTAATCGGCGTGGAACTTGCGACACGAATTGGTGGTGACGATTTCCAGTCTAAGTTCCAGCGCGGAATGGCCATAAATCCCGGCATAACGCGCTGCCAGTGTGTCAATGTCGGCGGCGAGCGCATCGGTGATTTCGGTCTGCGGGTAGCCCGCTGCGCGCAGTTCCTTGCGCAACCGCTCAGGCAGATCGCCCAAAGCGCTGGTGAAGCGGATGCTGGCAAGCTCAGGCGTAATGATCGTATCCAGCCCGGCCATCGGGGCACGCTCCCACACGGCAAGGTTGCACGCCTCCTCGCGAATGGCCTCAAGGATAGTGGGCGAGGTGCTCAGCCGCACGCCGTCGGACTGCCTGGTATCGTGAGTGGGTACGGGGGCAAGCATCGCCATGGGTCTGGTGTCCAATGATATCCTGTATCATCGAAATAGGCGCTTGGCCGCTACCCCGCAAGCCTCTCCCTTGACAGTCCTAGAGCCCGCGCCAGATTTTGGCTCTTGCGGCGTCCTTCGCGCCATAGCGGCGATCATCGCAGCGGGTTGGGCGAAAGCGCTTGGAATAGCACAGGCGCAGTTCTTGCAGCCAGCCGCGCTCGTTCAGCTTTACGCCCACCGCGCTCGCCGGAATGCCGGGATTGGCGTCTGCAAAGGCGCGACGGATGCGGCCTGCGGTGAGGCCGTCCTCGCGGCTGATCCGGTCGTATTCGGGGACGCGCAGGCTCTCCCACAGCACGCGCGTGACGCCGAAATAGGTCTCCGGCTTTTTTGCCATACAGCTGCCATGCTTGGCCCATTGGCGCGCCGCGAGCCGAGCGGAAGGCATCATGCACATTTGCCGCCGCACCAGCGCCGGGGTGAGCGCGCGTTTCGACCCGCACCATTGCGGCCAGGTCCGCGCGCCTTGTGGCCAGAGCCCATGCACCACCATGCCAAATCGCCCATTGCGCCCCGAGCACTGGACCCGGTGGCGCGGTGAGCTTTCGCGCGGCTTACAGAATTCAGGGCTCCAGCTGAGCGCGAGCGTATAGCCCGTGATCGGTATACGGCGCGGGCTCGCTTCAGGCGCGATAGTGGGGACGCTGGCCAAAGCAGGCGCGCGGCATTGATAGGCCTGGGCGTGGGCGGCGCCAAGACCGCCGCCCGTCATTGCGAGGAGCGCAAGCGACGCGGCAATCCAGCAACCCTTGCTCAAGGTTCGCACCTCGTGCCCTGGATCGCCACGGGGCTGCGCCTCTTGCGATGACGGCCAATTCTCGATTGCGGATCAAGCAGAAGAAGCATTTCTCACCGTGTTTTGTTCGAAGTAACGATTAGAGCTCGGCACAAATAGCAAAGCAATCGAAAGCAATTTGAGCGTCGGTGCCAGCATCTCCGCGGGATCATGGCCGAGCGCGTGGATTACGTAGCTGGGATTGTTTACGTAGAGCCACATGCTCAACAGGCCAAAAGCCACCACGATCCAGCGGGCGATCGGACTGGCAACAGAGTAAATCCAGAAAATCGGGATGAGCGCGATGGTAAACACCGAGAAAAGCGCGATGATCACGGCATCTTCGCTCAGCCATTGGCCGGTGTAGCCCCAAAATGTGCCTTGGGCGGTAAAGGGGTCAAGCAGTCCCCTGATAAGAGATACAAATGCACCCAGCACGCAGAGGATGGAAAACAGCTTGATTGAAAGTGGGCGACGTCTGGCTGTGGGCGTCATGAGTGATGAATCACAGCGGCGTGAAATCCAGACCGACATCGGCAGCTGGCGCGCTCTGGGTGAGCCGCCCTACTGAGCAGTAATCCACCCCGCTCGTCGCTTTGGCAGCTATCGTATCGAGATTAATTCCGCCGCTCGCCTCGGTGGGCACGCGGCCTGCCACGATCTCTACCGCCTGACGCAAGACTTCGGGCGCCATATTGTCGAGCAGCAGGTGATGCGCGCCCGCTTTCAGCGCAGGTTCGATCTGGTCGAGCCGGTCAACCTCGCAGATGATCGGCTTCACACCCGCCGCCGTTGCCCGCGCGACCGCTTCGCCGACGCTGCCTGCGACTGCGACGTGGTTGTCCTTGATCATGGCGGCGTCCCACAGGCCCATGCGGTGGTTTTGCGCGCCGCCTTGCCGGGTTGCGTATTTCTCGAGTGCGCGCAGGCCGGGGAGGGTCTTGCGGGTGTCGAGCAGGGTGCAGGATGGGTTGCCGCCGGGGCCGCGCATGGCTGTCACATATTGGTGCGCCATGGTGGCGATGCCCGAGAGGTGCTGCACGATGTTAAGCGCGCTGCGCTCCGCGGTCAGCATCGCGCGGGCATTGCCGACGAGGCGCATGAGATCGGTGCCGGGCGTGACAGTGTCGCCATCATGCACAGGGGTTTCGATGGTGACGTCAGGATCGAGATACCGGAAAAACGCCTCTGCCAACGGTAGGCCCGCCACGACAATCGCATCGCGGCTGTCCATCACGCCAGAAAAGCGCGCATCGGCAGGGATAACGCTTTGCGACGTCACATCCTTCCCGCCGCCCTCAAGCCCTACGCCAAGGTCTTCATCGAGAGTGTCGCGCACAAAGCGATCAAGGTCAAAACCGGGAAGCGAAAATTCGGTCATTCCCAATCAATAGCCGGTTGCGAAGCGACCGCAAGGGCGACCGCCCGTCCGCAGCGGGCGCAGCTTGCCTGCGCATCTAGCGAGGACGCAGCCCCGGATGGGGGTGCGCAAAAATCAGTGTACGAAGCGCGCCACCACGTCGCGGTAGCTGCGCGACACTTTCACTTCCTGCCCGCTGTCGAGCACCAGAAAGCACTCGCCGTTAGTGTGCGGCTTCACCTGACGCACCTGGTCGAGATTGACGATGGTTGAGCGGTGCACGCGCTGGAATTTGCGCGGGTCCAGGCGGCGCTCCAGATCCTTCATCGTTTCGCGCAGGATCAGCGAATTGTCGGCCGTTCGGATGCACATATAATCGCCCGCTGCTTCGATATGCTCGATTGAGTCGACCTCGACCCGGAAAATCTTGCCGCGATCTTTCACATTGATGAGCTTTTCAAACCGGTCCGCGCTTTCGGCATCGCCTTCGGCTCCGCTGAACTCTGCCGCACGGTCAGGCGCGACTTGCGCCAGCACATCGAGCAACTGATCCGCATCCTCGGTCGACTTCTTCTCCGCCAGCCGCTGGCGCACGCGCTCGATTGTGTCGGCGAGCTTGTCTTCATCGACCGGCTTCATCAGGTAATTGACTGCATTGGCTTCAAAGGCGCGGATCGCGTGCTCCTCATAAGCGGTGACGAAGACGAACAGCGGGGGTTCGATTTCCATCACGCCTTTGACCACGCTGAACCCGTCAAAGCCCGGCATCTGGATGTCGAGGAACACCAGGTCAGGCTTTTCGGTCTTGATCTTGCGGATCGCTTCACGCCCGTTTGAGCAGGTGTCGATTATCTCGACATCGTCAAACGGCTCAAGGCGCAATTGCAGGCCTTGAATGGCTAGTTTTTCATCATCAACGAGAATGGTGCGAATGGTCATGGTTGTTATGATCCGATTGCGGGGGACGGGTTAAGCGGGCGCGTACCGCTGGCAGACGGCTTGGGTTCCGTGATGTCTGGCTGCGCACCGGCAGATGAACGCTGGCTGACAGTTTCGGCGAGCGGTGCATCCTGAAGGGCGGAGACGAACGGAATCTCAATCAGAACGGTAAACCCGCCGCCTGGCGCAGAGCGCGTTTCAAACAGATGGTCATCACCATAAGCCTGCACAAGCCGGTTACGGATATTAGCCAGACCAACGCCGGTTGACACGGGGCGGTCGCTGATGTGGCTGGTTTCAGGCGATGTTGCGGCCAGGTCTGCGCCCGGCCCGGTATCGTCAACGCTCAGCCTCAGCCGCTGCCCGACAAGCCGGGCTGTAACAGAGATGCTCGCGCCTTCTTCCTGCGCGCCAACCGCATATTTGATCGCGTTTTCGATCAGCGGCTGAAGCAGCATGGATGGCAGACGCGCGCCCCATGCCTCATCATCGATGGCGAAATGCGTGCGCAGCCGCTCTTCAAACCGCATCCGCTCAATATCGAGATAGAGCTGCAAGGTCTCAATTTCCTGTTCCAGCGTCACCTGGCTACCGGGCTCACCCACCAGCGTGTGGCGCAGGAAGCCGGACAGGCGCGTGAGCATCGCATTGGCTTGCTCGGTCTGTTTGAGCAGGACCAGAGTGCTGATGGAGTTTAGCGTGTTGAACAGAAAATGCGGATTGAGCTGATAGCGCAGCATCGCAAGCTGCGCGGCGGTCGCCTGCGTTTCGAGCCGCTCCAACCGGTCCGCCTGCCGCTCCACCGTCAGGAAAAAATTGATCGCGTAATACAGCGCGCTCCAGCCGCCCAGCAGCGTCAGCGGGATGAAGGACAGGCCGATAAAGCGGCCCGCAAATGTCGTCTCGCGGGTCGAGCCATAATAGATGCCCTGCATCCACGCATCGATCGCCGCGAACAGCGTCACCGCGCCAAGCAGCACCAAAGCCGTCACCCCCCAGGTGACGATGGGCCGCCGCCCGATCAGCTCTCGATAAATGACCGAGAGCACCATGCTGATCGAAAAGCCGGTGATCGTGGTGACGAGGAACAGAGCGAGCTGGGTCAGTGGAAGGCCGTTTGCAATCGCGCTGACCGCGCGCAGCAGGAAGGTGCCACCCCAGCCGGTTAGCTGGAGGATCCAGAAGGCCTGGTTCTTGTTGGCAAAGAAAGGCGCTGGCTGGATAGCCAGCATGCTCTTGCCAGAGCCGGATGGAGAGGCGAGGTCGTGCGCCATAGTGCAGTTATATAGACCATTTCGCACAAACGGGCAGAGACTTTTGCGCGCGCCCCGTGCGAGGACATCGCAAGCGCACCACTGCTTGACGCACGCTCGCCTGCAGCGAAGGCATCCGGGCTGAGCGCGCTCTCGTCCACAGCGATCCTTACTTCGCGGGCGCGCATCCGTTCCTCGAGTGCGGCAAAGGTGGCTTTGGCCGCGTCTGCCGCAGAGTTCTCAGCAAGAATGTCTTGCGGAGACATGCCCATGAACGGATCAATGCCGCGTTGAAAATGCGTGGCCCAATCGGCCTTGCCCTCGCGCTCAACAAAATCACGCACAATTGCGATTTCGGCGCTGATATTCTCCGCGCGCTCGTCCCAAGCGTCATAGGCGCGGTCGCGGAAAATACCGTAGGAATAGCGCTTTAGCCATGTTTCAACAAACACCACACCGGCCTGCGGATCATAGCCGGCATTGGCCATCAGCCATGGCATCATGCGGTCTGCCTCGCGCTCGGTGGCGCGCTTGTTGCGCTGCTTGCGCTTGTTCAGCCGCAGCCAGCGTGTGTGCCGAAACAGGCTGTGCGCAAATTCATGCGCGACCATGCCCGCAAAGACCGGCTCGTCATAGGTGAACGCCTCAACCGCGCTGCCAATCGCAACCTGCCCGAACCCGCCCGTCGCCAAGCGTTTGTTCTTGGTGTTGATCAGCACGAAGTCCGTCTCACAGATCGGGACCGGTGCGAGCGTTTCGGAGCTTCCATCTGCAAAGGTAAAAGTCAGCGTGTCCTGCGTCGCGAACATCTCGGTGATGCGGTCGTGAACACGCGTGACACGCTCCCAGCGTTTGCCCGGGTCAAGCGCGAGTGTGTTAGGGTCAAAGCCGCTGATCGATACGATTTCGCGGTTGCGCGTGAAGGCACCGGACTTTGCCGCGGGTGATCCGCGCGCGGCGGTCTGTACGGCAAAGTCGCTCTCCACGCCCAGGGCGGCGCGGGCAATGGTGGGTTCGCCGTAGCTTTGGATATCTTGCAATTGCAGGCCAACCGAAGGGATGATCCGGTCGCAATAGGCAGCGTTCCCGCGAGCCAGCGCCCAGCCGATGTCTTGCAATTTCTGGTCGCGGCCCTGAAAGGCGCGGATGCCCGCGCGCGCTTCGTCCAGTTCGACGTAGTTAAGATCAGATGCAGCGCTGGCGCTGCACGTTGTGATGCCGAGCAAAGCTGCCAAGGCGTGGGTCAACGCAGGCAACCATGCTCTGCGGCGTGCCAGCATCAGCTTTGCTCTTCTCCTGTGGCGATGGGTCCGGCGGTCTCCACCGCCTCTTTCAGCGTCTCAAATCCCACCGCGCCGGCAAGAGCCTTGTCACCGGTCACCCAGGCGGGCGTGCCGGAAAAGCCGATTGTCCGCGCGAGCGCTCCGTTGCGGGCAATCTCCACATTCACACTGTCGCTGACCATGTCGCGCCGAGCGCGTTCCATGTCGATGCCGATTGTCCGCGCGGCCTGCTCCACCGCTTCGATGCTTTCCGGCGTCACCGGGCCAAGCTCAAACAGCTTTTTGTGAAACTCGGAATATTTGCCTTGCAAAGCGGCCGCGAGCGCCATGCGAGAGGCGACTTCGCTGCCGTCGAAAATCGGCCATTCGCGCACGATCACTTTCAGCTGCGGGTCTGCCGCGATCAGGCTCTCCACATCCTTGAGGCTCTTCTCGCAATAGGGGCAATTGTAATCGGTGAACTCGACAAGTGTTTTTGTCCCCTGTGGATTGCCGAGCACCGCGCCCGGAAACACGCGGAACACATCTTCGCCCGCTTCGGCGAGCCGCGCTGATTGCTCTTGCTCCTGAAGCTTTTCCGCCATCAGCGGCAGGACATCGGGGTTGTCGATCAGATAGGCGCGCGTTCGATTATCCGCGAGCCCGCTGAAAGACCAGACTGCCGCGCCTAGAAAGCCGAACACCAGCGCCAAAAGCGAAGTCAGCAGCGCAGAGCTGAGCGAGGTGGAGGATGTATCAGAAGCCATGATGCGCGCACTATCCTACGAGAGGGCCTACGAAAAGGCCCACAAAAAGGCCCACAAAAAGGCGAAGAAGCGGATTAGACGATTGTCGTTTACGGATCAGCGCCGATCGCGCAGCTGCTCCAGTTCAGAGCGAGCCTGCAGCGCAATGTCCTGCGCGCGGATCCAGTCTGGCGAACCGCGCGGCAGCCCCAATTCAGCTGCCCGCGCATTGCGCAGGGCTGCGGGATAGGAGCGGGTCATCACTTGCTGTTCTGCACTGGCAAGCTGGGCGCGCGGAATGTCCCCGCGCGCGGCATAGACAACGCCCAGCTGATACCATGCAAACGGGTTAAGCCGGTCACGCCCCACGGCGGCGCGCAGCACTTGTTCGGCCTCGGGATAATTCGCCTTGTCTTCGGTCGCGATCAGCGCGTGGCCAAAAATTGAGGCGATCAGCGGCTGGCTGCGGGTTAGCTCAGTCGCGCGGCGCAGCGGGACCAGCGCTTCCACCGGGCGCCCCGATTCGAGCAGAACCTGCCCCTTCAGTTCAAGATAATAGGGATTATTCGGATCATTCGCGAGCAAGCCGTCTGCTTCTGCCAGCGCTTTGTCGATCTGCGCGTCCTTGTGATAAGCATAGGCTCTGGCATAACGCGCGGGCAGGCTTTTATCGCTTTCAGGATACAGGTTCAGCGTGCGCGCAGGCTCAGCCAGATAACCATACAGCTTGGCGCGGGCGCGCAGGAAGCGGGCCTGCAGTTCGGCATCTTCCGGTGTCGCCCAGGCTGGATCGTCTTCCAACAATTCGCGCAGAGTGGCGATGCGATCACCGGACAGCGGGTGAGTGCGCCCATAGGCAGCTTCGTCAGCCTGAGAATAGCCCCGGCGAATTTCCAGATTGCGCAGGCGATCAAAGAACTTGAGCATGCCCCGCCCGGTAATGCCCGCGCCGGAAAGATACCGTGCGCCCGCCAGATCGGTTGCAGCCTCCTGATTTCTGTTGAAACTCAGAAAGTTGGCAACGCCCGCCTGCATCCCGGCGCCGAACAGACCAAAGCCGGCCTCTGGCGGAGCGCCCGCCAGCACCGCGCCCACGCCCGCCAGCAGAGAGAGCAGCGTCATGCCCTGCATGCCCTTGGTCCGCTCTTCAAAGCGGGCCACGTGCCCGGCGGTGATATGGCCCAATTCATGCGCCAGCACGCCTTGCACTTCATTGGCGCTTTCCGCCGCGTTGATCAGCCCGGCATGGACATAGACAACCTGCCCGCCCGCGACGAAGGCGTTGATTGATTGATCGTTGATCAGCACCAGCTCGACATTGCCCGGCTCCAGCTCGCTTGCTTCAACCAGCGGGGCGATCATGTCAGCGAGCAATTCCTCCGTCTCTGCATCGCGCAGGCGCGACTGTGCGCTGAGCGGCGTGGCGAGGAAGGTAAACAGGGCCGCGCATGCGAGAAACAGGGTGGCGGAAGAGCGAAAGGGGCGCATGGATACAGGATTAACGCATTCCGGCCTGAACAGGAACTGAAAGCGTGTCACGCCCGGTAACAGGCGCAGCAATCCTTTAGCGCGTTACTTCGCGCGCGAACTTGGACATGGTGGCCACCAGATCGCGGCGGCTGCGCCACGGCTCAGCCAGCGCGATCAGCGGGTCATTGTGCGCCATTTCCGGGTAGGTCACCAGCCGCGCCTGCGCGCCTGCCTCAGTCAAAGCGAGGGTAAGCGCCCGCGAATTGCGCAGGCCCACCAGCTCATCGCGTTCGCCATGGATCAGCAGCATGGGCGGAGTGTCCGCGCGGATGTGATTAAGCGGCTGCGTGGCCTCAGGATCGGGCGCAAGGCCAAAGGCGGCTTTGGTCGAATCGCTGTCAAACGGATAGAAATCGTAAGGGCCGGACAGTCCGATCACGCCGCGCAGGCTATCGTTGGACGCGCCTTTGCGTTCAAGCCATTGACGCTCCAGCGCGGTCATCACGACATTGTAAGCTCCTGCGGAATGGCCCGCGATCACAGTCCGGGAGGGATCGCCGCCATAGTCCGAGACCGTTGCATCGAGCAGAGCGATGGCTTTGGCGGTGTCTTCGAGCATGGCAGGATAGGCGCCATCGGGCATCAGCCGATAGCCGACCAGCGCCACAATGAACCCTTCTGGTACAAATGCACGTCCAACAAATCCATAGTCGTCAGGGTCGCCCGAGCGCCAGCTGCCGCCATGGACGAAAACGAGCACGGGCAAGGGCGGATCGGCAGGGTCACGCGTTTCAAGGCCCCAGATGATGAGCTTTTGCGCCGGATGCTCGCCCGTTTTCAGGGTGGCGAGCCGTTTTGCCCCGCGCGCGCCGCCTGTCAGCCGGTCGACAGTGTCGAGCACGGCAGGACCATTGCGCGCAATCGCAAATTGCAGTGCGAGCCCTCCGACCACCAGCACAATTGCGAGCACGGCCAGTGCCCAGAAGAAGAACCGCATTGAAAGTTAATGCCTTTTACCAACCAAAGCGCGCGCGGAACACCGGCGCCCTTGGTGGCTTAGCGAAGGCAGCGGCGGCGCACCAGTCACTCGCCTATCGGGGGGAAGCGCAGGCTTCAGGCAATCAGGCGTTTGGCTGCGCGTTCGATCTGGCCGATATCCTGTTCCAGCTCACCCAGCACGGCGATGCCACCATCTGCGCCGCGACGCACCATCACCAGCGCAAATTCCGGACCTTCGCTGCCCAGCGCTTCAAGCGTGAGCGCTTCGAGTTCGCGCAGCTTTTCAGCCAGAGCGGCGCGGACGACATGCTCCGGCTCGATAGCCTTGCCGCTTTCCTCACGACGCAAGCGGCGTTCGGCTTTCACGACACCTTTAAGACCGCCATCGGCGTCCGCCAAATAGTCGGTGAGCGTGCCACGCTCCAATCCAAGGCGATGCGCATGGCTCAGCACTGCGGCATATTCGGTAAGGCGCGTTTTGTCGTATTCGCTGCCAAAAACCAGCTTCACAACCGGGGTCATCGGCGCGCGGTCTTGCACGGTCAGGCCGCTTTGTTCGACCAGCGCGTCATAGTCCGTGGGCGCTTCGCGTGCGGCGAGCGAGAAATCATACGCGCGGCCAACCGCTGCATAGAGCGCCTGGCGGCTGCGATCTTCGGACGCGCGGGCACTGCGCGCCAGCTCGCGGGCCGATGCGAGGCAATCGTGCAGGTCTGCATCGACATCAACATCAATCGGAGCGGGGGCTTCAAACGCGTCTTCGGCCTCCGGCTCACTGGTGCTTTCACTGAGGGTGCGGCTGCCAAACACATCAATCGGCGGAGCGGGCGCAAAGTCGGCTTCGACCTCGTTCAAGCGGTCCAGACTGTCCACCTGCTCGGGGACAGTGAGGCTTTCCTCTTCTGCCTCCATCTCAACGCTTGCGACTTCGTTGACCGGTTCCTCGTTATCAATCTGATAGTCAGCCGGATCAAAGCGTTCGGCGTCCAGATCGACCGCTTTCTTTGACGGGGTGGCGATGTGATCGGCCAGGGAGGCGAATCCGTAATCCACTCCGGAATCGTCTTCCTCGCCTTCCTCCTCGTCCAGTTCAGGATCCTCGAGGGCATACTGGCCAAAATCAGGCAGCGGCATATCAGCATCCGGGGCACTGTCTCCGGTGCCCACTTGCTCGCCTGTTTCGAAAGCAGCGATATTGTCGTCTGGCTCTTGCGCGGTCAGCGCATCGGCTGCGCCGTCATCACTCTCGCCATTTTCATGCGCGGGCGAATCGGCCCAGTCGGTCATCAGGTCAGCCGGACGGGGGCCAGCCTCTGGGGCAAGCTCCTCCTCATCGTCTTCTTCGGCATCGATGGCCTGATCGATCTCCAGCAGCAATTCGTCCGCCGTCGCCTGATCAGCCATTTCTTTCCAATTGATCACACCGCAGATGAAATCGATCGATTCATCATCGCTGGAGAACGGCAGCAGGATGCCGCGATATAGGATCGAAACCCCGCGCTGGTTGACGAATTCAGCTTCAAACCCAATCGGGGCCTGGTTCGCCATGATCTGCATGTAGTGATCAGTGATCCGGCTCAACAAAGAGCGCGAGGGCACATCAGAAAGCCGGTCAATCCCGGTAACCGTGCCGCACTCGCGCGCCAGCTTTGTGCCGATGAAGGGCACAAGCGGATCATCAATGCCCGCAGAGAAATCGAGCAACACGGAGTGGGGGCCGAAATCGGGCAGATCATCAAACTCAAGATCTTCGATCGCAGGAAAAGAGCGATCCCCCAGCAGGCTGGCCCAGTGATTGTAGGCGCGCACCTGCATCCGGCGCTCATCCTGCCCGATCGCGACAGGCGGGTGATCGCGCGGATCGAGCGAATCCTCGCCAGTGTGTGCGTCGCTTTCGTCAGCGGACCGGGCGTTCCAATCCGAATCCTCGTCCAGACCGTAAGGATCTGACGGGTCATTCGAATCGAAAGTGCCGCGCAGCGTGTCCATGGCGATAAGTGCCCCTCTTTGAACGTTTCACTGAGTGTTCTCGCGCGACGTGGTAAACATCGCGTTAAGTTGCGCCGGGTTTTCGGACGACTTGCAAAAAGAGCGGTTTCGCGCCGGGAATGCCCGGCCACCTGAAGCGTGCCTGATCTGGGGTTGTTATCCTGCGCGCGCTTACAGGAAGTAACGCATCTTGATGGTCAACTTCTGCTCGCCATCCGTATGTTTGAACACCGCATCGCGAAACTTGGGCGGGCCCATGCGGACCTTGGCATCGCGCGAAAAGCCAAAGCCTTCCTTGGGCATCATCCCCAGCGCGCGGTTCGCCTTCCCGTCATTGTTCTCATCATGCAGCAGCGCAATTGCATAATCGCCGGGAGTGACGTCGGGGAAGCGGATGGTGATCGCAGTGCCCGCCGGCACGACTGTTCTGTGCGCGGCGGGATCCTTGCGGCATTTGGGAAAGATGCTTTCCTTGGTCGTCATACAGGCGCGCACCACGCCTTTGCTTGAGCGCAGATCAGTGATGGTGATGACCACCTCACCCGCGCTGGCAGGGACCGCGGCTGTGCCAAACGCCGCGCCAACCGCTAAGGCGAACGCGCGGATCATGCCTTGGCCTGAACGCGCGGTTCGCGATGCGCCTGCGTGTCCGCGAGCAGTCGCGGCGAAAGCCCGCGATCGGTTCCGCATAGGCGATCCCAAAAGCGGAAATACAAGCCGTAATTGCATCGATAGTCCTCGTGGTGGCGCTCGTGATGACTGGCCGTTATCAGCCAACCTCCCAACGCTGAATGAACGAGCCGCCGGGGAAACATCTCCCAACCCATGTGATTGGTCACGCCCATGACGGTCGCGATGCTGAGCACCACTGCCAGCGCGCCGATGTGGATGGGGACCCAAAACACCAGGATCGGGATCACAATCGCTCCGCTGACCGCTTCCATCGGGTGAAAGCTCATCGCGGTCCACACGGTGGGCGGGCGGCTGTGATGATGCACGGCATGCGCAAGACGGAACAGGCGCGGCTGATGCATCGCCCGGTGGCTCCAATAAAACCATGTGTCCTGCACGAAGAGATACGCGAACACCGAGAGTGGCACATACCATGCTGGCCATGTGCCCAGATCAGCGTAAATCTGAGTCCAGCCATGATGGCGCCAGCCCCAGATGATGAGCCCGGTGGGTGCACCGTAAATGACCGCAGCCATCATCGACCAGCTGATTTCCTTGCGGATTTGCGCGCCTTGCTCAGCATACAGCCCCGGCCTGCGTCTGGAGGTGACGAACGCGAAGGCACCGCTCGCCAGAAAATAGCGCAAGGCGACCATCACGCTCATCGCCGCGCCGCCAATCACAGCAGCGAGCCAAAGCGGCGTGTCGCCCGGTATCATACGATCATCTTCATGCAGCTTTGCACCTTATGGCGCGGCGCGCGCGAATATCCAGCCGATTTCGTACTTCCAGCGCTGGCGCAACCCGTTGATCAGTCGCCCGACCCGGCATCCGCGCAATCTGGATCCAGCGTCACCGTATGCCGCCGCATCGCCGCGCGCGCCAACCGTTCGATTTCCGCTTTGCGCCGCGCAGGAGCAAGTCGGGTGAGCGGAGCAGGTCGCACGATCTCTGCATCATAGCCGTCAGCGACAATCACGCCGCAAGCCTCGGGCTGGTATTCCGCGAGGGTCAGGGGCGACCGGTCAAGGCCCGGCGGCACGCCCCAGTAAAAGCGGTCACAATAGTCGAGATAATCCGGCCACTTGCCATCGCCGAGCAAGTCTGCACGCGCGACCTTAATTTCTACGATCACAATCAAGCCCTTGGCATCCACGCCCATCAGATCGGCCCGCCTCCCGCATCGCAAAGGCATCTCGCGCAAGGTCCAGATACCATTGCGGGCGAACAGCCGCATGATACCGCGCGCAACATCGTCCGCTTTGGGCGCAGCGAGGGTCGAATCGTGTGGCTTGGTTTCAGCGGTCATCACACGCATGATATGGAACAGACAAGGAACAACGTCAAGCGAGCAGCCCGCTTGGTGAGGCCCCGCGTCAGGCCGCCGCTTTGTGCCGCTCGTTGCTTTGCGCAATCAACGCGATCAGCGCAGCCCGCGCCGTGTAGAATTCGCGCCACAAGGTCAAAGCGGGGGTCTGCACAGCGCCTTCGCGCGCGGCAATGGCCTCAAGCGCGGTAAGCCCGGTGTGCAACAGCGCTTCGATATCGTCGAGCGCATACCCAGCCAAAGCGCGGGTGCTTGGAAGCGCGCAGTCATATTGCGCTGGGAACCCGGCAAGCTCCTGCTCGAACGGCTCGGGCGCAAGTTGAGCCATGTGTCCCACCTGCGCTGCCATCTGGTGCAACGCCACCCAGCGCCCGGCAAGCGGCGTAACCGCATCGCGCATGAGGCGCGCATCTTCGGGCGAAAGATCACTCATATCACCGGAGGTAGCGCGAGGGCCTTTCCAAGGTGTTAAGGTATGCCGCCCTGAATGCGCGATAAGGCGCAAGGGGATGGGATTGAGGCTGGCACCACACGCAATGACCTGCTAACCGCTCGCGGCACGGCACCGTGCAAGCACCCGTAGCTCAGCTGGATAGAGCGCTGCCCTCCGAAGGCAGAGGCCAGAGGTTCGAATCCTCTCGGGTGCGCCAGCTTTTTCAAGTACTTGCCTCGCTGCACAATTTCGCCGGGCAGGTCCGTAAGTGAAATATAAGTGCAAATGGCAGTTTTGCACAACTTCATGGGAGGTTTCGGGGTTCCGTGGATCAGCGTCGTGCAATTGGTGCGCAATCAGCCCAAATCGTTTACGCGCGCAGCCTCGAGCACGCTCATATGAGTCTGTGCACCGGCATCGCGCGACCCAGTTCTGGAATCGTATTTCGGAAGTAGCGCATGGATATCAGTCGGTAATATTGGCGCAGCCTTCCCGGACGCTGAGTCGGTTGCTATCGACTATGAATCATGGACCAAGGCACTCTCACGGACCTATTAGATCGCCTCGTTGCCAACTGGGAAGACGAGGTTGTCGAGTTCAAACGTGGTAGGGACGGGTTTCCTTAGCAGTGACATCGGGAAATATGTTGCTGCTCTGGCGAACGAAGCCAACCTTCGAGGTCGGGACAGGGCATGGCTCGTGTTCGGCATCGACGACAAGACCCGGACAGTGGTTGGAACCAGCTACCGAGAGGATGCGGAGCAACTGCGGGCGACAATGAAGCAACTGCTCGACGGGACTGGGGGCTTCACCTGTCGCGAAATCCACGTGCTAAATCACTCGGGTGGACGCGTGGTGCTTTTCGAGGTGCCTGCTGCTTCCCTTGGGATGCCGATTGGATGGAACGGGCATTACTATGGCCGCGCGGGCGAGTCTCTTGTTGCTCTTGGTCAGGACAAATTGGACGAAATCAGAGCGCAAACCCTTGCTACTGATTGGACGGCTCAGATCGTTGAGGGGGCTAACTTTGACGATCTCGATCCAAAGGCTCTTGCTCAAGCGCGAGAGCGATTTGCAGCCAAGCATGCCAATCTGGATGTCGCCAGTTGGAGTGACGCAGCCTTACTTGATCGTGCACGCGTGACGACCGATGGCGGGATCACTCGCGCGGCTTTGCTCTTACTCGGCAAGGCGGAATCTGCGTGGCGGCTTAATCCGCATCCTGCCGAGATCACCTGGAATCTCACAGGGGAGGAAAGGGCATATGAGCATTTCAGGCCTCCCTTCCTGCTCGCCACTTCCCGACTGTTCGCTAAGGTTCGTAACATTCAGGTTCGACTTTTGCCTGAAAACGAACTCCTCGCACATGAAGTGGCGAAGTACGATCAGAAGGTCGTGCTAGAGGCTTTGCACAATTGCATTGCCCATCAGGATTACACGCGAAACGCCCGCGTTGTTGTGACCGAGCATCCAGACCGGCTTATGTTCGAGAACATGGGCAACTTCTACGAGGGCAGGCCCGAAGACTATGTCTCAGGGGACAAGCGTCCACCTCGTTATCGCAATCCGTTCTTGGCTCAGGCGATGACCGAGCTGAACATGATCGACCACATGGGATACGGGATCCATGACATTTATCAGCGTCAACGTAAGCGCTTCTTCCCCCTCCCGGATTTCGACTTGCAAAGCGACGATATGGTTCGCCTGACGATCCATGGGCGGGTTGTCAATCCTGCATACAGCCGCCTTCTGATGCAGCGGACCGGGCTTGATCTGGTCGATGTTCTGGCCTTGGATCGGGTACAAAAAGGCCTTCCGATCACTGATGACGCGATCAAGCATTTGCGCCGAAACAAATTGATCGAAGGACGCAAACCAAACTTCCATGTGTCTGCTCAGGTGGCAGCTGCTACATCCACGATGGCTGATTATGTCCGTACTCGCGCGCAAGATGACGAGTTCTACGCCAAACTGCTTATCGACTACCTTGCGGGTGCGAGAACAGCGTCCCGGAAGGATATCAATCAGCTTCTTCTCGATAAACTGAGCGACGCTCTAACCACTGAGCAGAAACTCAAAAAGGTCGCCAATTTGCTGACCAAACTTAGGCGGCATGGGGTGATAGTGAACACCGGTCCACGCGCTGCGCCACAATGGCAACTTGCGGATTAAATGCAGAAAGACTTGGACTGTTTTGCAGAAAGATAATCATTCAAGTAATTGATATTATGACATTTTAGCCTTTCTGCAATAGGCGAAGAATGCGGGAAAAAGCTGTGATTTGCAGAAAGGGCGTGCAGAAGAAGCCCGCATCCTTCCGCTAAATGCGCCGATAATGTGCAACTTCAGTCATCTCATACAGACCCAACACCACTGAAGCGCAGGGAGCGCGGGATTGGGTCCGGCTATTTCCGTCCGCTTCTGGGAGAAACTTTTTTCAGTCCCGCCCTGTCCATTGCGATCCAACACCGTCCACTCACTAGTGCGGTGCCAGACCGGGAAATACTCGTTGTCTACGAGCTTCTTCCCTCGGCGCCGGTAGGTGCGTTTTGACGTTACGGCCAGTCGTTCAACGAGCAGTCGCATCCTTTCACGAACAGCAGGAGGCAACTGCGCCGATGCCTTCTTCACATCGATCTTCCAGTCGGAATCCATCGTGTTCGGAATATCGACGCGGATACGGCACAGCTTGGTCAACTCGGTCTGCCTCGCCATCCCGAGCCAGCTTCCGGCAATGATCAGACGTCTGCCTCGATAGACATAGAACCACTGTGTTCGCAGGTGTCCTTCAGGACCACCCAGGTCATTCCAGTCGGCAGTCGGGATTTCCTTGTGGTGCGGAAGCGTGAAGCTCTGAAACTCGACATATTCATTCTTGAGTTCAAGCCAGTCCGGCCTGTCGGCTTGATGCTTGGGGAATCCGGTCCCGAACGGATCAAGGGCGTCGAGCTTTCTGCCGTTCAGCCTTATCTCCAGAGGTGGCTTGTCCTCTGACATGAAGCGGTGGAACACCAGCCTGATGTGGCGTTCGGCTTCTGCCAGCAGACGATTGATATGTTCCGCGCGCTTTCTCTGACCGTTCTCGATGCCGCCCGAAAGCCTGTCCAGCGATCGCCAGACCACCAGCGTTCCCCGTTCCCCAAGCCTTTCGCTCTAGGGAATGTCTGACAGGTTGTCATGAAGCTCGATTTCCCACTTGTTGGTTCGCGATACCTCATCGAGGTCCCAGGTCGCGGCAGAAGTCGCACCATTCTTTCGGGTCAGAACAGTCAATCGCTTGCACTGGGAGAAGCTGGCGCTTTTCATTCCCAGCCCGAAGCGCCCAAGATCGCCCGAGGCGCGATCATCGAGCGGATTGCTGCTGCCCGGGCGCATCGCCTCAACGAGTTCGTCCAAAGTCATGCCCCAGCCATCGTCGAGGACAGCAATCGCCGGTTCAATCGCATTCGTTTCGGACAGTATTTCGATTTTCCGCGCACCAGCGGTTATCGAGTTGTCCATGATGTCGGCAAGCGCCGTTTCCGAGGAATAGCCAATATCTCGCAAGCTCTGGATGAGCGATGCCGCGTGAGGAGTCGCATCCGCAGTCCTGCGCGGGATTGGAATCTGGAGCGGCTCAGAGGGCATGGATTCTCGTGTAATTCATAAAGTGGCCAAGATGTTATAGGGATTGACTTCTTAAGCAACATTCATCGGCGCTTACTTCCAACATCGATGGCTCGACTGATCACAAGTCAGATCGGATCAGGGTGAAGGCAGTAAACGGAGCGCTGCCCTTGCGGGCGACCTGCTCTATCCGCTGGCGCAGACCGGGCCTGTAGTCCCGGCCCATCCGGGTGACGATCAGGAGCAGTTTGAAGCGGAGCGGGAATTCCTGGTAGACGCGCTCTGCCCCGCGCTTCGCGCTTCCTGAGGGCGCGGCATTCCTGAACTAACCCGCAGGCACTCTTGCCTCTCTCATTGCCGGAGGCCCGCTGGCGCACGGATCGCGCGCGCAGGGCCTCCGTCGGCTTCGCGCCGTTGCAAGGGTGCCGTTCTTCCCGGATCGCAGGGCGATCTTTGGCGGGAACACCAAGGGCTTTGCCCTTTCGTTCCCGAAACCGGAAATAGACACCCCCGTGTGGCGGGCTTCGCCCGCTGGCCCGCGCCAGGGCATCGATTCCGGTTTTCCCTCCCCCTCCCATCCTCGCCGGAAGGCAGGCCGCATGCCGCGTGTCGGATGCGGCTTTCAGCCGAAGGAGGGCAGAAAATGGGTGATCTGATCTTGAACTACCGCGCTTGCGGAGCCGAGGGCCGCGAGGACGGGTTGCGGATGCTGGCGAACGAGAACGGTTTGCCGTTTGGGACGGTGCAGCGCCTTGCAGAGGAGCAGGGCGAGCGCGAGGATTTCGGAGAGCTGGTCCACTTGTGCGAATGCGGCGGGAGGGTGGTACAATGATTGCTAGCACTCAATCCCGCAGTGAGCAGATTGCCCGGCTGAACGACCGGGCGCGGCAGGCGATGGGCCTTGCCTGCGTTGCCGTCGCAACTGACGGCTTTCGGGCCTTGCCCGATGAAGATCAGTCGCGGGTGCGCGAGCTGGTCGAGACGTTTGACGCCTTCACCCCGGACAATGATCCTTACGGTGAACGCGATTTCGGGGCGATCTATCAGGATGGTGAAGGTCGCTGGACGACCACGCGACTGGCGCGGCCTGCCGAAACCGTGTTCTGGAAGATCGATGCCTACGACCGCGAATTGCGGTTCGGAAGCGAAGATCCGGCGAATACTGCGGTTACGCGGAGGGTGCTGACGATAATGCTGGCCAGCGAATATTGAGAGAGGCAGACCTATGGCGAGGCGCAAGCAGCCGGTTGTCGTTGCAAAAGCCGATGGACATCGCATTCTGGGATCCGATGCGCGATCAGCAGGAGATGTTCTGATTTAAGTGACGAAAGTGCGGCCCGCCCACGGGCGGGCCGTCATTTAGCTGAAAAGAATGCAGAACCTATCGGTCGAGAAACTCCAGATTGGGCCAGATACGTATCCACTCTTTGGCCTTAACTCGCTGGTCAAAGATTTCCCGCTTTTCAGTAACGAACCTGCTTGTTGGCCGCAGAGCAAGTTGTAACAAGTCGTCCAATCCCAAGGGAGCAGCGATCTCACATTGATCGAAGCCTTGCCGACGAGCAGCAACTGCCGTTGCTGTCTCTGGCCAATAGCGCATCGCATCTGTCGCCGAACGGTAAGGTGCATCGCCGTTCCGCAGGTGCATCCGCGCCTGATTTTTCACAGACCACTCAATCGATGGGACTGACAGCCGAAGCTGATTTTCATATTCCCGGTCCACTTCTGGACTTGGGCAGTCTGGTTCAAACCAAATGACATCAACGTCGCCTTTCGGTGGATTTGGCTCCCTCCCATGCAAAGCGTCCCAGACCGCATTCCTAATTAAACCTGCGGCGATCCAGCAGTCAGGCAGGCCAAGCTCCTCGATTACCCCAAGAAGGTGCCATCGAGCTGGGTCATTTCGGAGAACATTGCGGACGAAGGATGCGGCCTGCATGTGCACACGCTATCGCGAAGCTGCCTCTTTGGAAATGACGACCATCGGCCTTCGGCGATCTCATCACCAGATCCGCTCCAAGGCATTTTCGACCGGCATTCAAGTTTGGTTCCGCGCGGTGCTGAACGTGCGAGAATTTGCCTCGCATTGTCGGCTTCGTTTTGAGCACTCTCACTGGCCGCACTCGGTCAGCCTTCAATTCCCGGCCCGCGCCGGTTCGTTCTTCTCACCCGTGTTGGACATGAATCCTTACCTTGGCCGTGCGGCCTTCTTGTTTGGTGCAACGAGCCACCAGACACGAAAGAAAATCATCATGGCACGCAGCAATACCGCACCCGCGCAGGAGACCAATCCGCCGGACTTCCTCGCCTGGCATGTCGCCAACAAGGGTGACAAGGGTTTCTGGACCCGCATCGGAGCCGCATGGTTCCACAGCGACCGCAAGGGACTATCGCTTCAGCTTGACGTGGTGCCGATCAATGGCCGGATCGTCCTGCGCACGCCGCTGGACGACGAGAAGAAGAGACCGGGCGCATGAGGTTCCAAGCATTTTTATCCGGTGCCTCCATCGGCAGATATTGCGACGGTTTCTGGAATGAGGTGAGACGCGGCAATCTTTTGTACTTGTGAAATTGATCAGCCTCTGGTTTTGGTAATGCTGTGAATGTATTTTCTTCTTGCGCTGGGGGCGATATGAAAAATTCTCTTCAAATCTCAGGTTTAGCCCTATTCTCAATTTTGTTGAGCCCTGCTTTGCATGCAAAGGAGGATATACCCTCACGCTTGACCCACTTCACCGAGATATCTGAGATCGGCGAAGAAGGGACCAAAGTCCCGCTGAATACCTATACTCGTCTAGAAGTTATTAGCGGAGAAGCAGGTCAATCCATTGGATACGCAAAGAGACCCCTTCTGTTTAGAATATCAATTGGCAAGAAGTATTTGACCAATATTTTGCTGCATGCCGAATCTGGGCGCTTCACGGCTGCAACACCACTGGTATCGAGGGAGTATGTGAGTTCGTCTGAGCGCGGAGAGTCATTTGTTCGCGAAGTCAGCTATGATGCTTACGACTTTCCTCTGTTCCTTGTTGGCAGCCAAAATGGAGGTGTCGCCAGCTTTTCGATCACAATCGACACCGATGAGACGTCAGACACCAGCATCACAGCCATATCGTTAGGTGCCGTCACAAAAGCGCTTAACACAGTAGCACCCGGATCTGGTGTGGTGACCGCGCTAACTGCCGACAGCACCGCACAGGTCGCGTCTGAGATTGACCAAGCGGCAGGGAAAGCTTCAAGCACAAGCGTAAGGGAGAAAAGCGATTTCGACGTGAAGTTATCTGAAGGCGCACAGCTTTTGCTCCGTGTGAGGGGCCCCGAATTGGAAACAAACGAGCTCAACGCGGATAAAGTGCTCGGAGAGTGGACGATTCGTTTTTCTCAAGCGCAGCCATCGATTTTTTCCGATGTGAAATGTGCTGAAAATATCGGCGAACGTTGCGCTGCTGTTGACGGCTCTTCGATTGAGCCAGCGTTGGCAGCCTACCAGCAGGCCATAAGTGATCCCGGAACCGTCCTCTCTTATGAACTGATCGATAAGATCGGCAATGTCGGAACCATCAGCGCGTTTCTCAGTCAGCAAGAATGGTGGGCCGATGGTCTGTCCGCGCTCGCATCTTCTGATCCGGGCTATGGCCAATTTTGCAGGTCTATTCGCAAAGCTGTCGGATCGATAGGCCTGAACGATCTCGATGGCAGAATAATCGCCACCTCATTCGCGAATTCTGGGGTTGTAGACGACGATGCCATGACCGGCCTGCTTGAGAGTTCGGATTGCAAGTACCAATGAAACCGAAGGGTTTGTTAAGCAGCTGGCTGTCGGCGGAATGGTTCCTCTGCTTTTAGCTCAAGGCCCAGCCACCGCCCTTTGTCACATGCGCGTCCCGCTCTCGCAGCGCGCGCTCGACGCCAAGTGTGTCATTGAGGTGTGTGGCGGTATGCCCGAACAAGCGGTCGAGTGCGGACATCTCGCGAGGGAATTTTGCCGACAGCTCTTCGATCTGGTCGATCAGTTCGCCCGCTGCCGCCTTGAGCAACGCCAATGCGCCCGATGCTGGAATGCCGATAGCAGCGCAGAAGGCAATCAGGTCGTCGGCAGTTATGTCATCGAAACGACTGGCTGCTCCCACATTGAACGCCAACTCGTCTGTGTAGTCGCCCCCCATCAACACCGGGGTTAGGTCGTAGAATGGGGCAAGCTGCACCGAGCCTCCGGGGGCAAGGATCAGGCCGTTGTTCTTGGCGTGATTGTCGTTGTTGCCGAGTAGCAGGTTGAACAGCGTCATTCTCAGGAATGTGTTGCGAGCGAGAGCGGGCTGGTCCGTTGCGGCGAGTATTCTTCCGATTGTTGCCGCGTCGAACCGGCGTCCCGCCTCTCCACGCCGCTCATATTTGAGATCGGAGGGAAGGCCGCTTGCCTGGGCAAAGTCTTCGACGTGCAAGCGATAGACCTTTTCGTCGTCGATCAGCCGATCGAACCGGTTGATGAGCAGGACTTCATGTCCGCCTATCTGGTCGGCCACGCATGTGCCGACTGAGAAGCCGCACTTTGCCGCCAGATCGGTCAAGAAAGCTTCGTGCCGCGCCTCCTTCAGGTTCTGGCGATCCGGCAGCTTCAGAATGTGGGTCGTGGGCGCGCCCGTCCCATCTTTGGGAAGGGCGAAGCGTCCGTCGGGTAGTGAGGCGAGTGATATCTTCCGGCGCACACCCGCGACTGGCGAAGGGTCGCGCATCTTATCTGGTAGGGGCTTGCCTGTGGCGAGGCGCTCGACGATGTCGCGCAACGTGCCCTCGTCGAGCGGATCATAGTCTTCGCTCAGCGTTCCGGGACGTTTCACAGGTGGGCGGTCGAGACCGAGCACGCTGACAGCGCCCGGGCAGTCCGCCCCCAGATGTTCGAGCAGGCCAGCGATGTCGCTACGCTCGATTCCGTAGCGCGCCATGGTTGCTTCGAGCTGGTCGTTTTCGTGGAGCAGATTTCCGAACCACGCGCGCACGGGAACATCGCCGAAGGGCTCTTCGCTGAGCGGCAAAGAGAGCGAGAGCGCATGACTGTTCGGGGCCGCCAGCCACTGGGCGTTGTAGGTGAATGACAGATCACCATCATTGCCTTTGACAAGGTAGCCAACCGGCTCCGTCGATGCTTCAAGCCAGACTTGCAGGATGAGCATCAGCGGCTGCGCAATCTGGCGGTGAGATCGATGCCAGCGGCCTGGGCACAGGACATCACGCGGTCGAATTCGAGGCTGGGCTTCCCGCCTTCGAGTTCAGATACGAACCGCCGTCCGACACCGGCATGCGCAGCGAATTCCGACTGGTTCATCTTCATTGCCTTGCGCGCGCGCCGGACAAGCGCGCCCAGTTCCGCAACCGATCGAACGCGCTCACTAGGAGCTGGCATGCGCGGTGCTGCAATTCGTGGTGCGGGAAATTTCGGGGCGGAAATGCCGGATGATGCCTCCGACAGTTGTCGTGCGACATCGAGCGCCCGCTGATATTGCGGCGTGTGTAGCTGTTCGGCAATCTTCCGGGCGGTTGCGCCCGGCCCCTCGACCAGGTCATTTATCGCGCGATTGATTTTACTCACCGCGTCGAGAGATGGACTCGTAGCGAGCTTTCGGAATGCCTGATCCTGCTCGTTGAGAGCTTGCAGGAGGCGCTGGCTATCGGTCACGGGTTTCATTCTTGATCCCTTTCGGGAGCGAAATCGCATATCAAGCCTAAAAAGTCAATATTTTTTCCTGAGCGGGTGCAAAAACAAAATTCGTGAAGCATCTTAAGCATTATGATCCCGTTCGGGAGCGCATATCCGATGAAAAGGCGATATTCACTGCGCAGTGAATATGGATACAAGGCCCCCGCATCAGTTCGTTGCCACGATCTTGAGGTGCGGCCTCGGCTTGTCGAGCACCTCGACCGCTTCGCGCCGGTGTTCGGGCGCTAGATGCGCGTAGCGCAGCGTCATGCTGTAACCGCTATGGCCAAGCAATTCACGGATGGTGTTAAGGTCTACTGCGCCCATTGCGAGACGAGAGGCGAAGTGATGGCGCATGTCGTGCCAGCGGAAATCCACGATCTTCGCGTCGTCGAGCAGCTTCTTCCACGAGGAATTCACGTTGTCGAAGCGCTGACCATCCTCGCTTTCGAAGACGCGGCTGTTGCCGAGATCGCATTGCGAGCGCCAGGATTTGAGTGTTTTATAAGCTTCTGCGTTCAGAGGGATGTGCCGTGTCTTGCGCGACTTGGCCGTCTCAGCCGACACGGTAGCGATACGCCTGTCGAAATTCACATGCGACCATTTGAGGTCGAAAAGCTCACCGCGCCGCATACCCGTGTTGAGCGAAATCAGGACCATCGGCTTCAGGTGATCGGTGAACGGAACGGCGCGCAGGCTAGGGAGCAACTCCCGGCCACGTTCTCGCCGCCACTGGTTGGCTGTGTCGCGCTCGCTGCGCATTCTGTCTTCGCGCTTCTTGAGTTGCGCGCGCAGGCGATACTCTTCGGCCTCATCCAGATAGCGAACGCGGACCTCCTTGTTCTCGCGCGCCTTCTTGACCTTGGCGATCGGATTTACCGCAATCAGCTCCCATTCAACGGCCCGATTGAGCGCGGCCTTGATCGCCGTGATGTCGCGATTGACGGTATTGGTCTTGACGCCATCCTTCATGCGCTGGGCGCGCCAGCGTTCCAAATCGAGCGGTGAGATTGTCGCCATCGGGGTCTTGAGGAACTTCTTGAACGCCACCTTCAGCCGCTTGATCGTGGCCTCTGCCGTTTTCTGGTGGACCCGTGCCCAATCGGCATAATGCTCGTCGATAAATTCGCCGAAGGTCGAGACCTGTTTGCGCTTCTGGCGCTCAATGCGCGGATCGACACCGGCCCAATACGGGCCAAGCGCGTTCTTTGCCGCCTCTACGGCTTCGGCGTATCCCATGCTGGTCAAGCGACCGAGCCTGATGCGCTTGCCACGCTCAAATTCGAGATACCAAGTCTTCACACCGGAGGGCTGAACCCGCAGCAGCAAGCCGTTCAACTTGGGGTCGCGCAGCTCGTAGGGGTTGGCTCTTTGGGCCGCCCTTTCTGCTACTGAGTTATTCATTGAAGCTGGCATTGCGATCTTTCCTGTGATCACAAAGCTAGTCGATCCGTAAGTGAAATGTAAGTGCAGGAGGGGAGAACGGAGTGCAACAATTGCGAGCGGTTCGCAACTTAGAAAAACCGATTTAATCTATGAAAAATAATTGGTTAGCGTTCATTTTTGTTCTGCTGCGTTGCAACATTTTTCGCCATTTTTATGCCTCCGAAGGCAGAGGCCAGAGGTTCGAATCCTCTCGGGTGCGCCATTTTTTCAATGGTTCAGCGAAGCGCCTGCTTATAGTGGTGCCTGGCCAAGTTTCGATCATTGGCTGAGGCATCAATTTTCTCAGAATTATTGGCCGCTCTCGCCCCCATTTTCAGACATGGCACAGCCAGACCTTCCTTCGGGTAGCGGTCGCTGCTTGAAAAGCTTCGAGCGCGTTATGGCAAACCCGTTGGGGCATGGCTCATTGCGCTTGGTGACCTCTTGCGAGGCTGGGGCGATTTAACCTTTGCGCATCCGCTCCAGATAGCCGCTGCGGCCCATCTGCGCGGCGGTCCATGCGAACACAGCCATAGCGAGGACGCCCGACACCAGACACACGCTGAACACCGACACTGTCAGCGCCAGCGAGCCTTGTGTCGGGGTCAGCCAGTCGCTCACCCAGCCGATCACGGCGAGGCCAAGCGCCTGGCCTACCAGATTGTTAAAAAACAGCGCGATGGCGACGGCAAAGCCGCGCTGGCCGGGCTCGACCGCCGCCTGAATGCCGGACAGGATCGGCGCCTGGCTCATGACATACAGCGCATAGGCGACCGCGAAAAAGCCGAGGAATGGCCAGAGCCCGGTCGATGACAGGCTGAGCCCGAGCGGCACAACGCAGCCCAGACTGACGATACCGGGCAACCATGCGCGCCAGCGCTCATCGCGCCGGGTGAGCCATCCGGTTACATACCCGCCGAGGATGGGCCCCGGTATCCCGCCGATCAGGAAGGCAAACCCAAGATACAGGCCGACATTGCCGCTGGATATGCCGAAATTGCGCATCATAACCGCGGCCATCCAGAAAGCGAGCGCATAGCCGATCATGATCTGCACCGCCCAGCCCATCGCCAGACCCATGAACACGCGGTTGCCAGTCAGCGTGTGGGCGGTCTCCCATAAGGGTTGCTGCGTGATTGTGGCTCCCTCGGGCGCATAGCGTCCGCGCCGGGGTTCACGCATCGTGAAATAAACGAGCGCGCCGATCAGCATTCCGGGCAAGCCCATCAGCACAAACGCCCATCGCCAGCCGAACAGCTCATTCAACTGGCCGCCGATCAGCAGGCCGCCGGCGGTCCCCATGCTCGCGCCGATGGTAAGGAAACCCATGGCCTTGGCGAGATCCTCGCGTCGGAAGTAATCGGCGACAAGGCTTTGCGAGGCAGGCCCCGAGCACCCCTCGCCCACGCCAACGCCGGTGCGCGCCAGAAAGAGTGTCCAGAACCCGGTGGAAAGCCCGCAACAGGCCGTCATCGCGCTCCAGAACGTGATTGCACCCGCAACAATGTTGCGCCGCACTGAGCGATCCGCCAGCCGCGCGGCGGGAAAGCCCGCGATCACATAAGTCAGCGCAAAGGCGAGGCCGCCCAGCAGGCCGATCTCGCCATCGGAGAAAGCAAATTCGGCTTTGATGTCTTCGAGAAGGATCGAAAACACCAGCCTGTCGGCAATCGAGACCATGCTGACGAGCGTCAGCAGGCCGAGCACATACCACGGATAAAGGACGCCCTCGGGCTCGCCTTCAGTGATGGGGCCCCTGGTGGAGGACTCCTTAGTGATGGGGACGCGCGTCGAGGCCATTGTCCACCGGGATCACCACACCATTGAGGAAGCGCGCTTCGTCCGAGGCCAGAAAAAGCACGCACGCGGCAATATCATTGGGATCGCCCAGCGCATCCTGTGGCAGCGGGCCGGGGGGAATGGCCATCGGTTGTTCGCCTGCGCGCCCGGATACGCCCATCACCATCGGCGTTTCAATCCCGCCCGGCGCCAGCGCGTTGCAGCGCACGCCATAGCCTTCATCCTGGCAATGGATCGCGATCGACCGAGTCATCGCCGCAATCGCGCCTTTGGCGGCAGTGTAGGCCGGGATGGCGGGATAGCCCATCAGCGCCGCGGTCGATGCCATATTGATGATCGAAGAACCGCCCCCGCCATTCGCTTCATGCCGCTTCGCCATCAGCGGCAGAGCGTGTTTGCAGCCCAGAAATGTGCCATCGACATGGACCGCCATCTGCTGGCGAAAGCTCTCGATTGAGCATTCCTCAATCGCCTCAAACCGAACGACACCTGCGTTGTTGACCAGAATGTCGAGCCCGCCATGGCGCGCTTCGACCGCTTCGATCACTTGCGCCCATTGCTGATCGTCGCTGACATCCAGCCCATAGGCATCGCCACCAATCGCCCCAGCGACTGCCTGCGCCGCTTCGGCATCAATGTCAGTGACGATCACATGCGCGCCTTCGCGGGCCAGCGCTTCGCAATCGGCTTTGCCAAGCCCCATCGCGCCGCCTGTCACAAGAGCGACACGCCCCTCAACGCGTCCTGCGCTTTTGCTGCTCATAATCCTCTCCCACGGGTCTGTTTTACCGCGAAGCTATCGGCCCTTCAGCCGCGCGCCACTGGCTAAAGCGATGGGCAAAGAGCTGCGTGAGCGAGCGCCAGAAACGCAATTGTTGCGATTGTGCACTGCAATATGACGCTACGGCATACGAGTTTGGAGGGACATTGTTGCCAAAGGGCCGCACTTTCTCAGGCTCCCTAGCGCTTTTGCTAGATGAGTGCGGGCTGGCGCGGCCTACACTCGCTGCATGCTTGACCGGTCTCGTTTGAAAGATCGGAGGGCCGGAGGAGAGAGACGGGGGCTTTCACGCCGCGAGCGAGGCCAATCCCGTCTTATTGGGAGAGTAGAATTATGAAGGCAGCTCACACCGCACTTGTTTCGCGTAGCTACGCACGCAAGCCCGTCCGCCATCACCGCGCCGCCCTTTTAGCGACCGCCGCAATGCTGGGCGCTGGCCTTTTGCCGGGCACCGCCTTGGCGCAGGATGCCGAGACCGCAGACAATGCCTTTGGTGATGATGTGATCATCGTTCAGGCGCGGCGTCAGAATGAGAGCCTCCAGGAAGTGCCGGTGACGGTGACCGCGATTGGCGGCGAGACTCTTGAACAATATGGCGTTGACCAAGTGGCAGACGTGGTTAGCCGAGTGCCGACGCTTAATGTGCAGGTCGGTGGTTCAGGCTCGGGCGGCCAGCTGTCTTTGCGCGGTGTGGGTTCGTCCAATATCTCGGCTGCCTTTGACAGCGCGGTCGCGTTCGATTTCGACGGAGTTCAAATCTCGACTATGCGCCTCGTGCAGGCCGGGTTCTTCGACACGCAGCAGATTGACGTGCTCAAAGGCCCACAATCGTTGTTCTTCGGGAAATCGGCGTCTGCCGGTGTGTTCGCCATCCGCTCCGCTGACCCAACCTCCACATGGGAGGTCGGCGGGCGAGGCCAGTACGAATTCGAAGAGAAAGGCTACACTCTGAGCGGGTATGTCTCAGGGCCAATCTCCGACACGCTGGGTGTTCGTGTTGCGGCGCAGTGGAACGACATTGATGAGTTCATGGACCTTCAACCGGGCACGCCATCGGAAAACGGGCGTTTTCGTGGGACCGACAACCTTATCCTGCGCGGCACGCTCGATTGGGAGCCGAGCGACATTTTCGATGCTAACCTGAAGGTTCAGTATGTCGAAAACACCAATGATGGCGCGATTCAGCATTCAGATATTGATTGTGGCGCCAATGGAGTGGCGGACCCCATCGTCTTGTTGAGCGGCGCGGTGCAGATACCCGGAGGCTATGATTGTAACGCAACCGACCAGCTGTATTTCCTGCCGGACGCAGCGCCTGCTCTGGGTGCGAGCATTCCGACCCCTTCACCGGCAGCTGGCCGCAATGGTGTGCCCTTTGGTGAGACAGAAATCTGGTTCGCTCGCCTGCTGTTCAATCTGCAACTCAGCGACAATCTGACGCTGACTTCGACCACTGGCCTGCTGAACCTCGATGCGGTGGACTTTGACTGTTATTCCTACGGCGGCCTGCTGGCACCGGGCGTTCCGGGCGGCGCGGGCTGTTCGGATGCGATCAACCAGTTGGAGCAATACACACAGGAAATCCGGCTGACGACGGATTTTGACGGCCCGTTCAACTTCATGCTGGGCGCGTTCTACGAGGATCGCACTTTCGTTTTTGACACCGCGCAGCAAGGCGTGAACATCGCGCTTCTCGGCGCGGACCCCATCACCGGCTTCACCTATGACTGGGACAAGCGCCACGTCACGAAGACCGAAGCGGTCTCCCTCTTCGGATCAGCCATTATCGACATCACCGATGATCTCGAGCTGTCAGGCGGCGTCCGCTACACGGACGAGTCCAAAACGCAGACCATCTCGGTGCCGTTCGTGCACCTTTTCCTTCAAGGGCCGGGCTTTGTGGCTCCGGGCTTCTTCTCCGGCCCAATCGACTTTGCCGATGACAACATCTCGCCCGAAGTGACGCTGCGCTATCAGGCGAGCGATGACATTAACATCTTCGCATCGTTCAAGACCGGCTTTAAATCAGGCGGGATCGACAACTCGGCGCTACCATCGGCCAGCCTCAGCCAAGCGGCGACCACTGGGGATTTCTCTGCGCTGATCTTCGATTCCGAAACGACCATTGGCGGCGAAATCGGTATCAAGTCACAATGGGCGGACCGCACGGTCACGGTCAATGCAACCGCCTATTACTATGTTTTCGATGATCTGCAGGTGCAGAACTTCGACGCCGTCAACATTCAGTTCCTGACGCTCAATGCAGGCGAGCTGACCTCAAAGGGGGTCGATCTGGAATTCAGCTGGCGCACTCCGGTGGATGGCCTGACCATTTCCAGCAATCTGGCCTATCTGGATGCTGAATTCTCAGACACCTTCATCACCGCCGCAGGCACAGACCTTGACGGGCGCGGTGCAGCGCGCGCGCCGGAATGGTCGGGCAACTTCGCCTTTGACTGGCAGGTTCCGCTGGGCGACACGCTTGAACTGGGGCTGGGCGGCAACGCGATCTTCAGCGATGACTACATCACCAACGAAGACACGCTGAACGACATTGTGCAGGAAAGCTATGTCAGCTTTGACGCGCGCGTTTCCATCGGCGCTGCTGACGGTAAGTGGAAGCTTGCTTTGGTGGGCAACAACATCAACGATAAGATTTGGACCAACACCTCAGCGGGCCGGCCCTTCCTGCCCGTGGGCGGCGATGATCAGATTCTGACTCAGAACCGTGGCCGGCAAATCTTTGTCGAGACCAGCTTCCGGTTTTGACTTTGTATTGATGGAGCCGAGCCCTCCGCGCCCTGCTTCCCTCGGTTGGCCTTCCACCCGGAGCCTACTGGCAAACTATCCGGGTGAAAGGATGGAGGGCGCTCCGGCACGATCGGAGAGAACACAATGTCGCGCGATGAACTGGTAGCCATGACCCGTAGCCTGATTGCCCATGGCGAGGCGGGCACAATCGAGCAAGCGGATGGCGTGCTGCGCGTGCCGGCCAGCGCCTATACTGATGAGGCATTGTTCGAGACCGAGAAGCAGCGCATCTTTCGCTGCCTGCCGCTGATGGTTGCACCATCGTGCGAGTTGCCAGAGCCGGGCGATTACAAGGCGATGGAGATTTGCGGGGTGCCGCTGCTGCTGTCGCGCCAGAAGGACGGGACCGTCGCCGCGCTGCTCAATATGTGCGCGCATCGCGGCAATCCGGTGGCACGGCTCGGCCATGGCACGACGAGCCGGTTCACCTGCAGCTATCACGGCTGGACGTATAAGAGCGACGGCGCGCTGATCGGGGTCAGCGATCCGCAGGACTTCGGCGCAATTGACAAGGCCGCGCACTGCCTGCCGCGCTTTCCGGTGTATGAAAGTGCCGGGCTGATCTGGGCGATCCTTGATCCTGCATCCCAGCTCTCGATTGCTGATTATCTGTGCGGTTATGACGCGCTGTTGGATGCGTTCGGGTTTGCTGATTGGACCTTGTTCAGCCAGCGCAAACTGGCGGGGCCGAACTGGAAGACAGCCTATGACGGCTATCTCGATTTCTATCACCTGCCGATCCTCCACAAGGATACGTTCGGCGCGGATTTCTTCAACCGCGCGAACTTCTTCGCCTGGGGCCCGCACCAGCGGCTCGCCAACCCGTCAAAGCATATGCAGAAGACCGGCAGCGAGGAAATGCTCGACCTGTCCGCCTTCAGCGATGCCGATCTGCCGACCGATGCGCTGGTGCAGGGCGTGTGGACGATCTTCCCGCACATCTCGATTGCGAGCTTTTACGGCGGCGGGCAGCGCGGCGCGCTGATCAGCCAGCTCTTCCCCGGAGAGAGTGTGGGCGAAAGCGTCACCACGCAGTTTTATGTGATGGAGAACCAGCCCGAAACCCCCGAGCAAGTCGCCAGCGCGCACGAACAATTCGACTTCCTCGAAATCGTCCTGCGCGATGAGGATTACGCAACCGGCAAGCGCCAGCACGACGCGCTGCAATCAGGCCTTATGAAAGAGGTGCTGTTCGGCCGCAATGAAGGCGGCGGGCAGGTGTTTCACCAATGGGTGGACAAACTAACACGCGCTTCTGATGACGAGCTGACAGCTATTTTCAGCGCTGACACTCGCGAGGCAGCAGAATAGACGCTATAATTTGAAGGGCCGCTCGACTTCGGTAGGCCCCTTGGTGGTGGGATTGTCGTTCAAGGCGAGCTCTACCAGCGCGGTGTCAAAAAACTCGTGCAGCTCCACTATCAGCCCGTCGCGGATCGTCATGATCTGGCAGTAGGTCTGTAGATAGTCGTGCCCGTTCTTACCCATCCCGCCGCCTTTCATAATGCCGACGACGCGGTCATCATCCGCGCACATGATCCGCCACTTGCGTGAGAACTGGATCGTCTCAGGCTCAAGCTTTCCGACCACCGCATCTGCGACCAGCGGACCAAAGCACTCCGCCTTGCCTTCCCACCTGCCAGATACCGGGGTTGAGCCCAGCAGGTTAAAGGCCACATCATCGCTGTGCAGCGCGGCGAGCGCTTCAAAATCGCCGCGCTCCAAGGCTTCGTAATAGCGCGAGGCGAGCGCGATGTTGGCCTCTCGAAGCGCGCTCATCACCCAAACGCGGGCCGGAAATTGCTTTCGCCCCAGTTTTGGCGCTTGGTCCATTCGCCCAGCGTCTCCAACTGGCCTTCCAGTTCAGGAAAGCGTTCGTAGACGTGGTCCATGTCAACTTCGAAGGGGCGGGTGGGCGCTTCGTTGTTGTATTCGTAAAATGCCTGAATGCCCTTGGCGAAGTCTTCGCGCATTTCCTCGGGCATGTCATCGCCCGCAGCGTTTACCAACAGCTTGCCGAATTCCTCAGGCGAGCACGGATCGTAAGTGATCTCCTTGTCGAGCGCGGCGCTGAGATAAGCGGTTACCTGCTTGCCAACCAACCGCTCCGGCCCGCCAATATTGAGCCATGCGCCTTCCATATCGGGCCGCTCAAGGCTCGCCAGCATAAAGCGCGCAACGTCATCCAAGCTGATCCAGTTGGCGTGCAATTCCGGGTTGTGCGGATAGACGTAGCGGTTTTCATCGACGATGAAGGGACGTGCCCATCCGGTCAGCAAATTGTCCATGAACAGCACGCTGCCAAACACCGTACCCGGCGCGCCGGAGCGCCACAATGCGTTGATCCCCTTGGTGTTCTCACCATATGTGAAAGGGTCGCCGGGGCGATCCGGGATCCAGCTAGACGTGTTCCAGACCACCCGCTTCACCTCAAGCTCAGCGGCAACCTTGCCGATATCGCCGACCAGCACCGCGCGGTCTGCGCGCGCTTGCAGGGGGTGGGTGTAGAAGATGTAGTCAGAGCCTTCGAGCGCGGCCTTGTAAGTGCCCGGATCATACAGATCCATCGCGCGCACTTCGACATCCTCGATCCCGTCAATCGGCGCGCCTTCAAACGGATTTTCGCGCCGCGAAATCGCGCGCACCTCATAGCCCGCCTTCAACGCCTGATCGACCTGCGCCATACCCTGACGCCCGGTTGCGCCGATCACTGTGATGAGTGCCATGTCTCTCTCCCATGATTTCCCTCAAGTAACTCTATGCGCAACCGGCGGCCCCCGCTCCGGTGTATTTTGATAGCGCTCTGACCTAGCGAAAAGGGCGGTTGCCTGCGCTGTGCGCCAGTCCGAGACCAGCATGCATGCAAAACAGGTTCTGGCGCATAGAACGCCGTCCTCAGGGGGTGGATTTCGCGAGCGCGCTGGCGCTGGTCGAAGAGGCTTTGCCAACGCTCAGCGGTGGCGAGATTCGCATTCGCAATCGGATGCTTTCGATGGATGCGGGCACGCGGCTGTGGCTGACGGATCGCGAGGATGGCTATCAGCCACCGCTTGGTGTCGGCGCGCCGATGACAGGGCTGGCGATTGGAGAGGTGGTTGAAAGCTGCGCTGAAGGCTTTGCGACAGGCGATCTGGTGCGCGCTTTCGGGGTTTGGGGCACACTCAGCCAAGTCGATGCGGTGATGTCTGGCGCGATCAAGTTGGACCGGAGCGTGGCCGATCAGCGCGCATGGTTCGGACCGCTCGGGATGAATGGCTGGACCGCCTTGTGGGGCATCGAACAGACCGGCGCGGCCAAGCCAGGAGAGCGTGTGCTGGTCTCCGCCGCAGCGGGCGCGACCGGCATTCTGGCAGTGCAAGTGGCGCAAATCCTAGACTGCGAGGTGTGGGGCATTGCGGGCGGCGCAGACAAGTGCCGCTATCTCACGCAAGAGATCGGATGTGCCGGCGCCATCGATTACAAGGCTGGCGAGATCGGCGCGCAATTGGACGCAGCGGGCAGCTTTGATGTCTATTTTGACAATGTCGGCGGGCCAATGCTCGATCACGTGCTGACGCGCATGAACCATTATGGACGGATCGCGGTGTGCGGGCTGGTGAGCAATTACAGCGCCAGCTCGCGCACCGCGCCGCGCGAGTTCGATCAGATCCTGATGCGGCGTTTGCGGGTGGAAGGGTTCTTCTCACCCGACTTCATGGATCAGGGCGAACGCCTGACCGCGCGGCTGCGGCAATGGGTTGAGGCTGGCAGGCTGACCATGCCCTATGATGTGACCCAAGGCCTTGCAAACACCCTGAATGCCTATGCCAAACTGTTCACGGGCGGCAATATCGGCAAAGTCATTGTGGAGCTTGAACCATGACCCTGCGGCTGGAGGATCGCGCTGCGATCACGGATGTTCTGACCGCCTATGCCCATGCGATAGACCGTCGGCGCTGGGGCATGATGGAGCGCCTGTTCCACGATGATGCACGTTTTCGCTTTGGCGTGCTGGAAGGCGACTGGCGCAGCTTTGTCGATCAGGCGCGCGCGCTGATTGATCCGTGCCTCGCGACGCAGCACCAGCTTGGCCAAACGCTGTTTCACTTTGCGGGCGGTGATGTCTGCCATGCGGAAACCTATATGACAGCAATGCACACGATCCCGCCGGGCTATCCGATGGCGGATATTTTCCCTGACAAAGGCGTAATCTACTCTGCGGTGGTCGCGGGCCGCTACGCTGACCGGTTTGAGCGTCGCGCGGGAGAGCATGGCCCTGAATGGCGGATCGCTGAGCGCACCGGGCTTTACGATTGGCGCGAATTTCGTGTGGTGGAAGGCGTCGACCTGTCAGACACGCCAGAAGGGGCAGCGGGCTATCATGACGAACGCGATCCTTCGACCGCCGCCGCACAGCGCTGGCTGGGGTGAACGGATTTCTCGCACCGGGCGCAACCACTCTATCGCCGAACAGCAAACACGCCCGTCATCGTCGCCACCAGAGCATCGCCGCACGTTATCCGCCCGCTCGTATACGCGGTGCGGCCTCCAAGCCGGTCAATCTGCACCTTCGCTTCCAACCAGTCTCCAAGGTGCGCTGGCCCGCAATAATTGGTGGTGAGCGTGATAGTGGAGGGCGCAAGGCGCGGGCGCTGAGCGACATACACCGCATAGGACAGCGCCACATCCGCCAGGGTTGCGATCACGCCGCCATGGGCTGTCTCTGCGTAATTGATATGATGCGCTTCAATCCGCAGGCCAATGTAGGCCGGTCCGTCTGGCATCGCCTTCAGGAAATAGGGGCCGCCATGATCGAGGAAGCCGGGCGAAAATCCGGCGGGCTGAAATCCAGCAGGTTGGGGTCCTTCTGGCATGTTGGGCGCGTCCATGATGCATGCCTAGCACGCCGCTCGCGCCGCGCCGCTATGACTTTCGCCAATGGCCGCTTGGCACCGCGCACGGCATCCCCGTCCTATGGCTGAACACAGTGCAATCAACACCGAAACCCCACTAAAGGTGGAAGGCACATTTTGCGATATTGTCGCCGCACACGCAGCAGACACGCCTGATGCGGCGGCGCTCACCTATGGCGAAGAGACGATTACGTTTGCCGGGATTGATCAGGCCGCCAACAGGGCCGCCAATGCGCTTGCTTCGCTGGGTGTGGGCAAAGGGGACCGGATTGCCTTTCTGGGCAAGAACCACCCGGCCTATTTCGATCTGCTGATCGGAGCGGCGCGGCTGGGCGCTGTCATGACACCGGTGAACTGGCGGCTCGCGGCGCCGGAGATCGCCTATGTCCTCGACAATTGCGAGGCACGGGTTGTGTTTGTGGGCGATGGGTTTTCGCCCATGTTGGAAGCCGCGCGCGCTGAGGCGAGCCGGGTCGAGCATGTCATTGGCCTCGCGGCGAACGACTGCTCCGGCATGGATTATCACGCATGGGCAGCAGGTTTTAGCCCAGACTCTCCCGGTGTAGCGGTCGGCCTCGAAGACGATGCGCTACAGCTGTACACCTCAGGCACAACCGGCCGCCCTAAAGGCGCGGTGATCACGCATGGCTCGATCCTCTCCAGCCGCGATGCGCACGGGCAAGAAGGCCCCACGCGCCCATGGCAGGACAGTGTGCCCGGCGATGTGACGCTGCTGGCCATGCCATGTTTCCATATCAGCGGGACGGGCACCGGGCTGACCACTTTGATCAACGGGACCAATTCGATTGTGCTGCCCGAATACGATCCGACCAAAGCGCTCGACCTGATCGAAAACTACAATATCAGCCGTATCTTTCTGGTCCCGGCAGCCTTGCAAATCCTGCTTAACCATCCGCGCGCGCGGGAAGTTGATTTCAGTCGCATCCAGTATGTGACCTATGGCGCATCGCCCATTCCGCTGGAGCTGATGCGCGAGGCGATGGACGTGATCGGCTGCGGCTTCATCCAGATGTACGGGATGACAGAGACAAGCGGCACCATTGTCGCGCTCGATCCCGAGGATCATGTGCCCGAAGGCTCGCCCCGGATGCGCAGTGTCGGCACGCCCTTGCCCGGCGTCGAGATCAAGATCATCGATGCTCATGGCGCGGATGTGCCCACCGGGACCGTGGGCGAGATCGCGACCCGCTCCAGCAAGAATATGAGCCGCTATTGGAACAATCCCCAGGCTACGGCGGAGACGATTGACGCCGAAGGCTGGCTGCGCACGGGAGATGCCGGATACCTCGACGAGGACGGCTATCTCTACATTCACGACCGCGTGAAGGACATGATCATCTCCGGCGGCGAAAACGTCTACCCGGCTGAGGTCGAAAACGCGCTCTATTCGCACCCTCGCGTGGCGGATGTCGCGGTGATCGGCGTGCCTGATGCCAAATGGGGCGAAGCGGTGAAGGCCTGCGTGGTGGTCAAACCCGGCCAAGAGCTGAGCGAGGCGGATATCATCGCCCACGCCCGCACGCAGATTGCGGGGTACAAATGCCCCAAGTCTGTCGATTTTATCACTGCCTTGCCGCGCAACCCTTCCGGCAAGATCCTGCGCCGCGAACTGCGCGCGCCGTATTGGGATGGCAAAACGCGCGCCGTCAATTGAGGAGAGAGCAATGCCGGGAGCGGCCCAAGCGAAAATAGAGGAATTCTGGCGCATTCAGGACGCAGGCGATTACACCAAGGTCGCCCCGCTTTTTGCGGAGGGCGCGCTGCTGGAAGACCCGATCTACGGCAATTTTGAAGGCCGTGAGGCGATCCTCGGCTTCATGACCAAGATGGTCAGCGAAATGGGAGAGCGCAAAATTACTTTTACCGCTGATGAAATCTGCGGCGATGACCATGCAGTCTGGGCGCGCTGGACGCTGCATTCTCCCGAAGGCTCACGCGGGGGTGTTGGCATTTACAAGGTGAAGGACGGCTTCATCACCTATTATCGCGATTACATGGACCCTGCCCCCGAAGGAGACGCTCAATGAAACTTGAAGGCAAGGTGGCTGCCATCACCGGCGGCACAGCAGGCCTTGGGCGGGGAATTGCAGAGGCATTCCTGCGCGAAGGCGCCAAGGTCGCGCTGTTCGCCCGCAACCCCGAAAAAGGCGCGCGCGTGATCGAGGAATTGCATGTCGGGCGACAAGGCGTAGAGCGGGCGATCTTTGTCGCCGGTAATGTGATGGAACAGAGCAATGTCGAAGGCTTCATTGACACCGCAGTAGAGACGTTCGGCAGGCTCGACATCCTCGTCAACAATGCCGGCGGCGCGGGCGATCTACAGCCGATGGTGAACCTGTCGGACGAAGCCTTTGACGAAGCGATGAAGTGGAACGTTTATTCCACCTTCTGGGCCACACGGCGGGCTCTGCCGCACATGCTGGCCAAGAAATGGGGGCGGGTGATCAACATCTCCTCGATGGAGGGAAAGCACGGCAAACCCATCTTCACCGCCTACACCGCAGCCAAGCATGCCGTGAACGGCCTGACCAAAAGTCTCGCGCGCGAAGTTGGCACAGAAGGGATCACCGTCAATGCGATCTGCCCCGGTCTGGTGGTGACCGACATCATCAAGAACAACGGCCCTGAGACCGCCAAAGCGATGGGGATGGAGTTCGATGAGATGATCACGATGTTCGCGCAAGAAGCGGCGATCAAGCGGCCCAACACGGTCGAGGAAATCGCCGCCATGGCGCTGCTGCTTGCTTCGCCTGAAGGCGCAGGGATCACGGGCGCGATGCTGAGCGTCGATGGCGGAACCGCGCAGTATTAGGGCGCACCGATTCCCCGCGACCGCAGCGAAGACGGGGGGCGCTGCTTAATCGCCAGCCGCCGCCCCATCCGCTGCCCCATCCGCTGCCATCGCCGCGCCTACACTCGCCATAATCTCCGTTGATTGCGGGTTGCCGCGCAAGGTTACTCCGCCATTGGGCTGCAGGTTCTCGCCAGTGATAAACGCCGCATCCGAGGCCAGGAATGCGCACACTTCCGCCACATCTTCAGACGTGTTGAGCCGCCCAAGCGGGTATTTGGGCAGGAATGCATCGACCATGCCCGGCGTTCCGAACGCGCCCTGCGTCATCGGGCTTTGCGTAAACGCAGGCGAGACGCTGTTCGCCTTGATGCCCAAATGGCCGAAATCATTCGCGGCACAGCGCACCATAGCCTCACCCGCGGTCTTCGTCCCGATATAGGCGGCGTGGTTGTTGATCACCGCTTTGGTCGTCGCGCTGGAGAGGTTGATGATCGAACCACCGGTCGGCGCCTGCTCGCTCATCGCTTTGACGAAGGCTTGCAGGAAGTGATGCACGCCTTTGAATTGCAGCGCGCAAATCTGGTCAAGCTGCTCTTCGGTCGTCTCCAGCAGATCGGCCAGCAAGGCCCAGCCGGTCGTGTTGATCGCGATGTCGACCCGGCCAAGCTCGGCCACAGTGTGCGCGGCCAACGCATGGACAGCGCCGTGATCGGTGATGTCGCACAAAGTGTAGGCCGCGCCGATATCCTGCGCCAGCGCTGCGAGCGGCTCTTCATTGCGGCCTGAAACCATCACCCGCGCGCCCTCGCGCGCCAGCGTGCGGGCGATGACTTGTCCGATATTCCCGGTGCTCGCGGCTCCCAAAACCACCGCGCTTTTGCCGTCCAGCTGGCCCATCGCCGCTCTCCTCCTTTTGTGTGTTCCCCACCTCCTACGCGGCTGGCGCTGCCCTTGCCCTTCCCAAAAGTGTCCATTGTCGCGGCTCCGCTTGAGCGAGATAGGACGAGGCACATCAAAGGAGAGGACGGCCCATGTTTTCAGGACCAATGGAAGATCGCCTTGCGATCCGCGAGCTGCATGAGACCTATGGCGACGGAGTGGTGCGTTTTGACGCCGATACCTGGGGCAGCGTGTGGGCCGATGATGCCGATTGGGACTTTATGGGCATGGAGCTGAAAGGCCGCGACGCCATTGTCGAAACTTGGCTGGCCGCGATGAGCGGCTTTGACGCGGTCAGCTTCTCCTGCGTGCCAGCATCTATCGAAGTTACCGGCACCACCGCCACCTCGCGCGTGCAGACGCAGGAAGTGCTCAAAGGCAAGGACGGCTCCACCCGCATGATTGGCGGGCTCTACACTGACGAGCTTGAAAGGCGCGATGGCGCGTGGGTCTACACCAAGCGCGCCTTCAGCATCGTAGCCGAATACAATTCGCCCGAAGCGTGATAGGGAGCCTTACCAATATGGCAAAAATCGTCATCGCAGCTCAGATTGATCTGGACCCCGCACAGCGCGCCGACGCGCTGGCCAAAGGCAAGCTGCATATTGATGCCGCGCTCGCTCAGCCGGGATGCCTCGCCTATGACTGGAGCGCGGATGGCAACGATCCCGCGCGCGTCAACGTGTTTGAGGAATGGGAGAGCGAAGACGCGCTCGCCTCGCACTTTGCCGGGCAGGCCTATGCCGGGATGCGCGATCATATCGGCGCGTTTGGCCTGACGGGCGCGGTCAGCCGCAAATACCGCGTGGATGCTGAGAGCCCCGTGTACAACGCGGACGGTGTGGCAACCGAGAGCTTTGAATAGGGGCGGTTGACTGAGACTGCTGGGAGCCATTCTCGCCGGGGGTCAGGCGCGCCGCTTTGGCAGCGACAAGGCCCACGCGCTCTTTGATGGCGAGCGGTTGATTGACCGGGTGGCGCTCGCGCTCGGCGCGCAATGCGATGCAATCATCATCTGTGGGCGCGAGGAGGCCGGTTTTGCCTGCATCGCAGACCACCCCGAAGCAGGACTAGGACCGCTGGGTGGATTGAACGCCGCGTTGCGCCACGCGCAGTCGGGCGGGTTCAGCCATGTCCTGAGCGCCGGGGTCGATGTGCCGAACCTGCCGCGCGATATGGTGAGCGTGCTGAGCGGCCACGGCGCAGCGATTGTCCAGAGCCAGCCAGTGGTCGGCCTGTGGCCTGCCGCGCTGGCGAGCGAGTGCGAGGCCTTCCTCGCCCAAGGAGGCCGCGCGCTGTATGGCTTTGCCGAGCACGTGGATGCGCGCCGCGTGGCATTCGACCCACCGCTGATGAATGTGAACCGGCCGGAAGACTTGGGTGAGGCCTAAGCCTATCAGTCACCCTAGACTTGGCCCAGGGTGACGGGCTCCACGCTAGAGCTTCAACATCTGCTTCCCGCGGTTTTGCCCTACAAACAGGCGCTTAAGCGTCGTTGGCGCGTTCTCAAAGCCTTCTTGAATGTCCTCTTGGTATGTCAGCTTGCCCGCTTGCACAAAGCCTTCTAGCCGTTTGCGGATCGCGGGAAATTCAGCTGCCCAGTCAAGCACGATAAAGCCCGCCATGCTCGCCCGGCGAAAGATCAGGTTGAAGTAATTGCCCGGCCCGCTGGGCTTGCCGCCAGTTTCGTATCGGCTGATCCCGCCGCATACCACGACACGCGCGCCGGTTGCGATGTTGAACAGCATATCATCGAGGATAGAGCCGCCGACATTGTCGAAAATCACATCGACGCCGCCGGGGCAGTGCTCCTTGATCTGCGCTTTCACATCGCCCGCTTTGTAATCGATCGCGGCATCATAACCGGCTTCCTCGACCAGCCATTTGCACTTTTCCGGCCCGCCCGCGATGCCCACCACGCGGCACCCGGCGATCTTGGCCAGTTGGCCGACCACGCTGCCGGTTGCGCCAGCCGCACCAGAAACGAGCACAACGTCGCCTGAGACAGGCTTGCCGACTTTGAAGAAGCCGCAATAGGCCGTCAGCCCCGTCGTCCCGAGCACGCTGAGCACAGCGGTGGGCGGCAGCTGTGTTTCAACCTTCACCAAGCCGCTGCCATCATGGACGCAGTGCTCTGTCCAGCCGGTCGTCCCGTGAACCAGTTCGCCGACCGCGAATTTGGGATTGTGGCTCGCAACCACTTCGCTGATCGCGCCGCCGCGCATCACATCGCCAATCGCCATGGGCGCGACGTAATCGGCGATGTTCTCCATCCAGCCTTTCTGGGCAGGGTCAAAGGAAAGATAGCGGGTCGCCAGCAACACTTCGCCTTCGCCCGGATCGCCGATCTCGGTTTCGACCAGTTTGAAATCCCCATCCTCAATCCCGCGCCCCAGCGGACGATCATTGAGCAGCCATTGGCGGGTGGTGGTCGGCATTGGGTCTCTCCTCGCATTCGGTTCACACAGGCTAATGCGCGGCCTCGCCCGGCGCCTCCACGGACAAAAGTGTCAGTCGCGCCCCTTCGCCAAAGTGATAGCCTCCCACAACAGAGGAGAAAGTTGATGGCTGCCGGAACCCAAAAGACTGAGACTCACAAGACATTCTGCCGCTTCTGCCATGCCAATTGCGCGATGGAGGTGGATGTTGCGGATGGCCCGGAGGGCAAGCGCGTGGCGACCGTGCGGGGTGATCCGGATGATCCCGCCTATGGCGGCTACACCTGCATGAAGGGCCGCGAACTGCCCGATTCGCACAATGCGAGCCACCGCCTGATCCACAGCCAGCTGCGCGGCGATGACGGCGAATTTCACAGCGCAGCGATGCCAGACGCGCTTGCCCATGTCGCAGGTGAGCTGCGGCGGATCATTGATGAGCATGGGCCCGATGCGGTCGCGGTCTTTATGGGCTCGGGCGGGTATCAGAACTCTGCCGCCTGGGCTGCGTCATACAGCTTCTGCCAAGCAATCGGGACCAAGCACTTTTTCACTTCAGTGACGCTGGATCAGCCCGCTAAGGTCTTCACTACGGCGCGCTATGGCCAGTGGGCGGCAGGTTCGAACACCTTTTCTGAGAGCGATGTCGCGCTGTTGATCGGCAACAATCCGATTGTCTCGCATTATTCACCGCCCGGAGGAGTGCCGCCGTTCAGCCCCTCGCGCCGCATCCGTGACAGGCAAGAGCAGGGCATGAAGGTCATCGTTGCTGACCCGCGTGAGAGCGATGTGGCGCGGCTGGCGGATATCTATCTGCCCGTCAAACCCGGCGAAGACCCTGCGCTGCTGGGCGGAATGCTCAACGTGATCATTTCCGAAGAGCTTTATGATCGCAATTTCGTCGCCGCGCATGTTGATGGGTTTGACGAACTTGCCGCGGCCGTTGCTCCGATGACCCCTGATGTCGCCGCCGAGCGCGCTGGTGTGGATGTGGACCAATTGGTCGCCGCCGCGCGCATGTTTGCAGGCGGCACGAAGGGCTGCGCGGTGACAGGAACTGGCCCGGAAATGGCAGGCAACGGAACGCTGACCGAATATCTCGTCACCTGCCTCAACACGCTGTGCGCCCGCTTCAAGCAGGAGGGGGAGAAAGCTGCGATCCCGCGCGTCTTCACGCCTCAGATGGTCGAAAACCGCGCCAACGTCGCGCCGCCCATGCCGATGTTTGGCGCTGAAGGCATGGCAAAGTCGCGCTTTCGCGGGCTTGGCCAGCTTGGCTTTGAGATGCCGTGCAACATCATGGCGGATGAAATCCTGACGCCGGGCGAAGGCCAGATCCGCGCGCTGATCAGTGTTGGCGGCAATCCTGTCGTGGGCTTCCCCAATCAGGCGAAAATGGTCCGCGCGCTCGATGATCTCGACATGTTCGTGCAGATTGACCCGTGGATGAGCGCCAGCGCCAAGCGCGCTGATGTGATCCTTGCGCCCAAGCAAACGCTGGAGCGCGATGACATCACGAACCTATCGGAATGGTGGCACGAAACCGCCTATGCCCGCTATGTCGAAGCGGTGGCCGACGCGCCCGGCGATGTGATCGACGAGTATGAGATGTTCTGGCACTTGGCCAAGTCATTGGACGTGCAGATGGAGCTGGCGGGCGGGCCGCTGCCGATGGATGGCGACACGCCGCCTGCAAAGGTCGAATTCCTCGATCTGATGACCGCAGGATGCCTCGTGCCCCCCAGCCAGGTGCGCGAGGATGCGCGCGCGGCGGGCGGAGCAGCGGTGGTCTATGAGGACAAGCACCCGCGCGTGCTGTCGCCTGACCCCGACGCCGAGCATCGCTTTGACCTGACCGCAGGCGCAATGCCGCAGGCGCTGTCGATCTACGCAGAGAACCGCGCGGCCAAGGACGGCTTCCGCTTCAAGCTGATCAGCCGCCGGTCCAAGACGCGCTTTAACTCCATCGGTCACCCGCTCGCCAAACTGCGCGAAAAGACGACCACCAACCCGGCCTATATCCACCCGGACGACATGGCCGAGCTGGGTCTGGAAGAAGACAGCATTGTCGAGATCACCAGCCCGCATTCGACCATTCACGGCGTCGTCAAACCCAGTGACCGCGTGCGCCGGGGCCTTGTCTCCATGGCCCACGCCTATGGCGATGCCGATGCGTCGAAGGACGATGTGCGAGAGCGCGGGTCCTCAACCAACCGGCTGACCAGCGATGAAGAGGATTATGACCCGATCACCGGACAGGCGCTGCAAAGCGGCATTCCTGTGAAACTGGAGCCTGCATAATGCCAGACAACCGCCGTTTCCTGCTGCAACGCCGCCCCGATGGCACGCCTGTGCCTGAGGATTTCGAGCTGGTCACTGAGCCCACGCCCGCGCTTTCCGAAGGCCAGTTTTTGATCCGAAACCATTATGCCAGCCTTGATCCCGCCATGCGCGGGTGGATGGATGCGGGCGGCAATTACATGCCGCCGGTCCCGTTGGGCGCATCGATGCGCGCCAGCACGATCGGCATGGTCGCTGAGAGCCGGGCGGACGGGTTTGAGCCGGGTCAGTGGGTGATGGGGCTGAATGCGCTGGAGGACTACTCGATCAGCCAGATCGGCGGCTTCACGCAGCCGATTGATGCGGGCCTGGTGCCAAGCGTCACCAATTACCTCTCGATTTTCGGGGCGGTCGGGATGACGGCCTATTTCGGCTTTCTCGAAGTGTGTGAGCCCAAGCCGGGCGAGACGGTGCTCGTGTCCGGTGCAGCGGGCGCTGTCGGGTCGCTCGTTGGTCAACTGGCCAAAATCCAAGGCTGCCGCGCAATCGGCATTGCGGGCGGGCCGGAGAAATGCGCGCGCCTGACCGAGAAATACGGCTTTGACGCAGCCATTGATTACAAGGGCAAGGATGAAGCCGCTTTGGTCTCAGCCATCGGCGAAGCGGCACCCAATGGCGTTGACGTGATCTTTGAGAATGTCGGCGGTGCGATCCTTGATGCGGGGCTCATGAACCTCAACCTGTATGCGCGCGTCGGGCTTTGTGGGCTGATCAGCGAATACAACACGGACCCACGCGGCGCGCGCAATCTGTGGCAATTGATCGTCAAGCGCGCGCAGATCCGCGGGCTGCTGGTCGCTGATTACGTCGAGCGTTTTGGCGAAGGCGCGGTCAAGATGGGCGAATGGGCCGCTGCCGGGAAGATCACCATTGATGAGCATATCGACGAAGGGCTCGAAAATGCATTCGACAGCTTCATGCGCCTGTTTGCGGGCACCAATGATGGCAAGATGATCCTCAAGATCGCGTGAGGGCTGATCCGATGACCCCGCAAGATACCGTCACAGACTTTATCAGGCACTGGAACAGCGGCGATATGGACGCGATGTATGCCATGTGCGCTCAGACGATCGTCTGGCACAACATCCCGATGGCGCCGATTGAAGGCAAAGCGGCGATGCAGGCCGCTCTGGCCGGAATGATGGCGCAAGTCGAAGGCTGCCAGTGGGACCTCATTGCCATCGCTGCCAATGGCAACACTGTGCTGACAGAGCGAGTCGATGCCTTCCACCTCACCAGCGGCAAGCGCGCGGCCATCCGCGTGATGGGCACGTTTGAGCTTGACGATGACGGCCTGATTGCCCGCTGGCGCGATTACTTCGATATGGCGGAATTCCAGCGCGAATTCGGCGCCTGACCGGCGACGCGTTTTGCGCAAGCCCTAACACATTCGCGCATCGCATCCCGCCGCCGTCTCTGGCTAGATCACCGGCGACCAGAGACGAGAGGCATTAGCGCCATGAACAAGCCAGAAAGCATCAAGGACACCAGCGTCTTCGCCCCCGATACGCTGCTGGAGCCTTATGAGTATTACCGCGCGATGCACGATGCCGGGATCGACATTGAACATCTGCCAGAGATGAACACCTTCGTGGTTTTTGATTACGATCTGTGTGCGGAGGCAACGGGCAAGCCGGAGATTTTCTCCAACGATTTTACCGCCCTTATGGGCCGGACCGCTGATCCTGAGATCGACGCTATACTGGCTGAAGGCTGGCCCGATGAAGCAACCCTGCTGACGGCAGACCATCCCGTCCACACCCGCAACCGCAAGCTCGTCAATCTCGCATTTTCGATGAAGCGCGTGAATGCGATTGAAGAGACCATGCGCGCCAAGGCGATTGCACTGATCGAAGCGATGGAGCAAAAGCAGCAGGCTGAATTCGTCGAAGAGTTCGCCATCCCGCTTCCGGTTTTCATGATCGCTGACCAGATCGGGCTTGATAATGATCCAAAGCAGGTCAAGGCGTGGTCTGATGCGGCAGTGGATCGCTTCAGCCAGATGGTTCCGCGGGAACGTTTGGTAGAATGCGCGCGCTCGCTGGTGGAATATCAGCACTATATGAAAACCAAGATTGATGATCGGCGCGCCAATGGCGGCGATGATCTGCTCGCCGATCTGGTCGCCGCGCGTGTCGAGGGCGAGGAGCCACTGACGGACCCGCAAATCATGTCGATCATGCAGCAATTCATGGTCGCCGGGAATGAAACGACCACTTCCACGCTGGCGGGCGGCCTGCTCCAGCTGATCCGCAACCCGGAGCAGATGGAAAAGGCCAAGGCCGCTGCGGGCGGGCGCAATCCCAAGCTGATCATGAACCTGGTCGAAGAGGCGCTGCGCTATGAGACGCCGACTTCGGGCATGTGGCGCGTGGTCAAGCAGGACACGACGCTGGGCGAGACTGAGATCCCCGCCGGTTCGATTGCGCAATTGCGCTATGCTGCGGCCAATCGTGACCCCAAGAAATTCGAGAACCCAGACAAGTTTGATGTCGAGCGCGCCAATGCCCGCGCGCATCTGGCCTTTGGCAAGGGCCCGCATATGTGCGTAGGCAATATGCTGAGCCGCAAGGAGATGCTGGTCGCCTTTGATGAACTGCTTGAGCGGCTCGACAATTTCGCGCTCGCCGATGAAGGCGGGATCGAAGTGCTCCAGAACATCCTGCTGCGCGGTGTCATCCGTCTGCCGATCACCTACACTCAGAAAGCCTGAAGCTCGTGAATTTCGACCTTTCCGAAGAACAGGAGATGTTTTGCGCCTCGGTTGAGCGCTTTGCCGCGCCAATTGATGTTGAGGCCCGGCGCAAGCTGCGGCTGTCCGCGACCGGCTATGATCGCGCGCGCTGGCAGGAACTGGCTGAGCTTGGCCTGATTGCTCTGGCGGCGGATGAGGATGCGGGCGGCCTTGGCGGATCGCCAACCGACCTTGCGCTGGTGCTCGAAGCGCTGGGCAAGGCCAATGCGCCTGACCCGCTGCTCGAACACGGCATCCTGCCTACGCTGCTGCTGCAAGGGCATGGCGCGCTGGAAAGCGTGATCGCAGGCGAAACGCTTGCAACGCTCGCCTGGACCGAACGCGCCAAACGCTACAGCCTCACCCCTGAGCATATGAAAGTCGAAAGCGCAGGCGATGGCTTCACGCTAACGGGTGAGAAGACGTTTGTGATGGGTGCGCTGCTAGCAGACCTGTTCATCGTGACGGCGGACTTTGGCGGAGAGACCGCGCTGTTCCTCGTCCCCGCTGACACAGACGGGCTGGAAGTGCGCGCTTATCGTCTGACCGATGGCAGCATCGCTGGCGAATTGAAGCTGACGCGCGTGGCTGTGCCCGCAGCCGCGCGGCTTGATTGCGACGCCGCCGCGCTTGAGGCCATCGCCAGCACAATGCGGCTGTATGCGGCGGCTGAGATGGTGGGGCTTGGCCAGCGCCTGCTCGATGACACGCTGGAGTATGTCAAGGAACGCAAGCAGTTCGGCGTCGCCATCGGCACATTTCAATCGCTCCAGCACCGCTTGGTCGAAGCCTATGCCCTGATCGAGCAGTCGCGCTCAATGCTCTATCGCGCGGCGCTGGGCGATGCGGCCGATCAGGCCGCGTGGCGCCGGGCTGCTGCCGGAGCCAAGGCGTTTATCTCCCAGAATGTTGACGCGATCGCGCGCGAAGCGGTCCAGATGCATGGCGGCATGGGCATCACCGATGAGCTTGCCATTGGCCATGCGATGAAGCGCGTCATGGTGCTCGCCCGCCTGTTTGGCGATACGGACACCGCGCTCGCCGATTACGCGCTCGCTGCTTGAGGAGGGCCAGATATGGGCCAGAAAATCGACCCCGATCTTTGGAGTGACGACGCTGAGCCCCATCTGATGGGTGGGCGTCTGCCGTCGGGTGAGATCGTCTTCCCGATGCCATCCGGCGATGCCGCGAAGGACGTGGAGCCCACCAAGCTCTCGCGCACGGGCACGCTGTGGTCGTGGACCACGCAAGGCTTTTTGCCCAAGACACCGTACACCGGCCCCGGCTCCAGCGAAGGCCCTGACGGCACGCCAAGCCCGCCCGATTTTCAACCCTTCCTGCTCGGCTATGTCGAATTGCCCGGTCAGGTGATCGTCGAAAGCCGCATTGTCGGCGCGCAATTGGAAGACCTGCATCTGGGCATGGAGCTGGAATTCTGCATTGTGCCCTTCAACGAGCGCCAAGACACCTTCGCCTTCCGGCCCAAAGCCGATCAGCAGGAGCAAGCCGCATGAGCGAGAATGCCTATATCGTGGGTGCAGGTATCCACCCTTTTGGCCGCACGGATGAGCGCACCGGGCGCGACCAAGGCGTCTATGCCGTGCGGCAGGCGTTGGCAGATGCGGGCCTCGAATGGGCGGACCTTGAATGCGCCTATGGCGGGTCAGCCGCGGCAGGCAGCGCGGATATCATGGTCAACGAACTCGGGCTCACCTCGCTGCCCTTCATCAATGTCGCCAATGGCTGCGCGACCGGTGGGAGCGCGATTGCTTCAGCGCAGCAGGCCATTGCGAGCGGTATGTATGACCTCGCGCTTGCGGTTGGTTTTGACAAGCATCCGCGCGGGGCTTTCAACGCCAAGCCCTCCGATTATGGCCTGCCGGAATGGTATGGCGAGACCGGCATGATGCTGACCACGCAATTCTTCGCGCTGAAAATTCAGCGCTACATGCAATTGCACGGGGTCAGCCGGACCACGCTGGGCCGAGTCGCCGAAAAGGCGTTTCGCAACGGAGCCAAGACCCCCCATGCCTGGCGGCGCTCCCCGATTGATCTGGAAACGATCATGAACGCGCCGATGATCAATGATCCGCTGACCAAGTTCATGTTCTGCTCGCCAGCCGAGGGAGGGGTTGCGCTGATCCTCGCCAGCGAAAGCAAAGCACGTGAAATGGGCGCTTTGGCGCCGGGCAAATCGGTCAAGGTCGCGCAGGTCGCGTTCCGCACTCGCCCGCCCAACAGCTTTGAAGTGTTTCAGCCCGGCATCAGCATTGAAGAAGGTGGCAAGCCCACCGTGCTCGCCTCAAAAGCCGCGTTTGAAGGCGCTGGCATTGGCCCGGAAGACATCGATGTCGCGCAATTGCAGGACACTGAATCCGGCGCAGAAATCATGCACATGGCCGAAAATGGCTTTTGCAAGGACGGCGAACAGGAAGAATGGCTCACCAATGGCTGGTCGGAAGCCGACGGCAAGCTGCCGATCAACACCGATGGCGGCTGCCTTGCCTGCGGGGAGCCGATCGGAGCGTCGGGCTTGCGGCAGGTTTACGAAAACGTTGAGCAATTGCGCGGCCGCGCCGGGGAGCGGCAAGTGCCTGGCAAGACGGGCGATGGCCCGAAAACGGCCTACAGCCACGTGTATGGCGCGCCGGGTATCTCAGCCGTGGCGATACTGGAGCGGTAAATGGGCAAAATGACGAACAAGGTCGCGCTCGTCACCGGCGGCGCGGAAGGGATCGGGGCTACGGTCGGGCGTATGATTGTGGCCGAGGGCGGCAAGGTGCTGCTTTGCGACGTGCAGATCGACAAGGCCCGCGCGCTTGCTGACGAATTGGGGGAGAATGCCGCAGCGTTTGAACTCGACGTGCGCAATCTCGATCAATGGCACGCCGCCGTCAAAGCCGCGCAAAACCATTTTGGCAAGCTAACCGTGCTGTGCAATATCGCCGGGATTTCAGAACCAGGCACCGTCACCGATGTCGATATGGACAGCTGGCGGCGCACAATCGACATCAACCTTGAAGGGCCGTTTTACGGAATGCGCGCGGCGATCCCGGCGATGGAGGCGGCGGGAGAGCCGGGCGCCATCGTCAATATCGGCTCCATGATCGCGATGCGCGCGGCGGCCTTTGTCGCGGCCTATTCGGCGTCCAAAGCGGGCCTGCTGGGCCTCACGCGCTCGGTTGCGCTCGACATGGCGGAGCGCGGCCTGCCGATCCGTGCGAACATGGTCCACCCCGGCGCGATCCGCACGCCGATGTATGAGCGTTACAAATTTTCGGGCGCAGACACGCCCGAAAACATCGAAACCAATTTCGCCGCCACGCATCCGATGAACCGCATCGGCGAGCCCGAGGAAGTCGCCAAGGCTGTGGTCTTCCTCGCCAGCGACGAGGCGAGCTTTACCACGGGCTGCGACTTTACTGTCGATGGCGGCGGAAGCATCAGGAGTTAGAACGGTGAACGAGACCACAAGCGAACGCATCGACGCGCATTTCATTATCGGCGGCAAGTATCACGACATGGATACGCCGCGCATCGAAATTCTCAAATTGCTCGCCGAGCACCCGCGCATCCGCACCACTGTGGCGTGCGACTTTTCCGGGCTTGAGCGCTTGGAGCAGTGCCGGTTTCTTATCACCTACACAGTCGATGAGGTGCCCACAAAGGAGCAGACCGATACGTTGCGCGCATGGATCGAAGGGGGCGGCAAGTACCTCGCGCTGCACGGCACCAATTCGATCCTTCAATTTACCGAAGAAGGCCTCGTAGACGCGCCGGATGATACGACGGGCTTCATGGAATTGCTCGGCACGCAGTTCAAAGCGCATCCTCCCATCGGCCCGTTTGAAGTCGAAGTCGTCGATAGCGATCACGAATTGACGCGGGGGATCGACAATTTCGAAATTGTCGATGAGCTGTATATCACCAAAATCACCAACGATATCAACGTACTGATGCAGACCACGTTTGAGGGTGAGGCGACCGGCTTCGTTGATGCGGACTGGCCTGAGACCAAGGTGCCGATCCTTTACACGCGCGATGTTGGTAAAGGCGAGATCGTCTACAACATCCTTGGCCACTGCCGCGGGCATTATGACCTGCCGGGCATGGCTGATTTCTATCCGCACAAGGAAATGTGCGCATGGAATTATGACGTGTATTACGACATGCTGCGCCGCGGTATCGCATGGGCGATGCGCGAAGAAGACGCGCTTGAGCCTGCACAATAGGACTTACCTTTATGGAAATGGAATTCTCCCCCGCACACGCCGCTTTCCGCGAAGAAGTTCGCGATTTTTTGGCTGAAAAGCTGCCGCAGCACCTGCGCGATGGCGCGCGGCGCACGCCCGGCGTGTTTGTCGAACCCGATATCGGCATGGAATGGCACCGCATCCTGTATGAACAGGGCTGGGTCGCGCCCAGCTGGCCCAAGGAAGACGGCGGCACTGGCTGGACCCCGACCCAGCGCTTCATCTTTGACAAGGAATGCGCGCTGGCCGGAGCCCCATCGCTCGCCATTCTTGGCCTTAAGTTGGTCGGCCCGGTGATCTGCCGGTTCGGCACGCCAGAGCAAAAGGCGCGGTTTCTGCCCAAAATCCTGTCGGGTGAGGATTACTGGTGTCAGGGCTATTCCGAGCCCGGCAGCGGATCGGATCTGGCCAGCCTTAAGACCTCCGCGCGTCTGGAAGGCGATGAGTACACCGTCAACGGCTCCAAAATCTGGACCACGCATGCGCATCACGCCGACTGGATTTTCGCGCTGGTGCGCACTGATCCCGATGTGAAGCCACAGGCCGGGATCACCTTCCTGCTGATGCCGATGGACCAGCCGGGCATTGAAGTGACCCCAATCCATTCGATGTCTGGCGACCATGAAGTCAACGCGGTGTTCTTCACTGACGCAACGAGCCATGTCTCGAACCGCATCGGCGAAGAGGGTCAGGGCTGGACTATCGCGAAGTTCCTGCTTGAGAATGAGCGCGGCGGATCGTGCTTTGCCCCGCGCCTGATCCAATCGCTCGATAATCTCGCTGAGATGGCTGAGCAGCAGCCCTCTGGCGTGAACGGAGCGATGGCGCATGATCCGCGCTTCCGCGATCGGCTCGCGCGGGCGCGGCTGGAGGCTGAAGCGCTCGAAGTGACCGAACTGCGCATTCTGGCAGAGCTTGCCAAGGGCCGCGCGCCCGGCCCGCAGACCTCACTGGTCAAGCTGCTCGCTTCGAATATCGGCCAGACGGTCGACACGCTGAAGCTGGAACTGCTCGGTCCTGATGCGCTGCAATTGCCGCTCGAACGCCCGCTTTACGGCAATGAAGCGCCCGAGCCTGTCGGCAGCGAGGCTGCGCAAACCGCGATGGGCCGCTATCTCAACAACCGCGCGGCCACGATCTTTGGCGGCTCTGACGAGGTGCAAAAGAACATTATTGCAAAGACCGTACTGGGTCTTTGATCCCTCTCCCGGAGATTGATTAATGGACGTATCAAAGCTGATGTTCCGCGATGGCCTGATGGATGGCGCGCGCATTCTGGTGACCGGCGGCGGGACCGGGCTGGGCAAGGAAATGGCTGAGGCGTTCCTGAAGCTTGGCGCGACGGTCTACATTTGCGGGCGGCGCCAGAACAAGCTGGATGAATGCGCGGCGGAGTTGATGGAAAAGCATGCCAATGATTCGGGCGGCAAAGTGGTGGCCCATGCGTGCGACATTCGCGATGCGGACGCGATCCACGCCATGGTCGACGCGATCTGGGCGGATGGCGGCGCGCTGACCGGGGTGGTGAACAACGCCGCGGGCAATTTCATCAGCCGGACCGAGGACCTCTCCGTCAATGGCTTCAACGCGATTGCCGACATCGTGATGCGCGGGACGTTCTATGTCACGCTCGACATCGGCAAGCGGCTGATCGCGGAAGGCAAAAAGGCGAGCTTTATCTCGATCCTCACCACATGGGTGTGGTCGGGCAGCGCCTTTGTGGTGCCCAGCGCCATGTCCAAGACCGCGATCAACGCGATGACGCAGAGCCTTGCGACCGAATGGGGCCGTTATGGGCTGCGGTTCAATGCGATCAATCCGGGCCTCTTCCCGACCAAAGGCATGAGCGCGCGGCTCAATCCCGGAGGCAGCGGCGGAAATTCGGGCAACAATATGAATCCGATGGGCCGCGCGGGCGAAATGCATGAGCTTGGCAATCTCGCGGTCTTTCTTATGGGACCGGGCGCAGAATACGTGAACGGCCAGACCATCGCCATTGATGGTGCGGGCTATCAGGCCAATGGCGGCACGTTCTACCCGATGCTGCAAGGGCTGGGCGATGCCGAGTGGGAGCAGATGCGCGCCATGATCAAAGGCACGAACGCCAAAGACAAGGCCGACCGCGCGACCGGTTAACGGTCCGCGGCGGTCTTAGGCGGAAGCTGGCACGACGGGGGCGACACCGTCCGGCCCGCTCTCGTTGGGCTGAGCGACCCTGACATCCAATGCCTGCTCCAGTCCGAGTCCCTCTGCATTCTCTACCCGGTTTCGGCCGTTGGATTTAGCGCGATATAGGGCTGCATCAGCGCGTGAGAACAATTGCTCGTAGGTCTCGCCATCGCGCGCGGTTGCCACGCCAAAGCTGGCGGTCAGGCGGATGTCGTTGCTCAGGCCTTCATGCTCCAGCCGCGCGAGCGCGAGCCTGATCCGTTCCGCGAGGCTCTGCGCCGGGGCGTTATCGCAATTCCAGACCGCAATGCAGAATTCCTCACCTCCGATCCGACCTGCCGTGTCGCTTTCGCGAACCATGGTGCTGATCAGATCGCCAAAACCCGATATCGCCTGATCGCCTGCCTGATGGCCCCAAATGTCGTTCACCTGTTTGAAGTGGTCGATGTCCGCGAGCACCAGACTGAGCGGAACGCCTTCATTCTGCGCTTGCGGCAATTGCTCGCGCATGGCCTGCTCAAACGCGCCGCGGTTGCGCAGCCCTGTCAGCGGATCGAGCTCGCCTCTCTCACGCAAGGTCGTGGTCCATTCGACAATCGTTGCGCCAATCAGGACCATCGCGCCGGCGACTGACTTCACGCCGAGCACCAGACCAATGAGCGAATAGTAAATCGATTCGCGATACGCCTCTGCCGGGATCGTCTGCTCAAACATCAAGGTGAGGTTGGGCCTCACGAGGAAGTCGATCGCCTGCACCGCCACGACTGCGATGATCGCGATGTCGGGTAAGCTGCGCCGCCGCCCGGTCAAAAGCGTAGCGAAGCCCATAGCGAACATTGCGCCATAGCCTGAATTGACGATGATGAGGCGCGGGCCGACATCATTGGTGAGGCTCACGGCCAGCGCCAGCACCGAAGCGCTGATCACGTAGACGCCGATCAGGCTGCCGATAGGGATGCGCTGCCCGGCGCGCTCACAGACTGAGGCGAGAAAGACAATGGAGCCCAGGCTGTAGAAGAACTGCGTCACGTGGAAGAGGTAGAACGCTTCGGGGGGAAGAAAATGCGTCGCGAGAAACCCGGCTGCAAACAGCACGTAACCCACCGCAAATCCCAACACATGACGCTTCATGCGCCCGACCCGCCAGAAGACCGCAAAGGTCAAGGCGAACAGGATCGCCATAAGCGGCGTCAAAAGTCCAAGAATGTGTGTTTGCATTAACCCGCCCTGCTGCCGTTTCAGGGTGTTAGGTCAATATGGTTAACGTAAGCCTTCGCAAATCCGCGAAGTTATTCAGCGGCTTCGTCCGCCAGTCTTTGTGCGGTCTTGTAGTCCGGCTTTCCATTGTTGAGCCGCAAGGACTGCTTTGCGATCACATAGAGCCGCGGGATCTTGTACCCGGCCAATCCGGCGCGCGCATGGGCATCGAGCGCGTCTTGCGTGACTTCGCCCTGCGGTTCCACCACCGCGACCACCTTACGTCCAAAGCGCGGATCAGGCAGGCTGACAACGCGCGCATCGTGCACGCCGGGATGCTCCAGCAGCACCGCTTCTACTTCTTCGGGAAAGACCTTCTCGCCGCCTGTGTTGATGCACATATTGTCGCGGCCGATGAATTCCATGGAGCCGTCAGCCGCCCAGCGCGCGCGGTCGCCGGTCATCAGCCAGCGCTTGCCATCAATCACGGGAAATGTGGCTGCGTTCTTCTCAGTCTCACCCAGATAGCCGAGCGGCAGCGGGCCAGTGCGCGCGACAATGCCGACGCCATCGCTGCCCCCGCTTCCCGGATCAAACGCAATCTCTTGCAGATTCTCGTCAAACAGCTTGGTCTCGCGGCCTGGCAAAGGCTGGAACTTACCTCCCCCGGTGGACCCTTGCGCGGTGGTGATAACGATCCCGGTGCCCGAACTCTCGCTTGATCCCAGCGCATCCACGATCACCAGGTGCGGCGCGTGGGCGATGATGCGCTCCTTCAAACCCTGCGAAAACACCGCGCCAGAGCTCGTCATTTGCCGCAGGCTGGCGAGCACCGCTTTGCTATCAGAGCGCGCGTCAAGCCGCTCCGCAATAGGCAGCGCAAATGCATCGCCGACAATGAAAATCCCGCGCGCGCCAAGCCGCTTCACTTCGTCCAGCGCGAGGTCGGCGTCGAATTTGGGCGCGGGCAGCAGCGCCAGTGTCCCGCCTTTGAGCAAGTGAATGACGCCAGTGAACTGCCCCGCGCCGTGCATCAGTGGGCTGAGCAACAAAAGCGGGGAGGTGCTGGCAGGGTGGTCTGGCCCGATCTTGGCTGCTTCTTCGACCTGCGCTTCCAAAGAGGTCGCCACGAAAGGCGGCTCGCCATAGCCGCGTTGCCACACTGAGATACTGAAGGCCTGCCAGGCTTCGACCATCGGCCACATCACGGCTTTAGGCATGCCCGTGGTGCCGCCTGTGGCTGTGAGGAACAGCGCTTCGCGATCATCATGGACCGCGAAATCGGCAGGCACGCTGTAGGTCTGCATCGCAGCCCATCCCTCAGAAGCGACATCAATCGTCAGCGTGCCGTCCGGCATCGCCTCGCCAGCGATTGTGGCAAAGTCGGCCTCGGTGAACACCGCTTTCAGGCCAAAGCGCCCGAAAATGTCCGCCAGTTCACGGCTCTGGTAGTGGTAATTAACGTTGACCGGAACCACGCCCGCTTTGATGCAGCCGAAATAGGCCAGTATATAGTCGGGCGTGTTGCGCAGCATCTGTCCGGCGATGTCGCCCGGCTTCAGGCCCTTCGCGGTAAGCGCGGCGGCAATCGAATCGGTCGCCGCGTCCAGCTCACCCCACGTCACCACCCGCTCCCCATGGATCAGAGCGGGGCGCGAAGGATCAATCGCCGCTGCAAGCGCCTTCAAGGCCGCTCCAAAATTATCGCCTTGCCACATGGTCGGTCCCGTCATTGCGTGTGCGTGAAACAAAAGTGGCGTTGTACCCGCCACAACTTAGCTCAGTAACAGCCACTTGCCGTGCTGCATCCCCTAATCGCCGGAAAGCCGCTCTGCCCCTACGTAAATTAGGAGGTACTTTTCTCTAAATTGCGCTACACTCGTGGATGGAAAGTATGTTTGGAGAGGATCCCACCAGCATGGCAACAAATGTCGTCGAATTTCGCTCAGCGTCCAGCGCCCCCATCACGGATGATCTGCTCGAACGGGTTACGATAACCTGCCTTGAAGACATTCACGACGCGGCCGAAGCTTTGGCGCAGATTGTCGAAGAGCGCGGGATGAAAGCGGCCATTTGCAGCGACATTTCCTCCAAGGAACCGATGGTCGACGCTGAGGGCAGCGTGCTGAACGCCGATGTGTTTGGCTGGCTGGCGGATGGCGAACGCTGGTGGGAAGATCATCGCCTCGCGCTGCATTCGCCGCTGCCGCGCGCGTGCCGTTATGAAAGCGAGGTCTTCTGGGCAAACCGCAATGGGTTCACCACCCGCTGGCCCAATTCCTATCTCGACGAGATTGACCTCACCGACTTTGAAAAGCGCTCTTTATGCAAGGCGTCGATCATTGTGCCCACGCACCTGCCGTTCGGCCAGATCGCCGCAAGCGGGTTCACTAGCCTCGATCGTGAGAAAGAGGACCTGTCCGCTGAATTTGAAACCTATGGCACGCTGCTCGCGCAGCTCTCCCACCGGTTTGTGGCGGGCTATGTTCAGGCGCATCGCACCAAGCGGCGTATTCCGTCAGACTGCGTGCTGTCAAAGCGCGAAGTGGAATGCTTGCGCTGGGCTGCGATTGGCAAGACCGACCGCGAGATCAGCATGATCCTGGAGCGCAGCCACGCAACCATACGCTATCACATCCACCGCGCGGGCGAGAAACTGGACAGCGTGAACCGCGCGCAGACGATCTTTAAGGCGGGCCAATTGGGATATTTGGGCGCTAGCGACTGATCGCGTCGCTCAGCGCCACCGGCACGCAGTGCCGCAAGGGCGACCGCCCGCCCGCAGGTGCCCCGAAGTGGAGCGAAGCGGAACGAAGGGAATAGCGCCGAGGACGAACGCCCGGATGGGCGTTCGTACATCAAAATGAGCGAAGCGGCTCGCTCCCATCCCAGCCCGCGCCTGCTTGCTTGATCATATCAAACAGCGCCGGGCTTTCCGGGCTGGGCTGCAATATCTCGACCAGACTGCCCGGACCGCGCCCCGGATCAGCGTAAATCACACGGCTTTCACCCAGCGACCCTTCGATCAAGATTTCGGCGTTGTGCTGCTCGCATGCGGCATACGCGTCCGCGATATCGTCCACTAGCATGCACACGTGGTGCAAAGCGCCCTTCAAGCCGTCCGCATATTCGCCGCTATAGATTGAGGGATGCGCATCGCGCGGGCGGATCAGCTCAATCTGCAAATCGCCCCAATAGGCCAGCGCAAGGTCGAAATGCGCATCGGTCGGCTCCCCTTTGTAGCGCATGCCTTCCAGATGAATGCCCTCCATCAGGAAAAACGGACCGACGCCCATCACGGTGGTCCAATGCGCGACTGCCGCATCGAAATCAGGCGGCACAAAGGCGAGTTGCATGACATCGCCTAAAGCTGCGAGACCACTAACAGCCTTTCCTTGCGTCTCACTCATGAAAAAGCGCCTCTCCCTGTCCAATCCGATAGTGTGCCTTACGCGCTGGCTTGTGTGATATTTCACCGCATGGACACTGCACAAAATGCGAGGGCGAGCCGCGCTCCGCTGCGTGCTGGTTTTGGGATTGTTTGAAGAGGCCGAACGATGAACGAGATTAAGGATGTCGCACGGGAGGATCGCTGCCCCGGTATCAGCTACACCGATATGCTCAACGGCGACACGCGCACGCCGCCCGATTATCTGTTCGAGGAATCGAACATCGAAATGTCGAACGATCCGATCCCGGTCGATGCGTATATCTCGGAAGACTACGCGCAGGCCGAGCGGGAGAAGATGTGGCCCAATGTCTGGCAATTCGCCGCGCGCGAAGATGAAATGCCCGATCCCGGTGACACGGTTGTCTATGAGATCAACGACACAAGCTTTCTGCTGGTCCGCCAGAAGGATGGCAGCGTGAAAGCGTTCTACAACGCCTGCCTCCACCGCGGTCGCAAGCTGCGCACCGAATGCGGCCCGGCGATTCAGCTGCGTTGCCCGTTCCACGGCTTCACCTGGCGCAACGATGGCAGCCTGAAGGAAATTCCCAGCGCATGGGACTTCAAGCACCTCGAAGGCCAGGACCTCGATCTGCCCGAAGTGCGCGTGGAACTGTGGCAGGGCTTTGTAATGGTCACTCAGAATTATGACCTGCCCGATTTCAAGACCTGGCTTGGCCCGGCGGCCGAGCATTATGAGCGCTACGATTTTGAAAACCGCTTTACTGGCATGTGGATTCAAAAGAAGTTCGCGTCCAACTGGAAGGCCACGGCAGAGGCGTTCATGGAGGCGTGGCATTCGATTACCACGCATCCGCAGCTGCTGCCCTTCCTCGGCGATGCGAACACCCGCTATGATCTGATCGGCGATCACTTCAACCGCGCGATCACGCCATCGGGCGTCCTGAGCCCCCACGTGAAGGGCAAGGATTCCAATTATGTGCTGGAGAAGATGAACGAATTTTCCGGCGGCGATGATGCGGAGACCAACCGCCGCTTTGCCGCTGGCGATGATGAGGTGGAGTTCGACGCCGCTGATCCATTGGGCGCGCGCAAAGTCCTCGCCGAAGCGGGTCGGCAGGGTTTTGCCGAGCAGTATGGCTATGATTATTCAGACGCCTCGGACAGCGAAATCCTCGACAATTTCACTTATAATATCTTCCCCAATTTCGCGCCGTGGATCGGGTTTCTCCCAACGCTCGTCTATCGCTGGTTACCCGGCAAAACCTGCGATGAGAGCATTATGGAAATCCGCTTGCTGTTCCCCACCCCCAAAGGTGAGGAACGCCCGCGTGCGGTGGAAATGACCTACATCCCCGATGGCGAGCCGTTCGCATGGGCCGCCGACAAGATGGGCCCCGCGCTCGCCAATGTGTTCGATCAGGACATGGCAAACCTGCCTTACGTGCAGGAGGGCATGAAGAATATCAAAAGCGGTGTCATGCAGTTGGGCACCTATCAGGAAAGCCGGGTGCGCCATTTCTATGAGACGATGCAAAAATACCTGAAAGGTGAATTGCCAGCGGCGCCGCAAGCACAGTAACGCAGCCGCATGAGCATTACAGCAGACTTGCGCGGGCGCCGCGCGCTGATCACGGGCGCATCCTCTGGCTTGGGCGCGCGTTTTGCCCGGTTGCTGGCGGCGAACGGGGCGCAGGTCGCCCTGGGTGCACGGCGGATGGATCGGCTTGAGGCTCTTGCCAGCGAGATCGGCGAAGGCGCGGCAGCGGTGCAAATGGATGTCGCGCGTGAGGCTGACATTATCGCAGGATTTGACGCGGCAGAAACCGCTCTGGGCGGCGCGATGGACACTGTTATCGTCAATGCCGGGATTGATAGCCAGGGGCTCGCGGTTTCCGTCAGCGAAGACGAAATTGAAAGCACCCTATCCATCAACCTCAAAGGCGCGATCCTAACCGCGCGCGAGGGCGCCAAGCGGATGATGGCGGCGGGCGTGGGCAGCGACGGGAAAAAGGGGGGCCGGATCGTGATGGTCGCCTCGATCACCGCGTTCGAGCCTTCACCCGGTCTGGTGCCCTATGCCGCGAGCAAAGCGGGGGTGTTGCAGGCGACCAAATCCATGGCCCGCGAATGGGCGCGGCGCGGGATCAGCATCAACGCAATCTCACCCGGCTATATCCGCACAGACATCAACGCAGATTGGTTTGAAACCGATGCAGGCAAAGCGCAAATCTCGCGTTTCCCGCGCAAGCGCCTGATGGGCGAAGAAGGGCTCGATGGCCCGGTGCTGTTCCTGTGCTCGGACGCAGCGGAGTTTACGACCGGCGCAAACTTCGTGCTGGATGACGGGCAGGTGCTTTAGGGCTGGCCATGCCCGCGCCCATCAAAGTGCAACTGCACGCCCATGACCCGCAATTGGCAAGGCTTGCAGCCAGCGAAGGGCAGCGAATATGCCGCGCGGCAGACGCGGTGCTCATCGTGCATCATATTGGTTCCACTGCGATCCCGGATATCGTAGCGAAGCCTGTCATAGACTTGCTTGGTGTGGTGAACAGCTTGGTCGAATTCGATTTGCAGCAGCACACGGTCGAAGCGCTCGGTTATAGCTGGCATGGCGAATACGGATTGGCAGGTCGACGCTATTGCAAGCTGGACGATCCGATGACAGGCGCACGCAAGTTCCAATTGCACTGTTATGCCGAAGGCGATCCTTCAATCGTGCGGCACTTGGCGTTTCGCGATTATCTGCATGCGCACCCGCTCATGGCGACTGAATACGCTGCTGAAAAGCAGCGCTGCGCCGCGCTTCGCCCCAAAGACAGCCATCAATACTCAGACTGCAAAGCTGATTGGATCGCGCGAGTCGAGCGTACAGCACTCGATTGGTTTGCCGCCCGGACGGCCCGATAACAGAGCTAACCCGCTGGTTCCCACAGCTGGATCGCATGGCCCTCGGGGTCGGTCACATTGGCGAAGCGGCCGTTGGGGTAGGTTTGCGGGTCGATCTCCACCGCGACACCATCCGCCTTTAGCTGCGCGGCGAAGGCATCGAGATCAGCGACGCGCAGGTTGAGCATCCAGCCTTTGCCCTCCGGAATCATCTGAACGTCCTCAGGCATCGGCGCAAAGATCGTTGGGCCTTCCTGCTGGATCCAAGGCTGATCGTCGTAGCTCGTGGGCGTCGGATTGATGCCCATGTGCTTTTCATACCAGGCCGAAAGCGCGGCGGGGTCCTTAGCCCGCACAAACAATCCGCCAATCCCCAAGACCTTTTGCCGTTCCATGGACGTTTCTCCCGACTTGTCTGAAGCAGGAGGGTCAGCCAGCGCCGCGCTGCTGAGCGCAAAGGCTGCGCATCCGGTGGCCAGTGTCTTTCCAAATAAACCCATCACACCGTCTCCTTCCCCCCGCGATTATGTCGGCAACCGCTCAGATCGGCAAGGGTGCTGCACACGGGTCAAGTCTCAGCGGCCACCTCGGCGGCGTCGAAATAATGGATGTGCAGGTCCTTGAGCTTGTCGCCGCGAAAGCTTCCCAGCTCGCACACGGTCTGACTGAAACGGCGGCCGGTCTTTTTGGAGGTCATGGTCAGGCGGATCGATGCGAGGACATGCGTCTCGCCGCCTACAATCTCTAGCGTTTCAGCCTCGGGATTGTCCCAGCTGCCCATCACAGCCGGGTAGAGCCGCTGAAACGCGTCCTTGCCAGTCCACGCCCCGCCATAGGGCAGGCACGCTGCTTCGTAGATTGTGAAATCGTCCGTTACCCGCGCGGCCAAATCGCCCCATCGGCCCTCACGCGCAGCGGTATAGACCTCTTCCAGAACACGCGCTTTATCGGCGGGGGAGAGCATGGCGCGCTATTCGATGGTGCCGATCAGATCGCCAACCTTGTAGACCGCGCCCTCTTCGCCGGTCGGGCGGATAATCCCACCGGTGGGCGCTTCGATTTCGGTCGTGCTCTTGTCGGTTTCGACGGTGTAGATGACCTCGCCCTTCTCCACCGTTTCACCATCGCCGAACATCCATTCGGTCAACGTCATTTCGGTGGCGCTCATGCCCAGCTTGGGGATGCGGATTTCTTCAGCCACGCGGGGTTAGTCCTTTCCTACCGAAGCTTTGATCTGCTGGACGATTTCGCCCTTGGTCGGGATCCACGCCTGCTCCAGATGCGATGCGAACGGCACTGCCGCGAAGGTTCCACCGATCCTGCGGACCGGGCCTTTGAGATCGTCCCAGCACTTTTCCTGAATGTTTGCAGCTATTTCAGCGCCCGTGCCATAGGGGCGCACCGCTTCGTGCAAGGTCAGCGCGCGGCCCGTTTTGCGCACGCTCGCCAGCACCGTTGCTTCATCATAAGGCGCGATGGTGCGCAGATCGACAACTTCTACGCTGATGCCTTCCTTCTCAAGCTCGCCAGCGACTTCCAGCGCATCAAGCACAGTGCGGCCATAGGTGATGAGCGAGATATCGGTGCCTTCCTTCGGCACCGCCGCTTTGCCCAGCGGCACGCGGTAGTCGACGCCCGGATCATCACCCTTAACGCCATAACACAGGATGTTTTCGATGAAGACCACTGGGTCATTCGCTTCGATCGCAGAACGCATGAGCCCGCGCGCATCGGCGGGGTTGGACGGTGTCACGACATGCATCCCGGCGACATGAGCGAACCATGCCTCCAGCATGTCCGAATGCTGCCCGCCAAAGCCTACACCCACGCCTGTCGTGGTGCGGATGACGATCGGGCACGGGGTCTGCCCGCCTGACATAAAGCGCAGCTTGGCTGCGTGGTTGACGATCTGGTCCATGCACACGCCGACAAAGTTCATCAGCATGATTTCCGCAATCGGACGCTGTCCGGCAAGCGCTGCGCCCACCGCTGCGCCCATGATGGCGGTCTCCGAAATCGGCGTCGCTCGGATGCGGTTCTCACCATATTTCTCGGTCAGTCCGCTGGTGACCTTGAAGACCCCGCCGCCTTGCTTGGCAGAGACATCTTCGCCCAGGCAAAACACACCATCATCGGCGGCCATGGCTTCGTCGATGGCCTTGTTGAGGGCCTCGGTCATGGTAATCTGGCCCATTACGCGGTCTCCTCAAGCACGTCTTTGTAGATTTCATCTGTGTCCGGCAGCGGCGCATCCAGCGCGTGCTGAACGGCCGCATAAATTTGCGCGTCGATATCAGCAACGATTGCGTCGAGCTCTTCTTCAGTGAACTGGTGTTCCAGCATCACCGCGCGCAGCTTGGGCAGTGGGTCTTCGGCCTGCATTTCGGCGATATGCTCTGCGGGCATATAGCTGAAGTCCGCGCCGAAGAAGTGGCCCATCATGCGGTAGCACATCGCCTCGACCAGCGTGGGGCCTTCGCCCGCACGCGCCCGGTCAACCGCTTCTTTAACCGCCGGATAGACCGCGTTCACGTCATTCCCATCAACCGTCACGCCCTTCATGCCATAGCCTTGCGCACGCATCGCGATGCTCTCGGAATCGGTGTGGTCGGCATAGGCGGTGTGCTCACCATAGCGGTTGTTCTGGCACAGAAAGACCACGGGCAGCTTATACAGCTGCGCCATGTTCATCGCTTCGTGAAAGCCGCCAATATTGGCCGCGCCATCGCCAAAACTGACCATGGTAACTCGCCCATCGCCATTGTTCTGGCTCGCCATGGCAAGCCCGTTGGCAATCGGCAGACCTGACCCGACCACGCCGGTGGTGACCATGATCCCGGTTTCAGGATCCGTGATGTGCATGGTGCCGCCCTTGCCCTTGCAGGTACCGGTCGCCTTGCCGAGGCATTCGCCCCACCATTTCTCCATCGGGATGCCCTTGGCGGTCTGCTCGCCCTGGCCGCGATAGGTGCACACGACGTAATCCTCATCCTCCAGCGCCGCCATGCTGGCCGCCGAGACGAGCTCCTGCCCGCGCACCGAGTAATACATCACCGCGACTTTCCCCTGCATCAGCAGCTCGCGGAATTTCTCATCCGTGCGGTTCACCTTCATTGTGCGGGTATAGATATCGCGCAGCTTGTCGCGGTCGATTGCAGCCATGATGGGGCTTTCCTTTTCTGGAGGCTTAGAACTGCCTGAAAACTTAGAATTGAACGCGCTGGGTAAAGCCGCCGTCGACGACGATGTTGGCTCCCGTCATGTACGGGACAGCCGGGCTGGCGGTGAAGACGATGGCCTTGGCGACCTCTTCATCATTGCCGAACCGGCCCATCGGCATCTTGGCGAGGGTGCCGTCATACAGCTCGGGCATCATGCCCTTGATCGCTTCCCAATTGCCGCCGGGATACTCGATGGCGCCCGGTGACACGCAATTGACGCGAATGCCTTGCGGCGCGAGCGCTTGGCTTAACTGCGAGCCATAGGTGATCAGCGCGGCTTTGAGCGCGTTGAAGGCCTGCGGAGCGATGAAGGTCTCCAGCGCGGCGGTGGAGCTCATGAATACGATTGAGCCACTGTCTGATTCGGTCAGCATCGGCGTGAGCGCTTCGACCCCGCCAACCGCACCCATAATGTCCATATCGAGCGTGCTCTGCCAATCGCCAGTGCCGCCTGTGCCTGAGCTAGAGGCGGTGTGAATGAAGATATCGCATCCGCCCAATTCGCCCGCAGCCTTGGTCAGCCATTCCTTATAGGCGTCTTGGCCTGAGCCCATGTCGAAGACCTCGGCAAAGACCTTGCCTTCGCCTGCTGCGTCGATGGCGGCCTTGGCGGCTTCGATCTTGTCTTCCTTGCGGCTGAAGAAAGCGACATGCGCGCCCTCGGCTGCGAAATGCTTGAGCGAGGCAAGCCCCAGCCCATGCGCGCCGCCATTCATGATGACTTTCTTGCCTTTAAGTCCGAGGTCCATCGCGTCTCTCTCCCACTGGTTTGGTGTTGCGCGAGGGGATAGCTGAGGCGAGCGCCCGCGCGCATTGTCAAAAGTGGGGGTGTTTTTGCTTGTGCAGGCGCATCCGCGCCTGCTCCTCGGTGCTATTCCCTCCGCTACGCTGCGGGGCACCTGCGGGCGCACGGTCGTGCTTGCGACGCCTCTGGGCGTCGTTCTCGCTCTCATATGAGATTTTCCCCGGTTGCAAAGCGACCGCAAGGGCGACCGCCCGCCGGCCAAACGGCCGCCCGCGTGGAGGCGTGAGCGAAGCGAACTGCCGTGAACGAAAAAACGTGCGGGTGGCGGGACTCGAACCCGCACGAGCAAAGCTCAGGGGATTTTAAGTCCCCGGCGTCTACCATTCCGCCACACCCGCTTGTGGCCTCCGATAGTCCGGCAAGTCTCGCCAGACAATCCCGTGAGACTTCGCCTTGAGCGCTGGGCCTCTTGCCACGCCCGCCCGCGCCGCCCATTTGGGCTGCACTCGGCAAATCACAGGTGCATCAATGGCGGGCGAAGCAAATGAAATCGTTGAGACGATCCAGCCCGCGATCACGCTCTTAGGGCTGGGGATTGGCGCAGCGCTGGCCAGCCGCGCGGTGCGGCTTAATCCGATTGTCGGGTATTTGGGGCTGGGCCTCGCTCTTGCCACGCTTGGCTTTGCGGACGATTTCAGCGGGCCGGTCGTCGCCACCATGGCGGAGGCGGGAGTCATGTTTCTGCTGTTCAATCTTGGCCTGCATTTCTCGCTCGGGCGAATCTGGGCCGAAAAAGGCAACATCTTCGGCTTCGGCTCGCTGCAAATGCTGGTTGCGGGCGGAGCGTTTACAGCGATTTTCTGGGCGCTGGGGCTGCCGCCTGCTTTCGCGATCATCGGTGGCTTTGCGATGGGACTTTCCTCCACAGCGGTGGTGATCGGCCTCATCCGAGAGCGTGATCAGGACGATTGCCCAGTGGGCCGCGCGGCGCAATCTATCCTGATCTTCCAAGATATCGCCGCGATCCTCTTGCTGGTCGCGGCGGGCGCCTTGGCGAGCGGCGGCGCGATTGCGCCTGCTTTGGGGATCGCCGGGGTCAAGGCGCTTGCAGCCTTTGGCGTCGCTGTTCTGTTTGCGCGCTATCTCACCGGGCCGCTGTTCCGCCTGATTGCGCGTGCAGGTAGCAGCGAGGTTTACACCGCCACCGCTTTGTTCATCGCGCTGGCTGCGGGTTGGGCGACGGGGGTAGCCGGCCTCTCGTTGACGCTGGGCGCTTTTCTGGGCGGCATGGCGGTGGCCGATTCGCGCTATCGCATCATGGTCCAGACCGAGATTGACGCCTTTCGCGGCCTGTTCCTGAGCTTCTTTTTCATCTCGGTCGGCCTCAGCATTGATCCGGTGATTCTTGGGCAGAACTGGCTGACTGTCATCGCCGCCGCGGCCGCGCTGATCGCGCTGAAATGCACCTTTAATGTCATCGCCGGGCTGGCCAATCGCTGGTCTGTGCCGGGATCGATTCAGCTTGGTTTTCTGCTGGGGCAAGGCAGCGAGTTTGCGCTGGTCCTGTTTGCGCTGCCCGCCGTCGCGGGGCTGGTGGAGCCGCGGCTGATTTCGATCATCGTCACAGCCATTGCGATCAGCCTTGCGGTCACCCCGCTAGTCTCCAACATCGGGCGCAAGCTCGCTGGCAAATTGCGCGCTGGGTCCGCCGATGAAAAGCTGGATGGCGACAACGCTCCGGTCGTCATCATCGGCTTCGGCGAGACAGGCCGAGCGGTCGCGGATGCGCTGAGCTATAACGATATCGGCTATCTCGGGCTGGAGCGCGAGACGGCCGCGTTCGAGAACGCCATGGCCGATGGCTATATGGTCCATCAGGCTAACCCGGCTGACCCGCGCAGCTGGGACGCGCTGAGCATGGGCGCGCGTGAAGTGATCGTGATCGCCACCGGCAATGTACAAGTCTCGCGCGAGCTCACACCGCTGGTGCAGGAACGTTTGCCCAATGTCGCCCGCGTGCTGGCTGTGCCCGGAGCCGATTGTCTGGAAGAATTCGATCAGTTGGGCATGATCCCTGTCGACATATCACTGTCAGGCGGCACGGAACGGATCATTGACGCAGTGTTCGCGCAGCTCGATCGCGAGCGCCTTTTGCCCACACCAAGCCTGGCAAGCGAAGAGGATCGCGCGCTCGAATACGCGTGAGAGCGCGGATTTTGCGAAAAAGGGGAGCCGATCAGCCTTCGTTGAGGCGCTGTCGAATTTCCTTACCAGCCTTGAAATAGGGCACGCGTTTGGCCGGAACTTCAACCGCTTCGCCAGTGCGCGGGTTGCGGCCCACGCGCGCTTCGCGCTCTCGTGTAGAAAACGCACCAAAGCCGCGCAATTCAACCCGGCCGCCTTCAGCCAGCCGTCTGGCGATCTCGTCAAAGAAGATTTCGACCACCTGTTCGATCTCTTCCGAGCGCAGCTCCGGATTATCCTTATGCAGCTGTGCCAGCAATTCGGACCTGATCATCGCATGTCTCCCGTCAGCAACGCCCCGGTCTGATTGGCTCAGTCCGGGCCGTCCCGCAATCCGGCGTCATGATCCCGGACATCTCGCCCCCGGGAACCCACCCTGTGATAAAGCCAGCTCCGACCCGAAGAGCAGCAGTGAAGGACGATGATTGCCAGAATTGTGCAGTTTGAGCAAGGTAGCGTGCGTTTTTGTCGTTAACCAACATTGCGCGCTTGCCGAGGGGTCAGATGCGTTCGACCAAATCGACTGGATCAAGCCCCAGCCGCTCCATCCGCGCTCTGATCTCGGGCCATTCCTCACGCAGGAACGCGTCGCGTTCGCGCGCGCGCAGCGCGTCAGCTGCACCCTTGACCACATACATGCCAACGCCGCGCTGCACTTCGACCAGACCATCGACCTGAAATTGCTGATAGGCCTTCGCCACGGTAAGCGGATTGGCCCCCTGTTCTGCGGCGAGCGCGCGCACCGAAGGGAGCATTTCGCCTTCCGGATAGATGCCCTCTATAATCGCTGCAGCGATCTGATCGCGCAGCTTGAGATAGACGGGGCGAGATTCTGGGCGGGACTGGCTCATGGTTGATACCTTTGGCTGGAAGGTGCATCAGTGCCATAATACAGCCATGCGCGTCAAGGTGAGTGGCAGCGATGTTACACCTTGCCTGCGCGCTGTAATCGAGGCTTCACAATAGGGATTTGCCCGGTAAGGTGCGCCCCCAAGGACAGCGCGACGGGTCGCGCGCAGCAAATCTGGGGCTTCATCACAAATGGCATCAACAGCACTTCCCGACGGCGACAGCGCGGGCACAATTCTCGGGCATCCCAAAGGTCTGTTCGTTCTGTTCTTCGCAGAGATGTGGGAGCGGTTTTCCTATTACGGAATGCGCGCGCTGCTGATTTTCTATCTTACGAAACACTGGCTGTTCAGCGATGGCGAAGCGGGAATAATTTACGGCGCTTACACGGCACTTGTATACATTACCCCGGTGGTCGGCGGCTATATGGCTGATCGCTATCTTGGGCAGCGCAAGGCTGTCGCCTTTGGTGCGGTTCTCTTGACGCTTGGCCATTTGTTTATGGCGTTTGAAGGGGAGCCGGGCGCTGGCAACAGCAATAACGCCGTGATCTACGTGTTCTGGCTTGCCTTGGCGCTCATTATTGTCGGCTCAGGTTTTCTGAAAGCGAACATTTCCGTTCTGGTTGGCCAGCTCTATCCGCGCACTGATGTGCGCCGCGATGGCGCTTATACGATCTTTTATATGGGCATTAATCTCGGCGCTTTCCTCGGGTCACTGCTGTGTGGCTATATCGGGGAAACGTTTGGCTGGGCCTATGGTTTTGGGCTGGCTGGGATTGGAATGCTGGCCGGGCTGCTGGTTTTCACGCTGGGCAAGGGCCTGTTGCTTGGTCGCGGCGAGCCGCCAAAAACCCTTGCCAAGGGAACAGAGTGGGGCCTTTATGGCATTGGCCTTGCCCTCGTTGCTGTATGCTGGGCACTGATCCAGTATCAAAGCGTGGTTGGTTGGCTGCTTGGCGGCTTTGGGCTGAGTTTGGTGATCTATGTGACCGGCACAGCCGTCGTGAAATTGCCTTCCGAAGATCGCGACCGCATATTTGCTGCGATGTTCCTGATCGTAACATCAATTGTGTTCTGGGCGCTGTTTGAGCAGGCGGGATCGTCACTAAACTTGTTTACGGATCGCCACGTGGATCGCGCTGGAGTGCCCGCTTCCACGTTCCAATCGATCAACGCGTTTTACATTATCGCGCTCGCTCCTGTCTTTGCGATGGTGTGGACGTGGATGGGCCAGCGCGGGATTGAACCGTCTTCGCCGATGAAGTTCGGCCTCGGCGTGGTGCAGGTCGGGTTAGGTTTTTTGGTTCTGGTCTTTGGAGCCAAGAGTGTCGGGCTCGATGTCCCCACTCCGGTAATCTATATTTTCCTGATCTACCTGTTGCACACCACCGGAGAGCTGTGCCTCTCGCCAGTTGGCCTGTCAGCCATGAACCGCCTCGCGCCAGCCCACATGGCGAGCCTGATCATGGGCACGTGGTTCTTTGCCTCGGCGACGGGAAATTTCGCCGCTGGCCTCATCGCGGCGGCAGCCGGTGCTGAAGGCGTTGGTGAAGAAGCCGGTAAGCTGGTTGTGCTCGATGTCTATCAGACGGTCGGTGTCGCTGCGGTCGGGGTCGGCGTTGTAGTCATGCTCATCAGCCCGCTGGTCAAAAAACTTATGCATCTCGACACGCTCACCGATGATACGGTGGACGATGATTTGCTGGGGCAGAACGAAGTCGGGGAACCGCAGGCGGCAGGCATCCATCCTGCCACTCGCCCGGCTGAGTAAATTTACGAAGACAATTCCAGTCGACCAACGCACTGGACACACCCCCTTTTTCGCGCCAAGACTTTGCACTCGGCGGAAAAAGGGGAATGGTTTCCATGCGTTACGTGATACAAAGTATCATCGGTGGCGAGGGCTTGCGACGGGTCAAGGCGTCTTTTGGAGCGGCAATCGTCGCGGGATTAGCATTGGCCCTGGCCGCATGCGCGACCACGGGCACTGCCAGCGCGGCTGACGACACCGGTGATACCGAAGACGAGGAACCCAAATTCGCTGCCATGGCGGAAAGCGACGGCCCCTTCCCGTCAACCTATAAGCCGTATCCCGGCGTCGCCACCGCGCTTGTGGGCGCGACTGTCTATGATGGCAAAGGCGGCAGGATCGATAACGGGACGGTTCTGTTCCGCGACGGCAAAGTGGTCAATGCGGGCGACGCCTCGCTCTCGACTGAGGGCTATACGGTGATCGATGCCCGTGGCAAATTCGTCACCCCCGGCATTATCGACATCCACTCGCACCTTGGCGATTATCCCACTCCCAGCGTCGCAGCGCATTCCGACGGCAATGAAGCGACCGCGCCGACCACGCCCGATGTCTGGGCCGAGCATTCGGTCTGGCCGCAAGACCCCGGTTTCAGCCGCGCGCTCGCCAATGGCGGGATCACCGCGCTGCAAATTTTGCCCGGCTCTGCCAACCTGATGGGCGGCCGCTCGGTCACGCTCAAAAATGTCTATGCGCGCACCGTGCAGGGCATGAAATTCCCCGGCGCGCCCTATGGCTTCAAGATGGCCTGCGGGGAAAACCCCAAGCGCGTCTATGGCAACCGCGGGCGCAAGCCCTCCACTCGAATGGGCAATTTCGCGGTCAACCGCCAGACTTGGTATGACGCGATTGCCTACGCCAACATGGAAGAGCCGCGCCGCGATCTGGGTAAAGAGACGCTGAAAGGTGTGCTCGAAGGCAAAATCCTGGTCCACAACCATTGCTACCGCGCGGACGAGATGGCGCTGGTGATGGATATGGCGAAGGAAATTGGCTACAAAGTCACCGCGTTTCACCACGCGATTGAAGCCTACAAGATCGGCGATCTGCTGCGCGAAAACGATGTGTGCGCGGCGATCTGGGCAGATTGGTACGGATTCAAGATGGAAGCCTATGACGGCATCCTCGAAAACGCCGCCTTCCTCCAGCAGGCGGATGCGTGCGTCGTAATCCACTCTGATGACGCAAACGATATCCAGCGCCTCAATCAAGAGGCCGCCAAAGCCCAGCGCGCCGGGCTCAGGCTGGGGATTGATATCCCCGATGCGGTTGCGATCCAGTGGATCACGCTCAACCCGGCTAAAGCGATGGGCATTGCCGATCAGACCGGCAGCCTTGAAGCGGGCAAGATGGCCGATGTGGTGCTGTGGAACGGCGATCCGCTGAGCGTCTATTCCAAGCCAGAGAAAGTCTGGATCGACGGGGCCCTGATGTTCGACATGATGGACCGCAAGCGCCGCCCGGTGAGCGATTTCGAGCTTGGCCAGCCCGGTGAAGGGGATGTGAAATGAAGCGCTTTCTCACGCAAATCACGCTCGGCGCGGCCAGCGCTCTGGCTCTCGTCGCTGCTCCCGCAGCCGCTCAGGACTTCGTGATCGCAGACGCAACCCTTGTCATCGGCGACGGCAGCGAGCCGATCGCGGACGGGGTCGTTGAAGTGAAGAATGGGCAGGTCGTCTATGCGGGCAGCGGGGACGGCCGATCGTTTGAGACTGACGAGGTGATCTCAGTCAACGACGCCTATGTGACGCCCGGCCTGTTCTCGACGATTTCCACGCTAGGCATCTGGGATGTTGGCGCGGTCAGCGAATCCAATGATCAGCGCGCGGGCGGTGCGCCGTTTTCCGCTGCGCTGGATGTGAGCGAGATCATCAATCCCAGGTCTCAGCATGTCCTCGTCCATCGCGCCGCCGGGATCACCCGTGCGAGCGTCACCACCTTGCCAGGCGCATCGATCTTTGCCGGTCAGGGCGCGATTATTGATCTGGGCGCAGATGATGAGCCGGTGATGCGAGCCAAAGCCTTCCAGATGGTCGACCTCAGCGAACGCGGCGCGCGCATCGCGGGCGGCAGCCGCGCGGCAACCTACGCGCTGTTCCGCTCGGCTTTGCGTGAGGCGGCGGCGTTAGGACGCGGCATGCCCCGCACGCCAGAGATCGGTGTTGGCGGCGAAGTGCTGCTCAGCCGGTTCGATGCGGAAGCCTTGAAGCCGGTCGTGAGCGGCTCGCAAAAGCTTTACGTGCTGGTCGAGCGTGCATCTGACATCCGCTCTGTGCTGGCGCTCAAGGGTGAGTTTGCCAAGCTCGACATGGTGCTGGTTGGCGCGAGCGAGGGCTGGCTGGTTGCCAAAGACATTGCCGCTGCGGGTGTGCCTGTCATTGCCGACGGCCTCGATGATCTGCCCGAGACCTTTCAGGAGCTTGCCTCCACGCAAAGCAATATTGGCCGCATGGCCGCGGCTGGCGTTCAGGTCGCGATCAACGCCTCCGCCATGCAGAACGAACGGCGTCTCACGCAATATGCGGGCAACCTCGTCGCGCTGACCAAGGTTCCCGGCGCATCCGGGCTGACATGGGGCAAAGCGTTTGCTGCGATCAGTTCGGTCCCAGCTGCGATCAGCGGGTTGGACGGGAAAGCCGGCGTGCTGAAACCCGGCGCAGTGGGCGATCTGGTGATCTGGGATGGCGATCCGCTCGAAGTGGGATCTGTTCCGACGCAGGTCTTCATCGCAGGGGTGAAGCAGCCGCTGGACAGCCACCAGAGCCGCCTGCGCGAGCGCTTTCGCGATCTGGATGAGAGCGATTTGCCAAAGGTCTATGACTGGTAACGGCGCTGGTGTAGCGATGCGGGCATGACAAACCACTCGCTCACCTTTGCGCTTATTGGCGCATTCGCCCTGTCAGCTACGCCCGCCGTCGCTGACAGCCACTCAGACACCGATACCGGCACAGCGGAGGCCCTGACGCCCGGCAGCAACACCGCCTGGCTGAATTCGCAGGCCGCCTTCATGGCGGGGCTGACAGCCAAGGACGGCTGGCGTCCGGCGCAAGGCGGGCTGATGTGGCGCTATGTCACATACACCGCGAACGAGACCAAGCCCAACGTGAGCGACACGGTCACGGTGCATTACGAAGGCACGCTGACGGACGGTACCGTGTTTGACAGCTCTTTCGAGCGCGGCGATCCCGCGACCTTCCCACTGCGCGGTCTGATCCCCGCATGGCAGATCGCCATTCCGGAAATGGGTGTGGGCGACACGATCGAAATCGCGGCTCCGGCAGACATAGCCTATGGTCCGCGCGGCAAAGGCCCGATCCCGCCGGAATCGGTGCTGCTGTTCAAGATTGAGCTCTTGGGTATTCAAGGACGCTAGAAACGAACGAGCGAGGCTGAGATCATGGACGAAACGTTGCTTACGCTGATCGCAGCCAACGCCGCTTTTGTCGGCACGCACTTTGCCATGTCGCATCCGCTGCGCAATCCGATGGTCAGCGCGCTGGGAGAGCTTGGCTTCACGCTTGTCTATTCGCTGGTCAGTCTGGCCACCTTCGCGTGGGTCTATGCCGCGTTCACAGCCGCCAGTCCGGCTGATCTGGTTGGGTCCGGTCAGGTGGGGTGGATCATCGCGACCGTCTTGATGCTGCCCGCCATGGTTCTATTCGCAGGCTCTGTCATCGGCAATCCCGCGCTCCCCACGCCAATGGCCGAGGCGCAGGCACGCGCTGAGCCGGGCGGGGTCTTTCGCGTAACGCGCCACCCCATGATGTGGGGCTTTGCGCTGTGGGCGCTGGCGCATATCGTGCTGTTCTGGAGCATGCGCACGCTTATCACCGCTGTCGCCATGGGGCTGCTCGCGCTGCTGGGCGCGCATTTTCAGGACCGCAAGAAACAGCGCTTGATGGGCGACGCATGGGAACATTGGGAAAGCCGCACGAGCTATTGGCCGCGCTGGAGCGCTTTGCCGCGCGCCGGACTGGTCCCGTGGGCGCTGGGTCTGGCGCTGTTCGTGGGGCTGAGCTGGGCGCACATTCCGCTCGGCGGAATTGCGGCTGGCGTGTGGCGCTGGCTCTAAAGGCCGCCCTTTATGGCCAATTGACCGCGATCACCAGAGCAAGCGCCACCGCCAGACAAATGCCCAGCGCCGCGAGCGCATCAAGGCGCTTGTCCTCAATAAAGCGCTCACGGCGCGGCTTGGGAGGCTTGGAAGGCGCACTAGCGGGCGCAGGGGTTTGAGGCCGCGGCGGTAAGTGTGCCTCGAGCCATGCCTCCAGCCGATTATCAAGCACTCGCAGCGGCTGCGTTGTCGCTTCGCCTTCAATTTCGAATTGGCCCTCAACCGCATGCACGCTGACACGCGCTCTGACATCAGGTGCGCTGGGATGCCAAACAATCAGAGTGAAATGCCCAGGCTCGCCCCATTCGATATCTGCTAAGAGCGAACGGTCCAAAGTGAGGACGCAAAACTTGCGCTCCTCGTTGTAGACATAGGCTGCCTCGAGCCATTCATTGTTGCGGCGCTCCCACGTTTCTGTCCCGAAGCTGTAGCGCCCATCAGGCGAAACAAGCGGCGGATCGTCGGGCCTTTGCACCGTTACTCTCCCTTGAACTCAGCCTTGCGCTTTTCGATCAGGGCGGCGACGCCTTCTGCATGATCGTCGGTGGTGTGCATCATCGCCTGAGTGTTCGCGGCTAGCTCCAGCGCGCTGTCATAGCTGATTTGCTGGCCCTGGCGCAGCAGCATCTTGGCTTGGCGCAAGGCATGGGGTGACTGGGCCGCAATGCGCGCAGCCATCGTATTCGCTTCGTCCAGCAGAGCATCAGGCGCAGTCACACGGCTCACCAGACCCCATTCCAACGCGGTGGCCGCATCAATCACATCGCCAGTGTAAAACAGTTCAGCCGCGCGCGCTTGGCCGATGACGCGCGGCAGTATCCAAGTCCCGCCATCGCCGGGAATGATGCCAAGTTTGAGGAACGTCACACCAAATTTGGCCTTCTCGCTCGCAATCCGCATGTCAGCGAGACACGCAACGTCGCAGCCCAGACCAATCGCCGGACCATTGACCGCTGCGATCAACGGCACGCGCAAACCGTACAGAGCGCGCAGCATCAGGTGGATATTCTCCCGATACCCGTCAGAGATGGCAGGAGTGCTACCGCCAAATGTCCCGGTCTTGTCGCGCATCGCCTTGATATCGCCGCCTGCCGAAAATGCGCGCCCCGCACCCGTCAAAATGACGCAGCGTATGGCGAGGTCTCGGTTCATCTCAGCGCAGACACGCGCGACCTCGTCCCCATCGCCGGGGCTACCAAGCGGGTTCATGCTCTCAGCACGGTTGATTACGAGCGTTGCAACCGGGCCATCGCGTTTGATTTCAAGCAAGTTCATGATTGTCTCGCTACACCAGTCGCGCTGGGATACAAACGGCGACACTGTAAAGGGCTGTTTGGAGCCTGTATGACTGCAAAGGGAAGCATATGCTGAACCTGCCTCTGATTGTGCTGGCATCGCCGTCCATGGCGGTCGCCCCTGCGGCTGCGGCTGATGTGGCTGCGCCTACCATCGCTGTCGAAGCGGCGGTCTTCACGCAAGCCACGCCGATATCGAAACCGGCCCCGGCGCCGGTTGCGGTGCTCGACATCACCTGGTCCATGGCAGCGGCGCAGAATACGACGCCTGAGCCAGGCCCCGGCCAAGAGCAAGCTGCGCAGCAGAGCGAGAATTCCCAAGACAACGAGGATGTCGAAGGCGAAAGCGAGAGCGAGGGTCAAGGCGGGGCGACTGGTGACGAGAACGTCATCACCGTGACCGGAACCTATGGTCCGCCCAAGGAAGATCCGCTCGCCCGTGTAAATGAGGAAAGCTACAAGATCACGCAGCAGCTCGACGAGGTCTTTGTTGAGCCGGTTGCCTATGCCTATCGCGATGGTCTGCCCGACCCGATTCGCGACGGGCTGGGCAATGTGGTGAAGAATCTGGGTGAGCCCAACAACGCGCTCAACTTCCTGTTGCAGGGCAAGATCGGCAAGACGTTTGAAACGCTGGGCCGGTTGGCGATCAATTCAACGCTAGGGCTGGGGGGTCTGATCGATATCGCGGAAAAGCCGGGCATCGGCCTGCCGCACCGGCGCAACGGCTTTGCGAACACCATGGGCTTTTATGGCGTTGGCCCCGGCCCCTATCTGTATTTGCCGTTGACCGGCGCGACGACCGCGCGCGATGTGGTGGGCAGCGGGCTTGATCAATTGCTGCTGCCGGTTGCGATTGGCGAACCTTTCAACCGGCTTGAGTTCACTGTGCCTTTCTACGTGATCAGCAATCTTGATGCGCGGCTGGAAGTGGACGAGGAACTGGACCGCATCGGCGAAACGATCGATCCCTACCGCGCCCGGCGTGACAGCTATCTCTATCGCCGCGCCAAGACGATTGCAGAGCTGCGCGGCGAAGAACCGCCCGAGCCGCCGCTGATCATGGAAGAGGTCGAAGGCACCGGCGACTTTGCCGACCCGCCTGAAGTCGAGACTGAAACTGATCCTGAGGCGGGCGAATTGCCTGAGCCTTTAGCGGCGGTGATTATCACTCGGTTGCGGTAGGCGAGTCATTTTAGCCACACAGGTTCTAATGCTCTCATCGAATTTAAACGGTTCGTTGCGTTTATTTCGTTTGATGCATAGATTATGACACCTCAACGGAGAGCATCAATGACAATCCCTGCATACGCTGAACCATTTAGCGAACGCTTGCCCAACGTCGATGAAGTTCAAGCAGCAAATCAACTACGCCAGCTTATTGCGTCGCATTCCAACGGCGAGGCTACTCTAAAGCTGCTTGAGAACGGCACGCCCATTGAGGTTACGCTAAGCCCGGCAATGTCGGCGCTGCTACTTGAATTGCTTCGTCATATTGGAAGTGGCGATGCCGTCACACTCATGCCGATCCATGAGATGCTTACAACACAGCAGGCCGCGGACATTCTAAATGTATCTCGTCCCTACTTTATCAAGCTCTTAGAGAGGGGTGAAATTGAACACGAAAAGGTAGGAAGGCATCGCCGAGTGAAGGCTAAAGACGTGTTCGCTTATAAGCGCAAGCGCGAGCAGGTTCGCTCAAAAGCGTTAGATGACCTCATTGCTGATGACGCCGACTTACTCTGAGGCACGCCAAGATGTTTGCCAATCGCTATACTGCACTCATAGATGCTTGCGCCTTGGCCGACGCGTTGAAAAGAGACTTTCTGCTAAGCCTCTGTGAAGCGGAGTTTTTTCGCATTAGATGGTCCGAAGAATTGCTTGAAGAAACAAGGCGAGCAATCAGCAAGATGCTGCAAAAGCGTGGCTTTCAAGACCACAATGAACGCGCATTAAAGGTGGTTGTCTGTATGAAAACGGCCTTTCCTCAAGCTATGGTGACAGACTTCCGCAGTTTCGATGAAGGCACTGTTCAACTTCCCGATCCTGGTGATCAACATGTGCTTTCTGCAGCGCTAAAGGCCCAGGCCCAAAACATTGTTACCGAAAATCTCAGAGATTTCCCCCCGTCACTGCTGGACACTCTCAATCTGGAAGCACGGTCAGCAGACGATTTTATTGCCGATACCATCGCTTTGGATACGGGAAGAGCTATCCAAGCTGTGCGCTGATTTAGGCAGCGCTTAAAGAGCCCCAAGAAGACACCGGATGTCCTCCTTCGTGATTGCGAAGCTCGCGGTCTTTTGGCCACTGCGGCTCAGCTGAAGCCATTCATCGAATTAATTTAAGCCCGCGCTTCTTCGACATCCTTTGCGTCAATCCCGGCCTCATTGTGCTTCAGCGCTGACAGCACCTTTTCGACAATCGCATCGGCGTCTAGCCCGGCGAGCGCGTATTGCTTGTCGGGCGAGTCCTGATCGATGAACATGTCGGGCAGGCGCAAGGTGCGCACTTTGAGGCCTTCATCGGTCAGGCCGGCATCGCTCGCAAAGGTCAGAACATGCGCGCCCAAGCCGCCAATGGCGCCCTCTTCGATGGTCACCACAACCTCATGCTCGCGCATCAGGCGCTCAATCAGCTTGGTGTCGAGCGGCTTGGCAAAGCGCATGTCGGCGACTGTGGTGGAAAGGCCCTTGGCCTCCAACTGGTCCGCGGCTTTCTTGGCTTCTTCCAGTCGCGCGCCGAGCGAGAGGATCGCGACCTTGGTGCCTTCGCGCACAACGCGGCCTTTGCCGATCTCAAGCTTTTCGAGCTGTTCCGGGATCGGGACGCCCGTGCCGCTGCCGCGCGGGTAGCGGAAAGCGATGGGACCCTCTTCATATTCGACCGCGGTGTACGTCATGTGCGCCAGCTCAGCCTCGTCTGCGGCTGCCATCACTACGAAGTTGGGCAGAGTGGCCAGATAAGTGATGTCAAACGAGCCTGCATGGGTGGAGCCATCCGCGCCGACCAGCCCAGCCCGGTCAATCGCAAAGCGCACCGGCAGGTTCTGGATCGCCACATCGTGCACGACCTGATCGTAAGCGCGCTGCAGGAAGGTCGAATAGATCGCCGCAAACGGACGCATGCCCTGCGCGGCCAGACCAGCGGCAAAGGTCACCCCATGCTGCTCGGCAATGCCAACGTCGAAGCTGCGCTCGGGATGCGCTTTGGCAAAACGGTCCACGCCGGTGCCTGAGGGCATTGCAGCGGTGATCGCGCAGATACGTTTGTCGGTTTCCGCCAGCTTGGCGAGCGTATCACCGAACACGTTCTGATAGGCAGGCGGTCCGCTCGCACCCTTGGCCTTCTCGCCTGTGATGACGTTGAACTTGGGCACGCCGTGATATTTGTCCGCGCTGTTTTCAGCCGGCGCGTAGCCTTTGCCCTTTTCGGTCACGACATGGATCAGCACTGGGCCTTCCGAAGTGTCGCGCACATTTTCCAGCACGGGAATCAGGTGATCGAGATTGTGCCCGTCAATCGGGCCGACATAGTAAAAGCCCAGCTCTTCAAACAGTGTCCCACCGGTTACCATGCCGCGCGTGTACTCTTCTGCCTTGCGCATGCCTTCATGCATCCGGCGGCTCATCTTCTTGACCGCGCGGCTCGCAAGGCTGCGAATGCCAAGATATTCGGACGAGGATACCATGCGCGCCAAATAGGCCGACAGGCCACCGACCGGCGGCGCGATTGACATGTCGTTGTCGTTGAGGATGACGACCAGCCGATTGCCCGCTTGGGCGGCGTTGTTCATCGCCTCATAGGCCATCCCGGCGCTCATCGCACCGTCACCGATCACCGCAATGCCGCGGCCCGGTTTATCGTTCAGCTTGTTTGCGACGGCAAACCCCAACGCGGCTGAGATCGAGGTTGAGGAGTGCGCGGCGCCAAACGGATCATATTCGCTTTCGGAGCGCTTCGTGAAGCCGCTCAGCCCGCCGCCTTGGCGCAGAGTGCGGATGCGGTCGCGCCGTCCGGTAAGGATTTTGTGCGGATAGCACTGGTGGCCCACATCCCAGATCAGTCGATCGTCTGGCGTGTTGAACACATAATGGATTGCCACCGTCAGCTCGACCACGCCCAGCCCAGAGCCCAAATGCCCGCCCGACACGCTGACCGCGTCGATCATTTCAGAGCGCAACTCATCAGAGAGTTGTCGGAGTTGTTCAGGAGCGAGTCGGCGGAGTTCGTCAGGCGTAGGCACCTGATCCAAAAGCGGAGTTTGCGGTGGTTTCGTCATAGCGATCAGCCTTACACCTTGGAAACCGAACTGTCGATGAACGCTTTATCGCACACAGATACCGCTTCGCCGACACAGAGACAACTTAGCCTGACATTCTATGTGTCAAGCCTGTTTAACGCAAGCGAGCTTCACGAATTCGCTCAATCACGGAGAGCTTTCCTATGGTTTCCCGCCGAAATCTCATCAAGAGCGCAGGCGCAGGACTTGCCATTATGGGCGCGACTCCGGCGCTTGGTGCGCCTGCGCTTGCGACTCGGAAAAAGCATTTCGTGCTGGTTCATGGCACATGGCACGGCGGATGGTGCTGGCAGTGGCTTACGCCGTTTCTCGAAGCAGCCGGACACCGTGTGACCACGCCCACGCTGACTGGATGCGGGGATCGGCAGCATCTGATCGGGCCACAAGTCGGGCTGGAGACCCATGTGCAGGATATCCTGAATGCTGTAGAGTTTGCCGGGGCGCAGGACATCGTGCTGGTTGGCCATTCGTTCTCGGGCATCACCATCACAGGCGTCGCTGACATCCTGCGTGAGCGGATCGAGCATCTGGTGTTCTTCGACGCGCTGATCCCGACCGAAAGCCGCCGCGCCGCTGTCATGCGTGATGAAACTAGCGGTGAGTATCCACTTTGGTGGCTGCGACGCACTGCCAAGTTTGAAGACGGCTATAAAATGCGCTTCTGGCACGATTATCCGGTCGAAATGCTCGTGCCCAAGGACGATGCACGCAATATCGCGCTGCTCCAACACTACCTGACCTGGCACCCTGCCAAGCAGTGGACTGATGAGCTGGCGCTTGAAAATGGCGGTTGGGAGGGGCTGACCCGCACCTGCATTCATGCGGTTGGGCAGAGCTATCGCAAATCGTCCGAGGCTATGGTCGGGCCGGGGCGCGAGCCGGGTTGGAACTTCGTGGAGCTGAATGTCGCGCGCAATGGCTTTATGACGGACCCGCTGCGTGTGGCGCGGGCACTGCTCGCGCTGGATTGACCCCGCTGGAGTGCGCGCGGATCAGGCGCATTGGCGGCACAGGCCGCGAAGCTCCAGAACCGGGCGGTCCGCGCGGAACTGCTCGCGCTTGGCAAGGCTGCGCACAGTGCGGCTCACCTCTTCGTCATCGACATGGCTGGCCTCACCGCATTCCTCGCACACCAGAAAAATGCAATCGTGGTGGCAACCAGGATGCGTGTTCGCGAGGTAAGCGTTCGAGCTTTCAACCCGCAGCGCGAGGTTATTCGCCACGAACACATCCAGAATGCGATAGATTGAGTTTGGAGCGACCCGCTTGCCGCGCGCCACCGAGAGACGATCAGCGATATCATAGGCGGAGGTGGGCCGGTCCTGGCTCGCCAGCTCAGCAAAGACCGCCGCACGCATACTTGTCCATTGCTCTCCGGAATCGGTCAGAGCGATACGCGCAGCGTTGATCAGATCGTCGCCGCTAAAGTCCTTGTGCATGTGCGCGATGTTTTCAGCCATACATGCTGCATACACCGGACCGCGCCGGCTTTCCAGCGCGATGCGGCTTAGCCGTCACGCAGGAAGCTGGCCCGGTAATCGCGCGGGAACATCGCCTTGAGCGCGCGCACCTTAGGCGCGTCATTGCGCACGATGTAGGCCTGGGTCGGATTCTTCACCATATAGTCCTGATGATAGCCTTCGGCAGGGTAGAACTTACGGTGCTTTTCGATTTTGGTGACGATGGGACGCTTGAAGACGCCAGATTTACCGAGTTGCGCGATATAAGCTTTGGCGACAACGGCTTGCTCATTGGAGAGCGGCACAAGTGCGGATCGGTAATGCGCGCCGACATCGGGGCCTTGACGGTTCAGCTGTGTGGGATCAGTCACGACTGAGAAGTAGATGCGCAGCAATTCATCATAGCGCACGACGTAAGGATCGTAGGTGATCTTCACCGCTTCAGCGTGGTTGGTCGTGCCGGTCACAATGGTGCGATATTGTGCTGTGCCGGCTGCGCCGCCGTGAAAGCCTGAGACCGCTGATTTGACGCCCTTTACGTGGCTGAAGACGCCTTCCACGCCCCAAAAGCATCCGCCCGCAAATATTGCGGTTTTCACGCCGGAGCCTTCCTTGGCCACCCGCTTGGCAGCTGGGGCATTCACAGGCTTTGAAGAGGCGGCAGCGGGGCTTGCAACACCCGTGATGGCAAGCAGGCCAGCGGCGAGAAAGGTGGGGAGGGCGAGAGCAGTTTTGCGCATAATCGGCAAATCCTTTGGCGTATCAGTCGATCAGAAATTCGGGGGAGGGCTGCGGTGCTTGCGGCACTTCAGCGGCCTGCGCAGGGCCATCGATTTCATTGGCAAACGTGTCTGCATTGACAGCCGCAACCAGCGCGGTGCCGATCGCAAAGCCAAGGGCAAGCTGGCGATAAAGATCAGGGGTGAAAAGGCTCATCGGGGATCTCGGTGGGTCTGTCGTTGGGAGGTGAGACGGCTCTTACAGACGGGGGTTTTCGCTTAGGTGAACGGTGGTTTCGTGTGACATTTCGTTACGCAACCAAAATTAGTTACGGACCGGATGCGAAAAAGTTGAGAAGCCGCGCGCCGCGGGCATCCGTAGGAGCCCCGCAGCGTGGCGAAGGGAATAGCGCCGAGGAGGCTTGCTCGGATGGGCAAGCGCGCTACGCTTAGTGCCTGAAGTGGCGCATCCCGGTAAACACCATGGCGAGGCCGCGCTCATTTGCCGCAGCGATCACTTCTTCGTCGCGGATTGAACCGCCTGGCTGGATCACCGCGGTCGCGCCCGCTTCAGCGGCTGAGATCAGCCCATCAGCAAACGGGAAGAACGCATCCGAGGCGACCGCGCTGCCAATCGTGCGGGGCTCAGGCCAGTCATAGGTCTCCGCTGCCTCACGCGCTTTGATTGCGGCAATGCGCGCGGAATCGCGCCGGTTCATCTGGCCTGCGCCGATGCCTGCCGTTGCGCCGTCCTTGGCATAGACAATCGCGTTCGATTTGACGTGGCGCGCCACAGTCCATGAAAACAGGCAATCCTTGAGCTCTTGCGCGGTCGGCTCGCGATCCGTCACGACTTTCAAGTCAGCCTCGGCGACCGCGCCATTATCGCGGCCCTGGATCAGCAGACCGCCCGCAATTGTCTTCATCGCAAAGCCGCCCCGGCGCGGGTCCGGCAAAGCGCCGCATTCCAGCAAGCGCAGGTTTTTCTTGCGCGCGAACACCGCCCGCGCTTCGTCGCTCACTTTGGGAGCGATCACAACTTCAGTGAAGATCGCTGCAATGGCCTCTGCTGTCGCGCCATCAAGCTCGGTGTTGACCGCTACAATCCCGCCAAAGGCCGAGACGCTGTCACACGCTAATGCTGCTTCCCATGCCTGCAGCAACGAACCGCCCTGCGCCACTCCGCAAGGGTTGGCGTGCTTGACGATCACCACTGCGGGCTCACCGCCTGCAAATTCGGCGACCAGCTCCAGTGCGGCATCGGCGTCGTTCAGATTGTTGTAGCTGAGTGCCTTGCCCTGCAATTGCTGCGCCTGCGGCACACCCGCGCCGCCCGTGACCTGCGGGACATAAACTGCCGCCGACTGGTGCGGGTTCTCGCCATAGCGCAGCTCATCCGACAGGTTGAAAGCAAGCGGCATAGTGGGGGTAAAGGGTGTCGCACCCAGTGCCTCAGCGCCAAGCGGATGCGTGAAGGCATCGCCATAGGCAAACCAATTGGCAATCGCCGCGTCATAGGCGGCGGTGCGGGCATAGGCTTTGCCGGCCATGCGTATCCGGAAAGCCTCGCTCGTCGCGCCCTCTTGCGCCTCAAGCTCGGACAAGAGCGCCGGGTAATCAGCCGGATCAGTGCAGATCGTGACGAAGGCATGGTTCTTCGCCGCAGAGCGCACCATGCTTGGCCCGCCAATATCGATATTCTCGATTATGTCCGCGCGCGCAGCACCGCTCGCAACGGTCGCTTCGAAGGGGTAGAGATTGACCACCACCAGATCGATGGCGCCGATCTCATGCGCGTCCATGGCAGCGACGTGATCGTCCTTGTCGCGCAAGGCCAGCAGGCCACCATGCACTTTGGGATGGAGCGTCTTGACCCTCCCATCCATCATCTCAGGAAAGCCGGTGAGGTCCGACACGTCGCGAACGGTCAGCCCGGCCTCGCGCAGTGTCCGCGCAGTGCCGCCCGTGCTCACCAGCTCCACACCGCGCGCCGCCAGCGCCGCGCCAAGTTCAGCCAAACCGCTTTTGTCAGACACTGACAGCAGCGCCCGCTTGATCGTCACATCCGCCATGTGTCGAGTATCACCCCATTTTCTTGAGCAGCCAGGAGAATTGCCCCCCGCCGCGCGATGTCAGGCCTTCAATAACCAATTGCTCCGTGGCGTGCGGGCGGCCTTCGCCATCGACCCACAGACTGTCCTCGACGCTCATCGCCACGCCATCCGCTCCGGCCACATCGCCGCGCAGCCGGAATTGCCACAGGCGGCCATCAGGCGCGAGTAGGCTGGCGCCGCGCTTGTCTGCGGAAAGCCGCACTTCCACGCCGCGCCCCAGATGGAACCGGATGGCAACGGCCACCTTGCCGCGCTTGCCCTTGCGTGCGGCGGGGATGAGGATGTCTTCGCCTGCCAGCTCGGTCCCCTGGCTGCTCAGCGACAAAATGCGCTGATGCACCAGTCCAAAGCGCGCCGCATAGCCATCATGGCTGGCTTCGACACGCGTCATCGCTTTGGAATTGCCGCGCCGCTCCACTTCGACGATCTCAGCGCCTTTGCCGAGCTTGCCGTGAAGCAGGACCGCGGTGGAATTCGCGTTATCCAGCACCAGCGTCGAATGCGCGGCCGATGCACGCAGGCCTTGCCCGATATGTGCAGGCACTTGCCCACCGGCGAGCGCTGCACCGCCGCAATTGACGATGATGCGCGATTGGCCGTCCGACATCTCGAATGCCAGCGTTGACGCACAGCCCATGCGCGCGTGGCGGGTGCGCGGAGGGGGCGCAGCGTCAAATTGCACCAGCGTGTCTCCGCCTTTGAGCCGCTGAAAACCCCAGTGCTGTGGCTCATTCAAAGGCCGTGTGCGCACGCCGGTGGCTGCGATCAGGCTTGCGACCCGGTCCGCCGAAATTGCGCCCTGCCCCTGCCAATTGCCCAGCGCACCATCGCCATGGCGCAGCGCAAGCAGCGGCGGCACGAGCAGTTCGCGCATCACAAACAGAGCCTCAGGCGCGTCCACTTCAACCGCTTCATAGCAGGCGATCAAATCGGTTAGCGTCGCAATCGCCTGCATTTGCGCCGCAGGACACCGTGCCAATAGGCCGCCATCTTCCGCCACCAGATCGCCCAGCGAGCGGATCAGCGCGGCCTGCCCGTAAACCCGGCGCGGGCGGCCTTCCGGGAGCAGGAGCCCTGCCGCCGTCACCGCCGCCCAGCCGACCATCTGGCCCAGCCCCGCGCCGGTTTTGAGCGCCTTGCGATCGAGCCAGGTTGCTGTCTCAGCAATCGCGTCCAGCAGGTCGCGGCGAAGATCAGGCGCATCGCTGGTGATGATCAGCGGAGCGTGAACCAGCCACGCCATCAGCCGCATACCGGCGTGCTCCACATCCCAAGCGCGTGTGCCCGCAGTACGCTTGGGCGGCGCGGGATTGGCGTCCAGCCAGCCGCGCGTGATTCGCTGAGCGATCTGTGTGCATTGCTCACGCGGGGCGCTCGCGGCGAGATCGGCGAGCCAGCCAAAGCCGTGCACACTGCGCTCAATGCCGGGCGAAAGGCGCGTCTGGCCGCTGTAGTCGACGCGCGCAATTGGCAGCTTGACGCCTTGGATCAGGAAATGTCCTGCGCGCAGAGCCGTCCCCGCCGCCCGCTCTCCGGAAAGCGGGCTGTCAACCTCAGCCATCAGCCGCGGTGTCGAGGCCTTGCGGAACGGCGCGGCGAGCGCATGCCCGGGCACGCCCATCCGGTACGCCATGCGGATCAGCGTTTCACCCGCCCCAGAGCGCGGCGCGATAACGTCGGTCAGGGCCAGCGCGCGCGAGGCCTCTGGCGCCATGTCCGGCGTGGCAGGCGTCCCGATCTCAACATAAGGCTCTGCCCCATCGTCGAGTGCGAGCGCGCGCTCCTCGTCCGGAGTGGGGCTCAGCCCCTGGCTGAGATCAGACGCTGGCGCATCGAGCACCTCGCGTTGGTCACGAAACAATTCGTCCATCAGCCACTCCCCCCAGAGTCCGTCTTGAACGCGGCGTCACCTTTCAGTGCGGCGATATTAGCGGCGTAATGATCCGGGCCGCCTTTGAACGTCGCTGATCCGGCCACCAGCACATCCGCGCCCGCCGCCACGCATTGGCGTGCGGTTTCGGGATTGACCCCGCCATCGACTTCGAGATGGATAGGCCGTCCTGTCTGATCGATCATCGCCCGGATCGCGGCGATCTTGGCGAGCTGTGAGTGAATAAAGCTCTGACCGCCAAAGCCGGGATTGACGCTCATCACCAGAATGAGGTCCACAAGGTCCATCAGATTATCGAGCGCGCTCACCGGTGTGCCGGGGTTGAGTACGACGCCCGCTTTCTTGCCCAAAGCGCGGATCGCCTGAAGCGTGCGGTGGACATGCGGGCCTGCCTCGGGATGAACTGTTATGATATCCGCCCCAGCTGCCGCAAACGCTTCCAGGTACGGATCAACCGGCGCGATCATCAAATGCACGTCAAACGGCTTGTCAGAATGCGGGCGCAGCGCCTTGACCACATCGGGGCCAATGGTGAGGTTCGGCACGAAATGCCCATCCATCACATCAATGTGGATCCAGTCCGCACCGGCTGCATCAACGCTGCGCACTTCCTCGCCCAGCCGCGCGAAATCGGCGGATAGGATAGAGGGCGAGATCAGCGGCGCAGACATGGTTAAGGCGAAATTATCCCATTTACGTCATGTTTCAGTTAGGTTGCTGCGAATCGGCCCACAAGCGGGTCAAAGCGCTTATCCACTTCAGTGAAACGTCGCGATTTGGAGGGTTTGCCCTGACCTTTCGGTCGAATTCAGGCTTAATTCAGCGCGCGCAGGGCAATTATCATGTCATATTCGCGGCATAGCTGACGGGCATCATTTGACGGTGCTCGACACAAGATGCCGCTCTTGGACAGACGGAAATTCGATGAAAGCTCTAACAGCTGCACTCTTTGCGCTCGGCCTTGTGACAGTCGGCACCGGGATCGCCCCCGGTGCGGCTGCGCCTGCGGCGGCGCAATATCGCCAGACCATTGGCAATGACATGCGCAAATGCGCGCCCGGCGCCGGGCCAGCGGTGCGCGTCACCGTGCGCGGGATCAAAAGCTCGACCGGCAAAATCCGGCTGCAAAGCTATCGCGCGACCAAGGCGGACTGGCTGGCGAAGGGCAAGTGGATCAATCGGATCGAAGTGCCTGCGCGCAAAGGCTCGATGACGTTCTGCGTGCCAGTCCCCAAGGCCGGCAATTACGCGATTGCGGCACGCCATGATGCCAACAATAACAATGAAACCGACATCACTCAGGATGGCGGCGCAATGTCGAACAACCCGTCGATAAACATTTTCAACCTCGGGAAACCGGGCGTGCAAAAGACCCGCTTTTCAATCGGCAATCAGGTAAAGCGCATGTCGATCACCATGCTCTATTTCGGATAGAGGTTGGGACTGCGGGCGCCGGGCTAAGTCCGGCTGGCCCGCCGACGGTGACGCCACAGCGACCACAGAACGCCGGGCGCTGCGAGCAGCGGATAGCGCTCTCGAAAGGGCGTAACCGCCACGGGCATGCCGGTATGGCGTTCAATTTTCCATGCCGCATAGCGCGCCGCGCCTTCAAACGTGGTGCTCGCTTTGACCAGCCGCACAAGGTTGAACGCCTTGCCGAGCCGCTGGCGGGGCCGCCACCATGATAAGATCTCCGCTCGATCAGCATCGCTGATGTGCGGCTCAAGCATTCTCCCATCTGAGATCACCGGCACACCGGCGCGCTCCAATGCAAGCGGCAAGAGCCCGTCGAAATGGGCCTCGTTGACGCTAAGAATGTCGTTCTCGCGGCCCGGCTTCTCGACCCGAAACTCCGCTTTATACGTCGCTTGAAACAGCGCACGCCAGAACTCGCCCGCCTCGCCGCGCGCCGGGCCCAGAGCGACCGCTAGCTGAGCGGCGGTGGCCGCCGCCAGCGCCACACACTCGCACACCGCGCCGGCCGTACCAGCGTTGCTGCTCCAGACCAAGGCGCTGGGCTGGACGAACCGCGCCCAGATGGTCGTGTCCTTCAACGCGCCGCTGGCAGCCTCACGAAAGGTCGCGAGCCGTAAGGTCGCGACCTTGGCGCGCAGATCCGTGCCCTCAATCGTGCGCTCATGATAGCTGATCCGCGGCCAGATCCGCGGCTCTTCGCGCGCATCACCGGGCAACAGCACATAGAAATCGAGCACCCCTTCCAGCGAGCCAGTGCGCAAATTTGAGCCGTAAAACAGCACCGCAAGCGCTCCGGCAGCGTCTGCCAGATCGCGCGCAAAGGCAGCCACTGCAGGGTCAACGTGCGTTGAAAGCTGGGTTTCAATCCGCGCGGCGAGTGGATCGCTCATGGCGCGCGGGGTCACTCGCTTGCGGCGGGAAGAGCCGGAGCGACGAAGGTGAGCGATGGACCTTGAGCGATGCGATAGGAGCCGGGCGGGAAAGCCTCTCCATCGACAATCATCGACTCGTCCAACGTCATCGTGAACTCAGGCACGCTAAGTTGGTGGATACCGCGCTTGCGCAGACCCTTGGTCAGCTTGCCCGTGGCGACAAGGCCAAGAATGGACGTGGTCCGGCGATTGATCTGGTCGAGCGCAATTATTCGCAAGCCAGTGCGCAGATGGCCAAAAGGTTTCAGATTGGCTGGCAATTGCTCAAGCGTGGTCGCGAACAGCAATTGGCGAAACTCGGGATCGCCTGATCCGCTGTGTACCATGGCAGAGCGCTGCTTGCCGAGCCGGATCGCCATACGCGCACCGCGCCGCCATGGGTTTTTGCGCGTGGCAAGCACCATCTGCGCCAGACCCCAAAAGGTCGTGATGGCAACCACTGCGCCGTTGAACGCGCCCAGCTTGTGTGCGCTTTGACCGGCGCTCGTCGCATGAGTAAAGGCCCCTGCGCCAAGGATAAATCCGAGCACACGGCTCTTCGCGCTTTCGGCATCGCCATCGGGCTGTTGCGCAGAGACTTTCTCGTCGATTTCGCTGACTTCAATCGGTCGGCGGGTGATCTGTTCACCACGCTCAAACGCGTCGATGGCGTCTTGCAACGACCAGTCCTTGGGAACGCCCAGATCCACCGTCAGCGCATTGGTCTTACCACTGGGAAGCACCGCGATGGTCGGCCAGTCATCGCCAAACACGCCGCGGCCGCATGTGAGCACATCGCGCACGGTCCCATCGCCGCCATTGATCACCAGCAGATCAATCCCGCGCTCAGCAAACCGAGCGAGCGCTTCCGGCAATTCAGACCGATTCCATGGCTTGGCGACATGGACGTGCGGGCGCACATCATACTGTCCGTCTTCGGCATGGTCGGCGTCGCGATTGCGGTGGCTGCGCGGATTGAAGATGACGCCGACGCGCGGCGCTGTGCCAGGCACGCGCTCACGACGCCGCGAGCGCGCGGGCGTTTCTGGCGCAGACGCTGCCTGTGGCAGCTGCGCAAATTCGTAAATCGGCGTCGCCATAAACGTCCTTTTAGCGTTAGAAATCCTCAATGTCGCTGCAATTTTTTCGCATGTTCGTCACATACGCCTTCCTGCGATGCGCGGTTACATCGGTATGGTTGATGAAAAACCAAGCCTTGGCAGAAACAAACTTGAACGAGGGCGTACATAAACACTCGGCAACATGAATGGCAGATGACACAATCAATTCGGCTGCGTCACAAAGTGTAATGCGCTAGACTGCCCGCATGTTGACTGAAAAACTCCTCGACGCCGCGCAGTCTCTGGCGCCTGAGATCACCGCACTTCGCCGCGCAATTCATGCTGAACCTGAGCTGGGCCTACAGTGCCCGCAGACCATGGCCAAGGTGAAAGCGGCGCTGGCCGGCCTGCCGCTAGACTGGCGTGAGGGTCCTTCGACCACCGGAGCGGTCGTTACACTCACAGGCGGGCAGGATGGGCCAGCGCGGCGCGTCTTGCTGCGCGGGGACATGGATGCGTTGCCTATGCAGGAGAAGACCGGGCTCGATTTTGCCTCGACTATTCCGGGCCGGATGCACGCCTGTGGCCACGATACGCACACCGCCATGCTGGTTGGCGCGGTGCAGCTGCTTTGCGCTGAGCAAGACAATTTGTCCGGCACAATCGATTTCATGTTCCAGCCCGGCGAAGAAGGGCATCACGGCGCGCGCTTTATGATGGATGACGGGCTGATCGATCCGCTGCCTGATGCGGCCTTTGCGCTGCATATCATGCCCAATGCCGAACATGGCGTTTTCGCCGGTCGCGCCGGTGCGCTGATGGCTGCGGCTGACCAGTTTACGATCACTGTAAAAGGCAGAGGCGGCCATGCCTCCATGCCGCATGATTGCATGGACCCCATTCCCGCCACCGCCGCAATTGTCAGCGCTGTGCAGGCGATGGTAACGCGCCGGTTCAAGGCGACCAGTGCAGTTGTTGTCACCGTCACACAGATCCATGCAGGCACCACCCACAATGTCATTCCCGATGACGCGATGGTGGCCGGGACAATCCGTACGCTCTCGCCTGAGCACCGCGCCAAGGCGCACGAATTGATAGTTGAGACCGCTGAAGCCACCGCGCGGGCGCACGGGGTAGAGGCAAGCTGCGAGATTGAGCACGGCTTCCCTGTCACTATCTGCGACCCGCGCGCGGTATCCTTGGGCGCAGCAATGGCGCGCACGCTTTATGGCGATGACGGCTGGCGCGACATGGCAGCCCCGATCATGGGCGCAGAGGATTTCTCCTATGTGCTGGAAAAAGTGCCCGGCGCGATGTTCTTCCTGGGTGTCGCGAGTGAGGGGGACGATTGGAGCCAATGCTGCTCGCTCCACAACCCGCATATGCATGTGGATGAAAGCGCCCTGCCGCGCGGGGCGGCTATGCTTGCGGGCCTCGCCAAGGCGTTCCTGGCGCGCGGTTTCGTCTGATCAGCGACTTCAGTCCTGTGTAGAGGCGAAAAACCGCCATTTCCGCTAAAATTACCGCGCGGGTTTCTTGAATTCGCAACGCGCGTCCGACACATCTCGGACGGGCTTTGAGCGCTTTGGCCGCGCACACTGATCCCCACAACAGGGGCATGGCGAATTTGACCGGAGGCAAAATCACGATTGAGGATGTCGCCAAGGCGGCAGGCGTCTCGCGCCAAACAGTCTCGCGCGTCATCAATCGAAAGCCCAATGTGAAACCGGCCGTGCGCGAGCGGGTCGAGGCGATGGTCGCCGAGCTTGGCTATGTCCCCAGTGTCGCAGCCCGGCGCATGGGCGGGGCGCGCAGTTATCTGCTGCTTGCTGTGATAGAGCGCGATGCCGCCGCCGCCGGGGCAGGCACGCGGACCGGGCGTTTGCCGCTTGATGAAATGCTCTTGGCCGGGCTGGAGGCCAGCGCGGAGCGGGGCTATCACTTGCTGTTCGAGCAATTGGAGAAAGACGTCGAGACGAGCGTGGCTCAGCTTGGCAGAGCGCTCACGGCGCTGAGCCCTGATGGTGTTATCCTGACCCCGCCGCTGGATGAGCGCACCGATCTGCGCACCGCGATTGAAGCGCGGTCCATCGCGCTAGATTGCCTGGGTGAGCGAAGCGACTATGGCAAGGCTGTGCCGGGCATTGATGACACCGCTTTGGGCGAGGCTGCCGCACAGCATTTCCTGAAACTCGGCCACCGCCAGATCGGCTTTGTCACTGGGTTTGCCGATGCGGTGCGCTCAGGTCGTCGGTTGGCCGGATACCGCCGCGCCATGGCGCAATCAGGCAGCCGAGCGCATCGCCATTTTGTTTCGGATGAACGCTTGGGCTTTGCTGAGGCTTTGGCGCTGGCGCGCAGCTGGCTGGTGCCCACCATACGGCCCACTGCTATCATTGCGGAAACAGAGGAAGTGGCGCTCGCCATCCTCGATGTTGCGCGTGATCTTGGCATCATGATCCCACGTGACCTCTCGCTGCTTTCGCTTGAGGACCGGGCCAGCCTAGCCCGCGCCAAACCGCCTGTCTCAGCGCTGTTCCACCCCTATGGGCAATTGTTCGCGTCTGCCTGCAACCGCCTGATCGCAGGCGCCGAAGAGGGACACGGTGAAGAGGGACAAGGCGAACCAAAAATCGCTGGCGGTGCTACTGCCGAAAAAGAAGCCGAGCGCTTCACTGTGGTGGAACGCGCCAGCATTGCGAAGGCCCCGCGTGCGGTGTAATCGCTGGTCTGGTTGCTGTTGCGACAAGTAAAATTCTCCGCGCGAGAATACCCTTTCAAACATTGTTCAGAACATTCGAAGGCGGCGCTGTCACTTTCGAGTCGCTGCACTGCACAAAATTACGAACGCCCGAACAGCACTGATTTCACCGCCGTATTGCACAGCTTTTTGTCACCAGATTAATGCCGATGCACTGTTAGCCAACTGCATGAACCCCGCCGGATTCAGGGCTTTCTTGAGCGGCGTCGGCTGCGCTGAGCGGGCCGGTAACCACTAATCTTTATTTTGGTTAAAATTGTCTGAGACTCCGAATGTAATAAAATGTAACGTCCCGATTCTCATCAATGCTTTCAGGGGGCTATTTATGAAGAAGAGGGTATATCTCGCGAGCGTAGGCGTCATCGGACTGGCAGGCGGCATGATGGCCGCGCCGGCTTATGCGTCGGATGCCGACACAGCCGAAGAGGTCATTTCGCTCGAAGCGCAAGGGACATTTCAGGGGTTCCGGCTGGCTGAGCCGCGCATTTCGCTGGACCTGCCTGATGCGGCTGAGATGCCCAACTTCATCGAACAGCGCGCTTTCGAGGCGCGGCCTGCTCTGCCAACGCCAGAACTAGTCGCTCGCGATGATATCGGCGAACTTGGCGCCGTGGATGTGACCAATTCGCAGCCTTCGGTCGTGCAATTGCTCCTCACGAACAATGCGGGCGGTTTTGGCTTCAATTGCACCGGCTCCGTGATCAATCCGCGCACTATCTTGACCGCAGCGCACTGTCTGAATTTTCTGCCGTCCGAAGCCTACGGAACACCGGAAAGTGGGTCGCCTTTCGGTATTCTGGTCGGTAGCGGCGTGAATGTGCAGCCGCGTGCATTCGAATATTTCGTCAATGGCGCGACCTATGCCGAAGGCGGGCTGGCGCAGAGCAGTGATGTGATCATCCACTCTTCGGCCAATCAGGAAAATGGCGGCCTGCCGTTCCCTTGGGCGGACGTCGCGCTGATCGCGGTTGATGAGCCGATCACTGATGTTCCCGCACTCCCCTTGTTGCTCACTCCGCTGAGAGAGCTGACCCATGTTGTGCAGGTGGGCTATGGCAATGCCGGTGACGGCGTTCAGGGAATTGATCCCAATGCCAATCCATGGCTGCGCCGTGTGGGTGAGAATCAGCTTGGCCTGCTGGGGTCGCTCGCAGACCTTGATGACCGGATTTTCCCCGGCGATGCGCCCAACGCGACGAATTTTGGCAGCACGTCGCAAGTCTATTACATGACTGATTTCGACGATCCCTTCCGCACGCAGGAGGAGATCGATGGCTGTATTTTCCCCGAGGCTGGAGGAATTTCATGCGCGGGCGGTCTCGAGGCTGTGCTCGCAATCGACTATTTTGAAGGCGACGCGCTGCCCAATGAGGCTGGAACTGCGCCGGGCGACAGTGGATCACCGCTGATTGTTGATGAATTGTATGACCAGCAGGTCATTACCGCTGTGCTAAGCGGCGGCATCGATTTCTTCGGGGTCATCGGCAACCGTTACAGCGATATCAGCTTTTATAACCCGCTGTTCCCGTTCTACGAATTCCTGAGCGAGAACACGCCGTACAAATACGTCTCAGCAAAGCGTGGGTCTGGCCGCTGGTCTGATCCGAACCATTGGACACAGGATCTCGATCCGGGCTTCCTGATTGACGATGGCAGCGGCACTCTAGTGAACGGCGTACCCGAAGGTCCGGAGCCCGGCATCTATGCCAAGGGCCCTAAGCTCGGCACCTTTCTTGGCGATGATATTTCGGACAACCCGGAGATTGACTCGTTCTTCCTGCCGCCAGATGGCACGCCCAATTTCGGAAGCAACACACCGGAATCCTCGGTGCTGCTGGGCGAAGGTTCCACCGGCTTCGTTCCGCAAAACACCGATGGCACGCCCGGCGTTGCCTTCGCTGATCCGGCGCAATATTTCGATGTTCTCCTCAATCAGCGCGGGCGCACACTGGTCGATGTCGATGTTGAGATTGACCGGCTTACCCTCGCCAACAGCAGCGCCCGTTTTGAGCTGCGCCGGGGCCTGACCTTCACCACGATCATCGGCTTCGATCAACTGACCGGCACATCGCGCATTGACGGCGATCTGGTCGCTCCGTTCATCCAATTGCAGGGCGGTGTTCTGGAAGGTCAGGGCACGATCACCACCACCGCCCTCCTCAACAGCGGAGGGGGCGTTTCGCCCGGTGGGCTGACGCGCACGTCGACGCTGACGATTGACGGCGATTATGTGCAGGGCAGTGACGGTGGCCTAATCTCAACCGCGCGCTTTACCCGGCGGCGGACGAACACGGACCTTCTCTCCATCACCGGCGATGCAAGCCTTGCGGGCGATCTCATCATTGCGCCGCGCGGCACGCCGCAATTCGGCGCAGAATTCACTGTGCTGAGCGCCAATTCCATCGCTGGCGAATTCGACAACACGCAGCTTGTGACCTTCTCTCCGCTGCTTTTCGCAGAATCGCGGGTTGAAGGCGGCGATGTGATCGTGTCAGTTGACGCGATCAGTCTGGGAGATCTGTTCTCCGGCTTTGGCAACCTCGCCGCGCTCGGTGCTGCACTGGACACGCAGCGCTTTGGTGGGAATTTCGCCCAATCCGCAGCGTTGTTCAATGTGATTGACAGCGCGACTGTCGACACGCTTGTCCCAACTCTCACCTCGCTCATGCCGGTCAGCGCTTTCAGCCAAACGGCAATGGCGAACAACTTCTCGCAGCGTTTCACCGGGCAGGTGAGCCAGCGCACTTTGTCGCTGCGCGGTGCGAACAATGCTGTGGCAGGCTTTACGCCAGCGGGCGGTACCGGCTTTGCGATGGCGCAGTCCGATCCGGGCAAGGCAGGCAGCGGGCAGCTCGGCTTTTTCAGCACGATCAGCGGCACTTTCCTGGTCAGCGCGCAAGAGCGCAGCACAGGTGCCAACGCGCTGGAAGAGGCAGCCTTCCAACAGGCAGGCGAGCTCACCATAGGTGCAGATATGCGGATGGCGGACGACTTCACCATCGGCTTCGCCATGACCAGCATCCGCAACGGTGCCGCGAGCAATGGGCTTGAGCAACGCCAGGACAACACCAGCGTCTCTGGCGCGCTCTATGCCGCCAAGCAGTTCGGCAAGGGTTTTGCCGACGCCTATCTTGGCTTCGCTCGGCAGAACTTCGGAATGGACCGGGCCGCGACTGGCGACTTTGCGCTGCAATATGACAATGCGCTTGGCCGGGCCGATGGCAACCAGTCCTTTGCTGGTCTGCGCACGGGCTATGCCTTCGGCATCGCACCCGGCCTGGAAGCGGGTCCGGTGGCCAGCGTTGATTATGTACGCAGCAGTATGGGTGGATATGAGGAGTATGGTGCAGGTATCTTTGGGTTGAACGTGCAGGATCGCACTTTCACCTCGGTTGGGACCAAGGCTGGCTTCATGGCTTCGCTCGACACTGGTCTCGGGCGCCAGCTCACCGGCAGCGCCAGCCGCCTCAGCGCCTTCGGTTCGGTTGCCTATGCGCGCGAACTAGCTGACACGCAGGATGTGGTGACAGCCAGCTTCCTGCTGGCGCCGGACACGCCTTTCTCCATCGTCAACGCGCTTGATCCGGAGTGGGTGTCTGTCAACGCCGGGGCAGACCTGGCATTGAGCGAGCGGTTCACGATCAGCGTGACAGCCACGTCAGACATCGGGCGCGGCATCCTCAGCAACGATCAGGGCCGCGTCACGCTTAACTGGCGCTGGTAAGCCTAATGCCCAAGGGGCGCGAGTAAGGGCGCTGCTACAAGGCCTGCGAAAGCAAGCCGAGCGGCAGCGCCTTTTGCTTGCGCGCGTCCCTCCATATTCCCTCCACATTCCATTGTGACCTTGCGGCCATGGATCGGACGGAGGGATAAAATCATGCAGAAGATTGAAACCAGCAAGGTGGCGCTGGTGGCGAACACGGCGGCGTTTGCCTTTTTGCTTACATCGTGCGGGGGTGAAGATGGATCTACTTCCACAGGCGGCACGTCATCATCCGGCGGAACCACCATCACAGCGCCGGGCGCCCCCAAAGTATCTTCTGTCACCGTTGGCAACACATTCCTGACGATCGCGTTCGACGCCCCATCGTCAAATGGTGGCGCAGCTATCACAAATTACGAAGCTACATGTACAGGCGACGGGGCGACCTTTGCCAATGCGTCTGGCTCCAGCCCGATCAACGTTACGGGTCTCGTCAATGGGACGGAGTACACCTGTAGCGTCACAGCAACGAACTCAGCCGGGACAAGCGGCGCGTCAAATGATGCGGTCGGAACGCCCGACGCCGCCGCTGATACAAACCTGCCGGCCGCTTTCTCTCAGTTTGGCAACAACGTTACCGTCGTTTTCAATGAGGCCGCCGGGACGATAACGCTTGAGGCAACAGGTAAGCCGGACCACGTATCACCCTATTGGGATCCCGACGGCGATAGCGAACTGTATGTCGCGCCGGGCCCTGAAACCACGCCAGAGCGCATGTCGCCCGGTTTCATTGACGAATACTCAATCCGGTTCAATCTGACCGTGCCTATCAACCCGCAAAGAGCCGCAACGTCGACCGCGACGTCGCTTGGGGCGATTGGCATCATGATCACCGGAGCGCCCATCTTCAACGATCAGGAAGGCTCCGGCGATGTCAGCACCGGGGTGGCGTCCGGTTTTGACAATTACGGCGCGCATGCCGGGCCGCAGACCTACCATTACCACATGGAGCCGACCCCGATCACCAATGCGGACAGCAACCTTATCGGCATTTTGGCAGACGGCTTTCTGCTTTACGGCCGACATGATTGGAACACCGGCGCGCCGCCAACCGATCTTGACGCCTCAGGTGGCCATGTTGGCCCGACACAATTCAACGAAGAGCCGCACTATCACTACCACATCGTCGATGACGTCTACCTGACTGTCAACGATAAGGGCCAATATGTGCTGTTTGGTGGTGACTACCAAGGCACACCGGCTGCGATCACAAACTGATGCCGGTCTTCAAGTCCATTCTCCCTGCCTTGGTCGCCATAGCATTGCCGTGCGCAAGCGTAATCGGAGCCTTCGCCTTTGCCGCGCGGCCCGCACCAGTGATTATCTCTGCCGCTGAGCTGACCGTCAATCCGGCAAATGGGAAACGGGTGCACAAGGGCGAGCCATTCACAGGGGTCGCACAAAAGCTGCACGCAAACGGGCGCGTGGCCGAGTCCGATGCTTACGTCGACGGATTGCGCCATGGCCCTTCGCAAATCTGGTTTGCCGATGGGCAAAAGTCCTACGAAATGCACTTTGAAAACGGGCTGCGCGAAGGTGTGGCGCAGACATGGTGGTCGAATGGGCTCTTGCGATCACAAACCGAGTTTGTGCGCGACAAGCCGGAAGGCGCCGCTTGGGTTTGGTATGCGAGTGGTGAGACGTTCAAGCGTCATTTCTACAAAAGTGGTGTGCCAACTGGGCTGCAAAAAGCGTGGCGCAAGAACGGCAAACTTTATGAGAATTTCGAGATCCGCAACGGGCGCAGCTATGGCCTTCGCAACACCAAGATCTGCGTAGAGATCAAGGACCAGAGTGTCTGACGCGCCTGGCCTTTGCATATTAACACTCAGGAACCTGCCCATGATCACCACTCGTACCCTAGCCAAAGCCTTGTTCGCCGCGCTGAGCGTTGCGATCCTGCCGGGCTGCAGCGAGACCAGCACTGAAGCAACTGTTCCAGCGAGCATGGACCACGCCGCGCATGGCGCACACGCTCATCATGGCGCAGGTCAGGCTGGCGCATCCGCGCCGCCAGATGACGCAACTGCTGAAGAATTGGTCGCTGCGAAAAGCGGCGAGACCCTACCCTTCTTTGACAGCGAGGAATTTACGCCTGTTTGGCTGGCACCGGGATCAAGCAACTTGGAGACGTTCCATAGCATCCCTGATTTCGAGTTCGTCAATCAGCGCGGGCAAACGGTCTCCGACAAGAGCTATGAGGGCAAAATTTATGTCGCAACGTTCTTTTTTGCGACCTGTCCCGGCATTTGCTCGCGCCTCAACCAACGCCTGTTGAGCGTTCAGGAGGCGATCCTTGAGCAAGAAGACGTGCGCATTCTGTCGCATTCCATCACGCCCGATATCGATACAGTCGAAGTGCTGGAGGACTACGCTGCGCACAATGGTATCGATGCGGACACGTGGGATCTGGTCACGGGCGATCGCGATAAGCTGTATCGTTTGGCCAAAGAAGGCTACTTTGCCAGCGAGGATCTGGGAAAGGCTGAGGCCGCTGAAGATTTCAAGCATACGGAAAACGTGATGCTGGTGGATCGCAACAACCGCATCCGAGGCATTTATAACGGACTCTCGCGCAACGCGATCCTGAATGTGATCGCAGATATTCGGTTGCTTCAGAAGGAACAGCCGCTCGGTTAGAAGAGCGACACGCTTGTGTGAGGGGCCCTGTTTTATGGGCTTGCGCGCAAGTGTCTGCACTCGGCCCAATTGGTATAGAATTGCGCCAAGAGGCCTTGGGGGATAACGCGCTCATCTATGCGTTTGTTTGCGCAAATCTTCTTGATGGTTGGTTTGTCAGCCATGTTCGCGGCTCTCGCGATGGCCGGCCTGACCTCGCTTACATTGAGCCGCGGATTTGCCGCTTATCTGGATGACCGCGACAAGCAACGTTTGGACGAGTTCGTTGCCGAAGCTCAGGCGTTGGTCGAAGCCGATCCTGTGGCAGGCATGGCGAATGTGGTGTTGTTGATACCAGACCGCCGACCAGACCGACCCCCGCGTGGCCCGCGCTTACGCGATGGCGCGGGACCCGGTGCGCCTCCCACAGCGGGACCGCCAAGGCCGCGCCCGCCTGAACCAGGCGAGCGTGGCTTTCGCCCCAGACCCGTGCCGCCGCCCGGCTTCCTACCCCGACTGTCTCTGTATGATCTGGACGGCAAGAGACTGGCCGGCCCACCTTTGCGGCGGACAACGACGGGAGTGGTCCGACGGCCTATCATGCGCGGTGACCAGATGATTGGCGAAGTTGTCTTGCTGCCGCTTGGGCCTTCACCTGAGGGGATTGAGACTGATTTTCTGCGCGAACAGCTGACGGGGATCGTTGTGCTGCTCCTTCTGATTGTCGCGCTGGCCGGTATAGCCGCTTACCTGATCGCCCGGCGCGGCGCGGCGGCGTTGGAAGACATTCAAAGCGTTGCAAGCAATGTCGCCAATGGCGATTTTTCCAAGCGAGCGCAGGTCAGCGGCGGCGGGGAAATCGCGGACCTCGCCAATAACATCAACCGGATGACGGAAACTCTGGGCAATCTGCAACAGGCCAGACGCACATGGCTGGCGGAGGTAGGGCACGAACTGCGCACTCCTCTCACGGTGCTTCACGGTGAATTGGAAGCGCTGCGCGAAGGGCTAAGGCCGCTGGATGCGGCGGCCATTCGCTCCTTGGACGATGAAGCTCACCGGATTTCCCTGCTGGTTGATGATCTACAATTCATGGCCCTTTCTGATCTCACCCGGCCAACTTTCGCCTTTGCCGCGGTCAGCGTATCTCAAATCATCGCCGCCTCTCACGATCGTTTCCATGAGCGTTGCACCTTGGCCGATCTCTCGCTGACACTGCACAATCGCGTTCCGGCAGATCAATCGGCCCAATGGGACGAAAAACGCGTTGAGCAATTGCTGGCCAACCTGATTTCCAATGCCTGCGCCTACACGGATGCACCCGGTGCCATCGTCATCACAGCGCAGATCAAGATGGATCATGTAGAGATCATCGTTGAAGACAGCGCGCCGGGCGTGGAGTCGGCAAATCTGGGGCGGCTGTTTGACCCCTTGTTTCGTGTAGAGAAATCGCGCGCGCGCAACCTGGGGGGGAGCGGTTTGGGTCTCGCGGTGTGCTCCGTGATTGCTGATGGGCATCATGGATCCATTCAAGCGCATCCCTCAGCGCTTGGCGGGCTTAAAATCTGCGTTACGCTTCCGATGCATCCCGTTGTTGAGCGTTCGCTTGTGATTGACGAACACTATGGCTGACCGCGTTTTTGTTGTCGAAGACGATGCGAAGATCGCCGCGGTAATCTGCGATTTCCTGGAAGCGCAAGGGTTAGAGACCCGCCGGTTTCCCGATGCACGCGGCGTGCTGGATGCTGTAAAAAGAGAAGCCCCGGACGCCATCATACTCGACATCATGCTGCCGGCTGGCGATGGGCAGCGGCTGGCGCGCTCCATTCGGTCGGTCAGCCATGCACCGATCATGATGGTGTCAGCGCGCCGTGAAGAGGAAGACAAGCTGCAAGCTTTGAGTGGCGGCGCTGATGATTACATGACCAAACCGTTTAGCGGAAAGGAGCTGGTGGCACGGGTGCAAGCGCAAATTCGCCGCGCCAAAGGCCTTCAGTCCAAAAGCAGCGCCGCAGCGCAATGCCGGATTAACCTAGTAACGCAAACAGCCGTCTGGAAGGGCAGGCCGCTTGATTTGTCGGGTTCCGAACTTCTCATCCTTGCCGCTCTGATGCGGCGGCCCGGAGCTGTGTTTTCGCGGGATCTGCTGCTGGATCAATTGGGCGGGCGATCGGAAGAATCCACTGATCGCGCGATTGACAGCCATATCAAGAATATTCGCAAGAAAATCGCTCGGGTGGATCCCATGGCTAAACCGATCAGCTCGGTTTACGGCAGCGGGTATCGCTATGATCCGGACCAGATGTAAGCCGTGCTTGGCTTGATCCGATGCGTTCAGGCGCTTGCGAAGCGCGCAATGAACACGAAAGCCCCGCTCAAAGCGGCGATTACCATTGCGGCAAGCAGGAGCATCGTCGCAAATGGCAGGCTTGGCGTCACGCTCGTAGGGTTGATGGCTCCGGGGAAGGGCGATGCGGCGGGCTCATGGAAGAACGTGTGCTGCGTGTTGGAAGGCGAAAGCACAGCGGTCTCGCTGTAATTCCCATACGTTGCTCGCAGCGTCAGCTTCGCGTCGGGCTGCTCTTCGCCAAACAGAGTGAAGGCCACCGTGGGCGAACGCGGCACTTCGTCGAAAAAGACCCGTTGCATCACCACCACATAATCGACCGGTTCTTGCGGGCGATGCGTTTCCGGGGAAAGCACATAGGTTAGCGCTTCGCGCCCAATGACGGTTCCATCGGACACCTGAAAGTTATCGGTGAACTGGGTAGCCATTGCGCTTTGCCCCAGCTCAATCTCACGCGGAGACAGCAAGCCGTCCGCGTCTGTATCCACGCCTTCATAGGCGCTAACGGGCACCGCAATCACCAGGTTGGCAGAATTGTCGACCACCTTCATCGTCGCGTTGCGCTCATGCATGAGATGTGCGCTGAGCGGGGCGCTGGAAACCGCAAGAGGCACGCTTATAGCGAAAGCGATCATACAGCGGATGACACAGCGGATCACTGCAAGCCCCCGCCGCCTTGAGGTGGTCGATTGCCTCGCCCGCGTCCACGGCCACCGCCCCGCTGCTGGCGTCCTCCGGTACCGCGACGCTCAGCGTCCGGAGCGCTTTCAACGCGCCCTTTCACGCATCGCTGAACGTAGGGAAAAGTGTCTGTGGCGTAATAGTGATAGATGCCCTCGGGAAATTCAGGGGTGGCGGCAAAACGCCCGTTGCACTCATCAAGGTCACCGGATCCTTCGACGTATTCCCAATCGTTTGTGAAGGCGCCCATTGGGATCAATTCAGCCGCTGGACGGCCGCTATCAGGATCGGATTTTAAGCGGTAACCGCTCTTCATCGGGCGCACACCGGCCAAGGGCGAGAACGCAGAGACATACCCAAAGCGCGCATAAATCGGAAAGCCATCTGCCGCCCAGCCGATCAATTGCATGGCTTTGCCTTGTCTGGTTTCTTTCAAGAGCATTCCCTCGGGCACGCCGTGATAGTGGTAGTGCCCGGTGGGTTGGACATGCGCGTTGTTCGCATCCTCGCCAAAATCGAAGATATCCTGCCCCAAGGCTTCAATCGACCACGGGCCGCTGCCTCGACCCAAATCGCATTGCGATGGATCACTCACACTTGAGGGGCACCGACCGGCCGTTCCGGGGTCAAATTTTACGCCGTTAAGAGCCACGGCAGGCTCTTTGACCCGCCCTCCGGGGCCACTGAGGGCAACGGGTCTTGTGGTGGCGGTGAAGCTATAGGTTTGCTCGCTTATTCGGCTTGGATTGCCGGGATTGGGGAAGCTGCCAACGGAGTGCATGGGAATGCTGTTTGACCGCAGCACTCGCTGGCCGCGCTCGCACGCCCATGTCGCTTGGCTGGGCAGCTGCAATTGGGGGTTGGTTGCATCCACCGTGTAATTGCATAGGACGCCCAGCGTGTAGTTTTGCGTGTTGGGAACAGGCGTGCCGGTGTTCGATTGCGCCCTTGCGCCACCTCCGCCCGGCCCCCTTCCTCCTCGGCCTCCACCGCCCTCGCCGGGGCCTGCGCTACCACGCTGAGCGCCTCGCGGCACACAGGCAAGTGGAAGATTGTCACGCGGAGCGAAACAGGTGCCTTCAGTGCCCTGCGCTTCGCATAAATCGCCTGAGGACTTGGCGCTGCACGCCTCCAGCATGGCCGCGCTGGGGCCACCGCCGCCCCGCTGACCGCCGCCTCGCGAGCCGGGTCCGCCGCCCCCACCGGGGCCAGACGAAGAGGCCGCGCAAGCAGCGAGGAATACGGCTGAACCCACAAGCAAAAACGCGCTTGATTGTCTTAGCATGGCTTGGAAGCCCTTTCCGTTCTGGCAGCTTAAGCAACGGGGCAGCGAACGCCGAATTGCCGAACCTTTTCTATCTTCCTCACCGGGCTGATGGCCAAGTGTGGAGCAATTGTGGATGCTCAGCGCCACGGTCACTCAATGCGTGTGCCCAAGCCATCCCCGAGTATGACGGTGTGCGGGTTGTTGATCGGCAACCAAGCCAAGCGCTCCGCCCCCTGTAGCGGCAGCATTGGACCAAATGATCAACCCGATCGAGGCGCGCATCGGGCAAATGGCGGGTAAGGCCTGCGAATGTGCTGACGATTCATGGTCTGCAACATTCCGTCAAAAAGAGCCAAGCCGTCGGCAAACCCCTGCGAGAAATCCTGAATAGACAGCGCTCATGGCCCAACAAGGAGACACGCCATGAAACGCTTTACCACTGCTTTTTCACTTGTGCTGATTTCAACTGCAGCGCCCGTTTGGGCACAAGAGGAACCGTCAGAGATGCAACACTATTACCAAGGCGAATTCGTCTCGGTAGAGCGTGATGTTGGTCAAGAAGATGGTGTGACCAGCGGAACGGTCGCGGTCCAGACCAACAGCGGTAATGGTGCAACCCGCACCTTCGAACGCGGCGTCGATGAAGCCAACCAATCCGCCGCGCGCAGCAGCCAGATCACAACAAATCAGGGTCAGACCCTCGCGAAGGGCGCGAGCGCGAACTGCGATGGCAGCGGCACTTGCTCGGCCAATCGCAGCACGACCGGCCTTAACGGTGATACGGTCGAAGCGAACCGATCCATCAGTCAGACCGAGACCGGGTTCGCCCGTTCCGGCGGTGTCACCGGCCCCCAAAGGGCTCAGCTCGACGACGCAGGGTTCCGCAGGCTATTCAAGCGGGGTTGGCGTCCAGCGCGGCTCTTCGCGCACCGGTCCGCAAGGCAATTCGGTCTCAAACGAGGGCAGCGCGCAATGCCTCAACAGCACCTGCACCCGCACCGCGAGCCAGGCCAGCCCGCAAGGCTTTGGTCGCAAGGTCGATAACAGCACCACTCTCGGTGAGTATGGGGGAGTGAAGAACACCCGCAATGTCACCGCTCCCAACGGCCAGACGCGCCCGCGAAGCCGTGTGGGTCGCGCCCGCCGCCATCCTCGTTAAGCCCCCAAGACTGTCCAGGACGTAGCGGCGCTTTTGGTGTGGCCTTTCAAGGGGGATCAGGTCGCCAGTTGGCGAGGGAAGAAGACTGTGGCGGCGAGCCCGCCTTGCTCGCGATTGGCGAGCGTGATCTGCGCGCCATGCGTGGTGGCGATAGCGCGTGCGATGCCAAGGCCCAGCCCGCTGCCACCGGTTTCGCGATTGCGTGACCCTTCGCCGCGGAAGAAGGGTTGGAAGGCCTGCGCGCGCTCCTCCTCGGACATGCCCGGGCCCTCATCTTCCACGCTCACCCAAAAGCCATCACGATCATCGTGCAGCCGGATCGCCAAATGGCCTCGACCATATCGACGAGCGTTCTCGATCAGGTTTTCAAACAGGCGGTGTAGCGCCAAAGCGCTCCCTGCGATTGTAAAGGCGTGCGAAGCCTCGTCATCGATAAGCTCAACCGCAAAGGGGCTCGCTTCAATCATATCGGTCAGAAATTCACTCAGCGTGATCAATTCCGGATCGACCAAAGGGCTTTCGGCGCGCGCGTAAGTGAGCATGTCGGTTACCAACTGCTCCATCAGCGCCAAATCCGCCTCGTAGGCTTCGGCGTCATCGCCCAGATGATCCTCCATACGCAGCTTCAGGCGCGTGATCCCAGTGCGAATATCGTGCGCCAGAGCAACGACGATTTCTTCGCGCTCCCGGATCAGGCCCGAAAGCCGGCTGCGCATGCGGTTGAGCGCTCCCGACATCTGACGAAGCTCGCGCGGGCCGTTTTCCGAGATCGGCACCGCGGTCTGGGACAGGCCAACCAGTTCCGCCTCGCGCTCGAGCTTCTTGATCGGGCCGGTGATGATCCAGGAAATCGCCACCCCCACGACAATCATGATCGCAAGTAAGATGGCAGAGACGGAGAACACCGCGAAGGGCAAAGTTGCCAAGGACACAAGCGGCGTCAGCCAGATGCTAAGCACCCGGCCGTCCTCAAGTTCGATCGCGACCTGCTGGGCGGAGGCGGCGATGACCGGCGGGCCATCCTGCTTGAAAGCGTAATGGCGGGTCATCTCCCAAACGGCGAAGGTCCGAAACCGAATATCGCGTCCTGCAAGCGGGTTCGTTCCGGCCTCATCGCCCCCTGTCAGCAAGCCTGCTTTGGCCGCGTCGCTCGTGAGCGTGGCTTTGAAGGCAGGCTCGACCCGGGCGACGCGCCATTCGCCACTATAAGCGGTGAGGATAAACTCCTCCAATTCCGGCGGTGCGTCTTCAATGCGCGTTGTCAGTTCGGCAATATTCGAGGCATTGTCCTTGAGCACTTCGTCAAAAATTCGACCCGCCAAAGGGGTCTGCATCACAAGAATGATCGAGATCGTGGCGACCAGCGTCGCGCCCAAGAGCAGCGCCATAACCCGCGCAGAAATCGAATTGAAGAAGGCGCCCAACCAGCCCCTCATTCGCTGGCCCGCGTGACTTTCGCGGAAAAAGCGTAGCCCAGATTACGCACGGTCTTGATCATGGTAGGCTCGCGCGGATCGCCTTCGATCTTGCTCCGCAAACGGCTGATTTGCGAATCGATGCTGCGATCAAAGGCGTGCGTGTTCTCCCCGCGCGACAGATCAAGCAGCGCATCGCGCGAGAGAATGCGCGGGGCGTTATAGACCAACGCGTTGAGCAGCGCGAACTCGCCTGATGTAAGGTGAACCGTTTCGCCCGATGCGCGGGTGAGCGACATTTCCTCGGCCACAAACCGGTAGGGGCCAAAGCACAAGACCGTTGATCCCGTTGGCTCGCGAGGCGTGGCAGCGTTTGTCCCGCGGCGCATAACCGCTTTGATCCGGGCGATCAGTTCGCGCGTGTTGAAGGGCTTCCCAAGGTAATCGTCCGCGCCAATTTCGAGGCCGACAATGCGGTCCACATCATCGGCGAGCGCAGTCAGCATGATAACAGGGATGGCGCTTGAGGCGCGGTGGCGTTTGCAGAACGACAGCCCGTCCTCGCCGGGCATCATAAGATCCAGCACGATGATATCGATGGCCTCGGCGCGCAGAATGGCTTCGGCCTCGTCAACCGACCGCGCTAAATGCGGTCGCATTCCAGCGCGCTCAAGACCGCCGCCGACAAAGCGCAAGATCTCCGCGTCATCGTCGACCGCCAAAACCCGAAATTCACTATCCATCGCGCCACGATACATTCGGCGTGGCGGCTATGTCACGCATGGACTTGCGGCGGTTTCTTGCAAGCCGATCGGCGATTGCAACATTTCGCCACAAATGGCCAAGCCAGCGTGAAATCCCTGCACGCTTTGCCGGATAAAACCCTTCTCATCGACCACATGAAAGGGTTTTCACCATGACCAAAAAGACTGTTTCTTTCGCCACCCATCGCGCTTTTGTCCTTGCTGCATTGGGCGTTCCTCTGGTCATTCTTGGTGCCGGGTCAGCCGCGGCCCAATCCGCTGATGAAGTTGAGGCTCTGCTCAAGCAAGCCGACGCTAACCGCGATGGTCAAGTCACTTGGGCCGAGGTTGTCGAGCTGCGCACCAAGATGTTCAGTCGGCTTGATCGCAACGGCGATGGTTACGCGGACAAGTCAGACCGTCCTCGGATGTTTGGCTCCAAGTTTGACCAAGCCATGACCAAGGCCGCCCGCTTTGACGCCGATGGCGATGGTCGGATTTCCAAGGCAGAAATGATCGAAGCCGAAGCGCCCGCCTTTACCAAGGCCGACGCCAATGGCGACAAGATCGTCACAACCGACGAAATCAGCGCGGCGCGCTCCGCGCAATAGCCCCCCAACCGGTGGCGACACCCCCCGGCGCCGGTTGCGTCGAGATTGGCACTCACACCACTTTCCTCTGGGAACTACTCATGATCTCGCCTGAAAACTCGTTACCGTTTCTGATTGCTGTGCTCGTCCTTGCCGTGGTGGAGTTCGGATGGCGCGTTCGCAGCGGGCGCGGATACGATATGGGGTCCCTGGGAGCCAATCTGGGCATTATGGCAGGGCGGGCTGTCTCACAGCTTTTGACCGGCGGTCTGATCTTTGCGTTTTATATGGCTGTTTATACGCTAGCGCCTTGGAAGCTCTCACTCAGCGATCCGTGGGTCTGGGTTGCCGGCTTTTTCGCGCTCGATTTCTTCTACTACTGGCAGCATCGCTTTAGCCACACGATCCGCTGGATGTGGGCGGGGCATGCGGTTCACCATTCCACCAACGAATTCACTTTGCCCGCATCTTTCCGGCTGAGCTGGTTCAGCGCCTTTACCGGCAGCTGGATTGTGCTTTCGCCAATCGTGCTGCTCGGCTTCCATCCGATCCTTGTCACCACGCTGCTCGTCCTCAACCTGCGCTTGCAATTTTTCCTGCACACCGAAGCAATCGGCAAGCTGGGTATGATCGAATGGGTGTTCAACACGCCATCGCATCACCGGGTGCACCACGGTTCCAACGAAGCCTATCTCGACAAGAATTACGGCGGCGTCTTGATCATCTTTGACAGGATGTTCGGCACCTTTGCCGAAGAGCGCGAGGATGACCCGGTTATCTACGGGCTGACGACGAGGCTTGAGAGCAACAACCCGATCACGATCAACCTGCACGAATGGCGCAATATGGCGCGCGATGCGGCGCGCGCGGGTTCGCTTCGTGCGGTGTGGCGGGCTTTGTTTGGCCGTCCATCCGATGGCCCTTTCGCCAAGGATACGATGCGCTCTGCCCCGGTCTTGAACGAAGCCTCGCGCCGCACCCTGACCTGACCCGCGCCCCTCATCTGAGCAGGTCGGCCAAATCCGAACCCTGTGTCCTTCTCAAAATCCTTTTCTCAGCATTGGAGAACACCCTCTTGAAACGCTCCACCACCCGCGCGCTCGGCGCAACAGGTCGACCCAAGACCCCATCTAGAATCCGGGGTGGATCGACATGGCCCCGCCATCAACCAGCATTTCCGCGCCGGTCATGAACGGGCACTCATCGCTCGCCAAAAAGGCGATGGCAGCGGCGGTTTCTGCCGGGTTGCCCAGCCGGTTCAGTGGAGAGGTGGCTGCCACCGCCGCTTTCAGTCCCGGAATCGTTTCCTCGGCGGCGTTGAGAATGCCCGTTTCGGTTGCGCCCGGAATTACGGTGTTGCATCGGATCGCGTAGCCCGCCTTTGCGCAGTGCGTCGCCACGGACTTGGACAGCACCCGCACCGCGCCCTTGCTCGAACAATAGGCCACATCGCTGGGCAGCGCGGCCATCGCGCTGGTTGAGGCAATGTTGATGATCGCGCCAGATGGCCCGCCTGGATTTGCTTTCATAGCAGCAATCGCAGCGCGGCATCCTGCCATCGTGCCTTTGATGTTGATCGCGTAGATCGCGTCCCACAACTCATCCGTCACGTCTTCGATCGACGCGCCGGAGACCGCCCCGGCATTGTTCACCAGAATATCAAGGCGACCCCATTCGCTCACCGCCTGAGCAACAATCCTGGGCCACAGCGCACTGTCCGCCACGTCCTGCACCGCGAAATGTGCGCCGATTGCCGCACACATATCCGCGCCTGCCTCGGCAATGTCAGAGCCCAGCACCTCAGCGCCATCGGCGCGCAGCCGTTGGACCGTCGCGGCGCCGATTCCGCTCGCGCAGCCAGTGACAATGGCGACCTTACCGGACAGGTCCGCCATTACTCCGCCTGCTGCCAGACGCCTGCGCTGGGCCGGGCGTTGTGCGTCTCGACAAAGCGCGCGAGATTGGCGGTCCCTTCAGGCAGTTTCCAGCCCACAGTGAAACCGAAATTGGCAAAGCAGAACATCAGCAGATCGGCAAAAGTGAACCGGCCCAGCGCAAGATGGTCGCTCTCGCCCAGAATGCTGTCGAACAGCCGCCATTTCTCGTCAGCCATTGCGGATAGCTCCGCGCCCGCTTCTGCGTTGACCACGCTCATGCGCGGCTCAAACATCGGACGGCCTGCCCCGGCGCGAAAACCCATGGTCATCGGCACGACTACTTCCTGATCGAACAATCGCGCCCACTTGCGCACCTGTGCGCGTTCCTGAGCAGTTGCACCGAACAGGTTGGGTGTGGGGTGACTTTCCTCGATAAACTCGCAGATCGGCCAGCTTTCAGTCAGGCAGGTGCCATCGTCCAGCTCCAGCGTCGGGATCGTGCCGAGCGGGTTTTTCGCCATGTAATCGGTGCTCTGGCGGTTCTCGCCGGTGATGATGTCATAATGCACCCGCGCATAGTCCTTGCCCTCCTCAAGGCCCTTTTCGATCAGGAACATGCGCACGAGGCGCGGATTGGGGCCGAGGCTGGAATGCAGTGTCATGGTCATCGTGGTCTCTCCCTCATTTCTTATCGAGTTTGTTAGTCCTGCAAGACTTGCGCGTACCCCTGCCAAATGCGCTAGGGGATCAATGAGGCTGCCGGGAAAAAGAGACACAATCATGCACTTCCAACTGACCGATGAGCAGCGCGAGCTGCAAGAAGCCGCGCGCAAATTCGCCCGCGCTGAACTGCCCGCCTTGGCCCGCGATATGGAGGAGAAGGACTACCCCGTCCCGCACGACATGCTGCGCGCTTATGGTGAGATGGGCTTTCTTGGCGTCAACCTGCCTGAGCAATATGGCGGGCTGGGTCTGGGCCACCTGGAGGCGCTGTTGGTGCTGGAAGAGTTTGGGCAGGTCTCCAACGCGGTCGCTTTCCCGGTTTTTGAAGCGCTGACCGGGCCTGTTCGCACGATCGACCGGTTCGGTTCTGACGAGATGAAAGCGCGCGTTCTGCCTGAGGTTATCCGGGGCGAGAAGATCGTTGCGGTATCCATGTCAGAACCTGACGCGGGCACGGCGCTGACTGACCTTAAAACCAATGCAAAAGAAGACGGCAATGGCTTCCGCATCAACGGCACCAAGCGCTGGACCAGCGGCGGCGGGCATTCCGATTACTACGTCACCTATTGCCGCTTTTCAGATGAAGCGGGAGCCAAGGGTATTGGCGCGATCCTGATGGAAAAGGACATGGAAGGCCTCAGCTTTGGCAAGCGCGAAGAGCTGATGGGCTTTCGCGGCATCCCGACCGCCGACATCGCGATTGAGGATGTAAAGGTGCCGGGCGAAAACGTCATCATCGGCGCAGGCGGCTTTGGCAAATTGATGAGCGCCTTTGGGCTAGAGCGCTGCGGCAATGCGACACAGGCGCTCGCTGTGGCGGCGGCGGCGCTCGAACAGGCGCTTGAATACACGCAGGAGCGCGAGGCGTTTGGCAAACCGATTGTCGATTTTCAGGCGGTGCAGTTGAAACTGGCTGAGATGGCGATGAAGGTCGATGCCGCCCGCCTGCTGATCCACCGCGCCGCCGTTAACGCCGATGCGCAGCCCGATGGCTTGCCGACGGTCTACGAATCCAGCCTCGCCAAGTGCTACGCCAACGAGATCGTGCGCGAGGTTACCGCGCTTGGAATGCAGGTGATGGGCGGCTATGGCTATCACAAGGATTACGGCATGGAGCAGCGCCTGCGCGATGCCTATGCGTGGGGGATCGCAGGCGGCGCGATTGATGTGCAGAAGACCAACATCACCGCAGCAATGATCGGACGACGGTTCAACCAGCGCGGCTGAGGGGCTGGGCTGCACTGAGCTGCACTGGGCTCCACTGTGCAGCAATTGACCCTTGCGCGCGCGGCGTGTGTTGCTCATCTAAGGCACATGGACACAACCGCCCCGCCACCCGCATTTTCCCCCGCCATCTCGCCGGGCACTGAACCCGATGCCAGCGAACTGACCAAGCTTGATCCGCGCTATGTGACGGTGCTGCGGATCACAGCGGTGCTGACCGCAATCGCGCTTGTGATCGGCGCACTGGTGGCAGAGGCGGTCTTGCAAGAGGCGACCGAAGGCGCATGGCCGCTGCCCTTTGGTGTAATCATTGCTCTGGTCATCTTTTTGGCGCTGGTGCTCATCATCCGCTTGCCGCAGCGCCGGTGGAATGCGCGCGGCTATGATATGAGTGTGGATCGCCTGCGCGTGGTCAAGGGCATTTTGTGGCATTCTGATACCGTGGTCCCGTTTGGCCGCGTGCAGCATATCGATGTTGATCAAGGCCCGATTGAGCGCGCTTACGGGATTGCGACGCTCACGCTTCATACAGCGGGCAGCCACAATGCCTCAGTGCATCTTCCAGGCCTTGCGCACGGCGATGCAGTGGAAATCCGCGAAGAAATCCGCGCGCATATCAAGCGGGATAGCCTGTGAACGAGTCCGTCTCTGTCCCGGTGGTCGCGCGGGCCTCAGATCCGCTTCTTGAGACGGGCGCCGCCAGCGGCGAGGCCCAGCGCACCGCGCCGCTCAGCGTGGTTGTCGGCCTGCTGAACAGCGTGCAAAACGCCGCCTTTCCCGCCATCGCCGCCGCGTTTGGGTCCGGCATCGCAGGTCCTGGCTTGTTCATAGGTCTGGCGGTTGGGGCGGCGATCATCATCCTCGGCGCGGCCTTCGCTTACGTGAGCTGGCTGAAGCTGACTTACACAATTGGCACGGCTGACATTCGGCTTGAAAGCGGATTGCTGAGCCGCTCGGCGCGGTCGGTTCCGTATGAGCGAATACAGGATGTCAGCCTTGAGCAAAAGCTGATCCCGCGCCTTCTCGGGCTGGTCGCGGTCAAATTTGAGACCGGGTCAGGCGGCGGCGAAGATATCGCGCTGGCCTATCTGAACACCGCCGAGGGCGAGCGCTTGCGCGAGCTGGTGCGCGAACGCCGCGATGAAGCCGAGCGCGGCGCAAGCGAGGAAACTGAGAGCGCAAGCGCTGCTGTAGAACCGCGCGAAGACGCCGCCGAGGCGCTGTTCACCATGGGCCCGCAGCGCCTCTTCACCTTCGGCCTGTTCGAGTTTTCGCTCGCCGTCTTCGCCGTCTTAGCGGGTCTCGCTCAATATGCCGACATGATGTTCAATGTGGAGGTCTGGGACTTTGACTTATGGCGCGATGTCGCAGAGGAGCGCGGTGGCTGGCTGCTTGAGCTGGGCGCGCTGTCGCAGATCGTCGGCGGGCTGTTCGTGCTTGCGGGCTTCCTGTTTGTCGGTTCGGCGACTGGCATGGTGCGGGTTTTCAACCGCGAATGGGGCTTCCTGCTGGAACGCACCGCGCGAGGCTTCAGGCGGCGGCGCGGTCTGTTCACGAAGACAGATGTGGTGATGCCGATCCACCGCGTGCAGGCGCTGACCATTGGCACGCGGCTGCTGCGATACCGGTTTGGCTGGCATTCCTTGCGTTTTGTCAGTCTGGCGCAGGATGCGGGGTCTGCCAGCCATGTCGTTGCCCCCTTTGCGCAATTGGGTGAGCTTGCTCCGATCGTCACAGCCGCCGGTTTCGACATGCCGCGGCAAGATGCTGACTGGCACCTTGCGACAAACGCTTACCGCAACGTGTCGATCGGCTGGGATTTGCTCTTCTTCGCGATCGCGGCGCTGGCGGCCGGGACCGCGACCACACTGTTTGCGCCTGAGTGGACGGGCTTTGCCCTAGGCGTGATCGGGATCGTTGCGGCACTGGACGCGATTGCGGGCTGGATTTCCTGGCGTTTCAAGCGGCACGCGCTCGACGCTGAGCAGATCGTGGCGGTCGCGGGCGTGCTCGCCCCGACCACGCAGATCGCGACGCGGGTCAAGCTGCACTCGGTCGAGATTTCGCAAGGCCCGCTCGCGCGCCATTTCGGCTTTGCGACGCTGCATTTGGGGCTGGCGGGCGGCGAGTTTTCGATCCCCGGCATACCGATTGATCGAGCTCGGGCGGTGCGGGCGAAGGTGCTGGAGACCATCGCGGCCACCGATTTCTCGCAGCTGGAAAGCCAGAGCATCGCGCGCGCAGGCAGCCTAGGCGCTAAAGCACCTTAGGCGCGAAGAGCGGCCCAGTCCGGGTTTTCGTCAAACTTCTTGGCGACAAACCAGCATTGCGGGACGATCTGGAAACCGTGCTCGCGCGCATCGGCGATCAGGCGATCCACCAGTTTTGCCGCCACACCGCGCCCGCCAATCGCCTTAGGGACGATTGTGTGGGTCGCCACGCGCACGCCTTCTCCTTGCGGCTCCCATTCGAGATGGCCGGTCACGCTCTCGCCAGCCACCGTCGCGATATAGCGCCCGCCTGCGCCGTGCGTCTCATGCGCGATGGTGACCGTATCCGTGGTGTTCATAATGCTCTCCCGCTTGCCAGACGAGCATGGACGACTACAGGCTCTTCGCGCAATGACCACTTTCCTCTCAGACAACGCCGCCCCGGTTCACCCGCAAGTGTGGGATGCGATGCGCGCAGCTGACAGCGCGGATAACCCCTATGATGGCGATGCGCTGTCGGGTGAGCTTGATGCGCGCTTCACCGATCTGTTCGGGCGCGACTGCGCGGCGCTGTGGGTGGCGACAGGCACCGCGGCGAATTGTCTGGCGCTGGCGACGATGTGCGCGCCGCATGGCGGTGTGGTGTGTCACGAGGAAGCGCATGTCGAAGTCGATGAAGGCGGCGCGCCGGGATTTTATCTGCATGGCGCGAAGCTCATGCTCGCGGGCGGCGAAGGCGCAAAGCTGACGCCCGCTGGCATCGCCGCGCTGATCGACCCGATCCGCAACGATGTCCACCAGGTCCAGCCCCACGCTGCCGCGATCACGCAAGCGAGCGAATATGGGCGCAGTTACTCGCCGGGCGAATTGGCGGTTCTGGCCGAGTATTGCACCGCGCATCGCCTCGGCCTGCACATGGACGGCGCACGCTTTGCCAATGCCGCTGCGTTTTTGGGTGGCAGCGCGCAGGATGCTGCGCGCGCCGCGTGTGGCCCGGTCGACAGCCTCGCCTTCGGTTTCATCAAGAACGGCGGGATGGGAGCAGAAGCGGTGATCCTGTTTGACCCGGAGGCCGCGAACCAAGTGCGCTATCGCCGCAAGCGCGCGGGGCATTTGCAGTGCAAGGGGCGCTATCTCGCCGCGCAAATCCTCGCCATGCTCGGCGGTCATCTGTGGCTCGAAAATGCGGCCCATGCCAACGCTGCCGCGCAGGAGATCGCGAGCGGTTGCGGGACCGAGCGCCTGATGCACCCGGTCGAAGCCAACGAACTGTTCGTGCGATTGTCAGCCGAGGAGCGCGAAGCTTTGCGCGCGCAGGGTTTCGCCTTCTATGACTGGGGTGCAGACGCCGCGCGCTTCGTTGCCGCATGGGATACGCGCGAGGAACACGCCGCGGCTCTGGGCAAGGCCATCGCCTCCTTATGAGCGACACGCAAAGCGGGATGCTGAGCCCCCGCGTCATCATCCCGTTTCTGCTGACGGGAACCATCTGGGGCTCAACCTGGCTGGTGATCACCAGCCAGATTGGCGACGTGCCGGCCGCATGGTCGGTGTTCTACCGCTTTGCGCTGGCAACGCCTGCGCTGTTTCTGGTTGCCGCGCTGATGAAGCGGCGGCTGCGCCTCACTGGCGCGGAGCATCGGCTCGCTCTGATCGTCGGTCTGTTCCAGTTCAGCGGCAATTTCCTGTTCGTTTATCACGCCGAATTGTTCGTGACCTCAGGCATCGTCGCGATGATGTTCGGGTTGTTGATGGTACCCAACGCCTTGCTCGCACGCCTTGTGCTGGGTGAGCGCGCGCATCGCGGCTTTGTCTTGGGCAGCGCGATTGCGATTGTGGGCGTGTCGTTTCTGCTGGTCCATGAATGGCAGGCGAACCCCAATGCGGGGGTGGTCGGCGGCAATGTCGGGCTGGGCATTGTACTCGCGATGCTGGGCATTCTGGCCGCGTCCTTTGCCAATGTGGTGCAGGCCAATCCAACCGGGCGCGGCGTGCCGATGGTGAGCCTGCTCGCCTGGGCGATGCTGTATGGCACGCTGTTCGATCTGGGCTTTGCCGCGTTCACCGCAGGACCGCCGCCGCTGCCCACTGCGCCGGAATACTGGGCCGGGATCGTGTATCTCGCTCTCATCGGCTCGGTCGTGACCTTCCCGCTGCATTACAATCTGGTGCGCGAGATCGGGGCAGGGCGCACCGCGTACAACTCGATCCTGACGATTTCGGTGGCGATGCTGCTGTCGACCCTGTTTGAGGACTATCGCTGGACATGGCTGACCGCGAGCGGAATGGCGCTGGCGGTGGTGGGCATGGTGCTGGCCTTGCGGTCAAAGCAACACTGACAGGCCCTCAAAATAGGTCGGATATTGCGGCCGCCATCCCAGCGCACGCTTGGCCTTGCCGTTCGCGACCCTTCGGTTCTCTGCGTAAAAGCCGCGCGCCATGTCTGACAGGTTCGCCTCCTCGAGCGTCTCCAGCGGCGGCGGCTCCAGCCCGAGCAATTGGCACGCATATTCGGTCACCGCATTGCCGCTCGCTGGCAGGTCGTCGCCTAGATTGTAGGCCCCGGCGGGCGCGTTCTGCTCCATGGCTGCGACCACGCCGCTGGCGATGTCATCAACATGGACGCGGCTGAAGACCTGATCCGGCAGATCGATCCGCCGCGCTTTGCCCTCACGCACGCGGTCAAGCGCGCTGCGGCCTGGTCCGTAAATGCCCGGCAGGCGAAAGACCCGTGCTCCGCCCAGAAGCCAGCCCGCATCAGCCTCAGCGCGGGCGTTGCGGCGGCCTGCTCCGGTCTCGACTACGGTGGGCGTGGCCTCATCGACCCATGCGCCGCGTTGATCGCCGTAAACGCCGGTGGAGGAGAGATAGAACAGCGCGCGGCCTTTCAAGGCGGCGCCATAGCTTTCCAGCACCGGGTCCACTCCGGCTGTGCGATCGGGCGGCACAGAAGAGAGCACATGGGTCGCCCGCTCCAGAGCGGCTATCACAGCAGCGTGGTCAGCGAAATCGACCTCGCCCGCACTGCCGGTCGCCTCTACGCGCCACCCGCGCGCTTCCATGGCGGCGGCGATGCGTTTGGCGGTGAAGCCCAGCCCGAAGATCAACAAATGTGCCATACTCGGCCTAGTGCCGCTGGACGCGCGGCAAAATCAATCTAAATCCGTGTGCCATGGATATTGCAACAACTCCGACGAACCCTGAAGGCAACCCAGAACTCGCGGATGCCGCGCCCTCGCCGAGCGAGCCGCCGGTTATCCGGCGCGAGGACTACACCCAGTTTCCTTGGCTGCTGCCGACAACGCAGTTGCACTTCGATCTGGGTCTTGAGCGAACGCGCGTCACAGCGACGCTGAGCGTTGAGCGCAACCCTGACGCTGAGCCCAGCGCGCTGCTGCGCCTCAACGGGGACGGGCTGACCGCCGACAGCGTGCATGTCGATGGGAAAACGTGCGACACTTGGGAGATGGAAGGGCCTGACATAGTCCTGACACTGCCCGGCACAGCTCACACGGTCACGATCACCACCACTATCGACCCAAGTGCGAACACCGCGCTGATGGGCCTGTATGCCTCCAATGGGATGCTGTGCACGCAGTGCGAGGCTGAGGGCTTTCGCCGCATCACCTTTTTCCCCGACCGCCCGGATGTGCTGTCCACTTACAGCGTGCGGATGGAGGGCGACAAAGCGCTCTTCCCAATCCTGCTGTGCAACGGCAATGTGACCGAGCAGGGCGATCTGGAGCAGGGCCGTCATTTTGCCGAATGGCACGATCCGTGGCCCAAGCCCGCTTATCTGTTTGCGCTGGTGGCCGGAGACCTGGTGGCGCATTCAGGGCCGTTCACCACCCGCTCGGGCCGCGAGGTCGCATGCAATATCTGGGTGCGTAAAGAGGATCTGGAGCGCACCGACCATGCGCTGCAATCGCTCCACCGCTCGATGAAATGGGACGAAGAGACTTTCGGGCGCGAATATGACCTCGACCTCTACAACATCGTCGCGGTGTCCGATTTCAACATGGGGGCGATGGAGAACAAAGGCCTCAACGTCTTCAACACCAAATATGTGCTGGCCGATCCCGACACTGCGACCGATGCGGATTTCGACGCGGTCGAAGGCGTGATCGCGCATGAATACTTTCACAATTGGTCCGGCAACCGCGTGACCTGCCGCGACTGGTTCCAGCTGTCTCTGAAAGAGGGCTTTACAGTCCTGCGCGACCAGTTGTTCTCGCAAGACATGCGCGGCGAAGCGGTCAAGCGGATTGAGGATGTGCGCATCCTGCGCGCGGCGCAATTCCCTGAGGATGCGGGACCGCTGGCGCACCCGATCCGCCCGGACAGCTATCGCGAGATCAGCAATTTCTACACCGCGACGGTCTATAACAAGGGCGCCGAAGTCATCCGCATGATGCGCACGATGGCGGGCGTGGAAGCCTTCCGCAAAGGCACTGACCTTTATTTCGAGCGCCATGATGGCGAGGCTGCCACCTGCGAGGACTTCATTACCGCGATTGAAGATGGCGCGGGACTGGAGCTGGCGCAATTTCGTCGCTGGTATCGCCAGGCCGGAACACCGCGCATCATGCTTGCGCAGCAGGAGTCGGCCGAAGGCCTTGTCCTGACGATCACGCAGACCATCCCCGATACGCCGGGCCAGACCGACAAGGGCTCGATGCCTATCCCCTTGCGGGTCGCGGTGCATTCTCGCGAGACCGGGGCGCTGGGCGATGAACATTTGTTTGTGCTCAAACTTGATGAGGAAAGCGTCACGCTGCCGCTCGCTGGACCGCAGCCCGTGCTTTCGATCAATCGCGGCTTTACAGCGCCGGTCGTCATTGAGCGTGAGTTACCGCGCGAAGACCTCGCCTTTCTGGCGGCGCATGATGATGATCCCTTCGCCCGCGCTGAAGCGATGCAGGAGCTGGCGCTCAGCCATTTGGTCGCCGCTGCGCGCGGGGAATTGGACGATGCGGGCCGCGCTTCCGGCAAGCAAGCACTCGCCGATGCGATGCGCGCGATCCTGACTGACGAAGCGCTGGACGGTGCGATGCGCGGCGAGCTGATGATGCTGCCGAGCGAGACCTATCTGTTCGAAGCCATGGCAAGTTCAGGGGCAAGCGGCGATCACAAGGCTGATCCCGGCGCGATCCACCGCGAACGCGAGCAAGTGAAAGCCGCTTTGGGCACGCTGCTCAAGCGTGAGCTTGAGGGTCTGTATGCGCGCTGCGATGCGATTGGATTTGACGATCCGGCCGGGCGCGGCGCGCGCAAGGTCAAGACGCAAGTGCTCGGCCTGATTGCTGCAAGCGAACCGGAACTCGCCGCCACTCTGGCTGCCCGGCAATTCGACACTTCGGACAATATGACGGATCGCCAGGGTGCCTTGATGGTGCTGTGCGGGCTTGAGACGAAGCTGCGCGAGGATCGCCTGAAGGCGTTCTACGAGCGCTATGAGGGCAACGCGCTGGTGATCGATAAATGGTTCACCTTGCAAGCGCTCTCGCTCCACCCCGATGTCATTGCGCAGGTTAAGGCGCTCGCCAAGCATGCCGATTTCACCATGAGCAATCCTAACCGCGTGCGCTCGCTTTACATGGCGTTTGCGGGCAATCCTCAGGGTTTCCATTCAGCGGACGGTGCAGGCTATCGCATGGTTGCCGACGTGATCCTCGCGCTTGATCCGATCAACCCGCAGACTGCTGCGCGCTTTGTCTCGCCGCTTGGGCGCTGGCGGCGGATTGAGCCGGGACGCGCGGCGCTGATGAAGGCTGAGCTGGAGCGGATCGCGGCGGCCAAGGGCCTCTCGCGTGATACGTTTGAGCAAGTGAGCCGCAGTCTGGATGGCTGAGGCTGTTCTGGCCAGCGTGCCATTCGATATCGCGCGCTCCTCGGCGCTGGATGGCGTCGCACATGGCTTTTTCGGATCGGCAGGCGGCGCGCATCAGTTCGGCTTTGGCGGGCCGGGCGACCCTGCGCAGGTCGCGGAGTTGCGCGCGCGGGCGGCAGATGCGCTGGTTGCCGGAGCGGCTGTGCTGACACCGCATCAGGTCCATTCGCCCGATGTAACTGTCGCAACGCAGCCATGGGATGACGCGGCTGAAGGCCGGCCGACGGGCGATGCTCTTGTGACCGCCACAGCGGGGCTCGCAATCGGCATCGTCACCGCTGATTGCGCGCCGGTGCTGCTGGCGGACCGGGAAGCAGGCGTGGTCGGCGCGGCGCATGCTGGCTGGCGCGGAGCTCATGGCGGGGTGCTCGAAAACACCGTCCGCGCGATGGAGCAATGCGGTGCGCAGGCGCGGCGCATAGTCGCGGCGATCGGTCCAACCATTGCTCAGCCCAGTTACGAAGTGGACGCGCCGTTTCGCGCGCAATTTGCGGCTGGTGATGCGCCGTGCTTTGCCATTGCACCGATGCGGGAGGGGCGCGAGCGCTGGCATTTTAACCTGCCACTTTATGTGCGGCGCAGGCTTGAACAGGCCGGGGTTGGAGCCATCGATGACTGCGCGCTCGACACCCACACGCTCGATCAACAGTACTTCTCATACCGCCGCGCCAGCCAGCGCGGAGATAGCAATTATGGACGGCAGATCAGCCTCATTGCGTTGGCTTAAGGCTCACCTGCCCGCCACCGCGCCGATTATCGAAGAGATTTTTTCCACAAGGCTGGGAAACAAGCGTTAGCCGGGGCGTTGAGGCATCAGAGAAAAATATAAGAACACCGCACGCTAGCCTCGGTTGGATAGCTGGTTGGACAGATCTCATCCCTGTCCGCTTGCCCTGAACCGAATGTGCGATGCTCAAAAGACAGTTGGACTAAGGAATTTTTCTGGTATCGAGCGCGTCGAAATCTGCACCCCAAGTCAGCGAAAAGACTGGCTGAGTGCATGATTATCGGTCCGGAATGCAGCACACTCGCTCAGTTTTGGACCGCCGACATGGGATATTTTACACACAGCCGCGCAGTCGCTTTTTGCGAGCGTGGCTAAAAGAGCAGGGTAAAGCACATGGCTTCCACCGGAGCTGAAACGGTAACCGCACCGACCACTGAAGACGAAGGCGTGCGTCGCCGCGACTGGATCCACATCGCTGCAGTCAGCACCGCCGGTGTTGGCGCCGTTGGCGTCGTAATCCCGCTGGTAAGCCAGATGGCGCCCTCTGCCAATGTGCTTGCCGCCAGCACGACTGATGTGAATGTCGGCTCGATTGAGGCCGGACAAACGGTCAAGGCAACCTTCCGCGGGCAACCGCTGTTTGTAAAGCGCCTTACCGCTGAAGAAATCGCCGCTGCAAAGGCCGATGACGGTGCCAACATGCGCGATCCACAAACGCTGGCGGATCGCACGCAGGAAGGCAATGACGACATCCTCGTAACGCTGGGCGTCTGCACTCACCTTGGTTGTGTGCCGTTGGGCGCCGCCGAGGGTGAGAACAAGGGTGACTTTGGCGGGTACTTCTGCCCGTGTCACGGTTCGCACTATGATGTCGCGGGCCGCATTCGCAAAGGTCCGGCGCCGACCAACCTTGTCGTTCCGGATTTTGCCTTTCCCGCTGAAGGTGTCATCCGGGTCGGCTAAACCCGCGTAACTGTAAGCATCGCAACACGTTAAACACGAGCAAAGTCGAGAGAGAACCATGAGTTTCGCCTGGGCAAAGCAATACGAGCCAAAGTCCGATTTCACTAAGTGGATCGATGAAAAGCTCCCCGTCCCTCGGATGGTCTATAACGCGGTTGGTGCGGGTTATCCCGTTCCGCGCAACCTGAATTATATGTGGAATTTTGGCGTTCTCGCTGGGTTCTTCCTCATGGTTCAGATCGTCACCGGGGTGGTCCTCGCGATGCACTACGCATCCGACACGTCGGTTGCGTTTGGCTCGGTTGAGCACATCATGCGCAACGTGAATTACGGCTGGATGCTGCGTTATGCGCACGCCAATGGCGCCAGCTTCTTCTTCATCGTCATTTACCTGCACATTTTCCGCGGCCTGTATTACTCATCATACAAGGCCCCGCGCGAAATGATCTGGCTGCTTGGTGTGGTGATCTTCCTGCTGATGATGGCGACCGCCTTCATGGGCTATGTGCTTCCCTGGGGCCAGATGAGCTTCTGGGGCGCGAAAGTGATCACCGGTCTGTTTGGTGCCATCCCGCTAGTGGGTGAGCCGCTGCAGATCTGGCTCGTGGGTGGCTATGCGCCAAACGAAGCGACGCTGAGCCGTTTCTTCTCGCTGCACTTCCTCCTGCCCTTCGTGATTGCCGGGACGGTTATCCTGCACATTTGGGCGCTGCATATTCCCGGTTCTTCCAACCCGACAGGTGTTGAAGTGAAGCAGGAAAGCGACACCGTGCCTTTCCACCCGTATTATACCGCGAAGGATGGCTGGTTCCTCGGTCTTGTCTTGATCATCTTCACCTCGTTCGTGTTCTTTGCACCGAACGTGCTGGGTCACCCTGACAACTATATCGAGGCAAACCCGCTTTCGACCCCGGCGCATATCGTGCCTGAATGGTACTTCCTGCCGTTCTACGCGATCCTGCGTGCCTTTACCGCTGACCTGACGATCCCCTTCACCGGCATCGTTCTTGTCGAAGCGAAGCTGCTGGGTGTCATCGCGATGTTTGGCTCAATTCTGGTGTGGTTCTTCCTGCCGTGGCTCGATAAGAGCCCGATCCGCTCAGGCAGCTACCGCCCGCTGTTCCGCAAGTTCTTCTGGATCGGTCTGGTCCCGACCATGATCGTCCTGACGATCGCGGGCGGTGCGCCAGCCGAAGAGCCTTACGTGCTGCTCAGCCAGATTTTCACCGCCTATTACTTCCTTCACTTCCTGGTGATCCTGCCGATCATCAGCCAGATCGAAGTGCCTAAGCCTCTGCCGTTCTCCATCACCGAAGCGGTGCTGGGTTCGGACGATAAGCCGGGTGGCAAAGACGGCGGCGGCGATGCTCCGGAAACAGTGGTCAAGCCGCTTCCGGGTGACGGATCGCTGCAACCTGCTGAGTAAACCGGGTCTGGAGCGCCCACGCGGCGCTCCATCCCTTCGCGTCGCAAATCTACTGGCTCGAAAACGAGAAAGAGTTCGGTCATGACTATTCGCCTTGGAGGCATCATTTTTGGTCTCGTGCTCACCGGCATTCTGGTGCTGTGGGCTCTGATCCCAGGCCTCATAAATTACGTGAGCGGCCCCGCGCCTGAAAAGCCCGCGTACTATGCTTTCCACGAGCCGATGCTCGAACCGACGGGCGGCTTTTCGTTCGACGGCGCCTTTGGCAAGTTTGACAATCAGCAGCTTCAGCGCGGCTATCAGGTCTACAAGCAAGTCTGTTCGGCGTGCCATTCGATGAAGTATGTCGCGTTCCGCAATCTTCAGGATCTCGGCTATTCGGACGCGGAAGTGCGCGCCGAAGCGGCCACCTGGAATGTGCCCGGCATCGATCCTGCCACGGGTGAAACCACGACGCGCCCGGGTGAGCCGACTGACTACTTCCCCTCGCCCTACCCCAACGAGGTCGCTGCGCGGGCGGCAAACAACAACGCCTATCCGCCTGATCTGTCGCTCATCACCAAGGCGCGCAAGAACGGCTCGGATTACGTCTATTCCCTGCTTCAAGGCTATGTTGAGCCGGACCCCGCAGACCTTGAAAAGGCCAAGAAACTGGCTGGCGGCACTGAGTGGGAGACGCCGACAGGTCTCTATTTCAACGAGCATTTTTACAACGCCAACATTGCAATGCCGCCGCAGCTTTACCCCGATCTGATCACCTATTCGGACGGCACTGAAGCAACGCCGGAGCAGATGGCCCAGGATATCTCGGCCTTTCTGACATGGACTGCGGAGCCTTCTTTGGTGCAGCGCAAGCAGATCGGTTGGTTTGTGATCGGCTTCCTGATCTTCGCGACCGGCCTTGCCTTCATGTCGTACAAGCAGATCTGGGCCGCGAAGAAGCCCAAGAAGAAAGCGGCCTGAGCCCAACCCGGCTCAGCCCAGAATGCATTGCGCCCCGTCATCCCTTGCGGATGGTGGGGCGCTGTTGCATGGCGCTCGCGTTAAACCAACCCATCCCCGGCCACGAGGATCAAAGTATGAGCGCACTTTCACTCAATGGCGATACCCTTTCCGTGCATGAGCTGAAGGCGCTGGTCCGCACCATCCCGGACTTCCCGGAGCCCGGCATCCAGTTCCGCGATATCACGACGCTGATCGGAGACCCCGCTGGGCTGGCTTCGAGTGTTGCGCACTTGGCGCAAGCGGCGCAGGCGGGCAGCGCTCAGAAGATCGCTGGCATGGAAGCGCGCGGGTTTATATTCGGAGCGGCGGTGGCAGCGCATCTTGGGCTCGGCTTCGTGCCGATCCGCAAGCCCGGAAAGCTCCCGGTCGCGACCATTGGCGTGGATTACGATCTGGAATACGGGACCGACCGGCTCGAAATCGACCCCGGAGCCATCGCGCAGGACGAGAACGTCGTCATCGTTGATGATCTGATCGCCACCGGCGGAACGGCGCTGGCGGCCGCGCAATTGCTGCGCGATGCTGGGGCCAAGGTGAGCCACGCGGTGTTCGTAATCGACCTTCCTGAGCTGGGCGGGGCAGACAAGCTGCGCGGCGCTGATCTCAGTATGGACGCATTGATGGCGTTTGACGGCGCCTGAGGCAGCGCGGCATCTTTTGGAACAGGATGGCCCATCCAGCCATTGGTATGGCAAGGGTGGACTGACCGACTATGGAATCTCAATCGCTTATGCTCGCTGCAATCGGCGTGCTCGGCATCGGCGCGCAATGGCTTGCGTGGCGGACCGGGTGGCCTGCGATTGTCCTGATGTTGGCCGCAGGATTTCTGGCTGGGCCGATCTCAGCTGAGCTTGGCTTCCGGCTGATTGATCCGGAGGCAGCCTTTGGGGATCTGCTGGAGCCAGCCATCAATATCGGCGTCGCGCTGATCCTGTTTGAAGGCGGGCTGAGCCTCGATTTTCGAGAATTGCGCCATTCAGGCAGTGCGGTCTGGCGGCTCGCGACCATCGGCGTGGCTGTCGGGTGGCTGCTGGGAGCAGTCGCGGGGTTCTACATTGCCGGGCTTGTCCTGCCGGTCGCTGTGCTGTTTGGCGGGATTCTGATCGTCACCGGACCCACGGTTGTGATCCCATTGTTGCGTCAGGCGAATGTGCAGGCCCGGCCCAATTCGATCCTCAAATGGGAAGGCATCGTCAACGACCCGACTGGCGCCCTGTGCGCTGTGATCGCTTATGAATATTTCCGCGCGGTTCAGGAAAGCCCCGGTGCATCGCTTGTCGATGTGGTGCCGCCGCTCATCATCTCAGCAATCCTTGCAGGGCTCATCGGATATGCCGCCGCGCGGGCGATAGCCTATCTGTTCCCGCGCGGAGCGATCCCTGAATATCTCAAGGTGCCTGTGCTTTTCACCGCAGTCATTGGCGTGTTCGTGCTCGCGAACGGAATTGAGCATGAGGCCGGGCTGGTCGCGGTCACGGTGATGGGGGTGACGCTGGCGAACGGGCAGTTCACGTCCCTGCGCTCGATCCATCCGTTCAAAGAGAATATCGCAGTTCTGCTGGTTTCCGGCATATTCATCCTGCTGTCCTCCAGCCTCACGTTGGAAGAGCTGCAATATCTGAACCCGCTTGAGCCAGTGGGCGTGCGGTTCATGCTGTTCCTGCTGGTGTTGCTGTTCCTGGTGCGCCCGATCACGGTGCTCGTCAGCCTGCTGGGGTCAGGCATCCCGCTTCGCGAACAATTGTTCATCGCTTGGATCGCGCCGCGCGGGATCGTGCTGGTCGCCATTTCGGGCCTGTTCGCCCTGCGCCTTGAAGACCTGAACATCGCGGGTGGACAGCTGCTTATCGCGCTCAGCTTTGCCGTGGTGGTTGCGACGGTCGTGGCACATGGCTTCACGATCAATTTGGTAGCCCGCTGGTTGGACGTGAAGGTGACAGCGCGCCCCGGCGTGCTGATCGCAGGCGCAACGCCTTGGACAATCGCCTTGGCGCGCGAAATGCAAGCGCTCGATGCGCCGGTGATGATTGTCGATTCAAGCTGGCAGCGTCTCGGGTTGGCGCGGCGTGAGGGGCTCCCCTTCTATCACGGCGAAATTCTGAACGAGGCGACCGAGCACAATCTTGATCTCGCACCCTATCAGGTGTTGATCGCCGCGACAGAGAACGAGGCGTATAACACTCTCGTTTGCAATGAATTTGCGCATGAAATGGGCAGCGATAAAGTCTACCAGCTCGGCGAGAATGAGAGTGGCGGGGACGACCGATATGCTCTGCCCATGACGCTGCGTGGACGGGCGCTGTTTGAAAGCGGCTTTGGTGTAGATGAAGTGAATGAGCGTCAACAAGAAGGCTGGCGCTTTCGCAAGACCAAGCTTTCCGATGAGTTCGACTTTGCAAAGGCGCGCGAAACACTGCCTGAGACCGCCAATATGCTCATGCTGATACGTCCGGATGGCGCGCTGCGGTTCTTCACTCATGCCGCGCGCCCCGAACCGCGCGAAGGCGATACGGTGCTCTCCTATTCTCCGCCGCAGCTTAAAACCGCTGAGGACAAAGCCGCAAAACGCGCCAGCAAAGGCGCAGCGTCGGCTTCAGCGACCCCGAAACCCCTGCAAAGCTGATGCGGCTCAACAACAAGACTTCGAAAACGAGGCAATGATGCAATTCCCCCGAACCCTTACTTTTATGACTGCCGCGCTTTTGCTGGTCGGCTGCAAGGTGGCCGCGCCTGATAGCGACACCAACCCGGCGGATGATGATCCGCAGCCAAGCGCAACAGGGACCGGTGGCGAAGTGAGCGCGCCCGAGCCTGAAGGCACCGAGCCGGTCTCAATCCTCCGGCCCGAAATCGAGCAACCCAAAGCCCCGGATGAGGCCAAGGCGCTGGAGGCCTATAAGGGCGTCATCGGCTTCCCGGAAGGCGGGACCAAGCTTGATCCCGACGCTTTGGCCGCGCTCCAAGACGTGCTTGACGCGCCGCAATTGCCCAAGGGTCTGCCGATCACTCTGCGCGCGCACAGCGATGCGGCGGGGAGCGATGCGGCCAATCTTAAGGCCTCCGAAGCGCGCGGACAGGCTGTGGCGGATTGGTTGATCGAGAACGGCGTCGATCGCGACCGGATCACCATCGTTGCCTTTGGTGAACAGAACCCGGTCGCACCTAATGCCTTGCCCGACGGGACGCCAAACCCAGCAGGGCGCGCCGCCAATCGCCGCGTGGAGGTTGAGATTGCCGCAATGGTGCTGAGCGTCAGCACCACCGAAACTGGCGATGCGAAGGCTTCAGTCGAGGCCCGCGACTAGCTCGAGCACGCGCTCTGCCCATTCAGGGCGGCAGATCAGCAGGTCGGGCAAATAGGTGTCCGCATTGTTGTAGCGCAGCGGCGTTCCATCGATGCGCGAGCAATGCAGCCCGTGCGCACCGGCGACGGCCGCAGGCGCGCAGCTGTCCCATTCATATTGGCCGCCTGAATGCAGATAAATCTCCGCTTCGCCGCGCACCACGGCGATCGCCTTGGCGCCCGCGCTGCCCATCGGGACAAGCTCTCCGTCCAACGCTTCGCACACGGCTTGCGCCTCGCGCGCCGGGCGCGACCGGCTGACGAGGAAGCGTGGGGTCGCCGCTGGTTCAGGAAGCGGGGCAGGCTGATCGGTGCGCAGGACAATGCCGCCGTCCAGGCCCGGCAAAGCGACCGCGCCGATTGTCGCGACACCGTCAACCGCAAGCCCGACATGCACCGCCCAATCGCTGCGCTGCTCACCATATTCGCGGGTTCCGTCGACCGGATCAACGATCCAGACCCGTGACTGGGAGAGCCGCTGGGTTGAATCCTTTTCCTCTTCGGACAACAGCCCATCATCTGGCCGCGCCGCTCGCAATGCGTGGCACAAAAACTCATTCGCGGTCGCATCGCCCGCTTTCCCCAGAGCCTTGTTGTTTTCCGGGCCTTCAAACACGCCCGCATCGCGCACGTTGAGGAGGATCTTGCCCGCATGATGCGCCAGATGTGCAGCCAGTTCGGCGTCAGTCATGGTTGCAATGCTCATTTGAGCGGCATGATCTGTTTGATGATGTATTCCGCAGCCTCAGGCGGAGTCATCGAGACGGTGTTGACGGTGATCTCCGGAGCTTCGGGAGCCTCATAAGGACTGTCAATGCCAGTGAAGTTCTTGATCTTGCCCTCGCGCGCTTTCTTGTAAAGTCCCTTCACATCGCGCGCCTCGGCGACGTCGAGCGGGGTGTCGACGAAGATCTCGATAAACTCGCCTTCGCCTACCATTGCACGAACCATGTCGCGCTCGGCTCGGAACGGGCTGATAAAGGCGGTGAGCACGATCAAACCCGCATCGGTCATCAACTTGGCAACTTCGCCAATGCGGCGGATGTTTTCGATCCGGTCGGTTTCCGTGAAGCCCAGATCCTTGTTCAGCCCCTGGCGCACATTGTCGCCATCCAGCAGGAATGTGTGGCGGTTCATCAAAGCGAGCTGCTTTTCCACCTCATTGGCGATGGTCGATTTGCCAGAGCCCGAAAGCCCGGTGAACCACAGCACGCGCGGTGTCTGGTTCTTGAGGCTGGCGTGCTCTTCGCGTGTGACCGTGGTCGCCTGCCAATGCACATTTTGCGCCCGGCGCAGGCTGAAATGCAGCATCCCTGCGCCAACGGTCGCATTGGTGAATTTGTCGATCAGGATGAACCCGCCAAGCTGGCGGCTGGTTGCATAGGGCGCGAAGGTGATCGGTCGGTCGGTGGACACTTCCGCCACGCCGATGGAATTGAGCTCCAGCGTCTTTGCCGCGAGATGCTCAAAGCTGTTTACGTCGACTTCGTATTTGGGCTGCTGGACACTGGCGGTGACCATCTGGCTGCCGATCTTCATCCAGTATCCACGTCCCGGTTTGAGCGCGGCTTCGTCCATCCAGACTATCGTGGCTTCGAACTGGTCAGACGCTTCAGGCGGGTCACCAGCGGTCGCGATGACATCGCCGCGTGAGCAATCAACTTCGTCAGCCAGCGTTAGAGTGACGGACTGGCCCGCAACCGCCTCATCAAGGTCGCCATCGAAGGTGGCGATGGATTTGACTGTGCTGGTCTTGCCCGCAGGCACGATCCGCACCGGGTCCCCCGGCTTGATCGTCCCATCCGTGATGAGCCCCGAAAAGCCCCGGAAATCGAGGTTCGGGCGGTTCACCCATTGCACCGGCATCCGGAAAGACCGCTCCTGCGCGGCGGTGTTGGCCAGCTCAACCGTTTCAAGATGCTCGATCAGCGCGGGGCCGTCATACCATTTCGTGTTGTCAGACGGCGCATGTGTGATGTTGTCGCCTTTGAAGCCGGAGATGGGAATCGCGGTGAAATCCTCGATCCCTACCTCGGTGGCGAAGGCGCGGTAATCGGCGACGATCTGGTCAAAGGTGGACTGGTCGTAATCGACAAGGTCCATCTTGTTCACCGCCAGCACCAGATGCTTGATGCCCAGCAGATGCGTCAGATAGCTGTGCCGCCGCGTCTGGACGAGCACGCCCTTACGCGCATCAACCAGAATGATCGCCAGATCGGCGGTCGATGCCCCAGTGACCATGTTGCGCGTATATTGCTCATGCCCGGGCGTGTCGGCGACGATGAATTTGCGCTTCTGTGTCGTGAAAAAGCGATAGGCGACGTCGATCGTGATGCCCTGCTCGCGCTCAGCGGCCAAGCCATCGACCAGCAGCGCAAAATCGATCTCTTCGCCTTGTGTCCCATGCTTGGCGCTGTCGCTTTCGAGCGCCGCGAGCTGATCTTCAAAGATCATCTTGGAATCGTACAGCAGACGCCCGATCAGCGTGCTCTTGCCATCATCTACACTGCCGCAGGTGATGAAGCGCAGCAGGCTCTTATGCTGGTGCTGATCGAGATAAGCATCGATGTCTTCAGCGATCAGCGCATCGGTCTGGAAGGAGGAATCCTGAGCGATCATCAGAAATACCCTTCCTGTTTCTTGTCTTCCATCGAAGCGGATTGCCCCTTGTCGATCGCGCGGCCCTGCCGCTCTGATCCGGTGGCGAGAAGCATTTCCTGAATGATCAGGTTCATATCGGTCGCCTCGCTCTGCGTCGCGCCGGTCAGCGGGTAGCAGCCCAGCGTGCGGAACCGCACCGAACGGGTGACGGGCTCTTCGCCCTCTTCCAGCCGGAACCGTTCATCATCGACCACAAGCGTGAGCCCATCGCGCTCGACGGTCGGGCGCGGGGCGGAGAAATACAGCGGCACGATGTCGATCTTTTCGAGCGCGATATATTGCCAGATATCCAGCTCGGTCCAGTTCGAGATCGGGAAGATGCGGATGCTCTCGCCCTTGTTCTTTTTGGCGTTGTAGAGGTTCCACAGTTCGGGCCGCTGGTTCTTGGGGTCCCAGCGATGCGCGGCGGTGCGGAAGCTGAAGACACGCTCCTTCGCGCGCGCCTTTTCCTCATCGCGCCGACCTCCGCCAAAGGCAGCGTCAAAGCCATGCTCGCTCAGAGCGCGCTTCAAAGGGTCGGTCAGTTGAGCTTGCGAATAAAGCGCGCTGCCGGTGTCGAAGGGGTTGATGCCCTGCTCTTCAGCCTCTTCATTGCGCGCGATGATCAGTTCGAGCCCATATTCGGCGACGGTCTTGTCGCGGTGGTTCAGAAGGTCCTGAAAATCCCACCCGCTCGCTACGTGCAGCATCGGAAAGGGCGGCGGCGCCGGGAAGAACGCCTTGCGCGCCAAGTGCAGCATCACTGAGCTGTCCTTGCCGACCGAATACAGCATAACCGGGTTTTCAGCCTCGGCCACGACTTCGCGGAAAATGTGGATGCTCTCGGCTTCAAGGCGCTCGAGATGAGTTAAACTACGCATGACAGGGGCAGCTAAACGCTGCGGTGCACAATGCAAGCCCGCGCTTGCGTAGTTTTCATTGGTCGGGCGATAGCTCTGGAGCGGGTAAGGGGAATCGAACCCCTCTACACAGCTTGGAAGGCTGGTGCATTACCACTATGCTATACCCGCCCGCTCAGCGGGTGCGCCAATGCCACCACACAGGGGCGAGCGTCAATGCGAAATCCGCTCCTGCGCGGCGCGGCACAGCGCTTTATATTGCATATGGTGCAACAAAGAGCACATCATTTGCGCTTGGCTTGCGGATTGGGAAAGTGCAGTCTTTACTCAGCGCTGCAGGGAGTCTGCCGAGCATAAACATCAATCGAGGGAGACTCGATCATGGCAGATGCTGCCAAAACCCGCGCAGGTGGGTCAAAACCTGTTTACGGCGTCTTTATCGGGCGCTTCCAGCCCCTTCATATTGGCCACGAATACGTTATCCGCGAAGCGCTTTCGCAGGTGGACCGGCTCATTGTGCTGGTTGGCAGCGCCAATGTTGCGCGTGATCCGCGCAATCCGTTCACTTTTGACGAGCGCGCGCACATGTTGCGCTCCGCTTTTGCCTATGAACAATCGCAGGGCCGGCTGATTATCGAGCCGCTCGACGATCACCTCTATTCCAACACCGCCTGGACCGCCGAAGTGCAGCGGCGCGTGCATGAAATTGTGCTGGACGAGGGCAATGACGGGTTCGCCGCGAACGGAACCCGGGATTTCACGATCAAGCTGGCAGGTTTTGGCAAGGACAAGTCCTCTTTCTATCTCAAGCTGTTTCCCGGCTGGGACAGCATTCAGATTGACAGCCAATACGGCACATTCAGCGCCAGCGATGTGCGCGCGCGCTATCTGCAGCGGCTGAGCGATATTCCGACGCAAGTGCTCTCCCCGGAGGTGGTCAAACAGCTCGAAGGCTTCCGGCTGACGCAGGCGTTCAAGGCGCTGGTGGAAGAGCGTGAATATCTCGATGCCTATCCTGATGAATGGGGCACAGGTCCGTTTGTGACGGCGGATGCAGTGGTCATTCAGGCCGGGCATATCCTGCTGGTCGAGCGCGGGGGACAGCCGGGCAAAGGTCTGCTCGCGCTGCCCGGCGGTTTCGTTGGTCCCGATGAGCGCATCCGCGATGCTGCGATCCGCGAATTGCGCGAGGAAACCGGCATTTCCGACGGCAAGGGCCAAATCCCACCCGCGATGCTTGCAAGCTTTATCGAGGATAGCCGCACGCGCGTTTTCGATGCGCCGCAGCGGTCCTTGCGCGGGCGCGTGATCACCCACGCTTTCCTGTTTCGCCTGCCAGAGCGTCGTGAGCTTGCGCGCGTGAAGGGCGGCGATGATGCGGCGGCGGCGCGCTGGTATCGGCTGGGCGAGGTTCAGCCCACTCAGCTGTTTGAAGATCACTGGTCGATTATCGAAGCGCTCGGCGACCTTTGAGCATCGACCATTGAGAAACGCCCTTCAACGGGGGCAGCGAACGGGGAGTCCGGCGCTGCTGATCCACCACACATGTGAGGAGTTCACACCATGACCAATCTTATTCTCGCCACTGACAGCTACAAACACAGCCACTTTCTCCAATACCCGCCCGAAGCGCGCGCGATCAGCGCCTATGGCGAAGCGCGGCCCAATCCGTTTTCGGACGAGGTGCTGTTCTTTGGGCTTCAGCCCTTCCTGCTCGGTTATCTCAGCCAGCCGATCACCCGCGCTGATATTGAAGAAGCGGCAGACATCTGCGCCGCGCACGGCCTGCCGTTTAACCGTGCCGGTTGGGACGCGATCCTGACCGAGCACGGCGGCCTTCTGCCGCTGGAAATCAGTGCGCTGCCCGAAGGGACGGCCGCGCCCACAGGCGTCCCGCTGTTCCAAGTGGTCAACACCGATGATCGCATGCCGTGGCTCACCACCTTTATCGAAACAGCGCTGCTGCGCGCGATCTGGTACCCGACCACGGTGGCGACGCTCAGCCGCAAATGCCGCGCGATCATCGCGGCGGGGCTGGAGCGCAGTTCGGACGATCCGGCGGGGCAGCTCCCATTCAAGCTGCACGATTTTGGCGCGCGCGGGGTCTCCAGCGGCGAAAGTGCGGCACTGGGCGGCATGGCGCACTTGGTCAATTTTGCCGGGACGGACACGCTGGAGGGGGTGATGGCGGCGCGCCGATATTATGGCGCAGACATGCCCGGCTTCTCCATCCCCGCCGCCGAGCACTCGACCATGACAGCATGGGGCCAGAGCCGCGAAGAGGCGGCCTATGCGAACATGCTCGACCGCTTCGATGGCGAAGGCGCGCCGGTGGCGGTTGTGTCGGACAGCTACGATCTCGATCACGTGGTTGAGGCGATTTGGGGCGGCTCGCTCAAAGCGGCGGTCGAAGCGCGGCAAGGCACGCTGGTGGTGCGCCCCGACAGCGGCGATCCTGTCGAGACCCCCGCACGGGTTCTGACGAAGCTGTGGGACATTTTTGGCGGGACGATCAACGCCAAGGGCTACCGCGTACTCAGCGACAGGGTGCGCGTGATCCAGGGAGACGGGATGAATGTCGACAGCATCGCGCGGCTGGTTGACCGGGTGATCGCCGACGGGTTCGCCGTGGACAACATCGCGTTCGGCATGGGCGGTGGCCTGCTGCAATCAGTCACGCGCGACACTTTGCGCTTTGCGATGAAGGCCAACGCGATGCGCGATGATGCAGGCGTGTGGCACGATGTCGCCAAACGCCCGGTGACTGACCCGGCCAAAGCGAGCAAGGCCGGGCGGCAAGCGGTTGTATTGGACAGCGGCGCCATGGTGGCGCGGCGCTTGGAAACGGCCGAGCCGGACGCGAACCTGCTCAAGCCGGTATGGCGCAATGGCGAGCTGCTGCGGTGCTGGACCTTTGACGAGGTGCGGGAGCGGGCGAACCCCTAACCGACACTGAAATTATCGATCAGGCGGGTGCCTGCGATCCGGGCTGCGACCAGCAACCGGGCGGGGGCATCCGGCAACGCGTCAATCGGCGCAAGCGAGCGAGCATCGGCCAGCACCGCGTAATCGACGCTGTCAAAGCCCGCTTTCAGCAGCGCGGCTTCCAAGGCAGCGAGTGTCGGCGCGGCTTCTTGATCATGTTCCATCAGCGCAATCGCTTTGCGCATTTCGCGCGGCAGAGCGGCGGCGGCGGCGCGGTCCTGGGGGGAGAGGTAGCGGTTGCGGCTCGACATCGCGAGCCCATCGGCCTCGCGGACGGTCGGCACCCCGATAATCTGGTTCACATGCGGCTGTGTCAGATCAAGGTCGCGCGCCATGGTGCGGATAACGGCGAGCTGCTGAAAATCCTTCTCGCCAAAGAACGCCCTGTCCGGCTGGACTTGATTGAACAGCTTGCACACCACAGTGGCGACGCCGTCAAAGTGCCCCGGACGGTTCGCACCGCACAGCCCTTCGCTGACGCCGCTGACGCTGATTGAGCTGCCAAAGCCGTGCGGATACATCACCTCCACGCCCGGCGCCCATAACAGCGCGCAGCCCTCGCTCTCCAGCATGGCCGCGTCCGCTTCCAACTGGCGCGGATACGCGTCCAAATCCTCGTTCGGGCCAAACTGTGTGGGGTTTACGAAGATTGAGGCGACCACATGGTCGCATTCCTCGCGCGCGCGGCGCACGAGCGTGAGATGCCCCTGATGCAGCGCGCCCATGGTCGGGACCAGCCCGATGGACGCGCCGCCGTGCCGCAGCTTTGCGACATAGGTGCGCATGTCTGAAAGCTTGGCTGTGGTTTGCACGCAATTGCCCTCTTTACGGATTCCTCTCACGCACCCTAGACATGCGCCACCTTGGGCCACAAGCCGCAGGCTCCTTGTGTCAACTTTAGGGAAACGTAAAAGCAGCCATATGACAGGCCCGTCCGCCCACAGAATCGTATTCGCCAACGAGAAGGGCGGCACTGGGAAATCGACCACGGCTGTGCATGTCGGCGTGGCGCTCGCTTATCTGGGCGCGCGTGTGACGATGATCGATCTTGATCCGCGCCAGCGCACCACTTTTCGCTATCTGGAAAACCGCGTTTCCACCATGACCGCGCGCGGGCTCGATCTGCCCACACCCGCCGCAGAGGTGTTCAAAGGGCGCAGCTCCGAAGCTTTGCTGCTCGCGATGGAGCGGTTGGAAAAAGACACCGATTACCTGATCGTCGACAATCCGGGCCGTGATGATCCTTTCGCGCGCACCGCGATTGAGAACGCGGACACGCTGGTGACGCCGCTGAATGATAGCTTCGTCGATTTTGACCTGATCGGTCAGGTGGATGGTGACACGTTCAAGGTGAAAAAGCTGTCTTTCTTCGCGGAGCTGATCTGGGAAGCGAAGATGAAGCGCAGCCGCGATACCTTTGAGCACAAGCGACCTGAGATGGACTGGGTCGTCGTGCGCAACCGGACCGGCTATGTTGAAGCGCGCAACCAGGCGCGGATTGAAAAGGCGCTCAAAGACATGGCACAACGCGTCGGGTTTCGCGCGGTGAAAGGGCTGTCCGAACGCGTGATCTATCGCGAGCTGTTCCCCTCTGGGCTGACTTTGCTGGACAAGAAGCACCTTGGCGAGTTGGGCACGAGCCACCTTGTTGCCCGGCAGGAATTGCGCACTTTAATTAAGGCACTCAACCTGCCCGCTTTTGGCGATGCGGCCCAAAAGCTTGAACACGCTTAAGCCACCTGCCAGACACATCCCATGCTGCGCATTGCCATTCTGCTCGCGATTGTCTGCATCATGTTCCGCTGGGCCTTTGGCAAGTGGCCGTGGCAGATGCTGGATCCCCCCTCCACGCGGTCTCAGGCGCTGTTTCGCGCGCGCAAGCTGCTGGGCGTGGAAGAAGGCGCAAGCCGGGAAGACATCAAGGCCGCGCATCGCCGGATTATCGCGATGGTCCACCCCGACAAGGGCGGCAGCACCGCTCAAGTGCACGAGGCCAATGACGCGCGCGATCTGCTGTTGAACGCGCTGCCCAGTGCTGGGGTGGCGCTGGACGAGGATGACACAGGGCTGCGCTGAGCCAATCCATCCCAAATTTGACACAAATGACGTTCAACCTGCCGGCTCTTTCAGTAAGCGCGGTATGGGTCGCAGCCCGTTTACCGGGCATACAATTCAAAACAGGACCACGCTGACCATGACGCATCAATTCGATCCCACCATTCTTCGCGAATACGATATTCGCGGCATTATCGGGGAAACGCTGGGCGCGGATGATGCGCGTGCGATTGGGCGCAGCTTTGGCTCAATGTTGCGGCGCTCGGCTGAAGCGCGCGGGTCCGAGGCGGCACCGACAGTCGCTGTCGGTTATGACGGGCGCGTCAGTTCACCCATGCTGGAGCATGCGCTGGTCGAAGGGTTGGATGCGAGCGGGTGCAACGTGGTGCGCATCGGGATGAGCGCCACGCCTATGCTGTATTATGCCGAAGCGTCAGCCGAAGATGTAGAAGGCGGCATTCAGATAACTGGCAGCCACAATCCCCCCAATTACAATGGCTTCAAAATGGTATTTGAAGGTCGGCCGTTTTTCGGGGCAGACATCCAGAAGCTCGGCGCTGTGGCGGCGGCGGGCGACTGGACGGACGGCTCGGGGACGGTCAGCGCGCGCGACATCCTCAGCGAGTATGTCGAGCGCCTTCTCGAAGGCCTCGCCGGCATTGACCAGACCGGTCTCGCGGGCCTCAAGGTTGGTTGGGATGCGGGCAACGGAGCCGCTGGTCCGGCGCTGGAAGCGTTGGCCGCCAAGCTCCCCGGAGAGCATCATCTGCTGTTTACTGAGGTCGACGGGCATTTTCCAAACCACCATCCTGATCCAACTGTCGAAGTTAACCTTGCTGATCTTCGCCAGCTCGTCGCGGACAAACAGCTCGACTTTGGAGTGGCTTTTGATGGCGATGGCGACCGGATTGGAGCGATTGATGGAGAGGGCCGGGTGATCTGGGGCGATCAGCTGCTGATGATCTATGCCGAGGACCTGCTCGCAAGGGTCCCAAAAGCCACGATTATCGCTGATGTGAAGGCCAGCCGCGCGCTGTTCGATCATGTCGCGGCACATGGCGGAGAGCCGCTGATGTGGAAGACCGGGCACTCGCTGATTAAGTCCAAAATGAAGGAGACGGGCTCGCCTTTGGCCGGCGAGATGAGCGGGCACATCTTCTTTGCGGATGATTATTACGGGTTTGACGATGCGCTGTATGCCGGTGTGCGGCTGCTGGCGGCGTCCGCGCGACTCGGCAAATCGGTGACGGAGCTGAAGTCCGCGATCCCGCCCATGCTCAATACGCCGGAGATGCGCTTTCAGGTTGATGAGGCGCGCAAATTCCCCGCGATTGCGGAAATCAGCGAGCGGCTGACGGGCAATCCCGGCCCCGAAGTTGAGAGTGTCAATGCAACCGACGGCGTGCGCGTCAACACGGCGGATGGCTGGTGGCTGCTGCGCGCCTCGAACACGCAGGACGTGCTAGTTGCGCGGGCGGAGAGCGAGACGCAGGACGGGTTGGAGCGCCTGATCGCACAGATTGATGCGCAGCTGGAGCTGTCCGGATTGGAGCGCGGGGAGAGCGTTGGCCACTAAGACATACCGATTTGCGCGCGCCGATGGCTGGCCTTGGTCAGCGCTTGGCATTGCGCAGACAAGCGATCGCGCGGCGATCCACGCGGCCTATGCGCAGCGCAAGGCGGTTCTGGACAGCGAGACGATGCGCATCTCGGCGTTTGCTGAGCTGACCGAGGCGCGTGAAAAGGCGCTGTTTTTCGCAGCAGAAATGCGCCGGGCACAGGAGCGGGGTGAGGCAGCCAGTGAGGCGCCCGGTAAGGCCGTTGTGAGCGAGCCGATTGCCGCCGCGCCGACCTCTGCCGCGCTGATTGCGCCAGCGGTCACACCACCTGATGCAACCCCGGTCGATCCGCCAGTTTCTGTCCCCGCAGTGTCTGCGACAATTGACTTTGCCAAGGCCAAGCCAACACCCGCCGAACCCGAACCCGAACCCGAACCCGAACCCGAACCCGAACCCGAACCCGAACCCGAACCCGAACCCGAACCCGAACCCGAACCCGAACCCGAACCCGAACCCGAACCCGAACCCGAACCCGAACCCGAAGCGTCGTCAGACGCCGAGGCCGAGTGGGAGCATGGCGGCGGCTATATTCCGGAAACGGAGCGGGCGCACCCCGAACCTGCAAGCGCCTTTGAAAACGCCTTTCTCTCAGGGTATGACAAACGCGATCCCGATGCGCCGCCTGATATCGGCCAGGAGCTTGCCGCTTTCGCCAAGAAAATTCAGGCCGACAAAAATTGGGTCTGGTATCTGGTGGGATTGTTCTTTTTGCTCTCCTATTGCAGCTAGGCCAGCAACCACCGACATTACGGCTCAGACCAGAGAAAAGGTACTATGATGAAACGCTTGATCTCCCGCACCCTTCCCGCCCTCGCGCTGGTTCTGGCCGCACCCACGCTCGCGCAGGACGCGGCCGAGGACGCGGCCATGGAAGCTGATGCTGGGAGCGAAGAGGACGCAGCCATGGGCGAGGATCCCATGGCAGCAATGGCGGACCTGTTCGGGGGAATGTTCGAAGCAGACGAATTGACCGAAGCGCAAGAAGCGCGCCTGCCCGCAGCCACAGCGCTTGTTTCCACCATGATGCCCGACGGCTTTTATGCCGAAATGATGGACGAGATGATGGACTCCATGATGGGTCCGATGATGAGCATGTTCAGCGGCGAAACCGGCGCGATGCTGGTGATCGGCTCGCGCATCAATGCGGGCAACCAAGCGGCGGAAGGGCTGTCGCCTGAGGAAAAAATTGAACTCGCAAAGATCCTTGATCCTGCCTTTGCACAGCGCGGAATGGTGATAGAAGCGATGATGAGCGACCTTATGAAAGAGGCTGCGATTGCCATTGAGCCCGCCTATCGCGAAGGGCTCAGCCGCGCCTATGCGGTGCGCTTCGATGATGCGCAGATCTCTGATATCGCGGGCTTTTTTGCGACGCCGACCGGATCGGTCTATGCGACTGAGAACATGAAGCTGATGGCTGATCCGCAAGTGATGTCCGCCAGCATGCAGGCAGTCCCGGCGATGATGTCGCAGTTCGGCGATATGGCGGCTCGGATTGAGGAGCAGATGGCTGAGCTCCCGCCGGAAAACAGCTACGAGGCGCTCAGTGAAGCCCAGCGTGCACGTCTGAGCGAATTGCTGGGGATTGCGCCTGCTGACCTGTCAGACGCGATCAAGCCGCCCAAGCCGATGGATGGCGGCTCTGACAGCGAAGACGATTATGATGACTTCGATGATGACTTCGATGATGACGCGGATGAAGGCGCCGTTGAGGATGCCGTGATGGAAGCGACTGAGGCCGCTGAAGCCATGGTCGAGGACAGCGCCGGCTAAAGGACCGCAAGCTCATGCTGAAACACCCCCTCATCATCGCCAGTTGCGCGGCTTTGCTTGGCACCAGCGCGCCCGCTTTTGCTCAACAGGAAGAGCAAGGGGCGCAGCAAGCCGAAGAGGAGATCGTTCTCAGCGCTGATGGTGAAGTCGCCGAGGGGCAAGAGGATTTTGAGTTTCTAAGCCCTGAAGAAGAGGCGCTGGCTGAGTTCGAGAAGGAACTCACCGAATCCTTCGAGCTGTTTGGGGAGCTCTTCAAGCCCGAGCCACTTACGGCTGAGCAAGAAGCGCTGCTGCCGCTGGCTGAGCAGATGACTGACACGATCCTGCCCGAAGGCAGCTTGTCTTTGGTGATGCGGGATTCGATGGCGCCGCTGACTGAGACGATGTTGGGAGCCATTGCCGAGAACCCGAAAATCCGCCTCACCGCTCTCACCGGTGTCCAGGCCGATGCGCTGGAGGATATCAGCGAGGACAAGGCTCAGGAAGCGCTCGACATTTTTGACCCGCAATTCGCAGAGCGGACTGAGAAAATGGGTGAGATCATCATTGATATGGTCTCGCAGATGTTCAGCGCGATGGAGCCTGCCTATCGCGAGGCCTATGCGCGATCTTTGGCGGCCCGCTTTGACGAGGCTGAGATGACCGAGCTGCTCGCGTTCTTTGACACGCCTTTGGGTGCAAAGTTCGCTTACGAATCCTTTGCCGTTCAATACGATCCGCAAATGCTCGGCGTGATGGAGCAGATGGGGCCAGCGATGGTCGAAGTTCTGCCCGGTATGGTGGCCAAGTTCGAAGACTTCGAAGCCCAATTTGCCAAAGAGCGTCGCTTTGGTGAGCTGAGCCAGACCGAGCGCGAGCGGGCCGCTGCGCTGCTGGGCAAGTCTGTGCCGGAGCTCGAAGCGCTCCAGCCTGACGAGCAGGAGCCTGAAACACGCGACGATGACGAGGTGTTTGAGGAGGTGTGAGCGCCCGCGCCCTTCAATCCGATGGATCGTCCGATCCCGCCGCTGTCCCGCCTGAGATCAGCGCGTGGTTCGATCAACGCGGCTGGCGCATCCGCCGCCATCAGCTCGATATGCTGGCGAAAGCGCGCGCGGGTCGCCACGCATTGCTGGTCGCGGATACGGGCGCGGGCAAGACGCTGGCCGGGTTTCTGCCGACACTGTGCGACTTCGCGCCCAGCGCTGGCGCACCGCCTAGGGATGGGCTGCACACGCTCTATGTCTCGCCGCTCAAAGCGCTCGCGCATGATGTGAAACGCAATCTGCTCACCCCGGTGGAAGAGATCGGACTGCCGATCCGGGTCGAGACACGCTCTGGCGACACATCATCGGACCGTAAGAAACGCCAGCGCACCAAGCCGCCGCATATTCTGCTGACCACGCCCGAATCGCTCTCGCTGCTGCTGTCCTATCCTGAAAGCCTCGACCTGTTTCGCACGCTCAAGCGCGTGGTCATTGATGAGGTGCATGCTTTCGCGACTGGCAAACGCGGCGATCTGCTCGCATTGGCGCTCGCACGGTTGCAGCAGCTTGCGCCGGACATGCAGCGCGTGGCGCTCTCAGCGACCTTGGCCAATCCGTTGAGCTTCCAGGAATGGCTTGCGCCGCAAATGGTGGACGATACCGGCGAGATTCACGCGGCGGACCTGGTGCTGGGCGAGCCGGGGGCGCAGGCTGAACTCGATATCTTGCTACCGATTGAAGAGCGCGTCCCATGGGGTGGCCATGCCGGGCGGTGGGCGGTCGATCAGCTGTATGAAGCGATCAAGGACAACCGCACTACGCTGATCTTCACAAACACGCGCTTTCTCGCCGAGTTTATCTTTCAATGCCTGTGGGACATTAACGAAGATCATCTCCCGATTGGCGTCCACCACGGGAGCCTCTCCAAAGAAGCGCGGCGCAAGGTCGAAGACGCGATGGCGGCCGGGGAGTTGCGCGCGCTGGTGTGCACGGCGAGCCTCGATCTGGGTGTCGATTGGGGGGATATTGATCTGGTTGTGCAAATGGGGGCGCCCAAGGGCTCCTCGCGCCTGTTGCAGCGAATTGGGCGTGCGGGACACCGGCTCGACACCGCCAGCCGCGCTGTGCTGGTGCCGGGCAATCGGTTCGAATTTCTCGAGGCGATGGCGGCGAAGGACGCGGTCGACGAAGGGCAGCGCGATGGGGAGGACTTTCGCGCAGGCGGGCTGGATGTGCTCGCGCAGCATGTGATGGCTTGCGCCTGTGCCGCGCCCTTTCATGAAGACGATCTGCTGGCCGAGATCCGCTCCAGCGTGGCTTATGCGTGGCTCAACAAGGCGGGTTTTGAGCGGGTGCTCCGCTTTGTCGAGAACGGGGGATATGCGCTGCGGGCCTATGACAAGTTCAAGCGGATCATTCGCGCGAAAGACGGCGTCTGGCGGCTCGCGCATCCGCAACAGGCGCAGCGCCACCGGATGAATGCCGGGATCATTGTCGATTCTGAAATGCTCACCGTGCGCTTCAAGAATGGGCGGCAATTGGGCAAGGTTGAAGAACGTTTTGCAGCCCAACTCTCTGCCGGGGACACGTTCTTCTTTGCTGGGATGAGCCTGGAGGTTGAGAGCGTCAAGGATATGGACGTGATCGTGCGCGCGGCTAAGAAATCGGCGACGATCCCAAGCTATGGCGGCTTGCGCCTTCCGCTCACCACGCATCTGGCGGGCCGAGTTCAGGCCATGCTGGATGATCGCGCCGGGTGGGGGCGCTTTCCTGACGATGTGCGAGAATGGCTGGAGGTACAGGACTATCGCAGCCGCTTGCCCGCGCCGGGTGAGCTGCTGGTTGAGAGCTTCCCGCATGGGGGCAAGCATTACAGCGCCTATTACACGTTTGAGGGGTGGAACGCGAACCAGTCACTCGGCATGTTGATCACACGGCGTATGGAAGATCGCGGGCTGATGCCCGGAGGTTTTGTCGCCAACGATTACACGCTGGCTGTGTGGGGGCTGAAGCCGGTGAGCGATCCCGGCCCGCTGCTGTCGCCTGATATCCTAACGCACGAATTTGTTGACTGGGTGACCGAAAGCCACCTTTTGCGCCGCGCCTTTCGCGAAGTCGCCGTGATCAGCGGTTTGGTCGAACGCCAGCATCCTGGCAAGCGCAAGACGGGCAAGCAGGTCACCTTTTCGACCGACCTGATTTACGATGTGCTCAAGAAATATGAGCCGGACCATGTGCTGCTGGAGGCCGCCTGGGCCGATGCGAGAGCGCGGATGACCGACGTTGGCCGGCTCGCGGATTTGCTGGAGCGTTCAGAGCACGAGCTGGTGCATGTCGAGCTGGATCGCGTTTCGCCGCTGGCTGTGCCGGTGATGACGATGATCGGGCGCGAAGCGGTGCCGCAGGGCGCGGTGGACGATGAATTGCTGCTCGAAGCCGAAAGCCTGGTCGGTGAAGCGATGCGGATCGGCCCTGAGGATGCGGCAAGAGCCTTGGAAGGTGATTGATGGTCGCCCAGTGTCGAACCCTTTGCGTCGAGTGCGCCAGCCTGCGGTCTCAGCCATCAGGTCTCCGGGCTTCCGAGAGCAAATTCGCGGTACTTGTCATTCCCGACAAAGCCGAACTTCGTCAGCCCGGCCGCTTTGACCATTTGCAGTGTCTTGGCGGACGCATCATAGCTAGCCAATGCGGCGGGCTCGAATTGCAGCTCCGGCTCTTCCGGCATAGCCGCTGCTGAGGCCAGAAGCTCGGCAAGCTCCTCGCGGCTCACCGCCCGCGCGTTCCAAAGCAATTGGTCCTGCGCTGTGATGGAGAGCTTGTTCTTGATCGGGTTGATGGGAAGTGTAAGGCGCGTCGGTTTCTGAGGCAGATCGATTGCGATCACATTGTTCGCAATCGGGATCGTGATGATGAACATGATGAGCAGCACCAGCAGCACATCGATGAGCGGGGTCATGTTCATGGCGCTCATGGGATCATGTTGAGAGGGTCCGGGCGTGCGGGGCATGATATGTCTCCTTGGCTTGTTGAGCCAAGAATATAGCAAAACCAATAGGTTGCCTAACGCGTACCAGTATGCACTGTGCGACTGGTATGGCGCGTGCGTGCCCACCGGTCCTTTGTCGTCAACGAAAAAGGGCGCCGCGGTTATCCCGCAGCGCCCTATGTATTCAAGTCACGCTCGCAGCGTCAGGAAACGCCGGGGCCGCCTGTGCCGAACTGGCGATACTTTTCGTTGCCGACAAAGCCGAACTTGGTCACGCCGCTTGCCTTGATGATCTGTAGCACCTTGGCTGAAAGGTCATAGCTGGCGTTCGATTCCGGCTCAAACTGAAGCTCGGGCTCGACCGCCATGGCCATGCTTTGACGCAGAGTGTCCACCAGCACGCCTTGCGAGATGTCTTCACCGTTCCAAAGGATTCGATCTTCGGAAGTAAGGACCAGCTTGTTCTTCACCGGATCAATGTCAGGCGGCGGCGTGTTCGTGTTGTTTTGCGGAAGATCGATATTAACCGAGTTCACCGCGACCGGAATGGTGATGATGAACATGATGAGCAGAACGAGCAGAACGTCGATCAGCGGGGTCATGTTCATGTCGAGCATCGGCTCGCCGTCGAGCTTGCCTCCTGCCATACCCATGGTGTGTCTCCTTAGAAATTACGGTCAACGCTTGCGCGTTGCGCTTAGTTTTGCACCGGGTTCGAGATGAAGCCGACCGTTGGATAACCTGCCGCCTGCACGTTGTAGATCGTGCCGGCCACGCAGCGCCACGGAGCGCGGGTGTCACCGCGAATATGGACCTGCGGAATGGCGTCGGGATCTTCGCGGATCGCTTCGGCACCGCCGGGGTAACGCTGAACAATGTTGTCGAGCCGCTCAAACGCCTGGTTATAAAGCTGCTCGGATGAGACCGGGCTGATATTGTTGAAGTAGACCCGGCATTCGCCCGTGCGCGCAGGCCCTTCAAAGCCCGGTTCGCCCGCACTGCGTCCCGCAGCGTCCGTCGTGCTGACGGTCAACTGGAGGTTCTCAACCTTGTTCTTCGCTTCGATCGCATCGATCTCGGGAATTTCGAGCTTCTCAATCGTCTGGATCGCCACGGGAACCGCGATCAGGAAGATGATCAGGAGCACGAGCATCACGTCCACCAAAGGGGTCGTGTTGATGTCCGACATCGGGGTTTCGCCCCCACCTGACATCGAAATCGCCATGAAGAATTCCTAACTGCTTGTTTTTATAGAAAGAAGATGGGGGAAGGTGCCCGGACCGTGATCGCTCTGCCGAGAGGCGGGGCGACAGCTGGTCCGGGCTGATCCCTTACTTCTTCACCGGAGCAGCCGCTGCGGGCTTGGCGGCCGGCTTGGCCGGGGCTTTCTTCGCAGCCGGGGCAGCGGTGATCGCCGGCTTCACGGAACCGTCCGAGCCAATGTAGGCAAGGATGTCGTTCGAGAAGTCAGTCATCATCGCAGCGATGCGACGGTTGCGCGACTGCAGCCAGTTAAACGCAAGCACCGCTGGCACAGCGACAAGCAGACCGATCGCGGTCATGATCAGGGCTTCACCAACTGGACCAGCAACCTTGTCGATCGAGGCCGAGCCTTCGATGCCGATGTTGATGAGTGCGCGGTAGATCCCGATCACCGTGCCGAGCAGGCCGATAAACGGTGCGGTCGCGCCCACTGATGCGAGGAACGAAAGACCGCCGGAAAGGCTGGCATTGATCGTTTCCTGGCTGTGCAGGATGCTGTCTTCGACATAATCGACTTCGCTGCCAGCGCCGTGCATCTTGTGATGCTGGTCCTGCGCCTTGATGGCATCGTCGGCGAGTTGGCGCCATGCGCTGTTCTTTTCGAACTTGGTTGCGCCGTCCTTGAGAGTGGCTGCGCGCCAGAAGGCTGCTTTGCCAGCCTTGTACTGTTTCATCACCTTGTTCTGTTCGAACAGTTTGGTGAACAGGATGTAGAATGAGCCAACGCTCATAATCACCATGACCGCGAGAATTGACCAGGCGACCGGGCCACCTTCTTCCATGGCCTTCCAGAAGCCGAACTCGTTAACCGGAGCTTCGGTGGCTGCCAGCATATTGATAAGCATTGCGAATAGTCCTTTTGTGAGATGTCGCTAACGAGGCCGACCTGCTCGCGAAAGCAAGCCGACCCAATCAGAGTAATCAGTTAAGCCGATAAGCGATCGAAGTGGCGAAGCTGCCAGTTGTCGGGTTGCCTGCATCATCAAGAGCAGGATTGAACCGTGCGTAACGGGTCATGCCTTTGCATGCCGCCTGATCGAGCACGCTAGAGCCGCTCGACCGGCTGACGCTGCAGCCGCTGACACGTCCGTTGGCGCCGATAGTTACACGCACTCCAACAGTACCCTCCACTTCCTCACGCAGCGCGCGGGGCGGGTAGTTGTCCTGAATGCGACTTGCCCAACGACGCTGTCCCTTCGGTGACGCACCTTTCGCCAGTGATGGCGGAGGCGGCGGCGCAGGAGGCGGTGGCGGCGGAGCGGGCGGAGCAGGCGGCGGGATCGTCAGCGCCGGCGGAGCGGGCGGCGGGATCGTCGGCTGCGTCTGGATGGGCGGCGGAGCAGGCGCGATGCTGATCGGCGGCGGCGGAGCAACCGGCGGCGGCGGCGCAGTCTCCTGCGGCTGCTCGGGCGGCGGCTCATCCGGCTCCTCAGGGGGCGGTGGCTCTTCCTCGATATCGATCGTGGTGACAGTCTTGGCAATTTCCTTCACAGCCGAGACGGCCAGACCGGAAATCAGCAGATAGCCAATCACCACATGGATCAACGCCACGATTATGATGGAAGTAACCTTACTCCCACTCATCTCTTGGTCAGCGTAAGCCATCCAGTCGCTTTCTCTCCATAATTACGCACCAACCCTCAGGCTGGCACACTTTCACGCCCGGTCCGTTCGAGACCGGGGGCGAAATCCCTCAAACTTGGTCCTCTCAACCGGTCCGAAGACCTCAACCGATTCTGGTTCAGCTTCCTCCCGGCAAACCCTGATTTGATCCGAGCTTTCCGCCCGCGTCAATCAGAATCATGTGTCGCACCTTCCTTGTCCCCAGTCGATGCGAACCACCCGCGCTTTAACGGTCTACCGGTGGTCAATCAAACGATTAATCGGTTCAGGCACAATTCACTGGCCTCGCCGTCAGATGGAATTATGCTTAAGATAGCGTGGGATAAGGCAATTGGATTGGTGCACGATGGCGACCATTAACGAAAAATTCATGAAGGTTTTCAGACGCCTGTCAGCAGCCTGCGCGCTTGCTGCGAGTGCACTGATTGTGCCTGTGGGAGCGAGCGCTCAGCCTGCGGTTATCAGTGCTGCTGAACAGGCAACCTATGCCGATCTGGTTACTCTGAGCGAGCGAAGCGAGCTTGTGGTGCGTGCAAAGATTCGCCGTCAGACCCAATTGAAGCCCGAACGAGCGCCCGATCTGGCGCAGGGATTCGCGCGGCTTTACATTCAGGCAGAGACTGTCGCGCTGATCGCAGGCAAAACCGCTTTGGGTGAAGCGCTGGTCTATCTCGTCGATGTGCCGTTGATGGCGAACGGCAAGCCGCCCAAACTCAAGAAGCGCGAAATGGTGCTGTTTGCAAAGCTCGCCGGGCGAGGACCCAAGGGCGCGGTGCAATTGCAGCTCACCGGCAAGCAGGCGCAGCTTGACTACAGCCCGGCGTTCGAAGCGCGCTTGCGCCCGGTGCTCACATCGCTGGTCGCTGCCGAACAACCCCCGATTATCACCGATATCAGCGATGCCTTGGCGGTTCCGGGCACGTTGGTGGGCGAATCGGAGACGCAGATTTTTCTGAGCACAAAGGACAACTCGCCCGTTTCGATGACGGTGCTGCGCCGCCCGGGTCAACCGACCCGCTGGGGTGTCTCTTGGGGTGAGATCATTGACAGTGCCGCGCGCGCGCCTGCGCCACAGACGCTGCGCTGGTACCGGCTGGCCTGCGCCTTGCCCGATCGGCTTCCCGCCACCGCCAATCTCGCGCGTGATCCGGTGGCCCGGCGTTTGGCTGCGCGCGACTATGCCTTTGTGCGCCAGTCTTTGGGCTCGTGCGAGCGGGCGATTACCACGGTCGGCTGAGCGCCCTTGACCAAGGCTGCCGCACAGCTAAGCGCAGCTCACAATCCGACAGCTAAGGAACCGGCCAACACCCATGCCCGAAATCAATCAGCCTGACCCCGCCAAACCCTTTCGCATTGCCATTGCCGGGCTCGGCACAGTGGGCGCAGGGGTTATCCGGCTGCTCGACACCAATCGTGATTTGATTGCCGCGCGCGCCGGCCGCCCGCTTGAGATCACCGCCGTCAGTGCGCGAGACCGCAGCAAGGATCGCGGCATCGATCTGGCGCGATTTGAGTGGGAAGATGACATGACCGCGCTCGCCTTGCGCGATGACGTGGATGCGGTGCTGGAACTGGTCGGAGGATCGGATGGGCCTGCCTTGGCGCTTTCACGCAAGACCCTGAACGCAGGCAAGGCGCTGGTTACAGCGAACAAGGCGATGATAGCGCATCACGGGCTGGAACTGGCGAGCCTTGCCGAGGCGCATGGCGCACCGCTCAAATTCGAGGCGGCGGTGGCGGGCGGTATCCCGGTGGTCAAAGGCTTGCGAGAGGGCACCTCCGCCAACGCTCTGACGCGGGTCTACGGTATCCTCAACGGCACCTGCAATTACATCCTGACGGAGATGGAAGCGACCGGGGCGGACTTTGCCGACGTGCTGAGTGAAGCGCAGCGGCTGGGCTATGCCGAAGCGGACCCGACATTTGACATTGAAGGGATCGACGCCGCGCACAAGCTGGCGATCCTCGCCGCGATCGGGTTTGGCGCGCGGGTCGATTTCGCCAATGTGCGCACCACAGGCATTGTCGCTGTGCGCGCCGCTGACATCGCGCAGGCCGACGCGCTGGGCTTTGTCATCCGCCTGATTGCGGAAGCCGACGTTCAGGGCGAAGGCGAAGCGCTCCGCCTGCTTCAGCGTGTCCGCCCGTGCCTCGTGGCCAAAGACCACCCGCTCGCGCCGGTTGATGGGCCGACCAATGCGGTGGTTGCGGAAGGCAATTTTTCAGGGCGGCTCCTGTTTCAGGGTGCGGGCGCGGGCGATGGGCCGACAGCGAGCGCGGTGGTGGCCGATTGCATCGATATTGCCCGCAAGGAAGTGGGTGCAGCCTTCTCCATGCCGGTCGATCAACTCTCCCCGCTTGTTCCCGCTGAGCCCGGCGATCGACTGGAGCGGGCCTATTTGCGCTTTACCGTCAATGATCGTCCCGGCGTGCTGGCAGAGATCACCGCGGCAATGCGCGACGCGGATGTTTCGATTGAAAGCCTGATCCAGCAGGGCCGTGGCACAGGCGGCGGCGAAGTGCTGGTGGCGATGGTCACGCATGAGGGGCCCGAACGCAATGTCACGCGTGCGCTTGAACTGCTTGAAGGGTCAGACAGCCTGACAGATGCGCCGCTGGTGATGCCGATTCTGCCCGCCTAAGGGCAAAGACACGTTTCAGCGCAGGCTATTTCGGCTTCTTCTTGTTGAAGGAAGGCGGCGGCAGGCCGAGCGCTTCGCGGCGTTCTCTGATTTCCTCTTCGCTCAGCTCTTCATCCTGGCCCAGCGGTGGGAGGCCGCGTGAAATCCGGTCTGCGTCCGATCCGGGCGGCGCTTGCGGCAGCGCTTCGACATCAATGATCAGCGCAGGCTGTGGCACGCCGCCGATCCCGATCGAATTGCCGTGGTTAGGAATACCGAATGTGCCCGGCGCGCGCGGCGCTCCTTTGAAAGCGGTTTCCTCTGCAAATCGCTTTTGCGCCTTCGCGCGCGAGCCGCTTGCATAATTGGACCCATCCTCACCGATCCGGCGACACACTATAATCTCGCCGCTGATCGAGCCCGCATCCGCTTCATCCGCGCATTGCTGCGCCTGCGCTTCGTTGACGTCACCGCGCGGAACGGTGACCGATAGATCAATGCGCAGCGGCTCGTCGGGCTCTTGCTCGGGATCTGGCTGAGACTCGCTATCGGCGGCGACGCTCGCTTCGCTCTCAGCCTCCTGCGTCACCACACCGTCATCCTGAGCGCGCAACGGACTGGCGATCAACAACACAGCAAGCGCGCTGAGTGCGGCATGATCAGGAAATGCGCGGCTCGACAACAACGGCTCCTACAGACTAAGCGCGGCCAAACCGCGTCAAAAAGAAAAGCGACCAGAGGGATGAATTCCGTATGAACACCAAGACCACCGCCGCCTCGGATACCGATGTTCTGGCTGTAAAGGAACCGGCATCGCAAAATGCGGTCGCTCGCGTGCTGGTGCTTGAAATGGTGCGGGTCACTGAGGCTGCTGCGGTGGCGGCGGCGCAATTGATCGGGCGCGGCGATGAAAAGGCGGCTGATGCTGCCGCTGTGGAGGCAATGCGGCGGGCGTTCGACGATCTCTATATGGATGGCACCGTGGTGATCGGTGAAGGTGAGCGTGACGAAGCGCCGATGCTTTACATTGGCGAGAAAGTCGGCGGAGCGCCGGGCAAGGGTCCCAAGATCGACATCGCGCTTGATCCGCTCGAAGGCACGACCATCACCGCCAAGGCTGGCCCCAACGCGCTCGCCGTGCTGGCGGCGGCGGAAGAAGGATGCCTGCTGAACGCGCCCGATGTTTATATGGACAAGCTTGCAGTGGGCCCCGGCCTACCCGCCGACATTATTGATCTGGCCAAATCGCCGACGGACAACGTCAAAGCGGTGGCCGAGGCGAAGGGCAAAGCGGTCGGCGATATCAATGTCTGTGTGCTCGACCGCCCGCGCCACGCTGAACTGATCGCTGAGTTGCGCGCGCTGGGCTGCGGGGTCTTTCTGATTGGTGATGGCGATGTGGCTGGCGTGATTGCAGTGACCGATCAGGACACTGGTATCGACATCTATATGGGCCAAGGCGGCGCGCCCGAAGGCGTGCTTGCCGCAGCCGCGCTGCGATGCGTGGGTGGCCAGTTCAACGGGCGGTTGATCTTCCGCAACGATGACGAGAAAGCGCGCGCGAAGAAATGGGGCATCACCAACCTAAACCGCATCTACAAGCTGGAAGACTTGGCGCAGGGCGACTGCATCTTCGCGGCCACCGGCGTAACCGATGGCTCGCTGCTTGATGGTGTGAAGAAGCGCAAGAAGGCGACCGGCGCAACCATCATGACGACTGAGAGCGTGGTGATGCGCGCTTCGTCTGGCACCGTGCGCTGGATCAAAGGCGAGCACCGGATCGCCCCGCACCGCAGCTGAGCTGAACGAAGCAACGAACGCGGCGGTCTTGCGCACGATGATCAAGCAAGGGGCGCTGGATCAAAGGCGAGCACCGGATCGCCCCGCACCGCAGCTGAGGCTAGGGTTTGACCCCAGCGCTCAGCGCGGGTTCATTTCTCACTGCGACAAACGCTGACGACTATGCGAGACCTCTTTACTGCATCGGACTGTTGAGCATGCTGCGCGCGGCTTTATTTGTGTGTGCAGCTTTGGCTGCGCCCGGCCTGTCTGCCAAGACCGGTCAGGCCGCTGGCGCGGAGCAGATTGAGCAACGGCTGGTGAGCCTCACGGACGCTGACCAAGCGCTCAAAGCGGCGCGACCAACGCTGATTGATTGCGAGGAGGGGTGCATCACGCCTGCCGAGGCGACCGTCATGGCGTTTGAGGCTGGCGAGGGAAAAGAACGCTCCGGGCGCTTCCTGCTCGATATTCGGGGCGGCGGGAAAAGCCTGCATGGCGAGCTGGAGCAATTGTTCTTCGTCAATTCGCGCCCCGATTACGCCACGCTGGGCACACTCACCATCGCGTTTGAGCCTGATGCGCTGCGCGCGCTGCTGCGCCGGGCGCGGGTGTGCGGCGCGGCGGATGTGGTCGATGGGCAAATAATAGTGAAGGGCTGCCGTGCGCCGGGCATCACGGACCTTAACATGTTCACCATGATGCAGCGGCTGGGCGGTCGGCGCATTGTCGTTGATGGGGCCGTGCGGCTGCAATGGATTGACTCCGCGCTCGGCTCACCCCGGCCCGTCGCCAACCTGCGCGGGGAGTATGAAGTGGGCTATTATCAGGTCTGGGTGCGGGTCGAAGACGCCGATCAGGTGATCTTTGTTTACGACGACGATTTCTGAATTTTCGCACCGGCCCGGTGGCGCAGACCGCGAAAGCCGCGCTCCTACAGGCCTCAAACGACCACTTTTGCCTAGGTAGTAACCCGCGCGACTCGCCGGATTCCCTAGGTTTACGGGAAATTAACCTTTTCCGTTCAGAAGTTGTGTGGTTAATACATGGCAACACCTCTGAACGAGGCGTTACCTGCTGAATGAGATCCGATATCCAGTCCGTTGGGGCAATTAGGGGACACAGACAATGCGAGTGCTGTTGATCGAGGACGAGCCGACAACCGCGAAGGCGATTGAGCTCATGCTCACCACTGAAGGCTTCAACGTCTATTCTACTGATCTGGGCGAGGAAGGCCTCGATCTGGGCAAGCTGTATGATTACGACATCATTCTGCTCGACCTGAACCTGCCTGACATGCATGGCTATGATGTGCTTAAGAAGCTGCGCGTCGCCAAAGTGCAGACGCCGGTTCTGATCCTCTCCGGCATTGCCGAGATGGACAGCAAGATCCGTTCATTCGGCTTTGGTGCCGATGATTATGTGACCAAGCCCTTCCACCGCGAAGAACTGGTTGCCCGCATTCACGCTGTGGTGCGTCGCTCGAAAGGCCACAGCCAGTCGATCATCCGCACTGGCAAACTGGCCGTGAACCTCGATGCGAAAACGGTCGAAGTCGACAATGCCCGCGTCCACCTGACCGGCAAGGAATATGCGATGCTTGAGCTGCTCAGCTTGCGCAAGGGCACCACGCTGACAAAGGAAATGTTCCTGAACCACCTGTATGGCGGGATGGACGAACCGGAACTCAAGATCATCGACGTGTTCATCTGCAAGCTGCGCAAGAAGCTGAGCCACGCATGCGGCGGTGAAAATTACATCGAAACCGTATGGGGCCGCGGCTATGTGCTGCGCGACCCGAACGAAGAAGCCGAAGCGGCGTAGTTTTTTCTCACGGCTAGCGGCTTCGCCGCAGCCTCCCAGGGGGCGGGCTACTGCCCGATGCGCCGTCGCGTTTGCGGATCGCTAGTGCGATCCGTGATTTTCTCTCACGCCATAAGGCGGATCCGAGGGTGGTGGGTCTCAAATTTGAATTTCTAAACGCTCGGGGCTCCTTGCCTCGGGCGTTTTTCGTTTACGCCCCCCCTTTGCCGGGAGGTAGCTCGCGCACATCTAGGCCGCTCGGTTCCTGAAACACTCGCAGCCCAAACTCCGGGACGATCGCCATGAGGTGGTCAAAAATGTCCGCCTGTATGCCCTCATATTCGTGCCACACTGTCGTGTTGGTAAAGCAGTACAGCTCAATCGGCAAACCCAGCGGCGTGGGGTCTTTCTGGCGCACCAGCAGCGTGAAATTGCCATCAATGCGCGGATGGCTTTGCAGATAGGCGAGGATGTAGGCGCGCAGCGTGCCGATATTGGTCAGCCGCCGGGCGTTGACAGGCGCCGCATCGCTATCAAGCTGTGCTGCGTTCCACTGCGCGATCTCTTCGCGTTTGGCATCGAGATAGCGCTTCAGGACGCGAAACTGAGTGAGGCCTGCGATCTCATCTTCGCTCAGAAACCGGATCGAGTTCTGGTCCAGCATCAAAGAGCGCTTGATCCGCCGCCCGCCAGCCTGCGCCATGCCGCGCCAATTGGCGTAGCTGTCAGACACCATGCGGTGGGTCGGCACAGTCACAATCGTCTTGTCGAAGTTCTGCACCTTCACCGTGTGCAGCGAAATGTCGATCACATCGCCATCCGCGCCCATGCTCGGCATGGTGATCCAGTCACCCACGCGCAGCATGTCATTGGTGGTCAATTGAACGCTCGCGACGAGGCTGAGGATTGTGTCCTTGAACACCAGCAACAGCACCGCCGTGATCGCGCCCAGCCCGGACAGCAGCAGCAGCGGGCTTTCATCAATCAGGATCGAGATCATGATGATCGCCGCGCCGCACAGGACAAGGATTTTGGCGACCTGCACAAAGCCCTTGATCGGACGGTTTTTCGAGGTGGGGAGCCGCTCGTACAGCTCATTGCCGTAGGTCAGACCTTTAACGATCGCCATCGCCACGGAGACCACGATCAGCGCCTGAGCGGAGTGCGTGATAAAGGTACGCAAGTCCTCGGAAAGGTTGGGCACAAGCGCGATCCCGCGTGAGACGATCAGCAGCGGTACCACCGTGGCCAGCCAACCGGCGGCTTTGTCATCGGTTTCGGTCTTTTGATCGAGCCAGCGCGCAAGCGTGCTCAGGATCACCGCCTTGAGCACATAATTGGCAATCACCGCCGCCAGCGCGAGCAGCGTGAGCCCGATAAGGCTTTGCACCCAAGGGGCTTGCTCAGCGAAGAATTGGGAGAATTGATCCATGTCTGTGCGCGCCGTAGCGGTGATGGGCCGGTTTGGACAAGGGTTTGCAGCCTTTGTCTTGCGCACACGCTTGCATGCTCTGGACAAGCAGGCGGCCAAAGCCCTAGGCGCGCGGCCACGATGACTGCATTCAAAGAAGGCGATCCCACCACGCTCAGCCGTTTGTATGGCCGCAGTGTCGGCAAGCCACTGCGCGCGCGCCAGCAGGCGCTGGTCGATGACCTGTTGCCCAAACTGGCTGTTCCTACTGAAGGACCGGTGACCGCGCAGGCGCTGTTCGGCGAGGATTGTCCGCTGCATTTCGAGATCGGCTTTGGCGGGGGTGAGCATCTGGCCTACCGCGCGGACTTGTTGCCCAATCACGGCTTTATTGGCGCGGAGCCTTTCTTGAACGGGGTCGCGCAGGCGCTCGCGCATATTGAGGAGCAGCGGCTGGCCAACATCCGCCTGCATCATGGCGATGCGCTGGAAGTGCTGGCGCGCGTGCCGGACGATGCGCTCACCATGCTTTATCTGCTGCATCCCGATCCTTGGCCCAAAAACAAGCACGCCAAGCGCCGGATGATGAATGATGGCCCCGTACGATTGATCGCGGACAAGCTGAAGCCTGGCGGAGAATTTCGCTTTGGCACCGATCACCCTGTCTATCTGCGCCACGCTCTGATGGTGATGCAGCGCTTCACTGATGAGTTTGAGTGGGTCGTCGAGGCCCCAGCAAACTGGCAAAACCGCCCGAGTGGCTGGTGCGAAACCCGCTACGAACAAAAAGCGCGCGGGGTATTCGGCCACGAGGTCTGGTATTTTCGCTTTCGGCGCCGTTGATTTGCGTTTCCCTAAGGCCCGGGCCAGAGTGCGGTAAAACAGGGGCAAATCATGACATCACGCAGACATTTTATCGGAGGGCTTGTAGTCGCCGCGGGGACGCTGGCGGCGTGTGCGCGCGTTGAAGACGGTGCGCCCGGTGGTAGCAAAGAGCGGGTAGCCAACCCCAAGGCTGCCGCTTTGGATGCGACCGCGCTGGAGGATGCGCTGGTCGGCTCTTCCTATCTCGGAACAGGCGGCGGAGGGAGCTTGGCCGAAGCGCGCGAACTGATCGCCAAGGACTTGGCTGCTGGTTTTGAATTCACTGCACTGGGCGTCGATGATCTGGCGGATGATGACCGGGTCGCGTGCCCCTATGGTCTCGCCAGCCTGGCAGAGACGAGCGTTGCGATGCAGGCGCGGCTTGATAGGATCGAGAGCCGGGTCGAGGCTCCGGTGCAGGCGGCGTTCGAGGCCTTGGAGAACCATTTGGGCCAGCCGTTCGCAGGCGTGATCCTCGGTGAAATAGGGCCGCTCAGCTTGGCGGAGGGGCTTTCGATTGCAGCGCGGCTCGGTGTTCCGGCGCTGGATGCGGATACGGTTGGGCGAGCGGTGCCGGAGATCAACCAGCACTCGGTCAAAGTCGCTGGCATACCGCTCACGCCAATTGGCGCGGCCACGCCGTTTGGCGATGAAATGGTGGTCGAAACGCTCGGCGATCCCACCCGCGCCGAAGATATCTTGCGCGCCGTGGCGGTCGCGAGCCGCGAATGTGGTGTCGCTGACAGCCCGATCACTGGCGCGCAGGCGAGGGCACAAGGCACGCTCGTAACTGGCAGCCTCACCCTCGCCCGGGCCATCGGCGCAGCGGTGCGCGAGGCCAAGGCTGCGGGAAGCGATCCAATTGAGGCGGCTCGCAAGGCGGGCGATGGCTATCTGCTGTTCACCGGCACAGTCGCGGCTACCGAGTTCAAGGACGCTGATGGCTTCCTGCAGGGGACCGTCACCCTCACCGGCAACGGTGATTTCTCCGGGCAGAGCTTTGAAACAAGCGTCAAGAACGAACACCTGCTCGCCCGGCGTAATGGCGCGGTCATCGCGACCTGCCCTGATCTCATCAGTATCATCGACATCGAAAGTGGCGATGGCATCGTCAATCCCGGTTACGAGACCGGGCAGGCGGTCGCCGTGCTCGGCTTCAAATGCGATCCGATCTGGCGCAGCGAGGCAGGGCTGGCGGTCTTCAGCCCGTCCTATTTCGGCTATGAGGTTGATTATGTGCCGATTGAGGAACGGCTTGGCTGAGCCGGCCTCACAGCCCTTTCAGCACCAGTTTGCCGCGCGCTTTGCCTGATTCCAACAGCGCGTGCGCTTGCCTCAAAGTCTCAACCGACATCTGGCCCAGCGTCTCGGTTGCCGTAGAGCGGATGGTGCCCGCATCGATCATAGTGGCGACTTCATCGAGGATCGCCCCCTGCTGACCCATGTCGGGCGTACCAAACAGCGATCGTGTGTACATGAATTCCCAATGGGTTGAGATCGATTTGGACTTGAAGGGGCCAATGTCGAAGCTTTCGGGATCGTCGATCAGGCCAAACCGTCCCTGCGGCGCGATCAGCTCAGCGGTTTGCTCAAAGTAAAGGTGCGAATGCGTGGTCGAGAAAACATGGCCGGGCGCGCCAAGCCCCAGCGCCTCGATTTGAGCGGGGAGCGGTTTGGAATGATCAATGACGTGGTGCGCGCCCAACCCCTTTGCCCAATCGGCGGTTTCCGGACGCGACGCGGTCGCGATCACCGTCAGAGCGGTTTTTGCGCGCAAGAGCTGAATGGCAATGGAGCCAACCCCGCCCGCGCCGCCAATGATCAGAACCGCGGGCGCCGCGCCTGCCACAGGCCGCGTGACCTCCAGCCGATCGAATAGCATCTCATAGGCGGTAAGCGTGGTGAGCGGCAGCGCGGCGGCCTCAGTTGCTGAGACCGATTTTGGCGCGCGGCCGACAATGCGCTCATCAACGCAGTGATATTCGGCATTGGTGCCCGGCCGGTCAATCGCGCCAGCATACCAGACGATGTCGCCGACCTTAAAGCGGGAGGCCTCGCTGCCCAATGCGACCACTTCGCCCACGGCGTCCCAGCCAAGGATTGCGGGTTCATCGCCTTCAGGCGGGCGGTTGGCGCGGATCTTGGTATCGACCGGATTGACCGACACCGCCTGCACCCGCACCACAATATCGCGCGCTAGTGGCTCGGGCCGAGCGGTTTCAAACGCGATCAACGCATCCGCGCGCTCCAGAGCGCCCGCTTCGCGGTAGCCGATGGCTTTCATAGTGATCTGATCCCCACGCTCAGCCCACCACGCCCGCGGTCGCGAGCACGGCCAGTGTCAGCACATCGGGCGCCAGCGCGGTCATCGGCGCGATCTGGACCGGCTTTTCCATGCCCAGCAGCATCGGGCCGACCGTTGTGTTCGATCCCAATTCGCGCAGCAGCTTGGCTGAGAGGTTGGCCGATTGCAGGCCGGGCATGATCAGCACATTGGCTGGGCCGGACAGGCGGCTGAAGGGATACAGCTTCATCACCGCCGGGTTCAGCGCAGCATCAGGCGCCATCTCGCCTTCATACTCAAAGCCCGGATCTTCTGCATCGAGGATGGCGACCGCATCGCGGATGTTGTCGAGCCACTGGCCTGAAGGATTGCCGAAGGTCGAATAGGACAGGAAGGCCACGCGCGGCTCGTGCCCCATGCGCCGGGCGACCGCTGCGGTTTCCTTGGCGATGTAAACCAACTGGTCTGCGCTGGGGCGTTCGTTGATCGTGGTATCGGCGAGGAAGGTCGTGTGGTTTTTGCCGATCATCATGTGGATGCCGAACGGCAGCGCGCCTTCTTTCTTGTCAAGCACCAGACCGACCTCGCGCATGCTTTGCGCGTAGGTGCGAGTGAGACCGGTTATCATGCCGTCGGCGTGGCCCAACGCGACCAGCAGAGCAGCGAAGACATTGCGCTCTTGATTGACCATCCGCCGCGCATCACGCTCGGTAAAGCCGCGCCGTTGCAGCCGCTTGTAAAGGTACTCCACCATCGCTGGGACGTGCGGACTGTCAGCGGAGTTCTGGATATCAAAGCTGCCCGGATCGGAAACCGAGAGCTGGTGCAGCTTGTCCATCACCGCTTTGGTCCGCCCGACAAGGATCGGCGTGCCATAGCCGAAATCGCGGAACTGGATCGCGGCGCGCAGAACCACTTCTTCCTCGGCCTCGGCAAACACCATGCGCTTCGGACTGGCCTTGGCCTCGTTGTAGACGCCGGTCAGCACGCTGGTGGTTGGATTGAGGCGGCTGCGCAAAGCGGTGCGGTATTGCTCGAAATCCTCGATCTGCGCCTGCGCCACGCCTGAATCCATTGCTGCCTTGGCAACCGCGCTGGAGACGACTTCGATCAGGCGCGGGTCGAACGGGGCGGGGATGATGTAATCAGTGCCGAACTTCTGGTTCTTGCCATAGGCGCTTGCGACTTCCTCAGGCACGCGTTCGCGGGCAAGCTCTGCGATGGCCTGCGCGGCGGCGACTTTCATCTCTTCGTTGATTGTGGTTGCCTGCACATCGAGCGCGCCGCGGAAAATGAAGGGGAAGCCGAGCACATTGTTGACCTGATTGGGAAAATCGCTGCGACCTGTGGCGATGATCGCATCGGGGCGCACGGCCTTGGCTTCGTCCGGCATGATTTCGGGCACTGGGTTGGCCATCGCGAAGATGATCGGCTTGTCGGCCATCTTCTTGACCCATTCAGGCTTAAGCGCGCCAGCGGCTGACAGGCCAAGGAAGATATCCGCGCCATCGAGCGCTTCTTCCAGCGTGGTTGCATCAGTGGCGACGGCGTGCGCGCTCTTCCATTGATCCACCTTTTCGCGGCCCGGCGTGATGGGGCCGGTGCGGTCGCACATGATCACATTCTCGTGCGGCACGCCCATCGCCTTGATCAGAGCGGTGCACGCAATCGCGGCTGCGCCCGCACCGTTCACCACGACCTTGACGTCTTTGACTTCTCGTCCCGTCAGGAAACACGCATTAAGCAGGCCCGCCGCAGTGATGATCGCGGTGCCATGCTGGTCATCATGCATGATCGGGATATTCATGCGCTCGCGCAGGGCTGCTTCGATGATGAAGCACTCAGGCGCCTTGATATCCTCCAGGTTGATCCCGCCAAAAGTCGGCTCCATCAGCGCGACCGCATTGATGAAGGCTTCGGGGTCGTCGGTGGCGAGTTCGATATCGATCGAGTCGACATCGGCAAAGCGCTTGAACAGCACCGCCTTGCCTTCCATCACCGGCTTGGATGCGAGCGCGCCCAGATTGCCGAGGCCGAGAATGGCCGAGCCGTTCGAGATAACCGCGACAAGGTTCGCCTTTGCGGTGTAGCGCGCGGCGAGGCTGGGGTCCTCGGCAATAGCCTCAACCGGCGCGGCGACACCGGGCGAATAGGCGAGCGACAGATCGCGCTGCGAGGTCATCGGCTTGGTCGCCACCACCTCCAGCTTACCCGGCCGGATCGTCTCATGATAAAACAGAGCCTCGCGCGTGGTGAAGCCGCGTGTGCTCGAATTTCCTGTCTCGTCCGCCAAAGATCCCTCCTGCTGGTAACGGATTTCGGAACTCGCCTAACGCCCATTCGTGACACATCATAGTCGTTTTACGACGCGAATTGATCGGCCTTGAAACGAGCGTGGGGCCGAGAGTGGGGGCATGGGTGGGGAAAGCTGCGCCCGCGCCCAGTGGCGAATCGCCGCGCGCTTGGTAGGGGTGTCCGAATGCCCGCGTCGCAACCCACTCAACCGACACCGATGATGGCGCAATATCTTGCGCTGAAGGAAGAGGCGCGCGGATCGCTGCTGTTCTATCGCATGGGCGATTTCTTCGAGCTGTTCTTTGACGATGCCAAGCGCGCCGCTAATATTCTCGACATCGCGCTGACCGCGCGCGGGGAGCATGAGGGCCAGCCGGTCGCGATGTGCGGCGTGCCGGTCCATGCAGCGGAAGGCTATCTCGCGCGGCTGATCAAAGCGGGTGAGCGGGTCGCGATTGCCGAGCAAGTTGAAACGCCGGACGAAGCCAAGGCCCGCGCCAAGCGCGAGGGTAAGCCATCGTCCAAGGCGCTGGTGCAGCGCGATATCGTGCGGTTTGTGACGGCGGGCACGCTCACTGAAGAAGCGCTGCTGGAGCCGCGCCGCGCCAATGTGCTGGTCGCCTTGACAGATGTGCGGGGAAGCGTGGGGCTGGCCTCGGTCGATATCTCGACCGGCGCCATGGGCTTAAGCGAATGCGCACCGGATATGCTGAGCGCAGAACTCGCACGCATGGGGCCAAGCGAAGTGGTGGTGCCTGAAGGCGAAGTGATCGCGCTAGACAGCGAGACAGTCGAACGCCCGCGCGCGAGTTTTTCCAGCGCTGAAGGCGAAGCGGCTCTGAAGCGCATCCATGGCGTCGCGACGCTGGATGGGTTTGGGGCGTTCTCACGCGCCATGCTCGCCGCAGCGGGCGGCTTGATCGCTTATCTTGAGCATGTCGGGCGGGGCAGCCTGCCGCTGCTGCTACCCCCGCAGGTCCGCAAAAGCGCTGCGACTATGGTGATGGACGAGGCGACGCGCACCAGTCTTGAGATTTTGGAGGCCAGCACGGGCGGGCGCGCCGGGTCACTGGTCGCGGCGCTGGACCGCTGCTCCACGGGTGCCGGTTCGCGGATGCTCGCCGAGGACCTCGCTGCGCCGCTGCTGGATCCGCAAGCGATCACGGACCGACTGGCGCTGGTCCACTATCTGCGCGACCGCCCGATTGAGCGCGCAAGCTTGCGCGATGTTCTGCGCGCCTTGCCGGATATTGGGCGGGCGCTGGGGCGGATCGTGGCCGGGCGGGGCTCTCCGCGTGATCTGGGCCAAGTGCGCGATGGGCTCGCTGAAGCGCAGACTGTTGAGACGGGCCTTGCCGCCCTGCCGGATCGGCCTGCGCTGCTCGACGCGCTGCTGCCCGCGCTAACCGGGCACGGCGCGCTGACTGATTGGCTGTCGCGCGCGCTGGTCGCCTCGCCGCCGACCGAACGCGGCAGTGGCGGCTATATCGCCGACGGCTATGACGCCGCGCTTGACGAGCTGCGCAGCACCTCCGGCAATGCCCGGCGCGCGATTGCGGCGATGGAAGCACGCTATCGCGACGACACCGGCATCGCCAGCCTCAAGATCAAGCACAACGGCGTGCTTGGCTATTTCATCGAAGTGCCCAGCCGCCATGCCGACATCCTGATGGACGCCGAAAGTGGCTTTACACACCGGCAGACGATGAAAGGCGCGGTGCGGTTCAACTCACTGTCTTTGCACGAAGAAGCCTCGCGCATTTCCGAGGCTGGGGGCCGCGCGCTCGCAGCGGAAGAGGCGCATTTTGAAGAACTGGTTAGCGCTGTGACCGAGGCGCGCGAGGCGATTGCGCGGACCGCCGCTGCGCTCGCCCGGATTGATGTCGCCGCCGGGAATGCCGAACGCGCGAGCGAAGGCGATTGGTGCCGCCCTGTGATTGTGCAAGAGCCGTGCCTCAACATCACCGCCGGACGTCATCCGGTTGTCGAAGCGGCGCTCGCCAAGTCCGGTGAGCGCTTTGTCGCCAATGATTGCGCGCTCGCCGCCGAAAACCGACTGTGGCTTATCGGCGGGCCAAACATGGGCGGCAAATCGACCTTCTTGCGGCAGAATGCGCTGATCGTGCTGATGGCGCAGGCCGGGTGCTTTGTCCCTGCCGAGGCTGCTCGCATTGGCTTGGTGGATCGCCTGTTCAGCCGCGTCGGCGCGTCGGACAATCTGGCGCGCGGGCGCTCTACCTTCATGGTCGAAATGGTCGAGACCGCTGCTATCCTTGCACAGGCAACGCCGCGCAGTTTCGTGATCCTTGATGAAGTGGGGCGCGGCACATCGACCTATGATGGCGTCGCGCTCGCCTGGGCGGTGGTCGAAGCGGTGCATTCCAGCCTTGAATGCCGCTGCCTGTTTGCCACGCATTATCATGAGCTTGCCCGGCTGGCTGACAGCTGCGAAGCGCTGTCGCTCCATCACGTCCGCGCGCGCGAGTGGAAGGGCGATCTGGTGTTGCTGCATGAACTGGCCGAAGGACCTGCGGATCGCTCTTACGGGTTGGCGGTGGCCAAGCTGGCCGGTGTGCCGTCTCCCGTGGTGGCGCGGGCCAAGGCGGTGCTGGAGCGGCTGGAGAAGACCCGCGCTGAAACCGGAGGCATCGCTGCGGGTCTGGGCGAACTGCCGCTGTTCGCCGCCGCCGCGGCTGCGGAACCTGAGCCCCAAAGCGAGGCGGCTGCGCTGGAAGAGCGCCTGCGCGATACCGATCTGGACGCACTCACCCCGCGCGACGCACTGGACCTTTTGTATGAGCTCAAACGCGGGTTGAGCGGCTGAAATCCTTACCTTTGGTTAAGGCTGTTTCGGGTATCACGAGGGCTATGTTCGGAACCAGGAAGAACGCGCTCGCCTTTGCCGGAGCCACTCTCATTGCAGCCGCGCTGTTTGCGGGCAGCTTTCGCTTGCCTGATACGCCTAGAGAAAAGTTCGGCGAGGTCCCGCAGTATTCCTATGATGATGACGCCAGCGATTATGATGATGAGTATGGCGATGAGGGGTCCGGTGAGGGACCGGACGAGAGCGTATATGAGGAAGTCGATGACGGCGCAGCCAGCGATGGGTCAGTCGATGTAGGCTTTGGCACATCGGGCGCGCGCTTCGCCAGCGATGATGAGATCATCGACGACACCAAAGGTTTTGAACCCACGCCTATGATCGACAACAGCGCCATGCTAGGCGGCAGTGGCTCAGCCGATGGTGCGGACAGTCCCGCAGGCAGTGCGGGTGATGACGATGTCTCTGCGGACCAAGGCGGCGGTTTCGGCGATTATTGACGGCTCGCCGTGCGAACCTTCGGGCTGACCGATCAGCGCGTCGGGACCGGAGCCTCACCAGAGTAATCGTAAAAGCCGCGACCGCTCTTGCGCCCCAGCCACCCGGCCTCGACATATTTCACCAATAGCGGCGCAGGCCGATACTTGCTGTCGCGCGTCGTCTTGTAGAGCACTTTGATAATATCAAGGCAGGTGTCGAGCCCCACAAAGTCCGCCAATTGCAGCGGGCCCATCGGGTGATTGAGGCCAAGGCGGCAACCCTTGTCGATGTCTTCGATCCCGGCGGTCGACTGGCCCAGCACAAACACCGCTTCGTTAATCATCGGCAGCAGAATGCGGTTGACGACAAAGCCCGGCTCGTCCTGGCTCAGCACCACTTCCTTGCCCAGCCCTTGGGCAAAGGCGGTCACGCGGTCGGTGGTGACTTGCGCGGTGGCAAGGCCGGGAATGACTTCGATCAGCCCCATCACCGGGACCGGGTTGAAAAAGTGCAGCCCGATAAAGCGCGAGGGGTCAGGCGAGTGGTTGGCCATGCGGGTGATCGGGATAGAGCTGGTGTTGGACGCCATCACAGCGGTGTCCGCCAGCACTTTGCCTGCGCTTTCAAAGATCGATTGCTTGATCGGCTCTTTTTCAGTTGCGGCTTCGATGATGAGGTCGGCGGCCTCCATCGGCGCGTAATCAGCGACGGGCGTGATCCGGGCGAGCAGCGCTTCAGCCGCGTCGGCTTCAATCTTGCCACGGCCCACCAGTTTGGTGACGGCTTTGTCGATCTTGGCTTTGCCCGCCTCGGCATGAGCCAGGTCCACATCAGCGAGCATCACGTCCATACCCTGAGTTGCGACAGCCTGAGAGATGCCCGTGCCCATCTGACCCGCCCCGATAACCGCAATTTTCCGCATCGCCGCATTTTCCCTTCGCAACTGCACAATCCCGTGCGGCGGCGTTAGCGCCGGGGTTGAGGCTTGGCTAGTGCGATGAAAGTGGGGTTGGGGAAGGCGGTGCGTCGATCAGCGGTTGGCGCCGGGCACCCATTTGACGTCGGCCGTGCCGTCTGCATTGCACACGCGCGCGAGCACGAACAGCAGATCGGACAGGCGATTGATATAGATCAGCGCGGCCGGATTGACCGCATCCTCGCCCGCCAGCTGCGTCATCGCGCGCTCGGCGGCGCGGGCGCTGGCTCTGGCGATATGGACGCGGGCCGCCGCTTCGCTGCCGCCGGGTAGAATGAAGCTGGTGAGCGGTTCGAGCCGCTCATTGAGCGCATCAATCTGTGCTTCCAGCCATTCACCTTGCGCGGGAATGATGCGCAGCACCATCTCGGACGGGGTGAAATCACCATCGGGGGCAGGGGTGGCGAGGTCCGCGCCAAGGTCAAACAGGTCGTTCTGGATGCGGGTGAGCAGTGCGCGGTGCGCCTCATCCGTAAGCGCGCAAATCGCCAGACCGATCGCGCTGTTCGCCTCATCCACCACGCCCATCGCTGCGATCCGGGCTGAGTGCTTGGCCGTGCGCGAGCCATCGACCAGCCCGGTCGTGCCATCATCGCCCGTGCGGGTGTAGATTTTGTTCAGTTTGACCATGTCGCGTGTCGCCAGTGCTAAGCAGGTTTTCGGCTATTCGCCGCTCGCGCCGGCCACTACGGCGATCAGCACCACAACGGCAATCGCCGCCGCCTGATACTTGATCCGCGCAAACATCGCCTTGTTCTGCATATCCTGCATCTCTTGGACGGTTTCGCCTTCGCCGCTCTCAAGATCGATCTTGGTGGTCTGAAGAAATGCAACGATCCCTTTGATCAGGGAGAAGAGGACAAGCCCGCATAGAATGACAAGCGCGATGATCAGGACAATCTGCATACCTCTCAAATGGTGTGGCTTTGGTCAGGTTCCAGCGCTTTTCCATTGTTTGCGCAATTCGTCCGCCAGCGCGCGCCCGTCTTCGCCTGCCTCGCGGCGGTCGGCGAGGGCGTGCGCGCCTTTGCTCTTGGAGAGCTTTGCGCCTTGATCGTCCAGGATCAGGTCGTGGTGGAGATAGTCAGGCAGCGGAAGGCCCAGCAATTCCTGCAGCAGCCGATGGACATGCGTGGAGGCCAACAGGTCTGCGCCGCGCGTCACCAACGTCACACCGTCCGCGGCATCGTCTAACGTTGCAGCCAGATGATAGCTTGCGGGCAGGTCTTTGCGCACCAGCACCACATCGCCAAACTCGCGCGGGTCAATAACAGTCGCGCCGCCGCTATGATCTGTCCAGATAAGCTCTCCGACTCGCGCCAGCGCCGCGTCGAGATCAAGCCGCAACGCCGCTGGCCCGGTGGTCGTATCGCTCAATCCCTTGGGGCTGCCGGGATAGCGCACGCCGTCCGCCCCTTCGCGCAGGGGCAGCGCCGTCAATTGCGCGCGTGTCAGAGTGCAGCGATACAGCAGGCCTTGCGCCAGCAATTGCTCTGCCGCTGTGTGATAACTTTCCAGCCGGGTCGATTGCGCGGGCACTTCGCGCCATTCGAGCCCCAGCCACTCCAGATCCCGGCGAAAGCTTGACGCGAACTCTGGTCGGGAGCGTGGCCCGTCAATATCCTCGATCCGCAAAAGAAATTCTCCGCCCGCTGCGCGCGCCACATCATGCGCGACGATCGCCGAAAAGGCGTGGCCCAGATGCAATAGGCCATTGGGACTGGGGGCAAAGCGAGTGACAACGGGCACAATAGGAGTGTGTTGCCAGACAATCGCGCTGCGCGCCATCCAGGCTACGCTCAAGACCCTGCCAACAGGTTTTCCACAGGCAACCCACAGGCTTCAGCCTCGATATGAAGCGCAGATGACCGTGGATAGAGACCCTGTCACAGCTTTGACTCTTTTTCTTGTCACGGCATGATTGCATTCAATCAGGAGGGGACGCGGACCGTGTTCAAAGCCGAACTGATCGAAAAAGCGGCGCAGTTTCGAAGCGCCGAAGAAGACCCGGAACGCAATCTTTCGGGCTGCCCGGCGCTTGTGCTCAACGCCGATTACACGCCGTTATCCTATTATCCGCTAAGCCTTTGGCCGTGGCAGACCGCGATCAAAGCGGTTTTTCTTGATCGGGTGGATATTGTCGCGAGCTATGACCGCGAGGTTCACTCGCCCAGTCTGGACATGAAGATCCCCAGCGTCATCGCACTGCGGCAATATGTGAAGCAAAGCGAGTTTCCCGCTTTCACGCGCTTCAACCTGTTCCTGAGAGACCGGTTTTCGTGCCAGTATTGCGGCAGCCCGCAGCATCTGACCTTTGACCACGTCATCCCCCGCAGGCTTGGCGGGAAGACGACGTGGGAAAACATCGTCACCGCCTGCGCGCCGTGCAATATGAAGAAGGGTGGCCGCACGCCCAAGCAGGCCGGGATGCCGATCGCGATGAAGCCAATTCGCCCGACCAGCTGGCAGTTGCAGCAATACGGCAAGCAATTCCCGCCAAACTACCTGCACGAGACCTGGCGCGATTGGCTTTATTGGGACATTGAGCTGGAGGCCTGACGCTTAGCTCGCTTCGGCGGTTTTTGTAAGCGCGTCCCATTCCTCCCAGGCGATGGCGCGGCCCGGATACGCAGCTTTTTCAAACGGCCAGTCATTGGCGATCCACTCTTGCGCCCATGCATAGAGCTCTTCGTCGAAGCCGGCGTCGAGTTCGGCTTTTGTCACCCACACACGGATGACGGCATCATAGCCCTCGACTGTGCTGAGGTACACATAGACGCAGCCGCGTTCACGCGAGCCATCGGGCGTTAGCACCGCATAGGCAAAGGATTCGCGCTTTTCGAAGCGGGCCTGCTCTGTCTCCATATCCTTCATGGCATCTTCGGCGGTCAGGTCCTCTCGCGGCCAGTTGGTGGAGCGCGTGAAGGTTTCTTGCAGATGCTCGATAGAGGACATGTACGCTTCGTAATCGACATCCACCAGATCGGGGCAGAGCGGTACGACTTTGAAGTCTGCGGTTTCAACCAGAGTGGGCGCTTCGAAGGTTGCGGGGATGAACTCTGGGGCCTGCACTTCGTCTGTGGCCTCGGCTTGCGGTTCGGCGGTCTGTGAACATGCGCTTGCGGTCAGAAGCGCAAGACTAAGCCCCGCGGCGATGGTGCGAATGGTCATAAGATGGTCCCCCTTATTTACGCACCCAGACTATCGCGCAATGGCCGGATTGCCAGCCCAAACCGATCGAGCCGGGCTTTATGTCACTGTCGCGCGTTGGTTGAATTCGTCACGCTGCCATTCGCCGCTTTCCAGCACCTCAGCCACATGACGCGCGGCCTCAGCCATGTCTGCAAAGCTCAGATAAGCGGGAGCGAAGCCCAGCCGCAGGATGTCAGGCGCGCGGAAATCGCCGATCACGCCGCGCGCGATCAGGGCCTGGCAGATGGCATAGGCGTCGGCGTGTCGGAAGCTTAACTGGCTCCCGCGCGCGCGGCTGTCGGCAGGGCTCACCAGATCGAGCGCGAGGCCCAGCGCGGCGGTGCATTCAAGGAAGAATTCGGAGAGCGCCTGAGATTTCTGATGCAACCGCGCGACGCCGATTTCAGCAATCAGGTCAACGCCCACCTCCAGCGCGGTAAGCCCCAAGACCGGCGAGGTGCCGCATTGCAATTGCTCGATACCGGGCGCGGCTTCGTACTCGTCGGAAAAGGCAAAGGGCTGTGCGTGGCCGAACCATCCGGTGAGCGGTTGGCGCAAATGGGGCAGGTGCCGCTCAGCTACATAGGCGAAAGCGGGCGCGCCGGGGCCTCCGCAAAGATATTTATAGCCGCAGCCGGTCGCAAAATCTGCGCCCACGCCATTGAGATCAACGGGCAGCGCACCGGTTGAATGCGACAGGTCCCACAAGACCAGCGCGCCCACCTCATGCGCGGCCTGCGTCAGCGCTGCCATATCAAACAGCTCGCCTGTCTTGTAATGCGCGTGTGTCAGCATCAGCAAAGCCACATCATCATCCAGCGCGTCAATCATGGCATCGCGGCTTGCCAGACGCTGCTTCGCGAGGCCTTGGCGTTCCAGCCCTTCGATCATGTAGATATCGGTCGGGAAATTGCCGGGCTCTGACAGGATCACCTTTCTGCCGGGCCGCATATCGAGCGCGGCTGCGATCAGCTTGAACAGGTTCACGCTGACGGTGTCTGTCGCGATCACTTCATGCGGCTGCGCACCGATCAGCGGCGCAATCTTGGCGCCCACGCGCGCACCCATTTCGAACCAGCCCGCATCGTTCCAAGAGCGGATCAACCCTTCGCCCCATTCGCGCTCCACCGCCCTCGCCATGGCAGGCGCGGTTGCGCGGGGCAGGCAGCCGAGCGAATTGCCGTCGAGATAGATCACGCCCTCGGGCACCAAGAAACGCTCGCGATAGGCGCTCAGCGGATCGGCGGCGTCCAGCTCGCGCGCATTGTCCAGAATGGTCATGGCAGCTCCCTCAGGATCGCGCGCACGGGTGACGCATCGCCGCGTTCAATCGCCAGCGGCAGCGCGATCAGCTCATAACGGCCCTGAGGCACATCATCGAGCGCCAGCCCTTCGAGCACGCGCATGTCGTGTTTGAGCACAGCCTTATGCGCGAGCATGTCTGTGGATGATTGTGGGTCAATCGAAGGCGTGTCGATCCCGACCAGCTTCACGCCTTGGACTGCCAGCCATTCAATGGTCTCAGGCGCAATCGCTGTGGTCTCATCGGGCCAGTGATTGCGCGGGAAGCGCTCAAAGGTGCGGAACAGGACGCGGTCCGCGCTGTGCAGATGCGGCAGGTCGCCGACTTCGATTTCCCCACCGCACCCGCGCGCGTCAATCACCAGACACTCGCCGAGATAAGGCTCCAAAGCGACGCTCGCGATGTCAGGCGCTTTCTCGCTGTAGTGCAGCGGCGCATCGGCATGTGCGCCCGAATGGGTGGAGAGCGTCAGCGCGGACACGTTGACTGGCGAGCCTTCCTCCATCTGCCATGTGCGCGCCTGTGCGAAAGCGGTGTCCCCCGGCCAGACCGGCAGAGCGGTGCGCAGAACTTGGGAAATGTCCCATATGCGCCGATGAGATTTGGCGCTCATATCGCGGTTCGCACGGTCAGCAATTCAGGGAAGAAGGCCTGCTTGAGCACGCCTTCTAGGTAAGGCACGCCCGGTGTCCCGCCAGTGCCGCGTTTAAAGCCGATGATCCGCTCGACCGTCTTCAAATGGCCAAAGCGCCAGCGCTGGAAATGATATTCGAGATCGACCAGCTTTTCCGCCAGTTCATACAGATCCCAATGCGCCTCTGGCTCGCGGTAGATGGTGGCCCATGCCGCCTCGACGCTTGGATCAGGCGTATGAGGTGCGCCAAGATCGCGGGCTGTCACCGCCTCTGAAATCGCAAAACCGCGCCGCACGAGCAGCGCAATCGCCGCATCATAGAGGCTCGCGCGGGCCATTTCGTGCTCCAGCCGCTCACCCCAGTTACCGGTGCCCTGATGCAGCCGCGCGTGCTTGGCATCGCGGCCGCCCAGCATGAATTCCATCATCCGGTACTGCGGCGATTGAAAACCCGAAGACGCGCCCAGATGCGGGCGGATCGCAGAGTAATCGTGCGGCGTCATCGTGCTCAGCACATCCCAGCTTTGGATCAGCTGCGCCTGCGCGCGCGCCACGCGGGCGAGCATCTTGAAAGCCGGGCGCAAATCATCCGCTTCGATGGCGATGCGCGCTTTGGTCAGTTCATGCAGGCACAGTTTGAGCCACAGCTCGCTCGCCTGATGGACGATGATGAACAGCAGTTCGTCATGCGCTTCGGACGCGGGGTGCTGCGCGCCTAAGACCTTATCAAGGTCGAGATAGCTGGAATAGGTAACGCCTTTGGTCATAGTGCGCCTGCCTTAACGCGGACGCGGTCCGCGCGCCACTCACCCTTCCAGAATGCGTGTTTCGGGGTGATGCTTGTCCAGATGCTTTTTGATGATGCGCAGGTTTCGTGTGTTGGAGCGGAACAGCAGGTCAGCCGCGTCGCCCACCAGCGGCACAAGCCCCACCACAGTATCAAACGCGACATTCGCGCCCATCCGGGCAAGCTTCCACTTTGGAAGGCCCAGATTGCGCGCTTCCCAAACGATGTAAGCGCCCATCGCGGTGGTGATTACATCGCCGAGGACGGGCACCAATCCGATGATTGCATCAAGGCCGACCGGCATATTGATCCCCGGCACCCGAAAGCTGCGCTCGAGCAGGAATTCAACCGCTTCGACCCGCGCGCGGATAGATGCGGGATCGGTGCCAGTGGGCAATTGCATGGTAAAGGCCTGCGTGCCCTCAGACCCTTGCGAAGTCCATTCGCGCTGGGTTTCAGCCGGCTCGGGCGTCAGTTTGGTTGGTCGATCCATGCGATATCCTCCGCCGTCTAAGTGGTGGGTCCTGCGAGCGGGAACAAGGGGTGGATGCCCCACGGATTGGGCTCAAACGCGTCAATCGCGCCGCGCACCAGCGACCAGCGCACTGGAGCGCCGAGTGGGATGAACACATCTTCGGCCACCAAAATCGTGTGTGCCTGCGCCAGCGCGGCTTCCTTTTGCGCGGGGTCTGCGATGAAGATCGAAGTCAGGACCAGATCGTCGGCTTCCGCCGAACACGGCCCGTCGGCGACGTCGCAATTGAACTGGTTGAGGAACCAGCGTGGGCTTGAATAGCGTGCCAGCCGGTCGGTCCATTCGAGCTGCGCCCCTGTTCCTGACAAAACCTTCTCAGCGCGCACGCCGAGCGCCGCCCAGCTTTGCGAAAGGCCCCGGAACAGCAGATCGCTGCCCGGTCCCGGCGGCAGTCCGACCGTTATGACGATCCCTTCCGCGCCGCTTTCTTCACGCCAGCGCGCCATGCGAGCGCTTGCCACGCCGCGCCGTTCCTCAAGGCTGAGAGTGTCCCAGCGGCCCGAAGGCAGCGCTTCATTTTCGAATATAGCGGGTGGCACAATCCAGCTGGTCGGTTGCCAGCCACCCAGACCAAATGGTTCAATCAAAGCTGCCCTATCCAATGCCATCGAGAGCGCCTCGCGCCGCGCAGGATCAGCGAGCACGCCTTCGGTCGACATGACTCTCAGCCCCATCAGGCCAAGCGCAGGGTCCACCTGCACGGCGCCGCGCGATAGCGGGCCCAGCTCAATTTGCGGAAAGGCTGCAAGCTGACCATTGGTGATCAGATCCACATCGCCGCGCGAGAATGCGGAAATCGCCAGCTGGGCCTCAATCGCCTTGAGCGCGAGATCGGGCTCATCTTTGCGGCGTTGCTCGACCTCTGGCAGGCCGCGTTCGCGCGGGCTCATTGCGGTGAGTGCGGCGAGCTCTTGCTCCTCCTCACGCTCTACAATCATCGGCCCGGCCCCCACGCCATCTTTGCGCAGCCCCAGCTCGGGCTGCGCGAGCAAACGCAGAAACTGCGGCATTGGACTGGAAAGCCTCAGTTCGACGATCCTGTCTGTCATGGCGCGCACATCAGTGAGCTTGGCCAGATCAAGCCCAAGTGGACTGCCTTCAAGCTGCTTCAGCGCAGCGTTCAAAGACGTACGCACATCACCCGCGCTGATCGGCTCGCCATCGGGCCAATTGCGCTCGCGCAGGCGAAAGATATAGCTCGCACCGTCATCTGTAACGATCCAGCGCTCTGCGAGGCCGGGCACAATCTGGCCCGTGGAATCAAACGCCACCAGCCCCTCTGCCGAAGCCGCACGCAGAGCTTGCGCGGCGGGGGCCAGTCTGATCCCCTCTTCGAACAGAGTCTCGGACTGGCCGATGACGACAACTTCCACCGGACCTTCAGGCTCAGCCGGACCGCACGCGGCAAGCATTGCGAGCGCGGCGGCGAGGCAGGCGAAGGGGAAAAGACGGTGAGGCATATCGGACGCGGCAGGGCTTAGCATGCCTGCGCGTCATTCGTCAGTCACAGCCTTTGGCCTTTGACGATTTTCCGAAATCGTCGTGTGCCAGAGGGCGAAGGGAGAGATTAGATCTTGCGCAGGCTCTTGGGGTCAGGCGGCGAAGGCGCGCGGTGCTGCCAAGATCGCTCCAGCGTACCGGCGACCGGTGTGTGGTCATCCGCTGTGGCTGTGCGCGCGCGTTGCGAGTCCACTTCCGCGTCGAATGCGATGCCAAAGCGGTTGTCTTGCACCCAAGCTACGCTGGCCATCACCTTGCCGATATTGCGCAGTTCAATCTCAAGCCGCTGGCCGCGCTTCACATAGCACTGACCTTCAGCCATCATCCCGCCATCGGAGAGATTGCGCACCCGCACCCGATGGATCTCGGGCGAGTTTTCCAAGGTAATGTTGGCCAACAGGAACAGGCTGTCGCGCGAAACGCTGCGAGTTTCCACACCTGACATGATATTCGCACTCCTGTTGACGTTGCCCGTTTGATCGTTCCGCCGGCCCTTGGCCGCGCGGTGTGTGACCTTTGAGCTATTGGGTCAAAGTAAACGCATTCTTAACGGGTGTAACACTGCGGCTAACTTGTGCAGGCGCGTCCCGAACTGGAACGGCTTTTTTCGCAGGCCTAAACCGGATCACAACGCTTTGCAGAGGCGGGGGCAGAGGCTGTGAGGCTGCGTTATTGATCGCGGCTGACTTTCTCGCGCCGCTCATGCGCTTCCTGCGCTTCGACAGTCATGGTGGCGACAGGACGGGCGATCAGCCGCTTCAATCCGATGGGATCGCCGGTGACCTCGCAATAGCCATATTCGCCTTGCTCAATGCGCCGCAAAGCTGAGTCGATCTTTGAAACAAGCTTGCGCTGCCGATCACGTGTGCGCAATTCGATACCCCAGTCGGTCTCACTCGAAGCGCGATCATTAAGATCAGCCTCGCGGATTGGACCATCTGCCAGCGATTGGAGGGTCTGGTCAGCCGCGGTGTGGATTGAGCGCTTCCACTCAATCAGCAGCATCTGGAAATACGCCTGCTGCGTCGCGTTCATATATTCTTCGTCATCGCTCGGCACGTAGTCCGGCGCGAGCAGGCTTTTCGCCTTTTCGAGGATTGTGATTTCTTCAGCCGCAGACGTTGCCATTAGGTCCTCATGTCCCTGCGATGCTTCCAGTCATGCCCTGCATTCGACTGTCCCGTCATCAGCACCAGAGTTCCCTCATTGGCTTGCTCGCCCCCAAGCAAGTCCTCGCGTTGACCGCGCCTATAGGCAGGCAAACGCTCGCTCGCAAGCGGGTTTGACGATCCATCCCGTTCAATCCGCAATCATGCCCATGAACCTTGCCGAAGGCTTGCGCCCGGACCTCGGGATACAACTAATTAACCAAGCGATTAACCATTTGTTGACTACGATCCGTGACATCTTCAGCACAGGCGATCTGCGACAGGGGGACGGGCCGCCCGATTTGACAGGGATAGTGCAATGGATTTGACACCGATCAAGACTGAGACTGCGAAGCCAGCTAGCAATGCCACCGCCGATTTGGCTGTTGCGCGTGCCATGGCGGCTGCGATGGATGGCGACGTGTCGGGCTTGTTTGACCTTGGCGTGTTCTATTCGACCGGCAGCAATGGCGTTGAATGCGACATGATCGAAGCGCACAAATGGTTCAACCTCGCGGCCTCGCGCGGTCACGACGAAGCCGCCTTTTGTCGTGCTGACGTTGCGGATGAGATGACGGCCCGTGAAATTGCTGAGGCTCAGCGCCTGGCGCGCCAATGGCTGGCTGACGAACGCCGACGCGCCGCCTGAAGCCCACAGACCCAGCGGCCTTGCGCGTCAATCACCCTTTTTGAAAGGGGTGCGCGCGTCGAGAAACATCTGGTCAGTCGCCACGCCTTCGCGCTCGCGCTCCAGAAAATCGGCCACAGCTGCGCGAAAACCAGGATCGGCCAGCCAATGCGCGGACCAAGTCTGCACCGGCTCATATCCGCGCGCCAATTTGTGCCCGCCCTGCGCGCCCGCCTCGACCCGGTCGAGGCCCAGCTCAATTGCCAGGTCGATGGCCTGATAATAGCACAGCTCAAAATGCAGAAAGCGCACGTCGCGTGAGCAGCCCCAATAGCGGCCATACAGCGCGTCTGATCCGATAAAGTTGAGCGCACCGGCAATCGGAAAATCGCCATCGAAAGCAAGGATCAGCACCAGCTTTTCACCCATGCGTTCGCTGAGCAAGGTGAAGGCGTCGCGCGTCAGATAAGGCGTACCCCATTTGCGCGCGCCGGTGTCCTGATAGAACACCCAGAACGCATCCCAATGCTCAGGTTTGATATCATCGCCTGAGAGTTTTTCTATCCGCAGGCCTTCCTGCGCTGCGGCCCGCTCTTTGCGCAGGTTCTTGCGCTTGCGCGAGGCGAGATCGTCCAGAAAACCGTCAAAAGTATCGTAGTCGCGGTTGATCCAGTGGAATTGCAGATCAGAGCGCAGCAGCCAGTCGCCCGCTTCAAACCGCGGCACTTGGTCGGGCTCAATGAAGGTCGCGTGGGCAGAAGAAAGGTTGCTCTGCAAACACACCGCTTCGGCGCCTTTGAGCAGATGCGGGGCCAGCGCGGGGTCCGAAAGCAGCAGGCGCGGGCCGTTGGCCGGGGTAAAGGGAGCCGCGATCTGAAGCTTGGGATAATAACGTCCGCCCGCCCTTTGCAGCGCATCGGCCCAGCTGTGATCGAAGACATATTCGCCCTGGCTGTGCCCTTTGGCGTAGCTGGGCACCGCGGCGAGCAGGCGATCATCCGTGTCCTGAATGACGATGGGCACTGGGTCCCAGCCGGTCCCTTCGCCAACGCTTCCGGAATCTTCCAGAGCGGTCAGGAATTCGTGGCTCACAAACGGGTTACGCGCGCCGCCCAGCGCATTCCACTCGCTCGCGTCAAAACTGCCGACCGAGGGCGCAAGTTTGACGACGAGCTCGCTCACGCCAGCGCCTCTCCTTCCGCGATCAGCGCATCAGCGAGGGCTGACGCGGTATTCCATTCGGCCTTGGTGCGGATGGTCCAGCTCAGAAGAGCTCCGCCCGCATCGCGCCATTGCGCCGCTTCAGGCCGTGCCAAGTCGCGGCGATCAAGCGCCACAAAATGCGGCTGCGCCAGAGCAATGATGTCGGGGTCTCTCCACACATGCTCAAAACCGTTGGGATAGCTATCAGTGCCCACAAGGCCGCGCGAAATTTCAGGAGCGTGCTGCGCGAACCACTGCGGCACGCGCGGATCGAAGCTCATGATGGCGCAGTGGCCGCTATATCCGGCCACAGCCCGCGCAACTGCTTCGCATATGAGGAGAGGGGAGAGCGTAGGCTTTGACTTAAGCTCGATCAGCAGCGCCGCGCGCGCGTCGACCTCGCTGAGAAAGGACGCCAGCCGCGCGGGTCGTTGCTCTGTGCCAAGCAGGCCAAGTTGCTCGATATCGTCTGATTTCATGGAAGCGATTGCATTGGGATGGCCGCACAGCCGCTCAGCATCCCAGTCGTGGAAGACCATGGGAACGCCGTCAGCGCTCAACTGGACATCGCATTCAATCCCGAAGCCGCGCGCAATCGCCGCCCCTGACGCTGCAATCGAGTTTTCCGGAAGTCCGGGGGAATGCAGCCCGCGATGCGCATATGGGCCGCGCGTCAGCCAGTCCGGAGCCGCGCCCTTGCCCCCGCTGCTCACGCTCAATCAGCGCGGATTGCGATCACCGCGTCAACTTCGACGGCTGCGCCCAAGGGCAAAGTGGGCACGCCGACCGCAGCACGGGCATGGCGGCCTGCCTCGCCAAAGACGTCAAACATCAAATCTGAGGCACCATTGGCGACCTTGGGCTGATCCGTGAAAGCGGGCGTTGAATTGACGAAGGCGCCCAGCTTCACCACGCGCTCCACCCGCTCGAGCAGATCGGCTGATTTGAGTTGAGCTAGGATCATCAATCCGCAGGCCCGCGCCGCTTCGATCCCGCCGGCTACATCGACGCTTTCACCCAGCCGCCCGGTCTTTACATTGCCGTCCACAAAAGGGAGCTGGCCTGAGACGTACGCGACCCCGCCATGAACCACGAGCGGCATATAGCTCGCTACCGGGGCTGCAGCGGCGGGCAGTGTCAGACCCAGTTCGACTAGGCGCTCTTCAATGGTCACGCGGGTTCCTTTTCCAGACGTTCCAGCAGCCATGGCAAGGCATCGCCCCAACGGTCAATCCTCGCGTCGGCGTTGCCCGCTTTGTGAGCGCAATCGATAGCGGTGGCAACCTGAGGATCGCCGCACATGTGCAGGCAAATGACATCAGGCAAAATCTCCTTCACGGAGGCATGATGCTGAGCCAGATCGTCGATGAAAAACACTTGGCGATCACGGCCCAATTCATCGAGGATCTTGTCAAGCGCTGGGCCTTTGGGGCCCTGGTTGGTGTAGACGGGTGCGTCAATGCCGACAGCGGCCAGCTGCTCTGCACGCTTTTCGCGCCGGTCATCGACCAGATTGGTGAGAACGACCACATCGGCGTGATCCATCAGGGCATTGAGCGATTCCACCGCCCCTTCTATCGGGGTCTGGCTGTCCATTTCGGTGTCGAAAAACCGGCCTAGCATTGTCCAGATGTCCATCGGCTCCAGCACTTCGCCGGTTTTCTGCCACCGCATCGCATTGGCGAAATCATGGCCTTCCAGATTGAAATCAATGCCCTGGCTCGCCTCCAGCCATTCCTTGAAATGAGAAACCATGTGCAACAGCACTTCGTCACAATCGCTGACGATCAGGGGGCGGGAATTCATTAAGCAAGGTCCTTTCGGGCGGCTATCAGTTCTTCAGGCGTCACCGCAAGCGCTTCGGCTGCGCGGATCAGATCGGGTTCGTAATTGGCGAGGAAATCGAGCGTCGAGCCGAGCACCGCCGGATCGTCAAGCCCATGGCGCAGAGAATCCGCGTCAAGGCCTGTCAGGTCCAGATACCGCTCAGCGCGCTCCGTATCCTCCAGCACCCAGCCCAGCGCGGCCAACGCAAGCGTTTTGGGAGATGTAAATCCTTGTGTCATCTCGGAATCAGATCGTTGCGGCATTGTGATGCCCTTTGCTCTCAGGTAAGACGAATCGTGCAACAGGGCCGACGAGATGCGGCTTCTACAAAACGGGGCGCATCATGGCTAAGCGTATCATGGTGGTTGAGGATAACGACCTCAACCGCAAATTGTTCTGCGATGTTCTCAGCGCCAATGGTTTTGAAGCCATGCCGATTGCGGATGGTGAGCGTGTGCTGGAAACCGCGCGGATGACCTCCCCCGACCTGATCATTATGGATATTCAATTGGCTGGCGTGTCAGGCGTTGACTTGATTGAAGCGGCCAAAGGCGACGCGCGGCTTGAAGCGATCCCGGTTCTGGCGGTAACGGCGTTTGCCGGCAAGGGCGATGAGGAACGCATCCGAAAGGCAGGCGCGGCGGGTTATCTGTCAAAACCGGTTTCGATCATGCCGTTTATGAGCGCGGTGAACGAATTGCTGCCTGTGTAATCGCGGTGGTCGGGGCGTGTCAGCCCGAAATGAGTGGCAGGCGGAACACAGTCTCGGCAATGTGCGCCACCATGGTCACGCTGAGGCCGATCAAGAATGAGCGATAGGCGTAATTCAGGAAACGGTATTTGCGCTCGCGCAGCACTTTGCCGTTTTGGTGCACATCACGCAGCATCAGTCGCAGCACGGCCTCATCATCGTGGAAATCGTTGATCAGGCGATCCTGCCACTCTGCCTCTTCCAGCTCAGCAAAGTTGCCGAAAAACAGCACGTTTGCCTCCTGTGCGCCCTTGGGTTAGCCCTTGGAGGCGGGCAGGACGGCAAAGACAGCGCACAACGAAGCCACGAACGCCGTGATGGCGAGCGCAAGAATGGCCCAGGTCAATTCCGCCCCGATCAACTTTGTAACCGCGAGCGAGAACACCACAAAGGTCGCGCCGATCAGGATCGATGCCTTGTTATCCGCCATTTGCGAAAGGGTAAGCGTGTTGATCTGCGCGGTGCGGGCCAGATAGATCGCGTTGCTGGAAAAGCTCTTATGCGGGCCATTTGTAGCGTTTTGGCTTGAGCTCTTATCCTCGGACAGTATGTTTTTGACTTGCGCCTCTTTGCCCTCGCCCGGCAATATGAGGCCCGCTTCTCCACTCGACATACTATTGAAATTCCTTGCCTAATCGCTTGCTGCACAGCAGCAGCGTCGCTACGGACCTGCGATCCCCCGTCCATCTGGCAAGCCTGCCACTCTGCTTGATCCTTGACAAGCTCGGCACTCAGACGCTTTTCCAGCGTTTCAAAACAACACGAAGCCGCGCCGTGATTGTTGCGGGCGCGCGCCAGGACAAGAGACCCCCATGACCCAAGACGAAGTTGACACCCGCATTCGCGCTCTGATTGAGCCGTTCAACAAGAAGGGTGTCGCCGTCACAGACGCGACGACCTTTGCCAATGATCTGGAGTTTGACAGCCTGACCGTGATGGATTTCGTCGCCGAGATCGAAGACGAATTCGACGTTATCATCAGCATGAACCAGCAGGCCGAAATCGAGAATTACGGACAATTGGTCAGCGCAGTGCACAAGCTGCAGGAAAGCTGATAGAAAGCACCGCTATGAACGAACTCAGCAATCCGCCCAAGGCGCCCGCCAAAGATCTTCTGTCGAAGTTTGACGGGATTATCGAAACCCGCGAAACGCTGCTTGCCAGCGGTGTGGAAGACCCCTTTAACCTGGTGATGGAAAAGGTGCTCTCGCCCACCCGTGCGATCTGCAACGGACGCGATACAATCCTGCTTGGCACCTACAATTACATGGGCATGACCTTCGATCCCGATGTGATCGATGCCGGCAAGGATGCTCTGACCGAATATGGCACCGGCACCACCGGCAGCCGCGTGCTCAACGGCACCTATCAGGGGCACAAGGAGTGCGAAGACGCGCTGTGCGAGTTTTACGGGATGGACCACGCGATGGTCTTCTCAACCGGCTATCAGGCCAATCTCGGTATCATCTCCACAATCGCAGGCAAGGGCGATTACATCGTCCTCGACATCGACAGCCACGCCTCGATCTATGATGGCTGCAAGATGGGCGATGCTGAGATCGTCCCCTTCCGCCACAACAATATCGAAGCCATGGAAAAGCGCCTGCGCCGCATCCCTGATGATGCAGGCAAGCTGGTGATCCTGGAAGGCGTCTATTCGATGATGGGCGACGTTGCGCCGCTTAAGGAGATGATCGCCGTCGCCAAGAAATGTGGCGCGATGGTGCTGGTTGATGAAGCGCACTCGATGGGCTTTATCGGTGAAAACGGGCGCGGTGTCGCAGAAGAGCAGGGTGTGATGGATGATGTCGATTTTATCATCGGCACCTTCTCCAAAAGCGTTGGCACCGTTGGAGGCTTTTGCGTTTCCAACCATCCCAAATTCGATATCATGCGGCTGGTCTGCCGCCCCTATGTTTTCACCGCGAGCCTGCCGCCCAGCGTGGTGGCCACGGCGGCCACCTCGATCCGCAAGCTGATGCACGGCGCAAACAAGCGGGCGCATTTGTGGGAAAATTCCAAGACGCTGCACAAGGGCCTGACCGAGCTGGGCTTCCAGATCGGGACTGAGACCCCGCAAAGCGCGATCGTCGCGGTGATCATGCCTGACCTCGAACGCGGCGCGATGATGTGGGAGGCGCTGTTGAAAGAAGGCCTTTACGTCAACCTCGCCCGCCCGCCAGCAACACCTGCCGGCATGACGCTGCTGCGGTGCTCACTGTGCGCAGAGCATTCCGCCGAGGAAGTGCAAACCGTGCTCGCCATGTTTGAGCGCGCTGGCAAAGCGGTCGGGATTATTACCTGAAGGGTTCGGTCACCGGCTCAGTTGCAGCCCCAGCGCCCAGCAACCGCGCGCACAAGACCGCCGCTCCAGCGCCCACCAATTACGCTGCGATAAACAGCGGCACATCGACCGGCGCGATTCCGGCGAAGGTGTCAGACAGGCTGCGCACCACTGTGATTGCGGGGTTGGCAAAGCTGGTGGACGAGGTGAACCAATAGGCGCTGGTAATGTACAGGCCCACCGCCGCCGGGATTGCGGCAGGCCGGTGGCGCAGCAGCAGCATAATGGTGAGCACAAGACCAAAGGTCGCGATCGCCTCGCCAGTCCACTGGCCGATCCCGGCGCGCGCTTTGGTAGAGAATTGCAGCACGGGCAGGTCAAACATGACATGCGCCGCAAACGCGCCCAGCGCGCCGCCGCCAAGCTGCGCGGCGATGAAGGCCATGGCGTCCCGTGCGTTGATCTCTCCCCGAACCAGTAAGGCGAGCGTCACTGCCGGGTTGAAATGCGCGCCTGAAATCGGCCCCAGCATCGCGATCAGAACATACAGAATGGCCCCGGTTGCCACAGTGTTGGCGAGCAACGCGACAGCGACGTTTCCGCCTGCCAACGCTTCGGCCATGATGCCTGAGCCGATGACGGCGTCGAACAGAAAGAAACTGCCAAGCGCTTCGGCGCTGAGCTTTTGCGAGAAAGTCGGTTCCATGCCACCGCCCGATCCTTGGCCGTTTATCCCCTACCGCTTGGTCGAGGGTTTAGGCGCTGGCGCAGCAGTGCTCAAGCCGCTTGTGAGGCCGCTTCGACAGCACCCGGCTTGGCGCAGGGGTCTTCCTTATCGCCGCTTCCCCCCAGCTGGGTGATCGCCAGAAAGCCGCCGACCAGCAACAGCACGAACACGGTCGTGACCGTTCCTAGATACTCATCAATGATCCGCTTTATCGGGCGACCGAACACTTGGAAGAGCACGCCCACCGTCACGAAGATTAGCGCCCGCCCGGCCAAAGCGGCGAGCATGAAGGGCAAAAGGTCCATGCTTAGAAAGCCTGCCGTGATCGTCAGCAGCTTGAACGGCACCGGCGTGGCCGCAGCGATGGTGACCGCGTAGGCGCCGTATTCGTCAAAGGTGCACTTGGCGGCGGGCAGGCTGTCGATCAGGCCAATTGCGGTGAGCAGCGGGACGCCGACCGAATCGTAGAGCAAGTAGCCGATCGCATAGCCGAACAGCCCGCCCGCCACGGACGCCAGCGTAGCGATCAGCGAAAAGCGCAGCGCCTTCTTGGGCTCGGCCAGGCACATCAGGCCCAGCAGAGGGTGCGGCGGGATCGGGAAAAAGCTCGCTTCGATAAAACAGAAAAATGCGAGCCAGCCTTGCGCCCACGGGTGAGCGGCCTTTTCCATGGTCCATTCGTAGAGGCTGCGCAGCCATGTCATCGAGTGTTAGCCCCCGAGCGTGCGTGAAGGCGCGCAGTTAGGCCAGCCCCCGCGAGGGCGCAAGTGCTAAAAATGAACCGATTTGGTAAAATAGATTGACATCGTCACGCTCTTTGGTTAGAGAAATGGAACATCGCAAAAGACCGAGTCGCTTCCGGCTCTTTGCTCCGCCCCATTATTCGCTTTCTACGCCCTTTGGTGCGCCGCCCTCTTCGGTGAGGTCCGGCGCTCTTTTCGTTCGCCTCGAAAGGATCCGTTTCATGACCAGTCGCGGCCAGGCTGAAAAACCACAGCCCGCTAAGGCAAACCACCCCGCCAGCAGCACTCCAACCGTTCCTTGTGAGTGCGATATTAGCTGGTGCCCCGGATTTCTTGAGTATCTGGCAGAGACCTCGAATGTCAGCGCTTCGGCTGCGCATGTTGGCGAGCACACCAGCACAGTCTATCGCCACCGCCGGCAAAATCCTGAATTTGCGCGCGAATGGCTGGCGGCTCTGCGCGAGGGTTACACGCATCTGGAAATGGAAGTGCTCAGACGGATGCGCGATGGTGATCAGCGCGCGCTTGCAGATGAGAAATACGATTTCGCCAATGCAATCCGCTTGCTCAACGCTCACCGCGAAAACGCCGCACGCGCTGAGGCCGATCAGCGTAATGTGAGCGCAGCGGAAGTGCGCGCGTCGATCGATCGCAAGGTCGAAGCGATCCGCCTTCAGCTTCAGCGCGAGCGTGAGGCGAAGAAGCAAGGGTCGGCCAAAAAGGTATGAAGGAGCCGCTCGGCTTCCTCAGTGAGGAAGAGCCAGAGGCACGCGACCGGCTGTCTGAAGCGTTAAACCAGTCGGAGTTGAATGAGTATCAATGGCACTGGCGCATGCAGGCGCGGCCCCAACAACTCGCTCCGCCGGGCGACTGGCGCATCTGGCTGATCATGGCGGGGCGCGGCTTTGGCAAGACGCGGGCGGGCGCGGAATGGGTTCGCGCCATCGCGGAAAGCCAGCCCGAAGCGCGCATCGCTTTGGTGGCGACGTCACTGGCCGAAGCGCGCAGCGTCATGATCGAAGGAGAAAGCGGGATTATCGCGTGCTGCCGGCCCGAAGGCCGTCCGGTCTTCGAGCCATCGCTGCGGCGGCTGCGCTTTCCCAACGGAGCCCAAGCGCAGATCTTTTCAGCGAGCGAGCCGGAAGCCTTGCGCGGGCCGCAGCACAGCCACGCGTGGTGTGATGAAATTGGCAAGTGGCCGCTTGCCGCAAACCGGGCGATCCGGTGCTGGGACAACCTTGTGATGGGTCTGCGTCTAACGCACGACCCGCGTATTACGGTGACCACAACGCCGCGCTGTGTACCCTTGCTGGAGCGCTTGCTTGACCAGGAAAAGGATGGCGCGGTCGTGCTGTCGCGCGGGTCAACCTATGACAATATCGGCAATCTCCCGCGCCGGTTCTTTGACGCGATTGAAGCGGAGTATGCGGGCAGCCAGCTGGCCCGGCAGGAGATTGCGGGCGAGATGCTCACCGATGTCGAGGGTGCGCTGTGGACCCGCGCCATGGTAGAAGCCGCGCGCGAAACCGGTGCGGTGCCGGGCCATGCGCGGGTGGTTGTGGCGGTCGATCCGCCGGCCAGTGCACATGGCGATGAATGCGGCATTGTGGTCGCCGCGTTGGGGACTGACGGCGTTGCGCGGGTGCTCGCCGATTGCAGCGTAACAACGCCGACGCCCGATCAATGGGCCGCCGCAGTCAGTGCCGCCGCGCTCGAATGGCGCGCCGACCGAGTGGTCGCCGAAGCCAATCAGGGCGGCGCGATGGTCGAAAGCGTGCTGCGCGCTGCCGACGCTGCGTTGCCGATCAAGCTGGTGCATGCCACTCGCGGCAAGGTCGCCCGCGCTGAACCGGTTGCCGCGCTCTATGCGAGCGGGCGGGTGCGCCATTGCGGGGCCTTTCCGCAGCTTGAAGACCAGATGTGCAGCCTGCTCACCGGCGGCGGATATGCCGGGAAAGGCCGCTCGCCCGACCGCGCGGATGCGCTGGTGTGGGCCTTGAGTGAATTGATGCTGGGCCGCGCCGCGCGGCCAAGTGTTCGCCCAATCTAAGGAAAAAGGAGCCATCATGGCTTGGATCGACACATTGCTCTCCGCCTTCAAGGGCGGGGAGGCTGAGCGCTTGCCCTTGGGCTCTGGGCTGGCAAACGGATTTCCCGGGACATGGCCAAGTGCTTTTGAATCAGTGAGCCAGCCAGAAGACTTCGAATACTCCAGCGCCGTGCGAACCGGCTTCCTCGCCAATCCGATTGCGCAGCGCGCGGTGCGGATTGTTGCAGAGGGGATCGCGCAGGCGCCGCTCACCGCCTCCGATCCGCGCCTGATCACGCTGATCACAGCCACCAGCGCAGGGCAAAAACTGATCGAGACACTCGCTGCGCATGTGCTGTTGCACGGCAATGGCTATGTCCAGATCGCACGCGATGCGAGCGGCGCACCGGTGGAGCTGTTCGCGCTGCGCCCGGACCGAGTGCAGATTATCGCTGACGCAAGTGGCTGGCCGAGCGCAGCGCAATACAGCGTTGGCCCGGAGACAAGGCGGATCGCGTTTGAGGATGAAGATGGCTGGCCCGCACTGGTGCACGTGAAAGCGCTGCACCCGCTCGACGATCAATATGGCGCGAGCGCGCTGGCCGCTGCGGTGCCGGCGGTGCGAATCCACAACGCGGCCTCGGCCTGGAACCGCGCTCTGCTGGATAACGCCGCGCGGCCTTCCGGCGCGTTGGTCCATGAAGCGGGCGATGGCGGCGCGCTGACGACCGACCAGTTTGAGCGCTTGAAGGATGAGCTTTCCAGTGCCTTTTCCGGAGCAGGCAATGCCGGGCGTCCCATGCTGCTAGACGGTGGGCTCAAATGGCAGAGCATGGCTTTGTCTCCCGCCGACATGGATTTTGCGACGCTCAAGAGTGCGGCGGCGCGAGAGATCGCGCTGGCGTTTGGCGTGCCGCCCATGTTGCTCGGCCTGCCGGGGGACAACACCTATTCAAACTATCGCGAAGCCAATCGCGCGCTTTGGCGGCTGACACTGCTGCCGCTTGCCGCCAAGCTTTTGACCAGCCTTTCCGAAGCGCTCGAACCGTGGTTTCCTGATGCGAGCCTTGCAGTCGATCTCGATCAGGTGCCCGCGCTGTCTGAGGACCGCGAGCGGCTGTGGCGGCAGGTCTCCGAAGCCGACTTTCTGACACGCACGGAAAAACGGCAAATGCTCGGCTTTCCCGACGATGGAGACACGCCATGAGCCATGAAGCCGCCTACCGCACAACCCGCGAGGATATGCTCGCACACTTGCTCGCGCAGGCCGGAGGTGAAGGCGCGCAGCTGGATACGTTGCGCGCTATCATCGAGGAGACTAGCGAGCTTGCCGCAGCGCGAGCGCTCGCTCAGCTGGGGCTGGGCGATGCCGGGGCTGAGGACGATCTGTCCGAATTGCGCGAATTGCTCGCCGCCTGGCGCGACGCCAAGACGAGCGCTTGGAAAGCGCTGGTCGAATGGCTGATCCGCGCCGCGCTGGCCGCTTTGCTGATCGGTATCGCGGTGCGACTGGGCGTTTGGGAGCTGTTGAAATGAGCGCTGCTCAAGACCTGCGCTTTGCCGGATACGCCGCTGTGTTCGACACGCCAGACGCTGACCGAGACACGATCCGCGCGGGCGCTTTTGCTGAAACGCTGGCGAATCGCCGCGAACCCGTGCCCCTACTGTGGCAGCACCGGCCTGATAGCGTGATCGGCGCGGTCGAATTCGCCGCCGAGGACGAACATGGCCTGCGGATCATCGCCCGCATCACACGACCCAATAGCCGCGCCGCTGCAATGCTGCGCGACGGCGCGGTGAGCGGGCTCAGTTTTGGATACCGTGCCCGCAAAGCGCGCCGCACTGACAAGGGGCGCGAGTTGATCGGGATTGATCTGTTTGAAGTCAGCCTCGTCACACAGCCGCTCCAGCACACAGCGCGCGTCCACTTTGTGGGCTGACATCGCTCACCTCTCCATCCTCTCCGGCTGCTCCGTTTGAGCGGCCTTTTTTGTGCCCACCCTCCAGAACCACCCACCAAGAAAGGCTCGATTGCCCTATGGATATTACTGTCACCCCTACTCTCAGCGAAACTGTCCCTGCCCCCGGTTCTTCTGATCCGATGGCCGAAAGCTTCGATATCGTCGCGCGTCAGGACAAAGCGGACGAAGCCATTACTCAACTGCGCGGCGATGTTGACGAAGTGAAAGCCCGGCTGGACAAAGTGGCGCGCGCCGCGACCCGTCCGGCGATGGGCACGAGTGAGATCAACACCGCTGAGGTCAAAGGCTTCGTCAACGGCTATCTGCGTCGCGGCAGCGAGACCGAGGTCAAGTCCCTGAACACTGCGCAGCCCGCCGATGGCGGCTATGCGGTCCCCAAGGTGATCGACACGATGATCGCCCGCGCACTGGTGGAAATCAGCCCGATCCGCGCTCTGGCACAAGTCGTGCAAACCGGTACGTCGGGCTATCGCAAGCTGGTTTCGACCGGCGGCACTGCGTCGGGCTGGGTCAGCGAAGTCGCCCCGCGCGGTGATACCGATGCGCCGCAATTTGCAGAGATCGCCCCGCCCAGCGGTGATCTGTTCGCCAATCCGGCGGCCAGCCAGACCATGCTCGATGACGCTGCGTTTGATATCGAGACTTGGATCGCCAGCGAAATCGCGACCGAGTTTGCCCGCGCAGAAGGCGCCGCCTTTGTCGCCGGCACTGGCACCAATCAACCGAGCGGCTTTACCACCGCGCCCAGCTCGGTTGCCGAAGACGCAACCCGGACATTTGGCACGTTGCAATATATCGGTTCTGGCGATGCCGCCGGATTCGACAGCGCGCCTGAGGCTAAGCTGATTGACCTCATCCATTCGCTCAAAGCCGGACACCGTCAGGGCGCGAGCTTCGTGATGAACTCAGCCACGCTCGGCATGGTGCGCAAGCTTAAGACCAGCGATGGCGCGTTTCTGTGGCAGCCGGGCCTTGTCGAAGGGCAACCCGATCGCCTGCTTGGTTATCCGGTGGTTGAAGCCGAAGACATGCCCGATGTCACGACGGGTGAATTCCCGATCGCGTTCGGCAATTTCCGTCACGGCTATCTGATCGCCGAACACAGCGCCACGCGCATCCTGCGTGATCCGTTCTCGAACAAGCCCTTCGTCCACTTCTACGCGACCAAGCGTGTCGGTGGTCAGGTGCTCGATTCCAACGCGATCAAGCTGCTGAAGATCGAGGCGTAGTCCACCTTACGCCTGACGGCTCCCCGGCGCGCATGGTCCTCCCCCTTGCCATTGCGCCGGTCCCTTGCGCCCGCGCCGCCGCTGCTTCGCAATCGAAGCGGCCAGAGCGGCGCGGGCGCATTTTTATCTGAAATACAAACAATTTGCCGAAAGGAACCGCCATGCAGCGGACCGTGACCGGGCCAGCCGATCTCTCGCAAGAGGCGCTGGCCGATCTGAAGGGCTGGCTCGGGATCAGCCGCTCGCGTGAGGACGCCTTGCTGACCGATTTGCTCGCCGCGAGCCTCGCTATTTGTGAGGGCTTTACGGGGCAAACACCCTTGGAGCATGTGATTGCGCTAACGGTCCCGGCTGAGCCCGGCTGGCAATGCCTTGCCGCCCGTCCGGTGCGCGGACTGGAAGCAGTGGAGCATGTCGCGCCTGATGGCGCGCGTGTGGCTGTGCCTGACGAGGAACACACGTTCCGGATCGAAGCGGACGGCACCGCCCGGCTCGCGGTGCAAGGATCGTCTGACTCGAGCATGATCGCCGTAACGGTCCGCGCAGGGATTGCGCCTGATTGGGCCCAGCTGCCTGCTGCCCTGAAGCAAGGCATCATCCGCTTGGCTGCGTTCCATTATCGTGACCGCGAGTCAGGTCGCGATGCGACGCCGCCTGCGAGTGTCACCGCGCTGTGGCGGCCCTGGCGTGTGATGCGACTGACATGATTGAGGCGAACCCGCGCCGCTCCTTCAGCGCGCTGGTCCAGGCGCTGCGAGCCCGCGGCGAACGCATAGCGGCGGCCCACGCCTACGCCCGCTCGGCTGCCAGCGGCCAATCCGGCCACCCATGGCGATCCGCTCAGCGGCTCTGGCCCGACATTTTCGAGGAGGATTGATCCATGGAAAACGCTTTGCGCAGCGCGTTGATTGAATGGTTGCGCGCTGATCCGGCGCTGGCTGAGATTAACGCCATTGAAGAAGAGGCACCCTTACGCGCCTCACCGCCCTGGCTGGGCATCGCTGCCAGCGCTTCAACCGATTGGGGCACCAAAGACCGCCCCGGCCGCGAAATCCGCATCGCTTTGGAGTTGGAAACCCGGATCGATGACCCCGCCGCAGACGCAGCGCTGCTCGCCGCAATCGAAGCGCGCGTCCTCAGCCTGCCCCCTTTGACTGACACCTATGAGCTAGCCGCCATCCGCTTTCTGCGCGCCCGCAGCGAACAGCGCGATGACAGCCGCCGCGCTGCGCTCACCGAATTCCGCTTTCGCCTGTTCAAGCCCATCACGGAGTAACTCCCATGCCCGCACAAAACGGTTCCGCCTTCCTTTTGAAAATTGGCGATGGTGCCAGTCCGGTCACTTACGCGACTGTCGCTGGCCTGCGCACAACGCAACTCAGCATCAATGGAGATCCTGTGGTGGTCACCCATAAGGGCTCTGGTGGCTGGCGTGATCTGCTTTCGGGCGCAGGCACGCGCTCCGTTTCAGTCAGCGCGGCTGGCATTTTCCTCGGCAGCGCAGAAGAGTCCGCAGTTCGTGCGGCTGCGCTCTCTGGCACGATCGAAGATTATGAACTCTCCTTCGAAGATGGCGAGCGCCTGCGCGGCAGGTTCCTTGTCCAGCGGCTCGATTATTCGGGCGATTTCAACGGGGAGCGCAATTATACGCTGCAACTCGAAAGCTCTGGCGCAGTGGTGCCCGCTTGACCCGCGCTGCCAATCCGGCACGCGGCGAGGTTGAGTTCGCAATCGACGGTTCGGCCTATGTTCTGCGTCCGAGCTTTGAGAATCTTGTCGCAGCGGAAGCTGAGCTCGGCTCACTTTTCGCGCTGGTCGAACGGGCCTCGGATGGGGCGCTTACACTGTCGGAGATGACTGCGTTGATCTGGCATTGCCTACCAGGTGAGGCGCGCCCCGAGCGAGATGCCGTGGGCCGCGCTGTCTTGAGTATAGGTTTGCTCCAAGCGACCGCGCCGGTGCGACTGATCTTGGCGCAGGTTCTGCAAGGCGAGACGTGAGCTTCGAGCAATCCGCCACTTGCGCATGGGCTGTCGCGGCGCGTGTGCTGGGCTGGCGGCCTGACGACTTTTGGCAATCCACCCCCAGCGAGCTGGTGAGCGCCTTGGCCTCGCGAGCCGCCGCCAGCGAAGCGCCTTCGCGCGCTGAGATCGCCGCATTGATGGAGCGCGATGACAATGAATGATAATCTTGATGAATTGGTGATCGATGTGCGCGCCAGCACTGATCAATTTGCCGCCGATCTTGAAGGGATCAAAGGCTCGGTTGACCAATCGCTGCTCTCCGGGCTCGATAAAGCAGGCGCCACGCTTGAACGCGGGCTGCTGTCTGCGCTGCGCAAAGGCAGCCTTGGCTTTGATGACCTGAAGAATGTGGCGCTGCGGTCGCTTGATGAGATTGCTGCACACGCCCTGAAATCGGGTCTCGCTGAACTGTTCGGCAGCGGTGGCGGCGCGGGGGGCGGTATTGGGGGGCTGCTCACGCAATCGCTCGGAGGGCTGCTTGGCCTGCCGGGCCGTGCGACCGGTGGCCCGGTGGCGCCCGGCCGCGGCTATCTGGTGGGTGAGCGCGGGCCTGAACTGTTCGTCCCGACCAGCGCCGGACGGGTCGAACCGGGTGCTGCAGGCGGGCCGAGCCGAGACGTGCGCGTTGCCATCAACCTTGCCAGCCCGCACGGCACCGGAGCGCCCGTCGCCTTGCGCCGATCATCGCGCCAGGTCGCCAGCGCCGTTCGCCGCGCCCTTTACGACAGCTGAGGAGTAACACGCATGGCATTCTGGCTTGCTGACCGCCGGACCGCGCAGGAATTCAGCTTCATCCAGCGTTTCGATCCGCGTTTCTGGACGGTCAACTTCCCGCGCCCGGCGATGGCATCTGTGATTACGACAGGCCCGGATTCGCTGCAGGTCGATGTTGAATTGCATCACGAAGGCGAACTCGTTGGCTTGATCTGGCACAGTGAGGACACGCTCGATCACCCACTGCTGGCCTATGAGACCGACCGCAATTACGCGAATACGACGCTGAGCTTTCGGTGGCAATCGCAAGGGGTCATTCCGCTCGACGGTGTGAATGGCCCAACGCTCACGATTGAGGGTTTCGATGAAGTCGACCAGCCGCGCACATGGTTTGTGCGACTGTGGAATTATGCCGTGGGCACGCCCGAGGATGCGGTGATAACGGTTCCTTTTTCCGCGCTGGAGGCCGGGTTTGCCCTGCCGGGAGAGCCCGTCCATCCCAGCTATATCGAGCGGATGTTCATCTCGATAGTCGCGCCCGGCTTTGTCGCAGGATCAGACGCGCCTTTGCCCGCGCGTGCCAATGGGCGCGTGACACTGTCGCAGATCAACGCGGATGGCGGCCGCGCCATGCTGGAAATTGGCGATGTCCGCTTGCCGGTTCACGGTGAGCGCATCGCGACTGCCTATGACGATGCCTACGACCAGACGCCCGCACGGCTCGTCCGCAATGCGGTGGCGCTCGGCTATCGTGATGATTTGGTGCACTATGTCGGGATGAGCCATTTCATGCGGCTTGAACGGCAGCCGGGCGGCGACCTTCTGGCAAACGCTACAGGTGAATTGTGCGAACCATGTGACGCATGGCACCGCAGCTTCTTCGAACAATGCGCGGCTCATGATCTCGGAGCGATTGGCTCGATTTCCTATGAATTGTTCGACGCCTATTGCCCTGAGGCGTGGAAACAGCGGACCGCTGACGGCGAGGCGGCGCTGACCGGATGGGTGCCGCCTTCGACGCTGCTTTCTCCCGCCAACAGCGAAGCGATGGCATGGCTGCAAGCAAGCGCTGCTCGGTTTGTCGTGTTGCAGGAAGCCGCCGGGCAGGGCGTGCGCATGCAAATCGGGGAGCCTTGGTGGTGGACCACATTCGATACGCGGGCGGTCTGCCTCTACGACGATGCAGCGCGCGCGGTCTTCGGAGGCGATCCGCCTGTCATCAATGATATGCGAGCGCCGCTGGACGGTGCGCAAGTTGCTCTGCTGGATCAGGCTGGCGGGCTGCTGGCACAGTCCACAGCCGACCTGACAGCCGCGATTCGCGCCGCTGCGAGCGGGCCAAGCGAAGTTCTCTTGCTGGCCTTCACACCAACAATCCTGGATCCCGAAACTCCCGAAGCCTATCGCGCCAATCTGCCCATCGGCTGGGCGTACCCGGCCTTTGATCGCTTGCAGCTTGAGGATTACGACTGGCTCACCGGCGGGCAGGATGCCAGCCGCCGCGCTGCTTATACCTTTGTTGATGCGCGGCTGGCCTATCCGCTTGAGGATCAGGATTACCTCGCTGGTTTCGTGCTCCGGCCTGAGAATGCCGAAGAATTCTGGGCGCGGATTGATGCTGGCCTTGATGAAGCTGCGACGCGCTCCATCACGCGCCGCTATGTCTGGGCGATGCCGCAGGTGTCGCGCGATGGATACACCCGTTTGCCCCCGATCGCAGATCAGGATGAGGAGGACCCCGTGCAGGCTTTCGACAATGTGCTTTACCCTTTTGAGCTGGGCCGAAATACGGCCGTGGCTCCGGAATTTTCAACCAGCGTGTCCGTCACAGCCTCAGGCCATGAACAGCGCAATTCGCTGTGGGCCGATGCACGCATGCACTTTGATGTGGGGCCCGGCATCCGTTCCGAAAGTGAACTGTCGCAGCTTATCGCGTTTTTCCGAGCGCGTCGCGGAGCCGCGCGAGGGTTTCGGATTAGCGATCCGTTCGACTTCAGCAGCCGCGAGATGACCGGCACTCCCACCCCGATTGATCAACCGATTGGAACAGGCGATGGCGGACGCGCGGATTTCCCGCTTATCAAGAGTTACAGCGATGGCAACGACCCGCAGATCCGCCCGATTACGCGGCCGCGCGCCGAAACTGTTCTGATCAGCGTGGATGGCGTTGGCACAGACGATTGGACGCTGGGTGAGGGCGGTATGGTGACCTTCACCACCGCACCTCCCGCAGGAGCAGACATTCGCGCTGGCTTTTTATTCGATGTGCCCGTGCGCTTTGCTGAGGACCGCATTGATGTGTCGGGGATCAACTTTGCTGCAGGCGAGGCGCCCAGTATTCCGCTCATTGAATTGCGCGAGAGCGCGTGATGCGGGTCTTCTTTGACCGCGAGCTTGATAGCGTCGCGACCTTTTGGCGGATCATGCGCTGCGATGGCGTGGCGCTGGGCTTCACCAGTCATGATCGCGACTTGCACTTTGACGGCCTGCTTCACCGCGCTGCACCCGGCATGTTGCCTGCAGCGATCCGGCTGAGCAGCGCCATCAGTGGTGACAGCGCGGAGGTGGAAGGCGTGTTGAGCCATGCCTCGATCCGCGAATCCGATCTGGCTGCCGGATTGTTCGATGAAGCGGGAATTGCCATCGGCGCGGTCGATTGGGAAACGCTGGAACGCCAAGTCCTTTACACCGGCCAGCTCGGACGAATTGAGGATGATGCGCGCGAATTCAGCGCCGAATTGCGCTCTGCCAAGCATGTGCTCGACTATGATCTCGTCCCGCGCACCAGCCCCACCTGCCGCGCACCCTTTTGCGGGCAGGGCTGCGGACTTTCGGCGGCGCGCTTCACTCGCCGCGATATGCTGGTCGCGGTCGATCTGGACAGCAATCGGGTCCAATTGGATGAGCCTGTTTCTAATGAACATGTGGATGGTCAATTGCGCCTGCTGGATGGCCCGCAGACGGGCCTTGTATTTGGTGTGCTGGAAAGTGTGGCAGGCTGGCTGACGCTGGACCGCCCCATTGCGCAAGGCACGTCGCCCGGCGTGGCCGTCGAATTGCGCGAGGGCTGCGATCATACCTTGGCCACATGCGCTGCGCGGTTTGGCAATGCGATCAACTTTCGCGGAGAGCCATTCTTGCCGGGCAACGATTTGCTCGCGCGGTATGGACAACCGTCTGAATGAGCGGCTGTGGTGGGCGGCAGCTTGCAGACGCCGCTGCCTCGTATATCGGCGCGCGCTTTCGGCTGCATGGGCGCGATCCGAGAACAGGGCTCGATTGTGTGGGCCTGGTGTTGATCAGCCTGCACAAGATCGGACGGCCTTACAGTGATTTTTCGGGCTACGGTCTGCGCAATCTATCGATCGGACGGTTTTTGGAGGAGGTAGCGCCGGCTGGCCTCACCGTCGCTCAAGGAGCGCTCCACTCGGGCGATGTACTGCTTTTGAAGCCGGGCCCGGCTCAGCACCATCTCGCCATTGTTGGCGGCGGTCGAACCATCATCCACGCTCACGCTGGTCTGCGCCGCGTTGTGCGCCAGCCGCTTGACGCCAGCATCACGCCGCTCGCGCAGTGGCGGCTGAGCGAAGATCTGAAAGGAAATTGAAATGGCGACGCTTTTGCTCACCGCTGTCGGCACGGCTGTCGGCGGGCCGATTGGCGGTGCTATTGGCGCTTTGGTCGGTCAGCAAGCGGACCGCGCCCTGTTTTCAGGCGGCGGGCGCGAAGGCCCGCGCCTCAAGGAACTGGCGGTCACAACCTCCAGCTATGGCCAGCCCATCCCGCGCCATTTTGGGCGGATGCGCGTGGCGGGGACGGTGATCTGGGCGACAGACTTGGAAGAAAGCTCGTCTACCGAAGGCGGTAAGGGCAAGCCCAAAACGACGACCTACAGCTACTCTGCCAATTTTGCGGTGGCGCTTTCCAGCACGCCGATTGCCAGGGTGGGGCGGATCTGGGCTGATGGCACGTTGCTACGCGGTGCTGCCGATGATCTGAAGGTCGAAGGCGAGCTGCGGGTTTACACCGGCGCTGGCGACAACGCGGTTGATCCCATCATCGCAGCGGATCGCGGAGCTGAGGCTCCGGCTTTTCGCGATTGCGCCTATGTGGTGTTTGAAGGCTTGCAACTCGCTGATTTTGGCAACCGCATCCCGGCGCTGACATTTGAAGTCTTCGGCCAAACCGAGGGCAGTGTGGAACTGGCTGATCTAGTCCCGCAAGCAGCGGGTGCCGATCTGGCGCTGGCTCATACGCTGGGGTTCGCTGATGAGGGCGGTTCGCTTGGCTCAACGCTCAGTGCGATTGATGCTGTGTTTCCACTGACCTGTGCAACGTCGCCAGACGGCCTGCGTATTGCGTCAGCGATTGCCCTGCCTGAAATCGTGCCGACCCTGCCCGAGCAATTGTCTGACACCGACAGCGAAACTGCCAGCGAGCGTCCGCGCAACCGTGGCGAGCGTCTGGGTGAGGAGCCGATGGCGCTGCGCTATTACGACGAAGCGCGTGATTATCAGCCCGGGGTACAACGCGCGATCGGCAGCCGCGCTGCAGGGCGTGAGTTAATGCTTGATTTGCCGGCTGCGATGAATGCCGAAGGTGCCAAACAGCTGGCCAATGATAATGCCCACCGTGCCCGCTGGCACCACGAGCGTATGACGTGGCGCATCGGCCAGGTTGATCCCAGTGTAGAAGTGGGGGGTGTTGTGCGGCTGCCGGATCGTCCGGGCCTTTGGCGTGTGCTGACATGGGAGTGGTATGATCGCGGCGTGGAGCTGGGGTTGGAGCGCTTGGCGCCGGGCATCAGCGAAGTGCTCGGATCAGACACCGGGCTGGCCAACCTTCCTGCAGACATCGCGCAGACCCCCACCGTGCTTGAACTGTTCGAGCTGCCTGCTGAGACCTCTGAAGAGCCATCCGTGCGGCACGTTATGGCCGCCGTCAGTTCGCGGTCGCCGGCGTGGCGCGGCGCGGCCCTATACACGCCTCAAGGCAGTGCGCTCGTCCCGTTGGCGACGGCGGCTTCCCGGCGGGCTTTGCTTGGTTATCTTGCCGAACCGTTGAGTTCTTCGCCATCACATTTGTTTGAGCCGACCGCCTTTTTGGATGTCACACTGATCCCGGAAGACATGGACCTGCAAAGCACTGACATGGCTGGTCTTGCCAGTGGTGCCAATCGCCTGCTCGTCGGCGCGGAGATTCTGCAATTTGCACATGCAGAGCCGCATTCTGACGGAATGTGGCGACTTACCGGCCTGTTGCGAGGGCGTGCCGGGACTGAGGAATTTGCGGCTCAAGGCCATGCCGCCAGCCAATTCGCGGTCCTGCTCGATGACCGGCTGACCAGCTTGAATGGTGGGTCAATCGCAGCCGATGCCACGGCCCGGGTAGCAGCGATCGGGCGCGGTGATTCCGAGCCGGTCTTTGCCAGTCTTTCGAATGCGGGGCTCTCGCGTCGGCCGCTTTCACCCGTACATCCTAGTGGGCGTTGGAATACGGATGGAAGTCTAGACCTGTGCTGGACGAGACGCGCTAGGGGGCAATGGGTCTGGAGTGAAGCCTCTGACGTGCCACTTGTTGAAGAGCAGGAAGCCTACACGGTCGGTTTTGGTGCAGTGGAGACGCCTGATGCCGCGTGGTCCGTGAACGAGCCGCGCCTTACTCTTTCAGCATCAGAATTGACCGCGCTGATCGCCGCGCATGGTTCGGGCGATCTGTGGGTGCGCCAGAACGGCACTTTTTCTTCTTCAAGTGCCCTGTTGCTTACCACACTGACATGATCTGACACGGAGTACCCCATGGCTCAGCCACTTACCTTTCCTTCAACGACCGCCCATTTTGCCCTGCCTTTGCTGTTTGCCGGACAAGCGCAAAAGGAAATGACCCTTAATCAGGCGATTGCGATGGTGGATGCTTTGCTTCGTGGCAGCACTGCCGGTTCAAGCAATTCACCACCTGCCGATCCAGCTGAGGGTGCGATTTATCGGATCACTCCAACAGCCAGCGATGCGTGGTTGGGCAAAGAGGACCACCTCGCCATATTCATAGCCGATACGTGGCAGTTCGTTGCGCCGCTTGCGGGTATGCGACTTTACGATATCGCGGATGGCAAGCTGATGTTGTTCGACACTGAATGGAAATCCGCCGATGACCTCGCTGTGCCGCAAGGAGGGAGCGTGATTGACATTGAAGCGAGGTCGTTGCTCGCAGATCTGATTGAGCAGCTCAAAAAAGTCGGCATTTTCAGCAATCTAAGCTGATTGATGGCTACCCTCGCCAACATGCCCGGAGCGAATGGGTTAGGCCTGAGCGCAGAATTCGCAAAGACCACCTGCAATCGCGGCATTCTTGCAACAGTTTGACAAGATTGATTGCTTGCCACTCAACGGTGGAAAAGATAGAGCCTGCGCAGAGCCTCAAGTTTATAAAAAAAGGGGAACCTTAGAATGCGCAACTTCGTCATTGGAATGGCGATGGCTTCAACCGCGCTTACCGCGCCCGCCATGGCCCGAGAGGGTCAATGGTATATTCAGGGTGACGGCGGAGCGATGGTCGTTGAAGACATCGATTTTGAAGTCGCCGGTGCGGCGAACGAATCTCGTGTTGACCTCGACTCCGGCTATGATTTCGGTGCTGCGGTTGGTTACGACTTCGGTGCCTTCCGCCTCGAAACCGAAGCCAGCTATCGTGCTGCTAGCGTCGACCAGCTCGTCGCAGGTGGGAGCGGCTTCCAAGCTGCCAACCCCATCGGTGGTGGTGGTACAACCGTAACCGGACCTTTCCCGGCCAGCGGTGAAGCCAACGTTCTGTCGTTCATGCTCAACGGGCTGTTCGACTTTGGTCCCGATGATGGCCTTCAAGCATTTGCTGGTGGCGGTATCGGCGTTGCCCGTGTTGATCTGGACGGCACAGTCGCTCTCAGCGGCCCAGGTGCGTTCGACGATTCTGACACCGGCCTTGCATGGCAGCTTCTTGCTGGCGTGCGCGCACCGCTCAGCGACAGCTGGGATGTTGGCCTGAAGTATCGTTACTTTAACGCGGTCGACGTAGATATCGTCGACGTTCGCGGACTCGACCTGAACACCGACTTCTCGTCGCACTCGCTTCTCGGGTCGATCACCTACAACTTCGGGGGTGAAGCTCCGCCTCCGCCTCCGCCTCCGCCGCCTCCCCCGCCGCCGCCTCCGCCGCCGCCTCCTCCACCGCCTCCGCCGCCTCCGCCGCCTCCGCCGCCTCCGCCCCCGCCGTGCAACACCGGCCCGTACATCGTCTTCTTTGACTTCGATGAATCGGTTATCACGGCAGAAGCTGCGGGCATCCTTGATGGTGCGGTCACGGCTTACGCGAATTGCGGTACGGCCAATGTCATGCTCGCCGGTCACACTGACCGTTCGGGCAGCGTGACCTACAACATGGGTCTGGCCAAGCGTCGCAACGCGGCCGTGCAGTCTTATCTGTCGGGTCGTGGCATCCCAGCCGCGCGGATCAGCAGCGAAGCCTTCGGTGAGGCGCAACCGCGCGTACCAACGTCTGACGGCGTCCGTGAGGTCAAGAACCGCCGCGTTGAAGTCAGCTATGGTCCGGGTTCGGGCATGTAAGCTGGCCTTAAGAGCCAATCATGAAGGAGGGGCTGGAGCGATCCGGCCCCTTTTTTGTTGGCTGGCCTCGGCTGGATGGGCTGCGCGCTTCCCACAACTCACCAGTCGCTGATGCGGCTCAGAGCAGTGTGTCTGGGGTCCACAAGTGCTTGCTTGATCGCGGCAGCGCGCGAAGAATGCCCCGGGAAGCTGCGTGCTCCCGCCGAACGGCCACAGAAGCTCACGCACAATTCGTCAAATACGGCAATCGCTCAACTCGATTGTGGCGGCTTAGGTCTCGGCCTCCGACCGAGCTCTGCAGAAGCGCCAAGTGCCTGGCATCGCTGCACGCGGCTCTTGCCAGTCGAAACTCATCGGCAGAAAGTGTCGCCTAGGCCAACTCCATCGCTTTACCGATGGTCGATCAGCTAATTGGTTCGCCTGCGGCTCGCGCGCGTTCGACTACGCTTGAGCCCGCCGCGGGGACGAGCACCAGAGCCGCGATCAGCAACGCCAGTCCTATCGGTGTGATCCACAAGGTTGAAAGCACTCCGATGCTCAAGTTGGCGTCATTTGTCGCCGAAACGTAGCCTGCAGTGTATGGCCCCAATGCGAGCCCCACGAGCGTGGTCGCAAGGAAGAATGTGGCTGTCGCCGTGCCCCGCATTCTCGGCAGGACGAGCGCTTGGCTGGTGGCCGCTGCAGCGCCCAAAGCGGTCGCGGCCAGCGCTCCGACTACAACGTTTAGAACTGCAAACAGCACAAAGCTCGGAGTTGTGTACTGCACAATCGCAAATGGAATGGGGCTGAGTAAGCCGAACATGATGACCATGACGCGGCCATTCGCCATTCTCTGATACAACGCGTCTGCCAATCTGCCTCCCAACACAACTCCCAAGAAGCCGCCCAACGCGCCGCCTCCGCCGAGCCAGAAGCCCAGCTCGCCCTTCGACAATTCGAACACACGCTCAGCATAGGGGGCGCCCCAATACGAAGCGGAATACGCCATAAACGCGACAGTGCCGTAGCCAAGAATCGTGCACAGAAAGGCGGGCGAGCCCCAAGTCAGCGCAAAGGTCGGGTAATCACGTGCTCGCAAGGAGGATGCCCAGCAGAAGACCGAGTAATAGCCGACAGAGAGCAGGAACCATTGATCGGTGATGTCAGGCAATTGCATGCCCAGCAGCGCTTCCACCCCGGTGATGATTACCCCATCGCCCGACTGTAACACCTGAGTAATGACGCTCGCGAGGTACAGGAACGCGGCCAAAACGATGAGGTTGATGGCAAGCGCCGAGGCCCCCCGCCGCGCGGCGCCAACAAAAGTGAAGCCGGGAATGACTGTCAGCAATTCCTCGAAGAAGCCGCGAAATGGAGCGGGGTCCTCTGGTGTTTCAAGCCCATCAATAGCTCCGCGGATCGGCTCCTTGAGCGTCAAGACCCAAACCGCGAGCAACAACCCAGGCAGGCCCACCGCGATAAAAGCAGCCTGCCACCCGGCGAGATTGAGCGGACCCCCATCAGGAAATGCGGCATTCCACTGGTCGACAATCACACCGCCGATCAGCAGCGAGATCCCCCCGCCGATGTAAATGCCCGAAGAATAAATCGCGAGCGCGGTGGCTCTCAGACGAGCCGGAAACCAGTCAGAAATGAGCGAATAGGCTGAGGGGCTGGCTGTCGCCTCGCCAACGCCCACGCCAATCCTTGCGACTGTCAAAGTGGCGGTGTCTCGCGCAAATCCCGAAAACGCCGTCATCGCCGACCACAAAGCGAGGCCCAGTGTCATCAACCGCACCCGCTTCCAGCTGTCAGCGAGCTTGCCCAGCGGAATTCCGAACAGCGCATAGAAGATCGCAAAAGCAGTGCCGTACAGGAAGCCGAGATAGGAATCGTCGACGCCCAAGTCTGCTTTGATATCGTTCGCGAGAATGGAGAGGATCTGACGGTCGACGAAGTTCAGGACATAGACCAGGACCAGCACGCTGAGCGCATACCAGCTGTAAGCCGGGACTGGTTGTTCAGCCCCCGGCTGCTCCGCCATTTCGATCTCGCTCAAAGAAAAATCCCCTACCGTATTATCTCCGCCCGCAGGCTACATAGGCCGTGCGTTAGTGCGCATAAGGGGTGCTATCGGTTATTCCGGCTTCGGCAAAACCCTTTTTGCGCAAACGGCACGAATCGCACAGCCCGCAGGCCAGGCCCTCGGGTGTCGGATCGTAGCAGGACCAGCTCCACGAAGGGTCCAGCCCCAAGCGCGCGCATTCCCGCGCGATGTCAGCCTTGGTCATGTCTTGCAGGGGCGCGTGGATGGTGAAGGAAGCTCCTTCTACGCCCGCCTTGGTCCCCAGGCGTGCGGTCTCAGCGAAGCTTTCAATGAATTCGGGGCGGCAGTCAGGATAGCCAGAATAGTCCAGCGCATTCACCCCGATAAAGACGTCGCGTGCCCCCGCTGCTTCGGCGCAGGCGGTCGTCAGAGCGAGGAAGACCAGATTGCGGGCCGGGACATAGGTGACCGGTATATCATCCCCGACACCGCCTTTCGGCACATCAATGGCATCCGTCAGCGCGGAGCCACCAAATGCGCGAAGATCCAAGGCAATCGGTGTATGGGCTGTGAGGCCAAGCTGCCCTGCGATCCGCGCAGCCGATTCCAGCTCAAGCCGATGGCGCTGGCCGTAGTCCACCGTCAGGGCGCGCACCGAAAAGCCTTGCTCCAGCGCAAGTGCTGCCGTCACCATGGAATCTAAGCCGCCTGAAAGCAGAACGATCGCCGAACGTTTTGGAGTTTGTGTCCTCGTCATTACCGCCTCCCGCTAAGGCTATGTGCCGTGGGCGGCAAGAGTGCGGCTGATAAAGCCAGTCAGCAAGAACCGGTGCGGCGTGCCTCTGCTGCGAACTGGAACGGCAATCCAGAGGCAATTCCTTGGCTCTCAATCTGAACCAGATCGCCGGTCTCGCGGCGAATGTCAGTCCTGCCATAACCATCGCCGGGGCAGGTATATTGCACAGTCACTTTGGAGGCTGCATCCTCGACCACAAAGCGGCTGCAATCAGATTGCTTATGCCGCAGCTGGATCAGCTCCTCCCCGCTCTTGAGACAGATTTTGCGCTCTGCGCGGCCGTCGCGATAGGTCACCGTCCATTCGCCTTTGGCCAGCCCCTCAAGCATGGCGAGGCCGCCACTTTGTGCGGCAAGCGGCAGACCCACGAGGAGCGTCGCGGTGCCCAGGGCACTGAGTGCTGCTAGACGGATCGGACTATCAATGGACTGCATCGCTGGTCTCATACCTTTATATTCCGAGAGAAAATCGCGGCATTTCTTGGACATAATAGCCTAGCTGCGGTGAAGCGTTGCTTAACAGCGATGAGCTGCTAGGTTGAGAGAGCGAAGATACGCGAGCAAAACGCGCAATCGACCTTTATGATGCCATCGTCATTGCGCATCGCGTTTTGCTCATCCTTGGGGAAGCGCGCGATGACGGACTCGTAATATTCAACGCTGCACCTGCACCCGCGGGACAGCGCGCCGCCCGGCTGGATGCGGACCTCATCCTCCTCATGAAAGAGCCGCCATACAAGCGCTTCCATCGACAGGTCTGAGTCGAGCAGCTCTTCATGGCTGATCGTGGATGAGAGGACGGAGACATGCTCCCAATCGGGGTGATCCATCCGGACATGCAGTCGCTCGCGCCCTTCTTCGCCATCTGCGAGGTGCTGGACCAGCAGCCCGGCGGCGATTCTGCCGTCGCCTCCAGCGCGGCTGGCCACTCTGATCATGGTGGGCACTTGCTCTGACTGCGTGAAATAGCTTTCACACGCCTCCGCCAGCGTATCGCCTTCCAGCGGCACGATGCCCTGATACCGCTCCATCGCGCCGGTTCCGCTGTCCATTTCGAACGTGATCGCGAGATAGCCCTCACCGAACAGCGCCGAGAGCGACGGGTTGGCTCCCAACCCCTGAAGTGCCGCGTCATCGAAATCCGCATAGCCGCGCATCACCCCGCCGCGAAAATCGCAAACGAGCAGGCTCACGACGCCCTTCTGTGTTTGCGCTTGCATGGTCATTTGCGCACCCTCGCCTTTAAGCAGGCCGCCCATCAGCGCAGCCAGCACCAATGCTTCGCCCAGCAGATGCGTGATGGGCGCGGGGTAATCATGCGCGGACAAGACCTCGTCAACGACGCCATCGAGCCGGACTATGCGACCGCGCGCGCTGCGGCCGGGTAGGGTGAAACCCAGCAGGGCATCAGCGAAAGTTTCAGCGGAAGTTTCCATGACCGGGCATATATGGGAACAGTTGTGAGCCGCGTAAGGCCTCACGACACACAAATACGCACGCGGTGACGCTCAACCGAGCAAGCCACAGCTCCACAGCAGCACTGACTTTTGAGCGTGAATACGGTTTTCCGCCTCATCGAACACGACTGAGTGGGGCCCCTCAAAAACCTCTTCGCTCACTTCCTCACCCACATGCGCAGGCAGGCAGTGAAGAAACAGCGCATCGGGCTTCGCAAGCGCCATAAGGTCTGCGTTGACTTGAAACGGCGCCATCGCAGCGCGTTTTTCATCGGCATCTGCCTGCCCCATGGAAATCCATGTATCGGTGACCAGCACATCGGCCCCGCGCGCCGCTTCTTGAGCGCTGTTGGTAAGCGTGATGTGTGCGCCGCCTGCGCGGGCCATGTCCACGAATTCGGCCTCAGGCTCAAACCCGGCGGGGGTTGCGACCCGCACGTTAAACTTCATCAGACCAGCCGCTTCCAGAATCGAATGCAGCACATTGTTGCCATCGCCAAACCAAGCGACCTCAAGGCCGGGCAGAGCTTTGCCATGCTCAATCACAGTCAGCAGGTCCGCGACAATCTGGCATGGGTGTGAGCGGTCAGTCAGTCCGTTGATCACAGGCACATGCGCATGGCGGGCCATTTCTTCGATCTTGGCATGATCATCCGTGCGCAGCATGATCGCATCGACCATGCGGCTGAGCACGCGGGCCGTATCAGCAATGCTCTCCCCGCGCCCGAGCTGGCTGGAGCCTGCCTCCAGCGTAAGAACACTTCCTCCTAATTGCCGCATCGCTATATCGAAGCTGACGCGGGTGCGGGTCGAATTCTTCTCAAACACCAGCGCCAGGACGAAGCCATCGAGCGGCCGGTCGGCATCGGGCTTGCCCTTGGGCCAGCCTTTGCGTGCTTCCTTGCGGTCTATCGCATCGGCAAACATGGCCGCGATCGCATCGGGTCCCGCATCCGACAGGTCGAGAAAGCTGTGCACCACTGGAGCCAGATCAAGAGGCGTATCCGCCATCACGCAGGCTCAGGCACTTTGAAACTCGCCGCACCGGCAGAGAGCTTGTCAAAGAACTCGTCCATTTCCGCATCACCGATTACCAGCGGCGGGATCACCCGCAGCGTGTTATCCCCAGCAGCCACAGTCAGCAGCTGGTGATGATCGCGCAAGTGGACAAAGAAGGGCCGGCTTTCGACCTTCATCTTGATTCCCAGCATCAGCCCCTTGCCGCGCACCAATTCAAACAGCTCGGGATAATTACCGATGAATTGCTCCAGCCGGGCGCGCATCCGCTCACCCTTTTCAGTGACTTCGGCGAGGAAATCATCGTTTGCGACCGCTTCCATCACCGCGCTGCCCGCTGCCATGCCGAGCGGATTGCCGCCATAGGTTGAGCCATGCGTGCCGAAGGTCATGCCGCGTGCAGCTTTCTCCGTTGCCAGACACGCGCCAAGCGGGAAGCCGCCACCCAGCCCCTTGGCGCTGGCGACGATATCAGGCTCGATACCATAATGCTCATAAGCATACAGCTTGCCCGTGCGCGCCATGCCGCACTGCACTTCATCGAGCACCAGCATCAGATCATGCTCGTCAGCGATGGTGCGCAGGCCTTTCATGAACGCATCGGACGCCGGGCGGATGCCGCCTTCGCCCTGGATTGGCTCGACCAGAAAACCAGCGGTGTTGGGGCCGACCAGCGCCTTGGCCCCTTCGAGATCGTCAAACTTGCAATATTTGAAGCCATCGAGCAGCGGCGAAAAGCCGTGGTGCATCTTCGTCTGGTTCGACGCGCTGATCGTGGCCATCGTCCGCCCATGAAAGGCGTTGGTGAAGGTGATCATTTCAAAGCGATTGGTATCGCCCTCATCGCCAGCATTCTGATGATAGGCGCGCGCGCATTTGATTGCCGTCTCCACCGCTTCGGCGCCTGAATTGGTGAAGAATACGGTGTCCGCGAAGGTCGCATCGACCAATTGCTTTGCCAAGCGCTCGCCTTGAGGGCTGCCATAGAGGTTTGAGACATGCATCAGCGTTTCGGCCTGCTGCTGAATTGCGTCGATCAGTCCGCGATGCGAATGGCCCAGAAGGTTCACGGCAATGCCGCTTGCAAAATCGAGGTAGCGCGTGCCATCTTCGTCAATCAGGTGGCAGTGATCGCCTTTTACAGGCCGGACGCCGCAACGCGGGTAAGTCGGCATAAGCGGTGTGATCGACATTGAAACAATCCCATTCCATGAGCGCGACAGCGCGCTGAAAAGCAAATGGCGGCCCCATTCCGGGCCGCCATTGCATTAGATAAGGCTGCGCTCGGTTTGGGTCAAACCAGCGGGCCGATATGCGGAAAGCTACTCCTGAACCGGCGAGAGGTTGACGGCTGAGTGTTTGCCACGTCGATCCACTTCGAGATCGAATTCGTAGCGTTCGCCTTCATTAATCGCGGTCAGACCAGAGCGTTCCACAGCGCTGATATGCACGAAGGCATCCGGCTGGCCGTCATCACGCACCAGGAAGCCAAAACCCTTCATCGAGTTGAAGAACTTCACCGTGCCGGTCGCCTTCTCACCCGTCAGCTCGCGCTTGGGCGGGCCTGCTTGGGGTGCTTCGATAACATCGCCGACGATCTGCAGGTCCTGCGCAGAGATCTTCCCGCCGCGATCGACAAGGTTGAATTCCAGCTCTTGCCCTTCGGCGAGGCCTTCTAGACCCGCGCGCTCGACGGCGCTGATGTGAACGAACACGTCCTCACCACCGGTCGATTGCTGAATAAAGCCGAAGCCTTTTTGGCTGTTAAAGAATTTGACAGTGCCTTTGCCGGTCCCGACGACCTGCGCGGGCATTCCGCCCCGGCCACCGCCGCCACCGCCGCGATCACCACCACCGCCGCCACCGCGGAAGCCACCGCCGCCGCCACGGTCTCCGCCGCCGCCATAGCCGCCGCGATCACCACCGCCGCCGCCATAGCCGCCACGGTCACCACCGCCGCCGCCACCGTAGCCGCCGCGACCACCGCCGCCGCCGCCATAGCCACCGCGATCACCACCACCGCCGCCGAAGCCGCCGCGATCGTCGCCATAGCTGGGGGGAGGGAATCCATCGTTGCCGCCGCCAAACGGATCAAAACCGTCTTCGCCGAATCCGTCGCGCTTATCCCGGCCGCGCCGACGACCTCTATCGTAACCCATAACTCAAACAGTACCTTGTCACACCGCTCACCCTCCAATGCACTGGCACGGGAGCAGCGGGCCGTGACCACAGTGCTGGTGACTGGTCGATGCACCCGACCCCACCTGATACACACGGTCATAGCGTACATTCCCTTGTGAGGCGAACGATTTAACCGTCAGGCAGGTTTTCGCCGATGTTTATGACATTTTCGAACCGTCTAGCGCTTTCAGGGCGGCATCCGAGCGGGGCAACGCACAGGTCAGCGCGATTCGTTGACAGTGAAATGGAACCGTTGGTTGAGGCGCGTCGCCATTCCACAGCGAATCGGTTGATCGCAAGAACCGCCTTCGCAGCGACCCATGTGGCGGCTATGATCACGCATCACTGCATCTTCGTTTCCACCAAAGGCGTTTTACCATGAGCGATTTTCGTCAACTGTCCGATAGTGTGTTCGCCAGCCCGCAGATCGACGAAGACGACATTGCCGCTGCCAAAGACCTTGGCGTCGGGCTGATCGTCAACAACCGCCCCGATGGTGAGGAGCCCTCCGCTCCGCAAGGCGAAGAGATCGAAGCAGCCGCCCGCGCCGCGGGTATGGACTATGTTGCGATCCCAATCGGCCATGGCAGCTTCAGCCACGTGCAGGTCGATGAGATGATTGCCGTAATGCAGAACGCCGATGGCGCAACGTTGGCCTATTGCCGCTCAGGCACGCGCTCAACCCTGCTGTGGGCGCTCGCGCAGGCGCGCACGGGCGAGTCGCCAGAGAGCATCGCTTCCGCAGCCGCGAAGGCTGGCTACGACATCTCGCCCATCCGCGCGATGGTGGACATGCTCGCCGGACAGGCAAGCTGATAGCGTGCGCCTTTCTGCGTGACTGATCTTGCTGTTCAATCAGGCGTGTCCTTGATCGCCATTCTGGTGTTGGCCGGCCTTGCATGGCGGCTGAAGCTGGGCGGGACGGTGCGTCTTGGCGATGCAGCGGCGGTCAGCCTAGCGGCGGGCGAGGTTGAGGATGGCTTCACCCCCGTGCGAACCTCGATCGCGCGCAGCGGAGAGGCCGCTTTGGCGCAGGCGGGCGATGGGCGGATCATGGTCATCCGCCGCCACGGCAATAAGTTTGCAGGCCGGGTCCTGACGAGCGCAGCGCGAGTGCGCGAAGAGGTCGATGGGCTTGTCGTCGATTGCGCAGAGGCGCGGTTCGGCACTGTGCGCCTGTCGCTTGATGATGCCGCCTATTGGGCGAATGCGATCAACCGGCTATAGCCACGCCAAAGTACACCATGCCCGATTTCAACCCCACCCAATACGCCGTGCCGTTCTTCGTCGCCGCGATCCTTGCCGAGATGATCTGGGCGCGGTTTCGCCGGGCGGACAGCTATGAGCCGATGGATACCTTGGTTAGCCTCGCTTTCGGGCTGGGCTCCACCATTGCAGGCGCTCTGTTCGGCGGCTTCGCGGCCTATGTCTTCATCAAGGCTTATGAGCTGCGCTTGTTCGATTTCGGAGACACTTGGTGGGCCGTATGGTGGGCGTGGCCGCTCGCGTTTGTGCTGGATGATTTCAAATATTACTGGGTCCACCGCGCCGGGCACCGCATCCGCTGGATGTGGGCTAGCCATGTGAACCACCATTCGAGCCAGCACTACAACCTTTCGACCGCGCTGCGGCAAAGCTGGACCGGCAATTTCACCTTCGGCCTGCTGTTTGCCGTCCCGCTGGTTCTGATGGGCTTTCACCCGGTGATGCTGGGCATCGTGGGCGGGCTCAACCTGATCTATCAGTTCTGGATTCACACCGAGGCGATTGACCGGATGCCGCGCTGGTTCGAAGCGGTGATGAACACGCCAAGCCACCATCGCGTGCACCACGCGACCAATCCGCGCTATCTCGACAAGAACTATGCCGGTGTTTTCATCGTGTGGGACAGACTGTTCGGCACGTTTGAGCCTGAGAATGAAGCCGAGCCGATTCGCTATGGCATCGTCAAGCAGCTCGGCAGCTTCAACCTGTTGTGGTCGGTGTTCCACGAGTGGACCGGGATGCTGACTGACATCGCCCGCGCGCCGTGGCGGCATAAACTGTCTTACCTTCTGCGCGAGCCGGGATGGAGCCACGATGGCAGCCGCGAGACTTCTGACATGATCCGCGCGCGTTGGTTGGAGCGGCAGGGGTTGGCGCGGCAGGGGGTGGCGCGGCAGGGGGTGGCGCGGCAGGGGTTGGATTCGCAGGGGCAAGCTCATGCAGACACTCCAGTTTCCAATCGAAACGCGATTGCGAACCCGCAGGAAGCTGCCTAGTCTCTCCAATCAGAGGAGAGAGGCATGGAAAGTTTCGACTACATCGTCATTGGCGGTGGCAGTGGCGGCAGCGCGGTTGCGGGGCGGCTGGCGGTGGATGGCACGCGGCGCGTCTGCGTGCTGGAAGCTGGCGGGCGCAACAACAACATGATCATCAAGACGCCGGGCTTTATGCCCTTCATCCGCAATGCCTCGAACTACAAATATGACACCGTCCCGCAAAAGGGGCTGAATGGCCGGATCGGCTATCAGCCGCGCGGCAAGGGGTTGGGCGGCTCCTCCGCGATCAACGCGATGGTCTATATTCGCGGGCACCGCTGGGACTATGACAATTGGGCGGCGATGGGCTGCACCGGCTGGGCCTATGACGATGTGCTCCCCTATTTCTGCAAGGCTGAGGCGAATGAGCGCGGCGCGGACGATTACCACGGCGCAGGCGGGCCGCTGTTCGTCTCGAACCAGCGCTCTCCCAACCCGGCAAGCCGCGCCTTTGTCGAAGCGGCGAGCCAGCTCCAATTGCGCGTGAACGAGGATTTCAACGGCGAGCGTCAGGACGGCTTTGGCATGTATCAGGTGACCCAGCGCAATGGTGAGCGCTGGTCAGCCGCGCGCGCTTATGTTGAGCCGATTCGCGATCAGGGCAATGTTTCGATCCGCACCAACACGCTGGTTGAGCAATTGGTGATCGAAGGCGGACGCGTGACAGGCGTGCGCGTGCGGCGCGGCTCAAAGCCAGGCAGCGGGACCGAAATGCTCTATGCCAAACGCGGCGTGATCCTGTCTGCGGGCGCGTTCAACTCGCCGCAGATCATGATGCTCTCCGGCATTGGCCCAGCGGATCACCTCAAGGCGCATGGGATTGATGTGGTGCTGGACCGTCCTGCGGTCGGATCGCATCTGCAGGATCATATCGACTATGTTTCGGCATGGGAGACCGAGAGCGATGAGCCGATCGGCCAGACGCTCAAAGGCACGATGAAAATGGCGAGCGCGATGATTGAGCACCGCCGCAAGCGCACGGGAGCGATGACGACGCCTTATGCCGAAAGCGGCGGGTTCTGGACTGTCATGCCTGATAGCCCCGCGCCAGACATTCAGTGGCACTTCGTCCCTGCCGTGCTGGAGGATCATGGCCGCGAAAAAGTCAGCGCGCACGGCTTCTCGCTCCATGCCTGCGTCCTGCGCCCTGAGAGCCGGGGAACGGTGCGGCTTGGATCGCGCGATGCGGGCGCAGCGCCGGTGATTGATCCCAACTTCCTTGATGACGAACGCGATATCGCAACCTTGCGTGCAGGGGTGCGGCTTTCACACCGGATTGTGAGCACCCCGCCCTTGCAGGCTTTCGGGCCGACGGACAGGCACCCGGTTAACATTTCTGATGACGATGCGCTGGACCATTTGCTGCGAGAGCGCTCGGACTCGGTCTATCATCCGGTTGGCACCTGCCGCATGGGCGCGGATGCGGACAGCGTGGTTGATCCGCAATTGCGGGTGCGCGGGGTTGAAGGTCTATGGATCGCCGATGCGAGCGTGATGCCCAAAGTGGTCAGCGGCAATACCAACGCGCCCAGCATCATGATCGGCGAACGCTGCGCCGATTTCGTGAAAGCGGCTGAGAAGGAGCGGGTGGCGGCGTAGTTTTCTCGCGCCCTGGTGGGGGCGCATCCTCGCTTCCTGCGATCAAAGATCGCATCGCTGCGGGCGGGCTTTCGCCCTTGCGAGCCTTCGGGCGGCTCGATGTGTCGCCCGTTCGCTGAGGCTCGTCACCCTGAAACAAGTTCAGGGTGACGAGACTGGCCTTAGTTGTACGCCCGCTCGCCGTGCTCTGCGATGTCGAGGCCATTGACCTCTTCCTCTTCCGTGACGCGCAGACCGATGGTTGCCTTAACCAATCCGCTTACGATCAAAGTGCCGACACCGGCCCAGACCAGCGTGACCACAACGCTCCACACCTGAACGCCCAATTGGGCGCCCATGCTGACCGAGCCATCGCCGGGCCCCCCGAGGAAAGGCTGGTAGACGACTGCTGTGCCAATCGCGCCAACAATGCCGCCAACCCCGTGAATGCCGAAGGCATCAAGCGCGTCGTCATAGCCCAGCTTGGCCTTTACCGTCGCAACGAAGAAATAGCAGACCGCAGAGGAGACGAGCCCAAGCAGGATCGCGCCGAACGGGCCGCTATTGCCCGCCGCCGGAGTTACCGCGACGAGCCCGGCGATCACGCCTGAGCAAAAGCCAAGCGCTGAGCCTTTGTGGCCCGCCATTTTCTCAATCACCATCCATGCGAGCCCGCCTGCAGCGGTGGCGACAAAAGTGTTGATCATCGCCAGTCCCGCAGAGCCATCGGCCTCCAACGCAGAGCCCGCGTTAAAGCCAAACCAGCCGACCCACAGCAATCCGGTGCCGATCATGGTCATCACAAGATTGTGCGGCGGCATCGGTTCTTGCGGCCAGCCGCGACGCTTTCCGAGCAGGTATGCAAGCACCAGCCCGCTGACACCGGCGTTGATATGCACCACGGTGCCCCCGGCGAAGTCGAGCGCGCCGTCTTCAAACAACAACCCGCTGGCTCCCGCGTCGCCGCCGTCGAACCAGACCATGTGCGCGATAGGGAAATAGACGATGGTCAGCCAGATCGGCACGAACAGCATCACCGCGTTGAACTTCATCCGCTCTGCCGTCGCGCCCAAGATCAGCGCGGCAGTGATGGCCGCGAAGGTCATCTGAAAGCTGATGAAGACATATTTGCTGATCACCTCATCAGTGAAAGTTGCGGCGGTGCTGGAGGTATCGGTGCCGCTGAGGAAATAGCTTCCCCCCGCGATAAACCAGCCCAGCGGCGCTGGATAAGCGGTGTCGCCAAACGCAAGGCTAAAGCCCCACATCACCCAGATAATCATCGCAAGGCTGGCGGTGGCGCCAATCTGAGTAAGCATGGACAGCATGTTTTTGGAGCGCGTGAGCCCGCCGTAAAACAGCGCAAGTCCCGGCAGGATCATCAGCATGACCAGCACGGTGGAGGTCATCATCCAAGCGTTGTTCCCCGGATTAGGGACCGGAGCGGCTGGAGCAGCCAGAGCGGGGGTGGCGGCGATGAACGCGCCGAGTGCGAGTGCGAATTTTGTCATCTGGTGTGCTCCCCTTACAGCGCCGTCTCACCCGATTCGCCGGTGCGAATGCGGGTAGCGGAGGCGAGGTCGAGGACGAAGATCTTGCCATCGCCGATCGCTTCTGTGTTGGCTGTCTGCTGGATTGTTTCGACCACTTTGTCAGCAACTTCATCGCTGGCGGCGATTTCCAGCTTCACTTTGGGCAGCATGTTGGTGGAATACTCCGCGCCGCGATAAATCTCGGTCTGGCCCTTTTGGCGGCCAAAGCCTTTGACCTCAGAAACGGTCATACCCGCAATCCCGATGCTGCCGAGTGCGTCGCGCACCTCGTCCAGCTTGAAGGGTTTGATGATAGCGATGATGTATTTCACGAATTGTGGACCCCTGTTTTGTTTTTGCCAGCACAGTTAAGCGCACCGACGCGTTAGCCAGCGGAACAGCAAGTTTTGTGCCACACGATTGTGAGACGGCGTGCAACCGGCAAGGCGCGCATCAGCGCCTACGATGAGGGCAAACACGTGCCCACGCTTTAACCTTTTGCTTACAAATTAGGCAATCTAGAGGCGTCATGCACCCGAAATATAGCGGTCGGACGCGCGGGTGGGCAGGCCGTCAATACTGGTCACGCGTTTGGCCGTTTTAGCCTCCCACTCGGCGGGGTCCGAATTGCGATGCGCTTTCTTAAGCGTTTCGCGCTCGCCTTCGAGGCTCATGAACGGCACGCCCCAGCCGCACGATGTTTGCACGCTCTCCACCGCGATATCGAAGACCTGCCGCGTGCCCGGCAGCATGGTGAAGTGTTCGGCTAGTTCGGCCCAGCCGTCGTCCTGCGGGAGGACCGGCTTGCCCCGGCCGTAAATCCGCAGGATCAGCGCAGGGCGATCGAAATTGCAGAACATGATCGTAATTCGACCATCAGCGGCAAGATGCGCGTGCGTCTCATTCCCTGAGCCGCCAAGGTCGAGATAGGCGACACGATTCGGCGCAATCACGCGGAATGCGTCATAGCCCTTTGGGCTGAGGTTGATCCGCGCATCAGCCGCCGCGGTGGCGACGAAGAAAACCGGCTGCTTTTCGATCATCGCGACATGCTTGTCGGTCAGAGCGTCGGTGAAATCAGCCATGTCGGTCTCCTCAATGCTTATAGAAAGTCCCGCAGCACGGCGATGAACCTATCAAACTGGTCGTGATGCAACCAGTGCCCCGCCTGCTCAAACTCGATAACGCTGGCGGTTTTGAAATGCGCAAGGCGGCCGTCTTTTTCGGGGTTGGACGCCCAGCTATCCGCGCCATAGAGCAGCAGCGTGGGGCAGGTGATCGCGGCCCATGTCGCCTCCATAAATTCGTCAGCCACATCCTCGACACCCCAGACATTGAGGTGCGGGTCAAACTTCCAGCTATAGGTGCCGTCTTCGTTGCGGTTGACCCCGTGGACAGTGAGGTGGCGGGCCTGATCCTTGGTGAGGTAGGAGTTTTCCTCGATCATCCGCGCAAAGGCTGCTTCGATGCTTTCATATTTGCGCGGAGTGCGCCCGGCGGCCTTGCGCTTTTTCTCGACCCATTCGCGCATCCGCTCAGGATAGGGCGTGGCGCGCTGCTTTGCCTTCCATTCGGGCGAAGGGCCTAGGCCCTCAATGGCGACCAGCTTGGTCACCATGTCGGGAAACATGCCAGTGTATCGCAGTGCGACATTGCCGCCCATTGAGTGCGAGATGATACGGACCGGGCCCTCACCCATCTGATGGACCAATTGCGCCAGATCATAGACCATATCGCTGGCCGAATAATTGCCGTCCGACACCCAATCGCTGTTGCCATGCCCGCGATGGTCCATGGCAACGACGTGGTAATCCTTGCGCAGAGCCTCAGCGGTCCAATCCCAGTTGCGCGCATGATCGCGCCCGCCATGGACGAGGATCAGCGGCGGTGCGCCGGGATTGCCCCAGTCCTCATAATTGAGGCGCAGGCGCTGCGAGATAAAGGTTTGGGACGTGGGTCCAGAAGAGAGCGTCGTGCCAGTCATGCCGGGAGCCATGGCCCGGTCTGAGCCGTGCCGCAACCCTAGCGCTCCTTGGTGGCGGAGAAGGTAAGCTCGGGGTTCTTTTCGACCTGATAGTTCACGTCCCAAGGGCTCTTGGCCATAAAGACCAAGTCGCCATCGCGATCGCGGGCGAGGTTGGGACGGTTGAAGCTTTCAAACTCGTCCATCGCCTTCTGATCGCCCTTGAGCCAGCGCGCCGTGGCAAAGGGCGCCGCTTCCAGCGCAGCTTCGACCTTGTACTCGGCCGCAAGCCGCGAAATCAGCACTTCCAACTGAAGCTGTCCGACCACGCCGACAATATGGTTCGCCCCGATCTCCGGGTAGAACACCTGAATGACGCCTTCTTCAGAGAGGTCGTCGAGCGCCTTGCGCAATTGCTTGGTCTTGGTCGGGTCTTTCAGCTGCACGCGGCGCAGGATTTCAGGCGCGAAGTTCGGCAGGCCGGTAAAGCGCACGGTGTCTTTCTCGGACAGTGTGTCGCCGACCCGCAAGGTGCCGTGATTGGGGATGCCGATGATATCGCCCGCTTGAGCGGTGTCGGCAATCTCGCGGTCTTGCGCGAAGAACAGGATCGGCGAGTGGATCGCGATCGGCTTGCCAAGGCCTGACGGCGTCAGCTTCATCCCGCGTTTGAACGTACCCGAGACCTGCCGCATAAACGCAATGCGGTCGCGGTGGTTGGGGTCCATATTGGCCTGCACCTTGAAGATGAAGCCCGTGACTTCGCCGTGCTCGGGCGTGATCTGCTCCCCTCCGGCGGGCTGCGGACGCGGGGGCGGGGCAAAGCGGGCAATCGCCTCGATCAGCTCGGTAACGCCGAAATTCTTGAGCGCCGATCCAAAATAGACCGGCGTGAGGTCGCCATTGCGATAGGCCTCCAGGTCAAATTCGGGATAGCCGACTTGCGCCAGCTCAGCCTCTTCGGCGAATTCCTCGGGGATGTCCGGATCAGCGTCGCGGGTGCCGAAGAATTCCTTGGATGGGCCTTCGGGGCGGCTGACCGTCCCGCTCGCAAAATCGAGCAGCCCTTCAAATTGTCCGCCCATGCCGATCGGCCACATTTGCGGCGACACGTCAAGCGCGAGCATGTCCGCCACTTCGTCCAGCGTCTCGAACGGGTCGCGGCCTTCGCGGTCGACCTTGTTGACGAAGGTGATGATCGGCACACTGCGCAACCGACACACTTCGAACAGTTTGCGGGTCTGCGGCTCGATCCCTTTGGCCGCATCGATCACCATCACGGCGGAGTCCACCGCTGTCAGCGTGCGATAGGTGTCCTCGGAGAAATCCTCGTGCCCCGGTGTGTCGAGCAGATTGAACGTCACACCTTCGCGCTCAAACGTCATGACGCTGGACGTCACCGAGATGCCGCGTTGCTGCTCGATCTTCATCCAGTCCGAGCGCGCGCGCCGCTGTTGCCCGCGCGCCTTGACCTCACCCGCCAAGTGGATCGCGCCGCCTTGCAGCAGCAGCTTTTCCGTCAGCGTGGTCTTACCCGCGTCAGGGTGCGAGATGATCGCGAAGGTTCGTCTATTGGACATTGGGATATCAGATGCGCTTAGCCGCGCAGATCCGCCCCCAGCTTGCCCGCCGCCGCTACAATCGCATCGGCAATCGCTTTCAGGTCCTTGTCCTTATAGCTTGCGTGGGTCGGCTGAAGTGTCACTTCGATGGCGAGCGATTTGCTCCCCTCAGGCACGCCTTCGCCGGTGAACACGTCGAAGACGCGCGCGGCGGTGATGTTGGCTTTGTCCGACCCGCGCACCGCTTTGAGTAGGTCCTCAGCCGGCAAGTCCGCAGGCACCAAGAACGCAAAGTCGCGCGTTACCGCTTGCAGCGCGGGCGGCGTGAAGCCGGGACGCGCGAAGCTGGTTGGGCCTTTGGACGCTTTCTTGGCGGGGATCGCGTCGAGGAACAGTTCGAGCGCCGCGACCGGCCCATCCATGTCAAACGCCTTGAGCGTCGCGGGGTGCAGTATACCAAAGCGCGCCAGCACCTTCTTAGGGCCAAGCCGCAAGGTTGCTGATTGGCCGGGGTGGAATTGCGTGCCCCCAGGGTCGTAGGCGCCGTCAACCACTGGCTCCATCACCATCAGGCGGTCCGCCGGAGCGCCCGCTGCGCCAAGCAGCGATGTCGCCAGCGCTTTGGCATCATAGGCGTCGAAATGCGCCGCTTTGCCCGTTGCCCAACCGCGCGGCGTTTTCTCGCCAGCGAGCACCACGCCGAGCGTTGCGCGCTCATCGCTAAGTCCGTCTGCGCCCCGGAAATATCGCCGCCCCAGTTCAAACACGCGCGTTGCCGCGCTGCCGCGATCCGCATTGCGCTTGGCCGCCAGCAGCAGGCCGGGAATGAGCGAGGGACGCATGACCTTCATGTCCTCGCTGATCGGGTTTTCGAGTTTCCAAAGATCATCGGTCGCGGTGAAATGCGCCGCTTCCGCTTCGGGCAGGAACGACCATGTAATCGCTTCATCGAGACCGCTGCCCGCTGCCGCGCGGCGCAGCTTGCGCTCCATCAATTGTTGCGGCGTGGCGGTCGGGCGGGCGACACCATCCATGCGCGGCAGAGCGACGCTTTGGACATTGTCGAGCCCGTGAATGCGCACGACTTCTTCGACCAGATCAGCAGGGCCTTCAATGTCGTGGCGGCGCAGGGGGCAAGTCACCTGCCAGTCTTCCGAGACTGCGAATCCAAGGCTTTCAAGAATGCGACGCTGCTCATCGGCAGGCACGTCGACACCGCCCAGCTTGGCGGTCATCGCGGTGTCGAAGGCTACAACTTTCGGCTCGCTCGGCGGAGCGCCTGCATGGACGGCTTCGCTCGCCGTGCCGCCTGCGAGTTCGACGATCAGCCCGGTGAGCAGGTCCAGCCCCTCTTCCAGAAACGCGGGGTCCACCCCGCGCTCAAACCGGGTGCGGGCATCGCTCGCAAGGCCAAGCTTGCGGCCCGTCACGCCGATACGCGGCGGATCGAAATAAGCGATTTCGAGCAGCAGGTCGGTTGTGTCATCCGAAACGCCCGAATTCTCGCCGCCCATGATCCCGGCGATGTCGTGGACTTCGCGCTCATCCGCGATCACCACCATGCTTTCATCGAGAGAATAGGTCTTCTCGTTCAGCGCCAACACCTGCTCGCCAGCCTTCGCGCGGCGGGCGACGACAGCGCCATTGAGCTTGGTGAGATCATAGGCGTGCGCGGGGCGGCCAAAGGCCAGCATCAGGTAGTTGGTGAGGTCCACCAGCAGCGAGATCGGGCGCTGGCCTGCACTTTTCAGCCGCTGTTGCAGCCAGTCAGGCGAAGGGCCGTTTTTGACGCCTTTGACCACGCGGCCATAGAAAGCAGGGCAGCCCTCGGGATCGTCCGTGCGGATGGCGACCGGGCATGCGCCGGAGACCTCGAATTTCGGGAAAGCAATCGGCTTCAACGAGCCCAGACCCGCTGCCGCAAGATCACGCGCAATGCCATAGACACCCATGCAATCGGGCCGATTGGGCGTGATCGCAACGTCGATGATCGGTGAGGAGCCTTGGTAGTCCGCGAAGGAGTGACCAACGCTTGCGTCATCCGGCAGCTCGATAATGCCATCGTGATCGTCGCCCAGATCAAGCTCTCGGCTGGAGCACATCATGCCGGTGCTTTCGACCCCGCGGATCGCCGCCTTGCGCAGCTCCATGCCATTGGAGGGAACCACCGCGCCCGGCAGGCCCAGCACGCCCTTCATCCCCGCGCGCGCATTAGGCGCACCGCACACGACCTGCACGGGTTCGCCATCTCCGGTGTCAACCGAGAGCACTTGCAACTTGTCCGCATCAGGGTGCTTTTCCGCGCTCAGCACATGCGCGACCCGAAAGCCTGCTAGTTGTTGTGCAGGGTCTTCAACACCTTCAACCTCAAGCCCGATGGCGTTGAGCGTGTCGCAAATTTCCTGAAGCGACGCGCCTGTGTCGAGGTGGTCCTTCAGCCATGTGGTCGAGAACTTCATGCCCCACCTCCTGAAGCACGCGCTCCGACACCGGCAGACAAGGTCGGCTGGTCATAGGGCGAGAAGCCGTAATGCTTCAGCCAGCGCGGATCGCCATCAAAGAAGGCGCGCAAATCGTTCATGCCGTATTTGAGCATCGCGATGCGGTCGATACCGAGGCCGAAGGCAAAGCCCTGATACTCATCGGCGTCAACGCCAGCGAATTCCAGCACCCGACGATTCACCATGCCGCTGCCGCCAAGCTCCATCCAGTCATGCCCGTCTGCATCGCCATGCCCGCCGACGACGCGGCGGTCCCCTTCATTGGAATAGCCAACGTCCACTTCGACACTCGGTTCGGTGAAGGGGAAGTAGGACGGGCGCAGGCGCAGCACGATATCCTCGCGCTCAAAGAAGGCCTTGAAGAAGGTCTCAAGCGTCCATTTGAGGTGGCCAAGATGGATATCGCGGTCAATCACCAGCCCTTCGACCTGATGGAACATCGGCGTGTGCGTCGCATCGCTGTCAGAGCGATAGACCCGGCCCGGCGCGATCAGGCGGATCGGGGCGCCTTGGTCCTTTAGGCTGCGAATTTGCACCGGCGAGGTGTGCGTGCGCAGCAGCATCTGCAACGATTGTGCATGGTCACGATCCGACATCGCGGTGTCCGCGCTCGCTGAAGCGCTTGCAGCCGATGCCCCGGCCATGTTTGATGACACCGTCTCCGGAAAGTAGAACGTATCATGCATCGCGCGCGCAGGGTGGCTTTCATCCATGTTGAGCGCGGTGAAATTGTGCCAATCGTCCTCAATCTCCGGCCCGGTCGCGACTGTAAAGCCGAGGTCCGCGAAGATTTCGGCCAACTCGTCCATCACCTGGCTGACCGGGTGGATCGAACCCTTGGGCAGATCGGGCGCGGGCAAGGTAAGGTCAATCGTCTCACTCGCGAGCTGGGCTTCGAGTGCGGCGGCTTCCAGCGCGGCCTTCTTTGCGTCAATCGCTGCGGCCACTTCGGCGCGCACCGCTTGAATAGCCGGCGCGGCTTCCTTGCGCTCATCCGGGCTCATAGCCCCCAGCGTTTTCAGGGCGAGGCTAACCCAGCCCTTTTTGCCCAGCACGGCCACGCGCTGCTCTTCGAGCGTATCAAGATCGCCTGCGGCTTCAATCGCTGCCAGCGCGCCCAGTTTCTGATCGGTTATGTCAGTCATATCGCAGCCGCCGCTAGCGGCAATCGGGTGCACTTGCAAAGGGGGGTTATGCTGCTCCTGACCGCGTGGCCGCTGCGGGATCGTGCAGGCCTTGGACCGCTTGCCCCGCAATCTCCATCCGCGCGCGCGCTGCGGCGATCAGCATAGGCTTTTCCAGCTTCGCATATGCGCCCGGCGTCATCCCCATGAAGCGTTTGAAATCACGCACGAAATGCGCCTGATCGTGATATTGATAGTCCAATGTCGAGAGCCATTTGAGCGATGGGTCCAGCATGAATTGCGAAAGGCTGCGCAAGAAACGCTGGCGGCGCAGCAGCAATTTGGGCGGAAATCCAAAAGCGCGCCGCGACAGTCTCTCAAGCGATCGCAGGTTCATACCCACGGCCTCAGCGAGCTGGGCTGCGCTTGCCATTTCAGGATCGACCAGCGCGGCGTTGATCGCGGAGATAGCGGTGGCATGATTGGGCACCGTGGTGATGAGGGCGCTAAGATGCGCTTCGATCAGCGCGACGTCCTCGGCAAAACCACGCTTGGTCTGCAAAGCGTCGGCCAGCGCGCTGAGGCCTGCAAAAGCGGGATCGGTGCGCCCATCCACACCTTTGTCGGCGTAATCTCCGGCGGGGGCATCAAAGAGCGTTGCCCATCCCAGGGGCAACAGGCCGATGCCCCATGATCGGCCTGTCCCGATCTGAAAGCGAGTTGCCTTGCTGGTCGGCCCTGTCACCGCAAAGCCGGGTGAGGGGGCAAGCGGCGCATCGCTGATCGCAAAGCGCGACCATCCCGGCGCCATAAAGCGCAGATTGGGCCACTCAGGGTGCAAATAATCTTCGAGCTGAGGCTCCGCCGCGCCGGTCTTCGCTTCGGTCAGGTAATAGGTCGTCACAAACGGGCGCAGCTTCGCGCTGGGCAACGCAAAGCGGATTGTGATCGCATTTCCTGGTTCGGCATGCATGGCGGACTTTAGGCTCGGTTTATTGTTTCGGAGGGCGGTCTGATGCCCCTTGTATCCTCAACTGTACCGAAGCGTTAGCATACGTAAAACACCTGTACCCCTGTTAGATAGATGACAAATGCCGCCGTCTCGCGCGCACGTTCCCCTCACGCTTTGCGGTTTGGCGCATCAAGCGTCTGCGCCGCGCTGCCCCAGATGCGCGCGCGCGCTTCCATAAAGGAAGTGAGGATCGGGTGCTCAAGGCTCGCATATTCGCTTGGCAGCATGGTCATGAACTCACGAAACTCGCGGGTGAATTGCGCCTGATCGTGATATTCAGCGTCCATCGCTTCGGTCCAGCGCATGCCTGAGCCCTTGGTCTGAAGCATGAATGCGGTGAGGCTGCGCATAAAGCGCTGGCGGCGCATCAGCAGCTTGGGCGTGAACCCGAAATAGCGGCGGCATACCCGTTCCAGCGTGCGAATGCTCATGGCGCAGCGGTCGGCGAGATCCGCGACGCTGCCGCATTCGCCCGCGACCAGAGCCGCATGGACCCGGGCGATCTTGGGCTCATCGCGATTGGGCCGCATCAGCGCGCCCAGGGTTTCGACGATGTGATCGAACTGCTCTTCAACCGTGGTTGTCGGGTCAGTGAGCACGCCGGTCAGGATGTTGAAGCGGGTAAACGCGGGGTTCGTGGCGCCATCGCACACGATGTTCGCGAAGTCCGATGCATCCGCAGCAATAAAACGCGCCCAGCCAACTGGCAAAAACCCGATACCCCAGACGCTCGAGGTTCCAAGTTCGAATCGGCAGGGCAACGAGCTCGGACCGGTCGCGCCAAAGGGCACGCCGCTGACACTCGTCGAGCCGAGCGAAGCCTTGGGTGTAGAGCCTGCGAAGAAACGGATGTTGCCCCATTCGGGCTGCAGGTAGTCCGTGACCGTTCCGCCACCTTCCACATCAAGGACGAGGCGATAAAATGTCGTGAAGCAGCCATCAAACTGCGATGGCGGCGTGTGGAATTCGCTGCGCACACGCTGATCGGCGTGCGGCTGACTGCATTGCATGAGTTGTCCCCCTACCGTGGTGGGGCACTGCCAAATCTGGCGCGCTTTTACAAGGTCGATGACGATTCCATACAATTGCTAATCGCGCATGCGGGCTTGCTTCAGATGCAAAAAGGGCGACCCCGTTGCCGGGATCGCCCTTTTTGTGTTGTCAGCGCGTGCTGCTTAGGCGGGGAGCGCGTCCTTAGCCTGAGCAATGATCGTCTTGAACGCCGCTTCTTCATTCATGGCGAGGTCGGCCATCACTTTGCGGTCCAGTTCGATCCCGGCCAGCTTCACGCCGTGCATGAATTGCGAATAGGTCAGCCCTTCCGCGCGGACAGCGGCATTGATGCGCTGGATCCAGAGGGCGCGGAAGCTGCGCTTCTTAACCTTGCGGTCGCGATATGCGTATTGGCCGGCCTTTTCGACGGCCTGACGGGCAACGCGAATGGTGTTCTTGCGACGACCGCGATAGCCTTTGGCCTGTTCGAGGAGCCGCTTGTGCTTCTGGCGCGTGGTAACGCCGCGTTTGATGCGAGGCATATTCTAATTCCTTTTTCAGTCACTGGGCCGCGCCACCTTTTTCCCGCTCCCTTTTCTGTCCTAACACATTGCTGCTTGAGGACAGTCCACCCGGTTTCGCACGGATGATGTGGAGGGGGGGCTGAGGCAGCCCGGCAGCATCTTGCGACGCTCAAATCAATCCAACCCGTAGGGCGCCCATTTCTTGATGGTCTTGACGTTGTGGTCAGACAAAACGTCAGTGCCGCGGTTCTGGCGGATATACTTCGCATTGTGGCTGATCAGGCGGTGGCGCTTTCCGGCGACCCCGTGCTTGACCTTACCGGTGGCGGTGATTTTGAAGCGCTTCTTCACACCGCTCTTGGTCTTCAGCTTGGGCATTTTTATCTCCTTTGTCAGGGACACATCAAACCAGCCCTGGCAGCCCTTGATAGCCAGGCCGGTCGCTTGATTCGTGTCAGTGAAGCGCGCCGATTAGTTTCGATTGCGGCGAAACGCAAGGAAATTGCGCCTACAGATAGGTTCCGCAAGGCACGCTGCTCAAGCCTCGCGCAAAGGGCTATTGCCCGTTTCGGCCAGCCACCGCCCAAAATTGCCATGGCCGATAATCGCCGCCTCGGCGGGCAGCGGCGAGGTCCAGCAATAGGCCTGTGCGGTGCGGTAGCCCGCATCGCCGACGGCATGGCAGGTAACGCTGTGGCGCTCGTAATCCGCCCCTTCGAACGCATCAATCGCCGCGATATCGAGCCCTGCTGCATCGTGCACAAATCCCAACACGCGCACGCCAGCATAATCATGGGTCGGGATCATCGCCGGATACCACCTCGCCGCGCCCGGAATGGCATACAACCGTCCCGAGACCAGCGCCGGAGAACCCAGACCAAGCCCATCAAGAAAATCCCACTGCGCAATATCCGCGCGTAAAACGCCGTATAGGAAGAGGCGCTTCGACATTACCCTCCTCTTTTGGTGTCCCGACACAGATAAGCCACCCGATAGCTTTGCTGCCAGCAACGGGACAGACCTTCAAGCACGTCCAGATTTTGCGGCCATGGTAAAGAAACTGGCTTCCCAGTCTGGTCAACAGCATTGTCCCATCCAGGCGGTTTGGGAACAGCCGCGAGCTCGGCAATCGATGACTTCAGCGCGTCTTTGTCTCGATGCAGAAAAGCAAGAGTGCCGTCCACGTAAAGGTTCCATGCGGTGATAGAGATACCGTCTCCTTCACGATACGTTGTCTTGAAAATCGGCAGTGCGCGGTCAGTGCGGTCGGCAAAGGCCCACATCTGCGCTTCATGCCAGACAAGAATGCGGGCAAGGCTACGCTCGCGCGGGTCAGCGAGGTCCAATGCGTGCGGGTTCTGCGCCTGCCAATCGCGGAGTAGCTTAGCCGCTTCAAGATAGCACTTGGCGGCATAGAGCGGCCGCCAACCTTGACCTTCTATCTGATCGAAGGCCACCGTATCGCGCGCCAATTCGACCTCTCGATCGTAGCGGCATTCGGGCCGTGTTGGTTCAGAGGCATTAGCGGCTAGTGCAGTCAGTATGGCGATCATGCGGTTCGGACTCCCATGCGCGTTTCAGACTAATTGCCGCGTTTGCGGAGATGGCTGAGGCGACTAGACCGCAAAGCTCTCGCTTACCAATTCCTCGCTTGCCTCCCACAAATGCGTCGCCGTTGCCTCGTCGCGCGCGCGACGTTCAATCTGAGACTCGCCTACCGGACCGCGCGCGTCAAAAAGGCCGGTGGGGCCATAATAGCCGCCGCTCGCCGCGCGCGGATCGGCCGCCGCGAGTGCTGTCGGCCAAGCACCAAGCCGTGCAGGCTGCGCGAACAGTGTGTTCGAGAATGAGTAGCTCAGCTTGAGCAGTGGATTGTGCACCTTGCTTTGCAGCGGCGTGTCCGAATAGCCGGGATGGCATGCGACCGAGCGAATGGCGGACCCCGCCGCCTCCAGCCGCCTATGCAGTTCGAGCGCGAATATGAGATTGGCGAGCTTGGACTGGTTGTAGGCGCGATTGGGGTTGTAGCCGCGCTCCAGCATCAGATTGCCTATGTCGATCCGGCCCAGCTTGTGCATGATGCTGGAGACAGTGACGACCCGGCCCTCAGTAGAGTCCAGCGCGCCGATCATCAGCGCGGTCCACAGGAAATGGCCCAGATGATTGGTGCCCAATTGCAGCTCGAACCCATCCGCGGTTTTGGCCTTTGGGGTCTGCATCACACCGGCATTGTTGATGAGCACTGTAACGTTCGAAAAGCGCGCTTTGGCCTCTTCAGCAGCCGCGCGGATGGAGGCCATGTCGGCGAGGTTCATGTGCAGGGTTTCGCATGTGCCGCTGCCAATATCAGCAATCTTGGCGAGGGCGCTTTGGCCTTTGGCAGCATCGCGCGCAGCGATCACCACATCGGCGCCGCGCGCGGCCAGCAGCCGGGCGGCTTCAAAGCCGATCCCGGAATTGCCGCCCGTGATGATGAAGCGCTTGCCTGCCAAGTCGGGCAGTTCCTCAGGCGTCCAGTTGGAAATCGGGCGGTCGGTGGTGATAGTGCTCATGGACTTCCCAACGAGCATCGAGCGCGCTGGGTCCCGTTTGCTTTATGCGGGTCGGCGCTATTCGTTGTCACCGATGGGAAAGCTGAAGCCGCCGCTTTTTGGCAGAATGGTTGTCTGGTTGGTCGCACCGGGCGAGGGGCTGTCAGGCGCTTCCGCCTGTCCCAATGCCTCCAGCACTTCATCAAGCCGAGCGGGATCGCCGAGTGCAATCACCCGGCCTTCCTCAGTGGTCGCGCTTTGCGCATCAAGCGGGTTGCCTTGCCAATCGCTCATTGTGCCGCCCGCGCCTTCGACCACAGGCACCAGCGCTGCGTAATCATACAGCGCAAGGCCAGCCTCGCAGATAACATCGAGATGCCCGCTCGCCAGCAGGCCATAATTGTAACAATCGCCGCCATAGACAATCGCGCCCTGCCGCTCATTGCCGCCCATCACCTCCGCCAATTGCATATAGGCCATGGCCTGATCGGGTGCGAAATAGTGCGGGCTGGATGTGGCAAGGCTGCCTTCGCGCAGGTCTTTGCAGGGGCGCGTGGTTATGGGTGCCCCGTTAAATGTCGTCCCCGCGCCCAGCTGTCCAACCCAGCGTTCCCGCGCCACAGGCTGATCGATCACGCCAAGCACTGGCCAACCATCCTGCATCAGCGCGATGAGCGTGCCAAAGATGGGGCGCCCGGCCATAAAGCTGATCGTCCCATCAATCGGATCAAGCACCCATTGGCGCCCCGCATTTTCGTTGTGAGTCCCATATTCCTCGCCGATGATGCCATCGTCAGGGAAGCGGTCCTCGATCAGCTTGCGCATCACCGCTTCGGCGGCGCGATCGGCTTCGGTCACGGGCGAGCGGTCCGCCTTGCGTTCATGATCATACTCGCCGCGAAAGCGTGGTCGGATGACAGAGCCCGCCGCATCGGCGAGCGCATGAGCAAGTGCGAGGTCTTCTTTGGTCATCAAAATCCCTTGGTCGTCATTGCGAGCCGAAGGCGGTTGCGAAGCAGGCAAAAGGCTAACCAATCCAGCTTCTGGCATTCCAACATATCGCAGAGGCGGGAACTGGACTGCCACGTCGCTACGCTCCTCGCAATGACGAGCTTTGTGTGTCTATCACTGCGCCCAGTAATCAAACGCATCCTTCTGCCGCGCCTTCACATAGACCTTGGCCTCCTTGCCTTCCCACTCCAGCGGGAAGGGTTGCGGCATGTCTTCGGTCAGATGGGCGCGGGTGACCCACCAGCCTTGCCCGGGCAGATCGTCCGCCTGCCGCACGACCAGCACCGCAAGCCCCGGCTCCCCATCAACGCGCCCGTCCTGATCAATCCGATCCATCACCTTGCACAGCGCGCGCATCTTGGGCCGTGTGAAACGATAGCCCAGCAGGCTGAGCACCTGACTGTAAGTCAACGCATTCCCAGAACGCGCCGCGCCAATCAGGATTTCGCGGACTTCAGCGGGATCGAACACCCGGAGAACTACTTCGTTTCAACGGGTCTTACGTTTGCACCATCTTTTACAGCACGTGTGGGCGGGGCCTGAGGCGGTGTGGGGCTCGGAGGTGGGGGTGGTGAAGGGGGTGGAGACGGTGCTGGGTTTCGATCTGACATTAGGACCTCGACATTTCTGTGATCGCGCCTACCACAGATAGCAGAAAACAGCCAAGAATGAAGAACAAAGAGTGAATTCGGCACAAATACATATGGTGTGCCCGCTGGTCATTCAGGCGCGCGTTCACGGATGCACATTTTGCTAAGTCTGCAATCAGACGTTCGGAGAACTGATCATCGGCTTTCTCTTGGTGCTTTTGCCTATCGAAATAGGCGCGAAGTTCGTTCCTAAATTCAAGCGTTTGATCCATAAACCAGATGTACTCATAGTCGTCGTGGATTGAAAAGGCCCAAACATTCTTGATAAAAAGCGCGAGGCTTGACGTGACCAAGAAAAGAAGCGACGCCGCAATAGCCCCGCCAGGGCTTTCTGGTTCTATATAGCTCGATGCATATCCCAGCAGAGCAACCCCGCCGAAAATCACGCTCAATGGAAACGCAAGAGCGTTGTTGAGTTGGGTCTTACGCTCCAATTCTGCAAAGTATGCTTTTTCAAATAATTGAAGCACTTCAATCAAACAGACTGCTCACCGAACTCTCATCAGCAATACGCCGGACCGCTTCGCCCAGCAGCGGCGCGATTGTCATGATGCGGATGCGCGAGGACTTTTCGGCGGCTTCGGTCGGGCGGATGGAATCCGAGATCACCAGTTCCTCCAATTGCGAGCCATCTATGCGGGCCACTGCGCCGCCGGACAGCACGCCATGCGTGATATAGGCGGCGACGGATTTGGCGCCGCCTTCCAGCAGCGCGTCTGCTGCGTTGCACAGCGTGCCGCCGGAGTCGACAATGTCGTCGATCAGCACGCAGTGACGGCCTGAGACGTCGCCAATGATGTTCATGACTTCGCTCTCACCGGGGCGGTCGCGGCGCTTGTCGACGATGGCGAGCGGGGCGTTGTCGAGCCGCTTGGCCAACGCGCGGGCGCGGACCACGCCGCCAACATCGGGCGAGACCACCATCAACTCACGGTCGCCATAGCGCGCCTGAATATCCGCCGCCATCACGGGCGCGCCATAGAGGTTGTCAGTCGGAATATCGAAAAAGCCCTGAATTTGCCCTGCGTGCAGATCCACCGCGAGGACGCGGTCAGCGCCAGCCTCGGTGATCAGATTGGCGACCAGCTTGGCAGAGATCGGCGTGCGCGGGCCTGGCTTTCGGTCCTGCCGGGCATAGCCGAAATAGGGCACAACGGCTGTGATCCGCTTGGCCGAGGCACGGCGCAGCGCGTCGATGCAGATCAGCAACTCCATCAGATTGTCATTCGCCGGAAAGCTTGTCGGCTGGACGATAAACACATCCTCGCCGCGCACGTTCTCGTGGATCTCGACGAACACTTCCTCGTCAGCGAAGCGGCGCACGCTTGCGTCGGTTAGCGGAATTTCGAGATAGGCCGCAATGGCGCGGGCAAGCGGCAAGTTTGAATTGCCGGACATGATTTTCATGGGCGCGAATCCTTCGGCGGCGGCATTGGCAGGCCCGCATCGCCTAACGCCGCGTCATCGAATTGCAACAGAGCAGGCGCGCTTGTCGTCAGGTGGCCATCTGCGTCGCTGGGCTCACAGCCCGGCGAGCTTCTTTTGCCGCCGCCTCTCCGCGCTGGAGCCAATGTTGATCGCCTCGCGATATTTGGCGACCGTGCGCCGCGCCAGATCAAAGCCTTCTTCGCCCAGCATATCAGCGAGCTTCTGGTCGGAGAGCACCTTTTTGGGGTCTTCAGCGTCAGTCAGCGCCTTGATACGCGCTTTGATCGTTTCGGCCGATGCGCCTTCTCCGTCGCTCGATGCAACGCCGCTGGAGAAGAAGTATTTGAGCTCAAATGTGCCGCGATCGCAGTGCAGATATTTGTTGCTGGTGACCCGACTGACCGTGCTTTCGTGCATCTCGATCTCTTCGGCGATCTCTCGCAGGGTCAATGGCTTGAGTTCTGAGACACCGCGCAGAAAGAACCCTTCCTGCTGTTTTACGATTGCGGCGGCGGTTTTGAGGATCGTTTTCTGGCGTTGGTCGAGCGCGCGGATCAGCCAATGCGCGTCTGCCAGCTTTTCCTTCAGCCACCCTTGCGCTTCGGCTCCCGGCGCTCCGTCGGACAGTTCGACGTAGTAATCGCGGTTGACCACCAGGCGCGGCAGCGTGTCTTCATTAAGCTTGATATCCCAGCCTCCGCCCTCGCTGGCGCTCAGTAAGATATCGGGCACCACCGCGCCATCGCTGGTGGGTGCAAAGGCGAGGCCGGGCTTGGGATCATAAGAGCGCAATTCGCGCAGCATGTCCGCCAGATCTTCGTCATCGACATTGCATAGCCGCTTGAGCCGCGCCACTTCGCCGCGCGCGACCAGATCGAGATTGGCGAGCAGGCGCTCCATGCACGGATCGTAACGGTCTGCCTCGCGCGCTTGAATGGCGAGGCATTCGCCAAGACTGCGCGCGCCGACGCCGGTGGGGTCGAGCGATTGCACCGCCAGCAGCGCCTCTTTGGCCTCGGCAGGGGCAATGCTCAGATCATCGGCCACATCGCGGAGGTCTTGGCCGAGATAACCCGCATCATCTAGCAGACCGATAAGGTGCCGGGCGATGAAGTGCTGGCGATCGTTGTTGGCGACTGCGCCGATCTGGGAATTGAGATGTTCGCCCAAAGTGATGCTGGCCGCGCTGGTGGCCTCAAACCCGGGACCGTCCTCGCCCCCGCCTGCGCCCGCCGCGCTGGCCCAATCGCTTTCGCTAGCGGAGCGTGATGCGCTTGCTCCATCGCCGGTGTCGCGATCCCGGTCCAGCGCGCTGGCATCAATATCAAGCGGCGCGTCGCTTTCGCCCCCGCCCTTTCCGATCGAAGCCTGCGCGATGAGTTGGTCGGCGGTGAATTCCTCGCGCGGGATGTCATCAGGCTCACCCGGGTCCCCCGTGTTCTCGACCGAGACAGCGCCTGCTTCGAGCAGCGGGTTGGCCTCCAGCGCATCGCCGATGAAGGTCTCGATTTCGAGATTGGAGGCCGCCAGCAGCTTGATCGCCTGCTGCAATTGCGGCGTCATCACCAGCGATTGCGATTGGCGAAGATCGAGACGGGGACCGAGCGCCATGGTTGAATGCTCTAAAGCGTGAAGCCTTCGCCAAGGTAAAGCCGCTTGACGTTTTCGTCTTCGACCAGCGCCTGCGGGGTGCCTGCGAACAGCACTTGCCCGCCATAGATGATGCAGGCGCGGTCGACGATATCGAGCGTCTCGCGGACATTGTGATCGGTGATCAGCACGCCAATCCCGCGCCCTTTGAGGTCTTTGACAAGGTCGCGAATATCGCTGATCGAAAGCGGATCAATCCCGGCAAACGGCTCATCGAGGAGCATGATGGAGGGTTTTGCGGCCAGCGCTCGGGCAATCTCGCACCGCCGCCGTTCCCCGCCTGACAGCGCCATGGCTGCCGAATCGCGCAGCCGGGTGAGGCCGAATTCGCTCAGCAGCCGCTCAAGCTCCTGCTTGCGAGTCTCACGTTCGGGTTCGACCATTTCGAGCACGCAATTGATGTTCTGTTCCACGGTCATGCCGCGAAAAATGCTGGTTTCCTGCGGCAGATAGCCCAGCCCGAGGATCGCGCGCCGGTACATGGGCAGCTTCGTCACATCCTCACCATCCATCAGGATGCGCCCCGAGTCCGGCTTGACGAGGCCCATGATCGAATAAAAGCACGTTGTCTTGCCCGCGCCGTTGGGGCCGAGAAGGCCGAGCACCTCGCCCTTGGCTACACTCAAAGAGATGTCCGTCAGGATGGCGCGCTTGTCATAGCTCTTGGCGATTGAGACGACTTCAAGCCCGCCATTGGACATATCGGCCACCGCGCTTACCGGGTCGTCTGCGCTGGCGGGGAACGCTCCGGCCAAGATCGTCTCTTCGTTCATGCATAGCGATGTAGCACCATCAAGCGGCGTGAAAAGGGTGGATCGCACCTATTCCTGTGCGTAGCGTGGGTTTTGGCAGGAATTTTGCATTGCTTTGACCATTGTCGCCACCGGATGGGTGCGCACACAATGATTCGCGGGCCGCTTTGCCGTGACAGGTTGCTGAATGCCACCTAATAAATTGCTCAGACAGACCATGCGTGTCCCCAGCCTCGGCTAGAAGTTTCGACGCTTTCTCAGCGCGTTGCGATCTCCGAATTGCGCGCCACGCAACTAAATTTCAATTTGGTTACGACGCTTGCAACGCATCGTTGCCTTTGGGATACTTACCAAGAGGAAAACAACCGTTGGGGAGCGGTCGCAAATGAACGAAATGTCGCACAATCAAGATGGCGCGCAGGCCAACGCAAACGTTGCCGTGCGCGAAACCGACTGGCGCAAAGCAATGAGCGATCATGTCGCTTACGCTCTGTTGGTTTACACTGGTCTGCAGATTTTTGTGACGGTCAAAGCGCTCGCGGCCGGCTTTTCTTCGATCCTTCCTTATGCTGCGTTGGTCATTCTGGTTGCCGCGATCATCCCGGCGTGCCGCTGGTTTGAAAAGCGCTGGACTGATCTGAGCGATGCCGAAGCCGCTGATCCCGCCTATGCCAGCGATTTTCGCCGGGACACAATCGGCCTCTGGCTACTCGCGATCGGCCTGCCCTTTGCGCTGACCGGCCTTGTCAAAGCGGTCTTCGCGATTTCCTGAATGCCGGTCTGAGAGGCCCGCCGCTGGCCTTTTGATGTGGCGAGCCTTCCAGCCTTATCCCTTTTCCTGATTGGCGCGTTCGATGGCTTCGACCACGATTTGGCGCGCTTCGGCACGGTCGCCCCATTTGCCGATCCGCACCCACTTTTCCGCTTCCAAATCCTTGTAATGGGTAAAGAAGTGCTCAATCTGTTGGAAGATGATTGAAGGCAGATCCTTCGTCTCACCCACATCCGAGTAATACGGGAAGGTCGTGTCGACCGGCACGCAGATGAGCTTTTCATCGCCGCCATGCTCGTCTTCAAGGTTCAGCACGCCAATAGGCCGCGCGTTCACGACGCAGCCTGCGATAAAGGGCGAGCGCGAGATCACCAGCGCATCAAGCGGATCGCCATCCGGGCTAAGCGTATGCGGCACAAAGCCGTAATTTGCGGGATAGCGCATCGGTGTATGCAGGATACGATCCACGAACAGCGCGCCCGATTCCTTGTCAAACTCGTACTTCACCGGCTCACCGCCCGTGGGCACTTCGATAATGACATTGAGTTCGTCAGGCGGGTTGGAGCCGGTCGGGATCTTGTCGATGCGCATGGAAAGAGGTTCCCCTTAATGTGGTGCGCGCCTCTTTGAGTGGGGCGTCGCGTGTTAGATGTGTGTTGATACGCGGGGCCTCTAGCGCGCGCGCGGGCATTGCGAAAGACCTCCCTTGGTCCTACGTCGCGCGGAAAAGACAGGTCATCCATGAGCAAGAACACCCCTAAAGCTATTCGCGGCACGCAAGATATCTTTGGCGCTGATGCCGAGGCCTTTGCTTTCGTGGTCGACACATTCGAGCGCGTGCGGCGGCTTTACCGCTTTCGCCGGGTCGAAATGCCGGTGTTTGAAAAGACCGAGGTTTTCGCACGCTCGCTGGGTGAGACGACCGATGTGGTCTCCAAAGAGATGTATTCGTTCGAGGATCGCGGAGGGGATTCGCTGACCTTGCGGCCCGAATTCACCGCCGGGATCGCCCGCGCTTTCCTCACCAATGGTTGGCAGCAGCACGCGCCTTTAAAACTGGCGACGCACGGACCGCTGTTCCGCTATGAGCGTCCGCAAAAGGGGCGCTATCGCCAGTTCCACCAGATCGATGCCGAGATTATCGGCGCAGGCGAGCCGCAGGCGGATGTCGAATTGCTGGCGATGGCCGATCAATTGTTACGCGAGTTGGGAATTGAGGGCGTGACCTTGCATCTCAATACGCTGGGCGATGCGGACAGCCGTGAGGCGTGGCGCGCCGGGCTGATCGACTATTTTGGTGCAGTGCGCGGCGATCTGTCCGAAGACTCGCAAGAGCGGCTGGAGAAGAACCCGCTGCGCATCCTCGATTCCAAAGACCCCCGCGACAAGGTGTTTCTGGCCGATGCGCCCAAGATTGACGCATATCTGTCAGATGAGGCGCTGGCGTTCTTCGCGGGCGTGACCAGCGGGCTGGACGCGGCGGGCGTCGCTTGGAAACGCGCGGAAAGCCTGGTGCGCGGCCTGGATTACTACCGCCACACCGCTTTCGAGTTCATCCCCGACGAAGGCTCAGCCGCGGCGGCCGCCTTGGGCGCGCAAAGCACCGTACTGGGCGGCGGGCGTTATGATGGGCTGATGGAAAGCCTAGGTGGTGCGGCGACGCCTGCCGTGGGCTGGGCTGCGGGGATAGAGCGGCTGGCTATGTTGGTGGGGGAGATCGGCGATCCGAGAGCGGATGTTGCACTCGCGATCGAAGATGAAGGCTTGGATGACCTCGCAATGAAGGCCGTTCAAGCACTTCGAAAGGCTGGCCTATCTGCGGACCTATTCAACACTGGCTCCTTGAGAAAGCGCTACGACAAGGCAGCGAAATCGAATGCCAAGGTGATTTATTCCATTCGGAGCAAGGAGGGCCGGGTCGAAGCAGTGCCCAAAATGGATGTAGTCGACAGCACATTGCAGCAAGCAGGTGATGCTTTGGCACCTATCTTCGACGAGCATTAGCCACTCGTTATCCCTGCGAAGTCGGGGATTCGCCCGCTATTTGTGGCAGCCACTCAAGTTAGCTGGATTCCCGCCTGCGCGGGAATGACGTAGAGAGAAGTAATGCAAATCCCCGCCGAACGCCTTGACCAGATCTCTCATCGCTTTGCCGAGCTTGAGGCGCGCATGGCGTCGGGCACGTTGGAGGGCGATGTGTTTGTGCAGGCCAGCCGCGATTATTCCGAGCTTGAGCCGGTCGCTCAGTCCGCTGCCGAGGTCGCGGCGATGCGCGCGGAGATTGCGGCGCTTGAAGAAATGCTTGCCGATCCGGAAATGAAGGCAATGGCGGAGGAGGAGCTTGGCGAATTGCGCGAAGCTCTTCCTGAAAAAGAACGCGCGCTCGCCATCGCGTTGCTGCCGCGCGATGCCGCCGATGCCAAGCCTGCCATGCTTGAAATTCGCGCCGGGACGGGCGGCGACGAGGCCGCGCTGTTCGCCGGTGATCTATACCGCATGTATGAGCGCTTTGCCGCTGAGCAGGGCTGGCGGATCGAGCCGGTCAATATGAGCGCGTCCGAGGTGGGCGGGTTCAAGGAAATCGTCGCCAATGTCACCGGCGCGGGTGTGTTTGCGCGGCTCAAGTTTGAAAGCGGCGTCCACCGGGTCCAGCGCGTGCCTGTGACCGAAAGTGGCGGGCGCATCCACACCAGCGCGGCGACCGTTGCGGTTCTGCCCGAGCCGGATGAGGTCGATATCGCGATTGATCCAGGCGATCTGAAGATCGACACATACCGCGCGAGCGGCGCTGGCGGGCAGCACGTCAACACCACCGACAGCGCGATCCGCATCACGCATGAGCCAAGCGGGATCGTGGTCACCTGTCAGGACGGGCGCAGCCAGCATAAGAACCGCGAAAAGGCGATGCAGGTTCTGCGCGCGCGGCTGTATGAAAAGACCCGCGATGAAGCGCAGGGGGCCGAAGCCGAAGCGCGCAAGGCGATGGTGGGCAGCGGCGACCGCTCCGAGCGCATCCGCACTTACAATTTCCCGCAGGGCCGCGTCACCGATCACCGCATTGGGCTGACCCTGCACAAGCTGGAAGAGGTGCTCGCCGGGCCGGGGCTGAACGAATTGGTTGATGCGCTGACAGCCGAGGACGAAGCCAAGCGGCTTTCTGCGCTCAATGAGTAACTCGGGCGTGCCTAACCACCTCTCGCTCCCCTGCCTTCGCGGGGAAGCGGGAGATAAGCCCGGGGAAGCGGAGATAGTTCGAGGGGGAACGCAGAACATCGGACAGGCGATCCGCGATGCTGCTGAGGGTCTCGCACCCACCAGCCCAACCGCGCGCCTCGATGCCGAATTGCTGATGGCGCACGCGCTAGGTGTGAGCCGGTCTGACATGCTGTTGCGCCATATGCGCGACCACGTTCCGGACACGTTCGATACGCTGGTTGCTCGCCGTGCTGCGCATGAGCCGGTTGCCTACATCACAGGCGAGACGGAGTTTTACGGCCGCCGGTTTGCGGTCAGCCCCGATGTCCTCATCCCGCGCTCTGACAGCGAAACGCTGATCGAAGCGGCATGCGATGTAGCGCCGGGGGCACGGACCATCCTGGACCTTGGCACTGGCTCAGGCTGCTTGCTGCTGACCGTCATGCTCGAACTGGGCGCGTCGAGCGGTGTCGGGACTGACGCGTCGGCTCAGGCGCTGGTCATGGCGCAATCGAACGCAGCGGCGCTGGGTCTTGGTACGGATCGTGTGCGGTTTGCCCAGCGTGATTGGCGCGAGGCTGGCTGGGCTGAGAGGCTCAACACTTTCGACCTTATCATCTGCAACCCGCCTTACGTTGAAGACGAAGCGCCGCTTGACCGGGATGTGCGCGACTTTGAGCCGGCGAGCGCGTTGTTCTCCGGGTCAGAGGGGCTGGACGATTACCGCATCCTTTTCCCGCAATTGCGATCACTGATGCGCCCGCAGGCGACTGTGATCCTCGAAATTGGCCACCGTCAAGCCGCCGCGGTCACCGAACTCGCTGAAAAAGCTGGCTTCGCTGTGTCATTGCGACACGATCTTGCAAATCGGCCACGCGCGCTTGTTCTTTCCTGAAGGAAAACACGTGCAGGGCTTGGCAAACCCAATTCGGCTCGCTACCTCTCGACTCAGACCTCACTGAACGGCGCGCAATGCGCAAACAGGGATGGTCAAGCTCCGACTTATTGCACTGTCCGGCCCGAGGGTCATCACCCGAGGGTCTGTATCAAACAGGCGTGAACCGGAGTGCGCCACGCGCCGCCCGATTGGGAGGCGCGGCTGACGAACGGGCCCATGGGGGATCCAATTGGCCGAATTGCTCTGTTCCCGCTGCACGTGGCAGCCAGATATCGCGTCTCACGTCGCGCGCGTCTGTGTGACGGGCTGATCGGATGATCCTGCCTATGAAGGACCAGTTAGAGGGAAGACTTTCCTTTGAATAACAATCGTAACAATCGTCGCCGCGGTCGCGGTAATCGCAACCAGAGCGGCGGAGGCAACCAGCTAAATCGGATCGACAGCCGGGCCCGGGGCAACGCTCCGCAATTGCTGGATAAATACAAAAAGCTTGCGCAGGATGCGCAGCACAACGGTGACCGGGTTCAGGCCGAATATTACCTGCAATTTGCCGATCACTATTTCCGGGTTATCGCTGATAACAAAGCGCGCCAGGATGAGGCCCGCGCCAAGCGGTCTGACAACCGGAATGATCGCGATCAGGCCAATGATGATGGTGAGGACGGCGATGGCCGTCGTCAGAACCGCCGAGGCCGTCCGCGCCGCGACGACGCCGAAATGGCAGACGTTGAGGCCGAGGGCGAAGTGGGCTCTGAAGGCGAACCCGCTCAATCAGACAGTGCCGATCAGGACAGGGCCGATCAGGACAGGGCCGATCGCGACGGGGCCGAAGCAGCCGAGGCAAGCGAAAGCGAGGCTCCGGCCCGCAAGCCGCGTCGGCGCAAGACCGCCAAGGATATAGATGACGGTGACGCCCCGCGCGCACCGCGCCCGCGCAAACCCCGCGCGCGTAAGCCTGCCAAGGATGCAGAGGGCGGCGCCGGGTCAGGCGGCGAAATCGACAGCGCTGTCCTTCCGCCCGCCATTGGCGGTGATGACGGCGATGACACGCTCGAAGCGGTTGGCTGATTTGGCTGAGCGCGCTGCGGCCCAAGGCTTGCAGCGCGCACCACGCCAGTAAGCTGACCGACGCGCAGTCCCGCATGAACGGCTCTGAGGCAGAGGCTATGTCGCAGCCCAACCGGCTTGACCGGATGTGGGAGCGCTTTATCCGGCACCCCAAGCTAGCCAGCCTCGCACTGGGGCTGCTGGTGGCGCTGGGTTATCCTCCTGTGCATGGCTGGTGGATCGCGATCCCCGCGCTTGCGGCATTCGTGGCGCTGCTCCACCGCGCTCCCAACTGGCGCGCGGCCGCTTGGTGCGGCTGGCTGTTTGGCTGGGCGCATTTGACACTCGCGAACAACTGGATTGCAACCGCGTTCACGCATCAGGCGAAAATGCCTGAGTTTCTCGGCTGGTTCGCAGTGCCGCTGCTGTGTGTTTATCTTGCGGTTTACCCCGCGTTGGCAGCCGGGATCGCCTATGCACTTGCGCGTCCACCGGACGGTCGCGAAGCGATCCTGCATGAAGTGGCTGAGGCGGTGAAGCTGCGCAGGATTGCACCGCATGAAGCCTCTCTCGCCGTGTTCGGTGCGCTGTTCGCGGGAGTGTGGATCATCACAGAATGGGCGCGAAGCTGGGTGTTCACCGGCTATCCATGGCCGCCACTGGGGCTCATTTTGCTGGGAGGCTGGGATACGCCCGGTCTCGCGCGCGTCGTGCCGTGGTTCGGCACCTACGCTTTGTCTGGCTTTATGATCATCCTCGCGCTTGGCATCGCATCGGGGCTCGCGCACCGTCAGACTTTACAAACCGGCCTCCTGGTAAGCGCCATCGCGCTGTTTATGATCATGCCGCGATATGCCGGGCCGCAAGACACCGATCGCACCTACCGCCTTGTCCAGCCGCTGATCCCGCAAGATGAGATCAACGATGGCTCTAAGTTCGAGGAGCAATTTCAGCGCATTGCCAGCCTGACCGCGCCCGGCCGCGAGAGCACGCGGCTGGTGCTGTGGCCGGAAAGCGCCGTCCCCGATTACCTCGAAGATGGCTATCCGAGCCGCTATTATGCGCGGATGACAGCCGGGGCGGACCCGGACTTTGCACGTCGCAGGATTGCCGGGCTGATCGGGCCAAAGTCCACTTTGCTCACCGGCGTCGTCAATCTTGATTTTGCGGCGGTCGAAGGCTTTCGCCGCCCGGTTAGCGCGCGCAATTCGGTGATCGCAATGGATGGTGATCCGGACGCAGGCGCTGCGATCCAGCACTCCTACGACAAGGCGCATCTTGTCCCGTATGGCGAATATCTGCCGCTGGTCTGGCTGCTAGAGCCGCTGGGCCTTTCACGCCTGACGGCGGGCACAGTGCCTTACCTTCCCGGTCCCGGTCCGCGCACGCTTGATCTGGGGGACCACGGCAAGGCCGGGGTGCAGATCTGCTACGAAATCGTCTTTTCCGGGCAGGTCGTGGATCGTGATGACCGGCCTGATTTTCTGTTCAATCCCTCCAATGATGGCTGGTTCGGCAGCTGGGGCCCGCCGCAGCATCTGGGCCAAGCGCGCCTGCGTGCGATTGAAGAGGGCCTGCCGGTTCTGCGCTCCACCACGACAGGGATCAGCGCCGTGATCGACGCGCGCGGTGTGGTTCGCGCGACGATACCGATGGGCAAGTCGGACGCGATTGACGGCCTGATCCCCAAGGCCGCGCCGCCCACTGTGTTTGCCCGCTTTGGCAACGCTGTGCCGCTTGCGTGGGCGGCGTTCCTCCTCGTGTTAGCACTGGGTGTGCCGAGACTGCTTGCGCTGCGCAGCGCGCGCGGCTAGGGCCGCTCTCAAGACACATAAAGGTTTCCTTATATCTGCATAAGGTGACCGTTCCCGATCAAACGAATGTCACTCGGAGGCCCCCATGCGCTCAGAATATCTCTTCACCTCGGAAAGCGTTTCGGAAGGCCACCCGGACAAGGTTTCGGACCAGATTTCAGACGCCATTGTCGATCTGATGCTGGCCAAAGACCCGCAGGCGCGGGTTGCCTGTGAGACGATGACGACCACGCAGCGCGTTGTTCTGTCAGGTGAAATTCGCTGTACACCGATGTATGACAAGACCCGCGAAGAGTGGAAGTACAACAATTACTGGGCACCGGGCGCGCGCGACGAGATTGAAAGCGCGGTGCGTCAGACGGTCGCCAATATCGGTTATGAGCAGGCGGGCTTTCACTGGGAGACGCTGACGTTTGAAAATCACTTGCACGGCCAGTCATCCGAAATCGCGCAAGGCGTGGATGCGGGCGTGGAAGGCTCAAACAAGGATGAAGGCGCGGGCGACCAAGGCATCATGTTCGGCTTTGCCTGCGATGAAACGCCCGACCTCATGCCTGCGACGCTGGATTACAGCCACAAAATCCTCGAACAGCTCGCCGCGGATCGCAAATCAGGCAAAGCGCCCTTCCTTGAGCCTGACGCCAAGAGCCAGGTCACGCTGAAGTACGAGCACGGCAAGCCGGTCGCCTGTACCGCCATCGTTGTCTCAACCCAGCACGGCAGCGGCTATCACGAAGGTGCGAAAGAGGCGGAGCTGAAGGCTTATGTCAAAGATGTGGTCACCGGCATCCTGCCCGACGGCTTTATTTCGGACGACACCGCCTGGCACATCAACCCGACCGGCGCTTTTGAAATTGGCGGGCCGGATGGCGATGCCGGGCTGACGGGCCGCAAGATCATTGTTGATACCTATGGCGGCGCGAGCCCGCATGGCGGCGGCGCGTTCAGCGGCAAGGACCCGACCAAGGTTGATCGCAGCGCAGCCTATATCACGCGCTATCTGGCAAAGAACGTTGTCGCCGCGGGCCTTGCCAAGCGCTGCACGATCCAGATTGCTTACGCGATTGGCGTATCCGAGCCGCTATCGCTCTATGTCGACACGCATGGGACTTGCGCTGAGGGTGTCAGCGATGCGGCTATCGAAGCGGCGATCCAGTCGATCACCAAGCTGGGCGGCCTTACTCCGCGCGGCATTCGTGAGCATCTGGGCCTGAACAAGCCGATCTACTTGAAGAGCGCGGCTTACGGACACTTTGGACGCCACGCCGACGGCGATCACTTCCCATGGGAGCGCACCGATCTGATCGACGATCTCAAGGCAGCGCTGAGCTGAAATATGCGCTAGGGGGCGAGCGATGCAGCCCCCGGCGCCTTCTTCCCCTGCACCCATAACGGCGCGGATCGTGCAGCTTGATGCGCTGCGCGGCATTGCGGTGATCGGGATTGCGTGGATGAACGTTTACGCCTTCGCGCTGCCGCTTCAGGCCTATTACAACCCGGCGGCGTTCGGCATGGAAAGCGCCGCAGACCGCTGGGTCTGGCTGATCAGCTTTGTGTTTATCGAGGACAAGTTTCGCACGCTGTTTGCAATGCTGTTTGGCGCGGGATGCCTTATCCTGTTGGAGCGCGGCGGTGAGCGAAGCTGGCGCGCCCATTATGCGCGCGTGGCGGTGCTGTTCCTCATCGGTCTGATCCACGCAACGCTGATTGCGAGCAATGATATCCTGCGCGCCTATGCTTTTGCAGGGCTGGCGCTGCCAATTCTCGCGCGGCTTTCTGCGCCACCGCTTTATGCCATCGCGATTGGGCTGGTTGCGGTGCATATGGGCATCGGGATCACCACCTTTGGCGGAGCAGTGGTTGACTATTACGAAGGGCGTCTCGCCTCTGATCTGGTGGTCATGATGGAGCGCAATTTCGGCAGCGATCCGGGCGGGCTCAATTATGCGCTGGGGCTGGGGCAAGAGGGGTTTGCCGAGCGCGCGGTGCGCCGGTTTAATGGCATCCCCACACAATTGCGCAATCTGTTTGCTGCGCTGGCCATCAATCTGTCCGCGATGACGCTGGGCATGGCCTTGTGGCGGGATCGGATGCTGGCGGGCGAATGGCGCACCTTCCGGATGCAGCGCCTTGCGGGCGCGTGTGCGCTCATAGCGATCCCGGCGCTGCTGGTGATCGGCTGGTGGATCGCATCAAGCTTCTTTCCCGGAGCGCTGGCGGGCCCCGCCGCACTCATCATCTCCGCGCCGTTCGATATGTTGCTGGCGTTGGCCTATGCGCTGCTGGTGATGGCGTTGCTGGACCCGCAAGGCCACGCGACGCGGGTGTTGGCGGCGTGCGGACGCCTCTCGCTGACGAACTATCTTACGACCAGCTTGATCTTTGCCGCGTTGTTCACGCCATGGGGGCTAGGCCTGTTTGCGCAGGTGACGCGGGCGCAGGCCTTCGCGCTCAGCTTTGTGCCCATCGCCGCGATGCTGGTCTGGTCGCCGCTCTGGGTCGCATCGCTCGGGCAAGGGCCGCTGGAACGCGTGTGGCGGGCCGGGGCGAAGGCCTTATCTTGATCAAATCCCGAACAGGGCCACGGCCTGATTGAGGAAGGTGTTGATCTGATCGCGACTGAAGTTTGTGTGGCCGTCCTGTCCCGCAACGAGGAACAGATCGTTCGGCACACCTGCGCCGTTCAGACGCGGCTGCATCGCGCAACTGCCCGATACGATCAGCCCGGTGCCGAGCGCGCCCTCTGATCCGGTTTCACAGGGCACCACGCTATCCAGCTCGAAATGCGCCATGAAGACAGGCGCATCGTTGCTATCGATCGTGCCGAGGTCGAGCACCGCACCAGCGACACTCAGCGCTCCTGATATGGCCGACGAGGTTGCATCGTTCTCACCCACCTCGCCGAACACGCCGCCATTGGCTGCCAGGAAATCAGCAAGCGCGCTGTTGGAGACAGTATCGTTTGCATCGAGCGTTGCGGCGACCGACGCCATCACGCCGCCTGCGGAGACCCCGCCCACAAAAATTCGATCCGGATCAATCAGAAACTGGTCAGAGTTCGCACGCAGAAACCGCACGGCACCAAACAGGTCATGCGTTGCGCGCGCGGCGCCGATGGCGAGATCGTCTGCGCTGATGTTCGCGTTCTGAATCAAGCGATAATCGATTGCTGCAACGGCAAAACCACGTCCCACCAGATCAGTTGCCAGTTCATCAAGGTCAGTTTTGTCCCCTCCCACGAAAGCGCCGCCATGCGCGATCACGATCAACGGCAGATCGGCGGTGTTGCCGATTGGGAAATAGTGATCGAAGCGCAGGATCTCCTCGCCCGCATCACCATTGGCGAAGGCATAATGGATGCCGCGGTCAATCTGAGTGTCGACCCGCATATCCATGGGTGGCGGGGGCGGCGGCGGCCCTGAGCCCGGGGATGGTGGCGGTGTGGGCGTTGGTGTTGGTGAAGGGCCAGGGGTGGAGATGATGATATTGCCCGAGGTCACCGAGCTATCGACGGTCACCACCAGCGCCAGCTGCGTCACGCCGCCGCGCCCATCGTCGGCTTCAAGTGTGACAGCGAGATCGCCTGTCGGCGTTTGTCCCGATGCCTGCGCAAGCACAAGCGAACCGGTCTCGGGATTGATGACGAAGCGCGCTGCATCAGCGCCGCCGGCCAGTTGGAAAGTGACCGGATCCCCATCGGCGTCTGTCGCACTCGCAGTGTAGATCACGCCTTCATCCGCTTGCCGTGCGGAGGCGGTGTCTGCGGAAGTGAAGCTGGGTGCGGTGTTTGTTGGGGTCGGCGTCGGGTTGCCGCCTCCGGTCGGAGGCGGCGCGGACGTGCCCGAGCTGTCACCGCCACAAGCGGCAAGGCTGAGCGCAAGCGCAGCGGCGAGAGACTTGCGTGAGATCATGCAGCGCGACACCCTTCACAATTGGAGACACGATTTATCCAGCGCCGAATCGCCAAGTCAATCAATCAGTTCACTTGTCATGTTCGCCCAGCATGGGTGAGGGCGCATCCAGCGCCAACTCACTCTCGGAGAAGACAAACGGGCTCTTCACCCCCGCCATTCCGCCCAGATCCACCCGCAGGCCGCGCGCGAGGACTTGGGGGTCGTCGAACACTTCATCGAGATCGTTGATCGGTCCGGCGGGCACACCGGCGGCGTTGCATGCGGCCAGCAGTTCGGCCTTGTCGCGCGGCGCGGTCGCTTCGCCGATCAACGCATCCAGAGCCGCCGCGTGCGTGACCCGCGCGCTGTTATCCGCAAAGCGCGCGTCGTCTGCCAGCGCTCCAAGGTCCAGCACCCGCAGCAGCTTGGCAAACAGGCGATCATTCGCCGGCGCAAGGATCACATGCCCGCCGCGCACGGGATAGACGCCATAGGGTGCGACCTGCGCGTGCGCGTTGCCCATGCGTGGCGGGTTTGCGCCCGTGGTGAAGCGGTAGGTCGCCTGATTGGCAAGCAGCGCGACCGAGCAATCGAGCAGGCTCATATCGAGGTGCTGACCTTTTCCCTGCCTAGGCCCGGTGCGCGCGCGCTGGAGCAGCGCGGCCTGAATGCCGTTAGCCGCCCACAACCCGGTCGATAGGTCGGAGATCGAGATGCCCATCTTGACCGGCGTCCCCGCTGGCTCTCCGGTCAGCGCCATGAAGCCGCTCATGCCCTGAATGACGAAATCATAGCCTGCCTCAGCGCTGCGCGGGCCGCTCTGGCCAAAGCCGGTGATCGAGCAATAGACCAGCGCAGGGTTCAGCGCGGCGAGCGCGGCATAGTCGAGGCCGAATTTCGCAAGGCCCCCGGTCTTGAAATTCTCGATCAGCACATCGGCCCCGGCGGCGAGGCGTCGGACTTCGGCTAGGTCGCTTTGCTCACTGAAATCAGCGGTGATCGAGCGTTTGCCGCGATTGCACGCATGGTAATACGCTGCCTCGCGCCGTTCTTCGCCATCCGGGCCGATGCGGGTGACCCAAGGCGGACCCCATTGCCGCGTGCCATCGCCTGCGGGGCTTTCGACCTTGATCACATCCGCGCCCAGATCAGCCAGCACTTGCCCGGCAAACGGCCCCGCGAGCACGCGCGCGAGTTCGAGCACTTTGAGCCCGGCGAGCGGCGCATCGCGATTGCGGGGTTGATCGAACCAGTCAGCCATCACGCGCCCCTATAGCGACCGCTAGAGCGGCTTTGCCACCATCAGCCACAAGACGATGCACAGCGGTATGGTGCTGATCAGACCCCAGGTGATCCAGCGGCGCGAGAGGCGCTTGTAATCCTCGGTCACGCCCTCTTGCGAGGTAAAGGCGTTGGCGAGCCGCGCCTGCTTGATCTGGATCGGGACAAGGATGAACAGCCAGATAATCCCTGCGGCGACGAACATGATCTGGCTCCACAGCAGCCAGGCGGGCTCAAGCAGCGAATAGCCAAGCACCCACAATGTGCCATAGCCGCCCACCATGGTCAGCACGATGCCCGGAATGGTGAGCCCGAAGTCGGTGCCGGTGACCAGCCGCTGACCAAACTGGACGATCCGCCAGTCGCCATTGCGATCCGCGAACACCTTCCACACGGCGGTGACCGTGATGTTCCCGGCTAGCAGGATGACCCCAAGATAATGGAGGAATTTGAAGAAAAACAACGATCCCATCAGCGCGATAATATCGGCAAAATTATCGCCTGTCGACCAAACTTGACGGTGCTTATGTCACCCTAGGTAGACGGGCGCAGCGCAGGCCAGGCCAGCCATGTGCCCATCGCATAGACGCCGCCATAGACCAGCACGATGATCGAGGACCAATAGTCGAACGCGCCTTCGGGATAGGGCACATAAAGTACCACCGGAATGATCAGCAGCCCACGCGCCAGATAAATGGCAGCGATCACGATCAGCCCGGTCCGCAGCAGGGGAAGCCGCACGAGATAGCCCGCGCCTGACGCTGCGAAGGCCGCCCAGATGGCCAGCACAGAAGCGATCCCCGATGTTACCAAAGCAGGGACGATCGAGCCGCGAGCAGCGGCGCGCGCATACTCCTCGGGCGCGCCGAAAAAGCGATACCACTCAGGCCCGCCAAGAATCACTCCGACATGAAGTAGCGCAGCGAACAGCGACAGCGCCGCGCCGAACATCAGCCATAAAGTGCCCCGATTGCGTGCAACCTTAGCCAAGCGCGACCTCGTACGCTGCTGTTGTCTTCGCCGCGACGTCTTCCGCTGTGATGCCGGGTGCCAGCTCAATCAGCTTGAATGCGGAAGTTTTATCCGGGCGCTGGAAGACGGCGAGATTGGTGATGATCATGTCCACCACGCCCGCGCCGGTCAGCGGCAAGGTGCATTCGGGGATGAACTTGGGATCGCCCGCTTTGCTGGTGTGGTCCATCACCACGATGATCTTCTTGACGCCCGCCACTAGGTCCATCGCGCCGCCCATCCCCTTGATCATCTTGCCCGGGATCATCCAGTTGGCGATGTCCCCGTTCGCGGCAACTTCCATTGCGCCCAGCACGGTGAGATCAATATGCCCGCCGCGAATCATCGAGAAGCTGGTCGCGCTGTCAAAATAGGCCGAGTGCGGCAGCTCGCTGATCGTCTGCTTGCCTGCATTGATCAGGTCCGGGTCCACCTCGTCTTCATACGGGAAAGGTCCGATGCCCAGCATTCCGTTTTCACTTTGCAGCGTGACCAACATGCCTTCTGGGATGTGGTTGGCCACCAGCGTGGGGATGCCAATGCCAAGATTGACGTAGTAGCCGTCCTGCAATTCGCGCGCGGCGCGGGCGGCCATCTCGTCGCGGGTCCAGCCAGGTTTGGTGGCGATGTCATTCATTGGTTGAGTCTCCGGGTTGATCTGGTGTCGTCTCGCTCGACGCATCAAGTTCGGCTGTGGCGCCAGAGGGAGGGGCAGAAGCAGGTCCAGCCACACGATCCGATAGCGCGGAGGGCAGCAGGAACCACCCATCGCCAATCAGCAATTCCAGCCCCAGCGCAGCCTCGCGATCGACGAGGTAGTCGTACAGCTCATCAAAATCCTCGCGCTCATTGCCCGCAATCGCGATCAGGCAGGACGATGCGGCGAGGTCTTCACGGCGAGTTTGCTTCCGATCACCGGGATAGCGCATCAGCAGCAGCATGTCGGACCCCTCCGGGTCAAGCCCGGTTGCGCCCAGCGCCAGGCGAATGTCGGGCGCATCAGCTGCCGACGCGCCTGATATCCAGGCGATGTCGATTTTGGCCATGCGCAGCTCGGCCAATCCCTCTGGCAGGCCGGGCGGCACAGCAATCGTGCTCTCAGCGGCAAGGGTCTCGCCTGCCGGATCAAGGTCAATCAGCACGGTCGGTGTTGTACCGGAACACGCCCGCCGCTCAGCGCTGAGCGCGGTCGGATCGCGCAGCATGGCGGAAAGCGTTGGCTCTGCTGCGTCCCCTGAGAGGGCGGGACCTGAAAGGGCGGGGTCTGACACTCGCGCATTCTTCGCATAGAGTACGAATTCCGACACCCTCGGATCGGCTGGCAGCGCCGCGCTTGCCGTGGGAGCGGGCGGCGGCGCGGTGGAAACTACCAAGGTGCCGCGCGCGCTGTCGCTGAGTGTGGGGAGAGGTGCGTTCGGTTCTGAGCCCTCGGTGAGACTGGCCGGCGCGTCCTCGGCAGGCGCTGTCATCTCAGGGGCGGGAGCCGCATCTTCCGGCGACACCGTAACCTTTGCGTCCACGCCATCGGTGGCAGAGCGTGCCAAAGCGCCGCCGGCCAGCGCTGGGATTACCGCCGCCACGCAGCCTTGCAGCGCGACGCCTGCGAGCATCGCCGCCGCCGCGCCTGCCGCCGGTTTCAGGCGGCCCGCCATTACGCCTCTTCGCGCTCACGCGTGGTGCGGAACTCGATCTGTTTGTCGTAGGGTGCGCCCAGCACCATGCGGTTGACGAACACGCCGGGCAGATGGATCGCATCAGGGTCGAGCGAACCAGCTGGCACGATTTCCTCAACCTCCACTACACAGACCTTGCCGCAGGTTGCCGCGGGCTGGTTGAAGTTGCGCGCTGTCTTGCGGAAGATGAGATTGCCGGTCTCATCGGCTTTCCACGCTTTGACGATGGCGAGGTCAGCGAAAATGCCGTGTTCCAGAATATAGGTCGACATCACCCCATCGTGGTCGGCAAACTCGGCGTGCTCCTTTCCCTCGGCGACCTGTGTGCCGACGCCGGTCTTGGTGTAAAAGCCCGGAATGCCTGCGCCGCCCGCGCGCATCCGCTCTGCCAAAGTGCCTTGGGGGCAGAATTCAACTTCGAGCTCGCCCGCAAGATATTGCCGCTCAAACTCCTTGTTCTCTCCAACATAGGAGCTGATCATCTTGGTGACCTGACGGGTGCGCAGCAGTTTGCCGATGCCTTCATTGTCGATCCCGGCATTGTTGCTTGCGTAGGTGAGGCCCTGCACGCCGCTGTCGCGAATGGCGTCGAGCAAGCGTTCGGGAATCCCGCACAGCCCAAAGCCACCAGCGGCGATCAGCATGGAGTCGGTCAGAACGCCGTCAAGCGCGGCGGCGGCATCAGGATAGATCTTGGACATGATGAGCGAGCCCTGTCTGAATGGTGTTTGCCTTGGTGCTAGCCACCTAGTGAGTCCGGTCGAGACTGTCACCCGCGTGGTATTTTGCTAGAAGAGGTAAGCTAGGTCGATCTGCGCCAAACTTGCTGCGATGCAACATAAAGGTACGTTCAATACGCCTAAAAAATGTGCAAATGCTCATATTTTAACCATCGTAGTTTGCGCAGTGTCGCATTGAAGTGAATGCCAAGGTACAAAAGTTGAGGTTTTTGCATGAAAGTATGCGCCTTTCGCATTTGCACAAAATTTTGATCGGCGGCATATAGTTGATGTGCCTTTCAGGCATCCTCTCCCAAACTTTCAAGCCCGGCCTAGTGCCGGGCTTTTTTCTGCCCGGCTTAGAATCGGCAATGAACGCCGTTGTTGCTCTGAGTGGCACTCGCCCGTGAAGGTCGGCATCATTGCGTTGCCCGTCCCTGCCACCTAGCTAGTCAGCCACATTAGCATGCAGGAGAGAATCGCCCATGGCCGATGCCGAATCGCCCACTGAGACCAAAACCGTCAGGTTGCAGGTCGCCGCCGCACGGCAGGAAGAATCGGGCCAGGGCATTGTCCGCATGCCACGCTCCGCATTTCAGGCCCTTGGCATCACGGAAGGCGATGTGGTCGAAATCGCAGGAAAGCGCACCACGGCGGCGATTGCGATGGCGGCCTATCCGGAAGATGACACGCTGGATGTGGTGCGGCTCGATGGCCTGCAGCGCGGCAATGCGGAGGCTGCCTCTGGCGAGCATGTTACGATCTCAGCGGGCCAGTCCCGCCCGGCGACCCGCGTCGTCTTTGCGCCCGCCCAACGCGAAATGCGGCTGCAAGGGCCGACCCAAGCACTCAAGCGCAATTTTTTCCGCAAGCCGCTGGTAGCAGGCGATCTGGTCGCCACCACAGGTCAGCAACCGGTCCAGAACATGCCAAGCGATGTGCGCCAATTACTGCGCGCGCCCGCTTATGCGCTGACCCAAATCCGTCTGTCGGTCGCCTCGACCAGCCCCAAGGGAATCGTCCATATCGACGAATCGACCGAGGTTGAGCTTCGCACCGAGTTTGAAGAACCGCGCGATCCGCGCGCTGGCGTCAATTACGATGACGTTGGCGGGATGGAGGAGACCATCCGGGCGCTGCGCGAAATGGTCGAGCTGCCGCTGCGCTATCCCGAGCTGTTCACCCGCCTTGGCGTCGATCCGCCCAAGGGTGTGCTGCTCCACGGTCCGCCCGGCACAGGCAAAACCCGGCTCGCCCAAGCGGTCGCGAATGAAAGCGATGCGGAGTTTTTCTCGATCAACGGGCCAGAGATCATGGGCTCGGGCTATGGCGAATCGGAAAAGCGCCTGCGCGATGTGTTCGAGGAAGCGACGCGGGCCGCCCCTGCCATCGTCTTTATCGACGAGATTGACTCCATCGCTCCCAAACGCAGCGGCGTGCCCGGTGAGGCTGAAAAGCGGCTGGTTGCACAATTGCTCACTCTGATGGACGGGCTGGAGGCGCGCACCAATCTGGTTGTGATCGCTGCCACCAACCGTCCCGATGCGATTGACGAAGCGTTGCGGCGGCCGGGCCGCTTTGACCGCGAGATTGTGATCGGTGTGCCGGACACAAATGGGCGGCGTGAAATCCTCTCGATTCACACCCGCGGCATGCCGCGCGAGGATGCGGTCGATCTCGATGAACTCGCGCGCATGACGCATGGCTTTGTTGGCGCAGACATTGCCGCGCTCGCCCGCGAGGCGGCGATTGATGCGGTCCGCCGGATTATGCCCCGGCTCGATCTGGATGAGCGCACCATTCCGCAAGACGTGCTCGAAGATCTGTGCGTCACGCGCGGCGATTTCATGTCCGCGCTCAAACGCGTGCAGCCAAGCGCCATGCGCGAGGTTATGGTGCAGACGCCCAATGTCGCTTGGGATGATATTGGCGGCGTGGGCGATGCAATTGACAAGCTGAAGGAAGGAATTGAGCTGCCGCTCAAGAATTCCGACGCCTTCCGCCGGCTCGGCATTCGACCGGCCAAGGGCTTTCTGCTCTATGGCCCTCCCGGCACTGGCAAGACGCTGTTGGCGAAAGCCGTGGCAAAGGAGGCCGAAGCCAATTTCATCTCGATGAAAAGCTCTGATCTGCTGTCCAAATGGTATGGTGAGAGCGAGCAGCAGATCGCGCGCATGTTCCAGCGCGCCCGCGCAGTCGCGCCGTGTGTGATCTTTATCGACGAGATTGACAGTCTGGTGCCCGCTCGCGGCTCAGGCCAGGGCGAGCCGCAGGTGACGGGCCGCGTGGTCAACACCATTCTGGCTGAGATGGACGGGCTTGAAGAGCTGCAATCGGTCGTGGTGATTGGGGCGACCAACCGTCCGACGCTTGTGGACCCCGCTTTGCTGCGCCCCGGCCGCTTTGATGAGCTGGTATATGTCGGCACGCCCGATGCGGCGGGCCGCGCGCACATCCTCAACATTCACACCAGCGCTATGCCGCTGGCGAGCGATGTTGATCTGGAGGCGATCGCGGGGAAGACCGAACGCTTCACCGGCGCAGACCTGGAAGACGTGGTGCGCCGCGCCGGGCTGGGCGCGTTGCGGCGCGTCGGCGGTGACGTTTCCGAGGTGGCTGCTGAAGATTTTGTCGAAGCGCTCAAAGACAGCCGCGCTACCGTGACCGCGAAAATGGAAGCGGAATATCGCAAAATGCGCGGCGAACTGAAAAAACGCGCGGTGGAAGCGATGCCGATCGGGTTCCACGTGCCTGAAACTCACGAAACGGCGAAGGCGAAAGCAAGCGACTGAACGCAAAACGGGGCGCTCCCTTGGCGCCCCGTTTTGCGTTCAACAATCAAAAAGAGCGATCAGCCGCCCGTCGTGTATTGCTCCGGATCGACATAGCCGACGCCCTCCTTGCCGGGGCTTTGAAACTCAAAGCGACCGCCACCCGGGCCGACTTCAAACGGAATGCCCTGAACGAGGCGTTCGTCCTTGCCCGTGCACGGGGCCTGATCGGCGGCGCGCAGCTTCTTTGCACCGCGGACGCAGAACATCACGCCATCGCCGCTGTAATGGCGGGGCTGACCGTCTTTGGTGACGTCCGCATCAATCTCGCCGAACAGCATGACCGTGTAATTCATCCCGACACCATCCGGCCCGTTGGGAAGGTTATGCATTTGGCATTTGCCTTTCTTGAGCGTCCACCAGCCCTCAGACATCCAGCCTTCCGCACCGCCGCGCGAGCCATCGGCCCAATAGGCGAGCGCCCAGTCGAGCTTTTTGACCTTTTTGCCGTCGACCTTGGCCTTGTTGCAGATTTTGAACCATGTCTCGCGCTGACGCCGTTCAAACTCGGCCTGCTGGGCGGCGGCAAAGGCGTCGGCGACATTCTGCGCAGCCCCCAAAGCCAGCTGAGTTGTGGTGGGTTGCCGCGCAGGGGCTGAAGGACGAAAGCCGGGTGCAGTCGGACGGCTCACAGCCGGCGTGCTCGGACGCCATGTTGGCCGCGCAATCTGTTTTGACTGAGCGTTGTCCCAGATCACTTCAAGCGGATTGTAGATGCGCGTTGTGTTGCGCACGTAGGCCAACTCAGCTTCGATCCCTGAGCCAATCGCGACAGAAGCTCCGGCAAAAGCCCCCTCATAATCCCACCAAAGGGCCATGCCGCCACCCACAGCGAACTTACCGCCCCAGGTCACGCCGTGCGCATCACCGTCAAAACCGCCGGGCTGGTTGTTGCCCTTATAAACGCTGATCACGACTGAAGCCGGGCTGGCCTCTGCCTGCAGGCCGACATCATAGCCGATCACGCCATAGGCCGAGGGGAAATATTCAAAACCAACGTCATAGGCGATGCCCGCTTCTGCTTCTCCGCCGACGATGAACGCCGCGCCCCCGCCATAGCCGACGGTGACAGTGTTGTAGCCAGCGCGCTTTGCCTCCTCCAGCAGCACGGTCATGCAGTTGCGGTCAATCAGGCGCTGCGCGGCGGCGTTGGCCTGCCGTGCGTCGCGCGCTTTAAGCCCGCGCACAATGGTCTCTCCGCCGCAGTCGATGATCGTGCGCCCCATCATCTCGAGCACGGGCTCAAGCTCCGCTCCTAGGCTCTTGGCCATACGGATCAGCGTCGCCTTGTCCTGCACGCAGATCTTCTTTGTGAAGTGATAGGCGAGACGGCGGTCGCAGCTCGTGCCGCAGCCGCGCTGGCCCAGCCCGCCGCAATTGGGATCACCGTTCGGGTCGACAAAGCTGGTAACCGCCTCGCCGGTCTTCTTGACGGCGGCTTTCGTGTCATCGGCCACCGCGCCCGCGGTCGCATCGACCTGGTCAATGATATTGCCCGGTGTGCAGCGCAGCTTTCTGTTGGAATCACGCTTTTCGATCAGACCCTTTTCGCACGACGGAAAAAACTCCATGAACTTGCAGGGCCGTTGGCCCTCGCGTCCGCAACTGGAGGGCCGCTTTTTGGCTTCGAGCGCCGCCGCGCCGGTGCCAAAATCGACCGGCACAATGGTGCACAGCATGAATGCGAAAAACAGCCCAAAGGCGCGCAGCCCATAATGCTCGCTCAGCGCACGGCCTGACCATACGGATTGGTGTGACATACGATTTCCCCCAAAGCCTCTTGTATCTAACACAGATACAAACCGCGCTCTAGATCGAGTCGTATGATGCTTCTCTGAGCGGACTGTTCATTTATTAGATAAGAAAGATGAACGCGTTCGTCAGTGCGCCGCGTCCCAGCTTGCGCCTGTGCCGATATCAATCGCGAGCGGCACCTCGAGTGTGACGGCAGGCAGCGCGGCCTCGGCCATCACGCGTTCGATAATCGGGGAGGCGGCGGCGACGTCGCCCTCGGGCAGCTCAAACACCAGTTCATCGTGCACTTGCAGCAGCATGCGCACATCGCTTAGCCCGGCATCGCGCAAAGCAGGGAGCATCCGGGCCATGGCGCGCTTGATGATGTCTGCGCTGGTGCCTTGAATGGGCGCGTTGATCGCGGCGCGTTCGGACCCTTGGCGTTCGGCCTGGTTCTTGGAATTGATCCGCGGAAACCACGTTTTGCGCCCGAACAGCGTCTCTGAATAGCGCTTCTCTCGCACCGTTTCGAGCGTTTCGGCGATATAGCGCTGGATGCCGGGGAAACGCTGGAAATAGGTGTCGATCATATCCTGCGCTTCGTCAGGCTCAACCTCAAGCCGCCCGGCCAGCCCCCAGCGCGATATACCATAGAGGATCGCGAAATTTATCGTCTTCGCCTGCGCGCGGGTGTCTCGGGTCACTTCGCCGAACATTTCTGTGGCGGTGCGTGAGTGGATATCCTCGCCCTTGTCGAAAGCATCCTTGAGCGTATCGACATCGGCCATGTGCGCCGCCAGTCGGAGCTCGATCTGCGAATAGTCCGCTGCCAGCAGCGTGTTGCCGGGTTCAGGCACGAACGCTTCGCGAATGGTACGCCCGATGGCGGTGCGGATCGGGATGTTTTGCAAATTGGGATCGGTCGAAGACAGCCGCCCTGTCTGCGCGCCAACTAATGAATAGCTGGTGTGAACCCGGCCCGTTTTCGGATTGATCTGCGCTTGCAGCGCATCAGTATAGGTCGACTTGAGCTTTGACAGGTGCCGCCATTCGAGCACTTTCTTGGCAATCGGCGCTCCTTCGCCGCCCAGCTTTTCCAGCGTGGATTGGTCGGTAGAATATTGCCCGCTCTTGCCTTTCTTGCCGCCTTTCAAGCCCATTTTGTCGAAGAGGATCTCGCCCAATTGCTTGGGGCTGCCGACGCTGAATTCCTCTCCGGCGAGCACGTGGATCTCCTTTTCGAGCCCGGCGGTGGTGGTCGCAAATTCTTCTGAAAGGCGGGCGAGCTGCGCGCGGTCCACCTTGATGCCTTCGCGCTCCATGCCGGCGACCACGGGGATCAGCGGGCGGTCGACACGCTCGTAGATGCGCGTGCCCGCTTCCTCAGCAAGGCGCGGTTTGAGCATTTGGTAAAGCCGCAGGGTCACATCGGCATCTTCCGCTGCGTACTCGGTGGCGCGGTCCAAGGGTACTTCGCCGAACGGGATCGCCTTTTTGCCGGTGCCGCAAACCACCTTATACGCCAGAGGCGTGTGGCCAAGGTGGCGCTGCGACAATTCGTCCATGCCATGCCCGCCGCCCATTCCTTCTCCGCGCCCGGCGTCCAATGCAAAGCTCATCACCATCGTGTCTTCTATGGGGGCAATTGTGAGGTCATAGCGCGCAAGCACGTTGAGATCGTATTTGCCGTTCTGGAAGACTTTGAGCACTGCGTCGTCCGCCAGCATGGGCGCGAGTGCGGCGAGCGCTGTATCGCGGTCAATCTGCTCCGGCTTTTCATCGAACATATCGCTGCCGCCATGCGCCAGCGGGATGTAGCACGCATCATTGGGGCCAAGCGCGAGGCTCACGCCGACCAACTCCGCCTGCATCGCATCCAGCGATGTGGTCTCAGTGTCCACCGCCACCAGCCGCGCCGCCATAGCGCGAGCCACCCATTGCTCCAATGCGTCGAGGGTCTGCACGGTCTTGTAAGCGCTGCGGTCGACCTTGGGCATTTCTGCGAGCGCTTGGCGGTTGCCCGCCGCATCGCCGCTGTCGCCAGCTTTGTCTGCCTTATCGGGGTTGAGATTGTTGGGCCGGTCAGGGCTGCCGCTGCCTGCTCCCAGCCGCTTGAGTAGCGAGGTAAAGCCATGCGTCTGAAGAAAGGCGGCGAGCGGTTCTTCCGGGATTTTCTCGATCCGCATATCTTCAATCGCGACAGGCAGGTCGCAATCCTCTTTGAGCGTCACCAGCACCCGCGACATTTCCGCATCGGCGCGGCCTTCGATAAGGCGCTCTTTCAGCTTGGACTTCTTCATGTCGGGCGCTTGGTCCAGCGCCGCAGTGAGTGAGCCGTGCTCTGCGATCAGCTTGCTCGCGGTCTTCGGCCCGACACCGTAAATGCCCGGAATGTTGTCCACGCTATCGCCCATGAGTGCGAGCACATCGCCGACCAGTTCAGGTGCAACGCCAAACTTCTCTTCGACCTCGGGGATATAGATGCGCGCGCTCTTCATGGTGTCGAGCATGTCCACGCGTGCCCCGTTCTCCTCACCAATCAGCTGCATCAGGTCCTTGTCTGAGGAGACGATGGTCACATCCCACCCGGCGCGCTGTGCTTCGCGGGCGTAAGAGGCGATCAAGTCGTCCGCTTCCAGCCCCTGTTCCTCGATACAGGGAAGGCTGAAAGCGCGCGTCGCGTCACGGATCAGCGGGAATTGCGGGCGCAGGTCTTCAGGCGGTTCGGGACGGTTGGCCTTATATTCAGGGTAGATGTCGTTGCGGAAGCTTTTGGAGTCTTTATCAAGGATGACGGCCAGATGGGTCGGCCCGTCCGCTGCATCGAGGTCCTCTGCGAGCTTCCACAGCATCGTGGTGTAGCCGTAAACCGCGCCAACCGGTGTGCCTTCCGGGTTCGTGAGCGGGGGCAGCCGGTGATAGGCGCGGAAGATGTATGAGGAGCCATCGACGAGATAGAGGTGCTGTTTGGGATCGGCCATGGGGCTGCCCTAACATCGCCGCTTAGTTGATGAAACACCTCTAGGAGCGCGGCGCTTTGAACGAACCGCGCATGTGAAATCTTGTAAAATGTGGCAGAAATGCGGCCAAATGTGGGCGATCTCGCCACATTTGACTTGATTGGCCACAATCCTGCCTTTATTTGAGGTGCAGAAGTCGGGGGTCATTCAAACCGGCTTCATGTGCGCCGCTCCGTTTCGGGTTCGGTGCATCTGGTACCCTGATTGAACAAGGAATTCCATTATGCGTAAGATCGTTCTTGCCGCCGCCATCGCCACTTCGGCTCTTGGCCTTGCCGCTTGTGAGCAGGCTGCTGAAACCGCTGAAGGCGCCACCGATGCCATGGCCGAAGGCGCTGACGCTGCCGTGAACGCCACCGCTGACGCTGCTGAAGGCGCTGGTGATGCAATGGCCGAAGGCGCTGGCGAAGCCGGTGCCATGGTTGAAGGTGCCGCCGACGCCACCACCGAAGCTGCTGGCGACGCCGCTTCTGCCACCGGTGAAGCTGTCGATGGCGCTGCCGCCGACGTCAAGGAAGCCGCCGAAGGCGCAGCTGCCAAAGCCGAAGACATGATGAAGGGCGACAGCGAGTAATTCGCGACTGCTTGTCGCTCACTCAGTGTGAGCACATCAAAAAGAAGGGCGGTGCCTCGCGGCTCCGCCCTTTCTTTTTGCCGGTTAGCCCAGCGCTGGTCAGCAGTTAATCAGCCGCCGGTTGCGGGCAGGGGCTCGCTCGCCCAATTGCGCGTCGGGTCGTTGCCTATCCCGTTTTGCTGACGGGCCTTGGCAGCGAAACCGAGATACAGCTCGCGCGTGATCTCTGCGATGCGTTCATCGCGCATCTTGCGCGCGCGGCGCTTGTTCACCCGCTCATCAGACAGATTGGCGCTTTGCCCGGTGACATAGATCGCGGCCACAATCGCGCGCCCGTCAGGCAGACGGAAAATTCCGATATCGCTGGCCGTGCGGCTCAATGTGCCGGTCTTGTGGGCGAGATTGGCACTGTCAGGCAGCACCGCATTCATTCGGCGACGCCCGGTTGTGGTCTCTTCCATCGCCTGAAGCAGCACATTGCGGCTGCGCGCGCTAAGCCATTTGCCCTGATAGATGCCTGCCAGCAGGCGGCCCATTGTGCGCGGCGTGGCGGAATCGCGCGGGTCGATCCATTCAACCGGATCATACTCGCCATCGTCGCGCACCAGAGTGGCGATATCGCGCGAGAGGTCAAAGTCCTTGAACCCGGCCTTGCGCATCCAGGTATTCACCGCATCCGGCCCGCCAACAACACGAAGCAGCGCATCGGTGCACGAATTGCAGCTTTTCGAGATCATCAGGTTGAGATGCTCATATCCCGGAATGTAATTGCCTTCTTTTACCGGAGCACGCGCGCTGGAGAAGCGGGCAGAGCGCTGCCGGATCAGCAGGGGATATTCGCTGGTGAGGCTGAAGCGCCCTTCATCGACGCCGGCCAGAAACGTCGCGGCCACCGCCACTTTGCTGGTGGAGGCCATGGGAAACCGCATATCGCCCAAGACAGAGACTTCTTCGCCGGTCGCAAGATCGACGGCGTAAACCCCGATCCGCCCGCGCGATCCATCGGCCAATTGTGCGATCCGCTGTTCAAAACCCGTCGCATAGACCGCCTCAAAGGAAGCGGGTGAGCGCATTTCAGTGCCCAGCGCGTCGTCAAAAGTGGATGCAAAATCCGTGCTTTGTGCGCTCGCAGTGCTCGGCAGAGCGAGGCTTGCGGCGCCAGCCGCCAGCGCGACCAACGCCAGCGACCAACGCGATGAAAAGGACCGGAAGACAGGGACCATGGGCAAAAGAAATACTCCGGAGTTGGTTAGCGTGAACTTAAAGCGAAGCGTTACGCGGTCTCGATTCGTCGCGGCAAGAGCACCGCTTGGCTCTTGCGACCAAATGTGCGGTGTGCACGACCGGTTTGCGCCCTTCAAAACTGGCGCGCGCAAGAATCTTGACAAAAATCACCGTCGCAAGACCAATAAGGCAAGTCAGAATGTCAACAATGTCGCATCAATGCCACACGCCTCTTGACTAGAGGGTGAACGCCTGCACTTTGTGGTTCGTTCCGGCAGGGTCGCTGAAAGAACCGCTGGAAAGACGACAGATACCAACCATTCAACGATTGGGCTTTTCATGAACACGACATCCACATTGCGCCCGGCTGGCGCTCTTCTTACCGCCATGCTGATCGGCACGTCCAGCCTCGCGCTTGCGCAGACGGCTCCGATTGTGCAGCCCGGCGCGCCCGGTCAGGCCAGCAAGACGCTGAGCGCTGAGGAAGCGGTCAAGCTGGCAGGCTCCAGCTACACGACAGCGGATGTCGGGTTCATGCAGGGCATGATCGTGCACCACCAGCAGGCCGTCGAGATGGCCAAGCTGATCAAGGATCGCACCAACACGGACGGGATTGTCGCGGTGGGTGGACGGATCGAAGCCAGCCAGGCCGATGAAATCCAGTTCATGAACGACTGGCTGACCGAGCGCGGCGAAAAGCCCGTCATGGTTGGCATGATGGCCGGGGAAATGGACGGCATGGACCATTCGAAGATGGACCATTCCAAGATGGATCATTCGAAAATGGCGGGCATGGCGACGCCGGAACAGATGGCTGAGCTGGCCACTCTGTCTGGCGCCGAGTTTGATCGCATGTTCCTGACCCTGATGATTGCGCACCACGAAGGCGCGATTGACATGGTCGACGAATTGCTGAGCCAGCCGGGCAGCGCCGCTGATCCGGTGCTGTTTCAGTTTGTTGCCGACATTGAAAGCGACCAGGAAAGCGAGATTGAAAAAATGGACGCGCTGCTGGCCGGCCTCTCCACAGATCCGCGCGCTGGCCTGACGCCGGGCTTTGCCGATGCGGGCGAAGCAATCATGAACCTGCGCAAAGTAGTCTCAATGATGAAGCCCGCCGGGTTCTTCAATCCGGACAACCCCGCCGACCTGCGTCCGCCTGTCCCTGAGGACGAGCCAGAAGAAGGGGACATGGACGACGAAACGGATGCCGGTGAAGAAGCAGCCGAAGACGCTGTAGATTCGCTGGAAGTACCGGAGGAAGACGGCGAGAGCCTGACCCAATTCGCCGAGCGTTCCCCGCTGCTCGATTTCGCCAACACCGATATGGCCTTCTTCGACGACATCATGGTCGCGGGCAATTATCACGGCTTCAACATCTACAAGCTTGGCGAAGACGGAGTGCCCGCCTTGATGAGCTCGGTCGTGTGTCCGGGCGGGCAGGGCGATGTTTCGGTGGTGGGCGACATTCTGGTGATGAGCGTCGAGCAGACCCGTGGCCGCGTCGATTGCGGGCTTCAGGGTGTGGAAGGCGACGTTTCGGAAGAACGCTTCCGCGGCCTGCGCATCTTTGACATTTCTGACCTCACCGCTGTGCGTCAGGTCGGGCAGGTGCAAACCTGCCGGGGCAGCCACACACACTCGATCGTGGCGCATGATGATGAGAAGATCATCGTCTACAATTCAGGCACCAGCCGCGTGCGCGACACCGAGGAGCTTTCGCGTTGCATTGACGATCCGGCGAGCACCAAGACGGCCTTGTTCAGCATTGATGTGATCGAGATTCCGCTGGCTGATCCGTCACAATCGCGCATCGTCAGCAGCCCGCGCGTGTTTGCCTCAGACGATGGTGAGATTGCGGGCCTGTGGAAAGGCGGTGAAAGTGAGGACGGGGCGCAGAACACCCGTCAGACCAATCAATGCCACGACATCACGGTGTTCCCGTCCATGAACCTCGCCGCGGGCGCGTGTTCGGGCAACGGCATCCTGATGGACATCTCCGACCCCTATAACCCGGTGCGCACCGATGCTGTGTTCGACAAGGGCTTTGCCTATTGGCACTCGGCCACGTTCAACAATGATGGCACCAAGGTGATCTTCACCGATGAATGGGGCGGCGGCGGGCGTCCGCGCTGCAAGGCGAGCGACCCGATGACGTGGGGCGCGAATGCGATCTATGACATTGTCGATGGCAAGCTGGAATTCCGCAGCCACTACAAGATGCCCGGACCGCAAAGCGAATGGGAAAACTGCGTTGCGCATAACGGCTCGATCATCCCGGTTCCGGGGCGCGATATCTTCGTGCAGAGCTGGTATCAGGGCGGCATCAGCGTGATGGACTTCACTGACAGCGCCAACCCGCTCGAAATCGCGTTCTTCGATCGCGGCCCGATTGACACCGAGCAATTGGTCGTTGGCGGATACTGGTCGTCCTATTGGTACAATGGCCGCATCTACGGCACCGAGATCACGCGCGGCGTGGACGTCTTTGCGCTGGAGCCGAGCGAGTATCTGACTGAGGCTGAAGTCGCCGCCGCAGAGGCTGCGAGCTACGCCAACACCCGCTTCAACCCGCAAACCCAGACACAGGTGACTTGGGATGAGGGCGTGATCGAAGCTGCCGAAGCGAGCCGCAAGGGCGGCTGATCGTTCCGAGGACCCGCAAAGCAAAAAGGGCGCGCTGGCATCGGCCAGCGCGCCCTTTTTAATTGGACCAAGGCAGGCCCGCCGCTTTATTTACAGGCGCGTTCCCACCCCAGTTCGCAGGCGCGCTCGCGATAGGCCGCCGCTGCGCCAAGGCTGCGCGCGACGCCCTTGCCATTGGTGTGCATGCGCGCCATCGAATTGCAGGCCCCGGCGCCGCCCGCTTCGCAGCCGCGCTCAAACAGCAGCACCGCTGCCTTGTAATTGGTCGGGCCGCCTTCGCCATATTCGTGCATGATGCCCAGATTGTTGCAGCTGTTGGCAGAGCCCAGCGTGCAGGCGCGCAGATACAGCTTGCGGGCGCGATCACGGTCCTTCTTGATGCCTCTGCCTTTGCCCTTTTGCAGCATCCAGCCGAGCGCCGCACAGGCTTGCGCATGGGCCTTGTCGCACAGCGCGTCATACTGCGCCGCTGATCCCTTGGCGTTGGGCATCAGGCCAGCGCGGCCCCGTTCTTCATAATATGCCTTCCAAAAGCAGCCCTCCAGGCTTTCAAGATCGCACGCTCTGCCGTAAAATTCGTACGAGCGTTTCTCGTTTTTTGGTCCACCAATCGCATTAGCGAAGGCGGTCGCCGCGTTGAGGCAGCCTCCACCATATCCGACATCGCACGCCTTTATGTACATCCCACGCGCCCGCGCTTTGTCGAGCGGGACGCCGATCCCATTCTCGCTGCGAAATCCGGCGTTGGAGCAGGCATAGCCATAACCCTTGTCGCAGGTATCGAACAGCAATTGCGTGGACGCGGCGTGCGACTCTTCGCTCTTATCAGTGTCGTATTGCGCGATGGCGAGCAGGTTGCATGCGGAGAGATATTCGAGCGCGCAGCCCTTTTCGAACAGCGGGATCGTGGCTTCGACGTCCTTCTCGACCTCGCCATAGCCATAATAAAGAATTTCACCGCCCAGCGCGCAGGACTTGCCATCGTCCGCATCGCACTCGGAGCGCGCGAGGTTCAGCGCGATGCGGTAGAGCTTCTGATCAGCTGCCTGCGCGGAGGTTTCAGGAAGCTCCGCACTATCAGGCACCAGCGCAATCGGAGGCGGCGGTGCGACCGGCAAGAGCGGCTTGGTGTTATCGAATTCGGCTGAGCTGTCCTTTTCGTCAGCAGAGGCGTCCTGCGCGCATGCAGTCCCGGTGAAAGCCAGCATCATCGCCGCAGCGGCAAGTGGCCCCATTGCTCGGGTGGCAAACATTTCAAGTCTCCGTCGTTTCAAGCCCTTGCAATACGATTTGCGCCGCGAATACAAGACCGCAAGACAGGGACGGGGCGCACATTTATGAAAATTCTTCGCATCGGGGCAGCGGGCATGCTGGCCATCAGTTCGGTTGCCATCGCACAGGATGAGCCTGCTGCGAGCGCAGTTGCAAACGCGCCGCCAGCGCCGCCGCCAGTTCTAATTCCTCCCCCAGCGCCGCCTGCCATAAGGGAAATCCCGCCGCCTTCACCTTCGTTTGTGGCCCGCGGCCCGCGCTTTCCGGTCATGAGCCTTGAGCGCGAAATGGAGAAATTCGGCCGTGCACCGCAAGCGCAGGGCCCCTGGCCCGCAGACAAGCGCGCGGCCAAGAAAATGCGCAAGGCCTACCAGAAGGACGCCGTCGCCTGCCTCGTGCGCACCGAGCTTAAAAGCTGGATGGCGCAAAGCATGCTCAGCGCCTGCGACCGCCTGCTGGCGCTGCCGGATTACCCGAAGACAGCCTCCAAAACGATCCGTGCCTCTTACTTGCAATCGCGCGCGCTTGCGCTGCTCGCCAGTGGCTCAACCCATCTTGCGCTTGAAGCGGTTGAACAAAGCAATGCGATCGGGGCGGCCAGCGATGATGCGGTCTTTGACCTGTCAGTCGGGATCGGCAACACAATGCTCAAATCTCTCGCCTTGCAGCGCATGGGCAAAGAGAAGGAAGCGCGCGCTTTGCTGGAAACGGTCCGCAAGGCCCGGCCCTACGCCTCCAGCATTGTGACAAGTGTAGACGTCCTGGAGGCGCACTTTGACAAGACGCTGGTGACGTATCGCGAGAAGCTGGAAGGGCGCTTGCCGATTGACCCTGAGGCGGTGCGCGCGCTTTTCCTGCTGGCGTTGCTCGAAGGGCGCGTGGCCGATGCCGATCAATACGCCGATCAGGTGGATTATACCGCGCCCAAAATGCGCGGCGGCTGGACGCTGGAAGATGCGCCCGGCCTACTCGACAAATTGCGCAATGAAGTGCGTTTTGACACGGCGCGCGCATACACCGCCTATGCTACGGGGAACCCGGATAAAGCCGCTGCAATCATGGCGGCGTCGCGCGGCAAGGTCACCGAATATATCGGCAAGGACCCGCGTGATGGGCGAAAGAACATGCGCGTCAGCAAGAAGAAACTGAAGCAATGGCGTGCGCGTCAGGAGGATGCGAAAACGCTCGAAGCCATGTTCGCCGCGGTTGAGGCGACCATGCCGCAGCGCGATACGGCACCGAGCATGAGCGAAGCGAGCCTGCGCAAGAGCTTCATGGCGTCTGAATTCAAGCCTGCCCTTTTGCCTCCCACTGTTGAACAGCTGCGGCTGATTGAAGGCGAAGATGCGGACAAGGCGGAAGCGGTTGCAGACGGTCTGATGCGGTTGATCCTGGGTGAAGCGGTTAACTTTGACGAAGGATCGCTGGGAAGCCTGCTGCCCAAGGCGGAGTTTGTGGAGCACTATCCCAAGCTTGCCTCCAGCGCGAGCAAGTGGCTGTTTTCCGACGGGTCCGGCTGGTCGCAGGCCAAGGAGGGCGACGGCGATGTGCGCACCGTGCGTTATGAAACGCTGGTTGGCAGCCGCGCGATGATGGAAGAAATGCTGCTGCTGGCAGTGGCCAATCTGGCCCGCAAGGAAGGGCGCGATGCGTTTGTGATCCTGTCCAATCGCACGCTTCAGCGGATCACTCGGACCTATGGCTATGGCACGAGCGTGAGCGATTCCGGCTTTGAAGCGCAGGCGCGCATTCAACTTGTGGACGCTGCCAGCCCGCCGCCAGAATTTGCTGCCAACCCGGAACGTATCCTGACCATTGCTCAGATCGAGCGCGATCTGGGTGAACGGTATCAGCGGATCATGGCTGCGAAAGAAGCCGCCAAGGAAGCAGAACGGCTCGCCAAACAAAGAAAACGCGCACGCCGGTAAGCGCCCAATACGGGATCGCAACTGGATGCAAAAAGCCCCGCCGGATCGCTCCGACGGGGCTTTTCTATGGGTTTGGTTAGCGTTGGGCTTAGAAGCCCATGCCGCCGCCCATGCCGCCCATGCCGCCCATATCGGGCATGGCAGGCGCGCCGCCAGCCTTGTCTTCCGGAGCGTCGGTGATCGCCGCTTCGGTGGTGATCAGCAGCCCGGCAACCGAGGCCGCGTCCTGCAGCGCCGTGCGCACAACCTTGGTCGGGTCAATCACGCCGGCTTCCACCAGGTTCTCATAGGTGTCGGTCGCAGCGTTGAAGCCCTGCGTTTCGTCACCTTCACGCAGCAGGTTGCCAGAGACAACCGCGCCATCGTGACCGGCGTTTTCAGCGATCTGGCGGACCGGTGAGAGGATCGCGCGGCGCACGATGTCGATGCCGCGGGTCTGGTCGTCATTGTCGCCCTTCATGCCTTCGAGAACCTTCGAGGCGTAAAGCAGCGCCGTACCACCGCCGGGGACGATGCCTTCTTCGACGGCAGCGCGCGTGGCGTGCAGCGCATCATCGACGCGGTCCTTGCGTTCCTTCACTTCGACTTCCGAAGCGCCGCCAACCTTGATCACGGCCACACCGCCAGCGAGCTTCGCCAGACGTTCTTGCAGCTTTTCGCGGTCATAGTCGCTGGTGGTCGCTTCCATCTGGGCCTTGATCTCACCGACGCGGGCCTTGATGTCGTCTTCGCTGCCAGCGCCATCGACGATGGTGGTGTTGTCCTTGTCGATGGTGACGCGCTTGGCTTCGCCGAGCATGCCGAGCGTGACGTTCTCAAGCTTGATGCCGAGGTCTTCGCTGACCATTTCGCCCTGCGTCAGGATCGCGATGTCCTGCAGCATGGCCTTGCGACGATCGCCGAAGCCCGGAGCCTTGACAGCCGCAACCTTCAGGCCGCCGCGCAGCTTGTTCACCACCAGCGTGGCCAAGGCCTCGCCTTCGATGTCTTCCGCGATAATCAGCAGCGGACGGCCCGACTGCATCGCCGCTTCGAGCACCGGCAGCATGGCCTGCAGGCTGGACAGCTTCTTCTCGTGGATAAGGATGTACGGGTTATCGAGGTCAACCGTCATCTTGTCCGGGTTGGTGATGAAATACGGTGAGAGGTAGCCGCGGTCGAACTGCATGCCTTCAACCACGTCGAGCTCGAATTCGAGACCCTTGGCTTCCTCGACGGTGATGACGCCTTCCTTGCCCACCTTGTCCATGGCTTCAGCGATCTTCTCGCCGACTTCCTTGTCGCCATTGGCAGAGATCACGCCGACCTGTGCGACTTCGCTGGAACCAGCGACTTCCTTGGAGCGCGAGACGAGGTCTGCAACAACCTTGGCCACAGCAGCATCGATGCCGCGCTTGAGGTCCATCGGGTTCATACCCGCAGCAACAGCAGTCATGCCTTCACGGATGATCGCCTGACCCAGAACGGTGGCGGTGGTGGTGCCGTCGCCAGCCAGATCGTTGGTCTTGGAAGCGACTTCCTTGAGCATTTGCGCGCCCATGTTCTCGAACTTGTCAGCAAGCTCGATTTCCTTGGCGACGGTGACGCCGTCCTTGGTGATGCGCGGGGCGCCAAAGCTCTTGTCGATCACGACATTGCGGCCCTTGGGGCCAAGCGTCACTTTAACAGCGTTTGCGAGCGTATCGACGCCCTTAAGGATGCCTTCGCGGGCATCGCGTGAGAATTTCACGTCCTTGGCAGACATATCGGTTTCTCCAGTAAATGTATGGGGTTTGGGTAAGCGTTAGGAGCGGATGATCAGCTGATCACGCCCATGATGTCGCTTTCCTTCATGATCAGCAGGTCTTCCCCGTCGATCTTGACTTCGGTGCCGGACCACTTGCCGAACAGCACACGGTCGCCAGCTTTGACGTCGAGAGCGATACGCTCACCATTGTCGTCGCGGGCGCCTTCGCCAATGGAGACGATCTCGCCTTCGCTGGGCTTTTCCTGTGCGCTGTCAGGGATGATGATGCCGCCAGCGGTCTTGGTGTCGGCTTCGATGCGACGGACCACTACGCGGTCGTGCAGGGGGCGAAATGCCATATTGATGACCTTTCCATGTTAGTGTGAATGAACCTTGGCACTCTCCTCTCAAGAGTGCCAGCGCCGCGCATGTGGTTGTGCGGGGACGCTGAGTCAACACGTCTGATCGCAAAAAATTCGGCCTGTGCGCCTTTTCCGAGAGTTTCGGAACAAACGCGGCGGCCGGTCCATTGATTAAGCGAAGATTTTGCAACGCAAAATCGTTGCCACCCTACTGAATTGTTTCGATGAGGCCTGTTATCCCTGAAACCAAATTACCCGCACTCAATCTGTTTGAAACGACCATTCAATGGTTTCAATCAAACCTCTTTCAAATCGCTGGCGCTTTCCTTGTCCTGTTCCTCGGCCTGACCATTGCGGGGGTCATTCAACGCAGCGCTTCGCGCACTCTGATGAAATCGGACCGCTTTGATCCGACAGTGGCGCAATTCCTGTCCAACATTATCAAATACACTTTGTGGGCGGTGGTGCTTGTTACCGTGCTCACACAGTTTGGCGTGCAGACCACCAGCATCCTTGCCGCTTTGTCCGGCGCTGCTTTGGCCATTGGTCTGGCGCTGCAAGGAACGCTCAGCAATGTGGCCGCTGGCGTAATGATCCTTGTCCAAAAGCCGTTTAAGGTCGGCGAGGCCATCGAAGCGGGTGACATCACCGCCGTCGTACAAGCGATTGGCTTGTTCACGACGGAACTCAAACAGTTCGATGGTCTCTTTGTCATGGTCCCCAATTCAGAGCTTTGGAACAAGCCGATCGTAAACCGGACGCGCCATCCGGAGCGACGCTTCGAATTGCTGGTCGGTATCGGCTATGAAGACAGTATGAGCGAGGCACGCGGCGAGCTACTCGCGCTGGCGCAAGATGATGCACGGGTGCTTAAGGACCGCGAACCCGTCGCCTTCGTCAATTCGCTGGATGACAGTTCGGTCGGGATTGGCCTGCGCGTGTGGTGCAAGACCGAAGACTATTTGGCGCTGAGCTGGGATTTGACCGAAGCGGCCAAAGCGCGCTTTGATGAAGTGGGCATATCCATCCCTTATCCGCAGCGCGAAGTTACGCATCGCCAGATACCGCAGGTTGAGATTATGCAGGAGGCGGCCTGACCGCTTCTACAGGCATGCGAGCGGGGCGCTGCGTCAAATTCAGCGCCTCGCGCCGCATCCAGCGCCATGTCAGCAGGATCGCTGCGAACAGCAGCCCGGTGGCCAGCCCGATCCACACGCCCACGCCTTCAAGCGGGGTGAAAAAGCCAAGACCAATCGCAAGACCAAAGCCAGGCACCCAATAGCTGAACACCGCGATCCACATCGGCACGCGCGTGTCCTGCAGCCCGCGCAAGGCTCCCAGTGAGACCGCCTGCATACCATCGACAATCTGGAATGCGGCCGCGAGCAGCAGATATTGCAGCGCAAAGCCTACCAGCGCGGCGTTCTTGGCCGCATAAGGATCAAGGTAGATCGACAGCAGCACATTGGGCGCAAAGATCATCGCGCCGGCGGTCAAAATCATGAAGCCTGTGCCAAGGATGATCGCGACCCAGCCTGCTTGCTGAATGCCCTGCCGGTTGCGCGCGCCATAAAAGTATCCCACGCGAATGGTGACCGCCTGGCCCACGCCGAACGGCACCTGAAAGGCGAAGGCTGCGATGTTGAGCGCGATGGTGTGACCGGCCAGCTCTGACGCGCCAAAGCGGCCCATCAAGAACGCCGCCGCGCCGAATATCCCGGCCTCGGCAATCACAGTCAGCGCAATCGGCGCGCCGATGCCGACAATCTCGCGCAGCCGCGCCCAGTCAGGGCGCCATAGTCGCCCGAAAATGCGGTAGCGCCGCAGCCGCGCATCCATCTGGATCACCGCGACATAGGCCAGCATGGTGGCAGTGGTGGTAATAATCGTTGCGATCCCCGCTCCGATCAGCTCCAGCTGGGGCGCGCCCCAATTGCCGAAAATCAGCATGTAATTGCCCAGCGCATTCACGCCGATACCCAGCGCGGTGATGACGGTTGCAAAGATCGGCCGGCCCAGCGTCGCGACATAGGTGCGCAGGACATTGCCCAGCACCATCGGCACCAGCGACCACACCACCGCCAGCAAATAGGGGATCGCAAGCAGAATTACTTCGGGCGGCTGTCCGGTCGCGTACATCGCGGGAATGGTCAGCAGGCTGATTGCCATGCCCAGCACGCCTGACATCACCGCCAGCCATAACGCCATGCGCACCGCGCGGCGCACCGGGCGGATCACTCTGTCATTCTCACCCAGCTGCGCGGCAATCAGTGGAGCGACCGCCGATGTCAGCGCGTTTAGCGCCCACACGATCAGGCCAAAAACCGCCATAACCAGCGATGAGGCCGCCAGCTCAGCCTCACCAAGCCGCGCGATAAAGATGACATCGACCGCATAGGTCAGCATTTGCAGCATGTTCGCCACCGCCAGCGGCCCGGCGAGCAGCAAGGTTGCGCGCAGTTCTCCGGTCCAACCCAAGGCGCGGCTGGCAGCATTGGCGCCGTCAACGGGCGCATCAAGGGGGGGTGTGGTTTCCATCAATCATGTGCTGCGAAGCCGGCCCGCATAGGCGCTTGGCGCGAGTCGTGAAAGCGCTCAGTTCGCTTGGTGGGCACAAATGCTGATAGCGAATGTCATTGGGCAATCGCAGCAGAGCGCGCTATCAATTCCCTCTCATATGAAAGGAATTGACCCATTATGCGTTTTGGCGCGTCATCACTCTCATTCGCCCTGCTTGCTCTTGCAGCAGCCGGCCCGCTTCCCGCTGCTGCGCAAGACTCGGACCCGTCGGAGCCTTTGACCTACGAGCAAAGCGTGCGGTGCAGCACGATCTATACACTGCTCGCGGGCAGTATGGATGAAGGCAGCGCAGAGGCAGCGGGGCTTCAGGAGACAGCCGAACGCTGGCTGCTGATGGCGACCGCGCGCGACGGCACTGAGGACGGATCGAAGTCGCTCACCGATTATAAAGCGGCGCTCGATGCGCTAATCGCAAAGGTCAATTCGATGGAAAATGACGATGCGGGCATCACGTCCTTTCTGGAGGGACACCTCGCGACGTGTGAGGGGCTACAGGGCGAGAACTCGGTGGAGTTTGACACCGTCCAATAAGTGAACGCGGCCCAGCCGCAGCGCTGGGCAACACGCCAATTCTCTTGGAGAGTCCCGAGAATCCTTCTATTGTCACGCCGTTATGGGGGGAATCGCCGCGAGTCCGGCCAGCGAAGGCTATGGCACCAGCGCAAGCGCGCTGCGCATCAATGCGCTTAAGGCAAAGGTGTTGAGCGGCAGCAGCAGTCTTGCTGTTGGTCATTTCCTGCGGCGCCGCGTGCTTCCGGGCGCGGTGTTTTGCGTTGCCGCGGTCGGTCTACCCGAGCTTTCGCAGAGCGGCGGATTGCGAAGCGTCGGCAGTCTGGTTGCTCCGGATGTTCAAGACACCCAGGCCCAGACTGATCTGTCGCCAACACCCCTGATCAGCGCTGCCAGTCTGCCAGCCAGTCCCGCTCCCGCCGTGGTTGGCACGCGTGAGCCAGCGCAGATCATCACCGGGCAGGCTCAACCCGTTGAAATCCCTCTGGTGGATCTTGCCATCCCGGCCATCCCCATGGGCCTGCGGTCGATCGATCCGGCCGATATAATCGCTCCGCGCGTGGTGGCCAGATCAGCGCAGGCGGCCGGGTCCCCGATTGAGCGGACGCCAGCCTTTGCGCCGGTTACCCCGGCGACTGTTTCCCAGCCGCTGTTTGCCGAACCGCTGACAACGGGCGTGATCGCAGCACCTGTTCCCCAAGCTGCACAACCCGGTGCCACACTCACCGAACAAGCCACGCCAGCCACGCCAAAGGCAATCGCCGGGATGTCCCAGCCAGAGCTTGTGCCTGCACGGGCGCTCGCGAATATGGTTGAGGGCGAACTTGTAGCAGCGCCGCCAGAGAGCCGAGCGCCGGGCCTTGTGGTGCAAGCAAAAGTCATTGCGCCCGGCCCTGTCGCTTCGGGAGACACCTCGGCGCTCAAGCCTGCCTTGGTGGGTGACCCGACTATCACGCTGACAGATCCCGGCACGGCCGTGTTCGAAGTGACCGCGCCGCAATTTGTCCCAGCGATGCTGGACGTGCCAGCCGTGAGCGAGCCAGCCGACTTGGCTGGCGCAACGCTGCCTGCTGCGCCGGACAAGCCGCGACCTCGCGCACGGTCTGCGACATCGCTTGCGATTCCACGGTTTGAGACGCCCGCAACGCTGGCAGCCGAGCGTGCGGTTTCGACCCTACCCTCGGCGAGTTCGCAGGCCAGGCCGTCCGACAAGCAGCAAGTTGCTGTTCCTGTTTCTTCGGGTGCTTCTGCTGGTTCTGGACCCGCTACAATTCCCGCATCGCAGACGCGCCTGATAGAGGCTGTGATCCGGCCCAATGGGGTTGCGGCTAAATCTATGAGCGCTGGCTCCGGGATTACAGCCGCCACATCGCAGGCGCCGGGTCCAGTTCCACCGGTGAGCGCGCACGCGCTGGTCGCTGTGACTGAGCGGCGCCAACTGCCCAGCCGCCGATCCGCAGCAGATATCATGCGCACCGCGACCATTGGCTCGTCGGCGCAGGGTGAGGCCGTGTCAAGCGTGGCCCAAGCTGAGACCACCCGCTTTGTGCCAACGCTCAAAGGCTCGCCGCCGCTGAGTGCGCGGGCACCCAGCGATCGAGAAATGGGCGCGCAGGGCTTGGGTCCTCAAGTTCTAGATGGCGTGAAGCAAGCGCTTCGCCTTGATGTGAAGGATCAGCTCGGCACGCGCGTCGATGGCAAGATTGCAGGCCGCGTTGAGTTCCGGCAGTCGCTCACGACATTGGAAGTTCGGCTTGGCTCCCTGCTCGATTTGTTGCGTGACCGTTATGACAGCGCTCAGTTTGAGCGGCTGGCCGCCTCGTCGGCGGGCGATGTCTTCATGACAGTGCCGCAATTGCGCGAGGCGGGCATCCCGATCAGCTATGATCCGGTCTATGATGAGTTCAACATCGGGTCGGTCGAGTATCGCCCGAAGGCCGCGCACAAGGTCCAGATGGATCAGATCACGCAGTCCGAACGCGGTGCTGGCCCTATTGCGCCAATTGACCAAGTGATACCAGGACGTTGAATAGGGGCGCTGATCCGGGTCGTTGATCCGGGGCGCTGATCCGGACGGCGCCTAAAGCGGATTGCGGGGGTCGCTCATCTGGCGGAGCAGGGGCCTTCGCTCAGCTCGTAAGGCTCCTGGCCTGCCTCCTCAACGATAGCGCGCGCGCACCAATTCTCGCCATGGGTCACTTTGATCGTCGACAACGTGGCCTCAGCCCCCGCTGCCAAAGTGGTCGAGGCGTTGTGCTTGGAGGTGGAGGAGCCTGTCACTTCGAGGGAGAACGACACTTGCCGTGTGGTCTTTGCATGGCCCAAAATGCGGGCGACCAGCTGGTTGCCTTCAACTTGGACGTCCAGCGTAATGGAGCGGGCTTGGGCCGCTTCATCCTGATCCATAGTTTCTCCGGTGGCGCTTACGGCACCAAAAAGCCCGGCGCCAATGGTCCCCAAAATCGCTGCGTTTCGGCTTGTCATTGCTATCCTCCGCCCGGACCGCTCAATTGCTGGACAATCGCATTGATGATCGCCTGCGTCTCAAGTGGCAGATCGCCGGCATTCTCGTCGCTATTGTCGTCAGGTTGGCCCGTGGGCGGCGGCGTGCCGGCCAGCGCAATCGAGGCAATGGCCTGATTGTCAAAATCATCAGGACTGACAGAGCCCTGTCCAAGCCGCGCAATCACGCGCGCCAGGTTGGGCCGACCGGTTTCCTCCAGCCGCTCACCCAGCAGCCGCTCTTCGGCAGAAAGGGGCGTTTGCTGAGGGCCTTTGAATTCGCTTGAGCGGGTTTCAATTCGGGTTGCGCACAGCTTGCGGATCGCTTCGGGCACGCTGTCCTTTTCGCACAGGTCGGACCCTTCAATCGCTTCGAGCAGCACCTGTTGTTCCGCCGCTGACAATTGATCAAGCCGGCCTTCGATGTCGCCGAGGTCCAGCTGAGTCATATCACCCGAGCTGCTGGAAGACGCGGTGATCTGCGGGCTGAGCCGTCCGCGCGGCTCGGTGGAAATTTGCGGGCTGGAAAGATCAACCGCCGAAGGGCGCGCGCTTGCGCTGGCTGCTTGCCTGATTGCGCTTGGGTCTTGTCTGACAGCGGGCTGTTCCTGTGCCGGCCAATACACGCGCGGATCAGGGGCATCTGCGGGGTCAGGTTCTTGCTGCGGCACCCGCATTTCGGCTTGCGCCGTGTCAGCTGCCTCTGCCTCTGCCTCTGCCTCTGCCTCCTCTTCGCATTCTTCTCCCAGGAGCATCGCAACGATCGAACCCTTATCCTTACCACCCACTTCCACGCCAGAGTTGTCCGCCACGAGGGCGGCCATCTCGGCTTCCTTGCGTGCCAGTGCTTCCGGCAGCAGGAAAATCGTTTCGTCCTGCCGCTGCCGAACCCAGACGTGCGCCGGTGGTGCGGAGCGGGAACTGTTACCACCTGCGTCGTTGGTTGGACTGAGGACCACTAGGGGATCATAGACCAGCTGCGGTGGAGGAGAGACGTTTCAAGAGAGGGAGGGAAGGAGGGAGCGGAGTAGAGATGAACGGGGGGGGGTGAGATATGAAACACCGTAACCAGAAGGTGCATGCGAAACAGATGGCGCTTCCACCGCGATCCCTTTTTCTAAGAAGTAGTGTCTCTTGCGAGTACCCTACTGTTGGTCGGGGGTACAAATGTCATACGAACATCAGAACAGGACCTTAAGGGAAAAACTCCGCCACCCATCAACTAGACGACCATGTTTGAAGATCGTCGCCTTGGGCCACAAAAAATCATGAAGGAGCATGGTACGGCATCACAGGCCATGCTCTTCGTCTATCTTTACCCGCCGTGGTTTCAACCCGATGATTTCGGGTGCCCGATTCGTTAAACGTTGTTCAAGCAGCGAAACTAGACTGATTACATCCCTCGAAAGCCCGAAGCACCTTGAGCCAGTCGAACTGCTGCGCCACCACCGTCACGGTCGCTCCGTGCCTCAGTCGGGCTACTGGAGGTCTCGGCGAACCCGGTTGCTGGGCCGTGGATGGTTTGGGCTTGGGGAAACCACAAACCCCTCCAACGCACACAACGTAGCGCCTGAACGCCATCGAGCACACGAAGGCGAAGGGCGTGGCTCACGAGGGGGAAAGAGCAAGTTGCCGCAAGCCCCACGCGCGTCAGAGGCGAGCCTTCACTAGAACGAGGATTTCTGCTGTGCATGTATTCCAACTCCCACCCTTGCCGCCCCCGCTAATACCACTACACTCATCGACAGCAAAACGGAACGACGAGAACCATGAACGTCAGAGTCTACTGGTACATCTACCTGGTAGGCAG
>JBCBZR010000010.1:0-79546 GCA_039815245.1 Pseudomonadota bacterium | reverse complement strand
TTTAACCCGCACCGGGTCCCAGCGCATCGTCACACTGGCCGACAACTGCGCGCGTTCGTAGTCGCCGCGCAAGGCCTCTCCGGCGTCGAACAGCCTGCGGTCGAGATGCCCGCGCGCATGCAGCCAGGCGAGCGGGCTTTCGGTGAGGTTGACGGTCACGCTGCGGCGCTTGCCTTGCGCTGAGCGACCCAGCGCCGGGCCTTCGCTGGTCAATTCCCGTTCGACAAGTTGGCGTTTCATTGGGTCACTCCTTCACCTGATTGGTGATCCGCCCTTGCATCAGAGGCGTAGCTGTAGGAAAGAGGAACCAGTTTGGTTATTTCACAACCATCAGGAGCGGGCATGATCAACCGTATTCGTGAAATCAGGCGCGCACGCTCGCTTACTCTGGCAGAGCTTGCCGCGCGGTGTGATCCGCCCACCACAGCACAAACGATTGGACGGCTGGAAACCGGCACGCGCAATCTCTCGCTCAAATGGATGGACCGGATCGGCGCTGCTTTGGGCGTGGACCCGGAGCAATTGGTGCGCTCTGACAAAGCCGAGCGCCCGCGTGTCATCGCTGAACTGGGACTCAGCGATATCGAAGCGCTTCCGGTTCCGCGCGAAGCGGTGATGCCACATGAAATCGCCAGCATGGGCGAGGAAGCGAGCTTCCTTGTGATCGAAGTGCTCGCGGCGATCAGCGAGTATCGGTCCGGTGATCTGGTGTGGCTGCGCCGGATCGAGACGGCGGAGCCGGACCAAGGCATCAAGGCCGCGATCAACCGCGATTGTCTGGTCCCCCGGCCCGGCGGCCGCTTCGCTTTCGGACGCTTGATTGACGCTGTACCGAGTGAAAACGGTGTGAGAATCGGGCTGCTCCCGGCGCAAAGTGGGCTCAAACAACAGATTATTGACAGCCCACCATGGATTGCCGTCAGCGCGATGCTGGTGCGCCCCTTATGAGCGCCGTTGTTCACAGGACGGTAGCCTCGCAGGGCTAGGGCGCTAGCTGTGAAACACGTTCTCGCGATCAGCACGATCTATCCAAACGCGGTCCAGCCGCGCTTTGGGACATTTGTGGCGCGTTCGCTTGAAGCGCTGGCGCAGCGTGTGCCCGGGCCAACGGCTCAGGCTGGGGCGTGGCGGGTGAGCGTGGTCAATCCGATTGGCCTGCCGCTGCTGGCGCTGGGTCGGTATCGACCACTTGCCGACCTTGCGCCGCGCGAGGACATGAACCGGGTCACCGTGCACCGCCCGCACTTCACGCTGATCCCGCGCATCGGCGCGCGCCGCAACGCGCAAGCGATTGCCAAAGCGGTGCTGCCGCTGGCTCGCACAATTCATGCGCAAACGCCGATTGACGTGATCGATGCGCAGTACTTCTTTCCCGATGGCCCGGCCGCCGCCCTTGTCGCGCGCGAGCTGGGTCTGCCGCTCTCGATAAAGGCACGCGGAAGCGATGTGAATTACTGGGGCGCAAAGGGCTTTGCCCGCGCTCAGATGCTGAGCGCCGCCGATCAAGCCACCGGGTTGCTATCTGTCAGCAACGCATTGCGCCGCGAAATGGTTGCGCTGGGAATGCCCGAAGCAAAGATCGCGCTGCACTACACCGGGCTGGACCGCGATCTGTTTCGCCCGCTCGACCATGACCGGCTGAGGGCGCAGCTGAGCACAGAGCTGGGCGTGGACCTGCCTGATGGCGTGCCGTTGTTCGCCTGCGTTGGGACGATTAATCGGCACAAGGGACACGATATCGCTCTGCGGGCTTTGGCTGAGCTTTCGCGCGACCATCCCGAAGCGCGAATGCTGCATGTCGGCAAGGGTGACGAAGAAGCGGCCCTGCGCTCGTTGGCGAGCGAGCTTGGACTGGAGACCCGCGTACACTTCACCGGCTCGATCGATCACACACTGCTGCCGATTATTCTTTCCGCCGCTGATGCCTTGGTCCTGCCAACGCAGAATGAGGGTCTCGCCAATGCATGGGTCGAAGCGATTGCCTGCGGGACGCCGGTGATCACCAGCGATGTGGGCGGCGCGGGCGAATTGGTGACGAGCGATGTGGCCGGGCGGCTGGTTGCGCGAGAGCCCTCAGCCGTTGCGCAGGCGATGCGCGCCGTGATCGCAGACCCGCCCGACCCGCAGGCGGTCGCCGCGCATGCCGAAGCGTTCGACTGGCGCGTCCATGCGGACCAGTTGGCTGCGTACTACGACCGGCTCAGCGCGCGCGGAGCGGCCTCAGACCTGCCCGGATGCGCGCGCTCGCGCGGCACGTTCCTGCTTTTCGATGTCGGTTTCAGGCGGCACGAAGCTGTTCGAGTTGACCCCCAGCCAGATTAGGATCGGGCTGGCGAGATAGACGCTTGAATACGTCCCGATAAAGAGGCCCGCCGTAATCGCGGCGACGAGGCCAAACAAGCTCTCCGGACCGAACAACAGCAGCGGCAACAGCGCGACCAGAAGCGTGAGCGAGGTCATGACCGTGCGCGCCAGCGTTTCATTGACTGACAGGTCAAGCAGTTCAGGCAGCTGCATCTTGCGGTACTTCTTCAGGTTTTCGCGGATGCGATCATACACAACGATGGTGTCGTTCAGCGAATAGCCGATGATCGAGAGGATCGCGGCGATGATCTGGAGCGAGAATTCGAGCTGGAACAGCGCAAACAGGCCCAGCGTCAACGAGACATCGTGAAACAGCGCAAACAGCGCGCCCACGCCAAACTGCCACTCAAACCGGATCCAGATATACAGCCCCACCATCACCAGCGCAGCGAGCAGCGCTAGGCCTGCATCGCGGCTGAATTCCTTGGCAACTTTGCCTGAAACGGTTTCATTGCCATCGGTGCGAACGCCGGGGTAGGCGCTTTCAATCTCAGCGATCACCTGATTGCCGATCTCCGTCGCAGCGCCAGGGGTTTCCTCAACATCTTCAGGCAGTGGGACGCGGATCGAAACCACATTGGGCGCGCCGAATTCCTGCACCACCGGCGTGCCATAACCGAGGCTTGCAACTTTATCGCGCAGCTCGCTGACAGGCGCTGCGTTGTCTTCCTCAAATGTGAGGCGCACTTCCTGACCGCCGGCAAAATCAATACCAAGGTTAAGCCCCTGCGTCGCGACCAGGCCCCAGCTGGCCGCGATGAGCAGCAGGCTGACGATGAAGAACGGCACACGCAGCCGCAAAAAGCGGATATTGGTGTCAGGTGGGACCAGTTTGAGAAGTTTCATGGACTAAGGCTCGGGTCAGATATTGATATCAGCGGGGCGCGTTTTCTTCAGCCATCCCGCCGCCCACATGCGGGTGAGCACCAAAGCGGTAAAGACACTGGTGACAAGGCCGATCACCAGCACAATCGCAAACCCGCGGATCGGGCCAGAGCCGAAGTAAAACAGCAGTGCCCCGGCGATAAAGTTGGTGATGTTGGCATCGTAAATCGCGCGGCTGGCTTCTTTATAGCCGTTCTCGACCGCGGCGAGCACTTTGCGCCCGCGCTTTCGCTCTTCACGGATGCGTTCATTGATCAGCACATTGGCATCAACCGCCGCGCCGATGGTCAGCACAAATCCCGCAATCCCCGGCAACGTCAAAGTGGCGTTCAGCAGCGCCATCGCGCCCAGCAGGATCAGCACGTTGAAAACAAGCGCAATGGTCGCAAACACTCCAAAGCGTCCATAGGTCGCCATCATCAGAGTGATCACCGCAATACTGCCGATCAGCATCGCAATCAGGCCCTTGCGGATCGATTGTTCGCCAAGTTCGGCGGACACTGTGCGCTCTTCGATCACAGTCAGCGGCACCGGCAGCGCACCTGATCGCAGCTGGATCGCCAGCTCATTCGCGGTTTCGGCAGTAAAGCTGCCTGAAATCTGCGCCGCGCCGCCCAAAATGGGCTCTTCGAAACTGGGTGCGGAGATCACCTCACCATCGAGAATAATCGCAAAGTTCTTGCCAACATTCTCGGTTGAGAGCTTGGCGAATTTCTGGCCGCCCTGCGCATCGAACTGGATGTTCACAACGTCGCGATTGTTGCGGGAGTCGATCCCAGCGCGCGCGCCCGTCAGGCTGTCACCCTGAATTCCGCCAAAGCGCTTTACCGCGATATTCTGCCCCGGAAGATCACCGTCGGCGGCGAACGGGAAAATCTCACTGCCCGGAGGCGCAATACCTGCCTCAACGTTGGTGGGCAGCGCGCCTTCATCGACCAAGCGAAACTCAAGTTCTGCCGTCTTGCCGAGCAAGGCTTTGAGTTCTTCGGGATCGCTGAGTCCGGGAACCTGCACCACGATGCGGGTCGTGCCCTGCCGGATAATCGTCGGTTCACGCGTGCCCAAGTCATCGATACGGCGGCGCACAACTTCGGTCGCGCTTTCCATCGCTGCTTCGATTGCTTCGTTCAGACCACGGCTGGTGGGCGAAAGAACGATGCGCTGGCCGTCTTCCACGGCAAGCTCCCATTCCTGCACAAGCCCCTGGCCGTTCATCAACGGCTCCAACTCCCCTCGCGCGCGATCTATGTCGCTTGCCTCATTCAGAAGGAAAGACAGCTTATCGTCAGCGGTGGAGACATCGCCAATCCGGATGCGCCCGCCATCCGCGTTCTGCATCGCGGCGCGCACCGAACCTTCAAGGTTTTCGAGCCGCTTTTCCGCCACATCGCTTTCACGCGCTTCGAGCAGCAGGTGCGATCCGCCAGCAAGGTCCAGCCCCAGATTGACCGTGGGCGCGTCCTCCAGCGTGTCACCACCATAGCCGGTGGTCGCCAAGAGCGAAGGCAGTGCAATGGCCGCCAAAAGGACAGTGACGGTCCAGAGGGATATCTTCTTCCAAAGGGGAAAATCGAGCATTGCCGATGCGTCTCAGTTTGTGTCGTAATGGAGGGTGAACGCATCGCCCGCCGGGCGCGCGCTTTGGCGGGTGCGGGTCTAGTCGTTGGCAGGCTTGCCACCGGGCGCAATAATGTCGCCAATTGTTTGCTTAACCGCTTTCACGCGGACGTCCTTGGCCAAATCAATCTCGACATGATCGTCGGTGACCTTCACGACCTTCCCGATCAGGCCACCGGCGGTGACGACTTGGTCGCCTTTCTTGACCGCAGCAATCCGTTCACGGTGCTCCTTTTGTTGGCGCATTTGCGGGCGCAAAAGGAGGAAATAGAAGATCAGAACCATGCCGACGATGGGCAAAAAGTTCAGCCAGGCTGGCGGGCTTCCCGCAGAGCCGGCCGCAGCGGCGAGTAAATCAAGCATGAGTTTGTGTGCCTGTAGAAAGTTGTCCCGGTTGAGCGTGTGTCAGAGAAGCCACTCCGTTGCCGCGTGCCCATTTTTGGCACTGCACACAGCGGCCCGCCTCCCTGATTAGCCCTGTAGTGGGCGCGGTTAGCAGCATTGCAACACGCTAGCAATCGCGCCTTCTCGCTTTGGCCGCGTCCTTCCCCGACCGCGGGAGACAGGAAGCACGGGCGTGCATTCCAGATTTGGCCGCCTTTGCTCTTGCCAGTCCCATCGCCCCGCTCTAAGGCGCGCGCTCCACTGGATCCGGGAAGTAGCGCAGTCTGGTAGCGCATCACACTGGGGGTGTGGGGGTCGCAGGTTCGAATCCTGTCTTCCCGACCAGTGGGTTCGTCGAATGAGCCTTTCGCTTTGTTAGCATGCCGCGCACGGAACTTATTCGTTGCTTTGCGGTTTGAAAGGCTCCCATGAAACGATCCATCTTCCTTTTAGCGGGGGCCAGTTTAGCCTTGGCGACCACCCTCGCCGCCGTGCCAGCATTGGCGGGCGAGGAAGAGCGTCAGGTTGCAAGCGAAGAGGGCGACGAGCGCGACCCTGAGTTGGAAAAAAAGGCCGGCGGCACCACCGCCCGGCGCAGCTACACCCCTGAGGATTTTGCCCGTTTTGCGCCGCGCTCTGCGCTTGATATGGCAGCGCAGGTCCCTGGCTTTTCTATCAATGAAGGCGATGGCGCACGTGGGCTTGGTCAGGCGGACACCAATGTCCTGATCAACGGGCGACGCATTTCCGGCAAATCCAACGGACCGGTTGCCGCGCTCCAGCGCATCCCGACCGAGGAAGTGGTCCGACTTGAACTGGTCGACGGGGCGAGCCTCGATATCGGGGGGCTCTCAGGCCAGGTGCTCAACGTCATCACCGCCAGCAGCGGCGGGATCAGCGGCCAGTTTCGCTATGCCCCGCAAGTGCGCTCGTTCGGGACCGATCCGAGGTTGTACGAAGGCTCAATTGCAATTGCTGGTGGGGGTGCGAAAACCGACTGGACGCTGGCGCTGGAGAACAATTCCGGGCGACGCGGAGATGAGGGGCCAGAGCTGGTCTTTGATGGCTCAGGCAACCTGATCGACACGCGAGAGGAATTTCGCACAGACAACACTGACAATCCCAGCCTTTCTGGGTCTTTCACCCGCGTGGCCGACAACGGAAACGTCTTGAACCTCACGGGCGAAGTGAACGGCTTCATCTTTCGCGAGACTGAGGTTTCGGAACGCTCCGGGATAATCAGTCCAGTGAACCGCGTGCGCGAGTTTCGCGCTACGGAAGACGAGTACAATTTTGAAGTGGGCGCAGACTATCAATTCTCGCTTGGCGCGGGGAAGCTCAAACTGATCGCCTATCACCGCTACGAAGACAGTCCTACGGTCGCAACCTCTGTGACCAGCTTTGCCGATGGCCGCGATCCTGAAGGCACGCGCTTCACCCGCGACGCAGACGAAGGCGAGACGATTGCGCGCGCGGAATACAGCTTTCCCGCTCTAGGCGGCGACCTGCTGATTGCGACCGAGGGCGTGCGCAACTTTCTAGACATCAGCAGCACATTGAAAGAGCTGGATGCCGCCGGGATGTTCACCCCGGTGGAGCTGGACGGTGCGACCGCGCGCGTTGATGAAGATCGCGCCGAATTGCAGGCAACCTACAGCCGCCCGCTGGCCTCCAATCTACAATTCCAGTTGAGCCTTGCAGGCGAATATTCGCGCATCAGCCAAAGCGGGGAATTTGGCCAGACACGCACCTTTTACCGGCCCAAGGGTTTTGTTGCGCTCGACTGGAAAGCGGCTGAGGGTGTCAACATTGCGGCTCGGCTGGAGCGCTTGGTGGGCCAGCTCAATTTCTTCGATTTCATCGCCACCGTCGATCTCAACCAAGACCGCGCCAATGTGACCAACGCCGATCTGGTCCCCCAGCAAAGCTGGCGGGCTGAGATTGAGGCCAATATCAGGCTCGGCGCGCTTGGAACCCTCACAGCGCGGCCCTTCTATGAAGATATCACCGATATCGTCGATCAGATCCCGATCGAAGGCGGCGGTCAGGCACCGGGCAATATCCCGTCAGCGACATTCTACGGCATTGAAGCCGAACTGACGCTCCTATCCGAAGGCATGGGCTGGCGCGGCACGCGTCTCGATTTGGAGTTTGGCGCGCGCGGCAGTTCGGTCCGCGACCCTTTGCTGGGCTTTAGCCGCGAATTGTCTGGCAACCGGACGATCAACATCGGCACGGAATTGCGCCATGATATCCCTTCGACGAGTTGGGCATTTGGCAGCAGCTTTTTCTGGGACGACCAGGCCGACAATGTCAGGCTCGACGAAATCTTCGTGCGCAATGAGACCTTCCCTGGCTTCACCAGCCTGTTCGTTGAGAACAAGGATGTGGCTGGGCTGACGCTGCGGCTGTCGGTCAACAACCTTACCAATCGCCAAAACCGCTTTGACCGCACCGTATTTCTCGACCGCGCGGCAGGGCTTGTCGATTTCGTCGAAGACCGTGACCGCGAATTCGGCACCATCTTCACATTCGAGGTTGAGGGCTCCTTTTAGCGCGCCTACCGCTTGGGCACCAAACGGAGGGTGAGATGGAGCAAAAGATGCGCAGTTGGCTGTTCGCGCCCGGTGACAGCGAGCGCAAGATAGCCAAAGCAATCACGAGCGAGGCGGATATTGCGCTGCTCGATCTTGAAGATTCGGTCATGCCTGCAAAAAAGCCTGAGGCGCGGACCCTTGTTGCTGCGGCCTTAAATGAGGCTGCGGATCGCGCGCGCATCTGGGTGCGGATCAACCCGCTCGATACGCCCGAGGCGGTGCTCGATCTGACTGCGATCATGCCCGCTGCACCCGGTGGGCTGTTTCTGCCCAAGGCCGAGGGCGCGCATCATGTGACGCAGCTGCACCATTATCTGACCGCGCTGGAAGCAGCGCAGGGATTTACGCTCGGCTCAACCTCCATCGCTGCGCTCATCACCGAGACGCCGGGCGCAATGTACACGACACGCGAATATGCCGAAGACTATCCGGGGCGCGAGCGACTGGTGGGGCTTAGCTGGGGCGCGGAAGACCTCTCCTCAGCCCTTGGCGCGACCGCGCAATGCGGGCCAGACGGCGAATACGCCCATGTCTATGAACTGGCGCGCAGCCTGTGCCTGCTCGCTGCGGTCAATGCAGGCGTTGCCCCGATTGAGACCGTGCAACCTGAGTTTCGCGACCTCGACGCGCTTAAGGCCCGCGCCAAGGCCTGCCGAGCGGCGGGCTTTCGCGGGATGCTGGCGATTCACCCTGCGCAAATCGCACCCATCAACGCGGCCTTCACGCCGGGCGATGCGGAGATTGCCCACGCGCGCTCGGTTGTTCGGGCCTTTGCCGATAACCCGGGCGCTGGCGCAATCGCGATTGACGGCGCGATGCTGGACCGCCCTCACCTTGCCCTTGCTGAGCGTCTGCTCGCTGAAGCTGGAGAGGCGTGAGTTTTCCTACACGAACCAAATCGGTTAGCTGACTGCGCGACTCATCGCACAGGAGCGCATACAGCATGGCTATTCTCGAAACGCTGATCGGCCCAATCACCTCCATCATCGACAAGATCATCCCCGACAAGGAGGCCCGCGCCAAGGCCAAGCTGGAATTGCTCAAGCTCGAAGGGACGCAGGAAATGCGCCTGATCGAAGCTCGCCTGCAGGCCATAGTCGCCGAAGCGCAATCGAACGATCCCTGGACCAGCCGCGCGCGCCCGAGCTTTCTTTATGTCATGTATATCCTGCTGCTCACCGCACTGCCCATGGGCGTGCTCGCCGCGTTTGAACCCGGGATCGCGCGCGAAATCGCGGCCGGCATGAACGCCTATCTCAACGGCCTGCCCGAGCCGCTTTATGCGCTGTTTGGCACCGGCTATCTCGGCTACACAGCCGCGCGCCAATGGGGCAAGATCAAGGGCGTTGAGCGTTAGAACGCGCAGCTCAAACCGGCTGACCCAAATGGCCAGCGGGAGCGAGACATTCCCGGCCTCGGCAACGAGCCAAGCTGGTTGGTTTGTTAACGCTCGTCAGGCTTTTTGGGCGACGTCTTGCCAAGACTGCCGTCCAGACCCTTCACCACTGCAGCGGATGTCGAGGAATCAAACCGCGTCTTTTGCGAGCTTGATGAGAACATGCCGCCGACGAAATCCATCACCTGCGCGAGAGCGCCGGGCTCTTGCTTGCGGGCGATTCGCACCTTCTTGTTGGGAGCAAGGATGACGAACTCATCGCCGCGCGCCAGCACAGCGCGGGCCGCCTTGCTGGTGGAGACCACATCGCCGACTTCAAGCGCAGTGCCGGTCGCGCCGTAGACAGCCTTGTCACCGCGGGCGATGGAGACCTGCCCGTCCGCCTCGGAAATGACCCAGCCCGATTCCTCCGCTAGCGCGGCCGTGCCTGTTACAAGTAACGCCGCAAGGCTCAGATTTCTTACCGCTCGGATCATGGCAACCCCCTGACAAATAGTAACTATCACCCTGGGGGTTTGTCACATTGCGGTCTCGATTGGGTTATCCTGTGTGGTTAACACTTTACATCACGCAATTGCCGCTCCCTTTTGCGCGCGGGCGCGGCTAAGTGGGTTCGCATGACTGACACCGTCTATGTTCTCAACGGCCCTAATCTCAACCTGCTGGGCCTGCGCGAGCCAGAGATTTACGGCTCCACCACGCTCGATGAAATCGCCGGAATGCTGGAGGATCGCGCGCGCGAACTGGGCCTCTCCATCGATATGCGGCAGACCAATCATGAAGGCATACTGGTCGACTGGTTGCACGAAGCGCAAGCCGAAGGCGCGGCGGCGATCCTGATCAATGCGGGCGCCTACACGCACACATCCATCGCGCTGCTTGATGCAGCACGGGCGATCACCACGCCGGTGGTCGAAGTGCACCTGTCCGATCCCAAAACCCGCGAGCCGTTCCGCCACACCTCCTACATCGGGATGGCTGCCGCTCGAACTATTGAAGGGCATGGCGCTGACAGCTATCTCCTCGCTCTGGAAGCCGTAGCGTCGGGGGATTTGTAAACTTTTTGCGCGTGGACCGCATCAGACTTGCGGGAAATGCACCGATTGCCCCTTGCCAGCCACAATTGACGTGAATAGGCGAACGGGCAAACACACAAGGGGTATGCATGCCTAACAACGGGGCTGATAAAAAGCCGAGCGCCGGATCGCGATCCGGCATGAACATTGACACCGCACTGGTCCGCGAGTTGGCCGAACTGCTCAACGAAACGGGGCTTACCGAAATCGAAGTCGAAGACGATGATCGCAAGGTCCGCGTATCGCGCGGCGGTGCGAGCGTTGTGCAGGCGGCTGCGCCGATGGCGGCTCCTGCGGTGGCACCGCCTAGCGCGGCTCCGGTGGCGGCGCCTGCGCCGGAGGCGGCCCCCGCAGCTGACGCCGCCGCCGACACCGCCGCCGGCACCGCCGACGCGCTCAAATCGCCGATGGTTGGCACCGTCTATCTCGCGCCAGAGCCAAGCAAGCCCAATTTCGTCAAGGTCGGCGACAGCGTTGCCGAGGGCGACACGCTGATGATCATCGAGGCGATGAAGGTCATGAACCCGATCACCGCCGACAAAACAGGCACGATTAAAGCCGTGCTGATCGATAATGGGCAGCCGGTTGAATTTGATCAGCCGCTTGTAGTTATCGGCTAACGGCACGGCTGAAACACATATGTCCATCAAACGCATCCTGATTGCCAATCGCGGCGAAATCGCGCTTCGCATCCACCGCGCCGCGCATGAAATGGGGATCGAAACGGTCGCCGTTCACTCAACCGCCGATGCAGAGGCCATGCATGTGCGTCTCGCCGATGCGGCGGTGTGCATTGGCCCGCCCGCTGCCTCTGAAAGCTATCTTAACCATGCCGCGATCATCTCTGCCGCCGAAGTGACCGGATGCGACGCAATCCACCCCGGCTATGGTTTCCTGTCGGAAAACGCCAAGTTCGCTGAGATTGTCGAAGCGCATGACATCGCCTGGATCGGCCCCAAGCCTGAGCATATCGTCACAATGGGCGACAAGGTGCAGGCGAAAAGGACCGCAGGCGAACTGGGTCTGCCGCTGGTGCCGGGCTCCGATGGCGCGGTCAGCGATCCTGCCGAAGCCAAGGTGATCGCGGCAGAAGTCGGCTATCCCGTCATCATCAAGGCCGCGAGCGGCGGTGGCGGGCGCGGCATGAAAGTGTGCGAAAGCGAAGACCAGCTCGAAACGCTGATGAGCCAGGCGGGCAACGAAGCCAAGGCAGCGTTCGGCGATGCGACGGTGTATATCGAGAAATATCTCGGCAATCCGCGCCACATCGAATTTCAGGTTTTCGGCGATGGCAAGGGCAATGCAATCCATCTGGGCGAGCGCGACTGCTCACTGCAACGCCGCCACCAGAAGGTCCTCGAAGAGGCCCCCTCCTCTGTCATCGATCACGAAGAGCGTATGCGCATGGGCGAGGTTTGCTGCAAAGCGATGCGCGACATGGCCTATCGCGGCGCGGGTACGATTGAGTTTCTGTGGGAGAACGGTGAGTTCTACTTCATCGAAATGAACACCCGCCTCCAGGTTGAGCACCCGGTAACCGAAGCAATCACCGGGGTTGATCTGGTGCGCGAACAGATCCGCGTGGCAGCGGGCAAGCCTCTGTCCGTTGCGCAAGAGGATCTGGAGTTCACCGGCCACGCGATCGAATGCCGGATCAACGCCGAAGACCCCTTCACCTTCGCGCCTTCGCCCGGCGAGGTGACTTATTACCACCCGGCTGGAGGAATGCATGTGCGGGTCGATTCAGGGCTTTACGCCGGATACCGCATCCCGCCCTATTACGATTCAATGATCGCCAAGCTGATCGTCTATGGCCGCAACCGCGAAGGCTGCATCATGCGCCTGCGCCGCGCGCTGGAGGAAATGGTGATCGAAGGGGTAAAGACGAACATCCCGCTGCATCAGGAATTGCTCCACCAAACCGATGTGCTGGAAGGCGATTACTCGATCAAATGGCTTGAGAAATGGCTGGCAGAGCGGGGATAGGCGATATTCTGCAGGGAATGTTGTGGATTTTTCACTCTTTGTTCGCTATAGACGCTTTGGAGAAACGAAATGCAGATGAACACACCTCAGACTCTGACCCTTGGTGAAGCGGCTCACGAGAAATTCGGGAGCTGGGATGCAATGCGTCGTGTGAACGAAGGACAATCGAATAACAAACAATCGGATCGTCCTTCTAAGAAGCGATAAATCGGTTCTGTTTGGTCGTGATCTGACCCGCGATGAGCTGGAGCTTTGCCTTTATTGGGCCTTTGCTGCTGCTCTTTCCTGGATTTTGCGGACTCGCCGGTTTCTTGAGCGGTGCGCGCGACGATACACTCTCTCCCTACCCAGACAAAAAACTCCAAAGCGCTTCGGTCGTCCTGATTATTCTGGCGGCGGCGCTAATTGCTCATGGCGTGGTGTTGGGGTTGTTGGTCATTCAGGAATATCTGTGCGCGGTCCCCGGAGCGCAATGCATAGCCCTCTCCTTCAACCCTGATCCCTATCGGGCCGTTCTGAGTGGGGATGCAGAATTTGCGAAGCAAAGCTGGCCAATATTCGTAGCAGTGTCGGGTCTGTTAGCACTGGGCCTTGCAGCCAGCGCGATCGGACGGATGATTGGGAGCAGCCGGCTGACGCAGGATTTCTTCCAGCCTGACGGGGTCGTCTGGCTCCGAACAATTGCTGAAGATGCCCGCGCCGATGGACAGGTCGTGCTTGCGCGAGTGATCTCTTCAACCGGCGGCAATGGCCGGTACCTCGGCTATGAGGGGATGGTCGTGCACATCAGCCCCGGAGATTGCGATCGGATCGAAACCGTAGTTCTGAGCGCCGTCGACCGTTTTGTGGTGTCGTTCAATGAAAACGGGGTCGAGCGTCGCGGCCCTTACGAAGCGCGGCAGGACAGCATCCAGCTCACCCGAGGTGAGTTTACGCATATCGGTTTTAACGTATTTCCCTTGCCAGAGGACTGGGTTGAAGCAAATCGGGCACGCTTTGCGCTTAAGACTTGGCAACGAGCCGATCTGCATACCTATGAACGGTGGCGACTATACCTGTTCGGGATCAGACCAAGCAGACCGAGGCAAGCAAGCGGAACTGCCTAATTGTCGCGCGCGCCAATCCCCTGCCGCTCAATCCCCCGCTTCGTTGTCAAATACGTCGCGAAGCTGGCGAGCCAGTGGCTGCCTTCGTAATGCTCGGCTGAGACTGCTGCGATGCCCACTTCCTTGTGACGCGCAGCTGCTGCTTCCAGCGCTGGAATCCGCGCGTCGTCTGCGGGCAAAGCGGAAGCGATGCCTTCCAGTGCCCACGCGCGCGACAGGTTCACGCCGTCGAGATGGACCAGCTTGCCGTCCGAGGCATCAAGCACCACGCCGGGCTCCAGCCAATCAGCCCCGCCATCTTGCGGAATTTGCGGCAGAAAGCGCGTGAGCCATGCCGAATAATCCGCGCCCGGCATCACCCGGCGCATCAGGTCTGCCTCCATCAGGCAAGGCGAGAGAAAATCCTCACCCGAAGGCTCATAGGCGAGCGGGCAGTTCACATCCTCGCGGTGGAAGGCGAGCGACTTTTCGACCAGCGCTCGCTCCAGCGCCTCATTGCCAACGCCGCTTGCGTAATCGAGCATCAAGCCGAAGGCGAAGGCGCTCTGATTGTGGGTGCCGAGCCGGATCGGGTAGGACAGCCGGGGCAGCCACCCCATCACCTCAGCGACAATTGCATCCTCCAAGGGGCGAAGAGTTTCGCGCCACTGCGTCAATTGCGGATCGTCGCTTTCCTCCAGTTCCAGCACCAATTGGAGAAACCATGCCATGCCGTAAGGCCGCTCAAACGAGCCCCGTCCTTCAGAGGTGTAATAGACCAGCTCCGCCGTCAGCTTTTCCTCGGTAAAGCTTGTCGCCAAGGCCGCGCGGATGTCGTCAGCGAGCACGCTGTCAGGCTGGGTCGTGAGCATCCGGGTGAGCAGCCAGTGGCCATGCACCGAAGAATGCCAGTCAAAGCAACCGTAGAAGGCCGGCGTTAGCTCTCGCGGGGTCTTCACATCGGCATCGGACTGCATGACGTGGCTGATCTTGTTGGGATATTCGCGGTGCACGCAATTGAGCGCGAGCGTCGCAAAGCGATCCTCGACTGTCACCGGAGCGGGCAAATCGCCTGTGGTGCCGGTCGCCATGGTCTGATCCTCTCCTGCCTGCGAACACGCCGCGAGCGCAAACAGGCTAAGGCCGGCGACAAACCTCTTGGCAGGCGCGCTATTCAAACGAAATTCCCGCAGCCAGCGCTTCGGCCACCACTTCCTCGTCGGTTTTCATCGGGCTGTCTTGCGCCAGATCATACCAGTCAGGTTTTTCCTCGACGAAAATCTGCTGCTTGATCGGCAGGCCTTTTGGCAATTCGAAGTGCCCGGCGGCGAAGCTGTAAAAATCGGTCGGGATGAAGCGATACCACAGCGCGCTGCCACACTGAGTGCAAAAGCTGCGCTCGGCCCAATCGCTCGATTTGTATGTGCCCACGTGATCCTTGCCCGCGACACTAAAGTCTGCGCCTGCGACCATCGCACCGAAAGTGCCATAGCTCCGGCGGCACATATCGCAGTGGCACACGTCTCCCTCGCGGCGCATTCCTTTGAGCGTGATTGAAACCGCCCCGCACAGGCATTTGCCGGTGATCGGTTCATCCAGCACGCCGACTTCGGCTGCACCCGTCCCTTCGCCAAACATCTCGCTCATGCAAAGCTCTCCCCGGCTACAGCGCTGGTCTAAAGCGGTACGCCCGGCTCATGCTTGGCGGTGCGGATGGTCAGCGAGGTTTTGACGCTATCCACATTTGGAGCAGGCGTTAGCTTACCAGTCAGGAATTCCTGAAAGCTCTGCAGGTCCTGGCTCACAATCTTGAGGATGAAGTCAATCTCACCGTTGAGCATGTGGCACTCGCGCACTTCGGGCAGGTCGCGCATGTGCTCTTCAAATTCGCGCAGGGATGATTCCGCCTGACTTTTAAGGCTGACCATCGCAAAAACAGTGATCGCAAAGCCAAGCTTGGACGGATCAAGGTCGGCGTGATAGCCGCGGATGACACCGTCTTCCTCCAGCCCGCGCACCCGGCGCAGGCATGGCGGCGCGGTGAGGCCCACGCGCTGCGCCAGCTCTACATTGGTGACGCGCCCTTCGGCCTGCAATTCGCTCAGCAGGCGTTTGTCGATCTCGTCCAGATTGGCCATAAGGGGCTATGCTCCATTGGGACTAGGGTTGCCGTGCGCCCTGATTCGATCCGTCGTTCGATCAGCGCGTGTGCCTTGAAGTAAACGTAAGATGCTGCCCAGTTAAAGGCGGCGTAACTAATATTATTATGTCTGCCAGCAATTGTCCCGCTTTGCAACGCAAGCTGTGTGACAAGCTGTGGCAAGTGAGAGAGCCTGTTAGGGTTCGTAAGAATCGCGGGGCCACGCTTTGTGCAAAGGCTGTGTGATGTGCCGCTGAAGGAAGGAGGCGCTGATGTTTTTTGATGATCGTCTCGCCACCGTTCTGCGGCAGGAAGCCACCAGCCCGATCGGGAAGCGCACGCAATATCGCCAGCTGCTCGACATTCTGGGCAATCGCAAGTTTGGCCCAGACGGGCGCAGCGACCCCAGCCTGATTGCAGCGGCGTGGCTGCGGATGGAATCGCTCGCGCAGGACATTCCGGATCGCGAGCGCGCGGCGATGATCCGCGAGCCGAGCTGGCGGTTTCGCAGCGCTGATCTCGCCTCGCACCTTGCCGATTTTGAGCCCGAGGTAGCCTCTGCCGCGCTGAACCGCGCGCAGCTTTCCGCTGATGATTGGACCGCTCTGATCCCGCGCCTGCCTGTGCGAGCGAGAGGCTTTCTGCGCCAGCGCCGTGATTTGCCGCAAGAAGCCGATATGCTCCTTGAGCGGCTGGGCGTGCATGATCGCGGACTGCCCCGGCCCAGCGATGAGGTCACTCTGATCGCCGCCGAGGAAGCTTTGGTGGAGACCGCGCTTTCCGAAGCGGATGACACGGGCACGGATACGGCCAGCCTCGATGATCTCGCCGCGCTCGCCATCCCCGGCGGACGGCGGCTGGTTGAACCCGAGCCGAAGGCAGAGCCTGAGCCTAAGCCTGAGCCGGCAATTGAGGCTGAGGCTGAAGCGCTGGACAGCGATGCAGGCCTCACCAATGCTGGATCGCGCAGCGCGTTCGTTCAATTTCAAGAACCGGTTGATGACAGTGTCGGGAATGCTGAGGCTGATACGGTCGAACCGATCGAACCGCCGCTTGCCGATGGGCCGGGTGACACAGCTGAAGACAGCGAGGCCGAAGCCTCAGACACGGATAGCGCAGACACTGCTTCCATCCCTGACGAAGGCGACCAGGCCGCCGCAGAAGCTGTCGAAGCGCCGTCAGAGACACCGGTCTATGCGCGCGCTCGGCCTGCGGACCCGGTTGAGAGCGGTCGCAGCGAAATCTCCGCGCTGGTTGAACGGATTGCGACCTTCAAGCGCACGCGCGATCTGCCGGTTACCGACAGTGATCGCTCCCCGCGCCTGCCGCTGGGCGAAGTCACGCAGCCGCGTGACCGGCGCGTGGCCCAATTCGCCTTTGCCACCGATGCAGGGGGCCGAATCGAATGGGCAGAGACCGAGGTTGCGCCAATGGTGGTTGGCGCGCGTATTGTCGCGGCCCCCGTGCTCGGCGGGTCGGCCATGCGCGGCGTGATTGAGCGGGCCTTCACGCAGCGCCAGCCGATCATGCAGGCCGAAGCCGGACTGGAAGGCGCCCCCGCCATTGCCGGCGAATGGATCGTGGATGCACAGCCGCGCTTTAGCGATGAAGGCAATTTCACCGGCTATGTCGGGCGCTTCCGTCGTCCGGCGCAAAACGATGATGACCTGCCCGATCAGGCAACGCGTGAGGCGGACCGGATCCGCCAATTGCTGCACGAATTGCGCACGCCTGTAACCGCTGTTCAGGGCTATGCCGAGGTAATCCAGCAGCAATTGTTTGGCCCCGCCCCGCACGAATATCGCGCGCTCGCCGCTGAGATCGCGGCGGACGGCGCGCGCATCCTGTCAGGCTTTGAACAGCTTGATCGGCTGGCGCGACTGGAAGGTGGCCTAGGGGAACTGGACCAAGGCGAAGCGGATCTGGCGCATCACGCGCGGCGCACCGTGAAGCAATTGTCGCAGGTTCTGGGGCCGCGCTCGGCTGGGATCACAATCGAGAAAGCCCCCGAAGCGCTGATGCAAATCGCTGTCGACGCTGATGACACCGACATGATCCTATGGCGCGTCTTGGCGACGCTCGGTGGTGGATGTGATGCCGGCGAACAGCTGACCGCCGCGTTGGAAAGCGACGAAAGCCACGCCTGGCTCAGCTGCGATCTGCCGCGCCAACTGGTTGACGAGGAAGACATTTTCACCGCTGACGCACAGCCTGTGGGCGGCGGGGTGAACGCTGGGCTGTTTGGTGCAGGCTTTGCCTTGCGCCTGGCAAGAGCAGAGGCGCGCGCAAGCCAAGGTGACATCACGCGCGAAGGCGACCGGATTGTCCTGACGCTGCCGCTGGTGGGCGCGCTGGATGCCAATTACATCGATGCGGACGATGCGCTTAAACGCGGCACACGTGCAGCGTCCGGCTTGACCGATACCGGCGAGGCCCATAGCCATCCATAATACTGCTGCGCATCGCGGTATGAAACAACAGGGGGCTGATGCAGTGGGTGGCCTCGCTATGCCATTCGCGCGCAGGAGTGCTTTTCCATTTCGTCCGCCGGTTCTCCCGACCTGCCTGCCATGACCGTGACGGCGCGCAATGATAGTGCCGGGGCCAACCTGCTCACCCCGCCAAGTGATGCCGCACAAGTCGCGCTGGCGCCTGATTTCGGAAAACGGGTACTACTTACGGTCGATACGGAAGAAGAGTTTGACTGGAGCGCGCCCTTCCGGCGTGACGGGTATGGGTTGGACCACGTCCCGCAGATCGCCCGGTTTCAGAGCTTTTGCGAAGAATTGGGCGCGCATCCCGTCTATCTGGTCGACTGGCCGATTGCGCAGGATGAGCGCGCGCAGGCGATCATCGGCGATGCGGTCAAGCGCAAGGCGGCCTGCATCGGCGTCCAATTGCACAGCTGGGTCAACCCGCCCTTCGAAGAAGCGGTGACCACGCATAATTCCTATGCAGGCAATCTGCCGGTGGTTTTGGAAACAGCCAAGTTTGAGGCTCTGTTGGAAGCTGTCACGCACGGGTTTGGGGAGGCTCCGCTAATTTACCGCGCCGGGCGCTATGGCGTGGGGCCGGCCACCGCGCAGATGCTCATAAAGGCGGGGCTACGGATCGACACCTCGGTGCGAAGCCTGTTCGATTACAGCGCGCAAGGCGGCCCCGATTTCTCGCGCCATCCCGCGCATCCCTATTGGGCTGATGCGTCGCGAGAGCTGCTCGAACTGCCCGTCACCAGCGTCTATGATGGTGTGCTGCGCCGCCACGGCCCGATGGTGCACCGCCTGCAACGCCATATCCCGACCTTTTTTGCAGGTCTCAGCCGGACAGGCCTGCTGGAGCGTTTGCCGCTGACACCGGAAGGGACGACGATTGACGAGGCAAAGCGCGCGATTGATCTGGCGCTGGACGATGGGCTTTCGCTGTTGGTCGCGTCCTTCCACTCACCCTCGCTCAGCCCCGGCAACACACCGTACACGCCGGACGAAGCAGCCGTTGCGGCTCTGTATGATTGGCTGCGGGCCATCTTCGCCCATCTGGACCAGCGCGGTGTCACCAGCACCACTGTCCCAGAGATCATTGCCGCCAGCGATCAAGCCCGCTTGTAAGCAAGCGCCGCGCGATGTAGGGGCACCCTCGCGCTGTTGCGGCGCGTATATCACGTGGTCGTCAGATCAAGATGGGCCTGTAGCTCAGCGGTTAGAGCTGGCCGCTCATAACGGCTAGGTCGCGGGTTCGAATCCTGCCGGGCCCACCGATATGCTGCATCGCAACAGTCGTTTCCCATCAGGCGGGAAAGTTCGGGGAGTAGCGCAGCCTGGTAGCGCATCTGCTTTGGGAGCAGAGGGTCGCAGGTTCGAATCCTGTCTCCCCGACCATTTCCCGCCTTGAACGATGCAGCTTTACGCTGCCTTGGCGATTGTGGCTTGCGCGGTAGCTTTGAGAATCCAGTCGCCCAACAGCTCTTCTTTTAGTTCGGTGGCATCGACACCCTGGGCGTGGACCGCATCATAGCGTTCGCGCGGGGCATAATCGGCGGGGACCTGAAGAAAAGTCTCGCACCCGGCACCGCTGAGAATCTGCAAGCCCTTCGCGCCATCGCGCCCTGTGCCGACCAGCAAGCCTCCCAAAGCGGGCAGTCCCGCCCGCGCGAGCGAACCGAGCAGGAGATCGGCTGAAGGTCGAAAGCCTCCAACCGGATCGCGCGGCAACATGCGTAGCCGTGCCGGGCTGCCGGCCTCGACTATGATATGCTGGGAGGGATCGAAGGCGAGAATGGCCCGCCCGTCGACCAGCTGTTGACCGTCCATCGCATCCTCAATGGTGCAGGCCGTCGAGCCTCTGAAGCCAGCCATCTCGCGCTCAACTGTGGCGGGGTCTGCATCAAATACAACGATGGTCGCCGGGCAATTGACCGGGAATGCGGCCAGCACACGCTTGAGCGATGAAATCCCCGCTTGGGGGCAGCCGATCACGACCAGCTTGTCGCTCGGCTCATACGCCACGCTCTCTTTGCTTTCGCTTGACTCCGCACTCGCGACCAGCTCGCCGCGCGCAGCTTTCAGCACGATGTCTCCCAGCGTTTTCACCGTCGCATCAAATTCCTCGCGTGAGGAATGCAGCGGCTTAGGAAAGCAATGCACCGCGCCCAGTTCCATGGCTCGTTTTGCAGTTCCCGTCCCGGCCTGCGTAATGCTGGAGAGCATGATCACCGGCATCGGACGCTCCTCCATAAGTTCGGCGAGGAAATCCATGCCCGATTTGCCCGGCATTTCCACATCAAGGGTCAGCACATCAGGCTTTAGTTCAGCGATCTTTTCAGCCGCTTCATCAGCATTGTTCGCCGTTCCGCAAACGACAACATCCTTGGCGTTATCCAGAATGTCGCAAAACAGCGCACGCATCGCCGCTGAATCGTCCACCACCAGCACCCGCACATTGGCCATGATCTTGGTCTTTCTTATCAACGCTCCTGCGCGCCAGTCCCGCGCCGGACGCGCGGGGGATGAGGCACAAAGCTATAGTTTATGCGCCTCTTTCATCCCGCAGCCGCCAAGATTCGCTGAGAGCCACGCTAGGGATTTGCGCTGAGGGCTGCGGCGAGAGGACCTTCAGCCCTCATCGACTAACCCGGCATCACACGCAGAAGGGATCGCATCTTCGAAGGGTTAGCCAAGTGAGCATTGCAAGATTTACCATGATCGGCGCATACGGCCTGATCGGACTGTTGGTCGCCGCGTTGGCGCTGGCCGCGCTTGGGGTCGGCCAGATCAAGTTTGGCGGACCACTCCATTCTGAAAATCGCGAGCTTTCAAAATTCAACGCGGATATCAATCCGCCGCCGCTCTATCTGGTTGAGGCCTTTGCTCTCGCCAATGTGATTTCGATCCACCCTGAGTCCTTCGACATCAACGAAATCCGCCTGCGTGCTCTGGAAAAGGAGATGAAAGAGCGTGCACGAATCTGGCAGGTCTCGGGCCTTCCCGACCCCCTCAAAGCCGAGCTGACGAGCGCGATGGAGACAGACGCGCGTGAGTTCTGGCGCGTGATCAACAACAAGGTGAAACCGGCAATTGTAGCGGGCGACGAAGCGCGGATCGACAAGGCGCTCAACCACCTGCTCACCAGCTATCGCCGCCATCGCGCAAAGATTGATGCGCTGGTCAAGAACACGGCTGCTCAGCAGGATGCACTTGCGGCCAGCAGCGCGTGGAGCGTCAGCTTCATCACGATGCTGCTCGGCGCGCTCGCCGCTTTGCTGGCAGGTGCGCTGATCTTTGCATCGACCATGCTGAACCGCCGCGTGCTCGCCCCGCTGACGCAAACCGCCGGTTCGATGCGGCGTATGGCGGCGGGTGACCTGAAGATTGGCCGGCGTAAGGACGACCGGAAAGACGAGATCGGCGTCATGCACGATGCGATGCAGGTGTTCCGCGGATCGCTATTGGCAGATCGGGAGCGCGAATCGAAGCAATTGCATGTGGTGGAAACGCTATCAGGCGCCTTGGACCGGTTGGCCGCGGGTGATCTGACAGCGCGCATCACCGAAGAATTTGACGAGACCAACGAGAAAGTGCGCGAGGCGTTCAACGCGTCCATTGCGCGGCTGTCTCAGCTGATGGCCGATGTCCGCGCCTCAGCCGACAGCGTGACGCAAGGCAGCGGCGAAATCCGCTCAGCGTCAGACGATCTTTCGCAGCGCAACACGCAGCAAGCCGCAAGCCTGGAGGAAACGGCCGCCGCGATGAGCGAGGTGACCAAGCTGGTCAAGAAATCCGCCGACAACGCGCAGGTTGCGCAAAGCTCGATTGCGCAAACCCACCGCCAGGCAAGCGATGGTGGCGAAGTGGTGAAGCGCGCGGTGACGGCAATGGGATCGATTGAAGATTCAGCCAAGGAAATCACCCAAATCATTGATGTAATTGACGGGATTGCGTTCCAGACCAACCTGCTTGCGCTGAATGCTGGCGTCGAAGCGGCGCGCGCTGGCGAGGCAGGCAAAGGCTTTGCGGTGGTAGCCAACGAAGTGCGCGCGCTCGCCCAACGCAGCGCGGAAGCCGCCGCTGACATCAAACAATTGATCGGCAAATCAACGCGGCACGTTGATGAAGGGGTAGGCCTTGTTGGCGAAACGGGTCAACTGCTCGAAGTCATCGTCGAGCAGATCGGCGGCATGACATCACAGGTCGCCGAGATTGCCGAGATGGCCGTCACGCAGGCGACCAACCTTGATCAGGTCAACAATTCGGTCGGCACGATGGACACGATGACGCAGCAGAACGCGGCGATGGTCGAAGAGACCAACGCAGCCTCGCGCAGTCTCTCCGTTGAAGCGCGGCGCCTAGGCGAATTGGTCGCGCGTTTCCGGGTCTCAGCCAGTGAGAGTGCGGCGCCGCCGCTGCCCGCGCGCCGCGCCGCACCGGTCAAGGCCGCGCCAGTGCTGCCGCCTCCGCCTGCTGCTCCTGCACCCGCTCCCGCACCTGTCCGCAGTTCGCCGGTGGCTCAGCGCAGTATCGGCAACCTTGCGCTTAAGGAAAAGCCTGCTGTCAGCGCCGCTCCGCCTGCTGATGCGCTGGTCCAAGAAGCCGCTCCAGACGATCAGGATTGGAGTGAATTCTAAGCGCGCCTTTGGCGACGTTGATCCCTCCCCGCCCCCATTAAATTGCACGGACGAACACCAGTGAACACCATTACACTTCCTGCGACCTGCGATCGCGCCGCTGCCAAGGCGATCCACCCAGAACTCTGCGACGCTCTTGGCCCTGCTCCGTTGCGCGTTGACGCCAGCAATGTGGCGCGGATCGGTCAGGCCATGTTTCAACTCTTGATTGCCGCAGGCCGCGAAGGCGGCGGGATTGAGGTCCACACGCCCAGTCAACCCTATCGTGATGCCGCCGCGCTTGCGGGCCTGAGCGAACTTACCAGCGGGGAGGAACCGGCATGAACGATGATGATATCCAACAGATCTTCTTCGTCGAGTGCGAAGAAGCGCTTGAAGCGGTCGAAGATGGTCTGGCAGCCTGCAAGGCCGGGACGCAGGATGATGAGACGATTAACGCGATTTTTCGCGCGGTTCATTCGATCAAAGGCGGTGCCGGAGCCTTCGGCCATGGCGCCATGGCGGCCTACACGCATTGCTTTGAAAACCTGCTGGGCGATATTCGCGAAGGCAAAGTGCCGCTTTCGTCCGAATTGGTCGACCTGTTGCTCGTCGCGCTGGACCTGCTGAGCGACCATGTCGAAGTGGCGCGATCCGGCAGTGCCGCGCCCGATGATGCGGCGCTGATGGAGCAGCTGGAAGCGGCGCGCAGCGGGACTGCACCTGAGAGCAGCGTTCAAACTACGCCACAGGCCGATGCGGCCTCAAGTCCGCCGCAAGCAGACACTCTGCCCGCCGATCCGCTGGAGGATCTGGACGCACTGCTTGAAGAAATCGCCGGACCTGAAGAGCTCTGCGATCCCGCTCAAGCGCCCGAGGCGCAACCCTGGCTGGTCCATATCCGGCCCCGCGCGGGCGGAATGAGCAATGGCAGCGAGCCGCTGTTGTGGCTGCGTGAGGTCGCACAATTGGGCGGCGAATGCGTGACCTGCGAAACACGCGATGTTCCTGCGATTGACCGGATTGATCCGGAGGAGAGCTATCTGGGTTGGACATTCCGGCTGCCCGGAACCGTGGAGCATGCCAGCGTCGAAGAGATCTTCGATTTTGTCGGTGAGGATTGCGCGTTATCCTTTTGCGATGCGCCTATGCCTGACCTTGCCCTGAAGGCGGGTGCTAGCGACAAACCGACTCCCCAGGACATTACACCAGAGCCAGAAGCAGCTCCATCGCCGGCTCCCAAACCCATCCCCGCCCCTACGCCAACGCCAAATCCTGTCCCGACTGCGGAGAAGGCGGCGGCAACGCCTCAAGCCTCGCAAAGCGTCCGGATCGACCTGTCAAAACTCGACCGCCTGATCGATGGGGTGGGAGAGCTTGTCATTGCGCAGGCCATGCTGACCCAGCGGCTCGAAAATGAGAGCTTCGCGCATATCGAAGAGCTTTCGATGCTTGATGGACTTGTGCGCGATATTCAGGAGCACGCCATGGCGTTCCGCGCTCAGCCGATCAGTTCGGTGTTCGGGCGTGTGCCGCGGCTGCTGCGCGAGCTGGCAAGCGATACCGGCAAACACGTCAAGTTGGATGTCCATGGTGAAACGACCGAGCTCGACAAGACCGTGATTGAGCGGCTGAGCGAGCCGATGACGCACCTGATCCGCAACGCGGTGGATCACGGAATTGAACCCCCCGAAGAGCGGCAGGCCGCGGGCAAGGACCCGGAAGGCACGCTGACGCTGGCGGCTGAGCAGAAAGCTGGGCGAATCGTCATTCAGATCAGCGATGACGGGCGCGGGATCAATCGTGAAAAGGTGCTCGCCAAGGCGATCCGCAACGGCCTGATCAGTGAAGATGCAGAGCTCAGCGATGATGAAATCAATCAGCTCGTCTTTGCCCCCGGCTTTTCTACTGCGGCTGCAGTGTCGAACATTTCAGGGCGCGGCGTCGGCATGGATGTGGTGCGCCAGAACGTGAAGGATCTGGGCGGGCGTATCACCATCGAATCCGCGCAAAACAAGGGCACGACCTTCACGCTCGCGCTGCCGCTGACGCTGGCAATTTCGGACGGAATGATTGTGCAGGTCGGAGACCAGTCGCTCGTCATTCCGCTCACCCATGTGATCGAAAGCCTGCGCCCCGCCAATGCCGACATCAAGGGTCTGGGGACACAGCGCCGGATGCTCAACGTGCGCGGGCGATTTGTGCCAGTGGTTTCGCTGGGCGAGATGACCGGTGCGCGCGGCATGGTGGATGATCCCAGCGAGGGCGTGCTGGTTCTGGTCGAAACGGAAAGCCACGGTCGCGCAGCGCTGCTGGTCGACGCGATCACCGATCAACGCCAATTCGTCATCAAAAGCCTTGATGCACATTATCGCTCAGTTGAAAGCGTGGCGGGCGCGACCATTCTGGGCAATGGCCGTGTCGCGTTGATCGTGGACGTCGATTACCTCGTCCAAAGCTCAAGCGGTGCAGACATCGCCGGGCCGATGTTGAGCCGGGTCGCCGCATGACCATGGCAACAGACTTTGCCGCTTCCGAGCGAGGTGCATCAGGCAGTGCGGGCACGATTGTGCCGGGTGTCAGCCCGCAGCTCTATTCGCGCGCCGACTTCGACCGGATTGCAAAGCTGGTCCATGATGAAGCCGGGATTGTGCTGTCCGACCGTAAGGCGATGCTTGCCTATTCGCGGATTGCCCCGCTGGTGCGCGAAAGCGCAGCGACGCGGTTTGGCGAATTTCTCGACCGGCTGGCGCAGGACAGCGCGCTCAAGACCCGCGTGATCAGCGCGCTCACCACCAACCACACATATTTCAACCGCGAGCCACACCATTACGATCATTTCGCAACCCACGTGCGGCCCGGACTGGTCGCGCGCGCAAGCGCCGGAGAACCGATCCGGCTGTGGTCAGCGGGCTGTTCCAGCGGGGAAGAAATCTGGACCCTGATGATGTTTCTGCTGGGCACCAATCCCAGTGAAGGTGTGCGGCTTTCCAAGTCGAACATCATCGCGCTTGCGAGCGATCTGGCCGGCCATGCCGTCACTGCAGCTCAGGCCGGCATTTATCCCACCGACGCCTTGAAAGCGGTGCCTGAGGCGCTGCGCAAAGCATGGTGTGACCACACAAAAGAGGGCGGACAGGACATGCTGTCCATTGGGCAGGCGGCGCGATCGCTTGTTCGCTTTCGGCAGCTGAACCTGCTGCGCAGCTGGCCCTTTCGCCAGTCTTTCGATGTGATCTTCTGCCGCAATGTCATGATCTATTTTGACGAGCCGACCAAAGAAAAGCTGGTCTTGCGGCTGGCCGAGCAATTGCGCCCCGGCGGCACGCTCTACATCGGCCATTCCGAGCGCGTCTTTGGCCCGGCCACTGCGCTGATCGAGCCTGATGGCCCAACCGTTTACCGCCGCAAAGCAGGAGGCCGAGCATGACCGTGCGTGTCCTGGTGGTCGATGACAGCGCGACAATGCGAGCGCTTATCACCCGTAAATTGGAGCAAGAACCCGATCTCGAAGTCGTCGGCACTGCGCGCGACGCTCTGGAAGCGCGCCAGTTGATCAAGGCGCTTGATCCCGATGTCGTGACGCTCGACATTGAGATGCCGGGCATGGACGGATTGTCCTTCCTTGCGAAGATTATGGAATTGCGTCCGACGCCGGTGATTGTCGTCTCCGGCTCAACCGGGCCCGGCGCACAGGCGACGGTGCGCGCGATGCAGCTTGGCGCGATCAATTGCTATGCCAAGGCCAGCGCGTCGCGGTCCATGGTTGATGATGATGGCGGAGAGCTGGCGAGTCTGGTGCGTGAGGCATCGCACGTTCGCCTGCGCCCGCGCGCGGCGCCCAGCGCTCGTGTGGTAACACGCAAACCAGCCCCCAACCCCGCGCGCAGCGCTTCTGTGTCCGCGCGCGGCGAGCCCGCGGTGATCGCCATTGGCTCGTCCACCGGCGGGGTCGAAGCGCTGCATAGCCTGCTTGCGCGCTTCCCGGCAGACTGCCCACCGACCTTGATCGTGCAGCATGTCAGCGGCTGTTTTGCCGATGCCATCGCCAGCTCGCTTGATAGGGTTGCCGCCCCGCTTGTGCGCCTTGCACAGGGCGGAGACCTTTTGCAGCGCGGCGAAGTGCTGTTGGCTCCGGGCGACGACGCGCATCTTGTTCTGGACCCGCCGCGCGGCGCAGGATCTGGACGCACCCGCCTGAAGCGTGCCGATCCCGTGAGCGGCCACCGCCCCAGCGTCGACGTGCTGTTCAACAGTGTCGCAAAGGCCGCTGGTAGCACCGCGCAAGGCGTGATCCTGACCGGGATGGGCCGCGATGGCGCATCAGGGCTAAAGGCCATGGCAGACGCTGGCGCTGATACCATCGCTCAGGACAAGGAAAGCTGCGTGGTGTTCGGCATGCCACGCGCCGCAATTGAAGTGGGCGCCGCCAAAATAACTCTGCCGCTTGACCGCATTGCCGTGCACATTTTCGCCGGATCCCGGCAACTCACCCCTTCAACGCATTGATCTCATCATGACAGCACATCTCACACAACCACTGGCCCCGACAAAAACCCTGGAGCGCATCACTGTTGTTCAAGGGGAAGCCCATGCCAGCACAAAGCCGGGGGTGGAAATGAACACCGTGCTCGGCAGCTGCGTTGCGACATGCCTGTATGATCCGATTGCACGGGTTGGCGGTATGAACCACTTCCTGCTTGCAGAGCCGCCGAAATCTGCCGCCGCTGAGACGCTGGATAGCAATTACGGCCTGTATCTGATGGAGCTGCTGATCAACAAGATGCTCGGGCTTGGAGCGGTGAAGTCACGCATGAAGGGGCGCCTGTATGGAGGCGCGAACATCAATCCTGACCTGGGCGCGATCGGCAGCGATAACGCCGCGTTTGCGCGCAGCTTTCTATCGCAAGAGGGCATCATCACAGTGTTTGAGGACATGGAAGGGTCGCAGGCGCGTCGCATTCATTTTCGCCCCGCCGCAGGCCTCGTGCGATGCGTCAAAGTCGCACCACTTGCAGCGCCTAAGGACAAACCACTGGTGCGCCCGCAATCGGCCATTGGGACAGTCGAGCTATTCTAACCGCCGCGACCAGGGCCTTGACCACACTGCCAGAAACCGAAGCTGAGAGAACTATGACCAACCCAGCCATCCGCGTCCTTACCGTAGATGACAGCGCCTCGATGCGTGCGCTCTTGCGCAGCGCCCTCACCCAGCGCGGCTTTAATGTCGAGCAGTGTGAGGACGGGCAGGAAGCGCTCGACTGGCTCACCAGCCACGAAGTCGATGTGATCATCACCGATATCAACATGCCGCGCCTTGACGGGTTTGGCCTGATTGAGAAGCTGCGCGGCTCTGCCATGCATGCGGATCGACCCATCCTGGTGCTGAGCACGGAAAGCTCGGACGAGAAGAAACAGCGCGCGCGCAGCGCGGGTGCGACCGGATGGATCGTCAAACCCTTCGACGCTGAAAAGCTTACGACTGCGCTGCGCCGCGTCACTCACTGATCTTGCCTTGCGGGAGCCATTACCCATGCGACATGAACTCATCACTTTTGGCGTTGCCGGCCAGCTCTTTGGGCTGGACATCATGGCAATCCGCGAAATCCGCGCCTGGTCACCTGTAACCCGCCTGCCGCGCGTGCCCGATTACGTCGCGGGCGTTGTGAACCTGCGCGGTGCAGTGCTCCCGGTGATTGATCTGGCAGTGCGGCTGGGCTGGCCCGCGACCGAGGCAACGCCGCGCAACCCGATCATCGTCACCGAGCATAACGGCCAGTCACGCGGGCTAATCGTGCATGACATGAACGATATCGTCTCGCTGGACGCAGATACGCTCCAGCAGCCCGAAGCGGTTGAAAACGAAGGGATCTCAAATTTCCTGAGAGGCGTTGCGCCGCTGGATGATCAGATGGTGATGGTCATCGATGTCGCGACGCTGATGGAAAACGAGATTATGGAGCTGGCTGCGTAACCATGAAACTCCCTGAAACTTTACGCGCAGCGATTGCGCAGCAGCTTGAAGAGGTCGCGACCGAAGCGGAGGAGTTGGGCACAGTCCTTGCCCTCGATGAAGCGGTCATCACCGGTCATATCGAACAGCTCCAACGGATTGATCGCATGGCGCAAAGCGTGCGCGGCCTTGCCAGCGTCATTGCCGCCAAGGAACCAGAAGCTGCTGTGCATCAGGTCACGCTGTCAGCGCTCAAAGACGCGCTAAGCGCAGCGCTCTTCGGCGAGAGCGCGCTGAAGGAATGTACAGCTGATCCCTAACTCGGGCCCTGCGTAACCTTCCCGAGTGATCTGGAACGATTTTGCGCAGACCGATCACTAAGACCCAACATCACTGCGACGGACTGGAACCCGCGCGAAACGACAGGATTACATCATAGCTCACCGTCCACTTAGCGAACGACTTGGCTTTTACGGGATCGAAGCTCAGGATCCGGCGCACAAAGGCGTCGCGAAGGCTGTTGATCGCAGAATCGAAAAAGCGCTCGATGAATTCTACACTGAGCTGCGCTCACGCGAGAACCTTGTTGGGATGTTCAAGGACCCGCAAATAATGGAGCGCGCCCGCTCCGCGCAGGCGAACCACTGGAGTTCGGTCTTCAAACAAGGCGTGGACGATCGTTTCCGCGACCGCGCCGCACATATTGGCGCCGTTCACGCGCGAATCGGGTTGGAGCCGAAATGGTATGTCGGCAGCTATGCGCGCATGCTGGAACATCTGGTCGAGGAAATCATCGCGCCCGGCTGGCAGCGTTACCTGCCGTGGAAGCGGGCGCAGGCGCGCCGCACGATCGCTTTGTTGAAGGTCTCGCTGCTGGATATCGAGCTTGCTTTGTCTTCCTACTTCTTTGACCTCAAAAGCAAGGTTTCGTCAGTCAACGAGGAACTGGGCTCTGCCCTGTCGATGCTGGCCGATGGTCAATTGGGGATTGATCCGGTCGACCTGCCCGAAGCCTATGAGCAGGTCCAACGTGACTTCAACACCACGGTCGTTACCCTGCAGGACACGATCGGGGCCGTGGTAGAGAACGTCGCCATGATCCGCACGGGATCAGCTGAGATACGCTCCGCCTCAAACGATCTGGCGCGCCGCACGGAAGAGCAGGCGGCCAACCTGGAAGAGACAGCCGCGGCGATTGATGGCACGGCCCACCGGGTACAGGAAACCGTCCAGACAACCAAGGAAGCGCGCGGCACCATTGTTTCAGCGACTCAGCGCGCCAATGATGGGACCCGCACAGTCTCCGAAGCCGTGACGGCTATGGACCAGATTGAGAAGTCCTCTGCTGAGATCACCAACATCATTGCCGTGATCGACTCCATCGCCTTCCAGACCAATCTGCTGGCTCTTAACGCAGGGGTCGAAGCAGCCCGCGCCGGTGAGACCGGCAAAGGCTTCGCGGTGGTCGCAAGCGAAGTGCGCGCGCTCGCCCAGCGTTGCACTGAAGCGGCTGATGAAGTGAAAGCTCTGATCAGCGCCAGCAGCGAGCATGTCAGTTCTGGCGTCGATCTGGTGAAACGCTCAGGCGAGGCGTTCGCCCTGATCACGCGCGATGTTGAGGAGTTGAGCTCATCCATCCAGACGATCGCCAGCTCAACCGACGAACAGGCAGAGAAGCTCTCGCAGATCAACACGACAGTGCGCGATCTGGACCGCTCAACGCAGCAGAACGCCGCGATGGCCGAGCAGTGCACCGCTGCGGCAACGTCGCTCGCAGGTGAAGCGGATAAGCTGAGCGTCACTGTCAATCATTTTCAATTGACAGGCGTCAAGCAAACCAATCTGGCCATAACCGCTGAGCACTTGCCGCCCCACAGCCTCGCCGCTTGAGACAAAACTCACCCATCCGCCACAATGCGCGACCAATTGCGACACACAACTTCGCGTTGTGTGTGAGATATTCACCGCGCGTTAGTGTATGCCAAGCGACAGAGAGTGCGCACGGCATGAACGGATGGGTGAGTAGGGCATATGAGCAAGACGAGCATTGCGCTGAACCGGTTCGGCTACGGGCTGCACCACGGAACACGCGCGCCGAGCGAACCGCAAGCGGACTTGCTGCGCCAATTGGCAGCGTTCAATCCGCGCCCCGGCGCGCTGGCAGATCGTCCCGATTCCAGCGGCGAGGCAGGTGAGCTGATCCAGGTTATCCGCCAACAGCAACGCAAGAGCAAACAAGACGCGGCGCGCGCTGCTGAGATGTCCAGCGCGCAAGAGGTCAAGAAGATGACCCGCGAGGAGCGGATCGACCAATTGCCGCCCGAACTGCGCGGCAAGGTCCGCGAAGCCTATGGCCGTCTGCGCGCCGATATCGAAGCGCGCGTGAATGTCGCGGTCGCATCGCCCACGCCCTTTGCTGAGCGGCTGGTTCACTTTTGGTCAAACCACTTTTCGGTCACCGCGCAAAAGCAGGGCACACCTTTTGAAGTGGGCAATCACGAATTCTATGCGATCCGTCCCAACCTCAATGGTCGATTTTCCGATATGCTCAAGGCGGCGGTGCTGCATCCTGCCATGCTGCTTTACCTCGATCAGTGGCAGTCCTCCGGCCCAAACTCGCCGTTTAACAAGCGCCGTAAAGGACGCGGGCGTCGCGGTCTGAATGAAAACCTCGCGCGGGAAATTATGGAGCTGCACACGCTGGGCGTGAATGGCGGCTATTCTCAGGCCGATGTCACCGAATTTGCACGCGCGCTCACCGGCTGGACGGTCAAAGGTCTTGCCCGGATCAAGCGATTTGCCGAGCCACAGAGCAGCGGAGCGGTGTTCATCGCGGCCGCCCATGAACCGGGCAGCCGTCAGGTGATGGGCCGCAATTACACCGATGCGGGCGCACGTCAGGCGGTTGCGATCCTTGATGATCTGGCCGCCCGTCCGGCCACCGCCCGCTTTCTCGCAACCAAGCTGGCGCGGCATTTCACGTCAGACACGCCGCCCGCCTCGCTCGTCACCCGCTTGGAGAGCGATTTTCTGCGCACTGGCGGTGATCTGGCCAGCCTGCATCGCACTCTGGTCCGCTCACCCGAGCCATGGGCCAACGCGCCAGCCAAGTTCCGCCAGCCGTTTGAATGGCTGGTATCCGTGATGCGCTTCACCGGGGTCGAAACCCTTGGCGGGCGGCGCACAATCGGGGTGCTGCGCCAATTGGGGCAAGAGCCTTGGAAAGCGCCCTCGCCCGCCGGGTTTGACGATGTGAATGCCAGTTGGGCGGGGCCTGACGCCTTGCTGCGCCGTGTCGAATTGGCGGAGCGCATTGCTCGCAACGCGCCCGCCGATGCGATTATGGAACGGGCGCAGGCGGCCTTTCCCGATGCGCTGAGCGAGCCAACCCGCACTTGGCTGTCGCGCGCTGAAAGCGGACATCAGGCGCTCGGCCTGATGCTGGTTTCGCCCGAAATGATGCGCCGGTAGCCTGAAGGAACACCACGTCATGACACTCTCACTCAACCGCCGCTCACTGATCGCTGGGTCGCTTGCTGTCACGGCTTCGGCGGCATGCTCGCCCAACATTGCCATGGCGCGTGTGCCGGGCGACCGAAATCTGCTGTTTGTGCTGCTGCGCGGCGCGATGGACGGGATGGCGATGCTCGCACCCCTTGGTGATCCCGGCTTTGAAGCGGCGCGCGCTTTGGCGCTGCCTGACTATGACGGCGCAACCCGGCTGGGTTCCATGTTTGCGCTGCACCCGTCCTTTGGTGAGGTTGGCAAGGCGTATCAGGATGGCGATGCGCTGTTCGTCCATGCCACCGCCACCTCTTACCGCGACCGGTCGCATTTCGACGGGCAGGACTTGCTGGAAAGCGGCGGGGTTAAGCCCAATTCAAAACGCGATGGCTGGCTCAACCGGCTGGTCGGCATGATGGAAGGCGAAGAGCAGCCGCCGCGCGCGCTGGCGATTGCGCCGACCATTCCGCTCGCACTGCGCGGGCAAGCGGCAGCCTCCAACTACGCGCCCTCCAACCTGCCCAATGCAAGCGCCGATTTCCTCGACCGCGTCAGCCGCCTGTATGAAGGTGATGAGCAGCTGGGCGCACTGTGGTCGAGCGCGCTTGAAACGCGCGCCATGGCCGCTGACAGCGGGCTGAAGAACTTGCGCGATGCCCAGAAGACGGGCGAACTGATCGCCTCTTTGATGCGCGAGAAAGCCGGGGCGCGGATCGCGATGATCGAACTGAACGGCTGGGACACGCACGCCAATCAACGCGGCGCCTTTGCGCGCGCGGCGGGATCGCTTGATGCGCTGTTGGGGGCTTATCGGATTGCGATGGGTCCGGCCTGGGACAAGACGCTGGTGCTGGTGGCCACTGAGTTTGGCCGCACAGTGCGCTATAACGGGACGCGCGGGACTGATCATGGCACCGCTTCGGCGACATTGCTGATGGGCGGCGCGGTGCGCGGCGGGCAGATCGCAGGCGATTGGCCGGGCATGGCGGAAAGCCAGCTGTTCCAGGGGCGCGATCTGCGACCAACGACGGCGCTGGAAAGCGTGCTGGCTGGCGCGTCTGCTGAGCATATGGGCCTCGATCCCGCTCGCGCGATGACGCAGCTCTTTCCGGATCGCAGCGCAGGGCCACTTTCCGGCCTGGTGCGCGCCTGAGCCTGCCTGTTGCGGGCCTATTCCGCCGGGTGCGGCAGGCCCGCCTCTGGCTCGATCTCGCGCAGTGTTCTGCGCTTCCGGCGGTTCAGCGCAAAGAAGATTACCGAAGCCCCGGCGAGCGGCAGGAAGAAGAAGATCAGCCGCCACATGCTCATCGCGGGCACCAGTATGTCAGAGGCAACGAACGGCCCAAACAGCAGCAGAAAGCCGGCTTCTGCACCGCCCGCCCCGCCCGGCGTCGGGACTATCGAGCTGATCGACTGCACCATATATTGCAGCAACCAAAACAGTGCCGCGCGCCAGTCCACCCCAAATGCGGCGAGCACCAGCCCGGCAATTGAAAAGCGAACGCTCCACTGCACCCATGCGAGCGCAACATTGATGCCAGCGACCCACTTGCCGCGCGCCGCCGCTTTGCCCCAGTCACCCCATACGCCAACCGCCCATTTGCGCACTGTTGCGCTGGCCCGCCGGGCGATGTCGCGCGCGCGGCGGCCCAGCAGTCCGGCAGCCACCACCAGAGCGAACCCGGCAAGGCCCACAAGGCTCCACACCACAATCATGCTGGCCGATCGCAGAGTCCCATCAAGCCGAGCGAGCAATTGCGGGTCTGCACTGATGAAATCGAACAGCGCAAAGCCCGTGATCCCCGCAGTCAGCGCCACCATGCTGAATAGAACCAGTGCGTCTTCCGCGGTTTGAAACGAGATCAGCGTGATCGCCCGTCGCGATTCAACTCCTGCCCCGATGAGGAAAGCCAGCTTGATCGGCATTCCGCCCGTGGCAGACGGTGTCACGGAATTGGCAATCATCGTGCCAGTCGTCACTCGGAGCGCTTTGCGAAGACCCAGCCCCAGTCCGAAAAAACGGCTCCACAGCAGGAGCCGCAGTGAATTGGTAAGAGTGGGCGCGAACACCAGCAGCGTTGCGAGCCACAACAAAGCTGGGCGCTTGACCGCGACATTGAGGTCCACGCCTTCCAGAGACCACACCAGCACCGCCACATTGGCGAGCGCGGCCAGTGGCAGGACCCACAGCGCTATCGTCAGCGTACGCCGCGAGATCGGCCCCAGCCCAAACGCGCCGAGCTGAGCTTTTTCGGTAAGAGGATCAGGTGCGCTCAAGAGAAATTCAGCGCCCGCTTCAGATTGCGCGTGACCGAGCCGTTCAAGCGCGCATCGCGGGCTTTAAGCGCTGCGGTGTATTCGACATCGATCAATTGCCGGAAGGTCTCAGGCCAGCGATTATGCGAATTGGCCAGCCGCAGAGACCGCTCGCGCGCCGCTGCGTAATCCTCGCGCCAAACCCGCTCCACATTGCGCGCCATCGCCAGCGCATCATCGACCGGGCCAAGCAGTCCGGTGCCCTCGGGCACACGTTCCGGCATGGCCCCGGCAGCCACGCCCACCACTGGAAGCCCACTGGCTTGCGCTTCAAGTACGGAGATACCGAAAGTCTCGTCCGCCATGCCGCTCACATAAATGTCGCTCGAGGCGAGCGCACGCGCGAGTTCGCGGCGGTTCGTCTCGTAGCCCGGAAAGGCGATGGGCAGGCCCTTGGCCTCTTCCTTCAGCGTATCGCTCAGTTTGCCATCGCCCATCAGCACCATTTGGGCGCCCAGCTCTCGCGGCAATTGCTTGAACATTTCGGTCAGCACATAGGCACGCTTTTCATTGTCGAGCCGCCCGGCATAAATCAGCAGCGGGCCATCGCTTGGCGGCAGGCCCAGCGATGTGCGGTAGCCGGGATCGCGGTGCTCGGGCGAGAACTGATCCATATTGACCCCCAGACCGAGCACACCGGTGTTACGATAATTGAGGCTGCCCAGCATCGCCTGCGCTACGCGGTTCAAGGTATAGACGCGGTCAAACCGGTGATAGGTCATCCATGCATAGAAATAGCCAGCCTGACGGAAAAACGCGGCGGGGTAATGGCCCGACAGGTCCTTCATCACGCGGTAGATCTGCGCGTTGGGGAAATCGGTGCGATAGCCCGCCACCAGCGCGGTTTCAGGGAAGCGCCAGCGGTGGCGGATCGCAATCCATGGCAGCACCCAAGGGCACAGGCTTTCAATGATGTTCGGCTTGTATTCCCGCAGCAGTTCAAACACCGCATTGTTACGGTTGATCCAGCGGTAATTGGGCGAGCCCCACACCTGCGGCGCGCCGACTTCGGCAAAGATCGTGCGTCCCTCGATCGTGATCTTGTCCTGCTCACCCGGCACAATTTGCAGCAGGCGGTGTTCGGTCTGTTCCTGAAAGAACCGCTTCTTTTCCTTGAGATAGGTGGAAATTCCGCCTCCGCCTGTCGCTGACCAGCTTTGAGTCAGATCGCAGATGAGCAAGTTGTCAGACATGCGGGTGCGCTCCCATTGGCGATTGTTTTACCCAGCGTCTGGGCGGGAGCCGATGGAGAGGAAACAAAGGCAGGCCGGGCGCAGGTATTGTGTTTCCCTTTGCCCGCCCCTCATGTCGCTGGCGCGACGGTTTGAGGTCAGTTCAATTGCGATAAATTGGTGTTTGAGTGACCAGATTTTGACGGGTCAGTCACATAAACGAGGTGACTAGGGATCAGTCCGCATATGCACGGCGCAGTCCGGCCAATCAGATTGCTTCGCGCTCGGGCAAGCGGCGTGCGGTGAGCGAAACGACCGATGCCTGATCTGCTTCGCCGTGCGCCGGTGCGAGGCCCTCTGGGGACGATCCAGCTTGGTCCTCTCCAACACGGCCCAACGCATCGCTGACAACGCAGTCACGGCCTGATCGCTTGGCTCGGTAAAGCGCGACATCGGCGCGCTCATAGGCGCGGGCATAGCCCTCACCCGGCCTGACGACAGTCACGCCAAAGCTTGCCGTCAGACGCTCGCTGGAATGAATCCCCTCATAGGGCTCACCCGAAAATTGGAGGCGCAGGCGCTCTGCAAGCCGGGTCGCCGCGTCTTCAGGGCAATTCCAGGCCAGGATACAGAATTCCTCGCCGCCGATGCGGCCTGCAACATCGCTGGGGCGCAAGGTTCGCGTGAAAACCTCGCCGAATGTCGCGATCACTTGGTCTCCGATTGGATGGCCCCACCTGTCATTGATCCGTTTGAAGTGGTCGATGTCCGCCACGATCAGGCTGACCGGCACATCACCGCTGCGCGCCCGGTCCATCATGGCGACGGCCTGTTCCTCAAAGGCGCTGCGGATGGACAGGCCGCTCAAACTGTCAAGCTGCGTCTGGGATTTCACAGCGCGCAGCTGATCTGTCATCGCGGCGGCGATTACGTTGCCCGCCAACATGACTTTGAAAACCGCACCAGAGACAACATACATCGCGTGGCCCACAGAATGGCGGTAGTCCGCTGAGGACATTGCGCCGTCAATTGACACTGCCAAAATCGGCCGGACATAAAATTGCACGGCTACAAGAGCGAAGACCCATACCATCACTCGGTCCACGACGTCGCGCGATCCAGCGGATGCCAGGACTTGCGCGCCGATCACAAAGACAATCCCGCAATATGCGTTCAATGCAAACAGCCATGGGGTAACGTCACGCGCGGGGTCAGAGAGACCGATCAAGAGGAGCGTAAGCGCGCCTCCCGCGATCAAGGCCTTCAATGGTATCTCACGGCCAAGCCGCGCGCAGGCTGACCAGACCAGTGCATTGCAGGCGATCATGCTCGCCAGACCAATGGCTAGACGCGGCACCATATGAGAATCGACAACAAGATAGTGATTAATCGTGAAGCTGGTCCCGATGGCGAGTGAGGCCACCACGAACCCAAGCAGGTACCGCTTGGTGGGGTCGCGCTTCCAAATCAGCCAAGCGCCGATCGCGAAGATCAGCGCAATAGCTGGATTTATTAGTCCCAATACTTGATCAGCCACAATCGCCCCTTCGCCTCCGAACGTGCTGATAAGCGCAAAACTGTTAAGAGGGGGATAAGTAGACCTTCAAATGTCTAAGTCTTTCAAAATAATTTGAAAAACTAGAATATTTTTCTTAGTCTACACATAAATGTGACTATACTAACCTGTGTTCCGGGTCCGTCCGATAAAGTCGATTACTCGATCGCCGCTGCTTGAATCAGGATCGACATAAGCAGACTTAACCTCCCGTATAGTCGCATCGGATGAGCTTAACAGCCCCTCGCCGTGCAGGAAGACGCGATTTCGGCCGCTGCCCTTGGCTTGATAAAGCGCGGAATCGGCGCGCTCAAACAATTGCGCATAGCTCTCCCCGTCGCGCGCTTGAGCCACGCCAAAGCTGGCGGTGTAGGATGGGGTGGTATCATCATCGCGCATACTGCTTTCGGTTGCCGCTTGGCGGATGCGATTGGCCAGTCCTGCCGCAGGCCGCAGATCACAGCTCCACACAAGAACACAAAACTCTTCTCCACCGATCCGTCCAGCGATATCAGTGTCGCGGATTTTGCGTGCGATAAGTTGCCCGAAGCCCGCGATCACGCGGTCGCCGGTCGCATGGCCGTGCTGGTCATTAATCAGTTTGAAGTGGTCAATATCTCCGACGATGAGGCTCAGGCTTCGCTCTTCTTCGCGTGCGCGCGCCACCAGCGCATTTGCAGCTTTCTCAAAAGCGGCGCGGTTCGGAAGGCCTGACAAGGCATCAAGCGTCGATGCTTCGCGCTCGACGCTCATATTGTCGGAAAGGATCGTGGCGAGCAGGCAGATTGAAATCAGCATGCACAACACAGCGGTCATCACCATGTTGACGGTGAGCAGGATTGATGTGTGATACTCTTCCATTGTCATTTGGCTCTGCACGAGAACCGTGACGGACGGGCGGAACATCGAATAGGCGGCCAGAGCCACCAATGCACCCAGCAACCATCGATCAGCCAGATGGCGGTGCCCTGCCGTCCACTTGCCATAGGCTCCCATGGCAAACAGCAGCGCGGCATTGAAATTCTGCGCCATGATCAAAACGCCGGAATTTCCCAGCTTTGCGGCAAACCACAGCACCACGGCGGTGCCACAGGTCATGGCGATAAAGAGGACCAATGGCACGCGTCGCTCATCGCGCCGGGCCACACCCCACAGCAGCGCGATAAGACCGGTCGTCGACACCATGTGGAATGCGACGATCTGCGGCGGCCCGAAACTCGTCACGAACAGCGCTTGGGCAAGCAGTCCCGCAGCAACAGCCAGAAACCATGCAGCATAAGCAAGAATGTAGGTGCGCGCGCGATCCTGCCACCAGAGCGCGACGAAGACCGCTGCAAAAACCAGCGTCATCGTGGGGATCATCAAGGTTAAAATCAGCGCTTGCATGTCATAAGACCTGTGTCAGGGCTTAAATTACAAGCTTTGTGTTAATTCTCTCCAAAGCTTTGCCATGCGTACCGCGCTGAAAAAACGCATGTCGTCTGAGGGATTTAGAAACCCAATTCGCCCTGATTAGACAGATTCCTGACCTGCGTTGATTAAGCGCTCCATCAACGGTGCCAAACCGTTTCTCGCAGGAGCAAAGCGTTCTTGCCCCCTTGATCGCGTGCGCCTATCTGAGCCCCATAAACGCTGATGCACAATCAGTCTTCCCGCTTTTGACAAGGATACAGAGCCAATGGCCGCACAATACGCCTATGTGATGAAGGGCATGACCAAGAGCTTTCCCGGCGCGCAAAAGCCCGTGCTCTCCAACATCAACCTGCAATTCTACCAAGGCGCCAAGATCGGCATTGTCGGCCCCAATGGCGCTGGCAAGTCGACGCTGATGAAGATCATGGCTGGCATCGACACCGATATTTCGGGCGAAGCATGGGCGGGTGAGAACATCACCGTGGGCTATCTGCCGCAGGAACCGCAGCTCGATGAGAGCAAGACTGTGCTTGAGAATGTCAAGAATGGGGCGCGCGAAACCGCTGATCTGGTTGAGGAATTCAACGCGGTCTCCGCCCAGATGGCTGAGCCTGACGCCGATTTTGAAGCGCTGGGTGACCAGATGGCTGAGCTGCAGGCCAAGATTGACGCGGTTGATGGCTGGACGCTCGACAATCAGCTTGAAATCGCAATGGAGGCCCTGCGCTGTCCGCCGTCAGATGCCTCGGTCGAAAACCTGTCAGGCGGGGAGAAACGCCGCGTCGCGCTCACTCGGCTGCTGATCCAGAAGCCATCAATCCTGCTGCTGGATGAGCCGACCAACCACCTTGATGCAGAAAGCGTCACCTGGCTCGAAAACCACCTCAAGGAATATGCCGGCGCTGTTCTGATGATCACCCACGATCGCTACTTCCTCGACAATGTCGTTGAGTGGATCCTGGAGCTCGATCGCGGCACTTATTACCCCTATGAAGGCAATTACTCGACCTATCTGGAAAAGAAGGCCAAGCGCCTCGAACAGGAAAGCCGTGAGGAATCGGGCAAGCAAAAGGCGCTCGCCCGGGAGCTCGAATGGATCAGGCAGACACCCTCGGCGCGTCAGACCAAATCCAAGGCCCGCGTGCGCAAGTTTGAAGAATTGCAGGACGCGCAGGCAGGCCGTGCACCCGGCAAGGCGCAGATCGTTATCCAAGTGCCCGAACGCCTCGGCGGCAAGGTGATCGAAGCCAAGAACATCAGCAAGGCCTATGGCGACAAGCTCTTGTTTGAAAACCTCTCCTTCATGCTGCCGCCCGGCGGTATTGTCGGCGTAATCGGACCCAATGGCGCGGGCAAATCGACGCTGTTCAAGATGATCACCGGGCAGGAAACGCCCGACAGCGGGACGATCGAAATCGGCGACACCGTGCACCTCGGCTATGTCGACCAGTCACGCGATGACCTGACGCCGGGCAACAATGTGTGGCAGGAAATCTCCGACGGGCTCGATTACATGACCGTCAACGGCCACGATACTTCGACGCGGGCGTATGTGGGCGCGTTCAACTTCAAGGGCGCAGACCAGCAGAAGAACGTCGGCAAGCTATCGGGCGGCGAGCGCAACCGCGTGCACATGGCCAAGATGCTGAAACAAGGCGGCAACGTCCTGCTGCTGGACGAGCCGACCAACGATCTCGACGTGGAAACACTGGGCGCGCTGGAAGATGCCATCGAAAACTTCGCCGGCTGCGCCGTGGTCATCTCGCACGACCGCTTCTTCCTCGATCGTCTGGCCACGCACATTCTGGCGTTTGAGGGCAATTCACACGTCGAGTGGTTCGAGGGGAACTTTGAGGCGTATGAAGAAGACAAACGGCGGAGGCTTGGCGATGCGGCTGATCGGCCTACGCGGTTGGCTTATAAGAAGCTGACTAGGTAGGGAGCACCTACTGAACCAGTTATCTCATCTTGTTGCCGGGAGTGCGCAGCGAAAACCAATTGAAGGAAGCTTCCGAAGCCGTCACCCCGGACTTGATCCGGGGTCCCGCTTCCTCTTCCCTCGCGCTCTAAAAAGTTAGCGGGATCCCGGATCAAGTCCGGGATCACGTGGGAGCAGGCCTGTGGTTCGATCTTGGGAGCCGGGATCGTGCTGCGCGTTACGGACCGGCCCGTTGATCAAACAGGTCCTCCCAATCCGGGTTTGCCTTCTCAACCAGCTCAAATTTCCAGTCCCGCCACCATCTCTTAAGCCGCATCTCGAATGCAATCGCATCCTCGATCGCGTTGCAACGATCAACTCAGACGAAGCGCGTCACACCGTACTTAACACAGAAGTCTGAGCCCGTTTCGGCGCGATGCTGGCTAATGCGTGCGGCGAGATCGCCGGTGACTCCGACATAGATCGTCCCGCAATAGCGGTCCGCCGTCATGTAGCACCAGCCACCCTGCCCTTCGCGATCCGTTGGGCAAAGGAAGACAAAGAAGGGGAGCAGGTCAACCCCGGCGCAACCGTCGGTCGCGACGTTTCCTACATGGCCTCGGCCGCCTACCGTCTGCACAGCTCTTTCACATTGTCGGACCGTTTCGCTCGATTGCCCTTTTCGCGATCTCGCCTATCGTTTGGCGGGGTTTCCCGCCCACCCTGCATGTGTCACTCTCGCCGCTTTGAGCCATAGCATTCTGAAATTTATGAGATTTCAGGGAAGCGACAAAGTGACACGCTGTAACCTTTGTCACCTTTGCCCGGCTCAACGCCCGGCTCTCCCGCGCCGCAGACGCAGCCCGCGCACTCAGCGAAATCGCTGGCGGTGCATGCTCGCCAGGTGTTAGTAAGCGTCAAGCACCCAGCAGAGGCTCCGTCGCATGAAGCAGCTTATTTACCGCTCGCAGCCCTTTGGCTTTGACCGCTCGATCCTCGCCGGGATTTTGATGCACGCGCGGCGAAACAACCCCATGAACGACATCACTGGCGCGCTCATTTGCCGTCAGGACATGTATATCCAACTGGTTGAAGGCCCGGATGAGGCCATTGATGCGCTGTATGACCGCATTCAAATCGATGATCGGCACAGCAACGTTCGGCTTGAAGTCGCACGTCAGGTGGAACAGCGTATGTTCCCCAACTGGGAAATGCTGGATGACACCGAACCTTCAATGACCTTTTCCAAATCGGAAATTAGTGCGGGCGCAATTGAACAGGCCTCATCGCAAACACTGCTGGCCATCTTTCAGCGGATTGCGGATACCGCGCATGAAGCGGCGCAAGCTGACTGACCGAGTGAGGACTTGGCTGATTTGAGCGGTAGGTTATGCCAGTTTTTGATCGGCGACTTTCGGGCCGGTGAAATAAACCCAGCCGCTCAGCAAAATCGCCGCCGCAGACACATAGGTCATCAACCCGCCCGGCATGAAGTTCACATAGCCGCCCACATCCATGAACACGAAATAGCCCACATCCGCCAGCCCGCCTGTCAACGCGGCGACCCAGATGGCGGTGCGGTTCCCTTTCCAGATTAACGGTGCACACACGATGGTGGTTACGCCAATCCAGCCCAGGTTCCAGCCGTGCTGATTGTACAGCGCGGCGGCGGCGGGGTGCGCCTCAAACAGCAAATCCTCTTTGGGCACCGCATCGGCCACTGCTTGCACCGCCCCCGCAGCGTCAGGCGTACCGATGATGATGACACCGGCAATCACGTGGACAAGTCCCCAGATAACCCACAAGACAGCGGCAATTTTGAGCGCGATAGATTGGCTTTGCGACATGAGACCCTCATTTTACCATCCGTCGAACGGGCCCGAACGGTTGGCCGGTACAGCACCGCTTCCAAGGGTAGAAATATAGTTGATGGAGTCAACTAAATAAGTGGCCGACAGTGATCCCATTGAACTGGCTTTTCAGACCGACCGGCTGATGCGGCGGGTGAACGCTGGCATCTCCCAACGCGCGCCGCACTTCGATCCTGAGCGCATCGGGCCAATTGGCGGCATGATCTTGCTGACGATTGCCGAGGTGCAACCTGTCCCCTTGCAGGCGGTCGCAGACCTGATGGCGCGCGACAAAGCGCAGCTCAGCCGTGCGATCAGCTCGCTCGAACGGCGAGATTACCTCCGGAAAGTCCCCAACTGTCAGGACCAGCGCAGCTCTCTGCTCAGTCTGACTGCGAAAGGAGAGGCCTTGGTGGCGGAGATCAAAAAGGAGTTATCGAGAGTGCTGGATGACATATTCGCCCCGCTCACCAGCGAGCAGCGCGATCAGATGCTGGCGCTGCTCAAAATGCTGTGATCGCCCGCGCGGCGTCTGGATTGCCGAATAAGCCGGAGCAATCCCGCAATCCTTTACCATCCTTTAACCAGACTTCCGGCATTCCCCTTGGGGCAAACGCGGCGGGCCTCCCATGCGCCGCGCGCATCAGGGGGGAGCCAGGCTTTCATGTTCAGCGGTGTCACAGTGTCGATCGACCTTGCCGTGCTGGCTCTTATCGTCCTGTGCGCCGCCTCGATGGGCGCGATGGCGTCTCATACAGTCGCGCGCTTGCGCGGCATGTGTAGCGCTTATCGGGAGCGCCGCGCCGGCAATGCCGCGATCAAGGGGCTGTTTCGCTCAGGCTCTTTCACCGAACAATGCGACGAAATCGCCAACCGCCCTACCCTGACCCCGGCGCGCGCGAATGCTCGCCCTGATACGCTGCTCCATGCGCGGGTCGATCACCTGCGCGAGGTCGGTCAGATCTGGGGCGCGGACACGCGGCGCTCAGCGATTGAACAGGTTGCCGACATCATGAAGCGCTCCGTGAGAGGCAGCGAGCCAAGCGACGGGGTCTACAGCGATGTCGTGACGCAGATCAGGGGCGAAGGCTTTACGATTCTGGTGCGCGGGGCTGAGGAAGCCCATGGCGGCGCAATCGCCAAGCGGCTGCGGCGCGAACTGGCGCGCGCTCAGATTGAGGGGCTGGCAGACAATCTACGCCTCACCGCCAGCTTTGGTGTGGCTGGCCGCCGCATGGGAGAGAGCTTTGCCGCATGGCGTGCAAGGGCGCAAAGCGCTCTCGATGCAGCGCAATCACGCGGGGAGGATCAGATTGTAGAGGCCAGCGTGGTAGAGGAAATCAAGCTGCTGCCCGCACCTGCAAGCGCCTCCGCTGGTTCTAAAGCCAAAGCGGCTTAAGGCGCGACCCAGCCGCCCGACCAGCTGTTATCCTCGCGCACAAAGCGCGCGCGCACATGCCCAGTATGCGCGAGATAGAGCCAATCAAGCTCCTGCAAGGTCACCAGCAACACCGCGAAATTTTCGCGCGCGGGCACCAATTGCTCGTCGCTCGGCTCGGTTCCTTCAAGCTCGGCCGGCAAGCCCGAGGTTGGCGCATCGCTCGCAGCCCCCGGTCCATCACCCATGTAGCAACGCCGGGCGAAGTTGGAGCCTTGGTCCCACGCGCTGTCCGTCACCGCCGCATCGCGCAGGATCACGCCGGTCCCGCGAACGCGAATCTGGATTTTGGCGCCCTTGTCGTAGAACAGCACTGCCATGCGCGGATCAGCCTCAATCGGGCCGACCTTGGGCGCGCGCGTGTCGGTGTGGAAGCGCAAGGTCCACGCTGCACTGTCAAATGCGCGCAGCACCATCGTGCGCGCATCCACATCGCTGGTAACAACGGCGGGCGTGTGCATCGGGCTTTTGCGGTCGCGCGCGGCGCGGATCAGACGATTGGTAAGGTCTGTGCGGACTTCAGCGAGATCATGGAACATGGTTTGTCCTGTGGCGCAGGCGCCCATTTCGGGCAAGCGGTGCGCGCTTAAGCCTGTCCCAATTCAGGAAAGGCGACCCAAACATTAACAGAAGCCTGACGAAACGGTTAAGTGTCGCGACAGTGTGCGCTCTGTATCAGAGGGTATCAATCACGCCGTTAGTGGTGGGGCGGCAACACTGGAAGGCTCGACGATGGATATTACCCTGCTTTTACGAGGAAGTGCGCTGTCAGCGTTGGCCGCTGCGCTGGCCTTGGTCATCACACCTGCTTCGGCTGAAGCGGCCACCACCGCGACAGCTAGCGAGGCCTCTTCAGCCAACTCCGCAGCCGATCAGCCGCGCCGGTCCGAACGCCGCTCTCAGCGCAGCACACAGCGCCGCGCGACGCGTCAGAGCAATCGGTCCAACCGCCAGAGCAATCGCGGGACGCGCCGCGAAGCGCGCCAGTCCAACCGATCAGAGCGACGGGCCAATCGGCAGAGCACTCGGCAAAACAATCGGCAGACGAACCGCCAAAGCAATCGTCAAAACAACCGCGCCCGCAATGTCGGCATGGTCCGCAGTGAGAGCGCGCGCGGAGATCGCACGGTTCGCCGGGCAAATCGCGTGGATCGCCGCTCAGAACGCCGCGCAGGGCGCGTAGATCGCGGGTCAGAGCAGCGCGCGAGCAGAGTCGAACGCCGGGGTGATAACCGGGCCAACCGCCTGAACCAGCGCGGCTTGAACGCGCGGGCGGACCGGGTTGAGCGGCGCTCTGATCGGCGTGCAGGCCGGGTGGAATATCGGGGTGACCGCCGCGCAGGACGCATTGAACGGCGCGGTGACAATCGGGCAAACCGTATCGACCGGCGCGCAGACCGGCGCGTGGACAACCGCCGCGCTGATCGCAGGATTGACAGGCGTGTCGATCGCCGCGCGGACAGGCGCGCTGACCGTCGTGATGTGCGGCGCGATGTTCGAGGTGCCAATCGTCAGGGCTTCCGCGATGGCGTGCGCACCGAACGCCGCGGCAATCGGGCCGAGAACCGCCGCATTCGCAATCGGGCGGAGCAGCGCGGTTTCCGTCAAGGGGGCCGCACAGAACGTCGCCGTGATCGGGCTCAGGATCGCCGGGTCCGCAATCGGGCAGAACGGCGGGGCTTCCGCAATGGCTTGCGTGCTGGTCAGTTCCGCAATGGTCGCGGTTTCCGCGCCGGGCGTGATTTCCGCCGCTGGGACCGGGGCTGGCGCAACAACAATCGCTTCGCTTGGCGCGGCTTTCGCGCTCAGAACCGCCGCGCGTTCCGCTTGGGTCGTTATTACGCGCCGTTCCAAGGCCACTTCTATAATCGCCTGAGGGTCGGCTTATTCCTGGACAGCCTGTTCTTCCAGCCGCGCTATTTCATCAACGATCCCTTCGCCTTCCGCCTACCGGAAGTTTATGGGCCATACCGTTGGGTGCGCTATTACGACGATGTCGTGCTGGTCGATGTTTACACCGGCGAAGTGGTAGATGTGATCCACGATTTCTTCTGGTGATCGACTGAGGCACTGATGTCCTCGAAAGGCCCCGTTGCAGCGATGTGACGGGGCCTTTTGCTGTGCGCTTTTGTGATTGTGCAGCGCTACCCGCTTCGCTTATCGTTATGCCATGACCAAGAGCGCCACCGTTCCCGATCAAGACGCGCTGCGCCGCGTAGGCAAGACTGTGCGCGAGCGCTTTGCAGACGACCCCGGTATTTACAAAGTTGACACCGACAAGGCTGAGATTTTCGCCATCGGCGACTTTCTCAGCCCCGAAGAATGCCAGCGCCTGTGCGTGATGATTGACCTCACCGCGCGGCCCTCTTCGCTTCACGAAATCGGCTATGATAGCGGCTTTCGCACTTCTTACTCGGGCGACCTCGACCCGCATGAACCCTTTGTTATGAGCCTATCACGCCGGATTGACGATATGCTGGGCCTGCCGCCTGCAATTGGTGAGGCAATTCAGGGCCAGCGCTATCTCCCCGGGCAACAGTTCAAGCCCCACAATGACTGGTTCTACACAACCGAAAAATACTGGGAGCATGAGCGCAAGCGCGGCGGGCAGCGATCCTGGACCGCAATGGCGTTTCTCAACGACGTTGAGGAAGGCGGCGAGACGCACTTCACCGAGGTTGGCATAAAGATCGTGCCCAAGCCCGGCGTGCTGCTGGTGTGGAATAACGCCCTGGAAGACGGCCGCCCGAACGAGGCGACGATGCACGCTGGAACCCCGGTGATCGCGGGCAGCAAATATGTGATCACGAAGTGGTATCGCACCCGGCGTTGGCGCTAGAGGCGCGCCGAAACCGGGCGGTGTTGCTCGTCACCCCCGCGCCAAAGCCTCTGCAATCAGTTTGCGCGTCGGCTCCACCCCATACAGGGCGATAAAGCTGCCCATGCGCGGGCCTTGCTCGCTGCCCAGCAGTGTTTCGTAGAGCGCGCGGAACCAGTCTCGCAAGCTTTCAAAGCCGAACTCCTCGCGCTTGCCGATTTCGTAGACCATGGTCTGCAAAGCCTCCGGGTCTGTCCCATCCGGCGCGGCGGCCAATTGCGCATCCAGCTCTGTCAACGCCAGCACTTCGCCGCCCTCAGGCGCGCGCTTCTTGAGCGTGGGCGCAACAAAATCGCGGTTATACGCAACCGCGCATTCGATCAGCCCGATCAGCGCAGGATCGCTGACCGGAGCACCGGTGTAAGACGCGACATAGTCCGCCAGGTTCTCCGGCGTCGCCTCCAGCCCCAGCACGCTCACCAGATTGAGCAGCAGGCTGTAGGGCACCTTCAAGTTCTCGCCTGAGCCTGCCGGGGTCTCAACCGGATTGGCTTCGCGGGTTTGCAGCAAATGCCACGCGGGATTGCCAAGCCTTTTGTCGAGCGGCTGATCGGTCAGGCGCTCGCGGAACTGCCAGTAATCGTCAATCGCCTTGGGGATGACGCCTGCATGCAGCTGCTTTGCGCTCTTGGGATTGGGGAAGATGTAAAAGCTCAGGCTCTCCTCAGAGCCATAGGTCAGCCATTCCTCAATCGTGAGGCCATTGCCCTTTGACTTGGAGATCTTCTCGCCATTGGCATCGAGGAACAGCTCATAGATCAGCCCCTCCGGCTTGTTGCCGCCAATTACGCGCGCGATCTTGCCGGATTGCACGCCGCTGTCCGTCAGATCCTTGCCGTACATCTCATAATCGACGCCCAGCGCGACCCAGCGCATCGCCCAGTCGACCTTCCACTGACACTTGGCCTGCCCGCCAAGCGCGGATTGCTCGACAAGCTGGCCGTCTTCATCGGTAAAGCGGATCAGCCCCGCCTCGGCATCCACCACCTCAATCGGCACTTGCAGCACCACGCCGGTGGTGGGCGAGACAGGCATGACCGGCGAATAGGTCTGGCGGCGTTCCTCGCGCAGGGTAGGCAGCATGATGTCCATGATACCGTCAAAATTGCGCAAGACCCCGCGCAGCGCTTCGTCAAACGCGCCTGAATTGTAGCGGTCTGAAGAGCTCACAAACTCGTAGTCAAAGCCGAACCGGTCGAGAAATTCGCGCAGCATTGCGTTGTTGTGCGCAGCGAAACTCTCATACTTTTCAAACGGATCAGGGATACGGCTGAGCGGCTGGCCCAAATGCGCTTCGAGCAGCGCCTTGTTAGGGATGTTGTCGGGCACTTTGCGCAGGCCATCCATGTCATCGGAAAAGGCCACCAAACGCGTCGGCGCACCGCCGGTCAGCGCTTCATACGCGCGCCGGACCAAGGTGGTGCGCAGCACTTCCTGAAACGTGCCGATGTGCGGCAGGCCTGAGGGGCCATAGCCGGTCTCAAACAGCACCGGCTCACCATCGGGCTTCCCATTGCGCAAGCGTTTGGCAAGGCGCTGAGCTTCCTGAAACGGCCACGCCTTGGAGGCACGGGCGGCTTGGGTCAGGTCAGTGTCGATCAGATTGGCTGTGTCAGTCATGGTCCGGTGGTCTTTATTGCGCCGCAGCCATGTTGCAAGCGCGAAGCGCACCACCTGCGCGGCGTGCGGCTATGATGCGGTCACAAAATCGCGCCATGCAGCGGGGACTTGCGCACCCTTGCTTTCCCGCGCCGCGATCGCCTGCTGCATGGTTGAGCGCGCGGCTGATAGACCCGCTTCGCGCTGAAGAATCGCCAGATTGGCGAGCGCTTGGTCCGCTGTTGGGTCAAGCTTCGTCGCCTTTTGCAAGTGATCGCGCGCCTGTTCAGCATCGCCGCGCTGCCGCGCCATGGTGGAGAGGTTGCGGTGCACTCTAGAGGCCTCTTGCGCGCTGAGTGATCCGGTGCCGAGCAGCAATTCAAGCGCTTCCACCCGCGCCGCTTTGCTTGCCGAAAGGCCAGAGGCCTCAAACAAATAACCCGCCGCTGCGGCTCGCTCCTCAACAGGTGCCTCAGCATTTCTTGCTAAGGGGACCAGCAGACCGCGCACCAGCAGCCAATCTTCGGCCGCCATAGCCTCGCGCGCACGCAACAGCAGACAGGCAGTGCCTTTAGAGATTCCATCGACTGCGGCGCGGCATGATCGGACTGTCTTTTTGCGCACGATGTTGGAACTGGGATCCATCCCGCTGCCAGGCACAAGCCCGTGCCGCGGCGTGTTGGATGCAACGCCGCCATTGGGGTTGAGCGGCTTTCTCGGGATTCGCGAGCCAACGATGACCATTTTCTCGTCCTCGACGGAATCCATCACGATGATCGGCAAGGGTTCCAACACCTCTTGCGGCTCTTCTTCAGTCGCCTGTGCAGCGGGCTCCTGAGCCGCCAACGGGACTGCAACAAAAGCCAAAGAAATCAGACTGACATGGACCAATCGCACGGGCACAACCTCTCCATTGATAGCGGAGCTTACACGCAAATCTGTGGCCGACAAACAACTTGCGGCCTCAAGTTCTCAGGTCTAGCTCAGGACCCTCCAATGATACGTAGTAACAACCCTGTTCTTTCCGTCCTGCTGCTCGCCGCTTTGGCGCTGCGGATGGTTTGTGGTGCTCCGTGCTGTTGGGAGCCCAATGCGGCGCATGGCCCGACTGAGGCTGCGTCTCACCACGGCCATCATGGCCACCACGGACATGCAATGGCGGCGTCCGTCACTCACCAAAGCCCTGATCTGGCAGACAATTCTGGGCACCCCGCTCAGCATTCAGACAACACCGCCAATCCGTGTTGCTCGGCCTGCGGGCCTACGCTTCCGCCTGAACCGCTCCAACTCGCGCGCGTCGCGGTAGAAGGCATCATGCCCGGCGCTGCCCCGGTGCGCGAACTGGCCACGCGGCCGCCTTTCCCCGCTTATGATGCAAGAGGCCCTCCGTCCGCCGTCTGACTCAACGACAATCAGACCAACGGAGATTTTCACATGAAAACGCTTTTGAAGGCGGGCTGCGCGCTCGCCGCTACGCTATGCGCGCTCAGCGCAGCCCCCGCTCTTGCCGATGATGAAGATGGGGCCATCAACTCGCTCGACCACGCGCCCATCGGCGTGATGGGGGACCATCGCCACTCCAAGGGCGAATGGATGATCAGCTACCGTTTCATGCATATGGACATGGCGGGCATCCAGATCGGCACGGACAGCGTGACGCCAGAGCAGGTTGCGACCACCGTGCCCAACCGCTTTTTCGGCAATCCCGGCCAGCCGCCGACCTTGCGAATTGTGCCCACGTCAATGCGGATGGACATGCATATGGCCGGCGCGATGTACGGGCTGAGCGATGACATCACGCTGATGGTGATGGGCAATTACATCACGAAGGAGATGGACCACATCACCTTCCAAGGTGGCATGGGCACCACTCGCCTTGGCACGTTCCGCACGCGCACAGCCGATCTGGGCGATACGAAGGTCGCCGCTCTGATCGGATTAACTGACAATGTGCACATCAATGCAGGGCTATCGATCCCGACCGGCACGATCACGGAGGAAGACGATATCCTGACGCCCATGGGCGGCACTCCGACAGTGCGCACGCCCTATCCGATGCAGATCGGATCAGGGACGTTCGATCTGGAACCCGGCATCACCTATCGCGATCAGAACGCTCAATTCGGCTGGGGCGCGCAGGTCAGAGGCACGGTCCGGCTGGGCGAGAATGATGAGGGCTACTCCTTCGGCAACCGCGCCATGGCCACGGTGTGGGCCGCAGCTGCGCTGTCTGAGGCAGTCTCGCTCTCAGGCCGCGTGCAAGCGGAAACGCTGGGGCGCGTGGACGGGATGGACCCGCTGATCATGGGACCGGTGCAAACTGCCAATCCTGACTTTCAGGGCGGCGAGACTGTCACGGGCTTCATCGGCGCAAACTTCGCCGCGACCTCAGGTGCGCTGAAAGGCTGGCGGCTTGGCATTGAGGGCGGCTTGCCCATCGTGCAGGACCTCAACGGCCCACAAATGCCCACCGACTTTTCGGTGACTGTTGGTGTTCAAAAGAGCTTTTGAGGCTTAGTTGGCCGCACAGACATGGGGGCAGGTCAGATTGGCCTGTCCCCACACGCCCATCACCTACATCATATCGCTGTTTACGCTGGCGATTTTCTGATTGCTGACCGTATATTCGACATAGACCAAAGGACCGGGCGTTCCGTCCGGAAACACCTCCTGCTGCTGCACCCAGATGCGCGAGCCCGTCCAGCCGCTGTCGATAATTTCAGGAGCGGGAACGCCCTGTCGCATCGCACTGCGATAGATTTCACGCAATTGCTCGCGGCCAAAGATGGCTGTTGAACCGACGGTGACGATAACGTCAGGTGCGTAATTGCTAATCCAGGCCTCGAAGTCGCGTGAGCGCCACGCGTCCAGTGAGTTTTGAACCACGCCCGCGGCGATCTCCATTTCGCTGGGTTCAGGCTTCTCGGCCTCTTGGGCAAGTGCGCTTTCTTCGGTAGCTTCAGGCGTAGCCTCCTGAGCGCGCAGCGGCGCAGCGGCTACTGCAATCGCGGCCATTACCAACAGAAACAGGGAAAAATACTCTGACCAAACCCGAACACGCACGTGGATGCTCCTCTTAGGCGCTACATCTTGAGTGGGTAAGAATCCTATACAAACGTTTACATTGCGTATCCGCCTGCCCACCGTCGATTCCGTTGTGAACCATTCTTCGCCCGATCCTTCCCCAATCATGCTGCCCGCGCTCCATGCCAGCCATGGCGGCAATTGGCTCCGCGCAGGCGATCAAGGGGCGAACAGGGAAACGGGCGCGGTCTCCAAGGGTGAGGCGATCATGGCGGCGGCGGATACGCCGATCCTGCTGCTCAACGCCCCGCTAGTGGCCAATCGGCTGGGCTATCCGGACCTCTCGGGCCTCGATCTGCTGGAGCTATTTGGGTTTATCCACCCGGCCCGCTTTTGCGTCCCCACCCCGCGCGGCCTTGCCGAGGCGCTGGAGATGCCTGAGCCCGCCGGCGACGAAGCGGTCCCTGAGTTCCTCCAGAAAGCGGCGGGCGCGCTGATTGCAGCGGCGCAAGACCCCGAATGGTTTGAGCGCGCGGGCGCATGGTCTGCGCTGCAATCGCTCGAACGGTTGCGATGGCCATGGGCACAAGTGCTTAAACCGCACATCGCGCGGCCTGAGAAGGCGGAGAAGTGGCTGTTTTCCACGCTGTCCGAATGGGAGGAAGCGGGCGAGCGTGCCCCGCCACGTCAGGTGGAGATCGCGCCTGATGCGGTGCTTGGCCAGTTGGACGCCTTAACCGGACAGGGAGCTGAGAAACGGCAGGGCCAACGCGATTATGCGCAGGATGCGGCGCGCGTCTTTGCCCCGCGCTCGCAACGCGAAGTGCCACATGTCGCGCTGGCGCAAGCGGGCACCGGGATTGGCAAGACGCTGGGCTATCTTGCGCCTGCTTCGCTGTGGGCGCGCGAATCGGGCGGGACCGTGTGGGTCTCCACCTTCACCAAGAACCTGCAACGCCAGTTGCGCTCGGAAAGCCGCCGCGTCTGGCCGGTGAAGCGCCCTGACGGCACGCCGCCCGTAGTGGTGCGCAAGGGGCGTGAGAATTATTTGTGCCTGCTCAATCTGGAAGATGCGCTGCAAGGCGGCTTTCAGGGGCGTCCTGCGATCCTCGCCCATCTGGTCGCGCGCTGGGCGGCCTTCACCCGCGACGGCGATATGATCGGAGGCGATCTGCCCGGCTGGCTCGGCACCTTGTTTCGCAAGCGCGGGATCGCCGCGCTCACCGATCAGCGCGGCGAGTGCATCTATGCCGGGTGCCCGCATTACCGAAAGTGCTTCATCGAACGCAGCGCAAGGGACAGTGCGCAAGCCGATCTGGTGATCGCCAATCACGCGCTGGTGATGGTCAACGCCGCGCGCGGCAGAGATCATGCACAAAGGCCCACGCGGGTGATCTTCGATGAGGGCCACCATGTCTTTGAGGCGGCAGATTCGACTTTTGCTGCGACGCTGAGCGGGCAGGAAGCGATTGAGCTGCGCCGTTGGATCACCGGGCCGGAACGCAAGAACCGTGGCCGCAGGCGTGGCCTTGCCGCGCGATTGGCTGATGTGGCGAGCTATGACGAAGCGGGCGGCGATGCGATTGAGGCAGCGTGTGAGGCTGGCAAGGCCCTGCCCGGCGATGGCTGGCTCCAGCGGCTGGCTGAAAACGAAGCGTCCGGACCGCTCGAAGCGCTGCTCGCGAGCGTGCGCCAGACAGTTTATGCGCGCGATGAAAGCGGCGGGGCGGAGGCGGGCTATGGCATTGAGACCGAGGCGAGCGGCCTGCCGGGCGAGGTGATTGAAGCGGCGGGCGCTGCGGCGCAGGCACTGGCTGCGATCCGAGTGCCTCTGATCCAGCTTGGCGGGCGGCTGGAGGCGGTGTTCGCTGATCCGCCCGACTGGCTCGACGGCCAAGGCCGCGCCCGGATCGAAGGCGCGCGGCATTCACTGAGCTGGCGCGTTGATCTGCTCACCGCATGGGAATCGTTGCTCGCTCGGCTGGGCGGCCCGGCAGACCCTGAGTTCGTCGATTGGCTGGCGGTCGACCGCTCGGACGCGCGCGAGTTCGATATCGGCATTCACCGTCGCTGGCTGGACCCGATGAAGCCGTTTGCGCGCACCGTGCTCGAACCAGCGCACGGCGTGATGCTGACCAGCGCGACGCTGACGGACCGGGTTGAGGACGACCAAAAGGCATGGGACGCCGCCATCGCCCGATCTGGCGCAGCGCATGTCGAAAGCGAGCCGTTGCTGAGCGCTGCCCAAAGCCCGTTTGACTATGCCAGCCGCGCTGAAGTGCTGATCGTCACTGATATCAAGCGCGGCGATCTTCCGGGGCTGTCGGGCGCTTATGCGCGGCTGATTGAGGCGAGCGGCGGCGGGGTGCTGGGCCTTTTCACCGCGATCCGCCGCCTGCGCGTGGTGCATGGCCGCATTGCGGACCGCTTGGCGCGTGAGGGGCTGCCGCTTTACGCGCAGCATGTCGATCCGATCGACACCGGCACGCTGGTCGATATCTTTCGCGACGACCCGCGCGCCAGCCTGCTGGGCACCGATGCTTTGCGCGATGGAGTGGACGTGCCGGGGCGGTCCTTGCGCTGCGTCGTGCTCGAAGCGGTGCCGTGGCCGCGCCCTGATATCCTGCACAAGGCCCGCCGCGCGGCTGGCGGCGGCAGCGCCTATGATGATCGCATCATTCGCGCGCGCCTGGCGCAAGGGTTCGGGCGGCTTATCCGCAATCGCGACGATCACGGCCACTTCGTGGTTCTATCCGCCGCCTTCCCCTCCCGCTTGCTCAGCGCCTTTCCCGAAGGCTGCGCGGTGCGCCGGGTGACCCTTGACGAAGCGTTAGAACGGGTGCGCAGCGGACTGATCGGCGAAACGCCAAATCCAACCGTTAAAGCCGGTGGCATTTGGGACGATGATATCCCAGATAGTTTCGCATGATCGAAGAGTTCAACTATCTCGCGCGGGTAATCACGATTGGCGCGGGGCTGATGCTGCTCGCGCAAATTGTCGCCAGCGAGGCGCGCGACAAGCTGAAGCTGCCGCTGATTGGCATGGTAATCGGCGTCATCGCCTACATGACCAATTCGACCCCGCTGAAAGTGGGCATGGGCCCGCTTGATCCTTGGATGAACCTGGTCTCACTTTCGACCCCGTTCTTTGTCTGGCTGTTTTCGCGTAACCTGTTTGAGCGTGATCCACAGCCGCGTGCCGTGCTGATCATCGCGGCTGCGCTGCTGTTCGGATGGATGATCGGAAACTTCTTTCCTTGGACCTTTCCGGCGGGATTTCTGATCGTTCACCTCGGATCACTGGCTCTCATCGTCGATCTGGTGCGTGTCGGCGTGCTGGGACGAGAAGATGATCTCGTCGAGCAACGGCGTCTCATCCGCTTATGGCTTCCGCTGCTGGTCGCCGCCCAAACCGCAAGCATCCTGATCTTTGAGGTCGCCGAGCTTGTGATGGATATTACAGCGCGCTCTGTCACAGCTCAGCTGATCAACACGCTAATCATTGCGGCCTTGACCGTGTTTGGGGGCCTTGCTTTTCTTCGCACGGACCCGGAGCTGTTTGTAGAAACCAGTGGCACCAGCCCGCCCGAACCTGAAGCGCCAACACTCAACCTCACCCCTTCCGAGGCCGTGCTGCATGAAAAGCTCACCGCCGCCATGGCGGATGGCGTGTATCGCGAGCCGGGCATGACCATCGCTTCGCTCGCAGCGCATCTCGACACGCCTGAGCATCGCCTGCGCGCGCTGATCAATCAGCGGCTGGGCTATCGCAATTTCTCCGCCTTTCTCAACGGCCACCGCATCGCTGAAGCGCGTGAAAAGCTGGTCGACAAGGAAAGCGTTGATCTGCCCGTGCTCACCATCGCGATGGATCTGGGCTACAATTCGCTGCCGACCTTCAACCGGGCCTTTCGTGCGGAGACGGGCACAACGCCCAGCGAATTCAGGCGCTTGCGCTTTGGCGATGATGCGCCTGCGGTGGCGGGCGAGACTGTTCAAAACTGAAAAAGCATGATCAATTTCGGAATTGATGCGGATTTTGCGCTGTTGCGGCGCGGCAGGTGAGCCCTTCGTCCATACCTCTGGCATCCACCGCCAAGGAGACGATGTGTGCCTGCCCTTCAACCTGCCGCTGAGACCACCGCAACCTTTGCCGCTGCCCTTGATAAGGTCGGCGAGCATTTTGTGAATGTGCTCTACTTCGATGGCGGGCGCTATGTGATTGCAGCGGGGGTGATGACGCTGCTGCTTGTGATCTTTCGCCGCTGGGCCGGGGATCGGCGCATCCAGCGAAAGCGTCAGGCAAGCTTTGCTGATTACCGACGCGAAATCCTGTCCTCCGCGCGCACAGTGCTGGTCTTTGGCGTGACCACACTGGCGACGCTGATCGGGCGCGAGATGGGGATCATCAACCTGACATTGGACGGCGCGGCGATTGGCACGATTGTGTGGCAGGCCATCGTGATCGTGCTGGTTCACGACGCCTATTTCTACTGGATCCACCGCGCGATGCATTCCAAGGCACTGTTCCGCCTGACGCATCTGCACCACCACAAATCGCGCACTCCCACGCCTTGGACCGCTTACAGCTTCTCCAGCGCAGAGGCCGCGTTCGAGGCCGCCTTCATGCCGATGTTCCTGCTGGTCACCAGCCTGATGGGCTTATCCTATGCGGGCTATGCGCTGCTGTTTTTCCTGTGGCACATGATCATCCGCAACGTGATGGCGCATGCCGGGCATGAGCTGTTCCCGTCTGGCTGGGTGGAAAGCCCGTGGATGCGCTGGATCAGCACCACAACGCACCACGATCTGCACCATTCCTCGGGCCACAATTACGGGTTCTACTTCACGTGGTGGGATAAGTGGATGGGCACTGAGCACCCGCGCTATGCCGAAGAATTCGCCAAGAACGCGCGCCCGCTGCGCTGGCCTATGGCCGGTCGCCCGGCGGAACGCGCTGCGGTGATTGCGCTGATTCTGGTCGCCGTCAGCGCAAGTCTTGGGCTGCTCAGCCCGGACAGTCTTGCGCTGATCGCCTGACGCACCCGACGTGTTACCGCCACCGCCAGCGCCCTCCTCGCGCCCGGTGGCAGCCAAGCGGCAGTCGTGTCACACGCAAAAGCTCTGTCCCCAGCAGGTGCGCGTGTCACGCGACTGCCGCATTTGCTTTGCTAAGCCTCGCGGGGCTAGAGTGTATCTTGGACGACTACTCGATTTGGGCAGGAGACAGCGCAACAATGACACGGCCCAAAAAGCTGCTGGGCCTTTTGCGCCATGCAAAGTCCGAATGGGACGACAGCGTCCAACGGGACTTTGATCGCGGCCTCAATGCGCGCGGACGCCGGGGGGCCGCGCTGATTGGGGAGCACATCTGCGCGCAGGACATTACGTGGGATATTGTGCTGGCCAGCCCGGCCGTGCGGGTGAGAGAAACGCTGGAAAGCGCGCGGATGGGCATCTCGCCCGAGTTTGAAGACCGGCTGTATCTCTCCAGTCCAGAGACTATTATCGACATCGTTGCCGCGCATGGCGCCGCCGCGGAAAAAGAGCCAGAAGCCATTCTGGTGATTGCGCACAATCCGGGCCTTCAAGAGACGATCCTGAACCTTGTTGCGCCGGCGCGCGAGAATGATCTGTTCCGCGAGGCGGCGGTCAAGTTCCCCACCGCTGCCTTTGCCCTGCTCGAATGCGATGTGCCGGACTGGGGCTCGCTCAAAGTGCGCACGGCACAGCTGACGCATTTCGCCCGGCCCCGCGATCTCGATCCGGAGCTCGGCCCCGAGTACTAGCTACAAATACTAGCCCAAAATCTGGCGTGGTCCTGGACCCTTGGCGCTGAGGCGGTCATCGGGATTGTACATCGCGCAGTGCTCCAGGCTCAGGCACCCGCAGCCAATGCACCCATCCAGCCGATCGCGCGTGCGCTCCAGCTGCGCGATGCGGTCTTCAATCGAGCCTCTGATCGCGCGGCTGATCGCAGCCCAGTCCTTGGCGGTCGGAGTCCGGCCATGCGGAAGTTTGGCAAACACTGATTTGATTTCCGCAAGGCTCAGCCCCAGCTGCTGCGCGATCAGGATAAAGCTGACCCGGCGGATGTCGGAGCGGAGGAAGCGGCGCTGATTGCCGCTGGTGCGTATCGGCTCAATCAGCCCCTGCCCCTCGTAAAAGCGGATCGCGGAAACAGTCAGCCCGGTGCGCTGCGCGACCGCGCCAATCGGGATCAGATCATTGCGGCTGAGCGAGCGCGGCATTGTTTCGTCAATCCTCATATCCAATTAGCTTGACCTCACCTTAGGTTGAGGTTGCACGATGCTCAAGCAGGGTGATTCGAACCGGGTCGCCCAACTCTTGTTGAAAGGTGCCCCTCATGCCCAAAGGCCACGTTGAACACGCCAATCTTTCCGTCACCGATCCTGATCGCAGCGCCGCTTTGTTTAAGACCATGCTTGGCTGGGAAGAGCGCTGGCGCGGGGAAAGCCAGATGGGCGGGCGTAGCCTGCATGTCGGTCACCCGGCCAGTGGCGACACTTATATCGCGCTCTACACCAGCGACGCGGTGCACGGCGATTATGCCAAAGGGCAGCCGCTGAACCATGTCGGCTTTGTGGTCGATGATCTGGATTGCGCCGAAGCTGCCGTGGTGCAGGCCGGGCTCGAACCCTTTGGGCATGACGATTATGAGCCGGGGCGGCGGTTCTATTTCTTCGATTGGGACGGGATAGAGTTCGAAGTCGCCAGCTACGCACCCAGTGCAGCATGAACGAGCCAATCCTGCGCGAGCCGATGTTCGGGCCGCCTCGCCATGATGGCGGCGGCGGAAAGCGGCTCTACAGCAAGTTTTTCTGGCTCGCCGCGCCGCGCGTCCAGCTTGCATCGGTCCTGTCGATGGTGAGGTCGCTCTCCCACGCGCGGCACAAGGCCTTGGCGTCATCAGCCGAACCATCGGTCCACACTGAGTAATCCTCCCGCGTCAGCAGCACCGGTATCCGGCTGTGCACATCGGCGGCTGCGGACCCGGCGCTGTCAGTCATCACCATGGAATAGCACAAGCCAAACTCGTCGCTCTGCCGCCATACCCCTGCCACGGCGAACAGCGGCGCGTCTGGCAGGGACATCCATGTGCGAGTCTTCGCCCCCTTGGCCCCTTGCGCCTCGGCCCAGGCTGAGACCGGGATGAGGCACCGGCGTTGCTCAAACGAATGCCGCCAGAAAAAGCTATCAAGCTTGTCCGTGCGCGCGTTGTTGACCGGCTTTGGCTTGAGCATCTGGCCGCTCTTGCCCTTCATCACCAAGGGAAAGCCCCAGCTCATCTGCCGCAGCGCGCCGCCCGCGACCACAAGGCCGGGATAGCCGGGATAGACCTCCTCAGCAAAATTGGCCCCGCCAAGGCTCTCAACCAGATCGAACCACTTGGCGACCTCGTCTGCATTCTTGGTCATGCGATAGAGATTGCACATCAGCCCACGAACCCGGAATGCGCGTTGCCAACGATAAAGCACGCCGCCGCCATCAGCGCCCCGGCCCAGCGATTGGAGCGGAAGCGGGCGAGCGGGTTTTCCGGATCATCGGCGTTGAGTGTGGCGACTTGCCAGACCAGGTGCAACGCTGCGGGCAACAGCGCGAGGACAGCCAGCGGGTCAGGACGGTAAAGCCAGATGCCCAACGCCCACAGCGCGATGGTTGCGCCGTAAAAGCCCGCCACGCCAGCCTTTACCGCGCCTCCCATCCGCAGCGCAGAGGATCGGATGCCCACCAGCGCATCATCCTCGCGGTCTTGCAGGGCGTAGATTGTGTCGAACCCGATCACCCATGCGACGCATCCCGCATAGAGCGCGGCGACCGCGTCCCAATGCTGATTGCCGAAGGACGCGAAGCCGAATTGCGCCCACGCGACCAGCAGGCCCCAATTGAACACCATGCCAAGCCACGCCTGCGGCCACCACGTGATCCGCTTCATAAAGGGATAGGCGGCAACCAAAGCGAGGCTGGCGAGCGCGACCGCCTGAGCCTCCACCCGCAATTGCAGCAACACGATCAGGCCAATGAGGCACAGAGCAACAAGCCAGCCCCAGGCGAGCTTTTTCGACACCCGCCCGCTTGCCACTGGGCGCGCTGCAGTGCGGGCCACGCGCGCGTCCAGATCGGCATCGACGATATCGTTGTAAACGCACCCCGCCCCGCGCATCGCAATCGCACCCAGCAGGAACCAGCCGAGCATGATGGGCTGCACGCCTGTTCCGCTCAGCCAGATGCCGAATACGCACGGCCACAGCAGCAGCCACCACCCAATAGGCCGATCAAACCGCGCCAATTGCGCAAGGTCACGCGGCAGTTGCGGCAGCTGCTCGATCAGGCTTCGGTGTTCGGTGTCAGGGACGACTTGGTCGGTCATATAGAGTCCCTCTAGCTTTTCCGTCATGCCAGCGAAAGCTGGCATGTCAGGCGCGGAGCTGGAGAAGCCAACTTTCGCTGACATGACGAGTGTGCTTAGGACTATCTTATGCCCGCAACCCCCGCGCCCAGAATTCCCGCATGGCCTCCCAAGAGCGCGCCGCGCCTGTTTGTCGAGCAGCGTCTTGGCGAAGGGCACTCCGTTTGCATTGAAGGAAACGCCGCGCATTATTTGAGCCGCGTTATGCGCGTTTCGCCGGGCGATGCGGTGATCCTATGCGACAACCAGACCGGCGAATGGGCCGCACGCGCGGTCGAAGCGGGGAAACGCTCAGTAACGCTTGAAACCGTGGAGCGATTGCGCCCGCGCGAGGCTGTCCCCGATCTGTGGCTGTGCGCGGCGCTGCTGAAGAAGGACCGCTTTGACCTTGTGCTGGAGAAAGCGACCGAACTGGGCACCGCCCGCATCCAGCCTGTGCTCACGCGCCGCTGCGTGGCGGACAAGCTCAATCTGGAGCGCGCCCGCACCATCACCGTTGAAGCCGCTGAACAATGCGCGCGCACGGCCCTGCCGGACCTCGCCGAGCCGCTAAAGCTCGACGCATTGTTGCGCGATTGGCCGCAGGACCGCGCCTTGTTCTTCGCCGATGAAGCGGGCGGTGAGCCTGCTGTCACAGCCTTTTCCGGTGTATCAAAAGCCGCGATCCTCACCGGCCCCGAAGGCGGCTTTGACGATGCCGAACGCGCCGCGATCCGGGCGCATCCGCAAGCGCGCGCCATTTCGCTTGGCCCCCGCATCCTGCGCGGGGAAACGGCGGCGATTGCGGCGCTTAGTGTCTGGATGGCGCTGGCGGGCGACTGGTCTCATACACCGGCGGCCCACGAATAACTTCGCGCAGCACAAGCAAATTCACGCTTCCCTCATGCGAACCTCACGCCTAGGGCGGCGCATCAAAAGAGGCACCCGAATGAGCACACGCGAAACCTCAAACACTGACGAGCCTGCCCTGGATGGCATGGCCGATCTGGTCGCTCCGATGATTGGCGGAGAGAAACGGCCTGAGGATTTTCGCATCGGGACCGAGCACGAAAAATTTGTCTATGCGCGCCATGATCGCCATGCGCCTGCTTATGATGAAGAGGGAGGCATCCGCGATATCCTCCTGAATTTGCAGAAATTTGGATGGGAGCCAATCGAGGAAAACGGAAACGTCATCGCCATGAAAGGCGCAGACGGGGCCGTTAGCCTGGAGCCCGCTGGCCAGCTTGAGCTTTCGGGCGCACCGCTGGAAAACCTGCACCAGACCTGCGCGGAAACCGGGCGGCATCTGGAACAGGTAAAGACAATCGGGGAGCGCCTCGGGATCAGCTTTCTCGGCCTTGGCATGTGGCCAGACAAAACCCGCGCGGAGCTGCCGGTCATGCCCAAGGGCCGCTATGCCATAATGATGAACCACATGCCCAAGGTGGGCACGCTGGGGCTCGATATGATGCTGCGTACCTGCACCATTCAGGTCAATCTGGATTACGCATCCGAAGCCGACATGGTGAAAAAGTTCCGTGTCGGCCTCGCGCTGCAACCGCTCGCGACCGCGCTATTTGCCAATTCGCCATTCACCGAGGGCAAGCCCAACGGCTTCCTCTCTTACCGCTCGCACATCTGGTCAGACACCGACCCGCACCGCACTGGCATGCTGCCCTTCGTGTTCGAGGACGGCTTCGGCTACGAACGCTGGGCCGATTATATGCTTGATGTGCCGATGTATTTCGTCTTTCGAGAAGGCAAATACATTGACGCTGCCGGGCTGTCCTTCCGCGATTTTCTTAAAGGCAAGCTGTCGGTTTTGCCCGGCGAGCGCCCCAAGGCAAGCGATTGGTGGGATCACCTCTCTACCGCGTTTCCTGAAGTGCGCCTCAAGAGCTTCCTCGAAATGCGCGGCGCGGATGGTGGGCCGTGGAGCCGCATTTGCGCGCTTCCGGCGCTGTGGGTCGGCCTGCTGTATGATCAAGGTGCGCTCGATGCGGCGTGGGCGCTGGTCAAGGACTGGTCGATGGAAGAGCGCGAGCAATTGCGCAATGACGCCCCGCGCCTCGGGCTGGCTGCGCCGATACCGGGCGGCGGCACTTTGCAGGATTTAGGCCGCGACATCCTCGCCATCGCGCAAGGCGGGCTGGCTGCACGCGCGCGCCTCAATGCCAGCGGCGATAATGAGACGGGCTATCTCGAAACACTCGAAGAGATTGTCACCAGCGGCAAGGTTCCCGCGCAACGATTGCTTGATGCCTATAACGGCGAATGGGCCGGAGACGTGGACCGCGTCTACAAATATTCGTTTTAGTCGCCAGCAACTCTACGAAGGAATTGAACAATGTTGATTGTGCTTGGATCAGCAAAGCTTGGCGATGGTGCTCTGGAACAGGGCCACGCGGCGCTGGATGCGATGATTACCGCATCGCGCGCGGAGGAAGGCTGCATCGAATACGCCTATTCGCAGGACATCCTTGATCCAACCATCCTGCACATTGTTGAGAAATGGGTCGATCAAGCAGCGCTCGCTGTGCATTTTGAGACACCGCACATGGCAGCTTTTCAAAAGACGCTGGGCGAGCTTGATTTGAACATTATTGAGGTGAGCAAGTTCCAAGCCGATGACGGCGCACCGCTGCTTTAAAAGTGTGCGCGCTATTCGGCGGGCTCTGCGAGCGCGCCGCCTTTGCCGTCAGCGCCGGCGGTTTGCCCACGGCTCATCAGCTTGCGCTTTAGCCGGGCGAGCGGTGCAGTGATGATGCCGCGCTCTTCCATCCAGTCGTAATACTCGCGGTATTTCGGGTCTTCGAGCAGCAAGTGCGCTTCCTCGGTCCGCGCGCGCCAGTAGTAAATCGCGTTGACCACTGCGAGGCAGAAGCAATTGCGGATCGCGTCCACCGGTGAGCCGCTTTGCACCAGAAACGGCAGATAGACTGCCCACCAATACAGGTTTTTCGACAGATAGGCCGGGTGCCGCGTGAAGCGGTACGGGCCGTTGGTGATGACCCCGCGATAGGTCAGGTTCGAAAAGCGGATGCCAAAAATCACCGTCGCCCAAGCATAGACCGCCGTCAGGAACACCAGCAAAGCGGCCCAGACCCACAGCAACGGGATGTTGCCCGCCATCCAGATGCCCCAATCGGCGGTGTTCTGTTGGTAATTGAGCACCCCGCCATTGCCCAGAATGCTCCAATTGAACGGCGGATAGCACAGCAGCGCGGCAACCCATCCAGCGAGGAACGGATTGCCCGAGCGGATATGCGCATCCAGTGGGCGCAATGTGAACAGATAGCCGACTGTGCCGATCTGCACGTCGATCAGGAACAGCGCGTTGATCAGAAGCCAGCCCAGCGCAATCGGGTTATCGACAATGGCGGCCGGATCAGATTCCACGATCTGCGCGAAGGCAGGCGGCAGAATCGAGATCATGAAGGCGCCAAAGAAGCCCTTGATCAGCCAAGCGCGCCAGTGCTTTTTGACCTGCTCAGCGTCCCATGCCTCTCGCCCGATCAGCATTGCACCGAAATGCCACGTAGCATCCTTGGGATCGACCATGAACCGGTCGAGCCAGATGACGTAAGGCACGCTCAGCACGATCATGGGGACGATTGCCACGCCCAGCACGTTCATCGCGAACAGATAAGAGCCGTCCCAATACCACCGACCCAAGCAGTACAACGCGCCGATGATCGCCCATGTCGTCCACAGACCGACAATCTTGGTGGTGGCGACCGGCAGCACATCATTGACTGAGCGTTTGAGGCTCCAGTCGAGCCCGGTGGAAGCGCGCAGATGCACCTTGTCGACCAGCACGGACCATGCAGCCATGGGCACAGCGGAAAACAGCACCGCGGTGAGCGCGGCATGCGGGCCGGACAAAACTTCGCGCGGACCAGGCAGAGCAAAAGTCTCTGCAACCAGCGGGTATGCGCGGCAAAAGGCGATCCACGCGATCAGGCCCAGCAGCCCGGCAAGGCCAACGCCCGCCGAAACATCGCTTTTGGGCGGCGCTGGCGGCGTTGTGTACGCAGGCGCTGAGGTCGCGGCGGTCTCGCTCATCCCAGCCGCCTTAGCGCGAAATGGTTAAGACGGCGCTGACCCGCTCGCGCGTGTCCCGATTGCAGACACTGCGCGCGGCGAAACTTAAACCTTATTTCCAGGCGTGGATCGTGCCGCCATCATCAAGAATAAACAACGTCTCTCCCGCGACGATAGGAGGCAGGCTGACAGCATCGTCCAATTCGGCAAAGGCCTCGGCTGAGCCTTCGCTGGAGCTCACTTTCCAGACGTCGCCTTCGCTGCTGGCGACCCACAAATGGTTGCCGGCAAGCACAGGGCCAGTCCAGAAAATCGGCCCGGTCTTCTTTTTCTCATTCTTGAAGCGCTGCAACTGCGTGATCCAGCGGACGCGCCCCGTTGAGCGGGCAATGGCCAGCAATCGCGCATCATCGGTCAGCGTGAAAATCCACTCGCCCGCAATCGCCGGGGTGGAGATGCCTGCAAGGTTCAGCTCCCAAATGCGCTGGCCGGTCACGAGTTCATAGGCTGCCATGCGCCCGCCCTGCCCCAACGCATAGACCCGGCCCGAATCGATGATCGGATCAGCGTCAATATCGGTGAGCGAGGAAACCTGCGTTGAGATATTAGTGCGCGCCAAGGCATCTGACCACAGCGTGCGGCCATTCTCATAACGGTAAGCGGAAAGCTCGCCCGACGAATAGCCAGCAACGATCGTGCCCTGCCCCGCTGCCGGTGCCGCGACGCCAAACACACCCGACTGCGCTGCGGAGCCGCTGTCATTCCACAGCGTCTCGCCATTCTTTGCATCGAGCGCGATGATCTGGTTGTCCTGCGTCATCACATAGACCTGCCCAAAGGCGATCGTCGGGGAACCGCGCAAGGGGCCTGCGGGCTTGACCTTCCAGATGCGTTCGCCCGTTTCCGCTTTCTTGGCCTTGACCTCGCCCGCGCCATTCGTGGCGTAAACCACGCCGTTGTCATAGCTTACCCCGCCGCCAAAGGCGCTGGGGCGCATATCATCGCTCATGTCGTCTTCGCTCTTGCGCCAGACGGTCTCGCCGGTGAACTTGTTGAACGCGTGGATAACGCCTTCAGTGTCCTCAACATACAGCTGGTTGCTGCCAATCACGGGCGAGGCGGCGAGGCGCTGGCGGTTGCTCGACCCGGCGATCTGAGCGGTCCAGATCTTGGTCGGCGTCGCGCTCAGGGCGAGATGTCCATAGGACTTGTCCGCTGCGCCGCCGACCTGGCTCCATTCCGTATTTGCTACAGGCGGAGGCAGGACGACACTGACAGAGGCCAGCGCCGGATCGACCTCAGTCCCGCTTTCAATGCGCGAGAGGATCGGCATGCGTTTTCCGACTGTCGGCGTCGTCTTTTTGGCGCTGCCAAACAGGCCGTTGCCCGCGCAGCCCGTCAGCGCGGCGGCAATCGCGCCGGCAGCGATGGCTGTGCGCATCATGCGAAACCGTGATCGCGCGTTCATTGTACTTGCCTTCATTATCCCGTCCAAACTCTCATACCTCATTGCGCACTTGCCCCCACAGCCCTGTGCGATTGGTCTTGATGATATTTATTGCGTTGCGCCCTGCGGGATGGGCGCTGGCGCAGGGCCACCCGGCCCCGGTCCTACACCATCAGGGTCAATCCCCTCATCCTCGAGCAATTGCCTAACGTCATCGACGGCATCAACGCCCAGCAGGCCTGCCATTTGACGCGCGCGCGAACGCAGGGTTTCGGGCAGGTCCTCTTCCTTCGCAATCGTCGCGAAAAGAGCCCCTGCCTGCTTGCGGTCGCCCGCCTCCAAGTGAGCAATCGCGACCAGTTCGCCCGCGCTGCCGAAATAGGCGTTGCCCGGAACGGCGATGTCCTTGAGCTTGGCAATGATATCGGCCGGCTCACGATCATCGAAGTTGGACGCCACTTCGCGCACACGGGCAAAGTCTCTGAGAGCGGGCGGCGCGTCGGCATCCGCAGCGATTTGCGCGTAAAGCTCAACCGCGCGGTCCGTTTCGCCCAATTCCAATGCAGCGCCCGCCTGCATGAAACGCGCCGAAGTGCGAATGCCGGGCGTCTCGTTATCGAGCAGCTCTGTGCTGCGTTCCTTAACCGAGGCCCAATCATCGGCTTGCTGATAATCGAGCACGCCAACCAGTTTTTCTGAATCCGCTTCCAGCCCGGCTTCTACCTGCGAATCCCACAACAGATAGCCAGCCAACCCGATCAGCACGACTGAGAGAACCGAGGCGATGCCCACGCCATACTTCTTCATGAACTGGGTCGCGTCATCCTGCCGCACCGCTTCATCAATCTCGCGGATGATCACTTCATCTTCGGCAGAGGGTTTTGCGGGCGGCTGCTTATCGTCAGTTGAGCCGGGATTTGTCGGAGTGCTCGCCACGGGAGGCCGGTTTCCTTGAGATTGTGCACCTGGAGTGCAGGTTGCTGGACAGTTGGTATGAGGCGCGGCCTTAAAGCGTGCGCCGGGCAGGCGCAATGCCGCGCGCAATCGTGTCTGTATAAGGATGCGTCTGGTGCGTGAACCCGCGATGAAGCGCTAGAATGCGCGGCCCATAATGTCGCTGTATAGCGAGCGGTAGCGCTCAACCATTTTCGCCTCTTCAAACTCAGCGCCCGTTTTGGCTTTGTTGGCCGCGCCAATAGCCTTTCGCGCGGCGCTGTCCTTCGCCAATTCGCCAAGCGCACGTTTCAGAGCGAGCGCGTCCCCTGGCCGGGTGATGTAGGGTGCATTTTCACTCGCGACGATGCTCGCAACATCGCCAACTGCCGGCGAGGCAACCGGGAGCCCCGCTGCCATCGCCTCAACCACGCTCAGTGGAAACTGCTCAGAGCGCGAGGACAGAGCAAATATATCGAACAGACCGATCACATCTGCAGGCTCATTCACTGCGCCGGGCAAGTGGACCCGGTGATCCACCTCTAGCGCCGCTGCGCGCTCGCGGATCGCCTGTTGTTCTGACCCTTCGCCGATGATGACCAACTGCCATTCATCGCCGAGAGGCGCAAAGGCATCGACCAAGGCAGGCAATTGCTTGACCGGGCGAAGCCCCGCGAGCGTCCCGACCCATTTCTCACCGTCGCGCTTCAGCACGCGCAGAGCGCCGGGTTTGGGCGGCTTGGCAAAGCGCTGGGTTGCGATGCCGTTGGGGATGCGCTGGACAAGGCGCTGGGGCTGTTTCCACTTGGTCAGCGCAATGCGTTCGAGCGTCGCGCTGGGCACCACCAAAGCAGACGCACAGCGCAAGGCAGCGCGGCGATAGAGATTGCGCGTGGTCTTCAGTTCGCTCGCTTCGTCTTCGTTGAAGCCGTCCTCATGATGCACCAGCGGCGGCAGGCCCAGCGTGTTGGCAAAGACGCTATGCGCCATCACCGCATCCATCGCACCCCAATTGTAGGTGAGGATGAGGTCATACTCAGCCATCGCCTTGGCGATCTCGATCAGGCGTCCGGGTGAGGGAAAACCGGTGAGCGAGGAGAAATCCGCCGGGTAACGCACTGTCACCGCGCGATCGACCAGGCTGCGCGCGCCCATCTGGTTCGGCATTGCGGACACCAAAGTATGGTCGAGCGTTTTGCCAAAGGCGTTCATCAGCTTGACCGCGCGGCGTTCTTTACCACCGGCAGAAAAGGTCGAATGGCAGTGCAGAATGCGCGGGCGCGCCGACTTGGCTGAGCTCACGGAATATCCGCCAGCAGTGCATCAATCGCGGCGCGCACCTCCGGCTCATCCAATGTGGGCGCGTGGCCGACATTGGGAACCGTGACCAGGCTGAGCGCTGGATTGCGCACCTGCATCTGCTTGACCGTCTCCATGCTAAGCAGATCAGTCAGTTCGCCGCGTACCAGCACCATCGGAACATCGCGCAAGGCTTCAAAGGCGAGCCAAAGGTTGGACGGCGCGGCCCCGCCGGGCTCTGAAAACGGCTCGGCAATCGCCATGTCGTAATCATAGCTGATCCGCCCGTTCTGGCTCACGACCATATTGCGCTTTGCCATGGCAAGCCATTGGTCGAGATCCCAGTCGGGAAACTTCTCGCCATGCACATCAGCGAGCGAGCGAGCGGCATGGAGCCATGTGGGATAGCTGCGCCCGGCGCCGACATAGCCTCCGATACGCTCGAGCCCCTCAACCTCGATGACCGGCCCGATATCGTTGATCACCGCCGCCGCAATGCGCCCCGGCTTGGACGCTGCCAGCATCATGGTCATCAACCCGCCCATCGACGTGCCAATCGCGACAAAGCGATCAATGCCCTGCTCGCTCAGCAGCTTTTCCACATCGGCGACATATTGCTTCGGATTGTACGTCTTTGAATCGGGGGCGTAATCGCTGTTCCCGCGCCCGCGCATTTCAGTCACGATCACGCGGCGATCCGCGCTGAGATGCGCGGCGAGGTCTGCAAAGTCGCGCGAATTGCGCGACAGGCCATGCATACAAACGATCGGCAGCCGCTCGCCTTCCAGTGGCCCTGCGTAATCGCGGTAAAACAGGCTCAGGCCGTCGGCGCTGGTCCAGTGGCACTCTTCGTAAATCTTGGCCATTGCGGGCGCTGTGTTCCTTTACACTCTCGTCGAGACAAAATGATCGTCGCTTGCCGCTTGCGGGCGGCTGACTTCACCCCCACTATCGCGCCATGAACGCAACAGAGCAACAGGCAGCCTACCGGCCAGACCCCGCAATCGCTGAATTGGCGCAGTGGCTGGGCGCGCCCGTCGCGGCGGCGGACTTTCCGGAAACCACCATCCGCTTTCGCAACAATAAGGCCGCAGCGCGCGTTGGGCTGGAAGGGCTGAGCGATGAGGATTGGGCGGCGCATTTCGGCCGATTTGCGCCTCTGCCTGATAATCTGCCACAGCCGCTCGCGCTCAAATATCACGGGCACCAGTTCCGCACCTATAATCCCGAGATTGGCGATGGGCGCGGCTTCCTGTTTGCGCAGCTGCGCGAGGCGGGCAGCGCGCGGCTGATGGACCTTGGCACCAAAGGCTCTGGCCAAACGCCTTATAGCCGCGCGGGCGACGGGCGGTTGACGCTGAAAGGCGCAGTGCGCGAGATTTTGGCGACCGAAATGCTCGAAGCCTTGGGGACAAACACCTCAAAAACGCTCAGCGTGATCGAAACCGGCGAAGAACTGATGCGCGGCGATGAGCCCAGTCCAACGCGCTCTGCCGTGATGGTTCGGCTGAGCCATTCGCACATCCGCATCGGCACGTTTCAGCGGCTCGCCGCTCTGGGTGAGACCGACAATCTCACCGCGCTGATCGACTATTGCCTCATGCACTTCCCCGGCCCACCCCCGCCCGAAGACGCTCCAGGCCGCGATGAGCCTGCGGTGCGCCTTATGCATCTGGCGGTGGAACGCCTCGCCGATCTTGCCGCGAGCTATATGGTCGCAGGCTTCGTCCATGGCGTGCTCAACACAGACAATATGAACATTACCGGCGAAAGCTTTGATTACGGGCCGTGGCGCTGGCTGCCCACATGGGACCAGAGCTTCACCGCAGCCTATTTCGATCACAGCGGGCTGTACGCCTTTGGCCGCCAGCCTGAGGCCCTGCACTGGAATTGCGGCCAATTGGGCGTTGCGCTGCGGGCGTTGGCAGAGAGTGACCCGCTGGTGGCGGCGCTTAACCGCTTTGGCCCGCTCTATATGGAGGCGATTGCGCGGCGCTGGTGCTGGCGGTTGGGCCTTGTCCCGCGCGGGGTTGAGCAAGATGCGCCCTTGGTTTCAGCCTGCGAAAAGGCGATGCGCGATGCAGGCCAAGGGCCTGACGCCTTCTTCTTTGAGCACCGAACGAAGCGTGCTGAAACCGACGCCGATCTCAGCGCCATGCTCGCAGACTATGACAGGGTCGAGGATACGCACGCCTATTGGTCAGACGACGGCCCCCAATCCATGCTCATCGAAGAGGTCGAGGCAATCTGGTCAGCGATTGACGAGCGCGACGATTGGTCACCGCTCCATGCCAAAGTGGCAGCGCTGCGCCGCATGGGCGAAGCGCATGGCAATGCGCCCCAAGACAGCGGCCACGCAGAGTGATCGCGCAAAAACAACCTAAGCGGCGGAAAACCAAGCTTGTGAAGGCTAGCCCGCATTAACCCCTTTGTGCCATAGCGGCACAAATCAACCCGGACGAGCACTCTAATTTTGGCTAACTCAAAGCTCATATCTTATGCGCCCGCAACCGGTGAAGAGCTGTGGAGCGGCGAACATGGCGATGTCGCCGCTGCGGTCAGCGCCGCGCGTCAGGCGTGGCCGGAATGGGCTGCAAAGCCGCTCGCCAACCGGATTGAGACATGCCGCCGCTTTGCCAATGAAGTGCGCAAACGCTCTGACGACATGGCTTATATGATCGCGCAGGAAGCAGGGAAGCCCCTGTGGGAAGCGCGCACCGAAGTCGACGGCGTGATCAACAAGGTCGATATTTCGGTCAGCGCCTATGCAGAGCGCACGGGCAAGAAACGCCATGACAGCGCGCTGAAGGGTGCCGAAGCGCTCCGGCACAAGCCGCATGGCGTGATGGCCGTGCTGGGGCCGTATAACTTCCCCGCCCACCTGCCCAATGGCCACATCGTGCCAGCGCTGATTGCGGGCAATGCGGTGCTGTTCAAACCGTCTGAAAAGACCCCGGCGGTCGGCCAAATGCTCGTCGAATGCTTCCACAAAGCGGGCGTGCCCGAACAGGTGGTGCAATTGGTCATCGGCGGGCCTGAAGAAGGCAAGCAGCTGGTCGCGCATCCCGGTGTGGACGGCGTACTGTTCACCGGCTCTGCGCAAGCGGGCATTGCGATCAATCGCAAGCTTGCAGCCAATCCGGGCAAGCTTGTCGCGCTGGAGATGGGCGGCAACAATCCCATCGTCGTGCTAGACACGCCCAAGCTGCAAGACGCCGCCGCGCTCATCATCCAAAGCGCCTTCACCACCACTGGACAGCGTTGCACCGCGGCACGCCGGTTGATCGTGAAGGAAGATGTCTATGACGATCTGCTGGCGGAACTGATCCCGATGGTGCGCAAACTGATCATTGGCGATCCACTGGCTGAACCGCAGCCCTTTATGGGGCCGGTGATAGACAATCAAACCGCCGACGGACTGACGGAGGCGTTCATCACACTGCTGACTGCGGGCGGGCGGGCGATCTCTCACATGCGGCGGCTCAAGGAAGATACGCCTTTCCTCACGCCCGGCATTATCGACACAACCTCGATTGAGAACCGCCCGGATATCGAGCTGTTCGGCCCGATCCTGCAGGTCATCACCGTGCCCGATCTCGACGCCGGGATCACAGAGGCCAACAACACACGTTTTGGACTTTCCGCGTCGCTGATTGGCGGCACACCTGACGATTACGGGCGCTTTTGGGCCAATATCCGCGCGGGTATCATCAATTGGAACCGCCCAACCAATGGCGCGTCTTCTTCGGCTCCGTTTGGCGGGATCGGCCTTTCAGGCAATCATCGCCCTGCCGCCTTCTACGCGGCGGACTATTGCGCCTATCCTGTGGCAAGCACGGAAATGGAGCAGCCCCGCGCAGAGATCAATGTGGGTCTTAAAGAGATTTAGCGCTCAGCGCTCTTTCCAAGTGACCACATCCACCGCGCTCAAATCGCCTGATGTCTCGCGCGCGAACACCGCGATGTTCACTCCGCGCCGCCGTGCGATCAGCGACTTTTCGGGATCGGCGAAATAGTCAGGCTCAAAATCGGCGCGCGCCATGATGTTAAAATGGTATTGCAGCGCGTCATCTACCGGCACCGGCGTCACATAACGTACCATGCGCATCGTGCAGCCGCTTTGCTCCACCGCCGCCGCGACGCGCACCATGCCATGCGGCATCACGCGGGCAATGTCAGGCAGGTTGGCCGCCAGCGCAAAATCTCCGCGAATATCCTTGGTGCACGCGCTTGGCAGGTCCAGCGCCCGCATCACCGCCTGCGTGCCAAAGGCCTCTGCCAGCCCTGTGGGACCGGGCGTGTCTGAGGGGAATGGCAGGTCTTCCAGTGGGCCTTTTTCCAGCAATTCCAGCCGCGCGGTCTCGCGCGCCCGGCTCGCCGCTTCTTCGGTGCCTTTGAAGCTTGGCAAGGCATGGTCATATCCCAGCGTGATCGCCGCATTGGCTTCATTGCGATAGGACAGGTCCGGATCAACCATCAGCGGATCATTGAGCGCGCGGGCGATATAGGGGTCCGCTTCGTTGACCGGGGACAGCGGCACATCGCTCGGCTCGCTGCCACATCCGGAAAGCGCCAAGGGTGCAGCGATAAGGGCAAGGCGAGGGACAAAACGCATGGCCGCAGGCAGTGCCAGAGCTTGGTTAAAAAGTGGTACTGCGAGGGGCTTCATGCGCGCGAATCGAAAACGCCCCCACACCCCGAAACGGGACATGACGGCGCTTTCCGCGGCTGGTGGAAGCCGCGCCCAGACCATTGGTGGGAATGGCCCAAGTTGATGAAATACAGCTTGAAGCGGGCTTCTTGCTGCGATGTTGTTCACTTATACCGCGCCTTAGCTGAACAAGCCGCAATCAGGCCTGTCAGCCCGCGTTCAGCCGAAATGGCCGCACCGTCAGATTTGAGTGCATCCAGCGTGCTTGCGTCCGCAGTCTGACGCGCCTAGTCGCCGCGCCAGCATGACCGGCACTTCCCCCTCTTCAAATGACACCCCTTCGGGCCTCCCCCAAGCGCTGGGCGCTTACATCATCTGGGGCTTTTTGCCGCTTTATATCATGCTGGTCGCCAGCGTGCCGCCGTTCGAGTTTGTCGGCTGGCGTATCATCTGGACGCTGCCTTTGTGCCTGATCATCATCGCTGCGCGTGGGCAGTTTCCCGAGATCCGCGCCGCGCTCACAGACCGGCGCGCGCTGCTGATGCTGTTCGCCAGCGCGGGGCTGATCGGAGCGAATTGGTTTGTCTACATCTGGGCGATTGGCGCAGGTCAGGTCTATGCGGCCAGCCTTGGTTATTACCTCAACCCGCTGCTCAATGTGCTGCTCGGCACGCTGCTGCTGGGTGAGCGGCTTTCACGCTGGCAATGGGTCGCAGTGGCCATTGCCGCAAGCGCGGTCGCTCTGCTGGCAGCAGGCGCGGTGACAACGCTTTGGATCAGCCTCAGCCTTGCCCTTAGCTTTGGCCTCTATGGGATTGTACGTAAACAGGTTTCCGTCGGCGCCCTGCCCGGCCTTACCATCGAAAGCGCGATCCTGCTGCCTGTCGCAGGTGGCATTGCCATCTGGTACGCGGCGAGCCCGGCAGGACCTTCCTTCGGCACCGATGTCACGATGAGCGCGCTGATCATCTTTTCCGGCGTGGTTACAGCCGTGCCGCTGCTGCTGTTCGCGATTGCGGCGCGGCGGATGGAGTATTCAACGCTGGGCTTTATCCAGTACCTCGCGCCCACCATCGTCTTTCTGCTGGGGCTGACGGTGTTCGAAGAGGAATTGAAGCCCGCGCAACTCGCCAGCTTCCTGTTGATCTGGGTGGCGGTGGCGATCTTCGCGGGCGATCTGTGGGTCCGCTCACGCCGCGCAAAGCGTGCTGCTTTGGCAACCTGAGTCAGGCAAGCTACCCGACGAATTTCCAGCCCAGCGTCTGGCCCGCGTGCCATGGCACAATCGTCTCACTGACCAGCGGCAATTCCTCGGGCACCGGCATGGCCACCCGCTCCAGCGTCACCGTCTCTTCATTGACCGGCATGTTGTAAAAGGTAGGGCCATTGAGCGAGGCAAACGCCTCAAACCGGTCAATCGCGCCTTCCTGCTCAAACACCGTCAGATAGCTTTCCAACGCCACCGGAGCGCCGAAAATGCCCGCGCAGCCGCACGCGCTTTCCTTGTCACCGCGCAAATGCGGGGCGCTGTCTGTGCCGAGGAAGAATTTGCGCGCAATTGCCGGATCGGCCGAAGTCGCCGCCGCGCGCAAGGCCAGCCGGTGCGTCTCGCGTTTGGCCACCGGCAGGCAATAATTGTGCGGCTGCATCCCGCCCACGAGCATGGCGTTGCGGTTGATATGAAGATGCTGCGGCGTGATTGTCGCAGCGATTCGATCACTGCCCGCCTTAACGAACTCGACCGCGTCCGAGGTTGTTATGTGTTCAAAAACAACGCGCAAATTGGGGAAGTTGGCAACAATTCCGGTCAGGTGGCGCTCGATAAACTCCGCTTCGCGGTCGAACACGTCGATATCGTGGTCGGTCACCTCGCCGTGGATGCACAGCACAATATCTTCGGCCTCCATGCGGGCCAGAACCGGATAAAGCCCCTCAACACTGGTGACACCGCTTGATGAATTGGTGGTGGCGTTGGCGGGATACAGCTTTGCCGCAGTGAACACGCCATCTGCCGCGCCGCGCGTCAGATCATCAGGGTCCGTCGTATCGGTGAGATAGCACGTCATCAGCGGCTCAAACGCCACGCCTTCAGGCACGGCGGCGCGGATACGGTCGCGATATGCAGCCGCCAGCGCCGTGGTCGTCACCGGCGGGGTAAGATTGGGCATCACAATCGCGCGCGCAAACTGGCGAGCGGTGTATGGCACAACGCCGCGCATGATATCGCCATCGCGAAAGTGCAGGTGCCAGTCGTCCGGGCGTCGAATTGTCAGAATGTCCGTCATCACAATCGCTTTAGGACGCTCGCTCAGCGCTTTCCACCCTTTCGACACCGCGCTACACGGCCCTGCACTTATGCCCACACTTGGATTTCTCGCCTGCGAAACGACCCTGCCTGGTGCCAGCCAGCGCCGCGAGGATGCGTTTGAGCATGATCGGATGATCGCAGCGCTTCAGCCAGCCATGGCGGGCTGTGGGCTGGACCTGCGGGTAATTGCATGGGAGGCGCCGCTGGAGGCGTTCTCCGGCGTCGCATGCGTCCTGCTGGGCACAGCGTGGGACTATCAGGACAAGGCAGAGTCGTTTCTTGCCAAGCTGGATGCGCTGGCTGCGCACGGCATCGCCGTGTGCAACCCGCCCGACTTGGTGCGCTGGAACCTGACTAAAACCTATCTGCGCGAACTGTCTGATGCGGGCGTGCCGACGATCCCGACCCTGTGGCGCGAGACCGTCACCGCGAAGGGCATAACCGAAGCGCTGGACGTGTTTGAGTGTGATGCGGTGGTGGTCAAACGCCAGATCGGCGCGGGCGCAGAGGGGCAGGAGCTGATGCGGCGCAGCAGCCTCGCCGAAGGCTGGCATTTCGACCGCCCGGCCATGATCCAACCCTACCTTCCCGCGATTGCCACAGAAGGTGAGATCAGCTTTATCTTCATCGACGGCGCGTTCAGCCATGCGCTGATCAAGCGCGCGGCTGATGGGGAGTACCGCATCCAGTCGCTGTATGGCGGGCGCGAGGAATTGTATGAAGCGAGCGCTGAAGACGTCGCGACAGCGCAAAGAGTGCTGAACGCGGTGCCCTTCGCCACCCCGCTTTACGCGCGCATCGATATGCTGCGCGGCGATGAGGGCCTGCTGCTTATGGAAGCAGAGCTGATCGAACCCTATCTCTACCCCGAACAAGGCCCGCAGCTGGGCGAGCGGCTGGCGCGCGCGATTGCAAAAAGGCTTGAGATATGACGGCAACCCATCTGACCACCCGCGCCCTCATCCGCCTCGCCCCGCGCGAGGGGAGCGATGAGGATGTTCGCGGCTTTCTTCAGGGGTTGGTGACGAACGATGTCTCTGGCGCGCTGCCGGTCTATGCCGCGCTGCTGTCTGCGCAGGGCAAGGCGATGTTCGATTTCCTGGTTTGGGAGGGCGAGGAGGGCTCGCTGCTGCTCGATTGCGAGGCGGCGGTGGCGGATGACCTCGCCAAGCGGCTCTCACTTTATCGCCTGCGCCGCGCGATCGACATTGCGCGCGAGGACACGCTGGCGGTGCATTGGAGCACTGATCCGCCAGCCCATGGGAGCGCGGGCGCAGTGCCTGATCCGCGTCTGGCCACGCTGGGCTATCGCTGGCTGGCCGCTCCAACCGGCGATGCGGCGGATGCAGCGTGGCAGACGCACCGGCTGGCGCAGGGCGTTCCTGAAGGGCGCGATGAGCTGGGCGATATTTTGTGGCTGGAAACCAACGCGGTGGAGCTGCACGGCGTAAGCTTTGAGAAGGGCTGCTATGTCGGGCAGGAAAACACCGCCCGCATGAATTGGCGGCAAAAGGTTAACCGGCGTCTGGTTGTGGTCCCGCTTGAGTCTTCAGAAGAGAGGCGCCGCAAGATCGCTTACCCGGAGCTGGGTCTGGCGGTGGATCACTTGCGGGTGGCTGATCTTGATCCAGCGGCGCTGCCCGCATGGCAATCGGCGGGCATCGGCAATCAGGAAGCGGTCTGATACCGCGCGAGCGAGGCTTCGAGCTGCTCTTGCGCCCGCTCTCGCGCGGCGTCACGCGGCAGGCCAAGCGACTTGGCCAGCGCGCCCCCGATCAACGCATCGCCCAGCGCCAGCAACACCAGGCTGAGCGTATCCTTGTGCACATGCTTGTCATCGCCGCACGCTGCCGGTTCGCCCGGCGCGATCTCGTCGACAAGCTCGTGGATGGTTGCAATGATCGGCGCGAGCGCATCTTCATTGCCGGTCAGCAGCATCCAGCTGGTGAGCGCGCCCGCCCCTTCGCGGTCAAACGCATCAAACGCCAAATCCACCACTTCGCGCGCTGAGCCCAGACCTGCGCGGCTGGCGTGAACGGCCTCAATGATTGTCTCGCACACAGTGCGCGCGAGGTGTTCGGCCAGCGCCTTTTGCAGGCCAGAGGCGGAGCCGAAATGGTGCAGCAGATTGGCATGCGTGCGCCCGATCCGGCCTGCGACCGCTTTCAAGGTGACCGATTGCGGCCCGGTCTCAATCAGCAGCGCACGCGCCGCTTGCAGCGCGGATGCACGGGATTCTTCGGGGCTTAGGCGTTTTCGTGTCGTCATATGGCGTGGCAATAGGCAGCTTGGCCGCCCGGTCAAGCCGAGCGGGTTAAGCAGCGGTCCTATGTGGACCCCTATGCGGCGATGTTACGCAGCGACAGGCACAGGCGCTTTCAAGGCTCCCAGATCGAGCGCGTATTCGCGCGTTTCCGCCTCTGCATCGCGGCCGCAGGAATGGCGCATCACCGTGCGGCCCGTGGGCGCAAAACCCAGCTTTTCGAGCACCCGGCCCGAGGCTGGGTTGTCAAGAAAGTGCGAGGCGATGATCTGCGTGTGCCCCAAGGTGCGCGCGATTTCGAGCACGGCGCGGCCTGCCTCAGTGGCGTAACCGCGCCCCCAGTGATCGCGCGCGATCCAATAGCCCAGTTCAACCACGTCAGCGCGATCATCCAGCGCATCGATCCCGATGCACCCGACCAACGCTGCATCAGCCGCACGGCTGACGATAAAGCGCGGCGTCATCGCGCCGATAGACAGGCTTGCAAATTTACGCGCATCGGCCTCGCCATAGGGCCATGGCGCGCGCGAAAGATTGCGCACCACGCCTTCATCAGCGATGCCGCCCAGAATGCCGCGCCAGTCTTCAGGCCAGATCGGCCTCAACAACAGCCGCTCACTGCGATGAAACACCACTCTCATCCTCTCTCGCCCCGGCTCCGGCATGTGCGCGGAGACGATGACGTTTTGATGGCCGCAGCATTGAGGCCGCGGCGAGATGAGGGAGAAATGCGAAGAGGGAGCAAGCCCCCCGTATCCGGGGTGGCCTGTCTCCCTCTTGCAAGCTGGTTTCAATTCCAGCTCAGGGCCTCCCCAAATGGGACGGCCCTGTCAGTGAACCGTCGCTTATTCGGCTGCTTCCGCCATAACGTCGACTGAGACGTATTTGCGCGCTTGCTTGCCAGTGTGGAATCGCACCACGCCTTCTTCGAGCGCGAAGAGCGTGTGGTCCTTGCCCATGCCGACATTGTTGCCGGGGTAGAACTTGGTGCCGCGCTGGCGCACGATAATGTTGCCGCCGATCACTTGCTGACCGCCGAACTTCTTCACGCCAAGGCGACGGCCCGCTGAGTCGCGACCGTTGCGTGATGAACCGCCTGCTTTTTTATGTGCCATGGTTCGCTAATCCCTTACTTGTCTTCACCAGAGGCGAGCTCGGCCTGATCGGCCTTGGCGCGCGGGGGCTTGCCGTCGAGCAATTCCTGCGCCTGCACGGCCCATTCGTCCTTGGCCGGACGATTGCCAAGCTTAAGCTCTTCATTCCACTTGGTCGCTTCAGCCTCATCCCAGGCCGCGATGGTGGTCAGCGTTTCGATGCCCGCTGCGCGCAGCTTCTTCTCGATGCCCGGGCCGATGCCCGAGATCAGCGAAAGGTTGGTGTCGACGCTCGGCGTATCAGCCTTGGCTGCTCCAGCCTTAGGAGCAGGCGCTTGCGTTGTGGGAGCGGCTTCAGTCTTAGGAGCGGCTGCCTTCTTCGGCGCGGCCTTCTTGGCTGCGCCACCCGTGCCGACATCGGTGATGCGCAGCAGCGTCATCTGCTGGCGATGGCCAGCTTTGCGACGGTAATTGTGGCGGCGACGCTTCTTGAAAACGACGACCTTTTCGCTCTTCGCCTGAGCGATGATTTCAGCAGAAACGGTCACCTTGGCAGCATCGGCAATCGAATCGCCTTCGCCTGCAAGCAAAACGTCATCCAGCGTGATGGTCTCGCCTTCGCCTCCGGAAAGCTTCTCAACGGCAATTTTGTCTCCGGCGGCAACCCGATATTGCTTGCCGCCTGTGCGCACTATCGCGAACATGGCTATAAACTCTCAATCTTGTGCTGTGCCCGGTTTAAAGCGCTGTGGCTGTTATGACCACCTTTGCCCGTCATACCGAACGGCATTGCGGCGCTGCACAGAAGAGCAGCGTCGGAAAGATGCGTGCCGTTAAGGGAAAGGCGTGCTCAAGTCAACGCTCGTAACGCGCCCGATTGCTCGCCCGCGCATTTTTGATCGCGGAGCCGGGAGTGACAGATGCGTTTTGCGGCGATGCCAAACCCGTGATATTGCCCCGGGCAGGGATCATGACTCGAATTTCTGACCAATTGCCACGCTTTCCGCTTGCCGCGCTCGCCGCGTTGGGGATGGCTGTGTCAGGCTGCGCCGGGTCAAAAACGGACTATCCGTCCTTTGCAATCCCGACACCCAGCGCCGATGGCGACCGGTTCGCCATGCGCTTTCCCGGTGCAAATGTGCCGCAAGCCGCCGATCCGGGCGATCTGGCTGCGCCTTTGCCCGAGGATCTGGATGGGCGAATCGGAGCAATCACCGCGCGCGCCGATGCCGCGCGTGCTGATTTCGTGACCACGCTGATCACGACCCGCCGCCGGGTTGATGGTGCGCGCGGGGCTGGCGTCACAAGCGATCGCTGGGCGGAGGCTGAAGTCAGCCTCGCCAATCTCACTTCACTGCACAACAATGCGACACTGGCACTGGCCGATCTTGATCTGCTCGCCGCGCAAGCCGCCACCGCTCTTGCATCAGCAGACCGGATTGCAGCAATCGCCGCCGCGCAAGCGCGCATTGCCAAGGTTGTCGAAGAACAAGACCAGCAACTCGCCACGCTTGGGTCGGAGCTGGCCCGCTAACCAAAGTGGGGGAAAGAGGGATCGCGATGGCTACAGTTCAACTCTCCTGCGAAGAATGCCCGGTGCGCAACAGCGCCGCCTGCGCCGTCTTGAACGACGAGGAGCGCCGCGCTTTGGCTGCTGCCGGGCGCACGCGTGAGCTGGAGCGCGGGGAAATGCTGTTCGCCGCCGGGGACGAGGAAGCCGCCTGCGCCACTCTGGTGACCGGCGCGCTGAAAGTTTCCGCGATTGATCAGGACGGCAATGAGCAAATCCTGGCGCTGGTCCATCCGGCCGGCTTTATCGGTGAGCTGTTCGCCCCCTTCGCGCATCAT